>NZ_JBHTDN010000001.1:0-1382043 GCF_042666505.1 Parapedobacter sp. GCM10030251 | reverse complement strand
GAAATACGGCCACAAATACAGGGCAGGCCACAAGCTCGCCGCTTGCGGTGTCAACATAATGCATCATGTCACCGGCAAAGTCGACCTGGAGCACCCTGCCGGGTTCATGCTCGAAGTGCATGGTGGCGCCCTGCGAGAGGATATGTTCCTGCAGCAGTTCGCAGAACCGGGAATACTGGAAGCCCACGGGATAGTCCCTGATGTATTCCTGCCACAGAAGCAGGCGCGTAACGCCGACTTTGCGCAGCTCGGATAGCATATAGGGGAACAGCGCTTCCAGTTCGGAGCGCCTGGGATCTGTCTGCTCCCGGGGCGGCTTATCGGCATTCAGGTAAACCTCCAGTTCGCTGTCCTCAAAAAGCAGGAGTTCGCGGAAGCTGAATCCGCTCTCCCCGAAACGCCTCAGATAACCGGCAATCGTACGTCTGTTGATGCCGGTTTCCTTTTCTATGTTCCGCTGGGAAAAGCCACGGTCAAGAAATAATAGTAACTGTCTTATCTTGTGCATACTAATGGGGTTGTTTGCCATATCGTTAGGGTCTTGTCGACACCTAACTTAGCAATCCTTAAACTCCCAGTGGTGCACTTTGCAGCGGAATTATTGGTGTACTTTGTGTCGGAATGGCAGCCTCTGAAAATCAATCAGAGAACCAACCTAATCCTAAATAACCCTTACAGACTGGTGTACTTTGCTCCGGAATCGGTGGTGCATATTGGAACGGAATAGTGGTGTACTTTGGCGCGGAATATCCATGTCGAGACTTAAAGCAAAAACACTTTAAGATTTTTATATTTTCTAATAGCAAAGATAACGATGTGGATTTTCATACACAACACTCTATTGCCACTTGCTTACATTTACCACAGTTAAATATTTGGTACAAAAGAAAACGGTACAGACCGCAAAGACCTGTACCGTTTCTTATAACTATATCGTTGTCTATCGTGGTTTTTGTATTTCAGTCGTTGGCGATGTCGTTTCTTTTTTCTCTCGTGAATATACCCATAACGACAATACTCCAAAAATAATCAAAGCATAGGCTATCCATTTGCCGACACGTTCCATAAACTTGATGGCAACTGATTTTTCATAGCTTGAAAAGCCCTCAGCTCCCATAGGGCTTCGCCTGTAAAACTTCCTGCGATTAATCCAGTAACGCAGACCCAAGCCCAAAATCAAAAATATTATACCTATTACCAATGATGAAGTCATAACGATAAGCTATTTGTTTCTACTGTTTGAATTTACGAAAAAACATGGAAATAAGAGACTTCAAAAATGAAAAAATCCTGTCCACATCGGACAGGATTTATAGTGTCAATCCCTACTGTTAAACTGAAAGCTGACTTGCTTTTCGTTCCCGAAGTTGTCCGAAATCCAAATATCAAACGACTGTGATACGGTCGATTGCGAGGTGTAATATAGCCTAAACTGTGTCTGTGGCAACAGGTACACGTCATTGGGCATATACGGCGGTTCGCTGTGATAGCGCAATGCTCCCTGTCCGTCAAACTGGAAATAGCGGATATAGTATTTCGCATCGTTGAAATTGCCCGACCGCTGAACGGTAATCCGTATTTCAACGGTCTGCCCGTTCGTTACCTCTTTGGGTACAGGCATCACCTGCACCTCAAAAGGGTAATTCTGCCTGATGTCGAGTTCGTCTTTTTCACACGAGGTAAGCACCACGGCGCAGACCAACATCGCCAAGAGCATGAACATTGCCTGTACATGAAGTCTGTATTTTCTGATTAATGTTTTCATTGCAAATCAATTTAAAAGTTAAACCTTAGTCCAATCCCTGCCGATGGACGGAACTGTTTCAAATCCGTACCCCATAATACTTTTGTCCGCCCTTGCAGGAGCAACACAAAACGGTCTGACAGGTACGTTTCGAGCGTGAGCCGTCCGCCTGTACCGTAAACAAAATTGTCTTTGTCGAGGATGGTCGAGCCATCCGGCAACATTGCTTCGCTCCGGTTGATGGTTTCGTAACCTACCACGGCTGTAAGCCCTGCATTCAGCGTAACGGTCTTTCTTGCATCCCCCAATAGCTGAAGACTGTAACCGACTTCGCCCGTATAGGTTTCGAGCGGTATCTGTACATCCTTGTAACTGGAAAACTGATGGGTGTACTCCGCACCCCATATCCAGTAATTGCCATTCTTTCCGTTCACGGTCATCGTTAAATTCAGATAGTAATTGTCGCTTATTTCTTTGGACAGCATACCTGCCTTTATTTCCAATCCCTTTTGTTTTGGGAGCATCCGTTGTGCCTGTACTGCCGTCATGCTTAGCATGGCAAGCACCACGGCAAAAATGTATGTTTTCATCGTTGTAATTTTATTTTTAAAGGTGATGAAGCTTGCATGAGTTGATATAATATTCATTAAGGCAACTCATGCAGGTATCATTGTTCTCTCTTTTTGGGTTAATTAATCTTTAGGTGCATATCGCTTATCAGCTTGGCGTGTACGAGGTCGGAGTTTTCCACCTGTAATACCTGTTGTCTGCCCCCGTTCTTTTCAAAAATTTCGATAACCAAAACCTTGTCATCCGTGATGGTAAACTGGTCAAGCAGGAACACGTTTTGGTCGGTGGTATTGCCCGTTATTTCACCGAGCGTTTTGTACATACGCAACGGGTTCATTGCCTTTTCCTTCACCACGGTACGTTTGGCGACTTTCTTGTCCACGACCTTGAAATTCACAAAGTCGATATTGAACGGAACATTGCTTTTGTTGCGCAGTTCCGTATGGAAATAGAATTTTCCGTTGTGGACGTAGATACCTTTTAGCAGGAATTGTATGCCGTAGCTTTTTGCCCCGATATGCTTTACAATCCTTTTGTTCTTTTTGTAAATCGTTTCCATGAGCAAGCCTGCCAGTGACGGCGAATTGCCCCCCAATTCCTCAAACAGAACATCGTTGCCGTTTTCCCTGTCCGATGCCTTTTGCATGGTCAGCAAATCATAATTCAGCGTTGCAGGATAAGGGCTGTAAAAGACATTGAAATTGTAAAACCGACCATCGTCCGTGATGACCGAAAAATTGGTTTCCTCGTCAAAATCCCTTACGCTTGCCTTAATGCGCAGTACGTTTTCCGCATCCTCGGCTTTGCCTGCAATAAGGTATTCACTACCCAAATCCACATAGCGGATTGCGGACGGGAATATGAGGTGCGAGGTTTTGCTGTACGTCACCTGCATTTCGTAAGGGTCAACCTTGCCCATGCTCAATTTTGCCAAATTGGATGCAATTTGCTGTGCATTTGCACCTGTGATAAAGACCGTTAAACAGACCATTGCCATGAGGCTTTTAAATATTGCTTTCATTTTCTCTTTGATTTTAGTTAAACATTAATTTTTTGAAACGAGGAAAATCTGATGACCGGCTTTGACGGTTACTTTCGGTGTGCGTACCTTTTTGGAGAAGTAACCTGATACACCCTGCACCACACCACGGGAAAAGTCGCCTGCCATCTGTTGCCCTGCCGAGCGTGTCATCATGATGGAAGTGCCGGAGGTTTGGCTCATGTTGGAGGCAATCTCTGACAAGGCATTCATTTCGGGGGAATACGGCACAAATAGCCCTTGCTGTCCGTCCACATCATACACGGTTATATCGACCGGAATAATGTTGCCCTCAAATTCGATGGATGTTACCTTTAACTGCAACCTGCCACTTTGGAACTTGGCGTTAGCCGTCAATACCGTTCCTGCCGGAATGGAACGGACGGGAGTTTGCGCCGTTTCCAACAAACGCAACCGTACACCACTTTCGCCCGTCACGGTCTGTGTTTCCTGTACTACCGCCTTGATACTGTTTTTCGGTTGTATGACCTGTTCCGAAACGCCTGCCGTATAAAAGCCACGGTTTCGGGTTTCGTTCCAGTTTGCCAAAAAAGCACTGTCGGTCGGCTCACGGTACAATGCGGAAACCGTATTTTTCCTTACGGGGGTGAATGCCACGAAATGTTCTTTTTGCGAGGCACTCTTTGCCGATGCTGTTGTGTCCGCATTATCCGTATGTGCCGGATTTGACGGCAGGTAACGGGATGCCATTTCGTATGACTTTTCCATCAAAGCCAGTTGGTCTTCTACGGTCGTGTTTGGAGGTACGTCTTTTTCTGCCAGTTGCTCTTTCAGTTCCTCAACCTGTCTGCGGAGTTCCTGCGTTTCGTAGTCGCTGTTATCGTAAAACGAGGTCAGCGTACTTTGCGCACTTCGGTAACTGTTCAGAGCAGGGTTGCTGTTCCTGCGTGTACCACCGCCGTAAGCGAAGCCGTCTTCGTAGTCCTCATCCGGTTGCTCCGCTTCCGGATCGGCGGTACTGTCCTCGCTCCAATAGTCGGACAGTGACAGGAGCGCATTGCGCTTTTCCTGCATTTTCTGTTCGAGCATTTCCTGTTCATAAGCCTTTTGCTTATCGGATTGAAGCCCTGCATCGGTCGCCTGTGGTACGGCATCGTTCAGACCAATATCCTCAACCGTTTTCTTATCGGAGGATGGTTTGAAGATTAAATACATACAGCCGAGGAATACCACGACCATGAGGGTAAAAATGATGGGCTTTTTCAGCTTTTCGGCTTTGTTCTGCGCACCGTCCTGCGGTGCATCCATTCCGTTTTTTGGGTCGTCATCTTCGACCAAAAAACTTACCCTTTTGTTTTCACTGTCTTTCATACATTTTGCGTTTTAAGATTGTGTTAATACTGTCCTGCGGAGAAACCGAGGATTTGTTTTGCCCGTTAATCGGGTTTTCGATATGCTCAATGGTCATGGTATTATCGGAATGTGCTACATCGTAGAACACTTTCAACAGCACGGCAACGGACAATAGTGCATAGCCCAAAAAGAGCAGTAGCGTATAGCGGTGCTGTTTTGCAACAGGCATCGTCCGCCACCGCTCATCGAGCCTGTCAAACCAATTATTGATTGTTGTTCTTAGATTTTTCATGCCTTAATCCGTTTTAGAAACTGAACCGTTTCTGTCTGTGAACCGTCTTTTGCTCCAGCGCATCGCTGACCATAGCGATTGCTTCCTTTGCTTTGGGAGCGGTCACGACCGACAGGTCGGTCAGTTCCGATTGTTTCAGCACTTGCCCGTAACGGTCTTTTTTCGCAACTTCAATGCTGTTAAGGAAGAATTTGCCGTTTAGGTACTTCACCCTCATAAGGCATTCTATCCTGGGCAGGTCTTCGCCTGCCCATTGCAGAAAGCAGGTCAGCAACAACTCCTGTTTAACCACACCTTTGGGGCTGTTGGCGAGATATTCGCTGATGCTTGCTTTCAGTTTTCCGGCATACGCACCCTGCGTATGGAAATAACCGTCATATCCTTTTGCGGTAAGGATTTTGGCGAACGTGTTCAAATCTGATATTGCTTCCATAATCTTGGCTTTAGCGGTCTACGACTTCTACGTCTCTATTTTCCAACACGGCAAACTTTTCGATATTGAAGCCCTGCGGATTGTTGTCAGACTTGACCGAGTTCAACAATAGGCATGAAGTGACCAAATTCCGTTTGGTCACATTGCTTGGACGGATGATATACTGTTTGGCATACGTTCTTACGGCATAGGGATAGGTATCGAAGTTGCAGACCACGCTGTCCACCTCGATACGCTGTTGCACGTTGCCCGAAATGATACGGTTGTAGTACCCTTTTTCCGAAAGGTCTTTGTAATAATCAAAAGCCGATTTGCCGGCAAGATTAAAAGCCCTTTTCATGTTGCTTTCGATAGCGTTCTTATCCGGTGCGAGCGTAAAGAACAGTTCATGGAAACGCTTAACGTGTTCCCTTGCCTCAACAGGTCTGTTGATGCTTGCATCCTGTGACAGTGCCAGCATCAATGATTTACCGTTGTCCAGTACATATACTTTTTGGCGTTGTGCCTCCGCAAATTGGTAGGATTGCCATACGGCATATCCTACCACAGCGATGCAGAGTACCGCAAATACAATGGCATACAGCCGTATTTGCCTAAAGCTGTTTTCGATATTTCTTAGTGTCTTAAATTCCATTGCTTTCTGATTTTTATTTGTTCATTAACCTGCCACCGATATTGCCTGCAACTGCCCCCGTTCCCGCTCCTGCAATGTTTCCGGTTTTCGATGCCGTCTGATTGACGTTGCGCATAAAGTTCCCTGCGCCTCCGGCTTGGATAACCCAACCTGCCACCGTTGGAATGGTGAAGTAGCCCACAATCCCAATCAGCATGAAGATGATATACACCGTATTGGATGTGTCGGGGATGTAGGTTGGGTCGGCAAGCATTTCAATATCCCGTTCCAGTATAAGCGATTGTATTTTCGCAAGTATGGAGCTGAACATATCGGATATGGGCAACCACAGGTACACGCTGATATATCGGGTCAGCCATTGCGTAAGTGTGGACTGAAAACCATCCCATACACTTATCGCAAAGGCTATCGGCCCGAGTATGGACAGCACGATAAGGAAGAACGTCCGTATGGTATCTATGACCAGTGCCGATGCTTGGAAAAGTATCTCCAATAGATTGCGAAACCATTCCTTTATGGCTTTCTCAATCTTATAGGCTTGTCGGTCAAGGTACATTCCCGACATGGTAGCCAAATCAGACGGCGACCATCCCAATTCGTCCAGTTTCTTATCAAATTCCTCATCGCTTACGAGGTAAGCGGTTTCGGGATTGCGGAGCATCGCCTCCCGTTCCAACTGGTCTTTTTGCTGTTGCAATTGGTTGAGGTCAAGCACTTGGTTTTCGAGCATGGCGTGTGTGCCTTTGACCACCGGAGACATTACCGCATTAATAGTTCCCAATACGATGGTCGGGAAGAACATAATGCAAAGCCCTATGCCGAACGGTCGCAGGAGCGGAAACACGTCTATCGGTTCTGCACGGCTCAATGCCTGCCACACTTTCAGTGCCACGTAGAACAGTGCGCCCAATCCGGCGATGCCCTTTGCCACTGTCGCCATATCGGCGGACAGTGGGAGCATCTCATCATACAGCGAGCGCAGGAGTTCGTGAAGATTGTTCCATTCCATAGCTTACCAGTATTTTTGTTCAGCAGTACCGTACAGTTCAAGCACCCTTTGGGTGTTGTTCTGTTTTTTAGCCCTCAAAATGCTTACGGAGATATTCTTGTTGGTGTAATAGCGGACAAGGCTGTGGTAGTCCTTGACCTCTTTGTAAACCCTGTCGATGATGTCCATACGTTCCTTGTCATTTAGGGAAAGTCCGGTCGAGCTTACAATCTGTTTCAGTTCTTTGAGCAGTTCGGTACTCTCGTTCAATAGCGTGGAATAACCGTTGGCAATTGCCGTCAGTTCCTGCGGACTGAAATTGGGGTCGTTCATCATTTTGCCGAAATTCTGCACGTACATTTCGGACACATCGCCCACGAGCAACACGGTCTGTTGCACCTTACGGGCATCTTTCACCAAGTTGTTTACGGCTTTCAGTTTGTCGTAATACTCCTTGCCCTGTTCATACACCTTTTTTACCTCGTTGAAATTCTTTACCACGTTTGAAACGGTGGAGGAAGTCTGTATGATTTCATTTGCACTGTTGATGATACCCGATGCAAGGTTTGCAGGGTCGGTCACAATCCATTGTGCCTTTGCGGACGGTGCAACGGCAAGCATAAATGCCGTACACACCAGTAACATTACTTTTTTCATTGTCTCTGATTTTTTTAAATGATTAATAATTATTTGCGTTCTCACGTCTCTGTTGGGCAATGCGTTTTATCGCCAGTTCCACATTGCCGTCCAGTTCGGATGCCAGTTGCATGACCTCCATTTTTTCGGTTTCCTCTGTGGTGTATGCCAAATATTCTTCGAGCGAAACCTCTGTGGCATACACGACGGAATGCGTACCGCCAAGCCCAATCCATACCTCTTTGTAAAGCCTTGACGGGTCATTGTTCTGATTGATGGAAAGGATTTGGGATTTTTCCTTTTCTGTAAGCCCCAACATTTCCTGTATCGCATCGAATTTGTTCATGTACTTGCGTTGGTCAAGCAGGATTTTACAGTCGGAATTGTTGATGATACTTTCCTTGACCACGGGTGACTGGATGATGTCGTCCACTTCCTGCGTGACCACGATAGCCTCACCAAAAAATTTTCGGACGGTCTTAAAAAGGTACTTGATGTACTCCGCCATTCCCTCTTTGGCGATGGCTTTCCACGCTTCCTCAATCAGTATCATTTTGCGCACACCTTTGAGCCTGCGCATCTTATTGATGAATACTTCCATAATGATGATGGTCACTATGGGAAAGAGGATTTTGTGGTCTTTAATCGCATCAATTTCAAACACGATAAAGCGTTTGGAAAGCAGGTCAAGTTGCTTGTCGGAGTTCAACAGATAGTCGTACTCTCCGCCCTTGTAATAGGGTTCAAGCACGTTCAGAAAATTTGCGAGGTCAAAGTCTTTTTCCCTCACCTGTTTGTCTTCCAGTACCTTTTTGTAGTCACCTTTTACATACTCGTAAAATCCATTGAAAGAGGGATATTCACCGCTTTGCTTGATACGGTCGATATAACCGCTCACGGCATTGGACAATGCCACTTCCTCTGAACGGGTCGGCGGTTCATCGTCACGCTTCCAAAGCGTAAGGATGAGCGTTTTGATACTTTCCCTTTTCTCAATGTCGAATACGCCGTCATCCGTATAAAATGGATTGAATGCTATCGGGTTGTCTTCGGTGTAGGTAAAATACACACCGTCTTTTCCTTTTGTCTTCCCCTTAATCAGTTCGCACAGCCCTTGATAAGAGTTGCCCGTATCGACCAATAGTACATGAGAGCCTTGCTCATAATACTGCCTCACCATGTGATTGGTGAAGAATGATTTTCCACTTCCAGTTTGGAGGGTTGGCGGGCTACTCAATTAAGAATAGCCCGCCAACCCCCAGATGGGCCTAACACGAAGCGATTGCGATTTGTAATAATGCCTCGCTTCATAGGCAAATCTGATATATCCAAATGGATGGGCTTTCCGGTCAATCGGTCTGCCATCTTGATACCGAAAGGCGATGGCGAATTTTGGTAGTTGGTTTCCTCGGTGAAGAAACACAGCGCAGGTTCAATGAACGTATAAAAACTTTCCTCTGCCGGAAAGTCGCCTGCATTTCCTGCCATGCCTGCCCAATACAGTGTCGCAACATCCACCGTGTTATGCCTCGGCTTGCATTCCATCAAAGCGAGCGCACTGCCCGTATCGTTCTTTAGCTGTTTGAGTTCGTTCGGGTCATCCGACCACGCCATCACATTGAAGTGCGCACGGATGGAGGATAGCCCGAAGCTGTGCGCTTCGTTCAGATACCTTTCAATCCACTCTTTGTTAATCTGATTGGCACGGCTATACCTTGCCAGTGAGTGCATATTACGGGCTGACTTTTCAAACTTCCGCAGGTTCTCATCGCTGTTGTCCAAAAACAGGTATTGGTTATAGATATGGTTACAGCTAAGGAGCAAGCCGACCGGAGAGGCAAAGGACAGCAGACAATCGCTCCTGTCCGTGGACAACTTTTCATACCTCGTATTTGCCGATACCGTGTTGGGCAAATCGTCCGTATCGGACAGGGTGTGCAGGCACAGCCTTTTGTTGCCGATACGCACGTCCTCGCTTCCCAAAGCTATATCCTGCATGGGCGTTCCGGCTTCCCTCGACAGGGTAAGGTACTGTTCGAGCAATCCCTGTTGGTCGCCAGTGCCGATGATGTCATCCTCGGTCAAGCGTTCCAGTTTCACAAAACCGCTATCGTTGATAATGCGCTCAAACTGTGCCACCGCTTCCATGAACTTTCGGACGGTTTCTTTATCCCTTATTTCTTTCGGGATAAGTACACCCTTACAAAGCGAACTAAAGTTGCTTTGCGCTCGCATTCGCTCTTTGGTCGTCTTGGTCAAAAAGAGATAGCAGTAATGGTTTAAAAATGGACGTTCATTGAAATGCTGTTGATAGGACTTTGCAAGGAAACTCAACCCGTCCTGTGCAATATCCGGCGCATAGCTTTCCTTGATGTACCAGTCCTGTTTGTGGACAATGGTGTAGTCCGGCAAGGTCTTGATAGCCTTATGCCAAGCCGAATGAATGGCATCATACTCTGCCGATGCCACCGTAAATAACTCCGGCAGGTGTACCCGAAAGCAAGCTGTGATGTCTGCATCCTTTGAAATGATGCAGTTGTGTTCCACCGCCAGTAATGGAAACTTGCTTTCCAACGTTGTGGCTTTTCCTGTATTTCTCATAAATGACTGGATTTAGAAGTGAATTTTAAATAGCGGTGTACGGCTCTGCGACAGATGATGTATTTCGGATGCCTTTTCTTTGCTCCGACTTTCATCAATCCGTATTCGCCGTATTTGCCGTTCAATGCGAATGTTTGCCAAACGATGAGCGATGCACCGCCTGCCCCGATGAACAGGCACACGTAGGAGTTTACGCCTGCCATGTACATGACCATGACGAGGATAACCACGCCGAGCAGACCACCTGCGAAGATGAACAGGTACTGTGCTTTCAGTCCTTTGAACTCGACCGTTCTGCCGATGCCTTTATTGATATTGTAATTGCTCATAGGTCGTCGGCTTAAAGGAAGAATGAGCGGAGAATGGTCGCCGCTACGATGAGGAAGATACAAGCCCCAAACCACGACGCCGCAGTCTTGCTTGTATCGGGGTCACCGCTACTAAATTTGTTGTACACCTTTACGCCACCGATTAATCCGACCACAGCCCCAATCGCATAAATTAATTGGGTCGCAGGGTCGAAATAGCTTGTTACCATCTGCGTGGCTTCGGTGATACCTGCCGAGCCGTTGCCCTGTGCGAACACACCGAATGCCGACAGGAGCGCAACGCCTGTCAGCAACACTTTTTTGCTTTGTTTTACCATGATTTAACTGAATTAAATTGTTACTACTTTCCCACCTCGTGCGGGCTTTCGCAACAAAAGTCTTATGGAAATCGAAGCGTTATGGAAAACTGGAAATCAGCGGAATGAATTGGCAGGATATGGCATTATGCGTGGGAAAAGGGCATAAAAAACGCCAAACATTTTCAATGTCTGACGTTCTACCTATCGGGTCAATCCCTTACCTTTTCCGCCCTTTGCCTTTTTTCGGTTTGGGCTGTACCCGTTTGTTTTCACTTTGTTTCTGACGGATGTTTACCGCCCAATCAATGTAGGCTTTTGCATCGTCCATATTGTGCGGTACGGATTTTCTGCGCCCCGATAGCTTGCTGTCGTCAAGCCCTATAATAAATCCGAAGTTGGGGAACTCGTTCGGACGGTAAACAATAATAAGGTTGTCGGTGTCTTTTCCGACCACGTTGTTTTTGTGGCTTGCTATCGTATAGCCTTTGTATTCCTCGAATATATAATCGGGGTCATTCTTTGAACTTATCATACTTGCTCTGTTTTGTGGTGAATTAACTATAAGGTCTATCATGTTCTACGCTTTTAAAAAACAAAGGGAAGCTGTCTTTTCAGACAAACTCCCCAATGTCGAAACCCTCTAAATCACTTTTCCGCAAATCGGGAGAACTGAAATCCGTTCCGGCGGAAAGGCTCTTGTCCAACAGCTCTGCAATCTTCCGTGAAGCCCCATCCATTGAGTTTTCGAGCAGACTTAACAATTCCGTTCCCTGTAATCGCTGAACTATATCCACCGCTTTCTGTTGCTGGGCAGGTTCAAGTGTATCTTGCTCCAACCATGCCCCCACGGTTGTCAGTTCATCAAAGGTAACCCCTGTGGCAAACTCATTGTCGCTGTCCTCAAACCCGTACTCATCCCATTCGTCTTCCTCATTTTCAAAATCAGATATACTCCCGAAAACTTCATCCGGCTCTCCCTCAATCTGCAGATTTTCCAATCCAAAACCAATCCCGTAGGTTTCTGTTCCAAAATTATCAGCTATCCCGTCACGTTCGCCCGATTGTCTCTTTGTGGCATTCAGTGGCAAGGTGTGGCGTTCCACAGGCTTGGGAAGCCCCATAATATCCAGCAGGTCGGGGCTTTTCTTTTCCGGCTTTATTTCCCTGCGGACGTTCTTATGGATGACCACCTTATCTTTCAGCAAAAGGATAATGACGATGATAAGGCATATTACAATCAATGTTTCCATAGCTATAATATTGGCTTTTGGTTTCGGGCATGGATTGTATTTATTTCCTCGCCGAAATCCTCAAAGTGGTGTTTCAATACACTGTGCAGGTAATCGGTAAGCGTAATTTCTCCCTCTCCGATAATACAGACGATACGGGATAATTTCTTGTGAAAGTCGGGGCAGATGTACACCGACTTTCCGCACCTTGCGACAACTCCGGTCGGTCTTAAAAAAACCGACTTATATCGGGCTATGCGCAGTACCTTTTTAGGTTGGTTTTGCTGTTGCTTTTTCATAATCGAATATTTTAAAAAATGGGTTTAAACTTATTGTTGAAATCATCGGTGATGGCTTTCTCGAACTGTTCAAAATGATGTTCGAGAATATTGTCCAAATAGGCGTATAGGGGTATCTTATCTTTCCCGATAACCTGCACGATACGGGAAAGCCGTTCGTGGTATTCCTGCCGGATGTAGATGCTCTTATCGCCACGGCGTGTCATGGTGTGGCTGTTGAGGAAACGTTCGCCATAGCCCGTATCGGAAGTCCTCTTTTGTCGGGTGCGCTCTTTGGCTACGGGTTTTTCCGTTGCTGTTTCCTTTGTCGGCTCTTGCGGTGCTACCGCCTGTTGGGGCTTCTTTGTTTCGCCTGCCATAATGGACATGAGATACGCCTCGTCAATCGGGGCATTCGGCTTTTTCTTATTTTCATTCTCCATAGCGGTTACAGTTTGACGGTTCTTAAAAATTCACTGATGAACAAATCCAAGCCGGAGGCTTTCATCAATCTTTTGTCGGGAGGCAATAGCGTGGAGCGGAAGACAGTTTTTGCCGTTGCCTCGCTTTCCTTGCGGAAGCGTTTGCTATCGGCAATGCGTGTTTCCATTGCTTGCAGTCCGACCTCGTTAATGACGTTGCCGTAGATTTCGTACAGTTGCGATTTTTCCCTGCCATCGACCATGTTCCAAAACAGGCGTATGGTTTCGATGGAGGTCTGACCTTGTTTCATAAGGACATTGGTCAGCACATCGGTAAAGCTCAATGTACTTTCCATGACCACACGGTCTGCCGTGATGGGCGAAAAGATGTGGTGCATTCCTGCCAGTGTGTTCAGCAAGCCCGAAGTGTTCACCGTTCCGGTCAAGTCGAAGAAAACCATATCCACGGGAACGGTCGAGGACTGTATGAATGCTTCCGCATCCGTTAGGGCATTGTCAGCCCTACTTTGCAGTACCGGATAGGCTTTCTTGTTGATGGTGGAAAATTGGCGGTGTGCCAGTTTTTTCAATACCTCGTTCTGCATGACCGCTTTCAAATCCCGTTCCCTCATCTGACAGATGCTGTGCTGTGGATAATCGCAGTCAAAGACAGCTACGTTATAACCCATTTGGTAATGGAGTATGCTTGCCGTAACGGTTGTAAACGTGCTTTTCCCAACGCCTCCTTTTTGGCTTGAAAAAGCAATGAATTTTGTCCTGTTTGTTGCTTCCATTTCTATTCTATTTTTAAGTTTCTATTTCCGTGGACTGCCTGCCGTCCTGCATGGAACAGGGCTGTCATCCCTGCACACTGTCCGGCAGTCTTGATACAATCCTGTCTGTCGGGCTTGCCGTCATTCGTTCAGTCAGCCGTGCCGTCATTCCGGCTTTCACACGGGCAAGACCGATGGCTTGCCTGTCGTCCTGCCTGTTGGAATGGCTACCGGATAGTTTTCATGCCGTCCGGTATTCCTGCCTACCGAGCGGAACGCCGTCATGTGTTCCGGCATTCCTGCGCTCCGTCTTTCAGAACTGCCATCGGGAGCGGATGCCTGCAAACAGGCTTGCGTGACTGATAGCGCAAAGAAGCAGGTTATTCCGCTCCATTGATTTAAAGCGGTAATCCACGGCATTTTTTGGCAATGTTTGGTCGTGGCGGATAGGGCAATGCTTTGAAAAAGCTACCCTTACTTTGTAAGGGCTTAAATGCAGGGGGTGAATGGAAAAATCATTGGAGAATGGAAGTTATGGGCGGAACGGCGCAAAGCCGTTTTTTTCCGCTTTACCCAATCCGACCCACGGGGCGGATTTTCTGTTCACCCGAACAGAGCAAGTTATGTTTTGAGGCACTCGAAACCCGTTTCGTGCCTCAAAACCACTTGCCCTTGCAGGGAGCTTTAAAACACCCTCCGAAGTCGGGGTTTTGTTGAATATTAAAATGGATTTTATAATGAATGGAAAAGAGAAAAAGGAACAGAACAAAGGTGGGCGCAAACCTAAAGCAAACCCAAGCATCCACCGTTATGTATTTCGTCTTACGGACGAAGAAAATGCCAAATTCCTTACGTTGTTCGAGCAATCGGGAATGAAAGTAATGGCACATTTTATTACAGCCTGCATCTTTCAGAAGCCAATCAAGACCGTAAAGATTGATATGGATGCAATCGATTTTCATACGAGACTGACCAGTTTTTACAGCCAGTTCAGGGCGGTTGGCGTAAATTACAACCAAATCGTGAAGATACTTTACCGCAATTTCTCGGAGAAAAAAGCATCGGCTTACCTCTTTAAACTGGAAAAACAGACCGCAGAAATGGCGGAATTGTGCCGGAAAGTGATTGAGCTAACGCAGGAATTTGAAAAAAAACACTTGCAAAAACACAGATAAAATGATAGCAAAGATTGGAAAGGGTGAGAATTTGTACGGTGCTATTTCCTACAACCAAAAGAAGATTGACAGTGAAAATGGGCAGGTTCTGTTATTGAACAGAATACCCGAAACGTTGGATAATACCTATTCGACCAGTTACCTGCACCAGTGCTTTGAGCCGTATCTGTCCGCAAATATCAGAACGGAAAAGCCAGTGCGCCACATATCGCTGAACCCAGATCCTGCGGATAGGGTCAGCGATGGGCAGTTCGTAAAAATGGCGCAGGAGTATATGGAGCGGATGGGGTATGGCAAGCAACCCTATATAGTTTTCAAGCATACCGATATTGAACGTACCCATATCCATATCGTAACGGTCTGTGTGGGTTTGGACGGGAAGAAGCTACCGGACAGTTACGACCATCCCCGTTCAATGGCAATCTGTAGGGATTTGGAGCAGACGTACAATCTTATACCTGCAACGGAAAAACAGCGCACCGGAAAAGAGCTGGTGTTCCGTCCGGTGGACTACAGAGCCGGAAACGTGAAGAGCCAAATCGCTTCGGTGGTGCGACACCTGCCGAAGTATTACGGGTACGCAAGCCTCGGCGCATACAATGCCTTGCTTTCGCTTTTCAATATTACAGCAGAGGCAGTCAAAGGGGAATTGCACGGACAGCCTAAAAACGGTCTTGTCTATTTTGCAGTGAACGAGCAGGGGGAAAAAGCAAGCAATCCTTTTAAGGCATCCCTTTTCGGCAAGCAGGCAGGACTGGACGAACTGCAAAACCAATTCGCACAGGCTAAGGAGAAAATGAAAGCCGACCCCGCAAGAGCCGTACTCAAAAGTACCATTGAAGTGGCCATGCACACCGCCACGGATGAAGCAGATTTTAAAAAGCAACTGTTGGAGCAGGGTATCAATACCGTGGTACGACGCAACGATGAGGGGCGCATTTATGGTATGACTTTTATCGACCACGAAAGCCGTACCGTTTGGAACGGTTCAGCTCTGGGGAAAAACCTATCGGCGAATGTCTTTAATGACTGGTGGAACGAGCAGGCGGTGGGGCAACGCCAAGAAGCTGAAAACACAAATACCCTAAATCAGCCACTGACCGCAGGCAACGGCACCGCCGTAGAGAAAGAGGAAGCCCATACACTTTTTAACTTCCTTAATAGAGAACAGCCGACCGATGACTTATGGATAGACGGGTTGTGTGGGCTATTGCCGGAGGCACAGGGCGAAGACTACGAGGAACAGGCATTTACCAACCGCATGAAGAAAAAGAAGAAACACGGAAGACGGGGAAGACAACAATAATTTCTTTCAACCATCAATGACCAGGATTAACATCTTGGTCATTGTGGTTTTCAACCGATGTCAAACAAAGCCAGTAAAAGCCATCCGACACCCTTTTGTATAACCCGTTTTAAATAGCCCCTAAATTCCCTGCATCACTAAAATTTTTGTTTATGCAGGGAGAAGACGATTTGAGAGGATTAGCCAAAATCATGGCTTTTATGCGTGCCGTAAGTATTCTTTTGGTACTGATGCACTTTTATTGGTTCTGTTACGGGTTCTTTGAGCAGCGTGGTTGGACACTGGAACTCATCGGCAAGATACTGACCAATTTCAACCGTACCGCAGGGCTTTTTGAACACACGCTTTACACCAAGATTTTTGCATTGCTATTGTTGGCGTTAAGCTGTCTCGGAACAAAGGGCGTAAAGAACGAAAAGATAACATGGGCTAAAATTTATACCGCCTTAGCCATCGGCTTTGTGCTTTTCTTTCTGAATACGCCATTGTTAAAGCTGTCGGCAGGGATTGCCGCATCGCTTTACATCCTTACAACGGGCATGGGATATATAGCCTTGCTCATGGCGGGGGTATGGGTGAGCCGGCTGCTCCGCAACAATCTGATGGATGACGTTTTCAATAATGAAAACGAGAGCTTTGGGCAGGAAACCCGTCTAATGGAAAATGAATACTCGGTCAATCTTCCCACGAGATTTTATTACAAAGGCAAATGGAACAACGGTTGGATTAATGTCGTCAATCCTTTTCGAGCCTCGACAGTGCTTGGCACCCCCGGCTCCGGAAAATCCTACGCCATCGTAAACAACTACATCAGGCAACACATCGAAAAGGGCTTTGCAATGTATATCTATGATTTCAAGTTTGACGACCTTTCCACCATTGCCTACAATCATTTGCTGAAACATTCCGATAAGTATAAGGTAAAGCCGAAGTTTTACGTCATCAACTTTGATGACCCGCGCCGGAGCCACCGATGCAATCCACTCAACCCAGACTTCATGACGGACATATCCGATGCCTACGAAGCATCCTATACCATCATGCTTAACCTCAACAGGACGTGGATAACAAAACAGGGTGATTTTTTCGTGGAAAGCCCGATTATATTGCTTGCTTCCATCATTTGGTATCTGAAAATCTATGAAAACGGGAAGTATTGCACATTCCCACACGCCATTGAACTGCTAAACAAAAAATATGCAGATATATTCACCATACTTACCTCGTATCCTGAACTGGAAAACTACCTGTCGCCTTTCATGGATGCATGGCAAGGGGGAGCACAAGACCAGTTGCAGGGGCAGATAGCATCGGCAAAAATCCCATTGTCACGGATGATTTCACCACAGCTTTACTGGGTAATGACAGGTGATGACTTCTCACTGGACATCAACAATCCCCGAGAGCCAAAGATACTATGTGTCGGAAATAATCCCGACCGCCAAAACATTTATTCCTCCGCTTTGGGTCTGTACAATTCGAGGATTGTAAAACTCATTAATAAAAAAGGGCGGTTAAAGAGTTCCGTTATCATAGACGAGCTGCCTACGATATATTTTCGGGGTTTGGACAACCTTATCGCAACGGCACGTAGCAATAAGGTGGCCGTGTGCTTAGGCTTTCAAGATTATTCACAGTTAACGAGGGATTACGGCGATAAGGAAAGCAAGGTCATCCAAAATACCGTTGGTAATGTTTTCTCCGGTCAGGTGGTCGGTGAAACAGCAAAAAACCTAAGCGAGCGTTTTGGTAAGGTGTTACAGAAACGCCAAAGCATGACCATTAACCGCAATGATAAATCCACATCCATATCAACCCAATTGGATACGCTTATACCTGCATCTAAAATATCCACGCTTACACAAGGTATGTTTGCCGGAGCAGTAGCTGACAACTTCGATGAGCGTATCGAGCAGAAAATCTTTCATGCTGAAATCGTGGTGGATAACGAAAAGGTTTCTGCCGAAACCAAAGCCTACAAAAAGATACCGCAGATATTATCCTTTACCGATGAACACGGCAACGACAATATGAAGCAGGTAATCGAAGCCAATTACAGGCAGGTTAAAGCGGACGTTGTCCAGATTGTAGAGAGCGAAATGGAACGCATCAAGAATGACCCGAACTTACAACATTTGGTGCAACAAGAGTGAAAAAAATTGTCTTTTTTACATATCTAACTTGCAATAGTTAAGATTTAATCTGACAGTAACAATCAAAAGTTACTTTTAAAAACAGATTTAAATTTCTGTTTTTACTGTTCCATTTGTTGAATTTTTCTTTTTACGGAGCGACTCACCATATAATTCTACTCGTAATGATTGATGAACGATCCTGTCCAGAATGGCATCAGCGAGTGTTCTCTCTCCAATACAGTTGCGGTGAAATCATTCTTGAAAGTGGAATTTTTGCCGATGCTATTTGCCCCTGCAACTGGTCTTGCGCTCCGCCTTGCCACGCATCCATGAATGCTGACAGATAGTTTTCGAATTCGGGATATGAGGTAAGTATCGTAAAAATGTCTAACGGACTTTTGTATCCCATTAACTGATTTTGATTGTTACAATTGAACGTTTATAACTATTTTTCCTTTCGCTCGTCCGCTTCCAACATAGGATAAGGCTTCATTGGTCTGCTCAAACAGAAAAACCTTATCTATAACGGGACGGATAATGCCTGCTTCAATCAATGCACTGATTTCAGCCAATTGCTTCCCATTTGCCTGCATAAGCAAAAACGAATAAGCTACATTGCGTTTTTTGGTCTGAATTTTGACTTTTCTGCTCAAAAAGAAGATCACTGTTTTTAAGAACCAGGGTAAACCTAATTCTTTTGCAGAGGCCGTGTCGGGAGGCCCCGAAATGGAAATGAGCTTGCCGCCCGGCTTCAATATCCGCAACGATTTTTCAAGGGTTTTTTCGTCCTGGCTGTTCAACACCACATCATAATCTTTTAGTATGGTTTCAAAGTCTTGTGTTTTGTAATCAATTACAACATCAGCCCCCAGACTTTTTACCATCTCAAAATTAGCGGCACTTGTGGTGGTGGCTACGATTGCTCCCAAATGTTTCGCTAACTGAATGGCAATCGTACCCACACCACCGGAACCTGCCTGTATGAATACTTTTTGCCCTTTTTGAAGTTTTGCTTTTTCAACTAATGCCTGCCAAACGGTTAAACCAACCAAGGGAATAGATGAGGCTTCTTCCATAGAAAGATTTTTTGGCTTCAATGCAACATCATTTTCATGGATTGAAATAAACTCGGCAAATGCCCCAATATGGAAGTCGGCAGGACGGGCATACACTTCATCGCCCACTTTGAAACGGCTTACCCTTGAGCCAACTTTTGTTATGGTACCTGCGACATCGTGTCCTAAAACTAATGGGAATTTGTAGGGAAGCAATAATTTGAACTCACCACTTTTTAGTTTTAAGTCCAATTGGTTTACACTTGCCGAATGAATTTGTACCAATACTTCATTTTCCTGCACAGTGGGCTCGGATAATTCAACCAACTGAAGTTTATCGTCTTTGCTGTAACGATTTAGGGTATATGCTTTCATAATCTCCATTTTTTATTTGTGCTTTACTACATAACGTCCTACGGCATTGCCCTCACGGACCTTGTTTAATGCAGCAGGCAATTCTTCCAGACTGACTTCTTTTATTATCTCTGTTAATATATCGGGTTTCCATTCATCTGCGAGTAATTGCCAGATTTTCTCTTTGTATTCCAATGGTTGCTCCACGGAATCTATGCCAATCAGTTTCACATGCCTTAAAATAAAGGGGAAAATGCTGGTATCCACTTTTGATGAAGCGACCAACCCACAGCAGGTAACGGCTCCATTGTATTTGGTGGCTTTTAAAATTCCGGAAAGAATGTTTCCGCCTACGGCATCAATCCCCCCTGCGAATTCTGTGGATGACATTGGTTTACTGTCATATTTCTCCACAAATTCCTGTCGTGAAATAACGGAATTTGCACCCAACTTTTTGGTTAGGAAATCACTTTGTTCTTTACCGCTAATGGCTAATACGTCATAGCCCAATTTTGCCAGAATAGCCACTGATAAACTGCCTACACCACCTGTTGCACCACTTACGGCAATTTTTCCATTTTCAGGTTTTACACCTGCCTTGACAAGTTCGTAAACGGACAATCCGGCGGTAAGCCCGGCCGTACCGTAGCACATTGCTTCCAAAGGCGAAAGTTTTTTAGGCAGCGCCACAACCCAGGCCGACGGAACACTGGTGTATTCGCCAAAGCCGCCCCAAGTGTTCATTCCTAAATCGTAGCCGGTAACAATTACATAATCTCCCGCCTTAAACCTGGTATTGGAAGATGTAATCACTTCGCCTACGGCATCAATACCCGGAACATGGGGAAATTTTTGCGTCACGCCTTTGTTGCCGATTGCGGACATCGTGTCTTTGAAATTTACTGAAGAGTATTGCACTTTAATCAGGACCTCGTTTTGGGAAAGATCTGTGATTGGAAGCGTTTCTACCTTAGCGGAAAAGTTTCCTTCGTTTTCGCGGACAACTAAAGCTTTAAAGTGATGTTCCATGTTTTTGATTTTTGGGATTGTTACGATTTTAAATGTTCAGCATATTTTTTTTTGTTCACCAGGCCAAATGCCGTCTTAGGTGCTAACCTGTTAATAAAATACACCGCTTTGGAGTCGCCTATCCGAATGGTGAATTCATCTTTCTCCAAACCTTTTATCAGGCCCCTGACCAGTTGCTCCGGACTTATTTTTTTATCGTCCCGATCGGCCACCATATCTGTATCGACCAATGGAGGTAAAAGCTCAAAAACTTTTACCTTACTGCCTATAATTTCCAGATGTGCGCGGAGTATTTTGGTATAAAAAGCCAGTGCTGTTTTGGACGCTGAATAGGTTGCTTCCAGTATCGAAGGTACGATGCTGAGAATCGATGTGGTATGGATGATAGCCGCTTCGTCTTTCGTTTTAAGCATATTCAGAAAAAGATCATTCAATCGGATAACGCCAAAATAATTGACTTCCATTTCATAAATAGCTCCTTCCAGATGCTTTTTACCTGGTATTCCCAGATTGGTTGGCGGTACACCTACACCGGCATTGTGATACAAAATATCAATGCCGCCCAAGGTTTCTACCTGTTGGAAAAGAGCATTTGCATCGATTTCAACAGAAATATCACTTTGCACCGTAATTAAAGAGGGATACTTCTCCTTTGCCGCACGCAGCTTCTGCTGATTTCTTCCGGTGATGATAACCTTCGCCCCGATGTCCAAAAATTGTCTCGCTGCTTCAAGACCTATGCCCGATGCGCCACCCGTTATCAGGATTGTCTTTCCTTTTAGGTTCATGTCTTTTGAGTTTATATTTATAAACAAATTAGTGAGGCGTCTGTTCTATTACCGGGTTTACCAACGCGTGTAGTTTTTTACTATCGCCTACCGGCACTTCAAACTGATCCTTTTCCAGAGCAGCAAACAGCTCATCGGCCACTTCTGATGGCGGAATACCGTTGGCTCCTCCAATCTCTGCAGAAAACTCGGTATTGACCAGTGGCGGATATACTTCATACACATTCAGTTTTTCATTTTCAGCAAAGGTATCCCGGAGTCCTTGTGTATAACTGTGAAGCGCCGCTTTGCTTGCAGAGTAGGTAGGCAGGTATTTATTTGACCTGAATACTGCAATCGAAGAAATGTTGATGATCGCAGCGTCTTCCTGTTGCAAAAGCAGTGGAGTAAGCAGCGAAGTGAAATGGATCACGCTGATATAGTTGGTATTGGTCTCGATGTACGCTTTTTCAGCGGCATTATTATTGCCATCACTTAAATCATTCATAAAAGCAGCTCCGGCATTGTTCACGATGATATTTACATCTGCGTGATTAGTTTTCAGGTCTTCCGCAATACGGATCCTGTCTGCTTCTACCGATAGGTCGCCCAGTATACCTACCGCCGAGCTTTCAAGTTCTTTCAGAGCGTTTTTCAGGCGCTCTTCGCTACGTCCGTTGATGATAACCTTGTTACCTGCTGCATTTAGTTTTTTGGCAATAGCCAGACCGATGCCGGCGCTTCCGCCACTGATGAATACGGTATTTCCTGTTGTTTTCATTTTATATCTTATTGAAGGTTGATTACTTTAAGAACTCGTTTATTTCTTTTACAAAATCTTCGTGATATTGGTACAATGCCCCATGACCGGAATCGCTCCAGATGACCAATTTGGAATTGGGAATATTTTGCACAAAATCCAGTGAATTGGATGTGGCGACCATCGTGTCATTATCGCCATTGACAATCAGAGTAGGTTGTTTAATGGACCTGATCACGCTGAAACTATCGTTTTCTGTTCCAAAACGGATGATTGCCTGTGCCTGGTTGGCGATGGCCTCCTGCGTAAAGGGAGGCACCCGGTCATCTTTTTTCCGTCGCTGTAGTCTTTCGGTATAAGCAAGTCCAGCGGCACGCCCACTTTCGGTCTTTGGAAAGAAAAGGCTGAGGCGTGGGTTGGTAGGCTCTTCTTTCCGTGCATTTTCCACGTGCTGAAGAATGTCGGGAATGTATTTACCCCCTTTAGGACTTGTTCCCGCCAAAATCAGTTTATCGACCAGATCCGGATAGTTCGCAGCGACATGCTGCGCAATAAACCCACCGATTGAAAAGCCTAAAAGATTGATTTTCTCATGACCTAATGCCCGTATTATTTTCACTACATCGTCGCCCATTTCTTCCACAGATGTAGGTGTCGTCCCCCCCGATCCGCCTACGCCTTTATTGTCCACTAATACGATCGGATACTTCTCGGCAAGCGGGTTGATCAGTGCAGGATCCCAATCGTCCATCGTTGCAACGAAATGGATAAAAAACACCAAGGGAATTCCTTCTTTCTGTCCGAATGAACGGTAAGCGTATTTTACGCCATCTACGGCTATGTACTGCGTTGGAGCAGTTTCCTGTGTATAGACCGTATTTTTACTTTCTTGACTTGACATAATTTTATTTTTTGTTTGTGCGGAAATCGTATTTGCCGTGCTTAAAAACAAGAGGCACAAAATCCCCGTTCCTGCTTTTTTTATCTGTTGATACATCATCATTCCTGATCAGGTTATTATTTTACGCGATGCCACACGGTTGTTTTTCCCAACAGGGATACCCCGATATAGCCCCTGATGTTCAGTTTTCCGTCTTTCAGCTTAATGGTACAGCTGTAGGTCTTGCCGCTGTACGGATCGTATATTTTTCCGTCCTCCCAAACACCATCGCTGTAAACGAAATTGTTGAGGATAACCAGGTCCTTTAATTTCCGTGAACGCAACTTTGCGTCCTGGTTCTTATCATCTTTTCTGGAGGTTTTCCCGTCTGCTTCATACATATCCTTTCCCCAGATAAGTTTCCCAAAATATTTGTCCCCCGATTTATAGACCTCAATTTTCCCGTCCTTATTTTCGCTCAGCCAGATTCCGGTTATTTTATCGGAAGCCGTCTGTGCCTGTGCCATATGGAAGGCCAGTACGGCCAATAAAAATAGGACCCATCGCCCTTTTATAAAATTTTCCATATCCAACAGTTTAGTTCGTTAATGCAGCGTAATCAGTGTAACCTTTTTCGCCCGGTGTATAAAAGGTTTGCTGATCAGGTGCATTTAGCGGTGCGTCTGTTTTGTAACGTTCTACCAAGTCGGGGTTGGCAATGAACGGAACACCAAAGGACACCAGGTCAGCATCGCCATCGTTGAGTACCTGCGTAGCCGTGGCCTTGGTGAATGCGCGGTTGATGATAATGGTACCGGTATAAATTTTACGGAAATGCTTTGCAATTTCCTGTATCGCATCTTTATTGCCTGTTACATCGGTAAAAGGCTCGATCAAATGCACATAAGCCAAGCCGTAACCGTTCAAACGGCTGAGGATATAATCGTAAGTAACGACGGTTTCATCATCTACCGTAATACCCATGATGCCATTTAAGGAAGGGTTAAGACGGACACCGACACGGCTCATGTCCACGACCTGCTTCAATCCGTCCAGTATGTCGAAGAGAATGCGGGCACGGTTTTCGGGACTTCCACCGTATTCATCTGTTCGGAAATTACTGTTTTTGCTGAAAAACTGCTGTAAAAGATAGCCGTTTGCTCCGTGCAGTTCCACACCGTCGAAGCCCGCTTCAAAAGCATTGACAGCACCCTGTATAAAATCGGTAACCGTTTGTCTGATATCTTCTAAGGTCATCGCCCTCGCTGTTTCACTTTGCTTAAACCCGGTAGCGGTGAAGACCTCTACATTTGGGTTGTAAGCAGACGGTGCCAAAGGTGCTTTTCCATCATGGTGATCCGGATGTGAATACGCTCCGGTGTGCCATAGCTGGGCAAATATCTTTCCGCCTTTTTCATGAACGGCATCTGTCGTCAGTTTCCATCCGGCAACCTGGGCGTTTGAATAGATACCCGGTACATTAGGTACGCCCACAGCATCCTTGCTGATGAAGGTGCCTTCGGTAACAATCAGTCCCGCGGTAGCACGCTGTGCATAATATTCCGCTTGAAGTGCCGTAGCGACATTGCCTTCATTGGCCGCACGTGAACGTGTCATCGGTGCCATTACTATGCGGTTTTTGAGCTCTAACCCGCCTAAATTGTATGTTTCGAATAATGATATGTTGTTCATAATGATTGATATTATTTTTTTATTTGATTGTGAAAATTCTGGATATAGCCAACGATCAGTTCTGGACTTTGATAATGAGGGGCGTGTCCTGCGCCATGTAAGATGAAGTGTTGCAGGCTTGGAGCATTCTTAAGCAGCGGGAACCAGTTCTCGACGGCCAGGGAAATGTCGTGATCGCCCGAGATGGCAAAAGTGGGCACTTCAAGCGTTTTGTAACCTTCCCTGACACTCAGGCTGTCCTCTGCCGCACTCTGCATACCCGCAATATAACGTTCGATCTGTTCCTGTGTGGAAGGCACTTTGCTCCAGTCCAGCCGCTGATATATCCTGTCGGTAGAGGCTTTGGCAGCTGCCCGGCTCTTTACGGAAGCAGGCTCGAAAAAGATGCTAACCCAGTCCTCGAATTCATAGTTCGGTTTCAGAGCCAGCTCAAGGAACAGTGGCTCTAAGGGCACTTCGTTTTTACCGACCGGATTTCCACCGATCACTGTGTTACTCAGCACACGATCCTGTACTAGCCAAGTAGCGTACTGTGTTACGAAAGTACCGTAGGACCAACCCAACAGGTGGAACTTGTCGATATTCAGGTTATCAGCCAACCTGATAACTTCCTGTGCAACATCCTTGATATTGATTGGCAATTCGCCGCCCTCCGAATAACCGATGCCCGGATAATCAAAGGTAATAACGGTGTTTTTCTCTGCCAACAGATCCAAAAACAATGGATCCCAGGTATCCAGGGTTCCTCTGAAACGGTTGGCCAGGATGATAGGTGTACCGCTCCCAATCCGGCGGTAAGCAATTTTTCTGTTTTCAATACTTGCAGAGTGCGTCTGCACGGTTAAAGCTGTATTGCTCATATTTGAATGATTTTAGTTGTGATATATTATACTTTTTAGTCTATTTTAGTATAAAAAAAACTTTTTAGTCTATTTTAATTTCAAAAAAAGCAAATTAATTGCTGTATTGATCCAATTCTACCTTTAGGCTTTTGATAAGGGACTGCATGGGCTTTATAGTGTTCATCGTTCTGCACATGATTATGCCACCTTCAATAGCCGCCACCATTTTAAATGCAAAAACGGCCGGGTCAAGGTCCCTGGAAAATTCACCGTTTTCTATCCCTGCTTTAAGTATATTTGTAAGGCCATCCTGACCGGCCCTGAATGTCGCTGCTACTTTTTCTTTGATTGCCGGATAGTTGTCATCAGCCTCGACCGCGGTATTGAAGATAGGGCATCCTCCTGAAATGTAGGTTTCTATCGGATTTTTGTAAAAATCCATGAACGCGAAAACCTTGGCTTTTGCAGTCTTCCCCTTTGAAACGGCCATAGACATTTTCTCAGTCACTTTCTTAAGCATCTGATCAATGACCTGGGCGGAAAGATCGTCCTTGTTTTCAAAGTGGCCATAAAGACATCCTTTGGTCAGTTTAGTCGCAGCCAGCACATCATCAATATTAACACCGGATATTCCCTTTTCGTTATAAAGAGGGGCTGCCGTTTCCAGTATAAATTGTTTTGTTCTTTCTGATTTTGTCAACATCACTTTGATAAATTATGTTTCAAATATACTAAATAGTTTATTTCATTCAAGTATTTTAATATAATCAACAGACTAACGGTATTCTTTTACGCTATTATGGCATTTCTTTTGAACCACCAAAGCGATGGCTATCGAATTTGTCACATTAATTATTCTTATTGTTCTTGATTGAAGTTGGTATTGTCAGTAATACAAATACCAGCGAAAGCAGTATAATTTCACCATACAGCCCCATATGGAATGCTTTGATGAAATCTTTGCCTATAGCTAGCGTATAAAAAAACAGACCACCTATCAGACAGATCCCGATAGAAGATGCTGCCTGTTGGGTGGTATTATATACTCCGGATGCCGCTCCTGTGAACTGACGTGGGACATCCCGCAATGAAAGATTGATAAGCGACGGCAGTACAAACCCGCCCGAAAACCCGGTTGCAAACAGGAGCATATAAATCGTGCCGGACATTACTTCTCCGTCAAATAAGTTTAACTGAAATAGGAAACAAAGCATCATCATCACTAACCCTGTCTGTACAGGGATTTTCCCGAAACGCTGCACCAATCGGATGGAAAGAAAAGAAGACAGCATAAAGGAAAGTCCAAAAGCAACAAAATACAATCCCGCTTGAAAAGGGTCTACCTGCAATCCATCTTGAATGTAAATAGTGGATACCAACAGGTAAGAAGTGTGCATCATGAAATAAAAAGCTGCCGACAATATACCGATACTGAAACTACGGATATTGAACAGACGCAGATCAACCAAAGGATCTTTTTGTCTTTTGATCATTTTCTTTTGCGACAAAACAAACAGTAAGAAGAAAACGATCGATGATACCAGCATCGCAAGGCTCCACCATGGCCAGCCCAATTCCCGTCCTTCCGTCAAGGGAAAAATCAGGGTCGTTAATGCCAGAATAACCAAAATAACCCCACTCATATCAAACCTGCTTTCACTAGGAATCTTAATTTCGATGAGGTGTTTTTTTGCGGCCCACAGCGCTACCAGTCCAACAGGTAGGTTAATAAAAAAGATAAACCGCCAGCCTGCAATGGAAGTTTCCAGGGAGGAAAAATAACCGCCCAAAAATTGTCCTAATGTAGAGGCTATCCCTAAAGTCACCCCCACAAATCCAATAGCTTTTGTCCGTTCCCCGGCATCGGGAAAAAGCACTTGCAGATAAGACAGAGCCTGTGGTGTCATAAACGCTCCGCTCACTCCCTGCAGGAAACGGGCAATGATCAGCATTGCAGGGGTAGTGGCAATACCGCATAAGCAGGAGGTAACAATAAACGCAAACATTCCCCATAGAAACACTTTTTTTCTTCCCCAGAAATCTCCCGCACGCCCACCTGTTATCATCAGGGATGCATACCCCAGCAGATAGCCGGCAATAACAAGCTCCACCTGGGCATCGCTGGCATCCAGACTTATTTTAATGGAAGGAATGGAAATATTAACGATGAACACATCGATCACGGTCAGCAAGGGTGCTGATAAAAGGATAAAGTGCTGTAGCCACCGGTTGCTTACCGGACTGTTCGTGTGGGTATTATCCATTTAACTTTAGATATTTGCAAACGGCATTTCTAATAATCAAATAATAGTATTATTTTTATTTTCTTGGGCAGGATAATCTGTATAGCCCTTCTCTCCACCGCCATAGAAAGTGCTCCGGTCGTAATCGTTGAGCGTCAAACCGTTGATAAGCCGATAGGGAAGATCCGGATTGGAGATAAAATGTCTGCCAAAGGCAATGGCGTCGGAATAGCCCTTTTCCAGCACTTCTTCGGCCCTCTCTTTGGTAAAACCACCGGCCGAGATCATGGGGCTTTTATAAAATTCCCTGAAACGTTTCACGGAAAGCTCTTCTATAGGCACATGCGTTTCCTTTTGTCCGGGCAGCAAAATCGCGGTCGATTCCCTGTTTTCAATCACATGCAGATAGGCCAGATTGAAAGGTGCAAGTTCCCGTACCACATGATCATATTGCGGATATGGATCGGGCTCTGCGTCGATATTGCCGCTGTAAAACGGAGAAATGCGGATGCCTGTCTTACCTGCCGGCCATACGGACAAAACCGCTTCGACAACTTCCAATAGCAACCGCGCCCTGTTTTCAATACTTCCGCCATAGTCATCTTCTCTTCGGTTGCTAACTGTTCTTAAAAATTCTTCGATCAAGTAACCATTGGCACCGTGGATTTCTACTCCGTCAAAACCAGCTTCTTTTGCATTGATCGCTGCCTTTCGGTAATCTTCAATAATTTCCTTGATTTCTTCGACGGTCAGGGTATGAGGTATTTCAAAATCTGCCCGGGAATAGTCCGATCGGTAAGCCTGTCCGATCGCTGGAAGTGGCGAAGGCGCTACGGGTAACCTGTTCTCAGGTTGCAACGTGGAATGTGACACTCTGCCTACATGCCACAGTTGTAGAAAAAGGGTTCCTCCTTCTTTGTGCACGGCGTCTGTCACTTTTTTCCAGCCTGCAACCTGTTCCTGAGTGTAAATACCCGGTGTGCCGGGAAAACCCTGTCCCTGCTGTGAAATCTGGCTTCCTTCGGCAATGATTAGACCTGCCGATGCCCGCTGTCGGTAATACTCAACCGTTAGGTCTGTAGGCACAAAACCCTGCCCGGCACGCATCCTGGTAAGCGGAGGCATTACAATTCTGTTTCGGAGCTCGTATGATCCGATTTTTACTGTAGTTGATAAAATGGTTTCCATATTTTTTTTGCCCCTAA
The DNA here is from genome assembly GCF_042666505.1 of Parapedobacter sp. GCM10030251. NCBI lineage: Bacteria > Pseudomonadati > Bacteroidota > Sphingobacteriia > Sphingobacteriales > Sphingobacteriaceae > Parapedobacter > Parapedobacter sp. GCM10030251. The sequence continues at coordinate 1,353,019 of NZ_JBHTDN010000001.1, read as the reverse complement.
GCTTGTTTACAGGGTTTAAGATTTGAAGATCATGCAGGTGGAAACGCCGTGTGCGTAAAGGGTTCCGTTATCATCTTTAAGGTCAGCCTCAACAAGCGCCGTTGATCTGCCCAGATGGATGATTCTGCCCTCAGCGGTTATTCTCCCGCTTTTGTTGGAGACCGCTTTGATGAAATTGACCTTCAGTTCCAGGGTCGTATAAGCGGTACCCTGCGGTAATCTGGACTGGACGGCACATCCCATTACTGTATCCAGCAGGGTAGATACTACACCGCCGTGTACACTGCCAATCGGGTTGTAGTGGTACTCTTGAGGTTGAAACTCAAATACTATTTTGCCGGAGGCTAAAGTGACCGGATGAAAATCCAATGTTTCGGCTATAGGTGCCTGTGGGATGTCGCCATGTAAAATGGCATTCAAAAAGTCCAATCCTGACATTGATTTTGCTTTCTCTGCCAATGCTGCCGGATCAGCCCATTTATGGGTTCTTTCTCTTTTATTACTGCTCATATATCGGTCATTTCTTTAAAAAATTAATATTCTCCATTATAATTGCTGAAGCACCTCCATCGGAAATTTCTAAACATAAAAGAATAACCGCCCCGGTGAACATGCATTTATTCCTTAATGTTAGGAACCATTTTTGTTTCCACTAATCAAAGTTGTAAATTCGCTTTCAATATGCAAGTAAAAGTATAAAATTCTACTTGCAAAACAAAAGTGAAATAAAATTTTAACACCATGTCAGTCAAAGACAAAAGGTCAAACTGCCCCGTTAGCTGTGCCCTCGATATATGGGGCGACAAATGGTCGTTGCTCATTGTAAGAGACCTGATGCTTTCCAACAAAAACACTTACGGAGACTTTCTAAAGTCAACTGAAAGGATTGCCACCAATATTTTGGCATCTCGCCTACAATCGCTGGAAGAACACGGTATTATCACGAAAAGGGAGCATCCGGATAGCAAGGCAAAAAATTTGTACAGGCTTACCCCAAAAGGAATAGACTTATTACCTATACTAATGGAAATCTACATTTGGTCAGACAAATATTTCACTATTCCAGCCGACATAAAAGCGATATTTAAAGAAGCAAAAAAGGACAAATCCAAACTTGCAAAACAGATAACGAAAGAGCTGAAAAGTAACCTGACAGCGAAATAAGCCAAGAGCCATAGCTACAACACGATGGCCACTACGCAGACTACCTATCTCGATACAAAAACAATATCTTACGAAGATGCTTTGGAACTTCAACAAAGCATCAGAAACGATATTATAGAACGCAAACAACAGCAGCAGGACACAAGGGCTGACAATGTACTGATCCTTTGCGAACATTATCCTGTACTGACTTTTGGAAGTTCTGCAAAGGAACACGAATTATTTATTCCACGCAGCGAGTTGCATACGGTTGGCCTGGGTATTTATGACATCAGACGTGGCGGTGCTATTACATTTCACGGCCACGGACAAATAGTCGGCTATCCTGTGCTTGACCTGGAGAACTTTAAAACAGACGTGCGTTGGTACATAAAAGGCATAGCAGAAGTTATCATCAGGACATTGAAGAATACAACATTCAAAGTTACTATGACAGTGAATTTCCGGGTGTTTGGATAAAAGACCAAGCCACAAACAAGAAAAGGAAAATTTGTGCTATTGGCGTTCATCTTTCACGTTGGGTATGCAATCAGGGTTTTGCTTTTAATGTTTGCAACGAAATGAGTTTTTACAATTATTTCGTGCCTTGTGGCATTTCGCAGGCGGACAGGGAAGTAACTACGTTACAAAACGAATTGAATGTTCCAATCAATATTGAAAAAGTAAAAGAAAAAGTTTTGTTTCACTTTGCCACAGTTTTTGAAACAGAAATTTTAATAAATGAAGAAGTTAGCTGACAAGGCAAACAGCCTACAGGAATGACTGCTGCTAACCTATTTGGTATCAGGTGGGCGTAGGTTCTTAGCAGAAAAACTCCTGCGAAGGTTTCCCGTTTGACCAAAAGAGCGAAGCCCACCCAACACCCAATATTCAGGGCTTGACAAAATTATCTTCAACAAAACCGGAAAAAAAATTTGCTCAATCCAAAAACTGTTTCTATATTTGCAGACCAAAATACGATTTTAGTCGATAAGTATGAAGACGGATAAAGACGAACTTGTTGTTCAGGACATCATAAACGGAGCTAAAAAGCTCATACAGCAGTATGGTTTGAAAAAAACCACGATGGAAGACATTGCAAAAGCCGCAGGTAAAGGCAAAAGCACCCTGTATTATTATTTCAAAGACAAGGAAGAAATATTTGACAGGGTCATCAATCTTGAAATTGATGAGTTTTTTCATACGGTAAAGACAGCCGTTAACAAGCAGGATGATGCCATCAGTATGCTGAAAACATACGTTGTAACTAAGATAAAAACGTTAAGGGAAAAAATAAACCTCTATACGTTTGTGATTGAAAACGACTTACAGGGAAGATTGAATAAGGAGTTTACCAATCTGCGAAACAGATACGATAACGAGGAAAAAAAATTGATTGGCTCTATCTTAGCCAAAGGGGTTGAAACAGATTTATTCGAGGAGGAAATTTCGCAGCAAGTAGATACTTTGAGTGAGCTTTTGGTAAGTTGTGTGAGAGGGGTAGAAATGGATATTATTGCACATAACCGAAACAAAGCATTAGCAGATAAAGCTGATTTGCTTGTTGAAATGCTGATAAAAGGGATTGGGAAATGATTTATAGAAAAATGCTTTTCGGGGCATTTTTTTTGAACCAAAAACCGACCGAAAAACGTAATTAGTCTAATCGTAATATTTAATAAACAAGATAATGAAAAAAGTCAATCATTGGGCAGTGGCAGGGATGCTTGCAATAGCAAGCTGCACCCATAAAGAGAACACAGCAACTGTAGAAAACAAGGACGCTTTCAATGTGCAGGTAGCACAGCCGACAAGCTATGATGGCATCATCCAGTCCGGCTATTCCGGTGTGGTTGAAGCCCAAAAAACAACCGCTTTGAGTTTTGCCACAATGGGAACAATAACGGAGATTTTTGTAGAGGAAGGACAAGCGGTCAGCAAAGGTCAGCTATTGGCCAAAGTAAATGCTTCCAATGCACAAAACGCCTATCAGGCAGCTATGGCAAGCCAGCAACAGGCAGAAGATGCTTACCGGAGAATGAAACCGATGAAAGAAAACGGCACATTGCCCGAAATAAAATGGATAGAGGTGGAAACAGGCTTGGCACAGGCAAAAGCAGCGGTAGCCATTGCACAAAAAACCATCAACGATTGCAACCTGTATGCACCTGCAAGCGGTGTGATTGGAAAGAAAAATGTGCAGGCGGGTATGAATGTAGTGCCAACAATGACGGCATTGGAGTTGCTGAGCATACAAACCGTTTATGTCAAAATCCCCGTTTCCGAAAACGAAATAAGCCAATTCAAAAAAGGAGAAACCGCCCAAATAACCATCAACGCCCTTGACAAAACCATAGCAGGAACGATAAAGGAAATTGGGGTATCGGCTGATATTTTATCACGCACTTATCCTGTAAAAATCGAAGTGCAAAACACAACAGGCGATATCAAGCCCGGGATGATTTGTTCTGTTCAAACCACTGCACAAGACAAACGTTCGGGCATCTTGATTTCAAACAAAGCCCTGCAAAAAGATGTCAACGGCAATCAGTTTATCTATGTTGTACAAAACGAAAAAGCTGAAAAAGTAACCGTAAAAACCATTGCCTTGGTTGATAATCAGGTTTTGGTACAAGGCGAAGTTCCGCAAAATGCAAACATCATTATTTCAGGGCAACAAAAATTAGGTAACGGTACGCCTGTTAAAATCATCAACTGATTATGGAAAAGAAGAATTTCAATATCATAGAACTGGCTATGAAGCATAAGCAGATAGCCATCATCATCACGGCTATTTTCGTACTGCTTGGCATATGCTCCCTGTTGGTAATGCCACGCAACGAGTTTCCGGAATTTACCATTCGACAGGGCTTAATCATTGGTGTTTACCCAGGTGCAAATTCGGCACAGGTAGAAGAACAGTTAGCCACCAAAGTAGAAAGTTTTTTATACGGTTTTGAGGAAGTAAACAGGGAAAAAACCTACTCCATTTCCAAAGAAGGAATGTTGATTGTGTTTGTGGAAGTCAATAACAGCGTAAAAGACCCCGATGCCTTTTGGGATAAAATAAAATTCGGGCTGAACAATCTGAAAGCTGAATTACCGCCACAGGTCTTAGCCCTCATTGCCAACAACGATTTTGGTAACACATCAGCCATTTTGCTCACGGTTCAATCAGACAGTAAAACCTATAAAGAACTTGACCGGGAACTGAAAGTGATTGAAACAGAATTGCGGAAAATAAAAGCCGTTTCAAAAGTAAAGCACTTTGGTTTAATGCAGGAGCAGATTACCATTTATCCAGACAATGATAAGCTGGCTTATTATGGCGTAAAACCAATCAGTGTTTTAGCGGCAGCACAGCTGGAAGGTGCGGTTTACTATGGTGGCGAGTTAGACAATGTGGAGCAGATAACTCCCATACACATTCCCGCTTCATACAACACCGAAGAAGACATCAAAAATCAAATTGTTTTTGCTGACCCGACAGGCAACGTTATCCGTGTAAAAGATGTAGCCCGGGTGGTAAGGGAATATCCAAAACCCGATAGTTACATCAAAAACAATGGTGCAAACAGTTTGCTTATTTCTTTGGAAATGCAGCCCGGTAACAACATTGTTGCTTTTGGCAAAACGGTGGACGAAACCTTGCAAACCTTGAAAGGTAAAATTTCGCCCGATGTGCAGGTAGCAAAAATTGCCGATATGCCGCAAGCCGTAGGGCATTCCATTACACACTTTTTAAAGGAATTTGCAATTGCCATTTTCGCAGTAATTATCGTAACCATGCTTTTGCTCCCGTTCCGTGTGGCGGCAGTTGCAGGGGCTACCATTCCCATTTCCATTTTCATAACCATCGGTATTTTATATGCCTTGGGCGTAGAACTGCATACGGTTTCATTGGCAGGATTGATAGTGGTATTGGGTATGGTGGTGGATAATGCCATTGTGGTTTTAGATGGACATATTGAAAAATTAGACCACGGGGAAACGCCTTGGAATGCCGCTTGGAAAAGTGCCAAGGAATTGTTTGTGCCTGTGTTCTCTGCAACAATGGCCATCATCGCTACTTACGTTCCAATGGTATTTTTCCTTGACGGTATGGTAGGCGACTTTGTGGGTTCATTGCCCGTAACCATCGGTGTGGCTTTAATTGCTTCTTTGCTCATAGCTTGTTTGCTTGTGCCTTATATGAGCTATGTATTCATCAAAAAAGGGATCATAAAAGAACAAGACAAACCAAAGAAAAAATCATTGTTGGATTTTGTACAGCACATTTATGACAAGACATTGGAATTAGCATTTCGTATTCCTAAAACAACCATTTTATTGGGTATAGCTTCCGTTGTGTTGGGCGGATTAATCCTTGCCTTAGTACCCCGTCAGCTATTTCCAAAGGTGGACAGGAACCAATTTGCCGTCGAGATTTATTTGCCTGAAGGCAGCACATTGGAGCAAACCGCTTTTGTTTCCGACAGTTTGGAACAACTACTGATGAAGGACAAACGGGTGGTCAACGTGGCGGCATTTGTCGGTACAAGTTCACCCCGTTTTCACACCACTTACGCCCCAAATTTTCCCTCGAAAAATTATGCCCAATTGGTTGTCAATACACAAACGTCCGATGATGCACTTGCTATTCTGAACGAGTATGAACGTAATTACAGCAATCATTTCCCGAATGCGTATGTGCGGATGAAACAATTAGACCTGTTGAGCACCACCGCACCCATTGAAGTGCGTATCGGCGGAGACAATTTGGACAGCATTAAAGTATGGGCACAGCAGGTGAAAACACTAATGGAAAAAAATGAAAACATCATTTGGGCAAGAACCGATTACCTCAATCCACGACAGGGCATAAGCGTACAGATAAACGATGAAATAGCTAACCGTTTGGGGTTAACCAAAGGCGTGGTCGCCACATCATTGGCAGCAGGATTGTCAGGCTTGCCCATCGGCACCATATGGGAAGGTGACTATCCCGTAAGCATAAAACTGGTGAACGAACCCCATCAGAAAAACAGTTTTGACGACATTGCCAATCAAAATGTAACATCGCCATTCACAGGGGCAACCGTTCCTGTAAGGCAGGTAGCAACAAGCATTACCAACGATTGGAGCGAGGGGCAGATTATCCGCAGAAACGGCACAAGAACAATTACCGTCCGTGCTGATGTGAAACGTGGTGTATTGCCTTATAAAGTATTGGGTAATCTAAAAAATGAAATCAAAAATTTACCAAAGTCCGAACAAATCACTTTGACCTATGGAGGCGAAGAAGAAAGCGAAGTGGAAAACTATATTCCATTAGCCAAAGCCCTGTTTGCAGGTGTAATGCTTATCTTCTTTATCCTGTTGTTTCAATTCAAAAATCCAAAATTGGTTTTCCTTGTAATGATGACAATGCCCTTAAGTTTTTTGGGTGCAGCATTAGGGCTAACCATTACAGGCTATCCGTTTGGTTTAACTTCTTTCTTAGGTATTATGAGCCTTATGGGTATCGTTGTCCGCAACGGTATTATCCTGATTGATTATGCAGAAGAACTAAGAAGCAAAAACGGAATGCCGCTTTCCGAAGCAGCCATAGCTGCAGGTAAACGCAGAATGCGACCCATTTTCCTGACATCGTTTGCGGCAGCCGTAGGTGTGGTGCCGATGATGCTAAGCGGCTCTACCCTTTGGGGGCCCCTTGCTGCGGTAGTGTGTTTCGGGATGTTGGTGTCAATGGTGCTTACCCTGTATATGCTGCCTGTAATGTATCAGCAATTGTTTAAAAAGAATTTTGCTTAAAATTTAAGAGATGAAACCATCATGATTTATTCAAACCACACAGGGGTATGAATAAATCTGATAGCTTCCTCGCCACTAAAAAACAAATTTAAACGGATGAAAAAAATAACAATAATGGTTGTTGCCCTGATTGCATCGGCAACGGCTTACGGCCAAACAACATTAACATTGGAACAAAGCAAAACGCTTGCTTTGAAGAACAATAAGACTTTTCACAACAGTGCATTGGAAATAGAAGCGGCACAGCAGGTAAAGAAAAATGCCTACACCAACTATTTCCCGAAAGTAAGTGCCAATGTTTTTGGTATGCAGGCAATCAATCCGCTAATTGAGTACAAAATGGAAGGCGGCAACCTGCCCGTATATGACGGCAATCCCGCCAATCTACCCACAGCAACACAATTTGCCTACTTCCCCGGAATGGAATTAAGTATGATGCAGCGAACAGCAATAGGCGTTTTGAACGTAGCACAACCCATTTATGCAGGTGGCAAAATAACAACAGGCAACAAATTAGCAGCCCTTAATGTTGATGTGAAAGGCAAGCAGCAGCAGCTAACCGAAAATGAAATATTGCTTAAAACCGAGCAGCAATATTGGCAATTGATTTCCCTGCAGGAAAAACAAAAGACATTGGAAAAATATGAACTGTTGTTAAGCGACATTCGCAAGCAGGTAGATGATGCTTTTACAGCAGGATTGATAATCAAAAACGATGTATTGAAAGTGCAAATCAAACAAAGCGAACTGGAAGCCAACAAAAACAAATTGCTGAACGGAGAGAAATTGGCAACAATGCAATTCTGCCAAACCATCGGAATAGCGTATGACAGTACATTGGTTTTGAAAGAAACGATTGTAATAAGCCAAAGTCCGTTGGCTTATTACACCACCCATTCACAAGTTTTGGCTAACAGAACAGAATACCAACTATTGGAAAAATCTGTTGAAGCTGCACAATTGCAAACGAAGATGAAAACAGGCGATTATATGCCCACTGTTGCCGTTGGATTGGCGGGGTATCATATCAATATGTTGGAAAAAGGGGCGAACAATTATACCAATGGGTTGGCTTATGTTTCCCTATCCATTCCTATATCCGATTGGTGGGGCGGTTCTCACAGCATCAGGGAGCAAAAAATAAAACAACAAATTGCTGAAAACACATTTGAGGATACAAAGGGTTTACTCCATCTACAGATGGAAAAATCCTGGACGGACGTAAACGAAACGTGGAAACAAATTGCCATTATGCGAGAAACAGCATTGCAAGCCGAAGAAAACCTGAAAGTAAGCCAAACAGGTTATAAGAGTGGAGTAGTTACGCTTTCAGACTTGTTGGAAGCACAAGCATTGGTTACAGAAACAGCCGATAAACTGATAGAAGCAAAAACGCAATATAAGTTGGCGGTTACGACTTATTTACAGGTTACAGGACGGTAATAGAAACTACTTTTAAATAAAGTGACTCATTAGAACCATATAACAAGTCGTTATGCTGAAATAGTCTGCGCAATAGAATTGTTCTTTGACAATAGACTAATATTTCTATTGATATTAAGATTTCAAATAGTGAAATGGATAAATTTTATAATGAAACTCTGCATAAATTAGAAACTGCAATTAAGGAGCAAGAGATTGAAAGCGATTGCTCAATACAGCAAATAGAAGCAACTATACACCTTATACTCGAATGCCTGTCCGAAGTAAAAGAGCGTGTTCTGAAAAGAGGGTTTAAGAACATCGAAGAAGAAATTCGCTTTTTCAAGTATCAGAAACCTGTTATCCTATCAAAACTCATTTACTACTGTCACTTATCAATAAAATGCCGCCGGGTATTCTCAATAAAATGCCGCCACTAATATCACAAAAAATCAGTCATTTGCAACTTCGTTTTCACCCCCTGTTTCTTCGGTGACCACCTTCTTTGGCCGGCCCCTTTTGGGTTGCTGGCCGTCGTCCTCTCCGAAGAGCCCCTGGAGCTCCATCAGGTTCTTCACGCGGTAGCTTGATCCGGTCAGTTTCACGATGACCGCATGGTGCACGATCCGGTCAATGATAGCCGAAGCGATGACCCTGTCCCCGAAGAGTGCGCCCCAGTCCTCGAAGTTACGGTTGGTGGTGATGACCACCGATCCGGTTTCGTAACGCCTGCGGATGATTTCAAAGAAGTCTTCCATGCTGTTCTGCGGCATTTTCTTGAACCCCAGTTCGTCCAGTATGAGCAGGTCCGGTTTCAGGTAGCGCTGTATGGTGGCCTGGTAGGAGCCGTCGGCCCGTGAGGCATACAGCCTGTCAACCATTTCGTTGGTGTGCACGAAGAGCACCTTTTTGCCCCGTTTCACCGCTTCCAGCCCTATGGCATGCGCCAGATGTGTTTTGCCCACGCCGGGCTTGCCCATGAATACCGCGTTGTGCCGCTGTTCGATGAACCGGCATGAGGCAAGCTCGTAGACCTGTCTTTTGTCGAGCTGGGGCTGGTAGGTGAAGTCGTAGGTATCGAGCACTTTCTGGGTGTCCAGCCGGGAGTCCTTCAGCCTTGAACGGTAACCGTTCGCCTGCCGGCTTGCCGATTCGTCTTCCACAAGGAGTTCCAGGAACTCCAGATAGGTGGTCTGGTTGGCCAGCGCATGCCTGTTGCGCATCTCCAGCCCCTCTGCCATGGCAGGCATTTTCAGGGCGCGTAACTGTGATTTGAGTGTTTCCATTTTATCTGTCAGTGATTGTTAGTGTTCCCGTTCATCCCTGGGTGATCCTGTCGTACATGCCCAGCTCATGGCCGTACTCCTGGGAATAGTCCGGCCGGGGCAGGGTGTCTTCCCGCTGGCGGTACAGGCCGCCCTCGCAGATCCTTTTCACCTGCTGGTAACCGATGGCCCCGTAATGCAGGGCGCGCCGGCACGAGGCGTCGATGGCCTCATCGCTGAACCGCTTGCGCAGGCTGAGTATCCCCCGCGTCATGGGTGTCCAATGCGTGGGCACCTGCTCCAGCAGCGCCGAGAACATCCGTACCGCATGGGGGCCTATGGCGGCCATGCGGCGCTGGTATTCCTCCCGGAAGACCATCCGCTTGCCCTCCGGCCGGTGTTCCTGCATCGATACGTACAGCCCGATCTCATGGGAGATGCTGTGCGTGGCGATCTGGGCGCGCTCATGGTAGATGCGCAGCAGCGTCCCGTTGCTTTCCAGCCTTACCTGCAGCCCGGCGTAGCGCGCCGGTACCGAGTAATAGTTGTGCCGGTAGGTGACGTGGGCCATCCTGGTGACCCGCCGCCCGGTGACCTCGCTGATCTGGTAGCGGTGGGACGGCAGCGCTCCCAGCGCCTCCCGCTCCACCGAGTGGAAAGCCGATGCCGGAACCCGCCGCGTGGTGCCGTGGACACGCTTGTTGCAGATCTCTTCGTTCCAGACCCGGAGCGCACATACCAGTTCCCCGTAGCCTTCCCCTTCGAAGCCCTTCAGGAAGTTGTTCTTCACGTATTTGATGGCCGACTCGACCTTGCCCTTGTCCTGCGGGCGTTCAGGACGGCAGGCGATGCCCGCACAGCCGTAATAAGCCAGGAAAGACGAGTACTGTTCCTGCAGGAGCGGTTCGTAAAGGTCCGGCGTTGTCACTCCCGATTTCAGGTTGTCAAGCTTGACTGTCCTGGGAACGCCCCCGAAATACTCGAAAGCCTTGATATGGCAGTCCAGGAACTCGGTGACCCGCTGGGTGGTCACCACGCGGTAATACGAATACCGGCTGTGCGACAGCACCATGGCGAATACCCATACCTTGACCGCACGGCCGTTGCGCCGGAACCGGCCGAGGTAGCCGAAGTCAACCTGGCATTCCCCGCCCGGCGGGCTGTGAAGCGGGACATAAACCTCCCGCTTTTTCAGCCGTTCCACACTCCGTGCAACGCTTGGGTAGGATACATCCACGCCGTGCTTCTCAACCAGCTTCCGGTGGATAAGAACCGCGCTCAGGCCCGATCCATGGTACGTGGATATCTCTTCTTCGTAATCGTCAAGCACCTTTGCCCGCACCTGCTCGCCGGGACCCTCCATGCCCCCGGACAGCGCCCTGGCTATCCGGGACACCGTCTTGCGGCACATCCCCAGGTCCCTGGCGATCTCACGCTGCGACCTGCCCTGTGCCAATAGTGTTTTTATTGTATGATACATCGCCACTTTGTACATAATGCCGGGGTTATGATTCCCCAGACAAGTTAATCCTTAACCGCTTTGGTGGCGGCATTTTATTGAGAATCGGTGGCGGTGTTTAGGTGATAATTAACAACTACAACGCCGTTTACAAAATCGAGACAAAGAAACCCTATGGTGCAAAGCCCATAAGGAAATACCTCAACAAAGAACTGAAAAAGCTAAAAAGGTTCTTTGAGGTAGTGTAACGCGAACTGTGTCATCCGGATCAACCTATTCCTAAAAGCTATCACGTCCCAGCCTTAGTCTGTCACCAAATTTAATATAGAGTTGCGAAATGGTCAAGCCCCAATTATGGATTGGCATCGTCCATTTCTTGGTAATCTCCCGTATTACCAGATACATCAGCTTCAGGAGTGCCTGCTCGGATGTAAAGGCTCCCTTAGTCTTGGTTATTTTGCGCACCTGCCGGTGCATCCCTTCGATGGGGTTGGTGGTGTAGATCACCCTGCGGACATCCTGATCGTACTCGAAAAACGTGGAGAGGTTGTCCCAGTTATGGAGCCAGGATTTGGCCGTAAGCGGGTATTTCTTCCCCCATTTCTCCTCGAATTCCAGCAGTCGTTCATAGCCCTGCTCGGTGTTGACCGCTTTATAGACCGGCTTGAGGTCGGCCATAACGGCTTTCTTCTCTTTGTCCGGCACGTATTTCATGCTGCTGCGGATCTGGTGCACGATGCATAGCTGCACACGGGTCTGCGGGAAAACCGACGCGATGGCCTCCGGGAATCCTTTCAGGCCATCGATGCAGGCAATCAGGATGTCCTCCACACCGCGCTGTTTCAGGTCGGTCAGCACCGAAAGCCAGAACTTGGCCCCTTCGGTTTCCGACAGATACAGGCCAATCAGGTCCTTGCGGCCATCGGTATCCACCCCAAGGATATTATAGATCGCACGGGTCTCCACCGTCCCGTTGTGGCGGATTTTATAATGCATACAGTCCAGGAATACAAAAGGGTATACCGCATCCAGCGGGCGGTTGCGCCATTCGGTGACCTGCGGAAGTACCGCATCGGTGATACGCGATATTTCCGTGGCCGAAATCTCCATGGCATACATCTCGCGGATGTAATCGCTGATGGCACGTGTACCCATCCCTCTGGCATACATGCTCAGCACATTGCCTTCCAGCTCCTCGGTGATGATCAGCTGCCGCTTGGGAACGATCTTCGGCTCAAAGGAGCCTTCACGGTCACGGCCCGTCTCCAGTTCGAAGCTGCCGCCGCTCATGCTCCTGACTGTTTTTCTGCTCTTGCCGTTGCGGCGGTTGGGCTGACCTGAGGCTTTTTCCTCCTCCAGGTGGTTATTCAGCTCGCCCTCCAGCATCGATTCCAGCAGATGTTTCATCAGTGGTGCGAAAACGCCGTCCGTGCCTCCAGCCTTCTTGCCGGCGTACAACCCTTCCATCGCTTCCTGTTTGAAGCGCTCAAAGTCAAATGGTTCTTTCTCTTTCATTTGTCACTCGGATTTACGAATCTATTGTTTTTTATCCGTTTATCCAGTGACACAGTTTAAGTTACACTCTCTTCTTTGACAACAACCTCGATTTTTATAAGTATTACCGTAGCAATAATTCGTTCCTTGACGAGAAATATTTCGTTCGGAGCAAGCATGATATTAAGCTGTGGTTGGACACTTATTATTTCCAGTCCGACCAGTCCTTTTCATCCTCTCACGATTACAAGGTCGCAAAGATAATTGCCAACGATTTGATACAGGTCTACATCGAAGACCAGTTGTATAACAAATTCAAAAAAAATAAATCGAAAGCCCAAAAGAAGCTGAAATGGACGGGTAGCAAAGTGGCATTGATAGAACTGATTTATGCCCTGCATTACCAAAATGTGTTTGACAACGGAAACAACGATATAAGGGAAGTTGCCCAATACTTTGAAAGTGCCTTTGGCATTGACTTAGGCAATTTCTATCAGACTTACTTGGAATTGAGAAACCGGAAGATGAACCGTACTAAATTCCTTGATGCGCTTCGTGAGGAACTCATCAAGAAAATGGACGAGCAGGACGAAAAGTAGGATTTGGGCGTGCCACCGTCTGCATTTTACCCCCATGTCCAGACTATCGAAAAAATGCAGACGGGTCGGGCTATCCGCTGTATCTTTTGCGGATCTGCGAGGACCACAAAAGGATGTCGCTTCTATCCCTCACGCTGTACGCCGTCCAGAAAACAAAACATTTATTTCCTTTTTGGTTTCCTGTTGTCAAACTCAAAGGAGGTTTCGGCGTTATTGTTCATGACGATATAGGCATTGAATTTCTTGCCCGAATTGCTTTTCATGCCTTTGATAAGGTTGGTCTTTCCTTTGGTCACAAGGCTTTCTATATCGGCAAGGCTCAACGGCACTCCGCACACGGTACGGAATTGAAGCCAGTTGCAAGCCTCATCGGGGCATTTTACAACCTTGTTCCAAACCAATAGCTGACGGCTCTTGCATTTGGGGCAGGTCAGTTCGGGTTGCTTTTCATGGGCAATTCCCGTGTCCAAAAGTTCCCGTGTAATGGAAGTTGCATAGGCTTCCATTACACGCTGAAAAGCACCTGCATCCGCTTCGTTGTTTTCGATTTTCTGCAATGCCATTTCCCATTCGGCGGTCATGGCTACATCGGCAATCTTTTTGTCCTTTACTGCCCTGTAAACCTGCAATCCCTTATCGGTAGGGATAAGGGATTTCTTTTCACGCCGAATGTAATCCCTTTTAAAAAGCGTTTCTATAATGGAGGCTCTTGTGGCAGGTGTACCGATACCGATGTCTTTTAGGGCTTTCCGTTCGTCCTCGTCGTCTATCTCTTTTCCGGCATTTTCCATTGCGGACAACAGACCTGCCTCAGTGTAAAGCACCGGCGGTTTGGTTTTCTTTTCCAGTACGGATGCCTCTTTGATTTTCAGCTCATCGCCAACCTTTAATTCCGGCAGTTCCTGCACAGGCTCGCTGTCCTCATCAGTAAATTTTTCTTTGATGCCACGCCAGCCGGCTTCGATGATTTTACACCCTTTCAATGTAAAATCATAGTGAAAAGCCTGCAATCCGATGTCGGTTATTTTTTTGGTACAGGCAAGTGAAAGGGCTTCCAACAGGCGGTGCGCAATCATATCATAGATAACATTTTCGTGTGCCGTTAATTTAGACGGGATTTTTTCGGTAGTCAGCAGACCGTGGTGGTCTATGACCTTTACGTCATTCACGATGCGTTTATTGAAACGCCCCCATTTTACTTTTCCAACAGCCTTTTTGCAGGAAGCCCGTGCTTCCAAATTCCTTACCAGTGCAGGGATTTCCGACCACATATCTTCGGGGATATACTTGCTCCCTGTACGGGGGTAGGTGATAAATTTCTTTTCATACAGGCTTTGGGCAATGTTCAATGTTTCCTCGGCAGTATAGAAAGCCCTTTTGTTCGCTTCTTTCTGCAATCCCGTTAGGTCGAACAGCAAAGGCGGTTGCTCCGAAACCGTTTTGGTTTCCACCGCCGTAACGGTTGCTGTTCCGATACGCTGAATGGATTTCAGCGTATCGTCAGCAAGTTTCCTGTCATCCCATTTGGTCTTGGAAAGGCTCTTAAAGTCTGTAAATTCTTTTCGGTGTTCCAACTGGATTTGAAAGTATTTCTTGACGGTAAAGTCTTTATTTTCCAAATACCGTTTGCAGATAAGGGCAAGCGTAGGCGTTTGTACTCTACCAAGCGAGTAGACGCCACGCCCTGCCGAAATACTCAACGCCTGCGAGGCATTGATACCGACAAGCCAGTCGGCTTTGCTTCGTACTTGTCCGGCACGGTACAGCCCGTCAAATTCGCTTCCGGCTTTTAAGTTGTCAAAACCCTGTTTAATCGCCTTTTCCGTAAGTGAGCTTATCCATAGACGTTCAAAGGGTTTCCGGCATTTTAGGTATTCATAGATGTACCTAAAGATGAGTTCACCCTCACGTCCGGCATCAGTGGCCACGATAATACTGTCGCAACTGCCGATGACCTGTTCGATAATCTTCAACTGTTTTAACGCTCCGCTATCGGGAACATAGCTTTTTTCCTTTTTTATCTTGCGTACCGTAAGTATAAAAGGGTCGGGCAATATGGGCAGGGCTTCCCTTTGGAAGACCGACACCCCGTAATCTTCGGGCATCGCCAGTCCGACCAAATGACCTAATGCCCACGTAACTTCATAGCCGTTCCCTGTGAGGTAGCCATCCCGTTTTTCGGTCGCTCCCAACAGGGTAGCTATTTCCCTCGCCACACTTGGCTTTTCTGCAATGATTGCTTTCATAATGTTATCTATTTTAATGGATTATGTGGTGAGCATTTCTCTTTGAGAAACCCCTCGTATTCTGTGAGAGGGGATTTCCAAAGAAAATGTTTTTGATGGTATTATCTTCTTACCCCTTTGGATTTAGCCGGACGGTTGGGGTCATTCTGCCGTTGCTGTTGTGCGTTATTTTTCGGCTTTTGTTGCTCCGGTTTCAGAGGCTCGTTGATGTGCTTGGTTGCTTCGTTGGTTTTCCCGTTGGAGTTTACAGCAACCTGTGTTTTGTGCGCCTCGGCAGGCTGTGCCTTATTTTTCAGCGCATTGGGGTTCTTAAAGTTGAAGTTATAATCCCCTGTTTCTTTGTTCAGCGTAACGTAGCCTTTATACGGGTTTCCTTTTCCGTCCTTGAAATCCGAAACGTAAATCGTCTTGCCCTCGGTGAGTTGCTTGTACTGTTCATCCGAAAACACTTTGTTGCGGAACATTTTCGGGTCGTTTTCCTGTGCCTGTTTGGGGGCTTTATCACCAAAAAGAAACTCCGTATATTTTTTGTCGGCGTTGAACTGTACATGGGCATTTTTGTTCGTACTGTTCTTAAAATCCAACCCCTCCAAATAAATGGCTTTCCCATCTTTCAAATCCCGTTTTTGGTCTTCGGTCAATTTTACGCCCTTAATCTCATCGGGTACTTTTATCCTGTCCTGCCGAAATGCGATAACCTCATTCGTTAGGTGGTCGATACTGATAATGGACGGTATCTTTTCGCCTGTCTTGCGGTTGGTCAATTCCACCACACGCCCCATGTTTCCGGTTTTGAGCAGGTTTTCCCTGTCCTCTTTGGTAAACTCGTGACCAAAGAAAGGGGCTTTGAGGTTGGGTTCATGCCGTACACCGTACATCATAAGTACAGGTTTTCCGACTTCACCGTCTTGGAAACCGAGCCTTGCATCCGAGCGCATTATAACCGCACCGAAATTGACACTTGTGGGATATACCTTATTGGTCTTATAGCCCTTTAACAGCAAATCCAATTGCCCGTCTTTTTCAAGCCTCTCTTTGTTTATCCCAAATTGCGCTAAATAATTCCAGTCCACATCTTCCGCCTTATAGCGGTATTCGTTTTTCTCCTGTGCTTGCTGTGTTTCCGGTGTCGCCTGTGGTGCTTCCACATCTTTTTTGGTTTCCTGTTGTTGCTCTTTTGGCTCTTTGACCTCATGCTTTGCCATAACAGCCTCGCCCTCTTTGGTGGGGGCATCGACCTGTTTCTGCATTTCTTTGGCGGTTTCGACCGCTTCCTTTGCAGGTACTTTGAAAAATGAGAAATGGGTCGGGTCTTTAAGCTGTCGCCAAAAGTTGGAGAAGAAATTTGTAAACAAATCTCCGGCTCTGTCCACTCGCATAAATTGGCTTTGGTTTTTCTTGGTGGCATCAACAGTTTTCAGATTGCCGTTTTCGTCAACACCCGTTACTGCTTGGATTTTCTTTTTTTCCTTGTCCATTACCAACAGCACGTCCGAAAGCTGTTCGGGATATTGCTGTGGATTTTCATTTGTCTGTTCGCTCATGATATTGATTATTTAAAGTTTACACTCTCCGAAAGTAACCCATGTAGATACACAACCTGTTTACCCGCCCTTAGACGGCGGTGTTTGTCTCGGATTTTCTTTGGTACGTCTTATGGGGGCTTTGAAACTCTCCCTGATGAACTGGTGTACATCCGATAGCTTGTAGTAAAGTTTTCCGCTAATGGTGTAATACGGTAGCTTACCTGTGGAGCGGTAACGTTGCAAAGAACGGTGACTGATTTTCAGCATTAGGAGCAGGTCTTGGTTGTCCAATAATTCCTCGCCGTCTATGCTGTGGCGTTCTTTCTTGATGTTTAAAACGTACTCTTTCAAAATATCAAAGCGTTCCATGATACGTTGCATCCATGCGATAAATTCCATTCTGTCGATGTTCATAATAATTTCTTTTTAATGATTTCTAACACCACAAAATTGGAGCGATTGGCGCAGGCTGTCGTCCGATACGTGTCTATCAAAAAGGCACTTTTTTCATTTTTTTTCAGTTCAAGTAAAATGCTGTTTTTAGGGGCTTTTCGCACTTTTCAGCAATAGCTCGGCATCCAAATCAATGGATTTGCCGATAGACACATATAGGCAAACGGGCAAAAAAAAGACAGCGCCGATTGATGCTGTCTTTGTTGATGGTAATAGAATACAAAAAATTATAGGTTGTCTTCCCTGTCCATATATTCCTCTAAGCTGTATTTGAGCTGGTCCAAAAACAATGTCCGTGAGCCTGCACGGGTCTTCATCCGGTGGAAGTTGTTATGTATATCGTTCAGTGAGACACGGAACAGGATTTGAAATACCATGCTGATTTTGCGGATGCCTATTTTCCCATGAGAAATAGCATCACAGGCGTATAGTGCATAAATCAATTCTATGAGGGCGTTTTTGGTCAGTGTCCAAAAGAAGTCTTTTGTTTCCTCGTGTTGTAGCAATACATCGGGGTTTTGTTCGGGGCTTAACTTTGTCGTAAGATAATTATAGACTAATTCGTTGGCGATGATTTTCGCAACCTTATAATCAAAGTAGGTAGAAAATTTGGTGTCAATTTCAAACACGAAGCTATTCAGCCCGTCATAGCAGTTGATTTTGCCAAGTGTAAAGTATTGTTCATCTCGGTCTGTTCTGCCGGAACGATAGTAGCGGTAAAAATCGGAATTACAGACATGCTCCGTGTATTCCTGTTTCAGTTCACGTAGGTGCATGGCAAAATAATTTTCATAGATGTTTCCGTTGCTTGCAGGACAGGCAGTCTCTATTCTGAATACTTTGTTGTAATAGATGAGTTTACCAAGAACGGTAGGCTTTATCTGTTTAAAGAAAAGTATTTCGTCTTCTATTGTTTTGAACCCCTCGTTTAAAATATCTTCTTTAATGTCACTAAGAAGTTCTTTCAGATAAATTGTCATCTCATAAGCCTCGTCCATAAAGTCGGAAGCCTCTGCCGATAATTTCTGCTCCTGTTTCTGTATGTCGGAGACTATTTTGTGCAATAGGTGTCTCATAATACTAAAGGTTTAAAATGAAGCGAATTTTACGATTAGTATCGAGCTTTTTTCATGAGACAGGACGAAGTCAGGGAAGATTTTTTTGTAGAAATTATCCCTTACATTTTTAGCTTTCCTACTTTCGTAGGAATTTGAGGCTGTTTAGGTTTAGGTTGATTGCCCCCCACATCATGTTGGTATGGACTGTCTTTAAGTTGGTTTAATCGTCTTAAATCTTCCAAAAAAGAGTTCGAGTTTTGTACCTGTGGGTTCACAAAGCCTCGACGAAAGTCGGGGCTTTGTCGTTTAAGCCGGACGGGTTCGAACAGTTTCGCTCAGGGTATGCGTGCCTCCAAGTCCTTAATTTCGTTGCCAAACTGTATTAATTCGTTCAAACGCTTGAAATCTAGATATTCGAGAAGCTTTTTAAAATCACTCTTTTTCCATTTACGTGGGTCTATTTGCCGAAATAATTCATCCTTTATTGTATCACTAAAGGGAATGGAATGTTTACTGATGAAAATACGGTTTCTTTTGATGGATGTTATTTTGTTGAGGTTGACGACAAATGATTTTTGTACTCGCAAAAACATATCAGTGGGTAAACGCTCTGAAACCAATTAAAGCAGGAGCAGTCCCGCATATACTTCGCTAAAAAGCCCGAGAAAACCGCACTTTAGCGAAGGGCAAGCGGCTACATAGCGGGAGAAGGGCATATAGGGAAAGATGGAATGGAGCATGGATCGCTACGGGGTCATACAGGAGACCGCCTGGAACCCGCTTCGGAGCTCAATGCTAACTCAGTGCATACTCGTTGTTTACTCAATCGCATGGGAGCAAACCAAGGTAGCATCCTGTATGCATCAAGTAAGCATGGAGTATGCACCGAGCTCCCGGGCCATCCCGGCGAAAGGTCCGGCAAGGGCGGAGAAATGCCCACCAAAAGAAATCTTGAAGAATCATGTGTTTGGACCCATGCGAAGGCTCCACCCCGTAGCAGGTTGGACCTCGCTTTATGTATTACGGATTCCGCAGCAGGTATTCGATCTTTTGGGCATGCACGGAATCCACGTTAGAAAAGCAAACGAGGCAGTTTCTTTTGAAAACAGCCTCGAAATGCAGGATGCTGGAAGCTAATTTTTCGGCACCTTCCGAAAATCCGGATTGTAGTTGAAACCCGAGTAAGCCCAGGCAAATTGGGATCGCTTGATCTGTCGAATGTTCTCAATGAGGCTAGTTACGGAACGCCGAATGATACATTTTGATTATGTTTGCAATATGCAAGAGCACGAACTTTACATGCGACGTTGCTTGGAATTGGCACAATTAGGAGCGGGGTCGGTCAGTCCGAACCCGATGGTTGGTGCGGTATTGGTTCATCAGGAACGTATTATAGCGGAAGGTTACCACCGTAAGTTTGGCGGACCGCATGCTGAGGCAGTCGTAATTACGGAAGCACAGCGCCGATATGGTGATGATGCGGCCGAATTATTCCGATCCGCCACGATGTATGTGAGCTTAGAACCCTGCGCGCATTACGGGAAAACCCCACCGTGTGCCAAATTGCTGGCCGACCATCGGGTCGGTCGGGTGGTTATCGGCTGCCGTGATCCATTCGACCAAGTGAATGGACGAGGCATCCAGCTCCTAAAAGAAGCTGGGATTGAGGTAATCGACGGAATACTGGCAAAGGATGCGCTTTGGCTTAACCGCAGATTTGTGACGAGAGTGCAGCAGCAACGGCCGTATATTATCTTAAAATGGGCGCAAACCGCTGATGGATATATGGCGCCTGCGGACGGGACACAACGTTGGATAACAGGCGCCGTAGCAAAGCAGTTGGTACATCGTTGGCGTAGCGAAGAAGACGCCGTGCTAGTGGGCACGAAGACCGCATTGGCCGATCACCCGCAACTTACGGTGAGGGATTGGGTAGGTAGGAACCCAAAACGGATTTTGATAGATAAGCACCTTGCCGTGCCACCGGATTCGGAGTTGTTTGATGGAAGCGCCGAAACCATTGTTTTCAATACCTTGCGATCCGATTGGACGGAGCGGATTAAGTACATTGATGTAGAAGATATGGATTGGTATCTACCGCAGAAGATCGCCTATCAATTGTACTTGATGGATGTGCAGTCGCTTATTGTGGAAGGAGGACGGAAGACGCTTGACCTATTTGTGGAAGCGGGATTGTGGGACGAAGCCCGTGTATTTACCTCTCGTGATACATGGGGTGGTGGGATCCCCTCGCCGATATTGCACTCGGTCACATTGGAAAGCCGGGTTATCGGGCCGGATCGTTTGGATATTTATTACCGAAATCACTAGTAGATCGTACAATGGATTTTTACTTGGCAGCAATCATCCAGGCCATGTGCTTTGGCCCTTTGGTAATCGGTCTTTTTCTTTCCATGAAGATATTTAACATTCCCGATATTACGACGGACGGAAGCTATACATTGGGCGCGGTGATCACAGCTGTGGGATTGATTAATGGATTTCCTGCAATAGCGACCTTATTTTTTGCGCTGGCTGGTGGCGCGTTGGCCGGAAGTTGTACGGCATTGATTCACAACCGACTTCATATTCACGCATTGCTTGCGGGGATATTGGTGATGACTGCGTTGTATTCGATCAATCTGGTGCTATTGGGGCGATCAAACATGCCTTTACTTAGCTATCCGGATATCTTTTCTATTTTCGGTGTATTTGCAAGACAGGATTATAATATACTGTCTGTGCTGTTGATAACGTTGTCTGCTTTGTTTTTGGTAATGAGCTATTTACTCCGGAGTGATTTTGGTATCGCAATGCGGGCAACGGGGGATAGCGAGCCTATGATACGCGCGCAGGGGGTTAACACTTCGCGGATGAAAGTATACGGCCTTGCGATATCCAACGCGTTGGTCGCCTGCAGTGGGTCACTGATGGCTCAATTTCAAGGGTTTGCCGATATTAATATGGGGATAGGCATTGTTATCAGTGGCTTGGGTGCCGTGATTATCGGAGATACCGCAATTAATTTTCTGAAGATCCGCTCGATTTCAGTAATGTTGGCTTGTGTGCTTATGGGTGTGATTATCTTCCAATTGATTTTGGCTACAGCGCTCCGGATAGGCGTTGATGCAAATCTGCTGAAACTGACGACATCATTATTGGTTTTGTTGATCGTTGCTTTGCCGAGAATGGGCGGTGTCTTGCAGTTCAGTAAGCGTTAATTGACTGAAATACCATGCTTGATTTTCAACATATAACAAAAGTATTCAATGCGGGAAAAGCAACTGAAGTGACAGCCATTAACGATATAACTCTTCAACTGGAACCACGGAGTTATACCGTGCTGGTAGGTGCTAACGGCTCCGGGAAGAGCACATTGCTGAATCTGATCGCTGGTAATACCTATGTGGATACGGGAATTATTCGGTTACATGGTAAGGAAATACAACGGTTGCCGGACTATCGGCGAAGCAGATGGGTAGCCCGTGTCTTCCAGAATCCGCTGATCGGTACCGCGGCGTCACTGTCCATATTGGATAATTTTCGAATGGCGTCGCTTCGCAGGTCGCGAAAGTGGGTAAAATTGGGAGCGGACCGCCTATTCACGCAGTTGGTGCGAGACAAGGTATCGACACTGGGGATGGGGCTTGAAAACAAGTTGGCACAACCCATGGGTACATTAAGTGGTGGTCAGCGGCAAGCGCTTACTTTATTGATGACGGTAATGGCTGACGTCGATATCCTGCTGCTTGATGAACCGTCCGCGGCGTTAGACCCTCGTTCTGCCAGGAAGGTCATGGAGATTGCCGATCGGATTATACGGGAAAATAAATTGACTGCTTTGTTGGTGACCCACAACATTGGGGAAGCATTACGCTACGGTTCACGCTTGATTCAGATGGAAAGTGGACGTATCGTCCGCGATTATGATCAGCGTGCCAAGTCTGAACTCAGCCAAACGGAGGTTGTCTCTTGGTTCGACTATTATTAGAACTAAAACCTTACGGTCGGCATTTGTTGTAATCCGTTGTCTGTTTAAGACAAAATAAATACCTTTGTCATAGTAACCTATGAACCGGATATATGACCTTACCCGAAAAATTGCTGCATTTCATTTGGAGGTACCGTTTATATCGTACCGTGCGTCTGTCAACTGTGTCAAAAAAAAACCTGTCGATACGGGATACGGGCTATCAAAATCATCACGCAGGTCCGGATTTTCTCGCCGCTCGGATACGGATCGGCGATACCGAATGGGCCGGAAGCGTAGAGATTCATCTGCGAGCGTCTGAGTGGAATACACATCGGCATCATCGCGACAAAGCATACAACAACGTAATACTGCATGTGGTATATGAGGATGACAAAATCATTTGCCGAGAAGATGGCACCTTCCCTGAAACGCTGGTGCTGAAACCGCTGATTCCGAAATACGTCTTGTCGAACTACCGCGATCTGATGAGCGGTATGTATTGGATTCCCTGCGAGAAACTGGTTCATCGGATACCGGGATTTCACCGGTCACAATGGCTATCCCGTTTGCTTATTGAGCGCTTTGAATATAGAGTTTCCGCTATTTATGAGCTGTTATCGGAACAACAGGGAAATTGGGAGGCTACGTGCTATCTCTGGGCCGCCCGCAGCTTCGGATTTAAGGTCAACGCTGAACCGTTTGAACAGCTCGCCCGAAGTCTCCCGTTGACTATTCTGGCAAAGTATAGACATAGCCAGCAAAATATAGAAGCCTTGTTTTTTGGGCAGGCAGGCTTGCTGGAACAACCGGCGTTTGCGGATACATATCCTCGTAAACTACAACAAGCGTACAACTACCTTCGTCGGCTTCATGCATTGACTCCCTTAGACGCATCCTCCTGGAAATTCTTGCGTACACGTCCGGGCAATTTTCCTTCGATTCGGATTGCGCAATTTGCGGCGTTGTATATTCGGACAGTTCATCTATTTGCTGCTTTGACCGACGCGGAGAATACCAATCAATTAAAAGCAATATTTCGTGAACTACCCGTCAATCGGTACTGGGCAGGCCATTATCGTTTTGATGTGCCCTCGTCCCGGCATGGTTTTCAACTGGGAATGCAATCCATTGATAACCTGTTGATCAACATGGCATCTGGTATATTATTTGCTTATGGTAAATATGTCGGCAAAGAAATGTATATTTACCGGGCTGTTACCCTTTTGGAGGGCTTAAAAACGGAGAAAAATTCGGTTTTAATGCGCTTTTCAACGTTGGGTATTCGTGCGGAACATGCGGCCGAATCGCAGGCTTTGTTACAAATGAAGTCGTTTTATTGCGATAGGAAGCGGTGTTTGGAATGTGGGATAGGGCTGCAATTGATAAAAAATAACGAATAATGATAAAGCGAATTCTTTTGTTCTTTGAACAGCGTTCTTTCGGTGTATGTACATACATCGGTGAGCGTTTGGGTATATCGATATCTAAACTTCGCCTATTTTTTATTTACACATCCTTTCTCGCGGTTGGTTTTCCAATTATCTTCTACTTCTTGGCGGGTATCGTATTGGATTTCCGGAATTATATCAAACGCATGCGCCATCGGCTTTGGGACTTTTGATAGTCATGCCCTTAAGATTTCGGCGATTTCAACGTGCCCCTTTTCAGCTGCCAGATCGGATGCAGTTTTGCCCATGTCATTTTTGATTTCCACCCGCGCGCCGCTTTCCAATAGTAAAATGATGAGATCGATGTTCCCGTTTTGTGCCGCAAGATGTAGGGGGCTTGTTCGCGATGCCTGCAATACATTTACTTCCGCACCGGCTTCGAGAAGCATTTTGGCTATGCCGTCAAAGTTCGAACTGATAGCGGTGTGTAGGGGATAGACATTGTACCCATTTTGGGATTGAATATTGGGATCGGCGTGCTTCGTCAGTAGGTAGCGGACAACATCTTCATTGCCAAAATGTGTAGCTAGACCAAGCGGTGTAAATCCATGGTCTGAAACCACGTCTATTAAGTCGGGATGGTCTTCAATCATCGCTTGAACCTGCTCCAACTGGGCGGCAGCGGCTGCTTCGTGGATAGTAAGTTCGTCTAAATGCTTCAATAATACCTTTACAATCTGTGGTTTATTATAGTAACATGCTAATAGGAGGGGAGAGATGTCGTGGCTTGTTTTTTGTCTACTCAAGCTCGGGTTGCCGTTCAATAAATCATCAATGGCGCGACCATTACCGGTCTCGATATACTCTTCCAGTTGACTAAGACTCATTTCTTTAATCTATCTAATCTATACTTCAAAATTACGCACGACGAATTAACTAAAAAAAAACCAAACCTGCATGAATGCTATCGCTCTTTTTCTTGTAGTATTACGTCTACAAAAACTTTTTTTAAACGAATAAATGTTTTGTATCCTCATTCTTAGCTGTACTTTTGTAATGCCCTCCCAAAGGGCATGTTTTTCATAGGTAGATGTAGGGTCGAATATTCAATTATTCGGCCCTTTTTTTTAACCGTAATTTTTCCCATAATTTACACCTTTAGCAACGTTTTTTAGAGGCTAATAGGTTGCTTTTGAGGAGTTCGGTGACCGAAATGTTAAAAAATGTAAAATCGTTTTTTCGACTTTTTCGATTTTCTAATTTTGCCTGTACTGCTTATCATTTCTAAATTAGTTCAATTTTGTTATGTTAACACGTGCCATTACTTTACCTAAAGTTTTTATTTTACTGTTGTGCTTTTGCGGAGTGGTCCCGATTAAGGGAATTCAGAAGATGGGCATTGCTCAGAGCATGACCCTTTATACTCCGTATACAAAAATTTCGGTTCCCCCCGGAGAATCCATTGATTATTCCGTCGATGTGATCAACAATGGAAGTAGTGTAAGAACCGCAGAAATTGTCGTGGAAGGATTGCCAGAAGGGTGGTCCTATGAGCTCAAATCTGGAGGCTGGACGGTCGGGCAGATTTCCGTATTGCCGAGGGAAAAAAAGAATTTCTCTTTCAAAGTACAAGTCCCGTACCGTGTGGACAAAGGGATTTATCGCTTCCAGTTGGTAGCCAAAGGAATTAACCAATTGCCGTTGACCGTGGAAATCTCGGAACAGGGTACATTTAAATCGGAGTTTAACACGGACCAAGCCAACATGGAGGGGGCGGCTAACTCAACATTTACCTTCAACTCGACCCTCAGAAATCCCTCGAGCGAAGAGCAGGTTTATGGGCTGCGAGCTCAGGTACCGCAGGGATGGAATGCGTTATTCAGGGCAAACGGCAAACAGGTTTCGTCGGTAAATGTAGGCGCTAACCAAACCCAGAACATCACCATCGAATTGGATCCACCGGACCACTTGGGTGCAGGCAGCTACAAAATACCTGTGGTAGCGGCTACCAGCGGCATGTCGTCCGATCTGGAATTGGAAGTTGTCATCACAGGCTCCTATAATTTGGAGCTAACCACACCTACAGGGAAGCTGAGCACATCGATTACTGCTGGCAGTGAGGAGAAGGTGGAACTGTTGGTGAAAAATACGGGGTCGGCGCCATTGAAAAATATCGAAATGAAATCCTCCGCTCCCGTAGATTGGGCTGTATCGTTCGAACCCAGTAAAATTGATGTAATTGCCCCGGGGCAGCATGCACAGGTGTTCGCTACCATTAAAGCCAGCCGGAAATCCGTTGCGGGAGACTATGTGGCAAACTTGGAAGCTAAAACGCCGGAGAAATCATCAACCGCATCTTTTAGATTATCCGTACGGACACCGTTACTTTGGGGATGGCTGGGTATCCTGATTATCGTCGGTGCATTAGGTGGCGTGTATTATTTGTTCCGCAAATACGGAAGGAGGTAGCCCGTGAACCAACCCATTATCCAACTTGAGGGCCTGACCAAGAAATACGGTGATTTTGTGGCAGTAGATCACCTCGATTTGTCAATCCGGAAAGGAGAGATTTTTGGATTGCTTGGGCCAAACGGTGCTGGAAAGTCGACGACCATTTTGATGATGCTCGGGCTTACCGAGCCTACATCCGGGTGTGTAAAAGTTTGTGGAATCGACTCTACGGTACATCCCATCGATGTAAAGCGTCGGGTAGGGTACTTGCCGGACGATGTAGGTTTTTACGAACAACTGAGTGGCCGCGAAAACCTGTTATATACAGCGAGGCTCAACGGCTTTTCGTGGCCAGAAGCGAGACGGCGCGTGGATGCGCTTCTCCAACGTATCGGATTGCAGGATGCGTCGGAGAAAAAAGCAGGTAAATATTCACGGGGTATGCGTCAGCGTTTGGGGCTGGCCGATGTTCTGGTTAAAAATCCAGAAGTCATCATATTGGACGAACCGACACTCGGAATAGACCCCATCGGTGTGCGGGAGTTTCTCGATCTGATTGTAACCCTTAGCCGCGAAGAGCACATTACGGTTTTGCTCTCGTCGCATCACCTTCATCAAGTACAGCAGGTATGCGATCGGGTCGGTATATTCGTCGCGGGGAAGTTGCTTGCCCAAGGAAATGTCATGGAGCTGTCTCAAGCCTTGTTCTCCGACCAAGAACCCTACATCGTTGAGGCTGAAATTGAAGGAACCACGGTAGTCGGAACAGGGGATGCCTTAGAATCCCGGCTCTTGGAATTGAAAGGTGTAGTTTCTGTCCGCATAAAAAACGAGCGACTCTACGTAGGGGGTGTACGGGACGTAGCCGCAGAGGTGGCGCGTATTGTCGTCCATGCGGGTTTTGCATTGAAGTACCTGCATACCAAAGAATACGGTCTCGACGATATCTATACAAAATACTTCGAAGGAGGGGAGGTCTATGGAAAAACTGCATAATATTGTCCGCCAATTGAAAGCTACCCCATGGATTGCGCAGGCAATAGCATCTTTGGATCGCTACATGAAAAAGCGACAGGAGCGAAGGGCATTGACCGTCAGTCACCCCTTTTGGGTGATCGTTCAAAAGGAGATCTCGGACCATGTACTAAGCTGGCGCTTTAATGTTTTGCTATTCCTTATTCTTCTGACCTGTTTTGGGTCGTTGTATACGTCCATAACAAATCTGGTGGAAGAAACCCGGGAAGCCAGCGATGCAGACGATCCTTTTTTCTTTTTGAAACTATTTACATTGTCGGACGGTTCCCTGCCACCTTTCCATGTTTTTATAGGGTTTCTGGGGCCTTTGTTGGGAATAGGACTCGGTTTTGATGCCATCAACTCCGAGCAGAACTCGGGTACATTAAGCCGGATCATGGCCCAGCCGATCCATCGCGACTACCTGATCAATGCCAAGTTTATCGCCGCACTCCTGGTTATTGGCGTCATGTTTTTTGCCCTGGGCTTTTTAGTCATGGGATTCGGCATGTTTATCATTGGCATTCCGCCAACTGTAGAGGAATTTTTAAGGATTGTTTGCTTTCTGTTATTGAGCGTGCTGTATGTGGCATTTTGGCTGAACCTATCGGTTTTTTTATCCATTCGCTTTCGGCAGGCAGCAACATCTGCGCTTACCGCTATCGCCGTATGGCTGTTCTTTACCGTTTTTTATCAGATTATCGCCAATCTGGTAGCGCGGGCGCTAATGCCTTCTCTAGCGGTCTCGCCTCAACAGATTGTTAGTTATCAGCAGTTTATCGTAAACCTGATGCGAATTGTGCCTAGTCAACTCTATACGGATGCCACCACCACGTTACTGGTGCCGTCTGTTAGAAGTTTAGGGCCATTGACCATGGAACAAGCATACGGTGCTATACCGAGTCCGCTGCCTCTGGGACAGAGCCTGCTCCTGGTATGGCCGCAATTGACCGGGTTAATCGCGGCGACGGTAGTATGCTTTGCCCTATCTTACGTTTCTTTCATGCGGAAAGAAATCCGCTCCCGTTGAGTTGGCATGTTGGATGCAGGTGTCATTAGCCCGTGGTTATTGCCACGGGCTATTTGCATTTAAAAGGCCAGTTGCCTAAGTTTGGCAAATATTCACGAGTATAAGGTATGCCAAAAAAAATCGTCGTAGCCATCACCGGAGCAAGTGGCTCCATCTATGCAAAAGTATTGCTTGACAAGCTGATGGCTTTTCGAAATCAACTCGATGCAATCGGGGTGGTGATGTCTGATAATGCTAAAGATGTCTGGAAATTTGAGTTGGGTAACGACGATTATGCAAAATACCCTTATTCATTTTATGAAAAGAATGATTTTTATGCGCCATTCGCATCCGGATCGGCTAAGTTTGATACGATGATTGTCTGTCCGTGTTCAATGGGCACGCTGGCGAGAATTGCTGCGGGCATTTCGTCCGACTTGACCAGTAGAGCAGCGGATGTGATTTTGAAAGAGCGCAGAAGACTTATCTTGGTTCCGAGGGAAACGCCGTTGAGTAACATTCATTTGCGAAACATGCAAATCGTTACCGATGCGGGTGGCATTATCTGCCCGGCGAGCCCATCGTTTTATAGCCTGCCCCGTGATTTTGAAGCCTTGGTATCCACCGTGATCGACCGGGTGATGGAGTTGGCCGGACTGGAATCTGGGGGTTACGAATGGGGAAATCCGTATTTTCAAAAATAAATAGTTGCATTGCTATCGATTTTGTACTTTTGTTCTTTAATGAAAGTACACGCTACCGTAATTCCATTAAAAATCAACTTTCCGGTCTTATTAGCACCTATTTCGTCTTATTACGTACATGGATAATTTACTCATTAAATCTGCTCAGATTATCTTCCCAAGCACTCCTTTCCACGGAAAAAAATGGGATGTGTTATTGGAAAAAGGGGTGGTCGTCAAGATTGCGGAGCAAATCGAAGGCGACAGGGATGATTTCAATGCTTTCGACGCGGAAGGTCAGTATCTGGTGCCGGGGTTTTTCGATATGAATGTCAACTTTGGCGAGCCCGGCTTAGAAACGAAAGAGGATATCCTATCGGGTTCAGCGGCAGCCCTGGCGGGGGGAGTAACCGGTGTCGCTGTTCATCCCAACACACATCCACCGGTACACAGCCGGTCTGAAGTAGCGCTGATTGTCAATCGGGCTGCATCGTTGCCGGTTGATGTGCATCCCATAGGTACGGTCAGCAAAAAGCGCGAGGGCAGTGAGCTGGCCGAACTGTACGACATGAAGTTGGCGGGTGCCGTGGCTTTTTGCGATGGAGACAGGCCCGTACAGCAAGCGGGATTGATGAGCCGGGCGCTGTTATATAGTAAAGGGTTTGGAGGGCTGATTATTTCATATCCGGAGGATGCTTCAGTGGCTGCGGGAGGCAAAATGAACGAGGGGCCGATAAGTACATATCTGGGGATGAAGGGGAATCCCAATATGGCTGAAGCGTTAATGGTGGCGCGCGACCTCTATCTCGCTGAATACAATGATGCTCGGATACACTTTACCACCATCAGCACCGCCGAAAGCGTGGCACTTATACGGGAAGCCAAGAAGAGAGGGGCGCGGGTAACGTGTGACGTAGCCGTCCATCATCTGATCATGACCGATCAGTTAATCGCTGGTTTTGATAGCAACTACAAAGTGAGCCCTCCGTTGCGGACTCAGACCGACGTCAAGGCGTTACTTGACGGGTTGAACGACGACACGATCGATGCCATTGTTTCTCAGCACACGCCGCATGAAATTGAATACAAAAACGTCGAATACCAAATCGCAGCGGATGGAATAATTGGCTTGCAAACCTTGTTACCACTGGCGCTCGAGGCGGGACTGACGGTTGATCGGTTGGTCGATAAATTGGCGGTAGGGCCTCGGCGTGTGTTGGAGATACCCCAGCCGGAGTTCGGCGAACAGGTCCAGGGTAATTTTATCCTGTTCGATGCCGAAAAGACGTGGCGGTTTGATTCCGAATCCAATCGTTCTAAATCGAGTAACAGTCCTTTGCTGGGGAAAGAGCTGAAAGGGAAAGTAACAATGGTCATCAACAAACGTCAAATTATAAACACACAATAATCATGGACGTTTATATTTCGCACGCACTCGAAGCTTGCATACAGTCGTATAGCTCGATAAAGCAGACAAAGGGAAGCGATTTGCTTCGCCGGCTCGCTGAGATTTTTGCAGGAGACCGGGCGTATCTGGAGAAAGTCTCGTTGATGGACGAGGCATTTGATGATCATCCGCAATTTGAAGAGCTTCGGGAAATCCTGTTCGACTTGCTGCTGTTGAATTTCTTCGCTGCTGACGTGGAAAAATTAGAAGGCGATTACCTGGAATCAGAAGAATGGGAAGATATCGAGAATCAAACCATCGATCGGGGAACGGAACTGCTGAATGTGCTGCTCTATTTGAGGGAATGTTTCGATGAACAGATCGAACCTCAGCTGGACGATTATTTAAGGGAGTTTTTGCTGGTGGACGAAGATGAGTTTCAGGATGAACACCGCATCTATGAGCCGGTGATCGCGCATCAGATTCTGGTAGATAGTTCTTACGAAGAAATCGCCAAAGTCGCCCGAAAGATCGCGCCCGAACAGGAATTGGCCGAGTTATTTTATCCCATGATGGGATTCTTTTACGAGCAGCATCCGACAACTGAAGATTTGGAAGTCTATCTCCATCACAGTGCAAACCCAGCCTTTGACCGGGCCGTATATCAGCTATTAGTTCATTATTCCCGTAGGTATTCTTGAATCATCAAATCACAATTCATCATGGAACAGCAAGCATTTGAAAGTCAGATAAAAAAAGAGGGAGCGTCTTTGGGAATCTATCTCGGAGGCATCAGCGCTGCGTTGGGGATACTTATGCTTTATTGGCTGGTGTCCTCGTCATCATTTATCGTCACTTCGTTCGGGTCAATATCGATGTATGTAGTGTTGCTCATTATAACCCTTTTGTTTTGTATTCGTCTGCGGAAAAGCGTAGGGGGTTATTGGACGTTCAAACAGGCTCTAATCGGTATATTTGTCATGCTTTTTATTGCCTGGGCAATTTCTTCGGCGGTCAGTTTACTGTTTGAGCAATTTGTTGAACCGGGTATCCAGGAGCGTTTGCTAATGAACGTCCAGAACAATACAATCGTGTTCATGGAGAATCAGGGAATGGCTGACGACCAGATAGACAAAGCGACCGAGCAACTCGACAAGGCGATTGAGGATGCGGCAAATATGACATGGGGACAACGTTTAAAGTCGTACGCCATAATGATTATTATCACATTTGTGGTAGCGATGATTTTTGCTACAATTTTTAAGCGTTCGAAGCCGATGTTTGCACCGATAGAAGAGGAGTAGCCGGTGATGGATATTTCAATTGTCGTCCCTTTGTATAACGAGGTTGATTCACTGCCGGAGCTAACGGCTTGGATCAGGCGCGTAATGGACGAGCATCGGTTCACCTACGAAATTATCCTGGTGGACGACGGCAGCACCGACGGATCATGGATGGTTATTGAGGGACTAAAGGCAATGAACCCTAAAATAACGGCGGTGAAATTCCGTCGGAATTACGGGAAATCTGCCGCACTCAACGTCGGTTTTGCGGCTGCCCAAGGCGATGTAGTTATCACCATGGATGCGGATCTACAGGATAGCCCAGATGAAATACCTGAGCTGTACCGACGTATAATCCACGAGGACTTTGATTTAGTATCCGGATGGAAACAACAGCGTCATGATCCACCTAGCAAAACCATTCCCACAAAGCTTTTTAATTCAGTAACCCGGAGCATGTCGGGTATCCATAACCTCCATGATTTTAATTGCGGTCTCAAAGCATATAAAAAGGAAGTAGTTAAAAGTATTGAAGTTTACGGGGAAATGCACCGATATATTCCGGTTATTGCAAAATGGGCGGGGTTCAAGCGAATCGATGAACAGGTGGTGCAGCACTATCCGCGCAAATACGGAAAAACGAAATTCGGTCCGGGAAGGTTTATCAAAGGTTTTTTAGATCTGCTCTCTATCTTTTTTGTCGGTAAATTCGGAAAGCGGCCCATGCATTTTTTTGGGACGATGGGCGTATTGAGTTTTTTTGCCGGATTTGTAATTGCCATATGGCTTATTGTTGAGAAACTGGTCAGCATCGCCAATCAAAGTCCTTATCGCAATGTTACTGAACAACCACTTTTTTTCTTTGCATTGATAGCGATTGTGATTGGAACACAGTTGTTTCTTACAGGTTTTATAGCTGAATTGGTCTCCCGTAGCAGTGCCGAACGTAATAACTATCAGATCGAGAAAGTCATTTAATGGCAATGCAATCGATTTTTTTTTCCCTGATTATTCCGCTGTATAATCGACCACAGGAAGTTGACGAATTACTGGATAGCCTTACCCGGCAGACCTATAAGCGATTTGAAGTGTTGGTAATAGAGGATGGGTCCGTGCGCGACGCACGGGGAATTGTGGAAGGGTACCGGGATCGGCTTGACGTTCATTATTATGTCAAGCCGAACGAAGGACAGGGGTTTACACGGAATTTTGGTTTTGAACGTGCGCAAGGAGATTACTTTGTGATCTTCGATTCAGATTGCTTGGTCCCGTCTGATTATCTGACTATTGTGGCAGCCTACTTGCAAAAAACGCCATTGGACGCATATGGCGGTCCGGATGCAGCGCATGAAACCTTTACACCCATACAGCAAGCTATTAGCTATTCCATGACATCGCCCTTTACCACCGGAGGAATACGTGGTAATAAAAAGCATATCGGCA
Organism: Parapedobacter sp. GCM10030251; assembly: GCF_042666505.1. Lineage (NCBI taxonomy): Bacteria > Pseudomonadati > Bacteroidota > Sphingobacteriia > Sphingobacteriales > Sphingobacteriaceae > Parapedobacter > Parapedobacter sp. GCM10030251. The sequence continues at coordinate 1,319,930 of NZ_JBHTDN010000001.1, read as the reverse complement.
CTTTCCATCCGCGTAGTTTCAATATGGGAGTATCGCGAAAAGTATGGGAACAAATAGGAGGTTTTAAACTCACGCGACTGGGTGAAGATATCGAATACAGCATACGGATCCAAGCGTCGGGGTTCAAGATAGGCTTGATTCCGGAAGCAGTGGTGTATCACAAACGTCGAACAGATTTCAGGCAGTTTTTTAGGCAGCTGCATTTCTTTGGGCGCGCCCGGATTAATATTTATAAGCATTTTCCAAAAGAGCTGAAACTTGTTCACTTTTTTCCTGCCGTGTTTGTTTGCTTTTTGTGCATATCGCTCCTGTTGAATGGTTGTTTCTTTTGGGAAACACCTGCCTCAAGGGGGTACATTCCTAACCTAGCGATGCTATCCGATGTGCTTATCGTCGTATACACATTTCTTATTTTTTTTCACTCCTGGATAAAAACGCGCCGTCTTCGCGTGGCTGCGCTTAGCGTCGTTGCTGCATATGTCCAATTGATTGCTTATGGTCTCGGATTTATGCAGGATTTATGGAAGCGCGTGTTTTTGAAGCGGACTTGATCTGGTCCGCGACAGCTCTTGCCGGGCTGTGGATAAAACAGTTTTGGGATTTCATGGGATGAATCGTATTTTGGCACGTCAAAAAGGAAAAATCATTGCTACCCAATACACAACATAGTTTGGAAAAACTGGAGTCCTTATTAAAGGAGTTTGGCTACCGGGTTCGGTATGAGAAGGGCAATTTCAAGACCGGTGCGTGCGTATTGCAAAGTAACAAGGTGGTGGTTGTTAATCGGTTTTCGAATTTAGAAATGAAGATCGGAGCACTGGTAAGTATATTACGCGACATGTCGTTGGATGAAGGTTCCTTGAACGATAAACAACGGCAATTTTTACGAAGTATCAAACAAACCAAACTAGCGATTTGACGATAAGATTTTTAGGAACCGGAACATCACAAGGTATTCCTGTAATCGCGTGCGATTGCGAGGTATGTAGCTCTTCAGATCCCAGAGACAAGCGCCTTCGTTCATCGGTATTGCTGCAGCTAGCCGATAAAAATATCATTATCGATACGGGGCCCGATTTTCGGTATCAAATGTTGCGTGAGCATATCGACCACTTGGATGCGATTCTGTTTACGCATTCTCATAAAGACCACATAGCCGGGTTGGACGACGTTCGGGCGTTTAATAGGCAGCAAGGGGGAGCTATTGATATTTATGGAACCCGTGAAGTGCATGAAGCACTGAAACGTGAATTTTACTATGCATTTGCCGCAAAGAAGTATCCAGGGGTTCCTCAACTGGAGCTTCACGAGATCACGTTGTCGCCTTTTTCCCTGTTCGGTGAGAAAATTATTCCCATAGAGGTCATGCATTACATGATGCCCGTGCTGGGCTTCCGATTGGGTGACTTTACGTACATAACGGATGCCAAAACGGTAAGCGATTCACAAGTCAGGAAAATTATTGGAACGAAGATATTAGTCGTTAATGCTTTGCAGCGGGATCCGCATATTTCCCATTTCACGTTGGATGAAGCGATTGCTTTCGCTCAACGTGTTGGAGCTGCACAAACCTACTTCACCCATATAAGTCATAGGCTGGGGCTACACGAGGAGGTAGACCGGGAGTTACCCAAAGGGATTTCACTGGCATATGACGGTCTGGTGTTGGATATGGCGCCCTAAAGTTTAAAACCATCGAAAACTTTTTTCCGGAATTGATGTTGTCATTATTGATTGTTAATCTTTATAAAAATCAATAATTACAATTAACCTCAGTAGTCATGGGAAATTTACTTTATGTTATCGCTGTTATTTTAGTTATCGTTTGGGCGATCAGTTATTTTGGTGGATACTATACAGGTGGAGTTATCCATATTCTGTTGGTTATCGCTATCATCGCTATTCTATTACGCGTCATTCGAAGTGCCGCTTAAACGTCAGCGCCCGATAAGATTGCCGCAATACGTAAATCTTCCGGGAAAGTAATCTTGACATTACGGGCATCCCCATTCACTATCGTGATGGGGTACCCTTTTTTCTCTACTACCGACGCGTCGTCGGTAAATATAGGGTCTGGATCTTGTTTATAGGATTCGAATAGTACGGGCCCCTTGAATGTTTGGGGGGTTTGCATGAGGTAAACCCTTTGCCTCGGATAAGCGTTATTTTTTAGGCCGTTCGCACTTTCCAACCGAACCGAGTCTGTACTTCGAATGGCAAGTGCTGCTGCACCGGTAAGTGCAGCCTGCTCAAATGTGGCATCTATCAAATCGGGCGCAATTAAGGGACGCACTGCATCGTGTATCGCAATAAGGCATCGCGAGAGGTCAACGCATCGATCCTGGACGGCTGCCAATCCGTTTTTCACACTTTCAAACCGGCTTTTACCCCCGCCGACGACGACGTGCGGGATGTCAAAGGTGTGTTTTTCGCAGCACTCTGACCAATAATCATGTTGATCCTGAGGGATGACAATAACGATTTGTGGTGAATGCTTGCTGCCGTAAAAGGCGCGGATGGTATGCATCATTATAGGTATTCCGTTCAGCAGTAAAAACTGCTTCGGTATGTTTGCGCCCATCCGCACGCCAACTCCGCCGCCGACAATAATCGCATAATTCATATGCACAGCGTGCTTAGATAATCAGCATCGCATCGCCGTAGCTGTAAAACCGGTACTTTTCTTTTACAGCAATTTCATAGGCGTTCATTACGTGTTCGTATCCACCAAATGCAGCGATCATTACCAGCAGGGTCGACTCAGGAGTATGGAAATTGGTGACCATACTATTGGCGATGCTGAAATCGTAGGGAGGATATATAAACTTACTGGTCCATTCATTTGCTGGTTTCAGATGCTTATCTGCCGAGACCGAGGACTCGATCGCCCGCATCGACGTGGTTCCCACTGCACACACCCGCCGTTTGGCGTCAATCGCCTTATTCACCGTCTTAGCTGCTTCTTCTGGAATGATAAACTGTTCCGAATCCATTTTATGTTTGGTAAGATCTTCCACCTCAACCTGTCGGAAAGTCCCTAAACCAACATGAAGCGTGATCTCCGCAAATTCCACTCCTTTTAATTCCAGCCGTTTCATCAGTTCGCGGCTAAAGTGCAGGCCGGCTGTCGGGGCGGCTACCGCACCTTCATGCTTGGCAAATATCGTTTGGTATCGGAATTTATCTTCGGGAGTAGCTTTGCGTTTGATGTATTTGGGGAGCGGAGTTTCTCCGAGAATTTCGATGTTTCGACGAAATTCCTCATCGGTTCCATCAAACAGAAAGCGTATGGTCCGGCCGCGTGACGTGGTGTTGTCCACTACTTCGGCTACCAACAAATCATCGTCACCGAAATATAATTTGTTACCTACGCGGATTTTACGGGCAGGGTCTACCAGCACATCCCATAGGCGCAATTCTTTATTTAGTTCACGGAGCAGGAATACCTCGATAGTGGCACCGGTTTTTTCCTTATTCCCATACATGCGGGCGGGGAATACCTTCGTGTTGTTAAGGATCATGACATCCTTGTCATCAAAATAATTCAGAATATCCTTAAATATTTTATGTTCGATTTTGCCGGTTTTGCGGTCAAGCACCATGAGGCGGGATTCATCGCGGCTTTCGGTAGGCTCATTGGCAATCAGGGATTCTGGCAAATTGAACTTAAACTGTGATAGCTTCATTGTTGATGTGAAATTTTAAGATGGGGCATTACGCATGCCATACGTATAAATTAGCGTGCAAAGTTACGAAATTATTTATTATATAATATGTTGTTTCCACTGCTTTATTGTCTGTATAAAATACTTTATCTTCGTTTGTAACTAACGGCGGAATTATCCGTCTATGGTCATATGGTATTGTTCCTGCGATTAATCGGCGAGAGTTTTGGGTTTGCGTTTTCGGCGCTCCGAGAAAACCGTACCCGGACGTTGTTGTCGCTGCTAGGAGTGACGATCGGTATTTTGATTATCATTGGGGTGTTTTCTGCGGTTGATACCTTACGGGCAAATCTGGAGAGCAGTGTTGAAAAGCTCGGCAGTAAAACAATATATGTCATGAAATGGCCCTGGGATGGAGGGCCCGATTTTCCGTGGTGGAAATATGTAAACCGGCCGGAACCTACGCTCCGTGATTACGAATCGTTGAAGTCAAGAATGACTACCGCAGAGGCAATTTCGTTTTCGATAGACATCGGAAATCGGACGGCACAATACCTTAATAATAACGTTTCGGGTGTCACAGTCACCGCCACTTCACATGAACTCTACAACATCCGCGATCTCGAGATTGTTGAGGGTAGGTATTTCACTGAATCGGAATCAAACCGGGGAAGTAACGTAGCCGTTATTGGCGCAACGATAGCCGAAGGGTTGTTTCCCAACATTGATCCCATTGGCAAATCCTTGAAAGTTCTGGGCAGGAAGATTACGGTTATCGGTGTGTTCAAGGAAGAAGGAGAGGGGATGATTTTCGACGTCTCAATGGATAATGTTATCATGATTCCATTGAATTTAGGACGCAACCTGATCAACATCCGAAGTTATGGTCCAGTCATTATGGTAAGTGCATTGCCGAATGTTTCATTGGAGGAGGCGGAAAGCGAGTTACGGGGTGTGATGCGGTCCATCCATCGACTGGGGCCCCAACAGGAAGATGATTTTTCACTGAACAAGACCACCATCATCACTGCCCAGTTAGACGCAATGTTTAAAGTGATTAATATCGCTGGCGGCGTAATAGGCGCATTTTCGATATTGGTTGGTGGTTTTGGTATTGCGAATATCATGTTTGTGTCTGTTAAAGAACGTACACACATTATCGGTATACAGAAATCCCTGGGAGCCAAGAACTATTTCATACTGTCCCAGTTTCTTATCGAAGCGATTGCACTGTGCCTTATTGGGGGCTTAATGGGGCTTTCTTTTGTCTATCTGCTGACGTTGTTAGTCAAATTTGTGTTTGACCTTGCCATTGTAGTCAACGTTTCCATGGTAATTCTTACGGTATTTCTTTCCACCCTTATAGGTCTTATAGCCGGAATTATTCCGGCAGCTATGGCCGCACGTATGGATCCTGTGGAGGCCATACGGAGCAAATAGTTTGTCGGTGTCGATGGGAGGCGCAAAAAAGGCGGGAAACTGGACTAAGCCAGTTTTCCCAATGCTTCTTTGATCCGACGTAGGGCTTCTTTCAGGTTTTCGTCCGATGCCGCGTAAGATAAACGAATGTAATTATTGTTGCCAAAGGAATCACCACCCACGGTAGCTACATGTGCTTCATTTAACAGGTAAAGCGCAAGGTCGGCGGAGTCTTTGATGACCTGGCCCTGAGGGTCCTTTTTGCCAAAAAATGAGCTAATATCCGGGAAAAAATAAAAAGCACCTTGGGGAAGGTTGGTCTTTACGCCCGGAATATCCTTCAGCAGACGATATACCAATTCGCGACGCCGCTCGAAAGCGTCCTTCATCTCGAGAACGGTATCCAGTCCTTGTTCAAGTGCGGCAATTCCCGCGCGTTGCGCAATGGAGCAAGTGCCGGATGTGGTCTGTCCTTGCAGTTTGTCATTGGCAGCAGCAATTTCTTTGCTAGCAGCTAGGTAACCGAGGCGCCAGCCTGTCATCGCAAATGCCTTAGAGAATCCGTTAATAAGAATAACGCGATCCTTGATGCTGTCGAATTGCGCAATGGATTCATGCTTGCCTATGAAGTTGATGTGCTCGTATATTTCATCGGAAATGATGTAGATATTCGGATGTTTTTCAAACACGCGCACCAATCCTTCCAGTTCTTCCTTTGTGTAGACACTTCCCGTGGGGTTGCACGGCGAGGAAAACATAAACAGTTTACTGTTAGGCGTAATCGCCGCTTCCAGTTCTGCTGGTGTGATTTTAAAGTCGCTATCGATCGTGGTGTTGATAAACACGGATCTGCCTTCGGCGAGTGTAACCATTTCTGAATAAGAAACCCAGTAAGGAGTTGGAATAATCACTTCGTCGCCAGGGTTGATCAACGTCAAAATGGCGTTAGAAAGTGACTGTTTTGCTCCTGTGGAGACCACAATCTGAGAAACATCGTAGTCTAGATTATTTTCGTTTTTTAACTTATTGACGATGGCTTTCCGTAATTCAGGATAACCGGGAACTGGAGAATATCGGGTGTAATTCTCATCAAGTGCCTGCTTCGCTGCCTGTTTTACGTGGTCGGGCGTGTTAAAATCAGGCTCTCCTACGCTGAGGCTGATAACGTTAACGCCTTTGGCAGCTAGTTCGCGGCCTAATTTAGTCATTTTAAGGGTTGCCGATTCGGAAAGATTGTTTATCCGGTCCGAAAGAATAGATGGTATACTCATGGTGTGCAAACTTAGGTAAATTTGAACATTTTACAATGGTTCCAGATTGAAAAATAGCTATTAATATTTGAATTAGTACCTTTGCCGGATTACCGCTGGGGTTTGAACAGACAGAAAAATATCATCCGGTTTGCGTTGGCTACAGGCATCTTATTGATGCTCATAAAATTCGCGGCGTATTTGCTGACCAGTTCCAATGCTATATTGACCGATGCGATGGAGAGCATCGTAAACGTGGTGGCTTCCGGTTTCGCTTTTTATAGCATTCATTTGGCAGCTCGCCCGAAGGACCAAAACCATCCATACGGACATGGGAAAGTTGAATTTTTTTCAGTTTTCCTGGAGGGGGGGCTGATTGCCATTGCCGGGGTTCTGATTTTAGGTAAAGCGGTATATAACCTGTTTTTCCCTGAAACGGTCGGAAACTTGCTGGAGGGGATCGGTCTCTTGGCGTTTACCGGTCTGGTCAATTTTGGGTTGGGTACCTTCATGGTGAAACAGAGTACGCAGCTGAATTCATTAACGTTGCATGCCGACGGAAAACATCTGCAGACCGATGCCTATAGTACGGTCGGCCTGCTGGTAGGCCTTACCCTAATGTATTACACCGGATGGATTTGGATCGATACGGTATTGTCCTTAGGGTTGGGTGCATTTATTTTGTTCAGTGGCTATAAATTATTACGGCGATCTATTGGCGGTTTAATGGATGAATCGGATGCAGCGTTGGTGGAGAAGGTCGCGGATATTTTGCAGGAATACCGGAAAGAGGATTGGATTGATGTGCACAACTTGCGTGTACAACGTTACGGACATGAATTGCATATCGACTGCCATGTTACGTTGCCGAATTATTACAATTTAGATAAAGTACACGATGAGGTTTCCGCAATTGATCAATTGATAAATAATCAGTTACATGCAAATGCCGAATTGTTTGTTCATGCAGATCCCTGTATACCGACCTGTTGCCACTACTGTCGCGTCAAGGATTGCCCCATCCGTAGCGAACCCCGAAGCAAAGACGTCCGCTGGGATAAATTAAATATCAGTGAAAATAAGAAGCACTTTTGATCACTCTTTCGTTAATTTTTGCCGGTAGGTTTTCAGTTTGTTTTTTTGGTCTTCGGGTAATTTGGGAAATTCCGGCTCCATCTTTGCCAGTGTTTCCACGATAATTTTACCAACTGCATACCGGGCAAACCATTTTTTGTCAGCCGGAATAATATACCAAGGTGAAGCAGGGGTCGCCGTGGCTGCAATGGCATCTTCGTAGGCGTTCATATATTCGGCCCAATGCGATCGCTCTTCTACGTCGGATGCAGAAAATTTCCAATTCTTGTATTTGTCTTCGATTCGGTCCAGGAAGCGCTTTTTCTGTTCTTCCTTAGACACATGAAGGAAAAATTTGATGATTTTGGTTCCATTGCGATGCAGATGAGCTTCAAATTGGCGGATGCTCTCGTACCGATCTTCCCAAAAGTGGTCGTCGAAATCAGAGACATTTCGGTAACCCGGAATCCGTTCGGACAGGTTGAATTCGGGATGCACCTTGCATACCAATACATACTCGTAATGAGACCGGTTATGAATGCCTATCCGTCCTCTTTCTGGGAGTGCTTTGTAATGCCGCCAAAGAAAATCATGCTCATAATCGTTGCTAGTGGGTTGCTTGAAACTGAATACTTGGCACCCCTGCGGATTGACACCGCTCATCACGTGTTCAATAGCACTGTCTTTACCAGCAGCGTCCATAGCTTGAAGAATGATCAATAAGCTTTGGGAATTTTCCGCATACAGCCGTTCCTGGTACTCTTTGAGCTCGGTTTGGAAATCGGCCAGGTCAGCCAGCGCTTCCTTTTTTTCCATAGATCCCGGGTCGTCAGTCCTATAGTTTTCCAGTTTAAACGACTTTCCCGAGGTTACGCCGAATTTTCCAATGATACTTGCCATAAGAGAATGATTAAAATAAAACGATTGCAAAATAAGATTTTAAGGGGTTAATACAATGAAATTGTAGCACAATCTGACGATCAGTCGTATATTATATCAAAACATTTCGTCATCTTTACCCGATGTTTAAGGAGATACGCAACCGCTATATACGTTACGTTATTATTATTGTTTATTCCTTGATCATGCTCGTCTGTATGGTGGAGGTGAATTTCTTGTGGCTGTTTGGGTATTCTCCCACATCAAGGGATATTGGTAAGCCTATCCAAAACATTGCGTCGGAAGTATATACTGTTGATAGTGTGCTTATCGGCCGGTATTTTAAAGAGGACCGATCGCCGGTACCATACGACAGCATTGCACAAAATGTCGTTAATGCATTGATTGCCACGGAAGACGTCCGGTTTTTTAAACATCACGGAGTCGATTTTTGGGCCATCTTCTCGAGTATTGTGTCCACTGCGCAAGGTGATAAACGGGGAGGCAGTACGATTACCCAACAGCTAGCAAAAAACCTCTATCGAACCCGGTACAACCAATCGGTTGGGTTGTTGGGCGAAATACCTGGTATCAATATTTTAGTCGTCAAGTTTAAAGAGTGGGTGACTGCATATAAGCTTGAGAGCCAATATTCTAAAAAGGACATTATCACGATGTACTTGAATACGGTGTCTTTCAGCAATAATGCATATGGCATCAAAACGGTAGCTCGCCGTTATTTCAATAAGGAAGCCAAAAATTTAACCCCAGCTGAGGCGGCCGTGCTCATCGGTATGCTCAAGGGAACAACGCTTTATAACCCAATTCGTAACCCTGACCGATCGCTTGAGCGGCGTAATGTGGTATTGGCTCAGATGCAAAAAGCCGGATTCCTATCAGAAACTGAGTATAACGAAGCAAAAGCCGCCGATCTGGGGTTGCACCTAGGCGAAGTTGACGAATTGGGCAGCGGTGACTCGTATTTAAGAACGGCAGTAGAGCGTTGGCTGGCCCCGTGGTGCGAGGAAAACGGGTATGACATGTACGTGGACGGACTGAAGATTTATACAACCATCGATTCCCGCATGCAGCAGCACGCCGAAGACGCTGTGGCTGAACAGATGCGAATTTTACAACAGCGGTTGGAAAATGCCTGGCAAGGCGAATTGCCCTGGCGGGACGCCGAAGGGAACGTCATTGAAGGTTTTTTGGAAAAATTGGCCGAACAAACTCCTTATTATCAGCAATTGGTGAAGACTTATTCCAGCAATCGAGATAGTATATACCATTATTTAAACATCCCTAAGGCAATGGAAGTATTTACATGGGATGGGCTTAAAGAAGTGCAGTATTCAACGTTGGATTCATTGGCCCATTATGCCAAAATGCTAAATGCAGGATTGATGTCTATGGATCCTTATAACGGCGAGATTAAAGCTTGGGTGGGCGGAATCAATTACCGATATTACAAGTATGATCACGTGGTTCAAGCGAAACGTCAGGCCGGTTCTACGTTTAAACCGTTTGCCTATCTGGCGGCGTTGGAAGCCGGTAAATCGCCTTGCGATAAATATACGGATAAGTATGTGCGCGTTGCTTATACAGAAAATGGAGAAGAAAAGATCTGGGAACCTAAAAATGCAGATTGGGTATTTAGCGGTCGCGAGATGTCCCTTCGTTGGGCCATGGGGCGATCAGTCAATTCGATCACGGCGCAAATAACCGAGGAAGTCGGGTGGGATAAGGTCGTCGACGCCGCTCACCGTTGTGGCATTACCAGTCCGTTGGCTTCAGTTCCGTCCGTGAGCCTGGGATCGAATGACGTCAATGTGTTTGAAATGGTAAACGCCTATGCCACGTTTATGAATAGGGGGCAACGTCTGGAGCCCTTGCTTGTGTCGAAAATAGTGGACTTTAATGGGAAAACTGTAGCTACGTTTAAAACAACAGTCACACAAGCGATCAGTGAAGAAGTTGCCTGGCTGATGGGATATATGCTCAGGGGAAGTATGGAGGAACCGGAAGGTACTTCTCAAGGTTTGTGGGAATGGGATTTATGGAAAAACAATAACCAGATCGGCGGAAAAACTGGTACTTCATCGGATTACGTGGATGGATGGTATATGGGGGTAACCAAAGACCTGGTTACCGGCGTCTGGATTGGATGCGATGAGCGGAGTATCCATTTCAGGAATTCACAGACGGGTGAAGGCTCTCGGACGGCCCTGCCGGTATTTGGTAAGTTTATGGAGAAAGTTTACCATGATGACGTACTCGGTTATGAGTACGGTCCTTTTCCTGAACCTGTGGTGGAGATCACCAGAAAATATAATTGTCCAAGTCCCCGTTTGCCACGACCTGATAGCTTGTCGTTGGACAGCCTTACGCCACTTCGCCTACCCGATACACCGTTGGAAATCCCCATAAATGTTGAAGAAATAGGTGAACAACTGGAAAATTCAACACTGGCGCCGCAAGAAGATTGAAATGGCGAAAATAATATGTTGTTAATAATTAAACTTTTTCACCGATATTCGTTCTAATTTTACGTTGTAATTATACACCCGTTTCCATGACTTACCTCAATCGATTTATCCGGCTCGTTGCGCTAAATGTTTTCGGTCTTATCATCCTCGGTCTGACTGCTGTGAATGTCCAAGCTCAGTACTTCGGCCAGAATAAAATGCGGTATAAGTCGCTAAAATTCAACGTATACCAAACCCCTCATTTTGATCTTCACTATTACCTCGAAAATGATTCGATGGTGAGGTGGATCGCTAAGGATGCCGAGGTATGGTATGAGTTGCACCAACAGGTATTCAGGGACACGTTTTTGAGAAAGAATCCGCTGATTTTATATAGTAACCATCCCGAATTTCAGCAAACCACGACTATACAAGGCGAGATTGGGGTAGGAACCGGCGGGGTGACGGAAGCATTCAAAAACCGTGTAGTTTTTCCGGTCATGCAGATCAATCACCAAACCCGACACGTACTTGGGCACGAATTGGTACACGCATTTCAGTATCGTTCGTTGATAGAGGGCGGCGATTCCACTCGCTTGGAGAATATCGGTAATATTCCGCTGTGGATGGTTGAAGGGATGGCAGAGTACTTTTCCATAGGGAAAAAAGATGCCTTTACGGCGATGTGGATGCGTGACGCGTATTTAAATCACGATATTCCATCACTGCGTGCGATGTCCGAAAACCCCAATCGGTATTTTCCGTACCGTTACGGACAGGCATTTTGGGCCTATCTGGGGTCTACTTACGGCGACACGGTCATTATGCCATTGTTCAAAGCCACAGCTATGTATGGGTATGAAATGGCAATCAGGCGGATATTTGGGTACGATGCGCAAACACTTTCCAATTTGTGGAGAAATACGATGGAAAATACCTACCGCAGTTTACCTATCGATACTGCGGTAACCCCGGTGGGACGTTCGGTGATCAACAGTGGGAATTCGGGGCGTATGAACGTATCTCCCGCGATTTCCCCGGATGGCAAACACATGGCATTTTTATCGGAAAAAAACCTTTTCAGTATTGACTTGTTCCTGGCCGATGCCCATACCGGCGGTAACATCCGGAAACTGAGCAGCAAACTAACCAATGAAGACATTGACGAATACAGCTTTATCGAGTCGTCCGGTGCATTTTCTCCCGACAGTCGAAAGTTTGCGTTCAGTGTGTTCAGCAGGGGCAAGAGTAAACTAATGGTGGTCGATGTCGAAACGGGTAAACAGCTTATGTTGGAGGCAATGGGCGACATCACCGAGTTTGCCAACATCGCGTGGTCACCGGATGGGGAAACCGTTGCATTTTCTGGATTAAAAAATGGCTACAGCGACATTTATCTTTATAACGTCGCAACCAAACAACTTACGCAGTTAACAAACGATGAATATTCGGATTATCAGCCTAGCTTTTCACGCGACGGAAAGCGAATTGTTTTCAGTACGGATCGAGTGTCATTGCAATCGGATTCCAGGAGCGTAGACATCCCGATGAATATGGCAATCGTTGATCTTGAAACAAAGGCGATCACCAATATTGACGTATTTCAAGGAGCGAATAATCTCAACCCCCAATTTTCGGCAGATGACAGCCAGGTTTACTTTCTTTCCAATAGTGACGGTTTCCGCAACCTGTACCGGTATACGGTGAAGAGCAGGAAAGTAGAACGTTTAACTCAATATTTTACGGGTATAAGCGGCATTACCGAATATTCTCCTGCGCTGAGCCTATCGGCGGAAGGAGATGTCTTGTACTCGTATTTCCGTAATAATGCCTACTCTCTTTATTATGCCAAAGAAGCTGATTTTGAGGGCGTGGAAGTGGACCCTTATGTAGTGAATTTTGACGCAGCAATGCTTCCCCCACCGGAGAATCTCGGCGTTGATGTTGTCAATGCCAATTTAAATAATTTTAACCTGTTTCAGCGAATCGGTGACAACCGGATTTCAGAGGTTCCGTATAAGCCGAATTTTAAGCTGGATTACCTGGCAAATAGCGGTATGGGATTGGCTGTCGGTAGCCGATATGGGGCCGGAATTGCGAGTGGTATCCAAGGTATGTTTTCGGACATCTTGGGGCATAATCAGATTTTTGCAGCGTTGTCCATCAATGGCGAGATTTACGATTTCGGAGGACAGGTCGCTTATATTAACCAAAAAAGCCGAATCAATTGGGGCGGCGCGATTTCGCATATACCGTATATGTCGGGTTACTCATTTTATAGTACTCGTGACGTGGGAAATGGCGATGAGCTCATACTGGACACTTATATGATTCGGACATTTCAACAACAAGCCGAAGCGTTCGGTGCCTATCCATTCTCCCGAAACCATCGATTTGAAGTGGGCGGCGCAATTGCTCGATACAGTTACCGCGTAGATCGGTGGTGGCAAAGCTATATCTATGGTTATGGCGGTAGGGATAAAGTATCTAATGAGGAAGCAAGCCAACTGTTCGGGGGCAATTTCAATGCGTTTGTCATTCAACAAATAAATACGTCTTTTGTCGGAGATAATGCCGTTTTTGGTATCGCGGCGCCTTTGCAGGGATATCGCTATCGGGTGGGAGCCGAACAGTACTTCGGCGACTACAACTTTACGGCGTATACGTTTGATGTACGTAAATACAATCGGTACCAGCCAGTTACCATTGCCGCAAGGGCCTACACATATATGCGGGCCGGTCGCCATGAGAACGCACTTTACCCATTATTTTTGGGGTATCCCCACCTAATCCGAGGATATGAAAGTGCATCATTTAGAAGTTCACAAGACGAACGGTTTAATTTTAATAGCTTGATGGGAACACGTATTGCGGTGTTTAATTTCGAAGTGAGATTGCCTTTTACCGGTCCCGAAAAATTGGCCGCCATACGGTCAGGTATGTTATTTTCCGACTTGAATTTATTTTTTGATGCTGGACTGGCTTGGAACAGTGATTCCAAGGTTGCTTTTCGGAGTACACCAAGATTTATAGAAACCATTCAAGGTGCAGGTGGACAGTCTATAGACGTTTACGAACGCGTACCGGCGTTAAGCGCGGGCCTCTCTTTACGCGTCAATTTATTTGGAGCCATGATCTTGGAGCCTTATTATGCATTTCCATTTCAACGGACCGATGTGCGCTTTGGAACGTTCGGGCTTAATTTTGCGCCGGGTTGGTAAGAGGTATATAACTCGGCACGAAGTGGTGTGATCGTTGATGGGATAGATCGGTGATTTGTAATACCGGTACTTAGATCTATCCAGTTCGGATTGTATTTACGAATGAGACGCTCCTTTTGCATGCGGGTATAACCGCTCAATTCCTGAAATCTCCTTAACGCCATTTCCTCGGAGGGCAGCGATTCCTGATATACCAATCTGGAAACTTTTGAACAACCACTTAGGAAAAATCCAGAAAGACATTTAGCGCTATTTATCGCCTTATTAAGGTCACTGGACAATCCAACATGCAGGCAGGTACGGTTACAGTCGGTAAGGATATAGACAAACGTATTCATGATGTGAAAAAATATTTAACGATTATATTTTTGTACTTAAAGATTAATTGCTAACTTTATTGGCACAATAATACTAATTAATTTAGTGAATCCAAATTTATTTTAAACTTTATGTCTACGATTGCTAACAATCTTAAATACCTTCGCAAAAAAAAGAAGCTTACCCAGCAACAGTTTGCGGATGAAATGGGAATCAAACGCGCGTCGGTGGGAGCTTATGAAGAAAGTCGGGCCGAACCTAAATATGAATTGCTAAAGAAAATTGCCGATTTCTATGAGTTGACGATGGATGAGTTGGCAAATGAAACGATTAACGATAAGTGGAAACCTACGCCTCGGGGCAATGCCGCCAATGTCAGGGTTTTAAGTGTCACTGTGGACGGAGACGATCGGGAAAACATTCAGCTGGTCCCTGTGAAGGCCAGTGCGGGATACCTTAATGGCTATGCAGATCCTGAATATATAGCGGATTTGCCTAAGTTTAACCTCCCCATGTTCAGGCAAGGTACGTATCGCGCTTTTGAAATCAAAGGGGACTCTATGCTTCCGCTACATCCCGGGAGTGTCGTGATTGCGGAGTATGTCGAAAATTGGAATGAGGTGAAACCTGGACAGACGTATGTCGTAATTTCCCGAAATGACGGCGTGGTGTATAAACGGATTGCTTTCAAGTATAAAGAAGAGAAGGGTTTAAAATTATTGTCGGACAACAAGACATACGAACCCTATTGGGTGCCGGCGGCGGATATCTTGGAAATATGGAAAGCAAAAGCGTACATCAGCACCCAGCTGCCCGAACCGAATCCGGAGCCTACCATGGAAACGCTGACAGCCATGATGGCCCAAATGCAAAAGACCATTAGTCATGTGGTGGATAAACGGGAATAGCAGATTCCGCAGATTTTTATTTGTCAAACATTTTACTTATCTTTGCATCATCTTGGAAGAGAGGGGACAGCAATAGTCCCCTTTTTTAATGGTTCACATTGTAAAAGAATGTCACGATCTATAGAAGATAAGGTAAGAACGTTGGTAGAGGCAAAAATTGCCGATCGGGAAGATCTCTTTTTAGTGGGGGTGAAAATGCATCCCGGCGGCCGATTGGAGGTGCTTGTAGATGGCGATCAAGGAATAGGGATACAGGAGTGCGCTGAGATCAGTCGCTATGTCGGATTTGAGCTGGAGGAAACGGATGCGGTTGGCCATGCCTATCGACTAGAGGTTTCTTCGCCCGGTATCGATACCCCCCTTGCTTCCGTGCGGCAATACCGAAAAAATATAGGACGGAATGTGCAGATTTTATTGAATGAGGGGATGGCCAAGGAAGGAGAGCTGGTAGAGGTTACGGATGATCTGATTATCATAAAGGAAAAAATAAAGGAAAAAGGGAAGAAGGCTGTCGAACACCAAAGCACAATCCCGTTTGAAAGTATTAAGACAACAAAGGTGTTAATTTCGTTTAAATAAAATGAGTAACAATATCAATTTGATTGACTCTTTTCAAGAATTTAAAGAGTTCAAAAACATAGACCGCCCTACTGTCATCAGTGTGTTGGAAGAGGTTTTCCGGAGCATGATCCGTAGAAAATACGGGACCGATGAAAATTGCGACGTCATTGTCAACCCGGATAACGGGGACTTGGAAATCTGGCGCACAAGGGTGGTCGTTGAAGATGGCTTTTCGGAGGACGATGATTTGGAGATCGAATTGGCCGACGCGCGGAAATACGATCCGGATTTGGAAGTAGGCGATGATTACATTGAGGAGATTACCTTGGAAAGCTTCGGCCGCCGGGCCATTTTGGCTGCGCGACAGACCCTTGTCTCAAAGATTCTGGAATTGGAGAAGGATGAAGTATTCAAAAAGTACAAGGATCGCGAGGGGGAATTGATTACGGGCGAAGTATATCAGATTTGGAAAAAGGAAACGCTGGTGCTGGATGACGATGGAAATGAGTTGATCCTGCCAAAAACCGAACAGATTCCGGCGGATTACTTTAAAAAGGGGGATAGTATCCGGGCCGTGGTTCATAAGGTCGAGATGGTAAACGCTAATCCCCGGATTATCATATCGCGTACTGCACCTGAATTTTTACAGCGTTTATTTGAATTGGAAGTTCCGGAAATATTCGACGGCCTGATCACTATTCGGAAAATTGTACGTGAGCCCGGTGAACGAGCTAAAGTTGCCGTGGAGTCGTACGACGACCGTATTGATCCTGTAGGGGCATGCGTAGGTATGAAGGGATCCCGTATTCACGGTATCGTCCGTGAACTTAGAAATGAGAACATCGACGTAATCAACTATACGAATAATACCCAGCTGTATATACAACGGGCATTAAGCCCCGCTCGGATTGGTTCCATTAAACTTGATGACGAACATAAAACGGCTGCGGTATATCTAAAATCAGATCAGGTTTCGCTGGCGATCGGTCGCGGCGGGCATAATATCAAGCTCGCAGGTAAGCTGACAGGTTATGAAATCGACGTATATCGGGAGGCCGAAGAAGTGGAAGAAGACGTGGATATCGAGGAATTTGCCGACGAAATTGATGGCTGGATCATCGATGAGCTGAAACGCGTTGGTCTGGATACCGCGAAGTCTGTATTGGCACTCTCCGTCGACGATTTGGTGAGACGTACGGATTTGGAAGAAAACACGATCCATGAGATTATTCAGGTGTTACAAGCTGAATTTGAATAATTGGCTCGTTTTTTAATTATTTGCCAATAAACGCTTAAAAAAATATACTTTTGTACAAAACAGGAGATAAATAAATTAAATGTCAGAAGGAAAGAGCATAACATTACTGAAAGCAGCAAAAGAATTGAACATTGGTATTGGTACCGCTGTAGATTTTCTGGTTAAGAACGGTTACGATGTTGAGCCAAAACCGGGAACCAAATTGGATAGCGAGACTTACGATGTTCTCTTGCGGGAATTCCAGGGAGATAAGATTGTGAAGGAGGAAGCCAATCAGATTATCATTGGCAAAATCCGTCGTGAAGAATCTCCCGCAGAACCTGTTATGCCCAAACCGCAACGAGATAATGATGCTGAAGAAATTCTGATAAAGAATACAGGTTCATTTACACCCGATCTCCGGCAAGCGGCTGAACCGGAAAAAGCAACGGATAAAGAACCTGTGAAGGCTGAGGAAAAACCGCACGTGTCTGGGATGAAGATCGTTGGCAAAATTGATTTGGATAACCTGCGCGGGGGGCGACCCCAAAAGGAAACGCCAAAGGAGGAGAAGCAAGAGGAAAAGCAAGAACCTGCGCAGACCGAGCCGCCGGTAGTGAAGGAAGAACCTGTGGTGGCAAACCAACAACCGTCAAGTCCAACGGAGCAACCGCAGGAAAAGGAACCGGTCCAGGACAAGCCGGTTGTCGAAGAGAGTCAGCCACCGATGCCTGTCAAAGAGGAGGTGGCACCGCAGGTTCCACCGAAAGCAAAGGAGCAAGCACCGGAACCACAAAACGAAGTAATACGAGCACGTGCGCAACGGTTGGCAGGACCGAACGTGGTTGGACGTATCGATTTGGCCGCTCACCAGCCCAAAGAAAAGCCGGTTGCCTCTTCTTCCAGTTCATCAGGCGTATCAGCGCATGACCATAAGCGCAAGCGTAAGCGTAAAGATAAAGCAAACGCGCCCCAACGACCGGGAACGAATGTACCGCCTCAAGGTGGAGGCAAGGGACGGCCGGATTTCAAAGGTAAACCCCGGCATGCCACCGAAACTAGAGAAGAACCATCTGAAAAAGAAATACAGGATCAAATCAAAGCAACCCTTGCGCGTCTTAGCGGAGCCGGGAAGTCGGGCAAGTTTGCCCAACGGGCGAAACTCCGTCGCCAAAAGCGCGACGATATAGCACATTCAGCCGAGGAAGCGGCGTTGGAGCAGGAAATGATGTCTAAGGTGCTGAAGGTAACCGAGTTTGTGACTGCAAATGATCTTGCTAACATGATGGGGGTACAGGTAACACAGATCATTGCGACCTGCATGAGCCTTGGGCTGTTTGTCTCCATCAATCAACGCCTGGACGCGGAAACCATTGCGATTGTAGCAGATGAATTTGGCTATGAAATCGAATTTGTCAAGCCGGAAGACGAAGAGAATACCGAACTGGAAGAATCCGACAATCCGGATAATCTGGTGCCCCGTGCACCTATTGTAACAGTTATGGGACACGTCGACCACGGTAAGACGTCGTTGCTCGATTATGTTCGGAAAGCGAACGTAATTGCCGGAGAAGCCGGAGGAATAACGCAGCACATCGGGGCTTATGAGGTGACGCTTGATGATGGGCGGAAAATAACGTTCTTAGATACACCCGGACACGAAGCATTTACCGCAATGCGTGCGCGGGGTGCGCAAGTAACCGATATTGCAATCATCGTAATTGCTGCAGATGATGCCGTAATGCCGCAAACAAGGGAAGCAATTAACCACGCCCAGGCGGCAGGCGTTCCGATTGTGTTTGCATTTACAAAAATTGATAAACCTGGCGCTAATGCCGATAAGATTCGTGAGCAATTGTCGGCGATGAACATTTTGGTAGAAGATTGGGGCGGTAAATACCAGTGCCAGGAGATATCCGGTAAGACGGGGCAGAATGTGGATTTGCTGCTTGAGAAAGTATTGCTTGAAGCCGAGTTGCTGGAACTGAAAGCAGATCCGAAGAAGCGTGCTGTCGGTTCCGTTATCGAAGCCAGCCTCGATAAAGGGCGAGGGATTGTTTCTACTGTGTTAATAGTGTCGGGTACACTTCGTGTAGGCGCCCCGATTCTCGCAGGCTCGCATAGTGGAAAAGTGAAGGCATTATACAATGAACGCGGACAGAAAGTGACCGAAGCTGGACCGTCAACGCCTGTGCAGATACTGGGGATGGCTGGTGCGCCCACCGCAGGCGATAAGTTCTACGAGATGGAGAGCGAAGCGGATGCGCGGCAGGTAGCTAATAAGCGATTGCAATTGCAACGTGAACAGGGATTGCGAACCCAGAAACATATCACTTTGGATGAAATCGGTAGACGCTTGGCTATTGGTAATTTCAAGGAGCTAAATGTGATTGTCAAGGGTGATGTGGATGGGTCAATTGAAGCGTTATCCGATTCATTGCTCAAACTGTCGACCGAGGAGATTCAAGTGAACGTCATCCATAAATCCGTTGGTCAGATTTCGGAATCGGATGTATTATTAGCTTCGGCTTCCGATGCGATCATCATCGGCTTCCAGGTCAGGCCATCTACGGGAGCCCGCAAGCTAGCCGAACACGAACAAATCGACATCCGCTTGTATTCAATTATCTACGATGCTATCGAAGAGGTCAAAGCCGCCATGGAAGGAATGTTGGAGCCGAAGTACGAGGAAAAGATTGTGGCCAACGTGGAAATCCGCGAAACCTTCAAGATCAGCAAAGTAGGAACGATTGCGGGCTGTATGGTGTTGGATGGCAAAATTAACCGCAATCACAGTATCCGCGTGATCCGTGACGGTGTGGTGGTTTATACCGGGCAATTGGCGTCACTGAAGCGGTTCAAAGATGATGTAAAAGAAGTATCTGCCGGATATGAATGCGGATTGAATATTCAAAATTTTAACGACATAAAAGTAGGCGATATTATAGAGGCGTACGAACAAGTTGAAGTGAAACGTAAACTCTAAGGATAGCTATTTAATATCGTGAGCCCTCCTAAATACTGATGTCTTTTAAAGGAGGAAGTTAGGTCAACATCGCTGATATAAAATATCAGCGATGTTTTTTTTATCTGATTGTCCAAGAGAATCTTTGTCTTACCATACCAAATAATCCTGTGCAATCACTCAAAGTAGGCAATGCTATCCAATTGCCAAGGCAATTGGCGGAATGCAAAACCGGAAGTAGTTTACCCTAATTGTGCATTTTGGCACCCGTATCGAAGGAATCTGCTCTCGGTCTTTTAAAAAGTTTTCCACACGGGCGAAAATTTCCCCTAGTGTATTGTTTACACGTTAGGCGGGTTTTTGGCCATGTTGGCGCGGTATTTTACAGCGGAATGCCAATAGAAAATAGGTTAAAAAAAACCTTATATTTTGCATTTAAACAAAAAGACACTAAATTCAGCCACCAATTTTTTGATTGATTATAGCTGGAATGTCTGTTAGATCCTTATTTTTTGCCGTCCCGTTATTGGCTAGCCATGCAATAGCTCAGGAAAATTTCAAACCATATACCCAACAAGTTGAAGGCACGTCGCTTAGCTTTACAATGGAAGCAATTCCAGGCGGTGAGTTCTCAATGGGAAGTACAAAAGGCAATCCCGACGAGCAGCCCGTACATCGCGTCAAGGTCGCTCCTTTTTGGATGGGCACCTATGAAGTTACCTGGAATTTGTTTGAACCTTTTGTATATAAAGACTTCGAACGCGTACAGAGTGGGGGAACCATCCCGGCGAAAGTTGATGCAGTTACCCGCCCCACGAAGCCGTACCTTGATATGACATTTGGAATGGGAAAGGATGGCCATCCCGCATTGGCAATGACCCAGTATAATGCCATCCAATTTTGCAAATGGTTATATATACGTACAGGCGTATTCTATCGGTTGCCTACGGAAGCTGAGTGGGAATACGCTTGTCGCGCTGGAAGTGAGACGGAATATTATTTTGGCAACGATGCCTCTCAGTTGGAAGAGCATGCTTGGTATAAGGATAACAGCGGTGGTAGAACCCATGAAGTAGGACAAAAGCAGCCCAATGCTTGGGGACTTTATGATATGCATGGCAATGTGGCTGAGTGGACCTACGATCAATATGTGGAGAATTTTTACCAACAGTTTAACGGGAAGGTTGCGGAGAATCCAATTGCGGTTCCCGAGAAACTTTATCCCCACGTAATCCGGGGAGGATCGTTTGAAGACGATGCAAAGAATGTACGATCAGCTTCCCGTTTGCCTTCCGATCCTTTTTGGAAACAACTGGACCCCCAGATCCCCAAAAGCAATTGGTGGTTCCCCGAAGCGCCTTTTATCGGTCTTCGTTTGGTACGTCCGTTGAATCCACCATCAGAGGCAGAGATCATGGCATACTATGACAAAGCACCCATAGAAGATTATTAAGTAGTAACCATAAGATAAACTAAAATAAAAATGGATAAAAAAAGCGTAGGCGGACAACGCCGGGATTTTCTTAAGACTTCGGCTGTGTTGGCAGGTGGTGCCATGCTCAGCGGTATACCTTTCGTGGGTGCTCATGCAAGTGTAGATGATACCATCAAGGTCGTGCTCGTAGGGTGCGGAGGTCGCGGTACAGGTGCAACTTTTGACGCCATTGCCTCCGGTGCCAACATAAAGATCGTAGCGCTCGCAGATGCCTTTAGGGATCGGTTGGACGAAGCGTACAATAAGCTAGCTGAGCGCCATGCCGATAAGCTTGATGTGCCGGAAGATCGTAAGTTCGTTGGATTTGATGCATATCAAAAGGCGATTCCACTGGCCGATGTGGTAATTTTGGCTACTTCTCCTGGATTCAGACCCATCCATTTTGAGGAGGCGGTACGCCAGGGTAAACATGTCTTCATGGAGAAGCCGGTTGCCGTAGACATCCCAGGGGTACGACGTGTACTGGCCGCCGCAGAAGAGGCGAAACGCAAAAAACTCAACGTCGTGGTTGGCTTGCAGCGTCGATACCAGGCGAATTACCGTGAAGCCATAAAGCGCATACAGGATGGCGCACTTGGCGATATCGTTTCGGGACAAGTGTATTGGAACAGTGGCGGTGTGTGGGTACGTCCGCGTAAACCGGAACAGACCGAAATGGAATATCAGATGCGCAACTGGTATTATTTTAATTGGCTTTGCGGAGACCATATCGTCGAACAGCATGTGCATAACATTGATGTCGCTAACTGGGTGAAAGGGAGTTATCCGGTATCTATTCAGGGAACCGGAAGCCGGGCTTGGCGAACAGGAAAGGAATATGGTGAAATTTATGATAACCATGCAGTAGAACTTACCTATGCGGATGGTTCGGTCATATATAGTCAATGCCGGCATTTTGAAGGAACTTCCAATCGGGTAGACGAAACATTCCAGGGAACGAAGGGACGAATCTACCTATCTGCAGCAAACGATGCGATTCTATGGGATTCGAAAGGCAACGAACTCTATAACCATCCCAAACGAGGTAACGCGAATCCCTACCAACATGAACATGTGGAGCTATTCGACGCGATTTCAAAGGGTGAATACAAATTTGATAATGCTGAATACGGCGCTTACAGTACCCTTACCGGAATTATTGGTAGATTGGCTACGTATTCAGGTCAGGTTATCAAATGGGACGACGCACTGAAATCTAATGTTGACCTAATGCCCGAGCGCTTTGCTTGGGATGCACTACCGAAGGTTTTGCCTGATGAAAATGGGCTCTATCCCTATGCGATACCCGGCCAAACGGTTGTATTGTAGTGAAAACAACATGGATATTTCCGCTGATTGGTTTTGCCTGCTTTTTTTCTTGGGCAGGCAAAACTACCGGAAATCTAACAAAATACACGATCACTGGATATGCACAGGGTACAGATTACACCGTTACCTATTACGCTAAGGACAGCTGTATCCATAAACATTCCGTGGATAGTGTGTTGAACGTCATTGACAGTTCCATGTCGCTGTATAAACCTTATTCGCTTATCAATAAAATAAATGCCGGGCAAGGGCGTTTCGAGTTGGATAATCATTTTTATAACGTACTTAAGAAATCGTTTTCGATATACCGGGATAGTAAAGGGATTTTTGACGTCACGGTAGCCCCGCTGGTACAACTCTGGGGATTTGGTGTTAAAGGGATTAGCCATTTCCCGGACAGCGGTGAGGTACGTCGGGTGATGGCTTGCGTGGGCATGGATAAAATACGGCTCAAAGGCCGTCGACTGGAAAAAGCGGATCCATGTATACAAATTGATTTAAATGGTATTGCCCAAGGATATAGCGTCGATGTATTGGCCGGGTTGTTGGAACAATATGGAATCGCGCATTATATTGTGGAACTTGGGGGCGAATTGCGAGTGAAGGGGCCCAAACCTGATGGCTCACCGATGCGTATCGGGATTGAACGACCCTTTGACGAAGGAGATCACGATGTGGCAATCAACGAGGTGATGGAAATACGAAAAGGAGCCATTACCACTGCCGGCAACTACCGAAAGTTTTTAAGAGATGGGAACCGGAAGGTTTCCCACCACATTGATCCCAAAACGGGATACCCATTTAATACCGGGATTATTAGTGCGACAATCTACACGGAAGATGCGATGTCTGCTGATGGCTACGACAACGTGATAATGGCTATGGAAGCCGACGAAGCCATTGCGTTTGTAAACAAGCGCAAGAAAGTGGAGGTTTTTATGATTTATAAGGACGCATCAGGAATCGTTCGCGATACCATGAGTGCTGGATTTAAAAGATTATTGGCTACTCAAAAATGAAACCCGCGATGTCAGCGTCCATTGGCAGGGTGCAACGGACATAGCATGATTAATGCCGTCGAAAGCAAACAATTAAATTGAATAATTATTTTCTAATGAAAAGAGCTCAATTCCTACGAAATTCACTATTGGCAACGGGGGCGGTTGTCAGTGGTAGCTCGTTGTACGCAAAAGAAGATCGTACGACCAACGGGCAAGACAATAAGCCTTTTAAGTTAAATTATGGCCCGCATCAGGGACAGTTTGAGAACCACGCTGGAAAAAATATCCTTGACCAGATTCAGTTTGCGTATGACCACGGTTTTCGGGGTATCGAGGACAACGGCTTTTCGGGGCGCTCTGTTACGGAACAAGAACAAATCGGGAAACTATTGGCGAAATTGGGAATGACCATGGGCGTGTTTGTTCTTAATAAAGGGGGGAATGGAGCCAATACCTTAACGGCAGGCAAACAAGAACATGTGGATATATTCCTGAAGGGATGCCACCAAGCTGTAGAGTTGGCTAAGCGGTGCGGCGGCAAATTTACAACTGTCGTACCTGGGGATTTTTCCCGCAATCTTCCATTGGATATCCAGACGGCGAACGTCATTGAGGCGCTGCGGCGTGGAGCAGAAATATTGGAACCGCATGGCATCATTATGGTATTGGAACCCTTAAGTGATACGCCAGATCTGTTCTTACGCACTTCTACACAGACCTACTTGATTTGTAAGGGGGTAAACAGCCCCTCGTGCAAGATTTTGTACGACGTATATCACATGCAGCGCAATGAGGGCGATTTGATTGCGAACATTGATCGTTGCTGGGACGAGATCGCATATTTTCAAACCGGAGATAATCCGGGACGACGCGAACCTACGACAGGCGAGATTAATTACAAGAATTTGTTTAAGCACATTTACGATAAGGGCTATCGGGGAGTGGTTGGTATGGAGCATGGCAAATCTATGGGAGGCAAAGAGGGAGAAGTGAAACTGATTGCGGCATACCGTGAAGTAGATAATTTTTGACCTGTTACTAGGAATCAAAGCCCATTATTTGCGATCCTATATGAGCACGCTGATACGGATTAAACTCTCTTTTATGATGTTCCTTGAATTTTTTATTTGGGGAGCATGGTTCGTGACTTTAGGTACGTTTTTGAGCCAAAATCTTCAGGCCTCAGAGCTTGAAAAAGCAAGCGTGTTTTCTACGCAATCGTTGGGAGCGATTATTGCCCCATTTATCATTGGGCTGATTGCCGATCGCTATTTTAATGCAGAGCGGATTTTAGGTGTATTGCATCTCGTTGGGGCTTTTTTAATGTATCAGATGTATAATGCGCCCAATGTAGGCTTATTTTATCCGTATGTATTGGTTTATATGATTTTATACATGCCTACGTTGGCGCTGGTTAATTCCATATCGTTTAGGCAGATTTCTAATCCCGAAAAGCAGTTTTCTTCTATACGTGTTTTCGGTACCATTGGCTGGATCGTTGCGGGGCTATCCATTAGCTATGTGTTTAAGTGGGACGCTGGAGAGGGACTGCTGAAATATACCTTTTTGATGGCTGGTGTTGCTTCGCTCATATTGGGATTATTTAGTTTCAGTCTGCCCAAAACTCCTCCCGTTAAACGATCGATAAGTGAGAAAAGTGGAATATCGGAGCTATTGGGATTAGACGCAGTAAAATTATTGGCTAATAAGAACTTTCTAATGTTTTTTGTGTCGTCCGTTCTTATCTGCATACCACTCGCTTTTTACTACCAATATGCCAACCAGTTTCTCAACGAAACCGGTTTGGAGAACCCGACCGGCAAGATGACGATTGGCCAGTTTTCGGAAGCTTTTTTTCTCCTATTACTTCCAGTGTTTTTCAGTCGGTTCGGATTTAAAAATACCATCATGCTCGGCATGTTGGCCTGGGCGTTGCGCTATTTGTTATTCGCGTACGGCAATGCCGGTGAACTTTCTTATATGTTGATTCTGGGGATTGCATTGCATGGTATATGCTATGACTTTTTCTTTGTCTCTGGTCAGATCTATACCGATGCAAAAGCTGGCGAGCGATATAAAAGTTCGGCACAGGGGCTGATTACGCTTGCAACGTATGGAATTGGACAATTGATCGGGTTTTGGGTGGCCGGATTCGTTAGCGAATATTACCAAGCAAACCCCACAAACGACCCGTTCTGGCGAAATGTCTGGTTGGTTCCCGCCGGAATAGCCGCTGTCGTGTTATTTTTATTTGGGCTATTCTTTAAGGAAAGGCAAGCTAAACCCGCCTTATAGATGTAAAGGATGATAATAAAATTTGAATAATAACGTCATATATAATACCTTTAAGAGGTAAAAAGCGTTGACTAATAAAACTAAACAAAACTATAACAACTATGGCTGATAATGTATATGATGCGATTGTTATCGGATCAGGAATTAGTGGGGGTTGGGCTGCGAAGGAATTGACGCAGAAAGGGCTAAAGACCATCATGCTCGAACGTGGCCGTAATGTTGAGCATGTGAAGGATTATCCCGCCGCGACGAAACATCCTTGGGAATTTCCGCATCGCGGCGGACGCACACAGCAGATGATCGAAGATTATCCTGTATTAAAAAGAGATTATCCGCTAAATGAAAAGAACCTGGACTTCTGGGTCAATGAAAAGGAAAGTCCTTACGTGGAAATAAAGCGTTTCGACTGGTATCGCGGCTACCATGTAGGCGGTCGTTCGTTAATGTGGGGTCGGCAAAGTTACCGGTTCAGCGATTTAGATTTCGAAGCAAACATAAAAGACGGGCACGGCGTGGACTGGCCGATCCGCTATAAAGATATTGCTCCCTGGTATAGTTACGCCGAAAAATGGGCCGGTATCAGTGGAAATCGTGACGGTTTGGATGTGCTGCCCGATGGCGATTTTCTGCCACCCATGGAAATGAACGTCGTTGAAAAAGATCTCGCGGCTCGTATTAAAGCGCACTACAAGGGAGCGCGGCATTTCATCATGGGGCGGGTAGCCAATCTTACCGTACCTCACGAAGGACGGGTCAACTGCCAATATCAAAATCAATGTTGGTTGGGCTGTAATTTTGGCGCTTATTTCAGTACGCAATCGTCTACCCTGCCAGCGGCGGTTGCTACCGGAAATTTAACACTTCGCCCGTTTTCTATAGTAACCCGTATCCTGTATGATAAGGATACCAAGAAAGCAAAAGGTGTAGAGGTGCTGGATGCCGAAACCAATCAAACGTATGAATATTTCGCAAAAATAGTGTTTGTTTGTGCGTCGGCTTTTAACTCCACGTGGATTTTAATGAATTCTGCTACAGACGTGTGGGAAGGTGGATTGGGAAGTGGCAGTGGTGAATTAGGGCACAATGCTATGGACCATCATTTCCGTTGCGGGGCGAGGGGCCGGGTCGAAGGATACGAAGACAAATACTACTACGGCAGGAGAGCCAACGGGCTTTACATCCCGAGATTCCGTAATGTAGGGGATGATAAACGTGACTACGTCCGTGGATTTGGCTATCAAGGCGCTGCAAGCAGGGGGCGTTGGAGCGGAGAAGTGGCAGAGATGAGCATCGGCGGAGAATGGAAAGACGCCATGTGCGAACCGGGAGAATGGTCTGTCGGCTTCACTGCCTTTGGAGAAACCCTGCCATATCACGAAAACCGTATCTTTCTTGATAAGAAAGTGAAGGACAAATGGGGATTGCCTGTATTGGCCATGGACATGGAAATTAAGGAAAATGAGCATAAAATGCGCAAGGACATGATGGATGATTGTGCGGAGATGCTCGAGGTGGCTGGCGTAAAAGATGTAGCTACCTATGATAACGGCTATGGCTTTGGGCAGGGTATTCACGAAATGGGTACGGCACGGATGGGAAATGATCCCAAAACCTCGGTGTTAAATGGCAATAACCAAGTGTGGGATGCGCTGAATGTCTTTGTGACAGATGGAGCTTGTATGACATCCGCTGCATGTGTGAATCCCTCACTCACCTATATGGCGCTCACGGCACGGGCGGTGAACTTTGCAACTGAAGAACTGAAAAAAGGTAATCTGTGATGCTCACCATTGGGTGCATCTTACAAGTAGACATTAAAAATAGACAAGCATGAACAGAAGAGAAGCTTTGGCAAGAGTAGCCTGGATTATGGGAGGAGCTGTCGTGGGGGCCAATTTATTTTTGGAAGGATGTACCCGCACGGCCACGAAAAGTGTTGAGGGCCTATTTGATCCGGCAACCGTAGATTTTCTTGGAGATGTAGCGGACACGATATTGCCTCCGACAAGTAGCCCCGGTGCGAAAGAGGCTGGCGTAGGCTCGTTTATCCCCGTCATGGTAAGAGATTGCTATACCAAAGAGGAACAAGACATCTTCGTTGACGGCCTGAGTAAAATAGACGAGGCCGCCAATGCAAAATTCAATCGGAAATTTCAGGAGCTAAATGCGACAGAACGTACCGAACTGTTAAACGCGATTGATAAAGAAACGAAGGAATATCAGAAGAATAAGGGTGAGGCAGATCCCAACCACTATTTTAATTTGTTTAAACAATTAACGTTGCTTGGGTTTTTTACCTCAGAACTGGGTGCCACAAAAGCACTTCGTTATGTGCAGGTTCCAGGTAAATACGATGGAGATTATCCCTATAAAAAAGGGGATAAGGCCTGGGCAACTTAAGAGAATGGGAGGCTCATCATGTAACTGCAATTTTTCGTGTCTGTGATTGGTATTGCGTGAAGATTTCAGTAGTATTGTTGATCGAAATTGACAATCAATATGACAAGTGCAGAATTAATACCTAAGGAGGATATCCTGAAGTATAAATTGACACGGGCATCGGAAAATCATTCAAGGGAACTGCAAAGTAAATTGCAAAACGCCTTACGATTGGGAAATGAATTTAAATCAAAAGCGACGATCACTTTCCAGACACTGGACGGGCCCAAACGTGTAGAAACAACCGTTTGGACCCTTACTGAAGACGCATTGCAGATTAAAAACGGTGTAGTTTTACCTTTAGGCAGTCTCCTAGATATTGAATATTGAAAGCGGGAAGCAGCAATGCCGGCCGAGGAGCTATTTACCGTCGTGTGGTCGATTGCTCAACCGATTCTTTGCATGATGGAATCTCCACAAAAAAATAAATCAACAACAGACAACAAATTGGAGGGACTCGCGTTAAAGGAATAGGTTTAGGTTGATAAAAACATTTTGTTTTTACCGCGCTCCCCAAAAGCGCGGTTTTTTTGTTTGTTGTTCATACACATTTTTGTGTTGTTTGCATGCAATTGTTTTTTCGTCCCTGTTTAACCACGTAATTTTGAATCAAATGCAGTGGGAAACCGGCGGAATTAGCGTACATGAAACACAACATCTTTTTGACCTATTGCCACGAAATAGTCGGCATAGCTATGAAATGGATCGTGCAACAGCATTTTCCCTTATCAGCTATCAGCGAAGCCCGGAATTTTCAGTCGGCATTCGATGATCTTCCAAAAAAACAGTACGACTTAGTTGTTTTGGATGCAGAAATTGAAGATAGCGCCAATGTGGTAAGCTTGGTAAAGTATATCAAGTCCATCAGTCCGAAAACTCGAATACTTATTTTTTCCGAATTGGATGAAACCATATATGGTCCGAAATATCTTGCGTTTGGCACCAATGGTTTTCTGGTGAAAAAATCAAATATTGAAAGCATTATTTTGGCAATGAAAACGGCGCTGCGCGGAGACATTTTTTTTGGGAATCAACAGAATGTTCCTTTGTTTGTCGACGATGAATCGGACAAGAATGGTCCCTTCGATATCTTGTCAAAGCGTGAGACCGAAATAATCGAACGGCTCGTCCGAGGGGTTCCGTTGACCGAAATAAGCAAACAGATGAATTTAAAAGAGACTACCATTAGCACGTATAAAAAGCGGATTTTTGAAAAGACCGGAGCGAGGACGCTTTCTGACCTCATTGCTCTTTGGAAGATTTATCGGTAACCTATTCCTGTAGTTATTCTTCTACAGAATCTTCTGTTCACATACATTTTCCTGTCGTTCATTTACACTCGGTTGTCGATCGCCTGTTAAATATTTCTCTTTGGCCCGTCAACTGAAAGCGAACCGCAATCAGGCGACGTACAGACATCTATGATTATTCTTAGCAACGCAAATCAGGGATTGGCAGACGATCATCGATGTAACTATTATCGGTCAGGCAATTTATGGAATAATGGGTAATTATAAATCGATATGAGAAATATTATACGTTTTAGTAAGGGCGAGCTTTTGAGTGTACTCATACTATTGGGGTTACTTTTTGGAGCTACCCAGAGTTTTTCCCAGGCACCCAGCTTGGGGGATCCACTCTTTGTTGAAGATTTCGGTAACGCAACAACCGGTCCGGGAGGTAATGGAACCTCATATTCATTTAACGGTTATAACGGCGAAAACACGGTTGTTTTTAAAAATGAACGTATCGATTACATCCAATCTTTACTGTTCTATACACCAGCCCACGTGCCACCTCAGTATGGCACTTGGGGAAACCCGAATTGGGGGCCAAGATTTATCGATAATAACGTTAAAATGGGTTCGTATTCGATCGCGACCAATTCGTCCGGATATAAAAACTCCTACTTCTATACCGGTTACGATCACACGACGAACACAGGAAAAGGGTATATGCTCTTGGTAGATGCCCACTCGTCGACAACTTTATACTTTGATCGTATCGTCGAAAATTTGTGTGCCGGCACTAAATTCCAATTTTCAGTATGGGTCAAGGATATCAATAGGGAAAACAATTTACCAAAACCGAAGATTACACTTGATATATACGATAACGAGGCATATGTGAGCAATGGCGGTGCTGTTTCTCCGATCGCAACGCATACCACGGACGATTCTGATATTTTAAAAAAGAATACTTGGTATGAATTGAAAATGGACTTTGATATGCCAGCAAATGTCAGCACAATCCGATTGCAAATCAGGAATGCTGTCGAAGAATTCAGGGGAAATGACCTGGCTATCGATGACATTACGTTCAGACCAATGGGGCCGCCGATTACCTTGCTAAGCAATTATTCTAAAGAGGTTTGTGTCGGCTATGATGTAGCGTACAATGTTGAAGTAAGTCAGGGCGCATATAATCGCTATTATTACCAATTGCAACGTCGTAAAATCAATGCTGAAGGAAACGATCTGGAAGGCAATGATTTTGAGAATGTGGGAAGTGCGGTGGGGCCGATCGCTGACAACCGATATACCTTTACCTTTCCGGCTGCGTTGGAAGATGATAATTATGAGTACCGAGTGATTGCGGCGGGCGATCCTTTGACGCTCACCAACAAGAACTGCCGAACAGTGTCCAATGCAATTTTATTGCGAGTATATGATCATATTCCAGTCATTGAAGCCGTGCCAATTACCGTCTGTGAGGGAGACGCTTCTGCACTTCAGGCGTCCATTCTCGACGGAACGGATGCCAAAGATTATGAATATCTGTGGCAATATGAGAATACTTCTACCAACGGGGAATGGGCGACCGTTGAAAATGAGTCGAGTTTCATATTGAACACAGGACCATTGCAAGAGACAACCCGGTACCGTGTACAAGCCATAAAAGATAATTGTGTAGGACAAGGGTTTTCGGATGCGGTCGAGGTGAAAGTAACCGTCGTACCTGCCCCGGTTGCTTCCGAGCAAGTTCAGGTTTTTTGTGCGATAGATGCTCCTACAATCGCTGATTTGATCGCTAGTGGAACGGATATCCGGTGGTACGATGCCTCCGGTACTTTGCTGGCGCCCAACGAAGCGCTGCTTGACGGCGAGATCTATTATGCTACGCAAACCGTCGACGGTTGCGAGAGTGCGGAACGCCTCGCGGTAACCGTGAAGATCAATGATGTCAATGCTGGTGCGATAAATGGTAATCAAACAACTTGCCTCGGTACCGTCCCCGCGATCCTTGCGTCTACAGTGGACGCAAGCGGGGTTGGTATCGTAAGCTATCGCTGGGAAATCAGTATAGACGAAGCTGTTTGGGAAGTCATCGCCGGAGCTACGGAGGCCTCGTATGCACCTTCGACCGTAGGCGGAAAGACATTTTTCAGACGAGTAGCCATTTCTACGCTGGAGGGATTGGAATGTGAAGCCTATACGGAACCCGTAGCCGTTTTGATTGCGGACGACTGTGATTTAACCAGCCAAAAAACGGTTGTAGATAAAAACAACGATGGATTGGCACAGGCCGGCGAACAATTAACCTATAGCATTCAGATAAATAATGCCTACGACCGGGACATTGTGGTGACGGTAACTGACGAAATTCCGCAGCATACCGCGTTCGTTAGCAGTTTCGAAGGTGATTACGATGGCGTTAACCTTATTACTTGGAAAGATGTAAAAGTTCCTGCGCACTCGCAGGTCGCGGTTGATTTTGTCGTAGTGGTTACGGATAACCTGACAGGTATCGATCAAATTGAGAATGTCGCTACCGTTACTAGTACGGAACTAAGTGAACCACAGCGCCCTTCCGTTCGTATCGATACCGACCCTACGAAATCATTCACGGCCGCCAAAACCGCGGACAAGCAATCCGTGAAGGCAGGCGAGGAGCTGACCTATACGATTACGGTTACCAACACGGGTGACGTCGACTATGATGGCATTACCGTTTCAGATAACATCCCGGCGAATACAACTTACAAAGCGGGCAGCGCGAGCGAAGGCGCCACGGTTACCGGTAACACATTGACCTGGGCAATTGACGTTCCCTTCGGCGAATCACGTGAAGTCAGCTTCACGGTTGTAGTGGCCGAGGACCTGACGGATATTGCCAGCATCCGCAACGTGGCGAAGGTAACGGGCGAAGATCCGGAGACCCCCGAGGAACCTGAAACCGAGACACCGACCGACCCTGCGAAATCATTCACGGCCGCCAAATCCGCGGACAAGCAATCCGTGAAGGCAGGCGAGGAGCTGACCTATACGATTACGGTTACCAACACGGGTGACGTCGACTACGATGGCGTTACCGTTTCAGATAACATCCCGGCGAATACGACTTACAAAGCGGGCAGCGCGAGCGAAGGCGCCACGGTTACCGGTAACACATTGACCTGGGCAATTGACGTTCCCTTCGGCGAATCACGTGAAGTCAGCTTCACGGTTGTAGTGGCCGAGAACCTGACGGATATTGCCAGCATCCGCAACGTGGCGAAGGTAACGGGCGAAGATCCGGAGACCCCCGAGGAACCGGAAACAGAGACACCGACGGACCCTGCGAAATCATTCACGGCCGCCAAAACCGCGGACAAGCAATCCGTGAAGGCAGGCGAGGAGCTGACCTATACGATTACGGTTACCAACACGGGTGACGTCGACTATGATGGCATTACCGTTTCAGATAACATCCCGGCGAATACAACTTACAAAGCGGGCAGCGCGAGCGAAGGCGCCACGGTTACCGGTAATACATTGACCTGGGCAATTGACGTTCCTTTCGGCGAATCACGTGAAGTCAGCTTCACGGTTGTAGTGGCCGGGGACCTGACGGATATTGCCAGCATCCGCAACGTGGCGAAGGTAACAGGCGAAGATCCGGAGACCCCCGAGGAGCCGGAAACCGAGACACCGACGGACCCTGCGAAATCATTCACGGCCGCCAAATCCGCGGACAAGCAATCCGTGAAGGCAGGCGAGGAGCTGACCTATACGATTACGGTTACCAACACGGGTGACGTCGACTACGATGGCATTACCGTTTCAGATAACATCCCGGCGAATACGACTTACAAAGCGGGCAGCGCGAGCGAAGGCGCCACGGTTACCGGTAACACATTGACCTGGGCAATTGATGTTCCTTTCGGCGAATCACGTGAAGTCAGCTTCACGGTTGTAGTGGCCGAGGACCTGACGGATATTGCCAGCATCCGCAACGTGGCGAAGGTAACGGGCGAAGATCCGGAGACCCCCGAGGAACCGGAAACCGAGACACCGACAAATTCGGGAAAGCAGTTTGAATCCGTTAAAACCGTGTCGGACGCAACAGGAGACGGCAACGCCCAAGCGGGCGAGGAACTGACTTATCGCATCAGCGTAAAAAATACAGGCGCAGAAGATTACAAAGGAATCACCATTGAAGATGAAATTCCTGCTCATACGACCTATGTAGCAGGCAGTGCAACCCATGGCGGCGAATTAGCCAACGGTATACTGAGTTGGACAATCGATGTCCCATTTGGTAAAGAGGTGGTGGTGACCTTCAAAGTAAAGGTAGTCGAAGAACTTGATGGTGTGGATGCGATAAGAAACGTGGCCACAGTAACGGGTGGCAACCCAGACGATCCGGAAATAGAGCATCCGGAATCTCCTGAAGTTCCCGTGATTACCGGACCGACGGCCAATGACGACCAAGGAAATACCAACCAAGGTGAGCCGATTACGATCACGGTGTTGGCAAACGACACAGAGGGTAGCAGCCCATTGGTTCCAGGGTCCGTCCGTCTAATTGATCCATCAACCGGAGACAAAGTAACCACGGTGACCCTAGCCGGAGAAGGTACATATACGGTGGGCACAGACGGTAAGGTAACCTTTACGCCGGATGCAAATTACGTCGGAAATAGTACGATAAAATACACCGTCGAAGATGAAAACGGTCTGGAGTCAAACGAGGGAACAATTGCCATCATCGTCGAAGGTGTGGCGGCAGAAATCGCGCCTACGGCGATAGATGACCATGCCATTACACCATATGGTCAGGCCGTAACCATTCCAGTATTAAGCAATGATCAGGCGGGCAGCAGTCCAATCGTGCCGTCTACGGTCAAATTGATTGATGAAGCCGGCAATCGGGTAAGTATGGTTTCCATCCCCGGAGAAGGACGTTATTCCGTAAACGCCTTAGGAATTGTCACGTTCGAGCCTGCCGAAAATTTCACAGGTACCAGCACGGTAAGGTACGAGGTAACCGATGAAAATGGTTTGGTGTCAAATGTGGCAACTATTACCGTTGAGGTAAAAGCTCGGCAATTCAAGATTCCGAATGTGTTTACACCCAATGGTGATGGACGTAACGATGTTTTTGAAATCGTAGGAATTGAAGGCTTTGATCGTGTAGAAATTACGGTAGTGAACCGTTGGGGCAACGAAGTGTACCGCAATTACAATTACCGGAATGACTGGAGCGGACAAGGACTGAACGAAGGTACCTATTATTACGTGATCATCACCCATGATGGATCAGTCCGGGAACGATATGCGGGATGGGTATTAATCAAACGGCAATAATATCGGTTTACCCTAAAATAAATATTCGATTATAAAAACAAAAGCTATGAAGCACATTATAAAATCGGTAGTGTTCGCAGTTGGTATCAGTGCAGCATGGAAAGCACATGCCCAGCAAAACATTCAGTTCACGCAATACATATTTAATTCGATGAGTGTGAACCCCGCGTACACGGGATATAAAGAAGAGTGGTTCGGCCAATTGGGGCTGCGGAGTCAGTGGGTGGGACTTAAAGGGGCTCCCCAGACAGGTCTGCTGTCGATAGATGGACTTGCCGACCCGATAAACAAACGGCACGGTGTCGGGATGCAGATCACGGCAGATAGATTGGGGCCGCAATCCGCGACTTCGGCCTACGCCAATTATGCCTTCCGCTTGCGGCTAAATGAAGAGGATACCCAGCGGCTGAGTTTCGGCATCGGTGCCGGCGTGACTCAATATAGTCTTGACGGCGCAATGCTTGATCCCGTTGACGGAGGAGATCAGGTACTACCAGCTGGAAAAATCAGTAACTGGGTGCCAGATATTCGCTTTGGTGTATATTACTATAACCCGAAATGGTATGCGGGCATATCGGTAATGGATTTATTGTCAGGCGACCAAAGCAATAATATTTTTCGGTGGGACAACACAACAACCGATAACATACGCCGTAAACGGCACCTGTATTTCAT
Organism: Parapedobacter sp. GCM10030251; assembly: GCF_042666505.1. NCBI lineage: Bacteria > Pseudomonadati > Bacteroidota > Sphingobacteriia > Sphingobacteriales > Sphingobacteriaceae > Parapedobacter > Parapedobacter sp. GCM10030251. Next base: position 1,284,186 of record NZ_JBHTDN010000001.1, on the reverse strand, counting down.
CGGTGGCGCGTTGTTTGATCTTTCTCAGGGGCTCAAGTTGAGACCGAGCCTGTTGGTTAAAGAAGATTTCAACGGGCCGACTAGCCTTGATCTAAATGCAATGTTCATCTTTGGTGACCGCTTCTGGCTAGGGGCTGGATGGCGAACAGGTGTGACGGTTTTCGAACGTGAGTACAATCGCGTAAGCGGCAACAGCCTCAGCGGTCGTAATTCGTTTTCTGCGATCACTCAGATTTATGTGACTCATTCATTACGAATTGGGTATTCGTATGATCACATTGTCAGTCGCCTGTCGAACGTACAGAACGGATCGCATGAAATAACACTGGGTGTTACTTTCGGCCCAAAAGCACCGCGGATACTGAGCCCGCGATTTTTCTAACACAATTTGAACGCCTTCTTTTAATCCATAAAAATATGAATAAGAGATACTCAGGGATGCTAACCGGCGCGCTACTGCTAATAGCGGGCTTGGCTACCGCCCAAGAACAACCCAGCCTCCGGAATCGTGCAGACGAACTATACAACCGCTATGAATATGCAAATGCGGCGAAACTTTATACCAAACTGGTGGACACACGCAAACCCCGTTTGCAGGACTTAGAGCGATTAGCAGATAGCTATTGGAAAATGAATGATTACGAATCGGCCGAAAATTGGTACACCCGCATCGTACAACAGCCGAATAGTTCGCCAGAAAATCTGCTTCGATATGGAGAGGTTCTGAAAATGAACGGAAAGTACGCGGAAGCCAAAAAGCAATTGGAAGCTTATGCAAACGAAACGGGGAATGCTCCGTCTGTCGCGGTGCAAATCGCGGGGTGTGATTCAGCATTGCTTTGGATGTCGTCGCCTACACGTTATCGGTTACAGAATGAAGCGGCAGTGAATACCGTAAATGCAGAATTTTCTGCTTTCCCCGTAGGAAATCAAGTTTATTATACCGGCGAACCCACAGGTGAGTCCTCTGGAAATACATATGGATGGACGGGCAACGCCTTCTTAAGGATGTACACAGCACCGATTTCGCCGGAAGGTAACCTTGGTGCACCTTCATTTGCTGATTCAGACCTCAATAGCGGAGAATTCCATGTGGGGCCGGTTGCGGTGGACGAGAACAGTAAAACATGGTATGTAACGCGGACTTATACCGGCAAAGAAGGTAAACAACAAAAGGCGGAAGGGCGGAAATATCGCACCCAGCTATTGGAATTATATAGCTATCAATTGAAAAACGGAGTGTGGATTTCTGAACCGTTTCCCTATAACAATGTGAAAGAATATTCCGTAGGCCACGCTGCTCTTTCAGCAGATGCAAGCATTTTATATTTTGCAAGCGATATGCCCGGAGGCCACGGGGGAACTGATATCTGGTATTGCGAACGGCAGGCTGATGGAACCTGGGGCGGCCCAGTGAACGCTGGTCCGACAATCAACAGTGCGGGTGATGAACTGTTTCCGGGTATAGGGCCCGACGGGACGCTCTATTACTCAACTGATGGCTTCGCAGGTATGGGCGGGCTCGATATTTTTAGGTCGATCGGAAGTAAAAATCAATGGAGTAACCCAGAAAACCTAAAGTATCCGATTAATAGCGCTTCCGACGATTTTGCCTATCTGGTTTATGGGGAGGATGAAAACGGTTTCCGTGGGTTCCTCGCTTCCGATAGGCAAGGTGGCAAGGGAAACGATGATATCTATTCATTTTCGTTCGCCAATCCGAAGATTATCATCATTCTGAAAGGAACCACATCAGATAAGGCTACTGGTGAACGACTGCCTGCTGCCACCGTCACGCTGTACAACGGCGAGCGGAAGATTGAAGCCAGGCAGCAAAGCAGCGGCGAGGGAACATTTGAATTTGTACTTGATCGCAACAGGGAGTACGCGGTACTCGGACAGAAAGAAGGGTATCATGCAGATTCCGCGAAAGTGACTACATTGGGGATTACGAAATCCGATACGCTGGAAGTAGCCCTCCTGCTGGAGCCGGTATTCCGCGTAGGACAGACCTTTGAACTGGAAAATATTTACTACGATTTCGATAAATACAACATCCGTCCGGATGCGGCAATGATACTGGATGAGCTGGTTCGTACACTGCGTGACAATCCAACCTTGAAAATCGAGCTTTCTAGTCATACCGACAGTCGGGGTAGTCATGCCTACAATGAAACATTGTCGCAACGGCGGGCGCAGTCGGCGGTTGATTACCTCGTAAGCCGAGGCATCGCACGTGACCGGATGGTTGCCAAAGGATATGGAGAAACGCAACTGGTGAATCGTTGCGCAGATGGGGTTGCTTGTTCGTCAGCAGAACATCAAGCAAACCGAAGGACCGAAGTGACCGTATTGGAATACTAATATTCCCGTTCAACCTGAAAGTGAAGAAGCCGCCCCATTTGGGGCAGCTTCTCTTTTTTTTAGTTGAATCGTATTTATTTGAGAATCCTGCGAATTTTATTGGATTTTTTAATCAATTTATAGAAGGCATCATAATCTTCGTCGCTGAGTACTTGCTGGATGTTTTGCAGCTGTTTTACATGCTCTTGCAGCACCTCCAATACGTTCTCCCGATTCTGTTTAAAGATGGGTGTCCACATATCCGGCGAACTTTTGGCAAGCCGTACGGTGGATTCAAATCCGGAACCAGCCAACTCAAAAATCCGGCCCTGGGATTTTTCCTTTTCCAAAACAGTAAGTGCTAACGCAAACGAAGTGATGTGGGAAATATGGGATACGTATGCCGTATGTACGTCATGCTCATGTGCCTTCATAAAGGCTGTATGCATTTCCAATTGTTCGGTGATCGCGTCCACCGCATCAAAGGCGTCTTCGTCGCTGTGCACAGCATCCACATAAACCATCATTTTACCCTTGAATAAATTAGGAAGAGCTGCCTCCGGACCGGAGTATTCGGTGCCTGCCATCGGATGGGCAGCTACCAGCCGACCACGCTTTGGGTGGTCGGCAACCTTTTGCAGAATACGCTCTTTGGTCGATCCCATATCGACAACCACTTGATGAGTCACTTGATCAAGAACGGACGGCAATAATTGGAGAATGGCGTCCACGGGTATCGTGAGAAAAACCATGTCGCTCCGGGTGATCGCTTCTTCCAGTGTTGCTCCTTCGTCAATAAGGCCCAATTGTAACGCTTTTTTTAAGTTGCTGTCGTTCTTGTCGACGCCGATTATCTTTGAAACGGCCTTTTTTTCTTTTAGGGTGATGGCGACGGAGCCTCCGATGAGTCCGACACCAACAATGGCTATATTCATTTGTTGCACGTATTAGGATAGTGGTTAATCAATGTCCGACCCAGAGGCAACAGCAATGCGGTTGGAAGCTTGCTCCAAGGTGGATTCCGTGGCGCAAAGGCTCACCCGGATATACGACATGCCGGCGTCTCCAAAGATACCGCCAGGGGTGATAAATACCCTTGAACGGTGTAATACTTCGTCACTCAATGCGTGCCCGTCTGTATATGATTCTGGTATTCTGGCCCATACAAACAGACCTACCTGTTTCCGGTCATAGTTGCACCCCAACGCATCCAATAGTTGATATACTTTCTCCCTTCTGCGCCGATAGGTATCGTTCAGTTCGCTGTACCATTCCGGGCCTAATGATAAAGCCTTAGCAGCCGCCATCTGCACCGGGAGGAACATGCCGGAATCCATGTTGCTTTTAAAGCGGATAATCTCTTTAATACGCTTCTCGGCGCCCACGAGCATGCCCACTCGCCATCCAGCCATGTTTGCCGACTTGCTCAGTGAATTCAGTTCAATCGCTACGTCCATCGCTCCTTCAACCGCCATTAGACTTTTAGGACGGTCGTTGAGTATAAAACTGTAGGGGTTATCATGGCAAAGCAGAATGTTATGTTGCGTAGCAAACGCCACGATTTCCTTGAAAAATGATTCCGTCGCCATAGCACCGGTAGGCATATGCGGATAATTGAGCCACATGAGTTTTACACGACTTAAATCTGTTTTTGCCAACGCATCCAAATCGGGCAGCCAATTGTTTTCCGGTGTCAGGGTATAGGGAATGCCGGTAGCTCCGCTCAGCCGTATCGCTGCTGAATAGGCGGGATATCCGGGATTGGGAAAAAGCGCTTCATCTCCTTCAGCCAGGTACGTCATACAAATGTGGACGATCCCTTCTTTTGAGCCGATAAGCGGTAGCACATTTTGATTGGGATCCAGAGATACGCCATAGTACCGCCCGTACCAATCGGCAATAGCTTGGCGAAGTGGTAAAATTCCCTGATAATTTTGGTACGCATGTGTATCCGGACGCGAGGCATACTCGTAAAGGGTTTCAATAACCGATGGGTGAGGGAGCAAATCCGGACTACCTATGCCCAAGTTGATGACTTTCTCGCCGGACTGATTCAATGTCTCAATTTCGCGTAGCTTTCTTGAAAAGTAGTATTCTTCGGTGTGCTGTAACCGCTTGGCAACCTGTATTTGCATTTTTTTACGTTTGGGCGACTAAAATACGTAAATCCGGCCAATAATTAACTCCGTATTTTCAGGCCGCCTTTGTTTTTTTTGGTAACTTTGCCGCTTGTTTAGTGCTTGATGAAGACATACTTTAGACTACTTTCGTTCGCCAAACCTATCAATAAATTTGCGATTCCTTATGTTATTACGACGCTGCTGAGCGTACTATTCAGTACGTTGAATCTTGCATTGGTCATTCCCCTGTTGCACACACTCTTCAATACCAACGAATGTGCTACCGAGGTTGCAAAGCCGGAACATTGGTATGACATCATAGACTATTTTAATTATTTTGCAACGCAGGCTGGTATATTATATGGTCCGTACGAGGCATTAAAAAGAGTGTGCCTGATCATTGTATTATCGGTATTTCTTAGCAACCTCTTTCGGTATTTGTCGCAGCGGATCATGGAAAACCTCCGTATCCATACGTTATTGAATTTGCGGACAGCCGTGTTCGACAACGTGATGGATTTGCACGTGGGCTATTTTAATAATCAGCGCAAAGGGGATATCATCTCAAAGATCGCATCCGACGTACAGGTGGTGCAGTATTCGGTGACCGCAACGCTACAGGTGGTGTTCAAGGAGCCCCTTACGCTGCTGTTTTACATTGTAGCGCTGTTTATGATGTCTGCTAAACTCACATTGTTCGCCATCGCAGTGATTCCGGTATCCGCTTTTCTCATTTCCCGGATTGTCAAACGCCTCAAGGCACAGGCAACCCGGGCGCAACAGGTGTATGGCAATATGATCAGTTACCTGGACGAAGCACTATCCGGTATAAAGATTATTAAGGCGTTTAACGCAATGGGTTTTATCAAGAAAAAATTCAATGACGAAAATGTGTTGCTCGCTAAGATAAGCAGGCGGATGGTGAGAAGACAACAATTGGGGTCGCCCGTATCGGAACTGTTAGGCGTGGTAATGGTGGCTGTCATATTGCTTTATGGGGGCAAATTGGTGTTAAGCGGCTCAGGCGAGTTATCAGCGGCGACGTTCATCGGTTATATTGCATTGTTTTCGCAAGTCATGCGACCGGCAAAAGCACTAACCGATTCATTCGCCAATGTTCATTCGGGAATCGCTGCCGGTGAACGGGTACTGGATCTGATCGATCAGAAAAACGAAATGCCCGACGCTCCGAATGCCCAGCCGCTTACTGAATTTCGCGAAGGTATTTCACTAAACAACGTAAGTTTTGCGTATGGGGATAGGCAGGTACTCAAAAACATCAATTTCCAAATCCCCAAAGGTAAAACCGTCGCCTTGGTAGGGCCATCAGGCGGTGGCAAGTCTACGTTGATGGATTTAATACCCCGGTTTATTGAAGCTCAGGCGGGTGAAGTCCTTGTTGATAATGTTAATGTAAGGAATTTGAAAACAAATGATTTGAGAAACTTGATTGGCTTAGTCAATCAGGATTCCTTTTTGTTTAATGATACCATCTATAACAACATTGCCTTTGCAACGCAAGATGTAACCGAAGAAGATGTCATAGCGGCAGCGAAGATTGCGAATGCCCACCAGTTTATCCTGGAAACGGAAGCTGGATACCAAACGTATATCGGCGATCGCGGGATTAAGTTGTCGGGTGGGCAAAGGCAGCGGATTTGCATTGCCCGTGCCGTTCTAAAAAACCCACCTATCCTGTTGCTGGATGAGGCAACGTCCGCACTGGATACCGAATCCGAAAAATTGGTGCAGGAAGCGCTGGCCAAGTTGATGCAGAACCGGACTACGCTTGTCATCGCTCACCGTCTTAGTACCATCCAGAATGCGGATCAAATTATTGTACTCGATGCCGGGGTAATTGTGGAACAAGGTACGCACCAGCAGCTGCTAGCACATAATGGCTTGTATAAGAAGTTAATTGATATGCAGCAGTTTGGCGAATGACACGGTGTAAAACCACCATTAATTGTAAATGAAAGCAAGTTTAGCTAAATTTGCTTGCTAAGAGTTCAGGATATGGATGCAGGAAAAAAACTCACTTTCCTTCTTGAAAACAAGAATCTTGACGAGGAACTGAAAAACATCGCCACGAAGGTTTACTACGGACAGCGTATTAATGAAACGGAAGGAGTAATCTTATATGAGCGGGGCGAATTGGGGTATCTCGGGGTACTGGCAAATTTTATACGGGAAAAGCTGCATGGCGATAAGACCTATTTCAACCGGAACTTCCATATTGAACCGACAAACTTGTGCGTGTATGACTGCAAATTCTGCTCCTATTCGCGCCTGATTAAACAACGGCAGGACGGGTGGGAAGCAACCATGGAGGAGATGCTCAATCAAGTGAAATCTTACGATCATCAACCTGTGACGGAAGTTCATATCGTAGGAGGGGTGTTGCCGCAATACAACATGGCATTTTACATGGACTTGTTTGCCGCTATCAAACGCCATCGCCCGGACCTCCATGTCAAGGCACTTACTCCCGTGGAATACCACTATATTTTTAAAAAGGCGAAAGTGGATTACGCCACAGGTATGGCGATGATGAAAGATGCCGGATTGGATTCCATGCCGGGAGGAGGAGCGGAGATTTTCCACCCTGAAATCCGCGAACAGATTGCAAAAGACAAATGCAATGCGGAACAATGGCTGCAGATTCACGAAGAATGGCACAAATTGGGAATGCACTCCAATGCAACGATGCTGTATGGCCACATCGAACAGCATTGGCACCGCATAGATCATATGGAACGGCTGCGCCAATTGCAGGATAGAACCGGAGGCTTCCAGACCTTTATTCCACTTAAATTCAGAAATAAGGATAACCAAATGTCGCACGTTGCGGAATCGACGGTGGTAGAAGATTTGAGAAACTATGCCATTAGCCGAATTTATTTGGATAACTTTCCACATATTAAGGCTTATTGGGCGATGATTTCCCGGCAGACCGCCCAATTGGCGCTTGGATTTGGAGTGAATGACATCGACGGAACTCTGGACGATACCACCAAAATTTACTCCATGGCGGGGGCGGAAGAACAACACCCGGCCATGACAACGAAAGAATTGGTGGAATTGATACGTAACGCAGGTAAGCATCCTATTGAGAGAGATACCCTTTACCGGATCATTACCGATTACAAAGATGTAACCTTTGATGAGGACCGTGCCGATCAGCAACGGAAATATTATCAATTACCTGTTTTGAACGAAAAATAGCGCTAGATTTCTTGGAAAAAATACTCTATATCATTCGCCATGGTCAAACCGACCTGAACCTGAAAGGGATCGTGCAAGGAAGAGGGGTAGATTCCCCGCTGAATGAAATGGGCAAAATGCAAGCAGAAGCCTTTTATGCCCGTTACAAGAACGAACAATTCGACAAAATTTATACCTCTACGTTGCTGCGCACGCATCAAACCGTAGCTCCGTTTCTTGAAAACGGTTTGCCGATGGAACAATTGGAAGGCCTAGACGAGATCGGATGGGGTATTTACGAAGGCAGGGAACAAACTCCGGAAATTATGGAAGGCTTTTCCGACCTGATTACGCGATGGCGTAACGGGGAGCTGGATACATGCGTAGAGGGGGGAGAAACGCCTAATCAGTTGGCGCGACGGCAGCGAGAGGCACTTCAGTATATCCTTTCCAAAAAGAATGAGAAAAAAATACTGGTTTGTATGCATGGCCGGGCTATGCGTGTATTCTTATCGGTGCTCACGGATCGTGATATTGCATTGATGGACGATTTTCCGCACACCAACACTGCTTTGTATAAGGTTTATTACGATGGTGCATTTTCCATCGAGGACGCCTACAACATTGAGCACCTGGAGGGGTTATCTACTGAATAAATAGACATGGAAAAAGTTAGTATATCTGCGGTATCCTATACCAACACCTTACCGTTTATCTACGGTTTGCAACATTCGCCTATTAGCAGCCAGATCGAGTTAAGCTTGGATGTGCCAAGTACCTGTGCCCACAAGCTTATCCATAACGAGGTTGATTTAGGAATTGTGCCAGTCGCCGCATTGTTGGAAATACCTCATGCCGAAATTGTTTCGGAGTATTGTTTGGGAACCACGGGAGCAGTTAATTCGGTATTTATTTTCAGTGATAAACCGATCGAGGAAATCGGGTCGCTCCGATTGGACAGTCAATCTCGAACCTCCAATGGATTGGCGCAGATTCTATTGAGAGACTATTGGAATCGAGAGGTGATGGTGGTAACAGAAGGAGCAGCCGATGCATACGTTGAGATTGGTGATCGGACATTCGGAAAACAACACGCACATCCTTATGTCTATGATTTGCCTTGGTACTGGCAAAAACTGACAGGCCTACCTTTTGCTTTTGCCGCCTGGGTAGCCAACAAACCGCTGACAACATCATTCATCGAATCATTCAATGCGGCGTTAGCTTATGGATTGTCCCAGCGTGAAACGATTATTAATCAATTGCCGAAACGCCTTGATTTCGATTATCGAAGTTATCTCATGGAGAACATTGACTATCGATACGATGAGGGAAAGAAAGAAGCAGTAACGGAATTTTTGCGGTTGATGAAAACCTTGGATCGCGAACCAATAAATCGGTGAACAGCTGTTCCATTTGTAAAAAATGTTTATTTTTGAGTCGAGTCTACTAAGTATTAGTGTTTATTGTTCTCTTTTCAGAGGGATGTCCTCGGAACGCCTAGTAAGCTGTACGATGAAAAAGTAGACGTAAATTAATCGCTATTCGGATGAGGATCGAGGATGAAATACAAACACGTAAGTTTCGTAACGAACAACATAAAGCAACCATCAATATCGTTTTTACCAGTAATTGGATTACCGGCATCCTGGAAAAGAGAGCCAATCAAGCGGAAATAACGTTGCAGCAGTTCAATGTATTGCGTATATTGAGGGGACAATATCCTAAACCGGCAACCAATAGCTTAGTCAAGGAGCGGATGCTGGACAAAATGCCCGATGTTTCGCGTATTATTGATCGATTGGTTGCTAAGGGATTGGTATCCAGAGGGAAGTGCAGTACAGATCGGCGAGCTGTGGATGTCCTGATTACTAAAAAGGGCCTGAATACATTGAAAGCGCTCGAGGAAAGCATGATGATGATGGACATACTCCAAGAAAACATTACCGAGGACGAATGCCATGTCCTCAACGGATTGTTGGACAAGCTGCGGGGTTATCGACCGGATGAGGCACGCGAACACTGACAACGACTGACAGCATGGTTTCAGTGTGTGTGTGCGTCGAATAAAAAATTCAATAACGAAACGGCAACCCCTAACCCAACAGCTACCATTTTCTTTTTGTTGAATTTGTGGTGATCCGCCGAACCGGATTCGAAAAGGATCGTCGTGGATATATGGAGAAAAATGCCGATGACCACAGCCATAATCCGATCGAAGTATTGTTCGATATGCCCAATCTCTCCTTTGCTGATAGCGCTGCTAAGCAGGTAACCCAAAGGGGTCATAAATGCAAACACGGCCAATAGCAGGATAATATAACGTTTGGATAGCGATGTATGGAGTAATAAGCTGCCGAGGGCAAACGCCGCAGGAACGTGATGAAGTGCAATGCCAAAAGTCAACTGGGTTTGATGGTGCGCAGCCAACGGCATTCCCTCCAATAAAGCATGAAGACATAAACTTACCATGATGCCAAACGGAAAAACGTTTCCCGAGTGATGCCCATGATGAATATGTCCATGTTCGATGCCGTGCGAGAATTGTTCCAAAACCAATTGGAATAGAAAACCCAGCAAAACGAATAAGCCGATGGTTTCACTTGCTCCATCGTGTGTGTGATACACATGGGGGATCAAATGCAATACCGTGATTGCAAATAAATAGGAACCGCTGAACGAAAGAATTAATTTAAGGGCGTTTGCATTGTCCCGCTTTACGAAAAACACCGAAATACCACTGGCAAACGCTGAAATAAATAGGATGGAAACAATTAAGGAAGAACTCATGATGCGCTTTTTACAGAAGCAAACCCCGGAACGGTCATGCGGAAAACTAAACCGGTCAGATAACCGATCGCACTGCCCAGTAGCGCCCCGCCGATGATATCTAATGGATAATGGACGCCTACATATACCTGCGCGATACTGACCAGCGTTGCCCAGAGAAGCGCCAACCACAGGATTGGCTTCCAACGTCGGTAAAAGACCATAATCAATACCATCGAAATAGCGAAATGATTGGTGGCATGCGATGAGGTAAAACTGTAACCACTACCGCACCGGACCCGAACGGCAACCTCCTCCTTAAATTCGATATCGTTGCAAGGGCGAATGCGCTTTACCGATTTTTTGATCACAGAGGATGATAACGCATCGGCAATACCAAACGTAATCAATATAAAAAGAACAATAAGTATCCCTTTATTCCGGTAATTTCTGATGCAGAAAACAATGATGAAAAGATACAAAGGAGCCCATGTGTAGGGATTCCGTAAGACAGGCATGAGCCAGTCAAAGAAGACGTTGCTTAACCCCTGGTTAATCGCCAGAAATGCCTCTTGATCCCATGTAACGAGTTGATCGATCATGTAAATTAAACAAAGTTGCAACAAAAATATAAATTATTCCGGATTTTCAATTCGAATGGATGAATTAAATATTCAGGACAATGATTCCGATGTTCCTCAACCAAATTGGCGCTCAATTGCACACGTATTCTATGCGAGCAAACTTAATGGAGCGATCTTATGATACCAAAAAAAGATATTAAAAAAACAATATTTTATCTAAGTTTACCGCTGCGAAGATAGTATTATTAAAGTAGTCGGCCATTTAATAGTTGACCATTTAAATCAAAAATAAACGACATGACGTTAATTAAATCCATCTCGGGTATCCGGGGTACAATAGGAGGTAGGCCAGGAGAAGCGCTTACACCTGTCGATATCGTAAAGTTTACCGCGGCATTCGGCCACTTTATCCAAAACAAAACAGGAATCAATAAGGTGGTTGTCGGACGGGACGCTCGTATTTCGGGAGAGATGGTCCGAAACCTGGTGGTTGGAACGTTGCAAAGTATCGGGATGGATGTCGTGGATCTGGGGCTGTCAACCACACCGACGGTGGAAATAGCCGTGCCCAGCGAACAGGCGGGTGGTGGCATAATCCTTACGGCCAGTCATAATCCCGCCCAGTGGAATGCCCTGAAGCTGCTCAACAACAAAGGCGAATTCATCAGCGATTTAGAGGGAAGACAAGTACTGGATATTGCAGAAAACCTGGACTTCGATTTTTCAACCGTCGATGCGTTGGGTAAAGTAACCTTCTCGGATAGCTATCTTCAAAAACATGTAGATCAAATCTTAGCACTTCCTTTGGTGGATGCAGATGCTATACGGAAAGCTAACTTCAAAGTCGCGCTGGACGCCGTCAATTCTACCGGAGGCATTTTTGTGCCAGTATTGTTGGAAGCTTTAGGGGTTCAGACGGTTTACAAAATCCATTGTGAACCGGACGGGCATTTTCCGCACAATCCCGAACCGCTTGCAGAAAATCTGACCGATCTGTCGGCGTTGGTCGTGAAACAACAGGCAGACCTGGGGATTGCGGTGGATCCCGATGTAGACCGGCTTTGCTTCGTGATGGAAAACGGCGAGATGTTTGGCGAGGAATATACCTTGGTCGCCGTTAGCGATTATGTGCTTCAACACACTCCCGGGAACACGGTATCCAACCTTTCGTCCACGAGAGCGCTGCGTGATGTGACGGTCGCAAGCGGTTCTCAATACCACGCCGCCGCGGTAGGCGAGGTCAACGTGGTGACCAAAATGAAAGAGGTTGGCGCAGTGATTGGCGGAGAGGGCAATGGTGGGGTTATCTACCCAGCCACGCATTATGGGAGAGATGCCTTGGTGGGAATTGCACTTTTCCTTAGTTACTTAGCGAAAAGCGGTAAGCGGATATCGGAATTGCGGGCAGGATACCCGCCATATTTTATGTCCAAGAACAAAATTACACTTACGCCCGGACTTGATATCGATGGTTTGCTGGCGACAATGGAACAGCGGTATAGTCAAATACCCCACAGTACCATCGACGGGTTGAAAATTGATTTTGAGCACGGATGGGTGCACTTACGTAAATCAAACACCGAACCCATTATTCGGATTTACTCCGAAGCGCCGACCTCGGAACAAGCCGAAGAACTCGCAGTAAATATAATGAAGGAAATAGATGATATCATCGGCAACTAATCGGATTCATGTATCTTCGGAGGTGGGTAAGTTACGCAGAGTGCTTATACACAGTCCAGACAGCGGCTTGGGAAAAGTAGTGCCTTCCAAAGCACAAGATTGGCTGTTCGAAGATATTGTGCATCTGGATACGATCCGGGCCAGTGAATACGATCATTACGTCAAACTTTTGCTATATTTTCTCGACGAAAAGAAGATAAGGGGTCGGCTGTCCGATATCGATGCGTCGAAGAATCACCGAAATTTTTATAAACCGGATCATCCGGATTTCTACCGCTCAGACCAAGTCGTGGAGTTACAGCTGCTGCTTATGGATATTCTGGAAGACACTGCCATTAAAAGCCAGCTGGTTGCATCGGTTTGTGCCCTCGAAGCCTGCAGTTATGAAGTACAGCGCCGGTTGATGGGATATGCCCCTGCTGTTTTGGCACGGGTTTTTTTCAGTGGAACGTCCGATGAAAGCGAGCTGATTTTTCCACCGATACCAAATTTCATCTTTACGCGCGACATTGGAATTGTCATTAACAATTGTATCTTGCTGAATAAACCGAAAAAAGAAGCTCGCAAGCGAGAAGCATTGATTGCAAAATACATCTTCTTTCACCATCCGATGTTTGCCGATTACCGCCAGAATATAATCGAACTGATGGATAAAGAGCATCATTTTTTGATGCCTAACGACTCGGAAACCGAAAAGGTAACTTTAGAGGGCGGAGACGTCATGGTAGTCAGCGAAAATCATGTGGTAATCGGCATCAGTGAACGCACAAATTCGGAAGCGGCAGCGCAGGCTGTAAAAGCCCTTTTTGATAGGAATGTGGTCGAGAAGGTCTCCGTCATAAAAATTCCCAGCAAACGGGACTACATGCATATTGACACGGTATTTACACAGGTGAAAGCCGACGTGTGGGTAATGCTTGGCGATTTTTCCACCGAACGGATGAAGGGGCTGCGGACCGACGAAATTCAGTATGTTTTAGGTGTCCACCCGCGGACCGTCCTTAAGCTGGAAATCCATCAGTTTAAAAAGGGAAACGTTGCAGCACCCCGCTCTTTTCAGTCGCTCGAGGAATTATTGGTCGATATCAGCATAAGTGATTTCGGTTGCCCCCCAGAAAATGTACGCATTCTCTTATCAGGTAATAACCAGTTTCCTTATGATGCACGTGAGCAGTGGACAGACAGTTGCAATCTCCTGGCGCTTGGAAACGGTGTGGTGCTGGGGTATGATCGAAATGATAAAACTACGGAGGCGTTCCGTGATGCGGGATTTAAGGTGACGAAGGTGGAACATTTGTTGATACAACTGGAGGAAGGACGCGTGCATGTCGATGAATTGGCAGATACCCTTGTGCTTATGCCTTCCGCCGAATTGTCGCGTGCCCGCGGTGGCTTCCATTGCATGAGCATGCCACTACTACGGGATTAGATACACCGCTGTCATGACGCTATTGATGATTCGACCGGCACATTTTGGCTACAATCCGCAGACAGCGATAAATAACGCATTTCAAACCTGGGATGCGGATGACCACTCCGAAATACAACGGAAGGCGCTCAACGAGTTTGATGCCTTTGTGAAAATGCTGCGGAGCCATGACGTCGATGTCTTGGTGGTGCAGGATACGGAATCTCCCCACACGCCCGACAGCATTTTTCCAAATAACTGGATTTCGTTTCACGCGGACGGCTCCTTAGTTCTTTATCCCATGTTTGCCGAAAACAGGCGCCTTGAGCGCAAACCTTCGGTACATAAAGCAATCGAAAGGCATTTTACGATCCGCAGAACGTTGGACTACACCTCTTACGAGGCTCAAGGTAAATTTCTTGAGGGAACAGGCAGTTTTGTTCTGGACCGCGTCCATCAGATAGCTTATGCATGCCGTTCGCCACGTACGGATGAGTCCCTTTTTCAGCTATTTTGTAAGCAAATGGGATACCACCCGGTAATATTTGACGCTTTTGATGAGCACGGACAACCCATTTATCATACGAATGTGATGATGTGTGTGGCCGATCGCTATGCTGTGGTGACATGGGATAGTATTGCGGATTCCGATCGACCGCGGGTCGCCAGGATGCTCGAAAATTCGGGAAAGACACAAGTGCCGATCACCATGTCTCAAATGCAGGCATTTGCCGGCAACATGCTGCAGATTGAAAATAAGCAAGGAAAACGCTTTCTCGTGATGTCGACACGAGCTTATCGTTCGTTACGCCCCGAACAGCTTGAGAAATTAACCAAATTCAATTCCCTTATTCATATGCCATTGGATACGATTGAACGAAACGGCGGCGGCAGTGCACGCTGTATGATGGCCGAAGTTTACCTTCCGTTGAATGCGGGATAAATGTTACTTTTACTGAGGGACTTTTTCGCTATGACAAATCACAAGCTCTATATGATACTGTTAGGGTGCAAGCCGGAGGGACGGCACACCGAGCAACACGATGTTTTCTTTGGTATCGGTACCTCGTTAAGGGATCTGGTGCCGGAAATCCTTGAATTTTGGCCGGAAGCTAAAGAAAAGATTCATATCGACGCATGGCGGGAAGTGACGGTTGTAGATGGGTATTCGGTACGCGTAGCGCAACGGGATGTCCGTACAAACAGCGGGGTGAAGCTGTTTTTTGTGAACCTTGGCGGATACAAGGAAAACGACTTTGAAGAATACCACTACAAGTGCTTATCGGTAGCTCCAGATACAGCAGAAGCGGTCCGCCAAGCGAAGAATCAGACATTCTGGAAGCATAGTGTTTCTTCCCATATCGATGATAAATATGGGATTGATGTGGATGATATTTACGAAATTGAAGATGTGCTCACGTCACGGGCAAAAAACCAATTCGTAATCCAGGTGGAACCAGCAGAACAGACCACCCCGGATGAGTTACATCCGGGATATCTTAAACTAACCAAACTTATGCATGGATCCACTTGAAACGATATCGCTGTTCCGGCATTTTCATGCGATCGGCGAGACGTAACAACCGATCGGGTAGCCGCACCAGGTAATCCCGGGCACGTTCGCCGGCTTCGTTTAGCTCTCTGACCGATTCAACATTCCATTCACGCAGTAGCTCTTTCAGGATATCGACATAATCGACGGCTGTATATACTCCCAAACGTTGGGCCGCATCGGAAAAATGGGTGAAGGCTTCGCCTTGTGGCTCGCCAGACTCCCTAAGTAAGTGAGCCGGCATCACAATCTTTTTACGCATCATGTCCTCAAAGGCCACCATCACTTCACTAGCGTCAACTTCCATTGCCTTGGAGATGAAAGACATATAGGCTTTAGCATGTCTCGCTTCATCCGAGGCTATGACACCACACATTTTGGCCAATAACTTGTCTCCATCTTTTTTTGCAAATCCAGCTACACGCCTGTGGGAAACATTCGTTGCCAGTTCCTGGAATGAGGTATAAATAAAATTACGATAGGGGTCATTACCTGTACCGATCTCAATGCCATCCTGGAGAAGATATTGGGTGGAAATCTCCATTTCACGCATGTTCACCCGTCCGGAAAGATAGAGGTACTTATTGAGTAAATCACCATGACGGTTTTCTTCGGCCGTCCAGGCGCGCACCCATTTCATCCATCCACCTTGCTCGTTTTTGTCTACATCTTTCACCATCGTAAGCCACGACTCGTACGTAGGCAATGCTTCTTCAGTGATTGTGTCGCCGATTAACACCGCTACCAAATCGTAGGTAAGTTCTCGGGCGCTTTCTTGTAACTCTTTTATTTCTTCAAAAAATGTATCGCGTGAAGCATCAGGGAGGAGGTCGGCTGGTTGCCACATCTCTTCTACCGGCTTCAGGTATTCGCTCATCTCATTGAGCATAAACGGCTCCAAATAGGCCATTACTTCTTTCCGCGATCCTTCAGGAATCTGTTGTGTTAACGCTTGCATTACCGCAAAGGTAGTTAAATGCACCGATAAAGTTTTTTTAACTGTTCGAATATATTTAAAATATGACAAGAATCATATTTTTATACCGTTCTTCGAACAGGTATGTCACTCGCCTTTATACTAACGGTCGAGGCACTTGCATTGTTTTGAAATTGTCTGAAGGATATGGATAGATTTACAATACGAGTATACGGTTTTTTATTTAACGACAACCAGGAAGTCCTCATCAGCGATGAACGGGAATCGGGATTGGAGTTCAGTAAATTTCCAGGAGGCGGACTTGAATATGGTGAAGGATTGCTGGAGGGTTTACAGCGTGAATTTTCCGAAGAATGCGGGGTGGAGATTGAGGTTCTGCGTCATATCCATACCACGGATTTTTTTGTGAAATCGGCTTTCAATGATAACCAGGTGATCGGGATATATTACCTGGTCCGTCACAGTGGGACATTACAAGGACGTTTCAGCCGGAAGCGTTTCGATTTCGAACAAGGAAAAGATCTCGACCAAGTATTCCGTTGGGTGTCTATGGACCAGTTGAACGAAAAGGATCTTACTTTTGAAATGGATCGGGCTGCTTGGCGGGTATTTATGTCGGAAAAGAGCCACGGTTTGGAATTTTGATGAGCGATGAGCTCTTTCAGTTGGCTGAAATGAGTGGCAAATAGCTACATTCGCGTCGGCATTTGTTAACAGCAATGGAGTATTTCTTTTGGTTTGCGTTGTTTATAGTCTTTTACACGTATGTAGGATACGGGATATTGCTCTACCTATTGGTGCGTGTCCAACGTTTGGTCAGAAAAAGCCGTCCTACCTACGTGACGGAATACGAATCCCTGCCATCGTGTACGGTGATCGTGGCTGCTTACAATGAAGCGTCAATGATCCGGCAAAAGATTGACAATACCTTGCAGCTTCGTTATCCGGCGGATAAAATCCGATATATTTTTGTGACGGATGGATCTACGGATGAAACACCTGCGCTGGTGGGTGAGTATCCGGAAATTTCGTTACTTCATCAGTCGGCGCGTAATGGTAAGATTGCAGCCGTGCACCGAGCAATGCGCGAAGTAGCTACGGAGGTAGTCGTTTTTACCGATGCAAACACGTTGTTGAATACGGATGCGCTGATCGAACTATGCAAGTATTACAGCGACGAAAAGATTGGGGCGGTTGCCGGAGAAAAGCGCATTTATGCCGGAGCGGAGGCCGATGCGAGTGCAGCGGGAGAGGGGTTTTACTGGAAATATGAGTCGGCGCTAAAAAGATGGGATTCGGAATTACACACCGTTGTGGGTACGGCCGGGGAGCTGTTCAGCATCCGGACCAACTTATATGAAAGCGTGCCGCTGGATACCATTTTAGACGATTTTATGATATCGATGCACATCGCCGGTAAGGGATACCTTGTGAAATACGAACCCTTAGCATTTGCTACCGAAATGGCATCGGAGAACGTAAAAGAAGAGTTAAAGCGGAAAATTCGGATTGCCGCGGGTGGAATTCAGTCGATCGTTCGCCTAAGGCGACTGTTGAATCCATTTGCCTATCCGGTGCTTGCCTTTCAATATATCAGTCATCGGGTGTTGCGGTGGACCCTTACGCCGATATTGCTGCCGGTCGTGTTTGTCCTCGCTGCCTTACTGCACGTTTACGATGCCGGAATACTGTATAGCGGACTGTTTTATGGGCAGTTGATATTTTATGGATTAGCGGTATTGGGATTTTTGTTGGAACGGAAGGCTCTGAAAGTAAAAATCGCTTTTATTCCCTATTATTTCTGTGTAATGAATTATGCGGTTCTTGCTGGCATGCTTCGCTATGTCCGGGGCGGACAAAGTGCAGTTTGGGAGCGCTCCAACCGAAAACAAACGCTTACGGCGATTACAATCGATAAAAGGAACATGGAGTAATGGGAATGGAACTGGCCATGCATCCGATGAATCCTTCTTCCGGGGAAAACGAATAGAGATAAACCCGGTCAGGCGGCTGCCCGCCGATAATTTGCTTGTTAGCATAACATATACCATCCAATACTTCAAAATGAGGGAGGTGATCGCCGATACCCTCGCCGGTAAGTTTCAAAATGGCTTCCTTTCGTGTCCATAATGTGAAAAAACGCTGATGCACCAGATCCTTTCGTGCGCAGATGAACGCGATTTCATTGGCCGAAAAGCACGCTTCCAAAAGGGATTCAATTGCAAACGGTCGATGCGACCACTCGATGTCGATTCCGATGGGATGATTCGGGTTTAATCCGATTAACACACGATTTTCTGTATATGATAGATTAAACTGAATGCCCGTATTTTCCGGTTTTTCCAAACTGGGCTTGTTGTGGTGGCCTTTCCCAAAATCCAGAGCCCTCGGATCCGAATGGGTTGCTCGCCCCAACAGTACTCTCAGCGCGGTGTGAGCAGCTTTAAAACGCAGCATGTGATCGGATTTGTGGAACCGCGATGCTCGGCGGGCTTCATCCTCACTTAATACGTGTTCGTCGCAATTGATCAACCGGGTATGAAACTGCCCCGGCTCGATCAGCCACAGACTCGGTTGCCGAAGTTCAGCATCGGCTTGCATAACCTCCCACCCGTCTAGCCAGGATATGCCATGCATCCAGGTCGATATGATCACGGTGCGGTCCGTCTCCATAAGCTAGACGTATGTTTCAATTGAAGAGATGAGCGAGTCAAAGTACTTTTCGAATGCAATATGTGCGATCCCCTTGGCACCCGCATCAGCACCGAGTTCAGAGAGTTCCACACGAGCCATATTCTTAAGCTGCGTCATGCAGTAGGTGTTGATGGCCTGCTGGATAGGAATGGTAATGTATTGGTTTGCCTCCGCGATCTTTCCACTCAGAATAATTAGTTCGGGATTGAAAAGTTGCACAAGCGCGGCGATGCCCTTCCCAAGCTTTTCGCCGATGAAGGAAAGGATGCTGATCGCATATTGATCACCTTTGTTGGCGGCTTCTATAACCTGTTGGGGTTCAATGTTTTCTATTTCTTGTTCGGATAACTCGTTGAGTAAGGAATCTTCACCGGATTGTATTCCTTCTTTGGCCATTCTTACCAGCGCAACCCCGGAAGCAACCGTTTCAAGGCAGCCTTTTTTGCCACAGTAACACAATGTGCCATCCTCGACAAACGGCATGTGTCCCATTTCTCCAGAAAACCCGGCTGTACCATTCCGTAATCGCCCATCCATGATTACACCTAACCCAATCCCCCAATCCATCAGGATGACCAATACATCCTTGCGTCTTTTTGCCATGCCGAATTTCAATTCGGCTATCGCAGCGCTTTTGACATCGTTGATGATAAATGTCGGCTTGTCAAATTGTGTTGAAAAGTAATCCTGCAGCGAAACGTGTTCATCCGGGTGCATCATATACGTATGATTGCGGCCACTGTTGTTATTGATAAGCCCCGGCATGCTGATGCCAACGGCTAAAATGGATGACCATGCAATTCCCGATGACCGGACGAAATTCGCAAGTAGCCGGTTTAATTCGATGGCAGAAGACCAGTCTTTCGTCAGCAAAAACGAAGATGTATCGGCATGTACAAACGTGTTGGTGTTGTCGACGATGGTCATTTTCACCCTGTATAACTCGACTTCGATACAAACAATAAAAAATGTATTGCTTTTTAACTTGTTTAATATCGGCTTTCGTCCGCCGATGGAACTTCCTTTTTCGTTTTGCTCCAATATTCCAGCTTCAGCCAAGGTATTAATCAACTCCAAGGTTTTTGGGGCGCTTATTTTTAGGTGTTTGCATATTTCGGCATTGGTCATACCGTGGTTGGCGATTAAGGCTTTAACCAATTTTAGCTTGAATCCTTGGTTTTTCCTCTCAATCTTCGACTTGTTTTCAAAGTGATTTTTACCCAAAAACGATGGCGACATAGCAGCTCTGTATTAGTGCTCAAAAATACTCATATTATCGGTAATGGACACATATTTTGCTACATATTTGCACATGTATTCTATCTTTTGAAAAAAAATATAAAAAGTTTTTGCTTTGACAGGGGAAATAATAAATTTGTCGGGCAAGACCGATTTGGAATTCAAATTATACAAATGAAATCGACTCCGTCAACGCCCTTATGCAAGGGCGATGAAGGAGTCGGTTCCATCAGACCATTAAAAACAAAATATTCTCTGATGAAAGAAAAAAACACATCCCGTCGGGAGTTTATTAAAAAAGTAACGATTGGGGCGGCAGCATTCAGCATTGTACCCCGTTTCGTATTGGGGGGGCAAGGTTATCTTGCTCCAAGTGATCACCTTACCAAAGGAGTGATCGGAGTTGGCGGAATGGGCCGGGGACATTTCGCTTATGCAGGTACGAAGACAGTTGCGATCTGCGATGTAGATACGCGTCACCTGGCATTGGCGATGAAGCAGCTCGGTGATACTGCGGTTAAGCAATTTTCGGACTTCCGTGAGCTGATCCAGTTGCCTGAGGTGGACATTGTGCATATTGCAACGCCTCCGCATTGGCACGGACTGATGGCCGCAGAAGCCGCGCGAATGGGAAAAGACATTTGGTGTGAAAAGCCGATGACACGTACCATTGGTGAGGGAAAACGTGTCGTGGAGGCCGTAAAGCAACATGGCAACATCTTCCGCTTGAATACCTGGTTCCGGTTCGAAGACAATTTTTATGGGATGAACGTTCCGGTAAAACGCATCAAAAAACTGGTCGATTCGGGTATGTTAGGTTGGCCGCTTAAGGTAACGATCAGCAAACACACCGGATTTGACTGGAAGTTTTATTGGGTAGGCCATGAAAACCTTCCCGTTGAGCAGGTTCCGAAGGAACTCGATTACGACATGTGGTTAGGTCCCGCACCTTATAAGCCTTATAGTACGCACCGTGTACATACAACGTTTAGAGGGTATTGGGATTACGATGGTGGCGGACTGGGGGATATGGGGCAGCATTATATCGATCCGGTCCAATATTTCTTGAATAAGGATGATGAAAGTCCGATTTCTGTCGAGGTGGATGCACCGCAACAACACAGCGACGCAGTTGGAACGTGGCGCCGCATAACGTATACGTATGCGGATGGTTGCCAAATTGTGCTCGATGGTGAAGGAAAGGATGTTGGTATGCCTTATATCGAAGGACCGAATGGTAAGCTTTTTCGGGGTTTCAAGTCGGATATTCCAGATATGGAACGGAAGCTCGCCGCTTTTCCGGATCCCGAACCACAGGTAACCGATTTTGTCGATGCCGTGAAAACACGCAAGAAGTTTGCGCTCAATGAGCAAAATGGTCACCGTTCCTGCACAATTGTCAATATGGGATTGGCGGCATTGCGCCTGGGGCGGTCACTCAAATTTGATCCGCAAACGCAATTATTCGTAGATGATGAGGCCGCCAACCGATTGGTGGATCAGCCTATGCGTGGCCCATGGGCAATTTAAATGACAGCGACGGATGCAAAAAGCCATGAAATCTGTTGAATGCCGTAAGCGGGCACAAACTTCATTGCAGCTACTAACAACTGAATGCAACAAGCTCATTTATGTCCTTGAAAATTTACGCTCATAAATATTATTGAAATGAAAAAAATCATATATGCGCTCTTGGCGCTGTTTATACACCAGGTGCCTGTGTCGGCCCAACATACCGATGTCCGGACCACCACCACCAAGATTGCCGACCTGCTGGCACAGCAACCTTCTGAAACTTCTGTGCGTTTTCGGGAAGCCATGGGGCAGATGGAACGGTTTACGGCGTCAGATATTGCAGCACTTCTTAAACAACTGGTGCCCCCGGGAACGGGTGATAATGCCGGAATCGAGTATGCAGTCAACAGTTACAGCTACCATGTGCTGTTACCGGGCAAGACGGGACAGCGTGCCACTTTCCTGCAAGGAGCTGTTGAGGCACTGAAGGCACTCGACAACAAAGACAACAAAGGGTTTGTGATCCAGCTGTTGCAGAATGCCGGAGACGACAGTGCCGTGGACGCATTAAGCCCGTACCTCACTGACGAATATCTGAGTGAGAAGGCCGCCCGGGCGTTGTCCCGCATCGGGACAGCGCGCGCAGGCGCTGCGCTGCAGAAGGCACTTGAAAACGCGAAAGGGATCACCGCGGTAAATATCATCGATGGGTTAGGTTTTATGGCTTACTCTCCGGCGGAGGAGGCTGTTTTGGCCAAAGCAAACACTACAGATCCTGCGCTTCGAAGAATCTCCTTGTACGCGCTTTCGAGACTGGGAGGAGCCGCCTCTCAATCGCTGCTAGCAGATGCGGCAAAATCGGCAGGTTATAAATACGATCCGACGGAAGCAACGTCAGCCTACGTCAACTATTTGCATAAACAAATAGCGAATGGTGAAACTGCAGCTGCAGGTAAGGCCGCGTCAAAAGTAATCAAGGAAGCTCGTCAAACGGATCAGACCCATACGCGCATTGCGGCTTTGGGCTTGCTTACCGAAACCAATAAGGAGCAGCAGGTGAAAACGCTGGTGAAGGCGTCACGCGATGATAACTCCAGATACCGCAACGCCGCTTTGGGTTTGCTTTCCCCATATTTGAACGGTGCAGTTTCAGCTAAATTGGTGAAGCGCTTGGACAGAGCCGACGAACAGGTACAAGTAGACATGCTACGATATGTTGCGAGCCATAAGCAATCAGGAGCCCTCCCGGAAGTCCGGAAGGCATTGCGCTCGGCCGCTCCAGCTGTTCGCAAGGAAGCCATAAACGCATTGCATCAACTGGATCCGGATGCCGCAGACAGCGAACTGATTGCCCTCTTACCGGCAAGCGATGCTGAAACCCGGCAGGCGATCAAGCAAGTGCTTCTTACGTCAAAAAATAAGCAGCTTACGCAGCTGGTCACCAGCGCGCTGAAAGATGAACAGAATGCCGATGTGCAAATCTTGCTAATCGATATTCTTGGTCAGCGAGGAGCGGGAGAAAGTATGCCTGTGATACTTGGGATCATTGGAAGCGACGCATCGAAAGCGGTAAAGACAGCAGCGTTCGGTGCATTGCCACAGATTGCCCGTTCCGAAGATTTGAATAAGATCCTGGACTTATTGACGGAGGCAAATAATGAATATGCGGGGGCGATACAGGCGGCAGCGGTGGTTGCTGTTACGTTGGGCGACGATCGAAAGACACAAACGCAATCGGTGATTTCCCGCTTTCAGGCTGCCGATGCCCAGCAACGGGCATTCTTTTTTCCAATACTGTCTGGAATAGGAGGAAAGGATGCCCTGGAAGTTGTTGCAGACCACACGAACCAAGGAGACCCGGTATTGCGAGGGGCTGCCACTACCGCGCTGGCAAATTGGACCGGAGAAGAAGCGTTACCGCAATTGATTGCATTGAGCCGAAAAAAGGTGACGGATTCCGGCCAACTGGATGCGGTAATCAAGGGGCTGGTCCGACTTGTGAGCGGTGCGGATCTTCCCGCTGATCAAAAAGTGCTCTACCTAAGGGATGCGTTCGAAGCTGCGGAATCGGTTGAACAGAAGAAGGCGGTATTACGTGCGTTGGAAGCCCAGAAGACGTACAACGCTTTGCTCTTTGCCGGCAAATTTCTCGACGATGAACAGTTGAAGTCGACGGCCGCAAATACGGTAATGAATATCGCATTAGACAATAAAGGCTTTTACGGAGCAGATGTAGTCCGTCTGCTGAACCAGGTAATCGAATTGCTTTCTGGCAGCGAAAGTAGCTATCTTCGTGAGGCAATCCAGAAGCACCTCAATGAGATGCCCAAGGGCTCCGGTTATGTATCGCTATTTAACGGGAAGGACCTAAAAGGTTGGAAAGGACTGGTAGCTGATCCCATAAAACGTGCGGCGATGGACGCCAAAACATTGGCTGAAGCGCAGATCAAGGCCGATGAAGTGATGCATGGCGGATGGTCCGTGCAAAACGGTGAATTGTTTTTTAATGGGCATGGTGATAATATCGCAACGGTTAAGCAGTATGGCGATTTCGAAATGCTGGTCGACTGGAAGCTCGCCAAAGACGGAAAAGATGGCGACGCCGGGATTTATCTTCGTGGTACGCCGCAGGTGCAAATCTGGGATACATCACGTGTGAATGTAGGTGCCCAAGTGGGGT
This sequence comes from Parapedobacter sp. GCM10030251, assembly GCF_042666505.1. Lineage (NCBI taxonomy): Bacteria > Pseudomonadati > Bacteroidota > Sphingobacteriia > Sphingobacteriales > Sphingobacteriaceae > Parapedobacter > Parapedobacter sp. GCM10030251. The sequence goes on along the minus strand of NZ_JBHTDN010000001.1, from coordinate 1,259,458 downwards.
CCGGAGGGTTATATAACAACCAGAAACATGAGAGTAAACCGCTGAAAGTTGCCGACAATCCGCTGGGAGAATGGAATACTTTCCGCATTCGAATGGTCGGCGATCGTGTCACCGTATATCTGAACGGTGAGTTGGTAACTGATAGCGTCGTGCTTGAAAATTTCTGGGACCGGAGCCTCCCTATATTCCCCAAAGAACAAATCGAATTGCAGGCCCATGGAACACACGTTTTCTATCGGGATATCTACATTCGTGAATTGCCCCGCAAGGAAGTGTTTACCCTGCCAGCACATGAAAAAAAGGAAGGGTTTAACGTGTTGTTTGATGGAACAAATATGGACGCTTGGCGAAAAAATACCGACGCATATAGTATCAGCGAAGAGGGCACCCTCGCGGTTGTCCCAACTGAGGGATCGGGAGGGAATCTGTTTACAAAAGAAGAATTTTCTGATTTTGTCTACCGTTTCGAATTCAGATTGACGCCCGGCGCAAATAATGGCATCGGAATTCGGGCGCCACTGGAGGGCGACGCCGCCTACGCCGGTATGGAAATACAAGTGCTGGACGACGGAGCCGAGATGTATAGGAATATCGAAGAATACCAACACCACGGCTCCGTATATGGCGTGATACCGGCAAAGCAGGGATACCTGCGGCCGGTGGGAGAATGGAATGAAGAAGAGATATACGTGAAAGGTAACAAAATCCGCGTGACGCTGAACGGTACGGTTATCGTTGATGGCGATTTGGCAGAAGCCTCCAAGAATGGAACGCTGGACCATAAGTCCCACCCTGGGCTAACCCGTAAATCAGGCCACATCGGTTTCCTCGGACATGGATCGGAGGTACACTTCCGGAACATTCGCGTGAAACGGCTATAGTCCATTTCAAAAAGCATGCATAAGGGCCGATATCCATAATTGACACGATATCGGCCTTTATGCATTTTATGCCAATAAGTTGCAGAAACATTGAATTGTTTTGTATGTTTGTTAAACTAATCGATTGGGCCAATCAATATTGATTGCTTACATATCTGTGCAAGATTCGAAAATGGAAGGTTAGCTATTTGTAAGGTATGGACTTTTATACAATTTTAGGACTGACAGGTGGCCTTGCATGGACGCTGGCATACATCGAAGCCATTCGTTTGGGCTTTGCTCAAAAGACGTTCGCGATTCCGTTTTGGGCCTTAGCACTCAATTTTTCTTGGGAGTTGGTGCAGTCAGCGTACAGTATCCGTCATAATAGTTTCAGTCTGCAATCCTATATTAATATCATATGGCTGTTATTCGATGTGCTGATATTGGTTACTTACTTTTTGTATGGTAAAAAGGGTTTTAAGAACTATGCAAATCCAGCTTATTTTATACCCTATAGCCTTATTGTGCTTCTGATTTCCATGCTCATCGAGTACGCATTTATTAAGGAATTCGGGGGCACTGACGGTGCTGTTTATTCGGCTTTTCTACAAAATGTCTTCATGTCGGTATTGTTCATATTGATGTTAATCGAGCGAAGAAGCAACAGCGGTCAAAGCCTTTTCCTGGCAATAAGTAAGGGCATCGGGACCGCTGCCAGTACCGTGTTATTCGGTGCCCTGGGGCACGCTGATCTGGCAAACTTGGTTTTTATACTCGGAAGCATTTGCTTTTTTTTAGATGTCGTTTACATCAATATGCTCGTTAAAGCAAAAACTTCGGAAGTTTCCATCAAAACAGGAAACTGAACTTTTCTCATAAAGCGATTAGCTGACCCCCGGCTATCATTTTCATACCTACCGCGTGGGTCTCTTTCAAGAGTTGATTTAGTTGTAGTGGATTGGCTACAAAGGGAGTTTATTGTACGTTTTTCTGCTTTTTTTCTTAAAAAAACTTTGAGATTTGTCCTCGGTAAATGCTTAGATCCTGTTTGAGGTATGAAGAAAAGAATTCTATTAGTAGAAGACGAACCAACGATACAGCGGTTATTACATTTTATACTATCGAAGGAATACGATGTACAGGCAACTGCGAATGGTTATGAGGCGTTTCTTTGGTTGGAAAGCCGCCAGATTCCGGATCTAATCATAATGGATTGGGTAATGCCGCAGATGGACGGGAGATCGTTTCTAAAATGCTTGAAAGTAAGTGGTTTATATAGCGAAATTCCAGTCATCGTACTTTCAGCATCGGAGAATGTCATCGAAGAGCTGAGTGGCCTTCCTTATTCCGTTAATAATTTTCTTAGTAAACCGTTTGATCCTATTATACTAAAAGAGACTATCAGAAGCATATTTAAAACATCGACTTATGGATTTGTTAACTGAAGTTAAGCAAGAAAGCAAATTTATAACAATTTCGGTTGCATATTTAGGGACTAAGTTTGTCGATGAGCTTGACAAAGCCTTGAATAAGGACATCAAGCTTATCCAATTCGACCACTTGGAGGTTTTAGATAAATACATAAAGAAACAATCGGTTTTGTCCGCGCCGGATATTTTGCTGTTGGAAATTGAGGAAAATATTGCTCCATTGCTTTCTTTTGTATCCGCATTCCGCAGCAATCCGCTTAATCAGGGCATCAGCATTATTTTGTTAGCATACAAAAATAACCGCTTAGCCGTAACGCAAGCATTTTCCTCGCTCGTCAATGACATTTATTTTTATCCGTTTAATGTAGGGAATATCGAAGAGCGATTAAAATTCATTATCAAATTTAAGTTGCTGAATAGCAAGTTGAAGACGGTGGATTCCAGATTGCCGAGTGGCGAATACCGGATGCCCTTAACAAAACGGATATTTGATATTCTGGTGGCCGGAACGGTGCTTATTCTGGCGATGCCGATTATGGTTATCGTTGCAATTTTGATTAAATTGGACTCTAAAGGGCCCATATTTTATATTAGTAAGCGAGCGGGATCCGGGTATAAAGTTTTTGACTTTTATAAATTCCGGTCAATGCGGGTTAATGCGGATAAAGAGTTGGCTAAATTGTCAGCCCATAATCAGTATGCACTAAATGGCGGTTCATCGGCATTTGTAAAGATTAAGGACGATCCCCGGGTTACACGTTTGGGGATGTTACTCCGAAACACAAGTTTGGACGAGCTTCCCCAGCTTTTTAATGTAATAAAGGGCGATATGTCATTGGTGGGGAATAGGCCGCTTCCACTTTATGAAGCGCAACAGCTTACCTCCGATGAGTGGGCCACGCGTTTCTTGGGTCCGGCGGGGATTACCGGCCTTTGGCAAGTGACAAAAAGGGGCAAAAGTGAGATGTCCGACGAAGAACGAAGGCGGCTGGATAACGACTATACCGAGAATTTCTCCTTCTGGATGGATTTCAAAGTGTTATTGAAAACGATACCTGCATTGTTGCAAAAAGAAAAAGTCTAACAAGCAACTTGCTTTATTTTTTTGTTAAGAGATCGGCATCTATGGCATCCAATACCTCACTGTCCGATTCGCTGTCGAACTTCCTGCCGTACAGTTTTTCCGATTGTTTCAATTGATCCAAGTCATCACAACTGAGTATTTTAGGACTCATGTTCCCTGCCGTCCAATCGATATAGCGCAAGTTGTCATTGACAAGTTCCTTTTTATGGACCGAATTGTAAAGGATGGTTTGAAAGAAGAATTCGTCCGGACCCCAGGTGTGTTTGAAAAAACGAGTGATCCGGGGGTGATCATGGATAACGGATAATACATGACGTATATGAGCGGTTGATAGGGTCATCCATTGAGATCGTCCAGTAAACGCCATGCCTAAGGGAATGTGCCGTGCGGGCAGAATACGGTTGATCACATTTTCTACGAAGTACTTTCCCCTGAACGGATAGTCTGCCAAATGGTATTTCCTGATTTTTTGCTGTGCTTCCACCCACCAGGGCGAATCATTAAAATGCATTTCGACAAACGATTTTCCCACATGGTTGTCCAGAAAGGCATGAACATCCGCTGCATTTTTAAGGGGATAATCGGCTTCGCTGAGCAAGTTGATGAAATCGTATTGCTCATCCTTACGGGATAAGATCTCTTTGAATGCTTCCAACGTAGCTCGCACCATGCTATAGGTACCCCATGTCACCTCCGTACGTTTGGTTATGAAAAAGGTATTTTCAATCGCGCCGACACGTTCAATAAATGGTGCAATGGATACCTTTTTATCAATGTGTATAAAAGTCTTTGCGTCCGCATGGGAAACCCTGCCGACCAAGCGCGATACCGACGCCGGTGAACGATGTGCTAAAATTAAATGTGCAACGCTTGCCACCTTAAGGTTTTTATTGTCGAATTTCCACTACAAAACACAAAATGTCAACGGTTTTTCCGTTTGAGTGCTGTAATTTATATCAATCTTTGCAAAGATACTAGGAATAATCATGTCGTCACGTGTCTGAGTAATTTTTGCAGTATCTTAAGAAATGGCAATCCTATCTAGTAGAAAAACAAGATATTCTAAAGTAATCAATGGTTAAAACGATATCGAAGACAAAAGATCAGGTCAGTTATTACCTTCATTTGCTATCCGACCTGAAGTTATCCCGTACACTCAAGATGGTATGGGCGCTGGAACCGCGTCGGACGGTCATCGTGGTTCTCATGCTTATTTTATCTACGGGCTTGCTCTTTCTGTCCTTATATACGCTTAAGGAGTTGATTGATATTGTCGCTAAATTTGAAATTGATTCACCTGGTTATCGAAATCAAATCATCGTTCAGGTGTTAATTGCGGGAGGCGCAATGGTGGCACATTCGGTCATGAGTTCCTTATCCAGCTATTTTTCCGAGGTCCAATCTACGCTTGTTTCCGAGCGGATTGACGATATGATTCATCGGCATACCGTCGATCTGGATATGGCGTATTACGAGGATCCCGAATATTTTAACATTCTGAAGTTGGCTAAGGACGCAGGAGGTGGGAGACCGAATGCAGTCCTTATGGGCTTGATCGGTATTTTAAGCGCCGGCTTCAAAATGATCGGTGCATCCGCTATTATCGTGTCCATCGATTGGCGACTGCTTCCGCTATTAGTTCTCTTTGTGTTCCCGATGTTTTTGGTGCATATATACTTTTCTGAAAAGCAGAACGCGTTGCGGATCAAGAATACACCCATTGAACGTCAAGCAAGCTATTTTGGCCACCTGATCACTTCCGAGATTTCGGCCCGTGAAATCCGGAGCTACAACCTTGGTGAGTACTTTAAACGGAAGTATTTTGCGATCCGTACCGAGTTAATCGGCCAGCGCTTAAAAATTAGCGGACAGCGGACAATCGCCGAATCGGGGTTTCATGCGATCGCTAGCTTGGGCTTCTTTACGTGTATCTATTTTATAACGATGGGGGCAATCGAGGGTAGGGTTTCTGCCGGAGATATCGCCATTTTTCTCGTAATTTTTCCGATGATTTTCGGATACCTGCATGAAATAACCACGGGCATTACGGCGGTATATTCCAATAATTTGTACGTTAAATATATCTTCGATTTGTTTGATTTAAAGAGCAAGATACATGACGCCGAATATCCGGAACCGGTACCTGTGACGGAGGACGTTAAGTTGGTCGTCGATCAACTGAAATTCCATTATCCGCATGATAAACGACTGATCCTCGATGGGGTTTCACTCGAAATACCACAACGGAAAATCGTGGCGCTTGTTGGGCTTAATGGCTCGGGTAAGTCGACGTTGATTAAGCTATTAACACGTCTGTATGATCCGACAGAAGGGGCGATCCGTCTGGACGGAACAGACATCCGGGATTTTTCTATTACCGGCTATCGGAAACAAATCAGTGTCGTTTTCCAAGACTTTTATAAATATAACGTAACGGCAGCTGAAAATATTTTCCTGGGTGATATCGATCGGGCTAAACACGATCCTTCCGATATCATTGAGGCCTCGAAGCAAGCAGGCGCTCATGACTATATTAAGGACTTCGAAGAGGGGTACCAGACGATGATGGGACGTGTGTTCGAAGGAGGGCATGAAATCAGTATCGGGCAATGGCAGAAGTTAGCCACCGCCAGGGCCTTTTACAGCTCAGCTCGGTTTCTTGTTTTGGATGAGGCGACCAGTGCGTTGGATGCGCAGTCGGAATATCGACTGTTTGATGCCTTGAAAGCAAATTTGGGAAACCGGGGAGTGTTAATCATCAGTCATCGTTATTCAACGGTGAAGCATGCAGATTATGTGTATGTCTTGTCTGACGGAAAAGTCGTTCAACACGGTGAACCCGATGCCCTGGCGAATTCGGCGGGTGCCTATACTGAATTGTTTAAAATCGACATAATGCAGGAAAGCGAAAATATATGATTGGAATTTTTACGTTATAGAACCTAAAACATGAGTAAAAAAGTCATTTTTGTCGTATCGGCCATTATGGATGCGTGGGGCGGAAGTGAAGAGCTGTGGTCCAAAGCCGTTCCCATTCTGCAAAAAGGAGGATTTCATGTGGTCGTTTGTAAACATCGAATCGACCGCGACCATCCAAAAATCGCGCGGCATATCCGGGAAGGAGTTGAGTTTTTACCTACCTCTCCGGTAAGGCCCCTGCCCGTACGCGTATATCGAAAAATCATTGAAAAATTGAGGCTGGCTTTGCGTTTACCGCCGTATACCGGGAGGCCGGCTTTTTCGTTAAGCATTGAGGCACTCACCTTTCAAAAATACCTGAAAAAATACCAGCCAAAAATGGTGCTTGTCTCACAAGGTGTCAATTTTGACGGATTGGGATATGCGTATGGCTGTATGGAATTAAATATACCGTATACCATTGTTTCTCATAAAGCCGTTGATTTTTACTGGCCACCGGCACCTCATCGAAATGAAATGCGGAACGTGATGTTGGGAGCGCGACGTTGTTTTTTTGTGTCCCAGCATAACAAACGGCTTACCGAAGAACAGTTTGGTGTCCGTCTGGCCAACAGCGAGGTGATTTTCAATCCCGTGAACCCCACAACTTATATTCCCTACCCAAACGGCAGCGAGAGTATCCATCTTTGCTGCATAGGGAGACTGTTTGCCATTGAGAAAGGGCAAGATATGTTAATACGCGTATTAAGCCAGGAAAAATGGAAGAATAGGCCCATAAAGGTTTCGATTATCGGAACCGGTCCCGATGAAGAGGTACTGAGAGAAATGGCTATAATGTTGGGGGCTACCAATATTTCGTTTCACGGCCATATTGACAATGTATATGAGATGTGGGGCCATTCTCACGCACTTGTTCTACCCTCCCGAACAGAAGGGCTTCCATTGGTTATTGTCGAAGCAATGATGGCTGGGAGACCGGTGATCACGACCGACGTGGGAGGTAATAAAGAGTTTTTAAAAGATGGCGAAACCGGGTTTGTCTGTTACGCAACAGATGACTCCTTGGACGCGGCTTTGGAACTGGCCTGGCAAAATAAACACCATTGGAAGGCAATGGGAGAAAAAGCAGCCAGTACCATACGAGCGACCATTCCTACTTCGCCAGAAACTATTTTTGCAGAAAAATTGCTATCGAGTTTATAAAGCTATGCAGTCGCCTCTGGTTTCCGTCATTATTCCTACATACAATCGCGCAAGCAAAGTGATGAACGCGGTGGAAAGCGTGATGGGACAAACCTACCCGCTAGTCCAGCTCATTGTGGTAGACGACGGTTCCGTCGATCAAACCCGGGATTTGCTTACTCAGGTAGACGGTATTACCTATGTCTATCAAAAAAACGCAGGCCAGGCCGCTGCACGGAACACAGGGTTGAAGTTTGCGAAAGGTGAGTTGATCGCTTCGCTAGATTCCGACGATAAATGGGCGCCCGACTTTTTGGAAAAATGTGTGCAGGCGCTAAACCAATTTGATGTGGACTTTGTCTTTACAAATTGGCATCAGCGATCCAAAGGGGCCGCCGACGATTGGGAGGATTTCTTTTCGGGGTATCGCTATTTAAAGCCTTTTTATAGGGGTGACGAGAAAGGGTTTGTGACATTGAACGCTCGTGACCTCCGTAGATTGTACTTGCAAGCGTGCCCATCGCCTTCGTCGTCAGCCTTGATAAAAAGATCATCAATGGTTAGCGGATGGAACCACCGCCTGAACATCGGCGACGATTGGGGGATGTATTTGGATATGATAATGACCAAGCCCACCCGTGCGGCATTCACATTGGAGAAATTGTGGTATAAGGATATCGATGGTCAAAATGTATTCGACGGTCGGCAACGAATAGAGGTAGTCAAATTGCTTTTAATAGACGATACCAAAACGCTATTGGATCAGTATCGAGATAAGCTGGATACAAATGAAAAAAAGCTGCTAGAACGGCAATATGTTGAAGGCCTGGTAGAGCTGGGTAAACATGTGCTAATCAGAGAAGGCAAAATCGCGAAGGCCCGTCGCCTGTTTATGGAGGCTTTCTCGCTAAGCGCCATACATAGCATGATATCCTTATGCAAATTGACTAAAACCGCCTTCGAACACCATTATCCGAATATAAAACGGAGGTTGCGGATCATTGGCCAGCCCGTAGCCGTCTCAAAAAATTAATGGAGGACAAGACTATGCCGGCTAGGAAAAATAACAAGGGGATAAGTGGTTTAAGCAAGCTGATACGTGCTTCGGAATGGTGGGGATTCAAGTTGCCGCCGTTACTGTCTATCGCCTATGCGACAACGTTTTTGTCGGGAGGCCGACTGTACGCGCTTTCTCCGTATTACCTTTTTTTTCTGCTTTCATTAGCCATCGGCGCTATTTATGTAAGCATTATCAATGACTTGACGGATATCCAGGAAGACCAGGCAGTCGGTAAACGCAATCGCGTGGCTAATCTCTCTCCTTGGTCGCGGACAGCGATTGTAGCGGGATGTTTCGCGGCTGGCACGGCCGTTTGCTATTGGGTATGGCCCGATCGACTCACCGTTGGCCTGTACGCATGCGCTTGGCTGGCGTTCACGTTGTACTCGGTACCGCCGTTTCGTTTTAAAAAAAGAGGAATTTTGGGTGTCATCTGTGACGCAAGTGGGGCACATTTCTTCCCTTCGTTGCTCATGGTTTCAGGTATCAGTTATGCAATGGGCGTAGAAGTAGACTATCATTGGTTTGCGTGGGTGGGCGTGTGGTCGATGTCGTTTGGGTGCCGGGGCATCTTGTGGCATCAATTCCTCGATCGTGAAAACGACATCAAGACACAGATTAAGACCTTTGCAGCCGGAATACGTCCCGAAAAATTCAAACCTTTCGCCATTGGATTATTTTGCGTCGAGTTGGTTGCGTTTACTGGTATGCTTTCACACCTAAACTTGGGTGCCGCCTGGTTATCGTTGGTTTTATATGTAGTGTTGGTGATCATACGATATCGGCGTTATGCGAATGTTCCCATCATCGTAATCTCACCGGAGAACAAGCACACACAGGTGTTGATGATTGACTATTATCAAACGTTCTTCCCCGCAAGCATATTGATATCCGCCAGCGTCGATCAGCCGCTTGCATGGGTTATATTGGTTGTCCATACAATTTTATTTCCCCGAAATTTGATTATTCCGCTCCGGGATTATTGGGTGGCGACGGCTGCATTATACCGACGAATACGGTATTCGCTATAGTACTTCCACAAAGATGGGAGTTTCCGTTACATTGACTGTAATTTTACCGTTTGCCACATCTTTCGTGCTGGTTTTCATTTCCTTGGCGCCGGCTACCAATTCGTGAATCCGAACCTGTTTGCGGTTTCCCACGGCAAGTTCAAATTTCTCTTCGCGGCCACGCTCGTCGGGAACGGTGAGCACATATATGCTTTTGTCATCCAGGGTATATAAGTCGACAATCGGGTCGGTATTCAATGTTTTTTGATAGAAATATTCGCCGATCAGCTTATTGGCTTGTAGAAGGAAGTCCCAAGTCGGCTTGCTTGTATACGGTTTATTTTGCTTATCTACGAAGCCCGAAGATGCGTATTGTATCGTGCTCCGTGCATCCACATCGTGCAACATGTAAAAAAACAACCGGTCGACGCCGAGTCTGGCATACATAAGCGCTGTGCGCAGATTCCAGTCAGCCTGGGTTTGGAGGGCAGATTTTTCCTTTATGGGGATCGCACGTTGAATGCTGTGTTCGTTAACGTCATAACCGACCTCCGTATTCCATACTTCCATACCCGGTAAATCGTTAATCACAAACTTTAAGAATTGATGAGCTACTTCAGGTGATGGAGAGATTTCCGGGGCAACCCCCCGTTGTTCTTTTCGGTCGCGCGTGGCCTGCCGGTTATTGGAATAATGGTGGTAATTTAGCACATCGAAACAAAGGTCGATGCTGCCATCTGCTTTGCGCCCGCGGTGTTTTTCACACCAGTCAATCATTTCTTTGATAAAATCCGGCTTAGCGGCAATACCGCCCATAACTACCTGCATATTAGGATCCGCATTTTTAACCCCCACACCAGGACCCAACGTGCCTTTGTGTCCGTCGTAAAAAGCTGACATATTCGCCGCGTATTCAGAACCCGTTTGCTGGGCAACTTTAGTGGGCTTCCACCACCTGTCCGGTTCGTTGTTGCACTCAACGTATTTAACGAGACCGAGACCTATTTTTACTTGATTGGGATCGTAATGAGGTTTCGGGTTGACATGGACGAGGGCTGGATCAACGTTTTTGTTGGCGCCATATCTCGCAGCGAACTGAAATCCCAGTTTAGCATGATCGATGTAAGACGCCGGATCACTCAGATCGGCTCCGTAAGGTGCAGGTACATTTTCGATGTCCCTTTTTTCAGGGGGATAGGTCTCTAAAAGCCAAGCCGGAATAGTCTTAATACAAGCCAGTACGGTAATGTCTTGTTCTTTACACCACTGGTATATTTCATCGTATTTCCACCCTCCCCTCGACGTAGGATTATATCCATATTTACCCTTGTTCTCCTCGATTTGCCGCCAATCCAAATAGTGCCGGAAACTGGAAAAAGGCTTGAAAAAGTAAGCTTGCTCAGGCTCTATCGGGATCCGTTGACTGCCGAAGTTCCATTCGAAGGCATTTATGCCCAACATGTCTTTGAATCGAATCTGATTGGCTTTGTTCGGTTGAGTGGCGGCTGTCAGCGGTGTGGTGCCCACTAACTCGGCCTGACCTTGCTGTTCGATACTCCTGTTATAGCAGGACAAAATCCCTAATAAACATAGACAAGTGATTAACAGGGTGTTGTTTATAATCATACCATCCTAACTTTAATGAACCTATTGTTTTCAGCATCAAAATAATAACGGTAGATTAACAGCTACAAAGCTAATAAATTCCTGTAGTTTTTAAACTACAATATCGAATAAATATGCGGATTGGCCATTACTTATTCTGGCATTAGAAATACTTTTGTTTGCCTGTTTGAAATACATCTGAAATGAATAGATTTTATCAACGGTTTTGTTCTTCTGAAATGGAAACTGTATTACATCCCACTAGTTTTAAAAATAATAGTCGAATGGTCTTAGGCAAAATAGGTATGGGCAAAATTGCCATAATGTTTATCGTGGTTGTTGCATTTTCGGCAAAAGGTGTGCGCGGCCAGGAATCGCTCATCAGAGAATTGGATTACCGATATCTGGATACGTTAATTGCGTTAGCTAAGCAAAACTACCCGAGAATGAAGATCCTTCAAGAGCAAGAAGCATTATCCCGGACGGACTTCCAAAGTTCCAAGCTAACGTACTTGGATGTATTTAACGGATCGTATATTTATCGCCCCAGAAATGCGCCTGCAGTCAACGAAATCAATCCGTATTTAATCAATGGCTATCAGTTTTCCGTAGGGGTGAATCTGGCCGGGCTGATTCGGAAACCTATTAACGTAAGGCAAGCGAAGCGGAGCTATCACGTTGCGCAATTGGAAAGCGAACAATATGAGGCCGAACTGGAAAACAATGTGAAGACTGCGTATTATAGTTATATGCAATCGATCAGCGAGCTCAAAGTCCGAACCCAATATGCACAGGACAGCAAGATTATGTTTGATCGCATACAACGCCAGTTTGAACAAGGGGAGGTCGAGCTGGAAACCTACACCGCTGCGAGATCGGAGCTATCGAGTGCGCATTCTGCTGTCATGCAAGCGGAGGTCAATTACCTAATCGCCAAAGACGGTCTGGAAGTGTTGGTTGGTATCAAGCTGGAAAATATTAATAAAGGTTAACGTCATGATCGATTTTAAAAGGTTACTGAAGTACATTTCAAGATATTGGTGGTTACTCATATTATTACCGGTATTTTCCATTGCGGTTACGTACTATTTTGTAAGGGACATGCCGGACAGTTATGCCTCGCGAACGTTGCTTTCGACCAATATTTCAGAGCTGTCTCGCCTAGGTACGGCGGGGCAGGTGCCTCGGCAGTTATATTCAAATATGTTGGGAATGATTCGAATGAAGCGGGTACTGGATGCCGTTTCTTACCGGCTTACCCTCCACGACCTGGAAGACGAGCAGCACGCATTTAGAAAGTATAACGATTCCTTGCGCACATTAACAGCAGGGGAGAAGGAAGCCCTGATTAATGAATTAAAGTCTAAAATCGCACAAAACACAGCATCCCCGAAGGAACTGGAGGCTTCTCCTGCGCTTTCAAAGGCGATTGAAGCCCTGGGCTATACGAACGAAGCCATTTTGAACAGTTTGGATATCAATCGGTACGGAGACAGCGATTTTCTGGGAATCGATTTTTATTCCGAGCACCCTGAGTTATCGGCTTATGCGGTCAACACCCTGGCTAATGAGTTCATCCAATACTATCATACGGTTACCAGGGTCGACGATGGAAGGGCCGTTGCTTTTTTAGATTCGCTGTTGAAGCAAAAAGAACAGGCGATGCAAGCAAAAAATGATCAATTAAGGGATTATCGCTCAACCAGTGGCATTTTAGACGCTAGCTCACATACCGGTATGTTGTACCAGCAAATAACCAGCCTGGAAAGTAGCCGGGCGCAGAAGCTTGTTGAAGTAGAAGCCGCGCAGGGTGCGATAAGGAATTTAACGAATCAGCTAAACTCTCCCGCTTATTCCAACCGCTCGGCACTGAATAACGAGGTGATTTTGCTGGATGGCGAATTGGAGGCGGCCAATCGGAAGTATATCGAAAGTAACTTTGGCGCCGCAGAGAAACGACGCGTTGATTCGTTGCAGCAAGAAAGGAGAAAATTGGTGGCGGGTTCCGGCGGCCAGACCGGATCCCTGCCGCTTACGTCGAATCGATCGCTCCAGGAAAGCCTTCAGCAAATGCAATTGAATTTGTCATCGTTGCGAAGCAGTATTACTGCTATCGAATCAGAGCTGGCAGCGGCACGGAGACGTTACAATGCCATGGTTCCCATGGATGCCGGGTTGCAAAGTCTTGAGCGCGATGCGGAGTTGGCGACAAGTGAGTACATGGAGATGCTAAACCGGTATAATCAAGCAGGATTCGCTTCAGAAGCGGGCTTACGGCTAAATGTGGTTGAATACGGCTTGCCGGGGCCTCCTACACCTTCAAAAAAACTGATCTATACGGGGCTGTCCGGGTTCGCAAGCCTGATGATGTGTCTCGCAGCACTCACGGTGTTATTTTTGTTTAATCGTCGGATAAACGATTCGGAACAATTGATGTCTGCGACAAAGGGTACGGTACTGGGAAGTTTAAATAAAATCAATCTCAACCAGTGGAATATCCGGAATATCTGGAAAGATGCCACCGAAAATCCACAACTCGGTCTATATAAGGACTTGATTCGGTCCCTTAGATTTGACATCAGTAGGCGTTCATTGGCCAATAATGATAAAATTCTCGGGATTACCAGCTTGAAACCGGGCGCCGGAAAATCATTTCTAGCCGGTAGCCTTGCGTACGCGTTTGCGCTAACGGGTAAAAAGGTCTTGCTTATCGGGGACGATTTAAGCGGTCTGATAGAAACACCGTCCACCGCACGCAACGGGGTCGAAAAAGGAAAGCAGGAGTTTGAGACGTTTCTCGTTAAGCGAGAGATCCAGGTCGAAGACCTCATAACGGTTTTGACACGCAACAGAGAGAACGCTTCGTTGTTTGAACTGCAGGACAGCCACACGCTTCAGACCGGATTTCGTACGTTGAAGGATACGTTTGATTTTATTGTGATCGATATCGACAGTTTTCAACGTGTTAATCAAGCGAAAGAATGGTTAATGTTTTCGGATTTATGCGTCGGTGTGTTTGAAGCGGGCGACCAGATTTCTGAAAACGCACAGGATTTGGTTCAATATATCCAGCGACATAAGGGCTTTTTAGGCTGGGTGCTGAATAAGGTCAATATTAAGCGACTTAGTAATGTCGGAAATTGATCTTACTGAAAAAGAGATTTGTTAGGTAACGGCTTTCTGTCAAGTATGATAAATAACAAGGTTGACATCACATGAAAAGGTTGGTTACTGCCGGTAACTCCACGCTAATGAGGGGGCTATTCCCGGCTATACTTATCGTAATTAGTGTCGCCCTAGCCTACACCACTAGTGAGATTGGGATTTTCGCGCCCATAGCGCTTATCTTGGCGAGCATCGGCGTTGTTTTTTGCATCGTATTATTCCGGAACCCTGTTTTAGGCCTTTTTGTCACATTGGTATTTTGCTTTGTAGTCACGATGATTACCAGGGAACTCCGGCTAACGATACAACTTGGTATTGGATTGGAAATACTACTTTGTTTAACGTGGTTGGCCGCTTTTTTAAACAAAGCAAAAAGTAATTGGGCAAACGCCAAAAGCGATGTCGTGGCGTTGGTGATTGTTTGGTTTGTGATCAGTGTTTTTGAGATCGTTAACCCTACGGCCCCAAGTATGATGGGGTGGGTTCACGAAGTGCGTAATACCGCGTTGAACCTGCTGCTCGTTATCCCTCTCACTATGATTTTGTTTACGGAAAGGCGGCATTTAGATATATTCCTAAAGATCATCATTTCCATTTCACTACTAGCGGCACTGAACGGCATAAAGCAACTTCATTACGGTCCGTTTCCGGGTGAAATGCGGTTTTTGGTTAATTCACCAACGCATATGCTTTTTGGTAAGATAAGGGTGTTCTCATTTTTTTCTGACGCTGCCGGGTTTGGTGCATCGCAAGCGCATATCGCGCTGATATGTTTTGTATTGGCAGCTGCTCCACTGAAACAGTGGAAAAGGATCGTATTGGTATTGATCGGTGCCGTGTTGATGTATGGGATGTTGATTTCGGGAACTAGAGGTGCTCTTTTTGTTTTCGCAGGCGTTCCAATCGGCTTATTCCTGACCAAGCAATTCAAGTTATTGTTGGGAGGAGCGATTGTTCTTTTCGGTATGGTCCTCTTCTTGAAGTTTACGATGATCGGTCATGGCAACTATCATATTCGGCGACTGCGGACGGCCGTTAATCCCGAACATGATGCTTCGTTTCAGGTTCGTTTAAATACGCAAGAGGAGCTACGTAGCTACCTAAGTTCAAGACCATTTGGAGGTGGATTGGGAACGATTGGCGCAAACGGACAAGAATTCAATCCGCATGGATATTTAGCGACTGTTGAGCCCGACAGCTATTGGGTCAAGGTCTGGGCGATGTATGGTATTGTTGGACTTGTCATTTGGTTCATCATCATGGCGTACATCATGGGCAAATGTTGCGGGATTATTTGGAACATAAGGGATCCGGTGTTGCGGATAAAGCTAGTAGCGCTGGTTTCGGGCACGATTGGAATTTTCATTGCCAGTTATGGCAATGAAATAATCAACAGAACGCCATCGTCAATCATTGTATACATGTCTTGGGCTATTATTCTTGTGGCTTCAAAATGGGATAAACCCGTCGCGCTCGATATAAAAAAGGAAAAGCATCTTGCAGCAAATCCATTAAACTAACAACAGTTACTTACATGCCTTTTGAAATTTTTATCATTCCGGGAATCATTGCCTTTCTGATAGGCATTAGCGCCGGCATAAAGGTCAATGCTACATCAACAAAACCGAACAAGAGATAGAAAGGGCTACGCATGGTCAATCAAAATATAGTCGTAGTCGGACAACAGCCTTGGGATACAACGCTGGGAAGCAATTGTAAAGACATCGCTGTGGAATTCAGCAAACACAACAAGGTGCTCTATGTCAATTCGCCGCTCGATAGGTATTCGTCCATATCGTTGAGAACCACACCATCCATACAAGATCGTTTACGAGTGATTAAAGGTAAGGAAGCTGGTTTTCGGGAGGTCAAAGAAAACCTATGGACATTGTACCCCGACTGCATCGTGGAATCTATTAATTGGCTAGACAATGTGCCCATTTTCAATGCGGTCAATCGGTTCAATAATAAACGCTTTGCGAATAGCATCAAACGCAGCATGGCACACTTAGGATTTGATGACTTTATTCTATTTAATGATAATGAAATTATCAAATGCCACTATTTACAAGAATATCTCAATCCAAGGGTTAGCGTCTACTATTCGCGGGACCTGATTATTGCGGCGCCTTACTGGAATAAGCACGGAAGTCGGCTTGAACCGCTTATGATTAAGAAAAGCGACGTTTGCGTAGCCAACTCCATGTTCTTGATGAACTATTGCAAGCAATACAACGAAAATTCACATTATGTGGGGCAGGGATTTAACGATAAGTTGTTTGCCAATTTCATAGGCAATACACCTGCGGAAATGAAAGAAATAAAAGGCAAACTAATCGGATACGTTGGTGTATTGCACAGTAGTCGGCTGGACGTAGATGCCATGATTTATATTGCCAAACAACGGCCTGAGTGGACAATTGTATTGGTTGGCCCCGAAGATGAAGGGTTTAAACGGAGTAAACTGCATGATTTACCCAACGTCGTTTTTTTGGGAATGAAAGACGGTAGCGAATTGCCCAACTATATTTATTCGTTTGATGTCTGTTTGAACCCCCAAGTGCTGACGCCGCTTACCATAGGCAATTATCCGCGGAAGATAGACGAATATCTGGCGATGGGCAAGCCTGTCGTCGCCTTGCAAACGCATGCCATGGAAATGTTTTCGTCGGTCACCTATTTGGCACAAAACAACGAAGACTATGTGCATCTCATTGATTTAGCACTCCAAGAAGATTGCAATGAGCTACAGGAGCAACGGAGGGAATTTGTACGGTCTCATACCTGGAAAAATTCCGTCGAGGCTATTTACGAGGCAATTGGAGCATTGAAAAAATAACTATGGATCTGGAGATATTATTATACTTGATTTGGTACAGTGTTCAGCTGGTTATTGGCTTTAACTTAGTATGGCCGCTACTGTTATATGGCATATACCTAATCAGGCGGAACAAATTGAACAACCAACCAGGAACTGCTGTTTCGCAAGGCGACTACGCAGTCATTGTGACGGCTTACGAGCAGACAAGTATGATTCCCGCCGTTGTGGATTCGCTGTTGCGATTAGATCACGATCAGTTCATCATTTATGTTGTGGCCGATAAATGCGATGTGTCATCGCTCCGATTCAACGATAACCGGGTGATTTTGCTTAGGCCCGAAGAAGTACTAGCCGGCAATGTGAAATCGCATTTCTATGCCATTGACCGATTCGTGAGGCCTCACAATCGCCTCACCATCATCGACAGTGACAACCTGGTCGAACCGACGTATTTGAGCGAACTTGATCGATCTTTCGCCTTGGGATTTAAAGCGGTGCAAGGAGTCCGTAAGGCCAAAAACATGGACAGCATATTTGCCCGCTTGGACGCGGCCCGAGACTTATATTACCATTTTTACGATGGCAAAATATTGTTCGATGGTGGGTCGTCGGCTACATTAGCCGGCTCCGGTATGGCGTTTACAGTGGATTTTTATAAAGAGTGCCTATTGGGAAAGACGATAGAAGGAGCCGGTTTTGACAAAGTGTTGCAATACGAGATTGTCAAACGGGGCGAACGAATTTGTTTCAATGAGTGGGCAATTGTGTTTGATCAGAAGACGAGTCATGCTTCCCAACTCGTTGCCCAACGATCACGATGGATCAACACGTGGTTTAAATACTTTACCTATGGTTTCAGTTTGATTAAATCTAGTTTGGTAGGTTGGAGCACTAATAAGTTCTTGTTTGGGTTGGTGTTACTGCGCCCGCCATTGTTCTTCTTTTTGATGTTATCCGTGTTGTTTCTGCTCATAAATTGGCTGGTCGGCAGCGTAGTGGCCTTGGTATGGCTGGTCGGGCTTGCGTTATTTGTTGCGGGGTTTTTCCTGTCGCTTTATGCATCGGGCGCGGAACGAGGAATCTATCGCGCCCTTATCAACATTCCCAGGTTTATGTTTTATCAGATATTGGCATTGATGAAATCCAAAAAAGCGAACTCGATTTCGGTGGCGACTAAACACACGGAGTACGAACAAAAGAATGATCATAAGCAATTGGGATCGGAAAAGTCTTATTAAAAAATTGTACAATGAAGATTGCGATACATCATACGCCCGGCACATTTTCGAATCGTTGGATCGAACACTGTGAGCAATTCGGCATAAATTACGGAGTCGTAAACTGCCACGATAACGACATTGTCGACCAGTTACGTGATTATGACGCCTTGATGTGGCACTATTATCACGATAACTACAAAGACTCGCTGTTGGCAAAACAGCTTCTTTTTGCATTGGAACAAGCTGGCAAGGTGGTCTTCCCAAACTTTTACACCAACTGGCATTTCGACGATAAGGTTGGCCAAAAATATTTGTTAGAGCTCTTTGAGGCTCCGCTCGTCCCTTCGTACGTTTTTTACGACGAAGCAGAGGCGAAGCAATGGGCCCGGCATACTTCCTATCCGAAAGTCTTCAAGATACGCAGAGGTGCGGCCAGTTCAAACGTCCGGCTTGTGAAAAGTGATAAGCAATGCATACGGCTGATCGATCAAGCGTTTGGAAAGGGGTTTGGTCAGTTTGATCCATTTCAAGCGTTTGAAGACCGAACAAGGCGATTTCGAGAAACAATGAACCCGCTTGAACTGATCAAGGGATTAGGCAGGTTTGTGGCTCCTCCTGCGTTTGCCCGAAAAGCCGGTCGTGATAGGGACTATGTTTACTTTCAGGACTACATCCCGAACAATGACTTTGATATTCGGCTGATAGTGATTGGAAATCGTGCCTATGGTATGAAACGCATGGTTCGTAGCGGTGACTTCAGGGCTTCCGGAAGTGGGCATTTCGTTTATGACGATATCGAAACGGATGTTCTGCGTGTTGGATTCGATGTTACTAAACGGTTAAGGCTTCAATGTGCAGCCTATGACTTCATCTACCACGATGGCAAACCGTTGATCATCGAAGTAAGTTTCGGTTTTGGCATTAAAGGGTCCAGTAAGTGCAAAGGATATTGGGATTCGGAGTTGATTTGGCATAGCGGCGAGTTCAACCCGCAAGGCTGGATGGTCGATGCCGTCCTCGAAGAAGTAGTGCGGTCGAAGGAAAACAGGGGCGATCATTGAACGGGTATGTTGATTGATAGAAAAAAGGCAATCGCCTACATGGCATTATTGATGACCGGCGTGTTTGTTTTTACGTCCGTAAAGTGGCTTTTGCACGTTCGTGGCATCGATCTGAGATCGTTGGCAAAAAAGAAGCAATTGATTAACGAATTGACTGAAACCATCATTCCACGTACAGACACACCCGGCGCTAAAGACGCCAATGTGGCTGATTTTATTATTAGTATGGTTACATCCGGGCTCCCAAAAACAGAACAATGGACGTTTTTGCTGGGGTTGGAGGATGTTGACAAATACAGCATCCGGCATTTTGGAGAGGTATTTTTAAAGTGTTCCGTCGCGCAGCGTACGAAGGTACTTCGTTATTTTGAAAGAAGCGAATGGGTGGGACCTCGATTGGTCCAAAAAATTAGAAATAAGTTGCTTGGGCGTTCGTTTTTCACTTTGTTTAGATGGTTGACGGTCTTAGGGTACTGCTCGTCGGAGGCTGGGGCAACAAAGGCGTTAAGTTATGATTTTATACCGGAGGTTTACAAGGGGTGTGTCCCTCTTGAAATCGGGCAAAAGGCTTGGGCAATTCAGTAATTAGATTGATTTATTGTGACAGAAGCAAGAAAAGTATACAGGCGGTGGTTTGAAACTGGCCATCTGACCGGGAATCTGAAGAAGAGGTCGGTGAAGGGAGGAGTCAATACTGTGTTTGCGCAGTTTTTCTCTTTTGGAACCCAAATGATTTCTACGGCTGTCATGGCTCGCCTTGTCAGCCCGGAAGGCTTTGGTGTGGTGGCGATGGTTACGGCAATCACTGGGTTTGTAGTGATATTCAAGGATTTGGGGTTTTCTTCTGCAGTTATACAAAATAAGTTTGTCACCCAAAAGCAGATCAGTACCTTGTTTTGGCTAAACATTATGTTTAGTTTCGTCATATCATTAATCATACTCGCGCTTGCGCCCGTCATGGTGTCGTTTTACGGAGAGCCTCGGTTGTTCAACATCACACTGGCATTTGCTTTCAGTATTTCTTTTGGCGGTCTTTCATTGCAACATAACGCCTTGATGAAAAGGCAGATGAAATTTAAACAATTGTCAAGTGTTAGGATGCTGAATGCTGCTACGAGTGTCTTGATTGGTGTTGCTTTAGCCTGGATGGGATTTGACTATTGGGCCATTGTTGGTGCAACGATAGCACAAACGGTTTTGAACGTGATCCAGCTATGGACCGTTTGCAATTGGCGACCAAATTTCGTGTTTGATGTAGCCCGTGTTCGCCATTTGGTAAGATTCGGGGCTGGCGTAACCGGATTTGACTTGGTAAACTATTTTTCAAGAAATGCTGACAATGTGCTAATAGGCCGTTTTATCGGCGCTACTGGCTTAGGGTTGTATAGCAAGTCATATCAACTATTGATGCTCCCCATCACCCAATTAAGGGGGCCATTGACTACCGTGGCCTTACCGGCGTTAAGTACGTTACAACGAGACCCCAAAAAATACGCTGAATTTTATAGGCGTTATGTTTTCATCCTGGCTTTTTTTTCCATGCCCCTGGTAGCATACTTGGCAGTATTTTCGGAAGAGGTCATTTTGTTGGTTTTAGGCGAAGCATGGATTGATGTGGCTTATATCTTCCAATTACTGGCCTATGCTTCGTTCATACAACCTGTCGCTGGTTCAACGGGACTGGTAATGATTACGACAGGGCAGACAAAGCGATATTTTATATGGGGGGTGATTAGTGCGATTGTCACAGTGCTGGGATATCTGGTTGGCATCAATTGGGGCATAACGGGCATCGCAGTTTCCTACATCGTCGTCAACTATACGTTGTTGTTTCCGGCGTTACATTGGAGTCTTAAGGGATCGCCAGTCTCCATCTACATGTTTTTAGCAGAAATTCAATACCCACTTCTGTTTTCAATTATCAGTGCGGCAGCCTGCTGGTCAACTAAAAATTTCTTCGGAAATTGGCCGGATTTATTATTGGTGGTCGTCGGTTGCAGTATTGGTTCCCTCGTCTATCTATCGCTTTGGTTTATTTCAAAACATACTCAAAATAAGTTTAAAGGGGTAATGGAAATTAAGAGTCTTATATTTAATAAATAAGAAAGGATTGCATAACAAATGGAGCGATTAATTATACCTGTTCACCAAATAGAGATAATCAAGCAATTTGTCGGTTTAGCGGGCTCCAACTTGAATACTATTGCATTAAAAAAATATGGATAAGCTGGATTTTGTTTTCGTTAGTTTACAACGCATAAACACTGATAGGGACTCGACGTCAACCGCTATTGCGAAAGAACTGGCCAAAACGCATCGGGTATTGTATGTAAATCCACCAATTGACAGAAGGACATTATGGTTCGGCAGCGATGATCCATATATCAGCGATCACATAAATTTACTTCGAAGTAATAAAGCGCCGGATAATTTGGAGAAGGCGGATGATAATCTTTGGGTTTTGACACCGCTGAATATTATTGAGTCGATAAACTGGATTCCACACACGGGTATTTTTAGGCTACTGAATAGACGGAACAATTCCATCTTCGGGGGTGAGATTCAAGCTGCATTGAATAAAATTGGTTTCGGGAAATTTATTTTTATAAATGACAAGGATATATTCAGAAGTTTTTATTTAAAAGAAATGCTACGTCCACGTTTAAGTGTTTATCTGGACAGGGATTATATTGTTGGCATGGATTATTGGAAACGACATGGAACCAAGTTAGAACCGGATCTTTATGCAAAATCAGATCTGGTGCTCTGTAACTCTCCGGGATTTACACAACAGGCGCTAAGGTACAATCCGAACAGTTTTTACATCGGAAATGGATGTGACATCACGCTTTTTGATCCTGCACGCCACTATGATGTTCCGGAAGACGTAGCAA
This sequence comes from Parapedobacter sp. GCM10030251, assembly GCF_042666505.1. Lineage (NCBI taxonomy): Bacteria > Pseudomonadati > Bacteroidota > Sphingobacteriia > Sphingobacteriales > Sphingobacteriaceae > Parapedobacter > Parapedobacter sp. GCM10030251. Next base: position 1,237,144 of record NZ_JBHTDN010000001.1, on the reverse strand, counting down.
GGTTAAGAGACCGCCCTATTGTTGGTTACATAGGTGCCTTGCTGGATATTAGATTAGACATTTCGCTGCTCGTGTATTTGGCAGAATCACGGCCTGCTTGGAACCTTTTATTGGTAGGGCCGGAGGACGAGGCTTTTGCAAATAGCAAGCTACATACACTGCCTAATGTATTTTTCCTCGGCAAAATAGAAAGCAGCCTAGCACCGGCATACATCCGTTATTTTGATGTTTGTATTAACCCGCAGATTAAGAACTCGATCACCGAAGAGAATTTTCCATTGAAGATCAATGAATACCTGGCTATGGGAAAGCCTACTGTCGCAACTAAAACGAATGTAATGGAGCAGGTGTTTAGTTCTGTAGTGTCACTGGCGTCATCGCCAGAAGAGTTTTTGCATTGTGTTGAAAGTTGCCTGGGGAGCGACACACAAGCGGCTACGCAAGCTCGGATAGACTGCGCACGGTCATTCAGTTGGGATAAAATAGCACAGAATGTGGTTGAAATTGTCACTCAACACTTGAAGTAAGGGAAAAAAATTCTGAAAATCACAACTAACGTTCTCTTGTATGCGTTCAAACAGCTACATAAATACAATTCAGACTTACGATGCTATCGTTATTGGATCGGGGATAAGCGGTGGCTGGGCTGCTAAAGAATTAACCGAGAAAGGGATGAAAACATTGTTGCTGGAACGTGGAAGAGACGTTAAGCATGGCGACTACCCAACGGCTATGCTGCACCCATGGGATTTTAATCTTCGCTTAGCGAACCCGATAGAAGATTACCATGAAAATCCCATACAAAGCATGGGATATGATCAAAGCAATAAGTTATTTTATGTAAATGACAGTGACCATCCTTACATTCAAGAAAAACCATTTAATTGGTATAGGGGGTACCAGGTAGGCGGGCGCTCGCTTACTTGGGGAAGGCAATGTTACCGTCTGAGCGATCTTGATTTTGAGGCAAATGTCAAGGAAGGCATTGGTGTGGACTGGCCCATTCGTTATCACGACCTAAAACCATGGTACGACTATGTAGAATCTTATGTAGGGGTAAGTGGCAGGAAGGATAATATAGCACATTTGCCAGATGGGCCTTATTTACCCCCTATGGAATTAAATTGTATTGAGCAGCATTTGGAGGAAAGCGTCAAACAGACCTATGGGCGTATGCTCACCGTAGCGCGCGTTGCAAACCTGACAAGTGAACGGAATGGCAGGGGGCCTTGCCGCTATCGGAACCTATGCTCACGCGGCTGCCCATTTGGTGGGTATTTCAGCAGCAACAGTGCCACCATTCCCCAAGCGCTGCACACCGGTAACCTGACCTTACGGCCTTTTTCGATTGTAACGGAAATCTTATATGATAACGCCACTGAGAAGGCAAAGGGCGTGCGGATCATCGATGCAATTACCCACGAAGTAATGGAATTTTATGCTCGAATTATATTTCTCAATGCATCAACTATACCTACGGCAGCCATTTTACTCAATTCTAAGTCACCCCGGTTTCCAAACGGGTTGGGTAATGACAGTGACCAGGTGGGGCGCAATCTGATGGACCATCATTCATCTGCCGGAGCGTCAGCCATGCATGAAGGCTTTGGAAACCAATATTACAAGGGTAGACGTCCCTGTGGTTTCTTAATACCTCGGTTTCGAAATCTGGTTGATGAAAAAAGCCGGAACCTTGACTTTTTACGAGGATACCAGATTCAGGGTGTCGGGCGAAGAGACGGTTGGCAGGAGAAGATGTTGTACCTACCAGGCTTCGGCAAAAAGTTTAAAAACGATTTGACGTCGCCCGGACCATGGACCGTGTGGATGGCCGGATGGGGAGAATGTTTGCCGTACCAGGACAATAGGATAACGTTAGATCGTTCCAAAATAGACCAGTGGGGCTTGCCTTTAGTGAACGTCGATTTTTCTTTTAGGGAAAATGAAAGTGCAATGCAGCAAGATATACAACGGACCTGTCATGAAATGTTAGAAAGTGCGGGGTTCAAAAATATTGAGATTTTTAATTATAATAGGCCAGGCGGGAGTACGGTTCATGAGATGGGGACGGCACGCATGGGACGTGACCCTAAAACCTCGGTAGTGAACCGTTTCAACCAATTGCATGATGTAAAGAACGTATTTATAACCGACGGAAGCTGCATGGCTTCATCTGCTTGTCAAAATCCTTCGTTAACCTATATGGCCCTTACGGCAAGAGCCTGCAATTATGCTTATAGTCAACTTAAAAATGGGTTACTATAACTACCCAGCCAAAACTTCGCAATAATACTTTTCTAATTTTTCACCGAGAACTTTCGAGTCGAAATTGTCGACTACGAAATTTCGGGCAGCTTCGCCCATTTTTTTTCTGAGGTCGGTGTTATGCACCAAAAGCTCTATTTTATCCGCAAAACCCTCTTCATCCCGTTCTGGTACAACAAACCCATTGATCCCGTTTTCTACACCATACTTCATTCCTCCGGCATCCGATACGATTACCGGAAGACACATCGCTTGGGCTTCTTGAATAACCAGCCCCTGGGTTTCAGCTCTTCCATCATCATCTACGATACCCGGTAATAAAAATAAATCAGATTCTTCCATGATTCGTATAATCTGTTCCTGAGTCTTGAAGCCGGAAAAAGTAATATGGTTTTCCAAGTTGTATTTATTTACTAACTTTTTAAGGTTTCCTAACTCTTTACCATTACCTACAATATGGAATCTAAGGCTTTTTATCTGCCTGTCATTGATTAAAATATGGGCAATTTTAATAAGTATATCGCATCCCTTGAGTGGGATTAACCGGCCACAAAAAAGAACATTGGTGAATTCAGCAATCGTTTTTGCCTTAGAAGGCTTGTAATATTGTGTATCTAAACCTACCGGCAAAAGCTTTATACGACGATAGTGCGGATTAATATTTAAAATCAGCGACTTTCCGAAGTCGTTGTTTACAGTAATTAATGTGTTGTTAGCAAAGAGCTCCTTGTAGCGTTTGCGATTCAAAGCTAATTCGTTCGGCATCATATCGTAACCATGAAACGTTGTTATTAGCTTGCTCTTTTCGAAAAACCCAAGGTATTTCCCCTTGAAAAAAAAATCGCTCATAAAGCCGAAATGGGCGTGAACGATGTCAAAATCTGATCCTAAACGATTGAATGCAAGGAGTTTGTAAAATACCTTCAGCTTCAAGGCGTCAATTTTAAATCTGAAGATATTGAGCGCTCTAATGTGGTTACGGCTTGGATTTCGTATACAGGTCTTGATAAAACATGCAAGCCGCTTTAACGCTGAATCGGGTATGTTCACATAGGTCGTTTTAGCAAGCAGGTCGTACTGGATAACCTTCGGATGTGGAGGGTGTTTCAGCGTACCCCAAGATAGGATCGCGATGTCATAGCCCCGGTCCAGCAAATATACCATTTGATTCACGATAAATGTTTCAGATATTCTTGGGAAATCAGGTATTAAAAATAAAATTCTTGGTTTTTTGTTCATTACACTAACTAATGGGAAGGAGCTGCTTGAAAAGTGATTGATCGTGGATATTTTAATTTAAAGGATTAATTGAGCGTTATAATGAGATGATTTTTTTTACAACCTTATAAAAGAATGTATTCTTTATAGGACGGGCTGCCTTGTCAACGTGGTACCTCCGTAGTGCCCCTTTGCTGAACCTATATTCGAGCCCTTCTTCAATCGTATACATACACGGATTGCAAATACCACACGGTTTGTTGTTTTTTGGAAGATGACAAAACCACGTTTTATTCATAATATCAATATAGTTCATTTCTTCGGCCCACCTCTTCATTGCTAACTTATTAGCATCCAGTATAGGGAAGCGATAATGTCCAAAAACCTTGATTAAACTTTCAGTTGAAACATCTTGGTTTAGCACGTAATAATCGCCGATTAACTCGTCCTGCTTTTTTATCAAGCTACCGTATTTTTTAATAATTGACGATGCCTTATCGTCTTCGTGTATAGCCAACTCTAGATTTTTAACGGTTACCGCAAACCTTGCTAACCAATCATATTGGCTACCAAAGAAGTTAGTTTTTAATATTTCATTGTACGCATCTGTGATTTCCGGATTTTTAACTATATCCTCTATCTTTATGGAGATCAGTTCGGAAATAACGCACTTTGTTTCTGGGTGCTGGCGAATGTCCTTTGTGATAATATCGATAGCCCTTAATTCGAAATCTTTGGACTTTCTCGTGCATTCGAGAAGGTAATAAGGCTGAATCGAAACAGGTTTATTTGCTAATTGCAGAATTCGGTATGTCGAATCCCATCCACCAGTCCAAAGAAGATGAATCTTTTCCATAGTTGTTTATTATGTGGTTCGTTTTCGTCTATTCGAGACCCTCCAAAGATTCTCCCAACCCAAATCCGAGAAACAAGGACCTTGGGTTGCTTCAGAGAATTTGATACCGTTGTGATTTCCATTCCACTCCATAATTTTAACGTCATCGTTTTCATCAACAATCATATCCCAGCCAATACATCGGGCAAGCGGCATTGATTTATGAAGGGCTACAGCAGTTGAGATACACTTAGCAAAGTTCGGTATCAGTTTTTTTGCAAACAGAGTGCCTGTATCTGGATGCCTGTCTGTCAGGTTCCAATTTGGCATAAAACCTTGATTATGCAATGCTCCCGTTTCCAAATTAACCGGAATCAATACACGGGACTCTGAGTTAATATGTGTGTCTTTACTGCGTCCTAACCGGAGAAAACAGGCTCTAGCTGTGCAACTGCCATAATCATCTATAGCTGTGGTAATACGTATTGTGGCGACTGAGTTGGGCATAAACGCTTTGAAAAAAGCATGCTGCTTGATATACTCCTGAATAACGCCATCGCCAAGCGTCTTTATCTTATTGACATCAAAATTTGATTCATCAAAGATCGAAATCCCGAAACCTCGGCCTGAATTGTCTTTTTTAAATACAACCTTATTTGAATCCCTGAAAACATATTCTTTGATTTTTTCTAGCGGAAAGGCGCTATAATCGGTTGTAAAAAAGAGCCCGTTGGTATAATAGAGAAGGTCTGGAAAACTATGCTTATTAAATAATTTGTTTGTTAACGATTTAAGGTCGCCAATTTTGCCATATTGTCCCTTTAATGCAGGAACCACAATTTTACCGTAGTAATTGTCGGGTATCCACCCTTCTTTAAAGGACTCGGCTACAGCGCTGTATACGTAAAGCCAGGGTGCATATCCTTTCCATCCCAAAACGTCGCTTGCATATTCATTTGAAAGTTTTATAGATTTTGCATCAGTCTTCCCTTTTATTGATTCAATGCTTTTTAAAGTTTCAAAGGCAATATTATTAAGCGATTTGTGATATTCATACGTTAAATATCTCTGGACCAAATTCTTTATAGTTTTTCTTTTCATCGTTCATAACGTTAATAGGCATTCTTAATTTTGGCTTTCATATCTTGCCTTTGAAAGCGAGTCAAACCAGGTTCACGCGAGCATTCCGCGGTGCTTCTGGATGGTGTTTTACCGTTTTTATATGATAAATCTTACGTTAGCTTATTTAAAAGATCAGTAGTTTTCCGAAGTCTTGGTGTCATGCTCCGGTAAAGGTCTGAACAGTGAAAAAAGGCGTTTGATCTCTTTGCGGATTCTATTAAATAATACTTTGGCGAAACTTCCTTCGGATTGCAGCGTCCGTGGCGCTGTCCAAACGCGCGAGCGGTTAGCCTTCATTTGTTTGATTTTTCCAAACTTCATCAGGTCAAAGCACATTCTGCCGTCCTCACCACGGATATTGTGATCCACAAAGCCGATAGCGCGCCCATTCGCAGCAATATACCCCATGCTCATGCCGTATGCATTAAGGTATGGCCGTTTGAAGTGTCTCAATTCGGCAATCATATCCTTCATTTTCTCGAATAAATACAATTTCCAGCGCGGATATTTCTCGTCGGGCAAAAAGGAATATCGACCGTAAGCACATACTACCTCCGGTTTTTTTAACACGCCGATCATATCATCTACCCAAGTAGGCGGATATAGGCAATCGGCATCTGCCAAAAGAATGTATTTTCCACGGGATTGTTGCTGGCCCAGTTCTCTCGCAGGCCCCGGCCCTTGAATGGGCTGGAGGAAGGTTCTTACGTCAAGTCGCTTTAGCGTTAGGTCCGTATGATCGGTAGAATTGTTGTTTACAACGATAATCTCAAGCGGTAGTACGGTTTCCATACGGGAAAGGCTATCAATACAGTTCAAAATATTGACTTCTTCGTTCCATGCGGCTATGACAATAGATACCGAGGGTGCATTACTTTGCAGCCTTTTAAGCCGGCCGTTTATTTGAGTAAAGACGTCGCCGGGAATTTCCCAATAGCTACCGAATTTATGATCACAGGTGTCAACCCAGTTTGGAATACGTATTGCGCTCATTTGGAATATAAAAAATACATATAATACAGCTGCCCATGTTAAGGCTGATAGGGCTTATACCGAACGCTTACATTCTCGAAATTGATCCGTAGATCGATTAACCTGTCAATTTCGGTATTGGAAACAAAAATGTTTTTCTCGGCTTTTGCTTTGAATATTTTTCTGTTCTCCTGATCATAATAGTCCCAATCTTTTCCGTTACCTCCTAAATTTTTTATTTTTTCATCCCGGGAGTTGCTGATATAATTTAGAAAGTTGTCAATCTGGACTTTTTTGTACGTAAGTCCGCTTCTTACCGCACGTTCTCTCAATTCATAATCTTGGAAACCGGTAGGGTAGAAGTCCTCGGAGTATCCACCTAATTTCAGAAAGTTCTTCCGGCTTAGCGCAATCCGTCCCACGGTTCCCCACAACGGATCTCGTTTAAATTGTACGATACAGTCTTCGCCGATTGTATTAAATAGGTAGTTCAGATAAAAGGCAAAGTCCTTTCCGGTGAAATTATCACCATCTACGTTGCAGACAACATCTCCGGTCGAGAAGTAGTGCGCTAGATTCTTTGCTTTAGACGCATGAAATGTTTTGGGTTCCGTCGTGTGAATATAGCGCAAAATGCCTTTGTCGATATAGGATTTGAACTTTTCGCGAATAAAACTATCCAAATTATCTGTTGAGTTATAGTTTACTAAGCAAATCTCCAAATTGGGATAGTCGATATTGTCATGGATGTTTTGCAATAAGGTCTTTTCTAGCTGGTACAGCCTGTTCATACAAGTAATACACAGCGATATTTTGTAATAAGTTAAGTCCGGAGCATAAATTGCCTCCGGGAGCTTTTCGATTTTCAATCTTCTTAATTTACTATCCCGTATTTCACGTAGGCGCTTTTCCCAGCTCAGTGGAATGACTCGTGATAGCAATAAACTGAATGTCGACATTAACGTTTAATTTTAGTTCAAAAACAAATACCGTATCCGATACATAAGATAAATAACCCTTTCATTAGGATCTTTACCGATTGGATGGCCAAAAATAAGATTAAGGTATTGAAGTTGTCTGTAAACCCATAAACAATACTTTTTCTTGTCGTCAAAATTCTACAATTACATCGATATGGATGACGGGCTGATGGTTGTTTATTAGTTCAAGTACTGGTAAGTGACTTAATCAATTAGCGATCTCTGCTCTCTCCAAAGTGTTTCCCAATGCATATCTGAGAAACAAGGGCCCTGGGTTGCTTCTGAGAATTTTATGCCATTATGATTTCCATTCCATTCCATAATTTTAACATCATTGTTTTCGTCGACAATCATATCCCATCCGATACATCGCGCCTGAGGTATCAATTTATGAAGCTCTAATGCTGTTGAAAGGCATTTAGTGAAATTCGGAATCGTTTTTCTTTCAAATAAAATTCCGGTATCAGGATGCCGGTCTGTGGTCGTCCATTTTGGCGTAAATCCCTGTTCATACAATTCTCCGGTCCTTAAATTAATTGGAATCATGATATGGGAATCAGACTTGACATGCGTATCTGCACTGCGCCCTACTCTTAAGTAACACGCTCTGACAACAGAATTGCCACTGTCATCTATTGTGGTAGTAAAGCGCATAGTGGCTACCGAGTTAGGCATAAGTTCGTTAAAAAAGGCGTGTTGGCTAATGTAGTCCTGAATAACGCCGTTACCTAACATTTTTACTTTATTGACATCAAAGCTTGATTTTTCAAGAAAAGAAATCCCGCGGCCCTGCGCTGAATTATCTGATTTAAAAACAATCCGATTTGAATGTTTAAAAACGATTTCCTTGATCTTCTCTGGTGAAATAATTTCATAATCTGCTGAAAAAAATAATCCGTTTGCATAGTATGCAAGGTCGGGGAAAACGTCTCGTTTAAATATTTTACTATTGAATGATTTTAAGTTTGCAACCTTTCCATAATCACCTTTCAGTGTAGGGACTACAATTCTACCATAATAATTGTCTGGTATCCACCCTTCTTTGAAAGAGCCACATACGGCGCTGTATACACTGAGCCAAGGGCCGTATCCTTTCCAGCCGAAAACATCGTTTGCGTATTCATTTGAAAGTTTAATCAATTTTGGATTGGTCTTTCCCTTTATAGATTCAATGTTTCTTAATATGTTAACGGCACTACCATTGAACTTGTTGTGATATTCATATGACCAATATCTTTTGACCAATTTCTTTGCGATTTTTCGGATCATAGTTGTTATGGGTTTACAATGTTTGGTACTATTTACGTACAGAAAAGTATTCGACTTTTGCAGCTGGTTTTATAATAACTTGCTTGTTTACAGGTTTTAATTGTTTTAGAGCATCTTTAGTCGCTTATATAGATACGTTGCCCGGAATCGCACAATCGGTCAGCTAATTTGACAGACCACCCTCAAGTATGTATATATAAAAGTAGGTGTATGTTGACTAAATCAAAGGAAGAACGGCGCGAATATTTTATTTTGTAGGTGAAACACTACAAACGCTCAGACGAACGAAAGGCTCATTCAACAGCACCGATAGATGGCGAGCTCGTATTCCGCTGTGTGCGATAGAAATCGAACGCCAAGAAATTGGGTGATCCGTTCCTATACGCTTCTGATTTCGTCGATAGTCTGAAGTTTTTTTCGTCAATGATACCTGCAGCGCTCGCCGTCGCAAAATAGCTGTTATTGGATTCGTTGAGCTTGTCCAGCTCCATCGATAAGTAGCTGACAATAGGGCTCTTCGGGTGTGGGGTAGGTAGGTTATAAGCCAGGTTATTGTAAACTTCGCATGTGCCACCAAGCAGGCGATAGGCATCCAGCACCACGCCATACCAGTCTTGCGACAGGTTAAGGCGCCCACAGGTATTGTGGTAGACCTTTACATTGGCGTAGGTGGTTTGCTGTGGAATCATCATCCGCGCGAAGGATTGCGTTTCGAAGGCGGAATATTTCCGGGAACTGAAAACAATGTTATTGAAAATGTGGACCTCTTTGGGCGTATTACCCACGCTGACCGCCCAGGCCCGGATGGCATTGCCCTGATGGTTGCTGATGTGGTTATTATGAAACTTCCCATTCCCGATCAGGTGGAACATGGCATTGTGATTATTATTTTGCGTGTTGATGTCGGAAAAAACGTTTCCGAAAATGTCGTAATCTTCAACCATGCCGACGTAAATCACATCTCCCGGGGAGGGACAGTTTGAAACATCCGTATTGGAAACCTCCAATTTCCTTACCAAGCCGGTAATCTCCGATCCACTTATCCCCCCGCTAAAATGTATTAATCGTCCCGTATTCGTCGCTTTCAGATGGGCAAACTTTATATCCTGGGAATAGGAAGCCGTCGAACCATCGTATATTTTCTTGGGGTTATAGGAAATCACATAGTCGGCTACATTTTTGAATTCGGCATGTTGGTAAACGAAATGATTAATGTCTCCGCTTAATTCAACCGCCCGATGTTTGTTGTCCCTAAAAACGAAGCCGTTTTGTATTTCTTCGGAGCCATCGCCCGAAATGACGATATGCGAGACGTTGGCAATGGCCATGGTTTTGCGGTAACCCACAAATTCAACCAGTCCTTCGTTTTCGATACGAAAGGGGCACCCCGCGCTGCCGTGAAGGTTTCGAATCACAACTGAGTTATATTGTCCTGCCTGGATAGCTAAGGTGATATTACAAGCGTATGGTTGGGTCTCACCATCAATGATCAACACGCCTTCGCTGTTGCCAGTCAAAATAAGTTTCTGTCGAGGAACGTCCGGCTCCGGACCTGACGAATCGGACTCCTCTTCCGCTATTGGCGAAGGGATCACATTTTTATCGCACGAAGAAAAGAAGCAAATCAAACACAACAATACCGGCAGTAAGCGAAGTCCAGGTAACATTTTGTTTTATCAAAAGGTAGAAAAAAAATATTTTGTAGTAGAAACACTACAAAAGAAATAAAATATTGTCAATCAGGCAAGTTTTTGTTGGTTTTTTAGTCAAAGGTATTTGGCAGAACACCGGGAGTACGCGGTGTTCTGATTAGCAATTTTGGTAAATGCCGGGGAGACGACTTGTTATTCCGATCGTTTTAATTCACAATATCATGTGCTAATTCACTGGAATATCTCTCCGCGCCTTTTTTGTTCAGGTGGAATATGTCCGCATACAATTGAAACTTATCGGTGTAATTGGTATCCTGTGAGTAATCGTAAAATTTAACCGCAGGATAATCCGCCACAATATCCCGGAGTTTTTGGAGTTTAGTGCTGTTGAACGAATTCGAAAAAATGACGGGAGATACAACAACCAGCGTTTTTATATTTTTCTCTTCGGCTTTCCTTAAAAATTGACGGAGTAATGCGATGGCTTTCTCATCGTAAATATCTTTTTGTTTCTCTTCCGCTGCTGCCTCATGTACGGCATTGGCTTTCTGTATTTTGAATCCTTTTTCCCCCATCGACCGTTCAAGTGGTAGGTAGCCATTGGCATAATCCGGCAGCTTGTTTTTCAATAGAAAATTGTACAGACCGATAAACAGGGAGGAATTATACGGGTAAATATGGCTGTATAACTTCACAGGCTCCAAATCACTTGAATAGCTCACGTATTTTAGTAGTTCGGGGTGTTCATCGACGTAAGGAAGTAACGCGGAGAGTTTGTGGTATTTGGCCTCGCCGGCATTTAATTCCCATGGGGTAACGTCCAGGATAATCATTTTGGGCGTATACCTGTTCAAAATGACTTCCTGTAATGCCGCATAATAGGGGATCATCTGTCCATCCATCCCTACGTTGTACACGCTTTTCTTTAGCTTCTCAGATAGGATGGCGGGCGAGTAGTGTCTGATCGCTCTTGAACTTCCAAAAACCAGCACGTCATGTGTTGTGCTGTCCAGTGAATAGGTGATTTGCGAGAATTGTCCCTTTTCTTGAGAAAAATAAAGCTTTTTTAGAACAAATCCTCCAATCCGGTCAACAGCAACAACGAGAAGTATAAAGATTAAAAGTCTTTTGGCAAATCGTAGAAACCCGTTCATTTCTGTTAAAATTGAAAGTAGATAAACTGCCCACCGCTAAATACCCCAAATAAGAGGATAATGACGATTAGCGTTGCCATGCTCGTATACCTGACCCACATTTTGGGGTGATTGACTAAGTTTAGCGCGTTCGGGAAATACTCCATTTTGAACTCGATTAGAAAGAGTAACAAGATGGCGAAAAGACAATGAGCCATGTTATTTATGCCGCCGGTAAATGGCGTTTGTCCGAATGTCTTTAAGCTTGACAACATTGTAATGGCATCGTCAAACGTATTCGCCCGGAAGAATATCCACGTAACAGACACCAGCAGTATGGTGATCGCGATGTTGATAAATCCGGGCAGTTCGTAGGTTATGCCCCATTTTTGCTTCAATCGGTCGAATATGCTTGCCGTTATCAGAAAAATACCGTGAAGAAAACCCCATATCACAAAATTATAACTTGCGCCATGCCAGATACCACTGATCGTAAAAACGATCAATAGATTCAAGTACATCCTCGGCACGGGTACGCGATTACCGCCCAGTGGAATATATAGATAGTCCCTGAACCACGTCGACAGCGAAATATGCCACCTGCTCCAGAATTCCTTTATTGATTTAGAAAAATACGGTCTGTTGAAATTTTTCATTAGGTCGATACCCATCGTGCGGGCACAGCCAATAGCTATGTCGGTATAACCGGAAAAATCGCAATAAATCTGTACCGCGAAAAAGAGCGAAGCAATGGCCACGGTCGTCCCATTGTGCGAAGACGGGTGACCAAAGACGGAATCTACGTAGATGGAAAGGCGATCTGCCACCACCAATTTTTTAAAAAATCCCCAGAGCATCAGTTTTAAACCGGACACCATTTTTTCGTAATCGAACCGTTGTTCGGTATGAAACTGGGGGAGTATGTTCTGCGGTCGTTCAATCGGCCCTGCCACCAGCTGCGGATAGAACATGACGTATAAGCTGTAGATGCCGAAATGCCGCTCTGCCTTGGTCCTTCCCCTGTAAACCTCAATGGTATAGCTCATGGCTTGAAAGGTATGGAAAGAAAGGCCGATCGGCAGGATAATATCAAGATAAGGGATTGGGTTTTGGTAATGGAAATTGTTGAGCAGGAGACTTATATTATCATTTATGAAATTATAATACTTGAATACGCAAAGCACGCCGATATTGGCGATCAGGCTTAGAATGAGGAAGTTTTTACGTCTTTTACCTTCACTTTTCTCAATCCAGATACCGGCGATGTAATCCACGACAATGGTTCCGCCTAATATCAAAATGTAGACTGGAACAAAAGCCATATAAAAATAGCAACTGGCGCTCAGCAAGAGTAGCCAACGGTATCGGTGAGGCAATATAAAATATAGCACCGTTACTATCAGGTAAAACGCAACAAAAGCGAGCGAATTAAACAACATGTTTAAGGATTTTAGTTGTTTTGAATGTATTTTATTAGGTATCCAATTCGTTTGACGTATTAATATGCCGTTCCTCCGCTACCGTCAGGATCCGGCGATCAAAAATAACGCAGCCAACGTAAAATTGATAGCAAAACGCCTCCGATAATTACAATTGTAGTCAAAATTCTACAGCCATTGCCGTTTTAAGCGACCTCAGCCTCCGTTACCCGCTCCACAAGCAAACTTTCGTTGATGCTTTGCTGCAATTTCTCCGCGATGTCCGAGACGGACTCGGGATAGAACAATTGCGTATGCGCATGCTGGACCGGGACGATTTTTAGCTGATCACCGATTATGGGACCCCATCCGTTGGTTTGGTAATCGGCCAGATGCTCGGCTCCCGGTTCATCCGGGCTCCGGAAAAGGTACGCATTGATCCGGTAAGGCGTTACGTTGTATTTTCGCTGTGCCAGCGCATGGATAAGCTGTGCCTTACTTCGCCAATAGTCAGGGGGAAACAATTTTTGGTACCATCGCTTATTGATTCTGCTCACGGTATTTTTCAGCAAAACATCCACCAGCAGCAAACCGGCAAATAGGAAAGCCAGTTTCGCGGTGTATTGCTTGATACCTTCTTTGATAACAACCCAATAAAAGCCAAACCAACTCGTGAATCCACCAAATTGGAGTTTCGGTGTAAACGTATCGATCAGTCCGAGAAAATGTACCCGCTTGCCGATGCGCTCAAGCTGCTTGGCCATTTCAAATGCCAAGAGCCCACCCGATGAAAAACCGGCAAATGCATAGGGACCGCCCGGGTTTTGCTCGAGAATGGCTTTCACGTAATGGGCGGCGATTTTTTCCACCGTATTGGCGGCTTCGCTTTTCCCGCTTAACCCCATGCCTTGTATCCCGTACAAAGGTTGGTCGGCGTCCAGATAAGGCAATAGATTTCGCACATACAGGATGTCTAACAGCGCTCCATGCACTACATACAACGGAGGTTTACTGCCTTCCTTTTTTATCGGAATGAGGCAATCCCATTTCATGGGGTCTTGCTTTTCGTCGATCAGTTTTGCCTGTTGTTCGATGGTGGCATTCTCAAACAGGCTGCCGAGCGGCAACTTGATTCCGAAATGCCGGTGAATCTGATTCATCAACGTTACGGCAATCAGCGAGTGGCCGCCCAAGTCAAAGAAATCGTCTCTGATGCCAATATGCTCGACATGCAGGCAGCTGCGCCATAGCCGAATTAACTTCTGCTGCGTCTCGTTTTCTGCGGCGACCCTGCCATCGGCATTTGATGTTTCCACGGATTGCGTTGCGTTCTCCAGTGCCCTGCGGTCGACTTTTCCACTTTTCGTAAGCGGTACGCTGGGGACGATTGCCCATTCAGACGGCACCATGTAATCCGGAAGTTCCGCCTTCAGTCGTGCAATAACCCGTTGCCGTTCAAATGCTGCACCGGGCCGTACGACTACGCACGCCATGAGTCGCCTGCCATCCGTGTCATCCCGCAATATGACCACCGCTTCCTGTACTTCCGGTTGTTTGGTTAACGCGTGTTCGATTTCGCCCAATTCGACGCGAAATCCACGTAATTTGACCTGAGAATCCTTCCTGCCGATGAACTCTATGTTGCCATCCGGCAGCCGACGGGCTAAGTCCCCAGTTCGGTAAATACGCACAAGCGAATCGGTTGTCGAAGCACGAAAAGTGTTGAATCGTTCTGCGGTTTCGGCCGGCGCATTCAGGTAACCTTCGGCAAGCGCAACTCCGGCAATGCAAAGTTCCCCGATGACACCCGGCGGCTCCTCAATAAGCTCCGCATTTAGGATGAAAATATCCGTATTGGCAATGGGTTTCCCGATAGTGGGTAAAGCGGGCCACTCGTCGGTATTTTGAGGCAATTGAAGTTGCGTGACCACATGGGTCTCCGTGGGCCCATATTGGTTAAAAAGGATAGCACCCGTACGTTTGAAGAACGCTGCAATTTGCGGGGTGATCTTCAGCTGTTCACCTGCGGTCATCACCTCTTTCAGCGACAATGGCGTAGGGAGGCTTGCAGCGTGGTCTGCCAGCGATTGCAACGCTACAAACGGTACAAACAAGCGATGGATGTTATTTTTTTGGATATGTTGAAGCAGCTGTCCGGGATCCATTCGTGCTTCATCAGCAATGATCGATAATGTGCCTCCGGTAAGGAGCGTGGAGAAGATTTCCTGAAAGGATACGTCGAAGGTCAGGGGCGAAAAATGTAACGTGTTAAAGGCAGCAGTCGCCGTGGATGCCTCGATTTGCCATTTCAGCAGATTGACCAGTGCACGTTGACCCATGCAGACGCCTTTAGGTGTTCCAGTTGAACCGGAAGTGTGCAGGATATAGACAATTCGATCCGGTTCCGATGGAATCAGCGGTGCGGCGGTATCGGACGCTGCACATTGGCGAATCAGCGATTCGATGGTCAAGTGCTTTTCCACCGTCGGGAATGCGAATGGACCGCCCTCTTCGCTGATGACCGTTTTCAGCGATGCCCCGTTTACGATCTGATTGATCCGTTCCTGTGGATAGCGAAGGTCAAGAGGAAGGTACGCAGCGCCCGATTTAACAATGGCAATTAGGGTGACAATCGCGTCGATTGAGCGGTTCAATGCCATGCCTACCGCATCTCCGGGCTTTACCCCATTTTCCACCAATAAATTCGCGAGCTGACTGCTTTTCACATCCAGTTCCTTATAGGTCATGGTCCGCTCGACCGAGGATAGCGCGATTTGATCGGCATGCCGATGTACGGCGGTCTTGAGCAGCGTGTCCAATTGCGCATCATCGAGGGAATGGAAAGCAGCGCTGCGAGTTCGCTCAGTTGGCAGCAGCAACGAAACGCGGCCGACCTGGATGTCTTCATCCTGTCCCAGTTGCGTGATGATTTGCTCGAATCGTTGATGGAAGGCCTGGATGGTCTCCGGTTTGAACAACGCGGTATGGTAGTCCCATCGGATCCGCATCCCATCCGCATGTTCAATGGCATCGATGACGAGTTCAAAATTCTCGAAGAATTTTGGCGCCTCTTTCAGCTCGTTTCGCAGGCCGTGGAACAACGTGGTGCCGTTGTCCAGCCATACGCCGGTATTCAGTACCACCGAAATCAATGTGGGTCTGCTTTTATCTCTGGGGATATCCAGCTGTGGCAACAAGGTACTGAACGTTATTTTTTGGTGACTGAATGCTTCCAATAACTGGGCTTTCCTGGTTGTCAGGTAGTTCATGAAGGACGCATTTCCGTCAATTTGAGCACGCACCGGCAACATGTTGACGCAGTGCCCGATTAAATGTTCGCGATTGGTCAGGAGTTGACCTGCAGCAGGCATTCCGGTAATAACATCGGCCTGACCGGTCATCCGGTACAAAAACACCTCCAATACAGACCGGAGCACCATGGCCACACTGCAGTTGGCTTTTTTGCTGATTTGCTTGAGTATATCAAACTTTTCTGCCGCCAGGGAAAACGAAGCCCGGTCGCTTTGATACGTCCGTTTTTTCGGGCGTAGGTAGTCTGTCGGCAATTCGATTGGCAGGAGTTCACCCCGGAGCCTGGCTAACCAGAAGTTGACAACGGTTTCGTGTTCATTGCTCTGGTAATAGGTGTGCTCTTCCGATGCATAATCGCTGAACTTTGGCGCCGGGTCGATGTTCGGCGTTCGGCCCGTGGCAAACGCCGAATAAAACTCGCCCAGTTCGTTCATGGCGGCGTTATACGACCAGCCATCGAAAACAATGTGATGCGTTGTAAGGATAAGGTGATGCCGTTCGGCATTCAATCGATACAGCGATACCGCGAAAAGAATATCGCTTCTCAGATTGAACACGCGACTGGCGCATTTGTGCATTTCCCTTTCGATGCATGCAACCTGCTCGCGTTCAGTTAGGTCGGACAGGTCCCGGAAGGTCCAGTCGACATCCGCTTGGGTTTTTACGATCAGCTCGTTGCCATCGTCACTTAGGTTAGCGCGAAGTGTTTCGTGCCGATCGACGAGTTGCTGCGCCGCACGGCGCAGTGCATCCGGCTGAAGCGGCCCGATCAATTCCTGGTCGAACGTGATGGTATAGACATTATTGGCGCTGTCGCCGCCTACTTCGCAAGCCAACCAAATTTCCCGTTGCGGTTCAATCGTCGGTATCGTATAGAACGAAGGATGCGCGATTGCCGTCGGTTCCGTGCCGCTCGGATACCCAACGCCTTCGTCCAGGCGCTGTTCTTGTTGATCCATCTCGATCAACCGGGCAAGTTTTTCGATGGTCGAATTTTCAAACAGCGAGGTAATGGGAAGTCGTTTCCCGGTTTCGCGCTCGATGGCGAGCATGACCTTAACGGCAATCAACGAGTGCCCGCCCAACTCAAAGAAATTGCTTGTCGTACTGATATTCTTTAGTTGTAGCAAGTCGGACCAGATCGCTGACACCAGCTGTTCTGCCTGGGTTGCAGGTGCCTGGTAGTCTTCTACCCGCGTTGCGTCCAACGCTTCCGCTGGCTGGGGCAGTTTTGCACGGTCTATTTTGCCATTTGAAGATAGCGGCAGCCGGTTCAATACGACATAGAATGCCGGGACCATGTAGTCCGGCAAGGTTGCCTGTAAGGCGCCTTTCCATCGTTTGATCTGATGTTCGGGAAACGCCACTACCTGAATCGCTTCCTCCGCTTGCCAGGCATTCGTTGGCATGGGGGTATCCTTTGCAAGTTGAGGCCTTTCGGGAATTAGGGGTAATCCGCGGGGAATGAATACCGCTTCTATGCGCCCGTCAGAACCATCGGATGACCACCTGACGTGTGTAGCAAAACCCTGTTGCTCGCCGATGGCCCACAAATCCGAGGGGTTAAAGCCCGAAACCGGTATCGATTCCATCCGATCCTTCAATGCCCGGATGGGAGTGGGGCCTTCCGATTGATTGATCAATTGCAGCAATGCAAAATCCCGGCTCAGCCGGCTGTTCGGGATTTGCGTGATACGGATAATCTGATCGGGATGAGCGCTCAGCTGCTGTCGAAGCCAGGGCATATCCGAAGCGGTGCCCCACGTCAGTTCGATGCCGGGCGTAGCGGCTTTTGGTGCCGTGTCCCCAATGTACAGCCAAATATCATAGTGGCATTTGGTTCCTTCATTTAGGTAATCTCCGCCCCGTATCTGGACGTCAACGCTGCTTATCGCCGGAATCGCCGCCGGCAGGTTATAAAAGAACGTAGGGTCAACGCTTAATTCTTCTTCTTTCTTTATACGAAGCTCGATGATTTCTTTGAAAGCTTCGACCGTGGTTTGATCGCTCGTCACAGCCAGCTGATCGAGGTAAAAGTGCATGGCCACGGTGCCAAGCGTTTGCATATCGCCGATATAGATACAGCCGCCTGTTCTCAATGCCGTGGCAGCTTTCCGGATAACCTGTTCCAGGTACTGCAAACTGGGGAAATACTGCGCAACGCCATGCAGGAAAACCAGATCGTAGGCATGCGGTTCAATTCCGGTAAAATCGTCAGCCATGGCGGTATAAGCCCTGACGTGCTGCCATTTCTGGGGGTCGGCGGCCAGCTTTTCCTTCAGCTTGTTGATTGCCACTTCGGAATAATCCGTGGCAATATATTCTTCGACTCCGGACCCCAGGGCAAAAAGCAGGTGACCGCCACCGGTACCCAATTCGATGATTCTTTTGGCGTTCAGGGCTTTTAGGCGTTTCAAGCCTTCATTCGTCCATTCCACGCCTTGTTCCTCGATTTGCTCGCCCTTGTAATATTGGGATACAATGGCCAGGTCCAAATTCTGATCGGCCAATGGAAGTGCTTCTTCACTTTTTACACCCAGCGTATATAAGTCTTCCCAGCGATCTTTCCAAAGTGACGCGTCGTTTGCGTCGGGAACAATATAACCGACAAGGGCCTTATCCCCGGCCTTATTGTCTACCACATGAACTACCGCATCTTTTACGCCGCTTTGTTGAAGCAGGCACTGTTCGATTTCTGCCAGCTCGATCCGGTGCCCCCTAAGCTTGATTTGACCGTCAACCCTGCCTACGTACTGGATTTCACCATTGGGTAGGTATTTGCCTAAATCCCCGCTTTTATACATCAACCTGTTCGGTTCACGGGCAGCGGTGACTGGAACAAACGCATTGGCCGTCAATGTCGGTTCACCCCAATAGCCCTCGCTTACGCAGTCGCCCGATATGCACAGTTCGCCTACCTGGCCGACGGGTACGGTATTGCCGTCGCCGTCAAGTAGATAAACTTTCGTGTTTCTAAGCGGCTTTCCAAGGGTAATCGGGGCATCCGCAGATACAATCCGCTTGTTTAGGACCGCAACGGTTGTTTCGGTTGGGCCGTAAACATTCCACAGCGACGTGCAACGCGCTAATAATTCGGCAGCCAATGCCTGACTCAGCGGTTCACCACCGCTTTGGATAGTCATATCCAAGCGGGTATTCCAACCCGCGTCGATGATCATTTTCCAGACACTTGGGGTGGTGGCCATCCAACTGACTTGGTGCTCAAGCATCAGATCGTGGATACGGCGTCCATCCCGGATCGCATCGTCATCGGCAACGATCAATTCCGCCCCCGATACCAGGGGTAAAAATAACAGCATGGAGGCATCAAAGGATATCGGGGTGATCGACAGGAACCGGTCGCTGGCCATTATACCCGGCTCCTCTTGGGTACTGATCAGAAAATTGACCAGATTGGAATGCGTTACTTTCACGCCTTTGGGCCGTCCCGTTGAGCCTGATGTAAAAATGACATACAGCAGATCGCGGCCTGTAACGGCGGTAGCGATCGGTTCGTCTCCATAACGCGTCGAAGCAGCGTGCATGTGCGCCGTTGTGACGGTCTTGATTGTCGCAAAGGCGGACGGCCGGTCGACAATCACGAGCTTAGCATCGACGGTATTGAGCATTTGTTCAATCCGTGTCTGTGGCAGGTGGGGATCTATGGGTACGAATACGCCACCCGCCTTCATGGTCGCCAGCAGCGAAGCAATGAGATCGATGCTTCGGAAAAGGACAATCCCAACCCGGTCGCCCTTGGTCAGGCCGCAATCGGCGAGGTATTTCGCATACCGGTTGGATTGCCGTTCCAACGCTTCGTAGGAAATACGTTGACCGTGAAACGAAATCGCTGTCTTCGCCGGATATAACGCTGCAGCCTTTTGAAACATCTCGTGAACCGTCTGTGATTTATCGTAGGTTAACGCCGTATTATTCAGCTGGTCAATAACCGCCTCTTCGTGGCCGTCGCGTAGACGGAAGGTGCTTATGGCATGATGGGGGTGCTGCAGTATGCAGCTTAGCAGGTGAAGAAATCCCCTGATCATTCGATCGATGCTGTCCTCGGCAAAAAGCGCCGTGTTGTACGACCATTCCAACATGTATTCGCCTAACGACTGCGTGAGATTCACCGAAAAGTCGAAAACATCGAATTTCCGGCGATTGGACACGATGGCATACTCCAGTCCCTGGAAAACGATTTTTTCGCTGATGCCGAGGTCCACATTGAAGACGGTGGAAATCAACGGCAATGCAGATTGCTGTCTTTTAATTTTTAGCGCCTTCAAAATGGCACCGTAACTGACGAGCTGATGGTCATAATCGTTCAATAAAGCCTTCTTTCGCTCAGCCAGATAGGCAGAAAACGATTGTGCCGGTTTTACCGTGCATCTGATCGGCAGTAAGTTGACACAATGCCCCACGAGATTAAAGCTGCCGGTTGCCAATTGCCCGGAAGTGGGTAATCCAAAGGCGAATTCATGCTGGCCGGTTACTTTGTAGAGGTAGACTTCGAATAAGGCAATCCATACGTTCACCATGCTGGTATTGGTGGATTGCCCGAGTTCTTTTAGCTGGTGGATAACCTCTTTGTCGATGCGGACATCTTTCCGGTTGCTGGCGTAGGTACGCGTGGCAGTGCGTGGGTAATCCAGCGGAATGTTAATTTCCGGAACTTCACGCGTGTATTTTTCAACCCAGTAGGACAGCGAAGTTTGGTAATCCATCGTGCTTTCATGCGCGTTCAGTTCCGACGCATAACGCGTAAAGCCGGTAGCGGGCTCAAGATCGGCACTTTCGCCTGTCAGATATGCCGTATACAGCGCACCCAGCTCTTCCAGGATAACACCAAAAGACCACCCGTCGCAAACCAAGTGATGCGCCGTCAGCCGGACATGGTGTTCCGTTTCGCCCAGTTTAAAAACGGCAACTCTGAATAGCGGGCCCGCGTTCAGGTCAAAAGGTGCCGCAGCATCCTGGTCTCCATACCGTTCAAGAAATACCGTTTGTTCGGCGTCCGGAAGCGAAGACAAATCTGTATAGTGCGGCTCGATATAACGCTCGGAATGAATGCAGAAGTACTCGCCATTTGCACTGATTGTAGACCGAAGCGCTTCATGCCGACGGACAATGTTTTGCAGAGCGTATGTTAGCGCGTCTGGCTTAAAATCCCCACGGAGAATCAACGATAGCGATTCGTTGTAGGAACAGTTGGCCTCAATACCCCCGATGATACACGCCGTCCAGATTTCTTCCTGGGATTCGGTCAAGCGCATTGTTTTTTCGATCTCGCCATCTGCAAAAGGGTCGAAATCAACGGCATGGGTCGTATAGTTTTTGGATTCCACGGTAGCGTAGTCTAGTTTGGTACGACTTGTAAGTATTTTCCGGGGTTCTGTTCGTCGGCCACAAACCAGGCGGGATTTCCTTCCCGGTCTTTGCCCAGTCTGGCATTCGGCACAGGTGGGACGGTGGCCAAGCCTGTCGGCTTGGGCGATGAGGTTGGAATAAAGCCCGCATCTACCAGCTCCCGGACACTGGATTCAAATGCCTGCACCACGGCTGCAACGTCATTTTCGGTGTGCGCGGCGGTAAGAAAACACGGAAATCCGTCCAAAATATGGATGCCGCGCATCCGCATGGCCACGAACAGCAATTCGCTGTACGCGTATTCCGCGTGGAATTTCACCTTCCAAAGTGACCCGAACTGTGCAATATACAAAGGGGTTCCATAACGCTCACATACGGCGTTGAGCTGGTCGGCGAGGGTTTTCGTAAGCCGGTTTACTCGCTCCTGAAGTTCCGGACCTTGAGCTTTTAGATACGTCAGTGAGGCTTTCGTCGTTGCCAGCGCCAAGGGGTGGCGCACAAAGGTGCCGGCGAAGTACGTGACACCTGCTTCCGGGGCGGAGTCGTCGCCGAACGACCAAGAACCGCCGTCCAGCGCATCCATGAACCGCTTTCTTCCGGCGATGATTCCGATGGAAATACCCGCTCCCGCTACTTTGCCGTATGTAGCGATATCGGCGTCGATGGCAAAGAGCCCCTGCGCTCCCTGGGGGTGGAACCGGAATCCAGAAATGACCTCATCGAAAATCAATGGGACGCCTGATTCGGCAGTGATCGCCCGCAGCTTACGTAGGAATTCCACCGGCACGAATTCCGGTCGTCGGCTTTGGATCGGTTCGACCAGCACCCCGGCCAGTTCGTGTGCCCGTTCCTGGATAATCCGCAGCGATTCCTCCGTTCCGTAATCCAGGATCAGCATGTTTTTGACCGCGTCTTCCAAAATGCCGGAAGCCGCCGGAAATGTTTTCAGTTTTTTCGTCCCCCTTACCACCACTTCATCCATGATACCGTGATAGGAATTGGTAAAGGCGATGATGGTTGCGCGTCCGGTTACGGTCCGGGCGATGCGCATGGCACCCAATACCGCCTCCGAGCCTGTGTTGCAGAGTGCGGCCCGGTCAAATCCCGTAAAATCGCATATCAAGCGGCAAACTTCTCCCGACTTTTCATGCTGTGGACCGATTTCATACCCTTCTTCAATTTGCTGGAGCAAGGCTTCCTTAATCACATCCGGCTGGTAGCCCAGGAAGTTGGACCCAAAACCATTCAAGACATCGATATATTCATTACCGTCAATGTCCCAGATCCGGCAGCCTTTCGACCGGTTGGCTACGATCGAATAGACAATCTCCTTGGTCTCGGGTTTGAACCCCGTTACCACTCGAGGGTCGGCCATGTGCGGACGGTGTTGCTGCGTATAGGCTTTGCTCTTGGCGGTTTTGAGATTGTAGTGTCTGATCAAGTCATCCAGGTAGGCAGCCTGCCGGGCAGTTAGCGCGGAACGTTTCCGCTCAATGCGTGCAGCGGCACCGAAGGGCTTCTGGAGTTCGACGGATTCTTCCGGTGTGATATCCGGCAGGGCGTGCTGCGGAATCGTATGGCCATTCCGTAATCCGGAGCTGTGTTGAATGCGGCCTTCCTGCAATAGGGCGACTTGCTGAGCCAACAAGGCAATCTGTTGCGAGAGAAGCGCGATCGCGTCCGGTGCCGTTCCCCCTGAAGCGGTGCCCCTTTCCGTCGCTTCTGGAGGCGTGTTGCGGTGTACCGGTTGGAATGCATCCGGTTTCAGGTGTTGATCGAGGTACGTGCAAAGTGTATCGAGGCTGTAATACGTTTCATTCAGCCCCCTGAAAGTGATGGGCAACGAAAAAGCTTTTTTCAATGCCAACGCCACCTGCGTTAGGACAAGCGAATCGAGTCCGAGCTCGACAAAATTCATATGATGTTCGTGGGCGTTGATTTCAATGCCCGACGCGTTTTCCAGAACAGACTTGACCTCTTCGGTAAGAAACTCTTTTCTTGTCATGTGTTGTTTTTCCGGTGTAAATGGGGAAGTATCGACTTGGGGCACGTTGGTTGCCGGCGTTTGGATACCTTGGTTGTTGGGACTGACCTCATACGGTTTGCGGTCGAAAGCGTATGTGGGAATTGCAATGCGTCTCGCCGCGCCGTGTTGGAGAGCCCTCCAGTCCGGCGCGAAGCCGAAGGACCAGAGGTCGCCCAGTGCCTGGTAAAGGGTACGGTATTCCGTTTCGGCACGGCCACCGGCGCCGCTGACCACCCGCTGGGCGATTTCCTTGCCATGCTGCCGCGCCAGGGTCGCGGTGACGTTGCCAGGACCGATTTCGAGAAATACCGGGTGTATTTCCCGGTCAAGGAACAGCAGCGCGTCCGAGAATTTCACGGTCGCCTTGGCGTGGCGAACCCAATAGGAGGGATCGGTAGCTTCATCGTCCGTGAGCCAGGTGCCGGTCACCGTCGAAGCGATGGGCAAACGGGGGGTGCGCAAGGACATGGATTGAAAGGCCTTTTCGAACGCTGGCAGCATCGGGTCCATCATAGCGGAGTGAAAGGCATGACTGGTATGGAGCGGCTTATTGGCAATGCCGCGGACGTCCAATATTTTTGAGAAGGCCGCGACGGATTCGGCACTTCCTGAAACAACACACAGCGAAGGTGCATTGATCGCTGCGATGGCTACACCGGGCGGAAGATGGCTTTCGAGGTCGCTTGCAGAAGATCTTACCGAAAGCATGGCCCCAGCAGGAAGCGCACTGATCAGTTTCCCCCGGCAAGCTACCAGCCGAAGCGCGTCTCCGAGCGTAAAGACACCGGCCAAATGGGCGGCGACGAATTCGCCGATACTGTGGCCGATATACGCGATGGGTTGAATGCCCCACGATAGCCAAAGCTTAGCCAACGCATATTCGGTCATGAACAATGCGGGTTGTGTAAACTGCGTCTGTTTCAAACGTTCGGCAGCGGTCTCTTCCGTAACGTCTTCCCCCGGAAAAATAATCCGGCGGATGTCTTCGCCGAGCTCGCCTTGCAAGATGGCCGTACACTCGTCAATAGCCCTCCGATAAACCGTCTCCCGCTCATAGAGCTGCCTTCCCATATGGACGTACTGAGCGCCCTGGCCGGGAAACAGGAAAGCAACCCCGCTTGCGTCCCGCTTCACCGTGTGTTTCGACCACGCCTTTTTTTCCAGTTGCAGGCGTAGATCGGCGAGGCTTGAAGCAGCAACATAACTCCGGTAATCGAAATCCTGGCGTGCGTGCTGTAAGGAGTAAGCCAGGTCGCGAATCGATGTGTCTGGGTTTTCAACAAGGAATCGCTGTAGCCGGTCGGCATACAGAGACAGCGATGTTTCGCTTTTTGCAGACCAGTTGATAATGCTCAGCCCGTCGGTAGGTGTCGCCGGCTGTTCGGGCACCGCGGTACGCTCGTACGCCTCCACGATTACATGCACGTTGGTTCCCCCCACGCCGAAGGAGCTGACACCGGCTCTTCTGGTTCCGGCAAGTGGAGTCCAGTCGGTAAGTGCATGGTTGACAACGAATGGGCTATTTGCGAAATCGATGGTTGCGTTGGCTTCGGTATAATTGATGGATGCGGGTATCTTTTTATGGTGCAGCGCCAGTACAGTTTTGATCAAGCCGGCCACGCCCGCAGCATGGGTTAAGTGGCCCAGGTTACTTTTCAGGGAACCGATACGGCAATACTGCCGGTCGGCCTGCTGGCCGAAAGCCAGTTTCAACCCTTCAATTTCTATCGGATCACCGATGGGAGTCCCCGTTCCATGAGTTTCGACATAGGATATGGTGGAAGCTTCCACGCCCGCGTCCGTCAGTGCCATGTGGATGCAACTGGCCTGTCCTTCGGCACTGGGTGCAGTGAAGCTGCCCTTGCCGCCTCCGTCATTGCTGACGCCCACGCCTTTGATGACCGCATAGATCACATCGCCATCTCGTTCGGCTTGTGCCTTGTCCTTAAGCACAACCGCTGCCACGCCATCGCTGAACAGGGTGCCCTGCGCATCTTTATCAAACGGTCGGCAATGCCCGTCAGCGCTGAGCATGGCTCCTTCTTCGTATAAGTGGCCACTGTGCACTGGAAACGTGACCGCCGCCCCACCGGCGATGGCCACGTCACACTGGCCTTTCCGGATGGCTTCAACGGCCTGTGCCACCGCCAGCAACGAGGTGGAGCAGGCCGACTGGACGGTCACGGCCGGACCTTTCAGATCCAGTGCATACGCTACGCGACTGGATAGGTAATCTTTATCGTTGAGGGTCAGTACCGATAGGTCGCCGGCACGTTCAATCAATTCCGGGTGCTTCAATACGTTATTCACGAAGTACGTGTTGTTTGCCGATCCGGCATAAACGCCGATGGACCCCTCGAATTTCTGCGGTACGTGACCTGAGCGCTCAAGGGCTTCCCAGGCGATTTCAAGGAAAAGCCGCTGTTGCGGATCCATGAGTGCCGCATGCTTCGGATTGATTCCGAAAAACGCAGCGTCGAAGTCGACGGCGCCGTCGAGGATACCACGCGCTTTGACATAATAGGGCGATTGCCGGTGCGACTCCGGGATGGACCTGTCGAGTTCCTCATCACTAAACCACCGTATAGTTTCTCTTCCCTGAATCAGCACCTCCCAAAGCGCTTCGATGGTGGCCGCTCCCGGAAATCTGCCGGCCATGCCAATCACGGCGACATCGTTCCGATCGGACCCGGTATTCCGGTTTTTCACCGAATCAGTGAACTCGCGCGCGGGACTGCGACCGTCGATATGGGCGGCGATGTCCTTCACCACCGGGTATTGGTATAATTTGATGACTGGGACGTCAATGCCCAGCTTCTTTAATGATAAGACCGCTTTCTGGGCAAGAAGTGAATTGCCGCCCAATTCAAAGAAGTGGTCATGCCTGCCTACGCGATCGAGTTGGAGCGTCGTTTTCCACACATCGGCGATGGTCCGTTCGGTTTCGTACCGGGCGGTCACGTAGGCACGGGTTTGCAATTCGGTCGCATCCGGAACAGGTAATGCTTTTTTATCCACCTTGCCATTGCTTGTAAGCGGAATGGTATCGACCGGTATCAAAAATTGGGGAACCATGTAGTCCGGCAATAGCTGTTCCAGGTGCGTGCGGATCGCGGTTTTGTTTGAAGAGGTTTCGGCAACGTAGTAGCCAACCAGCTGGTAATCGCCATTTCCCCTTTGCTGCGCAATCACTACACCGTGCCGTACACCCGGCGCCCGTTGCAGTGCATGTTCGATTTCACCCAGTTCAATCCTGAATCCGCGTATCTTGATCTGATTGTCCATGCGCCCGTGGTATTCCAGTGTGCCATCCTCCGTTTGCTTTACGAGGTCGCCCGTCCGGTATAACCGGGCATCGCCCTCAGCATGAAAGGGATCGGGAATAAAGCGGCTCGCCGTCAACTCCGGTTGATTCAGGTAACCCCGGGCCAGCCCCGCTCCGCCGACGTAAAGTTCGCCGATGGTATCGGGAGGTACGCGGTTCATCTGCTCGTCGAGCACATACGCGTAAAGCGTCGGGATGGGCTTTCCAATGATGCTGGCGTTGCTATCCAGGTGTTCGCCGGTGATCTCCTGGTAGGTTACGTGAACGGTCGTCTCCGTGATGCCGTACATATTGATAACCTTACAGGCCGGATATTGCGTCATCCATGGCTTCAGTTTGGCGGGATTCAACGCTTCCCCGCCAAAAATCACATACCGGACACTCAGCGGCAATCCTTCCGGGAATGACGATACCTGGTCTTGGAGCATGTAAAAAGCCGAAGGCGTTTGGTTGAGGATGGTAACTCCTTCATCTACCATCAACTGACTGAAAAGGCTTACATCCTTGGCTACCGCTTTGGAAATGACCACCAGCTTACCGCCAAACAAGAGTGCGCCATACATTTCCCAAACCGAAAAATCGAAGCAAAATGAATGGAACATCGTCCATACATCCCGTTCGTTGAAATCGAACACCGGGCCGTCGTTGACAAAGAGGCGGACGACGTTCCAGTGGGTGATCATGACCCCCTTGGGTTTTCCAGTCGATCCGGACGTATAGATGATATAGGCCAGATCGTCTGCCGTGATTGTGCAATCCGGCCGGATGGAAGGGTAGGGCAGTAGCGCTTGCGCGTCTGATAGGTCAATCGGAACCAGCGTGATGCCTCGCTCCTGGGTAATGCGGGTTACCAACGGCGTGCGTTCCGTAGACGTGATGGCCAGACTGGCCCGGATATCATCCAGCATGAAGCCGATCCGGTCCGCCGGATAATCCGGATCAATGGGAACATATGCGCAACCTGTTTTCAGTACGGCCAACAGTGAAACTATCATTTCCAGCGACTTATCCATGCAAACGGCTACGAGGGTCTGTGGGGCAACACCGCGGTCCCGCAGTAAATGCGCAAACCGGTTGGATTGCTCGTCCAGCTCCCGGTACGTTAAAGACACACCTTGGAAAACCACGGCAGTTGCCTCAGGTGTCCGTTGTGCTTGCGCATGGAAGAGACTTAAAAGGGTTTCATTTGTATTGCTTTTCACTGTATAGCTTTTTGTCGCGCGTATCGTCAGTCGGCGTTTGGCGTGTCCAAAAATACAGCGACCCGGAAAAAGGTAACTCCTTAGTTTCCAACTTTATTTTATTTTGTAGGAATAAGTCTACAGGTATATGGTTCTGGTTTTTGATTTCGCAGCGTCGGTCCGATTTGTAGGTGTAACGCTACAAGGGGCAATAATGTACCGGTGAGGAGCGCGCGTCTGTGCGTGTAAAAATTTAGCTTTGCATCGTCATGAAATTAACGTCCATTATCACGGTCAACTACCATCAAACCGCTCTAACGATCGATCTGCTTCGGTCACTGGTCCGCCACGCAGCGAACGATGCCATTGAGGTTATCGTCGTGGACAATGGGAGTACGGACGATCAGGAATCCGTATTCCGTGCGGTGTACCCGGAAGTGGTCTATCTTCGCGCTGAAACCAATCTTGGCTTTGCCGGCGGAAATAACCTGGGGATCAAACATGCAAAAGGCGATTATCTGCTCTTCCTGAACAACGACACGGAAATTACGGCCGGTTTTGTCGGATCGCTGCGTAATGAACTTGAACGCCACCCCGATATTGGACTCCTCTCGCCCCTTATCCTATATTTCGACGATCAAACGAAGATTCAGTATGCGGGCTTCACACCGATGAATTACCTGACCGGACGGAATAAGGGAATCGGGCAGATGGAAAGTGACGACGGTCAATATGATGACCTGACCGTCGAAACGGGCTATTGCCACGGTGCAGCCATGATTTGCCGTAGCGCCGACCTTCAACGGGTGGGACTGATGGAAGAACATTTTTTTCTCTACTATGAGGAGCTCGATTGGTGTGAGAAGTTTAAGCGGGCAGGCCTCAAAACCGGTTTTACGGGCAAGGCCAAAATTTATCACAAGGAATCAATGAGTGTGGGAAGGGAAAGCCCGTTGAAATCCTATTTTATGACCCGTAACCGTTGGTTATTTATCCGTCGGAATGCAAAAAGGGGTACGGCGATTGCTTTCAGCTGCTATTATCTCTTCTTCGCCACGCCGTTCTTGTTGATCAAATACGCGGCCAAGGGACGATTTGACCTGATTACTGCCGCGTTGCGCGGAATAGGATGGAATCTTACGCAGGCAACCAACAGCCGGCATTTGGGCGTTAAGTTACCCGGTGCCTAAGGATGGCCGGTTACGAAAATTCCGCTTCCCGTTTTCGTTCCACAAATTTGTTATAGGCTTCTCCGTAACTTTTGAAAGCATACATCAGCGTAGCGCCGGTACTTACGCCGAGGAGTTTCTTAAGGATCATTTGTGTCGAAATAAAAAGGATAAAGTAAGCAATCAACATCGCAACCGCCGCACCGATAATCCCCCAATACCGAATAAATACGTAGTTTAACAGTGCATTCAGTGCAACGGTTACGACGGTAATGTGAAAATTCAATTTTACCCGGCCCGTTGATTCGAGGATGGTGCCAAATTGCTTCGTGAAGGGTATGAAGAAAGCGGAAAGTAAGGTGATTTGCAACAGCGGTACCGATTCTGGATAGCGGTCGTCTCCGATGAAATGGATGATCGGACCGGCAAATATAAATGCGAGGACTACCGCGGGAAAAAGCATGGCCAACACCGTTCCGACTGATTTTTCATACAGGTATTTTACGGCCACGTCTCCCTGATCTTCTATTCTCCTTGCGCTTTGCGGAAAAACAATGGTGGCCATGGCATTGGTTGGAATGTTGATCATATTCGTAACCCGGACGGCAATGTTGTAAATCCCTGCTGAGATGGGGGACACCAGACCGCCAATCATCATCTGGTCAATCGAACTGGAAATTACCGCGGTCATGGCTGTTCCGAAGGAATATTTGCCGTATCGCAGCAATTGCTTTATCCAGCGCTTTTCGAGCGTTACCGACAGCCGAAAGGTACGGCGCACAAACAAGTAAGAAACGAGCGCTGCAGCCGCGGTACCTATCGTCATGACCTTCACCAACACGATCAGTGAAGTTTGTTCGCCGTTGAAATACACATATAAGATGAAGCCGAGTAGCGCAAATTGCCGGATCAGGTTCGATAAAAAGACGCCCCTGAATTGTAACTGAGCCTGCTCGATGGCCTGGTATTGGACGAGGAAACCCGACACAAAAAATGCGACAATGTATAAATTGAAGAGGGGAATCAATTGCGGACTGTCCCATAGGTTACCGAGTAGCGGAGCGAACAGGTAACAGGCCACGGCTAAGATGGCCGTAATGGTCAGGTTCAGGACGAAGGACACGGTGATAATGGAGTTGTGGGCGTCTTCGGAAGACGACGACAGATAGGTAATAAGGCTCTTGCTGATCAATCCGGTCCTCGCAAATTCCAGGATGGATACCGTCGATAGGAATAACACCCATAAACCGAAATCAGTCTTGTCCAGGATCCGGATCATGAAATAATACGAACCGAACGAAATGGCAAGCATGCATGCGTTTTGAAGCAGATTGATGGATCCGGATCTTAACCAATAGTTAGAGTTTAAAAATGCGATAATTTTCATGCACGTAGATTCCGAGGTAGATGTCGTTTTCGTCGCAGCGGAGATGCATAGCGGGCGGGAGTTCTCAATGGCAATTAATTTAATCGAATGCTTTTCCAGCAAATCCGGTCAAAAATAAACGGGATTATTGACTGTGAGAAAAGAAACACCGCCTAAAAAACCATTTTGTAGGCTTTGTCTTACAAATCAATCGGTAATAAACGGACGATCGATGCGGCTATCCAACCAAATTAGCCACTTCGCGCACAATGTGGTCCAACGTACCGGTGCCTACCCCGGCCAACGGCAGTCTCACGGTCGGTCCGCAAATACCCAGTTGGTGAAGGATGGCCTTAACGCCAGCGGGATTGCCTTCGACAAAGCACAATTCGGTAATTCGGATGAGTTTGCTGTGCAGCTGCCGCGCCTCTTCGAAACGGTTGTCCAGGCACATCCGCGCGAGTGTCGCCACCTCGGCGGGAAACGCATTGGCGACCACCGAAATTACCCCGACGCCACCCAATGCCATCAGTGGTAATGTTGCCGAATCGTCTCCCGAAATCAACAGGAAGCCCTCCGGTTTATCGCGGATAATTTTTCCGAATTGCTCAAAGCTGCCCGACGCTTCTTTGGTAGCGACGATGTTATCGACCTCCTTGGCCAAACGGACGGTGGTTTCCGGACTGACATTGCTGCCCGTACGCCCCGGTACATTGTAGATGATCAGGGGCAAGGGAGAGGACGCTGCCAAGGCTTTGTAATGCTGGAAAATGCCCTCTTGCGTGGGCTTGTTGTAATATGGACTCACAGACAATACCGCTGCATATCCGCTCGCATCAAATTGTTCAAGTTGGTGGATAATCTCGGCCGTGTTATTGCCGCCGATACCGGCAACCAACGGTACGCGCCCCTTTACCTTTTCTGCGGTAAATGCCCAGACGGCTTTTCGTTCATCTTCGGAAAGGGTGGCCACCTCGCCGGTAGTGCCCAACGAAACCAAGTAATCCATGCCACCGCTGATCTGGTGCTCGATTAGCTTTTCCAGACCTGCGAAATCGATTGTTCCGTCCGAATGAAAAGGGGTTACCAAAGCTACCCCAGCGCCGTAAAGTTCGTCCATACTGTGTAAGTTGCCGCTAATGTTTAATTATTTGATCTAACAGGCGGCCAAAATTAAGGGAAATAAATGATTTTACCGCATTAGGATCCGATCAATTGCAGCAGTTCCTTTTCGGAGATGATCGGAATTCCCAGTTTTTCCGCTTTGGACAGTTTAGAAGGGCCCATTTTATCGCCTGCAACGAGGTAGTCGAGCTTTCCCGAAATGCTGCTAAGTAGCTTCCCGCCATGACTTTCGATAAGTGTCGAAAGTTCCTCCCGGCTGAATTGTTCAAATACCCCAGAAATTACGAAACTCTTGCCCATTAGTGCGTCTCCCAATCGCTCGGTTTCTTTCTCAACAATTGCAAGTTGAAGACCGTCTTGCCGCAACTGCTCGATCTGTAGTCTATGTGTTTCGTTAGCGAAATATTCGCTGACACTTTCAGCAATGCGTTCACCGATTTCATAGACGGACTGAATTTCTTCTTTGGAAGCCGCCATCAGGGCATCAACCGTCCCAAAATGTTGGGCCAGTTTTTTCGCCACGGTTTCGCCGACATAACGGATGCCGAGCGCAAACAGTACCTTTTCAAAGGGCTTTTCCTTGGATTTCTCGATGCCGGAAATCATGTTGTCGATGGACTTCTGGCCAAAGCGTTCCAACTGGATAAGTTGGTCCTGTTTATCCTTGAGGCGATAGATGTCGGTAATATTGTGGAGTAAATCTTGTCTAAAGAACGTTTCGATCGTTTCATCGCCCATCCCTTCGATGTCCATGGCTTTACGGCCAATAAAATGCTGCATGCGGCCGACAATCTGGGGTGGGCAGCCGTCCTCGTTCGGACAATAGTGGACGGCCTCGCCATCCTTGCGTATCAAGGGCGTTCCACATACCGGACATAGGAGTGGGTATAAGATGGGCAGGGCACCGGGGGAGCGTTTCAGAAGGTTTACCCCCATAACTTTCGGGATGATTTCTCCGCCTTTTTCAACAAATACCGTATCGCCCTCCCGCAGATCCAAACGCTCAATCTCGTTGGCGTTATGCAGGCTTGCCCGTTTTACGGTAGTACCTGCCAGCAAA
Source organism: Parapedobacter sp. GCM10030251 (assembly GCF_042666505.1). Taxonomy (NCBI): domain Bacteria; kingdom Pseudomonadati; phylum Bacteroidota; class Sphingobacteriia; order Sphingobacteriales; family Sphingobacteriaceae; genus Parapedobacter; species Parapedobacter sp. GCM10030251. Next base: position 1,204,349 of record NZ_JBHTDN010000001.1, on the reverse strand, counting down.
ACGGGTTTTAAATTGGCTACCGGAGTTACGGCACCGGTGCGGCCTACCTGATAACTTACCGATTGAAACAACGTCTCTACCTGCTCGGCTTTGTATTTATAAGAAATCGCCCAACGCGGCGACTTCGCCGTAAATCCCAGCTCTTCCTGTTGACCGTAGTCGTTTACTTTGATAACAATGCCGTCGATATCGTAGCTCAAGTCGTAACGTGCCGCTTCCCATTTCGCAATAAAAGCCAGCACGTCGTCGATCGAGCTACACAATGCCGTATGTTCTGACACGTGGAAGCCCCAGGACTTTACCGCTTGGAGGCTATCCCAATGGTTGGTAAACAACCGGTTGCGGTTGTCGCTATACAGAAAGTAAAGAAAGCAGTCCAGCGGACGGCGGGCTACTTCGGCCGAGTTCTGCAATTTGATCGTACCAGCAGCGAAGTTACGAGGGTTGGCGTAAGCCATCTCGCCGTTTTCAATCCGTTCATTGTTCAGGCGCTGGAATGCGGCGCGATGCATGAAAATCTCGCCACGTATTTCAAACAGATCGGGATAACCATCAACCCTCAACCGATTGGGGATTTTCTTGATCGTACGCACATTGGTCGTCACGTCGTCGCCCTGAATGCCGTCCCCACGGGTTACGGCGCGTTTCAGTATACCGTTTTCGTAGGTTAAACTGATGGAAAGACCATCGAATTTCAATTCGCATACGTATTCGAAGTCATTGCCAATGGCTTTGCGTACCCGTGTGTCGAAATCACGCAATTCCTGTTCGCTGTAGGTATTGCTCAGTGAAAGCATGGGCCATCGATGACGTACCGTACTGAAACGCTGCGTGATGTCACCACCCACCTTCTGTGTGGGCGAGTCGGGATCAAGGAACTGCGGGAATAGCCGTTCCAGTTCTTCCAGTTCCTTCAACTTCTGGTCAAAGTCGTAGTCTGAGATGGTGGGGTTGGCCAATACATAGTACTGGTAATTATACTCATTGAGTTCCCGGGTTAGTTCTTCAATCCGGATCGTTGCTTCTGCTGGTGACATGACAGCGAAAATACAAATTTTAACGCCCAACCCAAATGCTGGCTACGAAATATCACCGAAGCTTCTTGCCCTGCGGTTGCGGTTCCTATTTTTCCAACTTATTCCAGATTTCATAAATCGGATTGCCCGTGGAACTCAATCCCGAATGATGCCACGCTCCGTTTTCGATTTTTCCGTCAAAGGAGAGTGAAGCGCCCACACGTTCGTTATCGCGCGAAAAGAACTCGATGTTTTCGGTATATTTTCCGTTTTCAAACGTATAAGTCCCCCCACCTGTTCCGGAGAACTCACCGGTTTTAATGTTGATGGCTACCCACTGAAAACGCGTACCGCTCAGTATCTTGAGGGTTCTGCGGTCACGTAACGGCATCTGTCCCATGTCATCACCTTCTTTCCTGCCCGTGATGCGCCATACCCCGGCCATCGGGCCCTCGTTTTTATCAATTCGCTCCCAGGTGGCTTGTGCTCCCGACATATTTGTCGATAAAGTGCTTCCGGGTGTTACATCAAACGTGCTCGATTGGCCGACCCACGTATCGGCAGGTGCATTACTTGCCGCTTTGTCGGTGTCGTATTGCCAGGTTACGGTTAGCGTTTTTCCGTCCGTTTTGTACGTGCCACCTCGGGTTGAAATGAACTTCTTATTTTTGAGATCAAAGGTGCTGTGCGATACGTAACCATCTACAAATACAGCGGTCTGTATAATATCGCCTTGTTGCAATTTCCAAGCTCCGGACAGGGCATCCTTCTGATGTGCATCGGTGGCCATACTTGTCGCACAGGTGACAAGCAGCGTAAGAATGATATGTTTCATGGTTTACTATATGGGTTTACAATTTGTATAAAATCACACAGACTACGGCAATTCCGTGGACTTATGCATAGATAACAAAAAGCGCCTTAAAAAGTTGCTTTGTAGCCGGTATTTTACAAAAGCTGTTTTATAAAAACTTTTTGGGATTCAACAACTTGAAAAGGGTTTTCCGCTGAATGTAAAATGCCCAAACGAAACTGCCGTTGTAAATCCCTTTTTTACCGAATGACTGTTTATATCGCCTGCGTTTTCGGGCCGTTTTGAAAAAGTCAAGGAAGAAACGCTGGTGTGAACGGCTGATGGCCCACGCATCGCTGAACTTGCCCTGTACCATAAAATGGATGAGCGCCACCAGATCGATCCACATGCGGGCAAACACGACCCAGCAGGCGTCGATCAGCGGAAGATTTTTCTGCATCATGAATAGGCTGTTCCGGAAATTAAGGTAGGTTTTTGTCGGATTGGCCGCTGCCAGCGTGCCACCACCAACGTGGTAGACAATCGAATGCGGGCAGTATCCGATACGATACCCCAATAACTTAAGCCGCCAGCAAAGATCCACCTCTTCCATATGGGCAAAGAAGTCGGCATCAAATCCGCCCGATTTCTCCCAGCAAGCGCGCTTGATGAAAAATGCTGCTCCGCTGGCCCAAAACACCTCACAGGCGTCATCGTACTGGCCATTGTCTTTCTCCACGACGTGCAACATCCGCCCACGGCAGAAGGGGAATCCGTAATAGTCAATAAAGCCACCGCCGGCTCCCGCATGTTCAAAATACTCGCGTTGATAGTAGGAGCGGATCTTGGGTTGTGCGGCGGCCATGTCAGGTTGACTTTCCAGCAGTTCAATGACCGGCGTGATCCAATGCGGGGTCACTTCTACGTCCGAATTGAGCAGCACGAAGTAGTCGGCTTCCACGTGTTTCAGTATTTCGTTATATCCCCCTGCAAAACCGAGATTGCGGTCATTACTCAGGATGCGAATGGCCGGATAGTTTGTTGTTACGAACGCTACCGAATCGTCAGTAGATCCATTGTCGCCCACCACAAATTCGATGTTGGGATAATCGGTGTTGTAGACCGAAGGGAGAAATTTTTCCAGAAAAAATCGCCCATTCCAATTTAATATGACGACAGCTACTTTCGGATAATGGTTCATTCGTACATTTTGTCTTTAAATGGCTCATGGAACCTGCTTTTGATCATCTTTTCTGTAAGACGTGTCAGGGGCAAGTTTCATACCTTTCGGTTTTCGTTTCCAACGGCGATGCGACCAAAGCCACCATTCCGGCTTTCGACGGATAATATCTTCGGTAAACCGGTTGTGAAGATCGGTGATGCCATGGCCGGGTATCTCGGCAGGGTTCTCAACCAAGGTGGTAAAAGTGCAGCAATAACGCCCGCGCCGAAGCCGGTCTATGTGACAGAAAACCACCGGAAAATTGGTCATTTTAGCAATTTTTTCCGCGCCGGTATATACCAGCGTGTCCTGGTTGAGAAACCGGATGAAATAGTCGGAATCCCGGTGCATCGGCGTCTGGTCGGCCACAAACATGCTGATGTGGGGTCGATGGCGGTACGCCACAATCTTGCGAAGTGTCTGCTTCATGGGTACCATCACCGCCCCAAAACGGCTTCGTACCGAATTATAAATGGTATCAACCGTTTTGTTGTGTAGGGGTTTGTAAATAATCAGCACGGGGTTGTCCGTCAGCAAACTGAGCCGGTGGATACCCAATTCCCAGTTTGCATAATGCGCGGTGACGCCCACAACTCCCTTGCCGGCAGCAAAATGGCGTTCCAGTTCTTCGTTTCCATAAATGATGATCCGCTTTTTTGCCTCTGCCGCGGAAATGCTACGCATTTTGATGGATTCCACAATCAGATCGGGAAGAAAGCGATAGAATTTCCGAGCGATTTGCTTGCGTTCATCTTCCGACTTTTCCGGAAATGCATTGCGAAGGTTTTCATAAACCACTGCTTTCCGATACCCAACTACGTGATACAGTACGACATATAAAATGTCGGACAGTCGGTAAAGCACCCAGAAGGGAAGTAACGAGACCAGATAAACAAAGAAATTCACTACGGAAGACTTTCGCATTACGGCCATTGATGGTGCATGAAGGTGCAAACTTAGATAAAGTTACGTTTATATGCAATTTAATCGTATTGCCCATAAATGCGATGTTTTCAAGTGCGCTGCGTCCCCTTAGAACGGCCTGGAAGCGGAAAATTTCCGTAATTTACGTTACTTTTACCGCATTAACGTATATTTCTTGTGTTTCATGGACAATCACCTTATTTTACCTGCCTGTTACCTGCCACCGGTATCCTATTTCCATACCATTCAAGCTACTTCATTGCCCATTCTCATTGAGCAGTATGAACACTATCCCAAACAAACTTACCGTACCCGTGCCTCCATTTACTCGGCCAACGGTAAATTGGATCTCATCGTACCCGTGCAGCGCGGACATAAGGGGCATACGAAAATGAAGGACGTAAAAATCAGCTACGAATGGGACTGGCAACGCCTGCATTGGATGAGCTTGCAAACGGCCTATCGCAGTTCGGCTTATTTTGAATACTACGAAGATGATTTCCTGCCGTTTTACCGACAGCGTTATGATTGGTTGGTCGACTATAACGTAGCGCAATTGGAATTGCTGCTGCGGTTGCTAAAGATCGCGCGCACCGTGGGGTATACCGAAAGTTACCGACAGGATTATCCGCCGCATTTGGATTTCCGTTCCTCCATCCATCCCAAACGCGATAGCCCTGTTGCATCGCATAAGCCTTATTACCAAGTTTTTGAGAATAAGTGTGGATTTCTTGCTAACTTAAGTGTGGTCGACTTGCTGTTTAACCACGGGCCTCAGAGCAAGGAGTTTCTCTGAGGTGGCAAACTTTTTGTTTCCGGCGCTGTTTTAGTGTCACAATAACTGAAAATAAACATGATTAAGCCGTTTTTACGCATTTTATATTTTTTTCTTTTGTTTGCCGGAACGGTTCGAGCGCAATCAGGCGCGGATACCATACATCACCGGAAGGTCTATGTAGTGAGCGGATTGGGATGGGGATTTGCGTTGGGAGAGACCAGCGAGGTACTGCAGCCTAAGTTTTCAAACAGCCTAGGGCTCGATATTTCCCTCGCCAACCGGCATTATTTTGTGTACCCTTCGGTCGACTTTCTTTCGTACCGGTACAATCAACAGGTCCATGACCCGGATTACCCGCATGATCTGGAAAGGGGGCGGAGCAATTTCTACATCCTGAATCTTGCCGGTGGCATCCGGAAACAGATAGAAAAACTTAATTTATATGCCTATGCCGGCCCGGGAGCCGGCGTGGTGGTCGAGCCGCGTGCACTTGTCTCGGAAGAGCGGCAACGAGTGGTTATTGAAAATACGACCCACTTAACACCAACCTTGCGGGCCGGTATCGGAGCAGATTATAAAATCGGCGGTTTTTTTCTGCTTGTCGAAGCCGGATGGCTTCACAACTTCCGGAAAATACAGGATCGCCAGGTCAATCTTCTGACGGTATACGGCGGATTGAAAACAGATGTGACCACGCTGAAAAACAACGTGGCCCGTGTGATGGGAATCCAATAAAACCTTACTTCCGTGAAACGGTTAGCTCGACAACTTCCACATCAATGGAATTGAAGAGTTTATGTGATGATTTCAGCTCCGATTCGGGTTTAATTTCATCCAACGTCCGTACGTCAACACCCCGTTGTTTCACGATATCCAGTTTTCCGCCCAGGCAGGGGTACTTCGTTTCGATGTCGCCGCCATTGAAACCGGTGATCTTGGCAAACCCATCTACGCTGTTGTAAAAATTCGTCATGGATATGGGCATGAAATTATTGTATTGCTTAACCTCATTTAGCGTTGAGCCTACACGCAACCCTTCAGCAGTTTTGTAAGGGCCAAAATTGTTTGCAACCGAAATTTTGGTAATCGTCGCATAAGGCTCTTTGTTTTCTGCCCAATACACCGTTATTTCTTCCGCTTCGTTTGGGAATAATTTGGTAATGTGTACGGTTTTGCCGTCTACTTCCGCTGTTCCGTTTTCCAGCTTATCGGCACCGAGGGCACTATCCAGGGAAGCATACGAATCGGTAAGTTTGACAGGTCCGATGCCTTCACAGGTTATCGCATTGGGGTCTACTACCGGCGTTTCTTCTTTTTGCTGTTTCTGCGGCTGTTGGCAGGCGATGGCGACCAGACCCACGCAGGCGATGTGCATTAGTTTTTTCATAATTTCGAGTAGTGTTCAACTTGTGTTGGCTAAACTATGAAAAAAAACTAACTAAACAACAAAGAAATAGCGTATTAGAGACTGGCCAAGCTTTCCTCCAGCAATCGGATCTTCGCTTCCGCATCGGCCTTTTTGTTCCGTTCATTGGCTACGATTTCCGGCTTGGCATTCTGTACAAACCGTTCGTTCGTCAGTTTCGCATTCACCGATTTCAGGAACCCTTCCAAGTAGTCGATCTCCTTATGGATGCGTTCTCGCTCGGCGGCCACATCAATATTCTGTGCAACGTCTACGTAAAACTCGTCTTTTCCCACCAGAAAACTGGCGACGCCTGCAGGCTTTCGATCGAGTACTTCGACGGCAGTAATGTTCGCCATTTTCTGAATGCTTTCGGCATAGCGAGCGAAGTCGATCGTCGAAGTCGCGTGTATGGCAAGGGGTAACGCGGTTTTCGGCGACAGTTGTTTGGTGTTTCTAAGGTTACGGATTTCCGAAACGACTTGTTGCAGTGCCATGAAGTCGGTCAGCAGCTTTTCGTCAAAATCGCCTCCCGTTGGATATTCCGCTACAATGCAGCAATCGCGTTCCTCCCGTGTACCGAACAGCTCGTCGTGCCACAGTTCTTCGCTGATAAATGGCATAAACGGATGAACCAATTTCAGCACCGATGCAAAGAAATCCTTGGTTGCCTCAAATGCTTCGCGGGCAATGGGCTGCTGGTATGTGGGTTTTACGAGTTCGAGGTACCAGGCGCAAAAATCATCCCATATCAACTTGTATGTGGCCATGAGTGCATCCGAAATCCGATAGGTGGTAAAGTGATCCTCGATTTCTTGCAACGCTTGGTTAAATCGGTGCCGGAACCAACGGGCCGCTTCCCGCTGCGCAGATGTAGCAGGTGCGTCGGCAACTTCCCAACCCTTCACCAAACGGAAGGCATTCCAGATTTTGTTGGCAAAATTACGCCCCTGCTCGCAATAGGCTACATCAAACATCAGATCGTTGCCGGCAGGAGAGGAGAGGAGCATGCCCACCCGAACGCCATCCGTTCCGTACTGTTCCATCAATTCGATGGGGTCTGGCGAATTGCCCAGCGACTTGGACATTTTGCGACCCAGCTTATCACGAACGATACCGGTGAGATAAACGTTTTTGAATGGCGGTTTGCCGGTGTACTCGTGGCCGAAGATGATCATACGTGCTACCCAGAAAAATAAGATTTCGGGCGCAGTAACCAGGTCGTTCGTCGGGTAATAATACCGGATGTCCGGATTGTCGGGATGACGGGTGCCGTCGAATACCGACATCGGCCAAAGCCCTGACGAAAACCACGTGTCCAGTACATCGTCTTCCTGCCGGATACCGGATGCTGATTTTCCTTCTGCAGCAAACAGCGCAATGGCTTCGGTCTCTGTTTTGGCAACCACCCACTCGTTCTGCCCATTAAACCAAGCCGGTATGCGTTGTCCCCACCACAATTGACGACTGATGGTCCAGTCTTTGATGTTCTCCATCCAGTGGCGGTACGTATTGATGAATTTATCGGGGATCAGCTTCACGTCGCCGTTAAGCACGTAATCCAGTGCAGGCTTGGCCAGCTCCTGCATGCGACAGAACCATTGCATGGAAAGCTTGGGTTCGATGACGGCGTCGGTACGTTCCGAAAACCCCACCTGTGATGTATAGGGCTCGGACTTTTCGAGCTGACCGGCTTCCTCCAATAGCTTGACCACGGCTTTGCGCGCTTTAAAACGGTCTTCACCAACAAGAATCTGTGCTTTTTCGTTGAGCGTGCCGTCGTCGTTCAGGATGTCAATAACCTCCAGGTTATGCTTCTGTCCGAGTTCGTAGTCGTTCAGGTCATGGGCAGGCGTTACCTTCAGGCAACCCGTGCCGAATTCCATATCTACATAATCATCTTCAATAATCGGAATTTCCCGGTTGATAAGTGGCACCAAGGCCATCTTCCCTTTTATGTGTGCATAACGGGGATCGTTGGGATTGATGCACACAGCGGTGTCGGCCATGATCGTTTCTGGTCGCGTCGTGGCAATCGTCAGATAGGATGGAGCTTCTCCTGGAGCGCCTTTTACTGCGTAGCGGACGTAGTAAAGTGTTTGGTTAACCTCTTTGCGGATCACTTCCTCATCAGACAAAGCGGTACGCCCCTGCGGGTCCCAATTGACCATACGGACACCCCGATAGATATATCCTTTCTTGTATAGGCGGATGAACGTGTCAATAACGGCCTCGGACAGGTCGGGTTCCATGGTAAAGCGCGTCCGTTCCCAATCGCAGGATGCGCCAAGTTTTTCCAGTTGCCTAAGGATGATACCCCCATATTTTTCTTTCCATTCCCAGGCGTACTCCAGAAACTGCTCGCGCGTAAGATCTTTCTTACTGATACTCTTCTCTTTAAGCATGGCAACCACTTTGGCCTCGGTGGCGATGGATGCGTGGTCGGTGCCGGGTACCCAACAAGCGTTTTTACCCTGCATGCGGGCGCGGCGGATGAGTACATCCTGTAACGTATTATTGAGCATATGTCCCATATGCAGCACGCCCGTAACGTTAGGCGGCGGCATGACGATGGTATAGGGCTCGCGGTCATCCGGCACCGAACGGAAAAAGCCCTTTTCCATCCAGTATGCATACCATTTTTCCTCAGCTTCTTTGGGATTATATGTCTTTGAGATACTCATGAACCGTCTACAGTTTTAAGGGACGCAAACTTAGGGAAAGTTGGGAATTAAAGCAAATACACGCGCATCGGGTTGACATAATCCCGGTCTTTGATGCATCCCGCTGACTTCTCTCATTTATACTTATGAAAATCCCATGATTTACTTTATATTTAATCGAGGTTTATTCGGATTTCGTTCGGAGTTTATTCGGAAGTTAACCGAATAAACTAAAAGTAAAATCAAAATAATATAACATTTATTTAAAATTTATCAATAAATTTGGTGTAAATTTTGAACAACGAAAGCGTAATATGGCGATATTGACAGATGGGGTAAACGGGCCGGTAACCGGCCGATTGGGCAATGTGGTTTTTTATCAGGTCAAGGGTCAGAACCGGGCGCGTTCGCTACCACGGACGCCCAAGCGTGGACGTACTCCAAGTCCGGTGCAGGTTATACAGCGGACCAAGTTCAAGTTAATGCAGGATTGGCTGCGACCCTTGAAACAACTGGTACGGATCGGCTTCGGAAACTATGCTCCGCCAAAGACAGGTCATAACGTAGCGATGTCTCATAACATGCGGCACGCAATCGTTGAAAAGGATGGTGAATTTTCGGTTGACCCAACGGCTTTCCGATTCAGTGCGGGCCCTCTGAGTCCGCCGGTCAATGCGCGTATTTCCGTGGTGGAAGATACCCTGCATTTTGCGTGGGAATTACCAGGCGCCGGTGCGCGGTTAGGAAATGCCCGGACGTTATTACTGGCCTATAATACCACCGAATCGGTGGTCTATTATGAAATCTGTGGCGCAAGCGCGTATGCATGCAAGGGAGCGTTGGCACTTCGCTTCCTGGGCTATCGGAAGGCAACGGTTTGCCACGCGTACATGGCCTTCATGAATGTGGAAACGGGCGAAGTTTCCGACAGCGTGTATGCGGGTTTGCTGCCCGTATAGGTCTGTTAAGTCAAGTACCATGATATATGTACTTTTCAGCGTCATATGCAGTGTCACGGTCTCCGTGATCCTGAAATTGGCGCGGCGTTATGGGATCGACACCTCCCAGATCATTGTTTGGAATTATCCAGTGGCGGTGTTATGTACATGGTTTTTTCTCCGCCCGGTATGGACGCCCTCAGTCGTAGCCGACGCGCCATTCGGGTTATACGGTACGCTGGCTATCTTGTTACCTGGCATATTTGTGGCACTTGGTGCTTCGATCCGCTATGCCGGAATCGTCCGTACGGAAGTAGCACAACGGCTATCGCTGTTTATTTCGCTAATAGCGGCGTTTTTGCTGTTTGGTGAGACACCTGAATCCACCAAGCTTATGGGCGTAGCCGTCGGTGTCGTCGGCATTCTATGTAGCATTGGTTGGCATAAGGGCAAAAATCAACACGGCCTGAACCATGGCGTGTGGCTATACCCGGCAATTGTATTCTTTGGATACGGCATTGTTGATATCTTATTCAAGCACGTTGCCCAACATTCCGATGTGCCTTACACAACGTCGATGCTGATGGTTTTTGTTTTGGCGATGATCGTGGCGTTCAGCTACCTGGCATATCAGGTCACCGTGGCGAAGAAGCGTTTCTCTGTGCCCGCAATCTGTTGGGGTATTGTATTGGGTGGATTCAACTTTGGCAACATCCTGTTTTACATGCGGGCACACCGCGCCCTGCCGGACAATCCCTCCATCGTCTTTACGGGAATGAATGTGGGCGTCATCGCGCTAGGAGCCCTTATTGGAATTTTTCTTTTTAAGGAAAAGTTATCATTTATCAACAAAATAGGGATAATTTTGGCCGTAATATCAGTACTGATGATCGCGTATCTGTGAGTTTATTTGAAGACACTTACAAGACTATCACTTCTCCGAGTGAAGGAATATATAGAGACAAAGGCAGCAAATTCATTGCCTATGCCTATCCATTGCGCGGCGAAGATCAGGTGAAGGAACGGGTAGCCGCCTTGAAATCCGAACACCCCAAAGCGCGGCACCATTGCTGGGCCTACCGGCTCACGCCCGACCGCTCGGTATTCCGGATCAATGACGACGGGGAACCGTCAGGCACGGCTGGGCGGCCCATTCTCAACACCTTACTGTCTTACGATCTTACCAATATCCTCGTGGTAGTGGTACGTTATTTCGGGGGGACGTTACTCGGGGTGCCTGGACTGATCCATGCGTATAAAACGGCCACGGTGGAGGCATTGAATGCCGCCGAAGTCGTAGAATTAACTACAAATGACGTGTATCGTGTGTCGTTCGGCTACGAACAAATGAACGACGTGATGCGCATCGTAAAAGAGGAAAACTTGGGGGTCCTGAATCAGGCGTTCGATAATCGTTGTGCATTGGAGTTGGAAATCCGTCGCCTGCGGGTGAACGCCGTATTGGAACGGTTGCAAAAAGTTACCGGAGTCAACATGGTGTATACCGACACGCGATAGCCAGAAATAACGCGTCGGGGGCGGTGATTATCAATTTTATATTTTATTCTACTATTTCTATATACTTTACGTATATTTGCCCCGTGAAGCAAACGAACGAGCGAAAAATGTATGGTTGCATGCCCCTCGAATAAAGGATGGCTGTTGGGATGCGCTTCCGCTAACGGTAAGATATAACGGCCTCCGCTAACATGTTAGGGAGGTTTTATTGTTTTAAAATATAACTAAACAACATTCATGCAGAGTTTCAGAACGGAACTGGAAAATCCGGTTGTTGAGAAGGAAATCATCGAGCTCGAACGCAAAATCCGGGCGTATCGGGAAGGGACCATGGTGGAAGATAAATTCAAGAGCCTGCGTTTGGCCCGGGGAATTTATGGACAACGCCAGCCCGGTGTTCAGATGGTGCGGATCAAACTGCCTTTTGGTAAAGCAACGTTTAAGCAATTGCTGCGCATTTCGGATATTTCGGACGAGTACGCAATCCGGAATTTGCATTTTACCACCCGGCAGGACATCCAGATCCACTTCGTAAGTCTGGATCGTACACCTGAACTGTGGGCGAAACTGGCCCAGGATGATATCACCATCCGTGAAGCCTGCGGTAATACGGTGCGTAATGTAACGGCTTCTCCGCAAGCGGGCATCGATCCGGAAGAACCGTTCGATGTATCGCCCTATGCACATGCGACATTTTCTTATTTCTTACGTAATCCGATCTGCCAGGAACTGGGCCGGAAATTCAAGTTCGGATTCTCCTCCAGTACGCGGGATACCGCCTTCGCTTTTGGGCAGGACCTCGGCTTTATTCCCAAAGTGCGGACGGTGAACGGCGTTGAAGAACGCGGATTCCGGGTCATATTGGGCGGCGGGCTCGGGGCGCAGCCGATGGCAGGGCACCTGGTACATGAGTTTCTTCCCGAGGATCAACTTATTCCCTATTCGGAAAGTGTACTCCGGGTATTCGACCGCTACGGCGAACGGAATAATCGGAATAAAGCCCGTTTTAAATACCTGATCCAAAAATTTGGGTTGGATGAGGTAAAACGGTTGATCGATGAAGAACAGATCGCGAGCAAGGTAAAGACGTTCGAGATCGACCGGGATGCGGTGCCCCAACCGGAGCCGCCGGCATTAAGTCCGATTGAGGCGGCGTCTGTGTCAGACCCGATCGCTTATGAAGTCTGGAAAAAAACCAATACCTGGGAACAAAAGCAAGCCGGTTTTTATGCCGTTTATGTAAAGGTGCCAACCGGTGATATGCCCACCAAAGATGCGCGTGTGTTGATCGCAGGTATCCGCGGACACGTAGCTGATGAAGTACGGATTACACAAAATCAGGGGCTGCTACTGAAATTTGCGCGTGAAGAATCCCTTCCGCATATATACAATGTATTGAAAGAAATAGGTTTTGCCAAACCTGGTTTTGACAGCGTAGCCGATGTGACCACCTGTCCGGGCACCGATACGTGTAACCTTGGTATTTCCAACAGTACCGAGATGGCGAGGGTGCTCGAATCGTTGATATACAATGAGTATGAAGATCTGGTTTATGACCGGGAACTGAAAATCAAAATAAGCGGCTGCATGAATTCATGCGGACAGCATGGGATTGCCAACATCGGAATACACGGCAGTTCGCTGAAGGCTGCTGGTAAAGTGGTTCCTGCTGCCCAGATCATGCTGGGAGGCGGTGTATTGGGCGACGGACTGGGACGTGTGGCTGAACGGGTGATTAAGGTGCCTTCGAAGCGCATAGTGGCTGCCGTACGGTTACTTCTGGACGATTACCTGGCTAACTCCACGTCGGACGAGCGCTTTCATGATTACTTTGACCGGCAGACAAAAGACTATTTTTACCGCATGCTGAAACCGCTAGCGGACCTTACTACGCTGGTGGAAGATGAATTTGTCGATTGGGGCCACCAGGAGACCTACGAACAGGCAATCGGTGTGGGCGAGTGCGCAGGCGTAGTCATCGACCTGGTTGCTGTGTTACTTTTCGAGGCGGAGGAAAAACTGGGGTGGGCAAACGAAAGTTACCAGGCTGGAGCATATGCTGATGCGATTTATCACGCTTACGCCGTATACATAAGTACCGCAAAGGCTTTATTGCTTGACAAAGGGGTCCACAGCAGCACGCAGATAGCTATTATCCGGGACTTTGATAAGAATTTTGTGGAGCCGGGCGAGTTCCTGTTATCCGGTGGTTTTGAAAGCCGGGTGCTGGAAATCAACAAACACGAACCTTCTGAGGCATTCGCCCGTGAATACCTTGCAGGCGCGATCGATTTCTATCAAACCGTTGCGGCGAAGCGATCGGTTACCGCCGAGGTCAATGGTTAAGAGCCGCAAAGCGGTTTAGGGCAATAACAACAAACGAATAAGAAATGAACGCTTATCCCAAAATAACGTTAGTAGGAGCAGGGCCGGGGGATACGGATTTAATCAGTCTCAAAGGGCTGAAGGCACTGTCAACGGCCGATGTCGTACTTTACGATGCATTGGTCGACGATGCATTGCTTGACTATATCCCAAAGGACGCCGTTCGCGTATTTGTGGGCAAACGGGCAAACCGCCATGCTTACAGCCAATTGGAGATTAATCAGATGATGGTTAATTTCGCCCGCTCGCACGGACACGTTGTTCGGTTAAAGGGAGGTGATCCGTTTGTTTTCGGAAGGGGTGGCGAGGAACTCGAATATGCGGCGCAGCATCATATTCCGACGTCGGTCGTACCAGGCATATCCAGTTCCATTGCATTGGCGGGATTGCAGGGAATCCCCTTGACGTATCGGGGTGTCAGCGAGAGTTTCTGGGTGATCACCGGCGCTACCACAACGGGTTCCATTTCCAACGATATTTACACGGCGGCGCAGACAGCGGCGACCGTCGTGGTGCTCATGGGACTGAATAAATTGGCGGAAATTGTGCAGGTGTACCAGGAAGCGGATAAGGGAAAACTACCCATAGCCGTTATCCAGAATGGTTCATTGCCCAATGAAAAAATTGCGTTGGGTACCGTGGACACAATTGTGGATCAGGTTAAAGAGCAGGCGATCGGTGCGCCGGCAGTAATCATCATCGGCGAGGTGGTGGCTAAACATAAACAATTTGCGTTGGAACCGTCCAACGCGGTGGCGGTATGAAAGAAGTGACAGGCAATCCGTTGTTTCCCGTTTTCCTGCAGTTGAACGAATTGCATGTGCTGCTTGTAGGTGGCGGGAAAGTGGGGCTGGAGAAACTGACGGCATTGCTGGAGAACAGCCCGAAAGCAACGGTGACGGTGGTTGCCCGCGAGATCAGCAACGATGTGCGTGCATACGTTGCCGACTACCCCGGGGTTCGGTTGCTGGAACGTGCTTTTGAAGATCCGGATCTCAACGATGTCGACCTGGTGGTCGTGGCATCCAACAATCCACAACTGAATACGCATATCCGGACCGAATGCCGCAAACGTCATTTGTTGATCAATGTGGCCGATAAACCGGATCTATGCGATTTTTACCTGGGATCGATCGTGAAAAAGGGAAATCTGAAACTGGGTATCTCGACGAATGGCAAGTCGCCCACCATTGCCAAAAGAATAAAGGAACTGCTGAACGATGCACTGCCGGAAGAAATCGACGAAACACTGACCTACATGAGCCAGTTACGGGATTTGCTGAAGGGCGACTTCAACGACAAAGTTAAGGCGTTGAATGCGCATACGGCTTCGCTGCTATCAAAAGAAAAAATATGAACGTGTTAACAGATGAAATAAATGCACTGGTCCACGGAAAAAATACGGTCGAGGTACTGACAGCCCTGGCCGACAGGTTTCCAGGGAAGATTGTGTTTTCAACAAGTTTCGGTATTGAAGATCAGGTTATTACTCATATTATTTTCAGTAATGATTTACCGATAAAGGTCTTTACGCTGGAAACCGGCCGGTTGTTTCCGGAAACGTATTATGTGTGGAACCGGACATTGGAAATCTATAAAAAGGACATCGAGGCGTATTTTCCCGATACGCACGCAGTGCAACAACTGATCAGCCAGAAAGGGCCCTCGAGCTTTTATGAGTCGGTTGAGAACCGGAAGGAATGCTGCCGTATCCGGAAAATTGAACCCTTGCAGCGGGCATTGGCCGGCGCCGAATGCTGGATTACGGGCATCCGCGCGGAACAATCGGATAACAGACAGGGCATGGCGCAGGTAGAATGGGATCAGGGCAATCAGTTAATTAAATTCCATCCCATTTACGATTGGTCGCTGGAAGAGGTTTGGGACTATGCAAAGGCCCACCATGTCCCGTATAACCCGCTGCACGACAAGGGATTTCCGAGTATTGGCTGCGCACCCTGTACACGCGCCGTAAGGGAAGGAGAGGACTTCCGGGCGGGGCGCTGGTGGTGGGAAGATACCAGTAAGAAAGAATGCGGATTACACGCTACCTAATTTGTTTGCAGGAAATACATCCTTACAAGAAGATATAACATTACGAGAATTCGTTGATCGTTACAAGTTAACTAAAATCCAAGTAGACGGCTGACGGCATTTGCCAAAGCCGACAAACGATGGCAAAAAAGCAACAAACAACACATATGGATTATTTAGACCATTTAGAGGCAGAGGCGATATACATCCTTCGGGAGGTGGCAGGTCAATTTGAAAAGCCGGCTCTGCTTTTTTCCGGGGGAAAAGATTCGATCACGCTGGTTCACCTGGCGGAGAAAGCGTTCCGGCCCGGTAAATTTCCATTCCCGCTGGTACATATTGACACGGGCCACAATTTCCCCGAAACCATTGCATTCCGTGACGAATTGGTAGCGAGATTGGGTGAGCCCTTAATTGTCGGTTATGTACAAGATAGCATCGACGCGGGAAAGGTGGTTGAACAAAAGGGGAAAAATGCCAGCCGGAACCCGCTTCAAACCGTCACGTTGCTGGATACTATCGCTGAACACGGTTTTGATGCGTGTATCGGCGGTGCGCGTCGGGATGAGGAAAAGGCCCGGGCCAAAGAACGTATTTTCTCGGTGCGCGATGAGTTTGGCCAATGGGATCCCAAAAGGCAACGACCGGAATTGTGGAATATCTATAACGGGCGTATCCACAAAGGCGAAAACGTACGCGTATTTCCCATCAGTAACTGGACGGAACTGGATGTGTGGAATTACATCCGGAGGGAAAACATTAAGTTGCCTTCTATTTATTTCTCTCACGAACGCGACGTCATTACCCGGAACGGGCAATTGATGGCTGCTGCCGAGTTTCTGAACATCGACCACGAAGACGTGGTGGAATACCGAAAAGTACGATTCCGGACGGTAGGGGACATGACCTGTACCGCCGCGGTGCCTTCCGAAGCGTACCACATCGATGACATCATCGAAGAGATCCGCTTGTCAAAGATCAGCGAGCGTGGCGCCCGAATGGATGACAAGGTTTCGGAAGCCGCGATGGAGGACCGCAAGAAGGGCGGGTATTTTTGAAGTGAATAAGTGAATGTGCAAACTAGTGAACTAGTGAAAATAAAAACATGGATCTATTAAAATTTATTACCGCGGGAAGCGTGGACGATGGAAAGAGTACGTTGATCGGCCGGTTACTGTACGATACGAATTCGGTGCTGGACGATCAGCTCGAAGCTATACAGCGCGCGAACCGCAAGAATAACGATGGCACGTTGGATTTAGCGATATTGACCGACGGCTTGAAAGCGGAGCGGGAGCAGGGAATCACGATCGACGTCGCTTATAAGTATTTCCATACGGCGAAACGCAAATTCATTATTGCGGATGCGCCGGGGCACATTCAGTATACGCGTAACATGGTAACCGGTGCCTCTAATTCCGATTTGGCCATCATCCTGATCGATGCGCGGAAAGGCGTGGTGGAACAGACCCGTAGGCATTCGTTTATCGTTTCCTTACTGGGAATTCCCAATGTGTTGGTATGCGTAAATAAAATGGACATGGTAGATTACGATCAGGCCGTGTTCGATAAAATCAGGGCAGACTATGAGCGCCTTACCCAAAACCTACGTATCAAGCAGGTCGATTACATCCCCGTGAGTGCACTCAAAGGGGACAACATTGCCTCGAAATCTGCAACCATTCCCTGGTATACGGGAAAGCCGTTGCTGGACTTCCTGGAAACGGTAACAATCGACCATTCGACCGAAAACAAACAGGCCCGTTTTCCCGTGCAATGGGTGATCCGCCCGCAGACTCCGGAGCTGCCCGATTACCGGGGCTACGCAGGGCGTGTGGTAGGCGGTACCTTGTCAGTAGGCGACCGGGTGGTGGCACTGCCTTCCGGATTCAGTAGCACCGTAAACCGTATCGAGCTGGCTTCAAAGGATTTAGAGGTTGCTGAAGAAGGTGCTTCGGTAGTGGTGCATCTGACGGACGACATCGACATCAGCAGGGGAGACATGTTGGTAAAAGAAGGCCAACAGCCGGCAGTTTCGCAGCGTTTTGAGGCCGAAATTTGCTGGATGGATACCAAACCGCTGGATATGAATCAATTTTATTTGCTTCAGCAGCACGGCAAAACGACAAAGGTTAAGATCCAAGATGTTGTTTACCGTGTGGACATCGAAACACTCCAACAATCGACAGCCACGGAACTCGGATTAAACGACATCGGCAAGGTTCAGTTTAAGTCGGCCGATCCGCTTGCGTTCGACAGCTATAAAGCTAACAAAGCAAACGGTGGCGCGATTCTTATCGATCTGCGGAATAACCTGACGGTGGCCGCGTTGATGATCACCGAATCGATCGATTGACAAAAGCACAAACAATATAATTAGACAGGGAAAGAGCCATTAGGATTCTTCCCGTGAAATACTATTTAACATAACGTCAATTATACAATCTGGAATCCGTACAATCTGGAATCCGTACAATCTGGAATCCGTACAATCTGGAATCCGTACAATCTGGAATCCGTACAATCTGAAATCCGTACAATCTGAAATTTGCTTTCAAATCGTCTAGATGTCACTTTTTTTTGATAATAAGACAATAAAATCTAAATTCTCTTAAAAATTTTATAAATTCGCCGCGAAACTTGTATTAAATTTTTAACGCATGCCTAATTATTTACATTCGTTTATCGAAGAGGTCGCCGCACGCAATCCCAATCAACCCGAGTTTTTGCAAGCGGTCAGGGAAATAGCTGATGACGTCGTTCCATATATCGAAAAAAATGCCCCGGAGTTTATCAATTTGAAATTACTTGAACGGATGGTTGAGCCCGAACGGACCATCTCTTTCCGGGTGGTTTGGCAGGATGATCAAAACAACATACAAGTAAACCGGGGTTACCGTGTGCAGATGAATAGTGCTTTGGGGCCATACAAAGGCGGATTGCGTTTTTCGCCAACGGTGAATCTCAGTATTTTGAAATTCCTCGCATTCGAACAGACGTTCAAAAATAGCCTTACGGGTTTGCCGCTTGGTGCCGGCAAAGGTGGTGCAGATTTTGATCCCAAAGGCAAGTCGGATAACGAAATCATGCGTTTTTGCCAGAGCTTCATGACCGAATTATACCGGCATATCGGTGCCGAGACCGACGTGCCTGCCGGAGATATTGGCGTCGGAGAACGTGAGATCGGCTATTTATTTGGTCAGTATAAACGGCTGCAGAACAATTTTACCGGTGTACTTACCGGCAAAGGGCCGACTTGGGCGGGCAGCTTCATCCGTCCGGAAGCCACCGGCTTTGGACTGCTTTACTTCGTTGAGCGCATGCTGTACGAGGTCGAGGATTCGCTAAAGGGCAAAACCGTGGCCATTTCAGGTGCAGGAAATGTGGCGTATTACGCCGCGTTGAAGGCCATTTCCCTCGGCGCCAAAGTGATTACCGTTTCAAATAGTACAGGTACCATTTACGATGAGAATGGCTTTACCGTTGAAAAGCTGGACTATGTAAATTCACTCAAACGGAATCTTCAGGAATACACGAAGCGCTATGCGGCGGAGTTCCATGCGGGGAAAAAGCCCTGGCAATTCCAATGTGATATCGCCCTCCCCTGCGCTACTCAGAATGAACTCGACGAGGAAGATGCTAAGCAGCTTATAGCAAACGGTTGTTTCTGTATCGCTGAGGGGGCTAATATGCCCTGTACCGAAGAAGCGGTCAGGGAGATTGGAAAAGCCAACATCTTATTTGCGCCCGGGAAGGCCGCAAACGCCGGCGGCGTTGCGGTATCAGGGCTTGAGATGTCCCAGAACCGCATCGGTCAGCAATGGCCTGCTGAAAAAGTCGACAGCAAACTCAAAAAGATCATGCACGATATCCACGATACCTGCTCGCATTACGGTAGGAATAAAAATGGCCGGATAAACTATTTAAAAGGCGCCAATATCGGTGGTTTTGTGAAAGTGGCTACTGCAATGCGGGCGCAAGGACTGGTATGAGAACGGTAGCGGAACTCCCCCACCCCGACTTCAAAATAACGATTTTTGCGATGAACCAGAAATTTATCGTAAAATTCGAACAGGGAACGCTTGAACAGGTGTATAAGATCGCGGAAGCAGACGTTATCGATGGAGTCAATGGCGTGTTCCAGCTGATCGATGACGAGTTTACAGCCTCGGTTTCCCGGCGCTTCGAGGAGATGCGGCAATCCTTTATCAGCGCCTACAAACGCCATGAGTTCTGAGCAGGCCTTAGGCCATCAACTTTTCCACGAGTATCGGGACGGCAACCGTTGCTTTATCGTCGACGCAGGTCACGTCAGATAGGCGGGATAGCGTCGACGCCTGTGGGTCTATAAAATACTTCGCCGCGCGAACTGGTATTTCATCAAGTAAACCGGCCGCCGGATATACCTGCAGCGATGTGCCCACAACGATAAAAATATCTGCCTGACGGCAGATGCCGATTGCCGTGCCCATTGCCGGTACCGGCTCGCCGAACCAAACGACGTGCGGGCGCAGTTGGCTACCCAGTTCGCAACATTCACCCATCCGGATTTCGCTCCCTGCTATGGGATAGGTCAGGGATGGGTTTATGTCGGACTGAGCCTTCGTAATCAGTCCATGGAGATGCAGTACCCGGCTTGATCCCGCCCGTTCGTGTAAGTCGTCTATATTTTGCGTAACGATCGTTACCCGGTATTTATCCTCAAGCGCTACCAATGCCAGATGCGCAGCGTTTGGTTTCGCTTCCAGCACCGCCTTCCGCCGGACGTTATAGAAATGTTGCACCCGTTCGGGGTCGCGCTTCCAAGCTTCCGGGGTGGCCACATCCTCCACCCGGTATCCTTCCCAAAGCCCATCCGAACCCCGGAAAGTTTTGAGTCCGCTTTCCGCTGATATGCCTGCTCCGGTAAATACAACAATATGTTTCATGGTACAAAATAACCAATTTCCCGAATAATTACCTAAGGATTTACCTGGGAATGGCTTACCTTTGCCAACCATGATCGAGCTGTATACCGATGGCGCTTCGAGCGGCAATCCCGGACCGGGTGGTTATGGTGTCATCCTGAGATCCGGTCCGCATTACAAAGAAATATCCCAAGGTTTCCGGAAGACCACGAACAACCGGATGGAGCTACTTGCCGTAATTACCGGACTGGAAGCATTACGGAAACCCGGCGAGGAAGTAACGGTTTTTTCAGATTCCAAATATGTCATCGACGCGGTTGAGAAAGGCTGGGTACACGGTTGGATGCGAAAAGGGTTTGCCGGAAAAAAAAATAAAGACCTCTGGATGCGTTTTCTTCAGGTTTATAAGCTGCACCGCGTACGATTCGTTTGGGTAAAAGGACATGCAGGCCATCCGGAAAACGAGCGTTGCGATCAACTCGCCGTGCAAGCGTCGCTTAACTCAGCCCAATGGCAAATTGACGGCGTCTTTGAATCGGGAGCTGCGTAAATAGCTGTTTGAAAAACGCATTTAAAATACCCATTTTGGTGTATTGCCCATGCTACTGTTTTTATGGATGTTTGTAACGTTCTAAAATTTAGCATGAAAAAAACTATGTTATGAAAGATTCAATCCATCCCAAAAAAAGTAAACTGAACCTCATTCCCGTCGAATTGGCACAGCAAATGGTGAATGCCTACAAAAAGCAACGATCTGAACCGGCAGCGAAAAAGCGCACCAAGGAATTAGGAAAAAAAGTTGAGGAGCCCCGCTCATTTTGGGTCAGCAAGGAAGCGCTGCTGGAACTGATGACCATCAACAAGGCCGACGGTATCCGGTTCTATTACGCCATTGCCGATGATTATCCCGGTTTCCCCCTGAAAAAGCCTGACCATAAAAAAGCACATACCGTGGTGATGGTGGCGACACGATCAGATGACCCGGACAATCCGACCATGGAAAACAGTACCGATTGCCTGAATATGCCCGACAAAGTGGAACGTGTTGCAGTAGATGGCGGTAAAATCGGATCGGTAATTTTGCCGATTGCCCCTTCCCAAGCCGGACTACCGGCGGATGAATTGGACCTGTGTCCTCCCCCATCGCCCTCTAAAGGACATATGCTGTAATCTCGGCTAACATCGAGCCAGCCTATGAATGCTGCTACTATCGTCCTGCTGGGACTGATCCTGTTGGGTGCGGTGATTGGTTTTTACAGCCGGAAAAATCTGGAATTGCCCGTTCTGAAGCTTTTCCCCTATTTCCTGCTGTTTCAATTCCTTTACCAACTCATCGCATCGCTGTATTCCTTTGTGTTTACTGCCCATGCATCCAACCACTTCATATTTAATATCACGCTGCCCATAAACGTTCTGTATTTTGGCATGTTATACCATGGCGTCATCCGGAACCCTGCCAAACGGAAAGTGATTTTCGTTGGCACGGCTCTGAACCTGCTTTTCTTCGTCGTCAATTTGCTTTTCATTCAGGACGTTTCATTCCTGATGACGTATTCGCGGACAGCCATGTCGGTGTCATTGATCGTATATAGCTTGCTGTATTTTCATGAAATTGTTGCCGATGATCGCGTGGAAAACATCAACCCCGTGCGGAACGCTTCATTTTGGGTTATTACCAGCATATTTTTCTTTTACCTAAGCAGCACTTTGACAATCATCTTCTGGAACTACTTTGTCATTAACAATGAATATGTCGGAAGCGTGATGATGCGTGTATTTGCATTCCTTTTATATTCCATGTATATTGCTGGCATGTTACTGCATCGATCAACCGACGAGGATTCATAAGGCGATTGTGAGACATGAATGCATCGAATGTTGAGGTGGTTATTGCGGTTCTGTTTGGGAGCCTGATACTTGCTTTGATAGGGGTCTTTATGTTCGTGATGGTCATCGTTTACCAGAAGCGGAAGATCCGAAACATCCGTGAACAGCAACGGCTGATTACGGAATATGAACAGGCAGTCCTGAAAGCCAAGGTCGAAATTCGCGAGGAAACCCTCAAGTATGTCGGCCAGGAACTGCACGACAACGTTGGACAGGTGCTGTCGTTGATCAAGCTTTATCTATCGCGGCCGGAGATGCGCCATAAGGCAGACATTCCCCAACTGATCGATCAGGCAATTCTCGATATCCGCTCGCTGTCGCAGGATCTCAATATCAATCGTGTAGAGCAATATTCGCTTAATGATTTTATCGAGCAGGAACTTAATAAGGTCCATAAGTCCGGTTTCGTGAAAACCTCATTTGAAAGTACCGGAACCTGTGAACCCGTAAAAATGCAGTCTAAATTGATGATCAGTCGTATTTTTCAAGAATGTATCAGTAATATCTTGAAACATGCCGAAGCAAAACATATCTTTGTCAAACTGTTGACGGAAGAAGGGAGCTGCTTATTGTCTGTAACGGATGATGGCATAGGCTTTGAAACCACTGCTGGACACCTTGGATCGGGGTTGATTAACATATATGACCGCGTAAAACTTATCGGCGGTGATATCAAGATTACGTCGCGTTTAGGTGTTGGTACGGAAATAATGCTCCGGATTCCGCAAAGTTGATACGTTTCGCTGAAAACTAACCAAATGATAACGATTGCCATCGCCGATGATCACAAATTAATGTCTGAGGGCATTGCTTCGATTTTGCAATCGGACCCCGATTTATCGGTATCCAAAATTTGCACCAATGGCAAAGAATTGGTCGAATATTTAAAGAACAACAAGGTAGACTTGGTATTGGTCGATTTGAATATGCCCGTGTTAAATGGCCCGGATACCATCCGGATTTTGCGGAATCAATGTAACGCCGTGAAAATCGTGGTCTTGAGCATGTATGCAGATGAGACCATCTACGCAAAATGCCGGGAATTGGATATAAATGGGTACTTACATAAAGACTCGGATGCGCAGCATCTTATCGATGCGATCAAAACCATATCAGCCGGAGAAAACCGCTATGATTACGATCATCCGACGAAGTCGTCTCTGTCGGAGGATCCTCTCTTTGAAGACCGGTTTGTAAACAAATTTAAATTATCCCGCCGTGAGCAGGAGATCATCCAATTGGTACGGAACGGCCATACCAACCAGGAAATTGCCGACATTCTTTTTTTATCTATCCATACCGTGATGACGCACCGGAAGAATATCCTTCACAAACTGGGCGTACGCAATACGGCGGAAATGCTTACGGTAATCAGCAATAATTGACGGTTAATCGGCAGAAACGTCAACCGGCGCCGAACTGTATAGGTAGCGTATTTCATCCCGCAAGTTGTAACGGGAAGCCATCACTTCGCCATATGCTCCCGCTGTCCGGATCGCAATCAGGTCGCCGCGCTCACAACTGGGAAGCAACACTTCCTTGCCAAAGCAATCACTGCTTTCACAGATAGGTCCCACAACATCGTAACGTTGTAGTTCGGCATCGTGCCCCGTGCCCTCACCGGTATCCAGCTTTTCGATCTGATGGTAGGCTTGGTATAATGCCGGTCGCATCAATTCGGTCATCCCGGCATCCAGGATCAGAAAGTTCTTTTTGAGGCCATGTTTTACATACAACACGCGGCTGATTAAGCTGCCGCATTGCGACACCAGGGCTCTCCCCAATTCAAAGTGCACCTCCTGCCCGGGTTTGCGTTCGAGAAAATCGGCAAACACGGAGAAATAAGCCGAAAAATCCGGAATCGGGTGAGCGTCGGGCTCGTGGTAATCAACACCCAGTCCGCCCCCTACGTTCAGCACACGCAGCCGGAAGCCCCGCTCATCAAACCAGTTATTAAGCTCGTTGACCTTAACACACAAGCTTTTAAATACATTCAAATCCGTAATTTGCGAGCCGATATGGAAATGAATACCAATTAATTCGAGATGTTCGGACTGGCTGAGGGTTTCCACGGCATCGCCCAGTTGCCAATGGGCAATGCCAAATTTGTTTTCATCCAATCCGGTAGTAATGTAATGGTGGGTTTGTGCATCCACGTTGGGATTAATGCGCAAGGCAACCCGGGCTTTCACTCCCTGGGCTGCCGCCAACGTATTTATAACCTTCAACTCCTGTATGGATTCAACGTTAAATGCAAAAATATCGTGGCTGAGCGCGTCCCTGATTTCCCTATCGGATTTACCGACGCCCGCGAATACGATATCGCTGGGATGGAAGCCGATTTCGATTGCCTTCCTGACCTCATTGCCGCTCACACAATCCGCGCCGATGCCGGCATCCCGTATCAGTTTGAGTATCCGTTCGTTGAAGTTAGCCTTTAACGCATAGTGTACGTGGAAGCTGTGCACATCGGCAGCCCGCTTGGCGGTCTTCAATGTCTGCTGCATGAGCGAAAGATCATAGTAGTAAACCGGCGTTTCCTGCTGGGAAATAGCGTTAACCAGTTGTTTGCGATCAAACATAGTCAGTTTCCTGTTTGCGTTAAAAAAGCCTGTTATGCAACGATCGCAAGGCTTCCACCTTGTGTTCGGTCTGCAACAGCATGGATATGTTATAGTTACTGCCGCCATAAGAAATCATCCGGATGGGAATGTGCTTTACGGCATCCAGCACGCGCGCAGCATAACCGTGGGTATTCACACCGAAGTCGCCCACCACGCACACAATGGTTTGGTCGCGGTCAATTTCAACCGATCCGAAGTCTTTCAATTCTTGTTCAATATCCGCCAGGTACTTCGTGTCATCGATGGTCAATGATATCGCCACTTCTGATGTGGTGATCATGTCGATCGGTGTTTTGTAGCGCTCAAAAACTTCAAATACCCGCCGTAAGAAGCCGTAAGCAAGCAGCATCCGTGACGACTGGATACGAATGGCTGTGATGCCATCCTTGGCCGCGATTGAACGTACAATGCCTTTGGCAGCACCTTCTTGATTGATCAGTGTACCGGAAGCTTGGGGTTCCATGGTGTTCAGCAGGCGCACAGGCACGTTGTAACGTTGGGCAGGGAAAACACTTTGCGGGTGTAGGATTTTTGCGCCGAAATAGGCCAATTCTGCCGCTTCGTTAAAACTGAGGTTCGCAATGGGGCTGGTGCCCTTTACAATACGGGGGTCATTATTGTGCATGCCGTCAATGTCCGTCCAAATCTGGATTTCATCGGCACCGATGGCTGCACCGATCAATGAAGCCGTATAGTCGCTTCCTCCCCGCCGCAAGTTGTCAATTTCGCCGAAAGCGTTTCGACATATATAACCTTGGGTAATAAATAAGTTATGGTCGCTTGACTGAAGCAGTAGTTCTGTTAAGTTTTCGCGGATAAAATCGATTTTCGGTTCGTTGTCCTCATCGATTTTCATGAAATCGAGCGCCGGAAGCAGTTTCGAACGGATGCCCAGCTCGGTAAGGTGAAAATGGAAAAGCGTGGTCGAGATCAACTCCCCCTGTGCAAGGATGATCTTCTCTTCGATAGGCGTGAAGAGTTGGTTGGAGAAAGAATCAATGAGATTGAAATGGTATTCAATCAATTCCCTTCCATTCCGAATCCCCTCTTCGGTGGTGAAAAGTTCGCCGATCAATGACCGGTAGCGATCGTGTAATGCTTGGATCAATGCGGAAGCCCGATCTTTATCCCCTTCGGTAAAGGCCTGTGAAATCTCGACCAGTGCATTTGTTGTGCCCGCCACCGCAGACAACACAACGATTTGGCGTTCTTGGGGACGGATGATATCCAGCAATGCCTTGATTCGTTCGGCACTCCCTACCGATGTTCCCCCAAATTTTAATACTTTCATCGCCTTCTTTTCCCTATTTCTTTAGGTGTTCGATAATCAGATTGGCCAATTCTTCGCCAATGCGTTCCTGCGCTTCGTTGGTCGCCGCACCGATATGCGGGGTTAACGACACCTTGGGATGGGTAAGCAGCTCCGTTCTCGGGGTAGGCTCATTGTCGAACACGTCCAAGCCTGCAAAGGCGACTTTTCCGCTATCAAGCGCCTCGAGCAGCGCTAATTCGTCGATTACACCTCCGCGTGACGCATTGACAATTCCGACTCCCGTTTTTAGTCGGGCGAATTCTTCCCGTCCGATGATCGGTTTATCGGTAAAGGGTACATGCAGTGAAATAAAATCAGCACGTTCCAACAAGTCGGCAATTTCGACCTGCTGAATCGGAACATCCACGGTAATGCCTCCGGATAAGGTCAGTGGAAGGCTCTTGGGAGCCTCAAACAGGTCACTTACGATGACGTCCATTCCCAATCCCAATCCGACTTTAGCGGTTTCGCGGCCGATCCGCCCGAAGCCGACAACACCAAGTGTTTTTCCGCGTAACTCGACTCCCTTGGCATAAGCTTTTTTAAGTCCGCCGAAATTCGTACCCCCTTCTACGGGCATTTTACGTTGTGCGTCATATAAAAATCTGACGCCGCCTAGCAGGTGTGCAAAAACCAATTCGGCTACGGACAGCGAAGAAGCCGCCGGTGTATTGATAACCGCAATTCCCTTCGAACGAGCGTACTCAACATCGATATTATCCATACCTACCCCACCCCTGCCAATAAGTTTCAGGTTTGGGCATGCGTCGATCAATGCGGCCCGTACTTTGGTTGCGCTACGTACCGTAATCGCATCGTATGCCTGCAGCCGAGTAGGCAATTCTTCCTGAGGTATGTGATCGGTATCCACGGAAAAGCCGGCGCCCTCAAGCAGTTGTTTTCCCAAAGGATCTATTCCATCGTTTGCTAGTATTTTCATTTTGTTTTAGATGTGACATGTGAGATGTGAGCGTCTCACATCTTTTATTTACGAATTCTTTTCTTCAAATTCCTGCATCGCATCAACCAATGCATTGACGCCGGAAATACTCAAGGCGTTGTAAATGGATGCTCTAAATCCTCCCACGCTCCGGTGTCCTTTCAGGCCGATCAATCCTCGCTCCTTTGCCAATTCGAGGAACGCTGCTTCATGCGCTTTTTGTTCGGTGACGAACGTTACATTCATCCGCGAACGATCTTCCTGGACCGCTGTACCCTTGAATAGCGGATTTCTGTCAATTTCGTCATAAAGTGTACGGGCCTTGATGATGTTCTCCTGCTCAATCACTTCCACCCCGCCCTTGTTTTTAAGCCAACGGAGGTTAAGCATCGATACATAGATAGAGAACACCGGGGGCGTGTTGTACATTGAACCGGCGGCGATATGAGGCTGGTAATCGAAAATGGTCGGTAAGGTACGACCGGTTTTTCCCAATAATTCATCTTTAACGATCACGAGCGTCGCCCCTGCCGGTCCCATATTTTTTTGAGCGCCCGCGTAGATCAGACCGTAGTCGGCTACATTGATTTTCCGGCTGAGGATGTCCGAAGACATATCAGAAACCAACGGAATGCTGCTTTGTGGTGTTTCAAAAACCTCCGTACCAAAAATGGTGTTGTTGGATGTATAATGGAAATACGCAGCATCTGCGGGTACTTCATAATTCTTCGGTACATAAGTATAATTAGCGTCGGCAGAAGACGCGATAACCGCCACATCTCCGATTTTCTTTGCCTCCTTAATGGCTTTACTGGCCCATGTTCCGGTGTCCAGATAAGCTGCTTTACCGCCGTTGGGGAGTAAGTTCATCGGTACCATGGCAAACTGAGTGCTGGCCCCTCCCTGCAAAAATAAGATGGAATATCCTTGGGGTACGGAGAGCAATTCGCGTACGAGGCGTTCTGTCTCGGCCATTACCGCTTCAAACTCTTTGCTCCGATGCGAAATTTCCAGAATAGATAACCCCGTGTCATTGAAATTCAGTACCGCTTGAGAAGCTTCCTGGAAGACTTCCTGGGGTAATATGCACGGTCCCGCTCCAAAATTATGTTTCATATACGCTTATTTGTTAACCTCACGATCTCTCGTGTTCATTTTTCAGCTGAAAGGAGTATGCTGTTTAATTGGCCGCAAAAATAATAATTATTTATTGAAATTCATTCAATAATTTTAATTGTTTGTTGCGAATAATTCAATAAGATGACACTCACTCAATGCCATATTTTTCCATCTTATTGTATAAAGTTTTCCGGTCGATATTTAACATCTGGGCCGCTTTACTTTTGTTGTACTTGGCCTTCTGCAATACATCCATAATCAACTTGCGTTCATGAGCCTCACTGTGTAAGCGTAGGTCAGGGTTATCGGAAGATGGTGCGGTGGTTGGGGAGCTATCCGCGTTTTTGATGGCAAACACCATTTCTTCGGGGAGCGCAGAAATTTCCGCCCGGCTGCCTGGCGAGAGCAGCACCATCCGTTTAACCACATTTTTCAATTCCCTGAGGTTGCCCGGCCAATCGTAGGCATTGAAAATTTCGGTCACTTCGTCGGCTAATTCCACGACTTGTCTGCCAAGTTCTGTATTTGCTTTACTTATAAAAAAGTTTACAAATTGCTGGAAATCGGCTCTTCTGTCACGGAGCGCCGGTACGATGATTTCAAATTCATTGATGCGGTGATAGAGGTCCTCACGAAATTTACCTGATCCGAGTAAGTCTTCATTGGTTGCCGCGATGACCCGTACATCGACACTGATTGTTTTATTTGCCCCTACGGGTTGGATGACTTTTTCCTGCAGCGCCCGGAGCAATTTAACCTGTACATCGTAGGACAGATTACCTATTTCATCCAAGAAAAGTGTGCCCCCCGAGGCTTCTACGAACTGCCCCGTTTTATCGCTAAGTGCGCCGGTAAAAGAGCCTTTTATGTGGCCAAATAATTCGCTGGAAGCCAGTTCTTTCGATAGCGTACCGCAATCAATCGATACGAATGGCTTATCTGCCCGTTTACTCATCCGGTGGATCGAACGCGCCACGTATTCCTTACCGGTTCCGCTCTCTCCGCGGATCAATACGGACATGTCCGTAGGCGCGACCAACGCAATGTACTCGTGAAGTTTGCGGGCCGCCGTACTGTTGCCTTCTACGTAGTCGGCTTCCTCGGTGTTGGACACGCTGCTTGCTGCTTTTCGCAGGGCGGGGCGTTCCCGTTCGACGGATTTACCTTCCAGCGCCTCATTCACGACCATGAGCAATTCATCCGGATTAACCGGTTTGGTAATGTAATCAAAAACCCCCTGACGGATGGCTTTCACCGCTGTGCGCACATCGTTGAAGCTGGTCATGATAATGGATGGAACCGTCTTGCCCTCGGCACGGAGGGCATCAACAACGTCCAGTCCTATCCCGTCGCCCAGCCGGTAATCCAATAAAATCAGGTGAAAGGTATGGCGCTTGAGTGCCTCAATGCCGCTTTTTACACTGTATGTTGCCGTTACATCAAATCCCTTTTTCCTCAAAAAGTTTTCGAGTATGGTTGCAAATGTTGTATCGTCCTCTACCAACAGAATATTGGCCATGTATTAAAGATTATAAAGTTGACTTCCTGTTTTATATCGAACGGTCAAAGTCGACTTTTATTTTATCAACGATTGCCGTTGCAAACTCACTTGTTTTTACTAATTCCCCGCCGGTCATCTGATTGAAGAAATCCACGGTAACTTTTTTCTGCAGTATGGTGTCTTGCAGCGCGCGTACAATTAGCGAAGCTGCCTCGCTCCAACCGATGTATTCAAATAGCATGACGCCACTGAGAATTACGGACGAAGGATTCATGCTATCCGTATTGGCAAATCTCGGAGCGGTGCCATGCGTAGCCTCAAATACGGCGTAACCCGTTTGGTAATTGATGTTTGCACCCGGTGCGATTCCTATGCCGCCTACGATGGCTGCCAGTGCATCCGAAATGTAATCACCATTGAGGTTTAAAGTGGCAATAACGGAATAATCTTGGGGATTTAATAGGATTTGCTGTAAAAAGTTGTCGGCAATCACATCCTTGACAATGACTTTTCCCGTGGTTTCTGCTGCTTTCAGCTCGCTATTGGCTTTCAGCTCGCCATGTTCTGCTTTGGTTCGCTCCCAGTGCGACCAGGTATACGTGTGCGAAGAAAATTCGGTTTCGGCTACTTCATAGCCCCAATTCTTGAACGCGCCCTCGGTAAACTTCATAATGTTTCCTTTGTGCACGAGCGTAACCGAAGGCAGATTCTTTTCGATAGCATAATTGATGGCGGCTCGGATCAAGCGTTTCGAACCAGTTTCGGAAACGGTTTTGATGCCAATGGCGGTATCCGGCGTGAAATTAAAATCCACCGCCATTTCGTGTTGAAGGAAATCTTTCACGCGTGATCCGTCTTCCGAGTTTGCCGGAAATTCGATGCCGGTATAGATATCTTCCGTATTTTCCCTGAACATCACCATGTCCACCAGTTCCGGGCGCTTTACCGGCGACGGAACTCCCTTAAACCACCGGGTTGGCCGTTGGCAGACATAAAGATCGAGCGCCTTGCGAATGGCCACATTGAGGGAGCGGATGCCTCCCCCGATCGGCGTGGTGAGTGGCCCTTTAATCCCCACATAATGATCCCGGATGGTGTCTATTGTGGCCTGAGGGAGCCATTCGCCGGTCTGATCAAAAGCCTTTTCGCCGGCCAGCACCTCTTTCCAGGAGACACCTCGTGTACCGCTGTAGGCGGTTTCAACAGCAGCGTCAAATACCCTGACGGCGGCGTGCCATAGGTCAGGTCCTATACCATCACCAATGATAAACGGAATGTCTACGCGATCCGGCACCTCAAGTGTCCCATCCGATTTCTTTGTGATTTTTGTGGTGGCCATGCGATTAATGTTTATCTTTTGTAAAGATGTTACCGATACCTCTGCCGATACGCTGCAAAATCGGCGCTGCGGATACGTCCTCGTATTCGTCCAATGAATACCCTCCCCTTCTGCTCGGAAAAATCAATATCCGATTGTGCTGTGCATAAATTTTACCCAGCTTTTTGGGGATGCCATCAAAGGAATGGCGATAGGATACTTCCCCTTGACGCGCCGAAATAAACACGACAAAATCATTATCTTTTACAAACTGACTCAGTCCGGACAGAT
The DNA here is from genome assembly GCF_042666505.1 of Parapedobacter sp. GCM10030251. Lineage (NCBI taxonomy): Bacteria > Pseudomonadati > Bacteroidota > Sphingobacteriia > Sphingobacteriales > Sphingobacteriaceae > Parapedobacter > Parapedobacter sp. GCM10030251. Next base: position 1,172,774 of record NZ_JBHTDN010000001.1, on the reverse strand, counting down.
CATCCCATTCCTGATAATCCGAAAAAAGTACACGGGAACTCGTTTTGCTGCGCTCGATGTATTCGGAAACCGCGCGTTCGGTCCGATCGTCGCACACATACAAAATGGGAATGGAAAGTTCCTGTCCTAACCTCAGCACCTTTTCCATACAAAAGTCGAATCCCAGTTCCGATTCGGATAACGGCGGACAAAAGACAACAATGCGTTTCAGCATCACCAAAGACTTATCTACATGGCACATAAACAGGTTGGTGTCTGTCTGGTTGAGGATGCTCTCCGTTTTTTCGCCCACCATTTTCTCGATGATGCCCGGGCGACTGGGCCATCCCAATAAAATGCCATCTGCGCTTACTTCGCGCGCCGCCCGGCTGATGCCATTGGCAATGTTATGATCGATGGTGGCGATCATGCTAACCGCTGTTTCGCTACCAGAGGCGTATTTTGCGGTTGAATCCAAGTTTTTGCGTGCCCGTTGCAAATTCTGATCCGCCATCTCGTTGTTCGGAACCACCGTCAAAACGGTAATGGGATGGGGAGAGTGTTTGCTCTTAATCAATGTTGCAAAATCCAGCAGCGACTCCATATTATTGAGGTTCGCTATGGGCAACATCAGCTGTTCTTCGCGGGCCACGTTTTTTTCACTGGTCACTTCGTCCTGATCGCCCGCAAGTACCACTTTTTTGGAAGCGGTTTCCGTGGCGAGCGAAGCAACGATACAGGTCACGAGAATAAGCACAATGGTGCCGTTAAGCACATTTTCGTCGATGATCCCGTATCGGTGTCCCACCATGATGACCGCCAGCGTTGCGGCCGCATGTGCGCTGCTCAGTCCAAAAATCACCTGCCGTTGCGCGGAAGAATACCGGAACGAAAGCTGCGTAAGCCACGCTGCGATCCATTTGCTGAAAATCGCTACCAAGGTGAGCGTTGCTGCGATGATCAAGGCAGCGGGACCGTTCATCAAAACACTGATATCGACGATCATGCCAACGCTGATCAGGAAGAAAGGAATAAAGATGGCGTTGCCGATAAACTCGATCCGATTCATCAAGGCCGAAGAATGCGGAATCAGTTTGTTTAGCGCCAGCCCGGCGACGAATGCGCCGATGATGTGTTCGAGTCCCGCCATTTCCGCCAGAAAGGCCGCAAAAAAGACCACAAAGAGCACAAAAATATAATGCGCCGTTTTTTCGCCTTCTATTTTCTGGAAAAACCATTTGGCAATCCGCGGAATGACGCCGAACATAATCAGTAGAAAAACCGCAAATGAGAATCCGAGCGTCAGCCAGAACTCCTTCCCGAGCTGTCCTTGTGAAGCACCGATAATGACGGCAAGTATGATCAGGACCGCCGTATCGGTGAGAATGGTTCCGCCGATGGTGATAGCTACTGCTTCATTCTTGGCTATTCCGTAGCTGTTTACCACCGGATAGGCAACCAGCGTATGAGTTGCGAACATGCTGGAAATCAAAATGCTGGATAACATGTCGTATCCCAGTATGTAATAGCAGACCGGATACCCGATAGTGATGGGAATCGCAAACGTGAAGAAACCGAACAAGATGCTCCTATGCCGTGTTTTCCGGAATTCGTTCATATCCAATTCCAGTCCGGCAATAAACATGATGTACAAAAGGCCAATGGTTGAAAACAGATCAACCGCCGAACTCCGCTCAAGCAGATTCAATCCGTGAGGGCCAATGGCCACGCCTGAAAGGATCAATCCGATAATTCCCGGAATTTTTATTCTTCGCAGCAATATGGGCGACAAAAGAATGATAAAAAGAATAAGTGCGAAGACGAGCACGGGATTGCTCAATGGAATTTCAAATGCGTGGCGAATATGGTCGAAGAAGTTTTTGATCATAAATAACAAATTGCCTTCAGCACGTCATGCAATTAGACGCCTTCAAATATAGTCAAAATCAGGAAGGAACGGGCAGCGATTACGCAGTTATTGAAACTGAATCGCTTTGATGGGGCTGATTTTGCTGATCAGATACGAAGGGATTAGCAATACCGCCAGGATCACAGCCACTACGCCTGCATTCAGCAACACGACATCGAGCACGTTGATGTCGACCGGAATGTAGGAAACATAATAGGAAGCCTCGTCCAGTTTGAAATACCGGGTCTGGTTCTGGAACGCATACAACCCTCCGCCCAACAGATTCCCAAATAACAATCCCAATCCGATCAGATACGCAGCCTGATATAGAAAGATTTTCCGGATCCCACCATCCGTGTAACCCAGTGCTTTCAAAAGGCCGATCATCGAGGTGCGCTCAAGGATAATAATCAGCAACGCCGAAATCATATTTACGGTCGCCACCACCATCATCAGGATCAGAATGATGACGGTATTGACGTCCAGCAGATCCAGCCACTGAAATATCTCCGGCAGTTGGTCGCGTACGTTGACCGCATCCACTTCGATTGGCAGTAGATCTTGTATTTCAACGGTCATTTCGGCCAGTTTATTGAAATTATCAATAGACACTTCATACCCTCCGACTTCGCCTTCCTTCCAATCATTTAATCTGCGTATTAGGGAAATAGAGCCTACTACATACGTTTTATCCAGTTCCTCCACGCCCGTATGGTAGATGCCGGCAATCTCAAACTTGCGCCTCCGTACAGGTTCCTGAACAAAATACATGATAAAATCGTCGCCAACCGCCAACTGGAGTCGATTGGCTGTATATTGTGATATCAGGATCTGCTCCATCGCCCGGGTACTGTCCGAAAAATCAATGGGTTGACCTGCTACCAGTAACTCGTTCAGAAAGCTAGGGTCATAGGTAGCATCTATCCCTTTTAAGAGGACGCCCTCAACCTCATTGTTTACATTGATGATGCCCGGCTTTGTCGCAAAATAACGAAGCGATGAAACACCGCGAAGATTTTTCACTTCGGCCACCTCCGATGCCGAAAGCGTAAATGGCGTAGGTTCGTAGGATACGTTCAGGTCATAGTTGCTGAGTACAACATCGCCGAAAAACCCCCGTTGTTTCGCCGTTATCTCGCCCTTGAATCCCCTGAGCACGGCAATGGACAGTATCATGGCGGCAACGCCGAGCGCGATTGCCCCGATAGCTACCCGGACAATGAGTCCGGAAAATGTCCGCTTGCCACTGGTAGCCCGCTTTGCCAAAAAGTAGGGAAAATTCAAGCCTTTCGAGATATTTTGTACCTTTGCAAAGGTAAGGCACGAGATTAGAAATACGAAATCAGAATTCAACATGCGCATTATTTTCATGGGAACCCCCGAGTTTGCAGTCGCTTCGTTGGATGCGCTGCTGGAGGCCGGCGAAGAAGTGGTTGCTGTGGTTACAGCGCCGGACAAACCGGCAGGCCGGGGACAGAAACTGCAGCAATCTACTGTTAAAGCCTTTGCCATCTCCCGGGGAATTCCGGTGCTGCAACCCGTGAAACTGCGCGATCCTCAATTTCTGGACGACCTGAAATCGTTTGCAGCTGATCTGCAGGTGGTGGTAGCCTTCCGCATGTTGCCCGAGGCCGTATGGAGCATGCCTCCGTTAGGTACGGTCAATCTTCACGCTTCCCTCCTGCCCCAGTATCGCGGTGCAGCCCCCATCAATCATGCGGTCATCGACGGAGAGACCGAAAGCGGAGTAACCACTTTTCTTTTACAGCATGAAATTGATACCGGCCATATCTTGTTTTCTGAAAAGGTGCCCATTGGTTCCGACGAAACCGCAGGCGATTTGCACGACAAATTGATGAGCGTCGGCGCGGGTTTATTGGTGAGAACGGTAAAAGCACTAGCTGCGGGGAAAGCAGCTCCGGTTCCGCAGGAACGCCTTGCACCGGCGGATACCGTGCTGAAGCACGCCCCTAAGATTTTTAAAGAAGACGGCGATATCAATTGGCATCGTTCCGTGGATGAGGTGTACAACCTAATCCGTGGACTCAGCCCCTACCCGGCAGCTTACACGGAACTTGATGGGCAGCTGCTAAAGATTTTCAAGGCATCTAAAGAAAAAGTTCCGGTTATCCACCCCGTTGGCTCGTATTACACCGACGGAACATCTTTCCTGAAGTTCACATGCGCCGACGGTTATATCAATGTCCAAGAAGTGCAGTTGGCTGGAAAAAAAAGAATGGACGTCCAGGCTTTTTTGCGGGGATATCGTCCGCGCTCTGTCACAATTTTCTCATAAAGGACGAGCATAAATTCCTTCTACGTTATTAGATTGCATTTAAGTGTCTGAAATACAGCATTTTAAATTTATGATGTGGATGAAGGCTGTCATTCTGTCACAAATTATTTGGAACGCTTTTTGTTGCATAAATTATTAAAAAAAAATCCGATAATTTCCTCTAAATCAGACAACTTTTTCCAAGAAAATCGGTTAATATGAAAGAGAAAATCGTATTTTTGCAAACTTTTTAGAAAGGAAGGTACTAATATATTAAATGAGACAGCTCAAAATTACACAATCCATTACCAATCGGGAGTCACAGTCGTTAGACAAGTACTTGCACGAGATTGGTAAAGTAGACTTAATTACAGCCGAAGAAGAGGTTGTCCTTGCCCAGAAAATCCGGGAAGGAGATCAGGCTGCACTGGAGCGGTTAACCAAAACGAACTTACGTTTTGTGGTTTCTGTAGCGAAACAATATCAGAACCAGGGACTCACCTTGGGTGATCTAATCAACGAAGGGAACCTGGGGTTAATTAAGGCCGCTAAGCGGTTTGACGAGACCAAAGGATTCAAATTCATCTCCTATGCGGTTTGGTGGATCCGTCAATCCATCCTTCAGGCGATTGCCGAGCAATCGCGCATTGTACGCCTTCCGCTGAATCAGGTGGGTTCACTCAGCAAAATCAGCAAAGCCTTCTCCAAATTGGAGCAGGAATATGAGCGTGAACCTTCACCGGAAGAGTTAGCGGACATTCTGGAGACCACGGTAGACAAAGTTTCCGATACGTTAAGCAATTCGGGCCGGCATGTTTCGATGGACGCACCCTTTGTACAAGGCGAAGAAAACACGTTATTGGATGTTTTGGAAAACAGCGATCCGGATACGGATAGCACGTTGATCGACGAGTCGCTTTCTGAGGAAATCAAGCGTTCGTTGGCAACGCTCACCGAACGTGAACGGGAAATCATTGTGTTGTTTTTCGGATTGGGGTCCAACCACCAATTGTCGTTGGAAGAAATCGGCGAAAAATTCAATCTTACCCGCGAACGTGTTCGCCAGATTAAAGACAAAGCCTTGCAGCGGCTTCGCCACACTTCGCGCAGCCGGATACTGAAATCCTATTTAGGTTAATTAATTATCTTTGTCATAAAAAACGCCCTGTGTTCACACAAGGGCGTTTTTTTATGAACCGGTCGTTCCTGCTTAAGGTTCCTCCGGCATGAGTATGAATTTGAATAGACGGTCTTCAACGAGGTATTTATTAGCCACCGTCTTGACGCTTTCCGCGGTTACCTTACGTAACTCATCCAGGTATTTCAGGATATACGCGGGATCCTCGTTATTTTGATACGACCCCGACAGGTGACCCAACCAGAAGCCGTTTTCCCGTAGCTGCACTTCCAATACACGCCTCTGCTCGCTCATGAACTTGTCGATATCCGTTTGTTCGGGGCCATTCTGTTTAATTTTATTGATTTCATCCAATACCGATGCCATTAATGGCGCTACTTTGTCAGGGCTGGTTCCATAGGCGACGCCAAATGAATAGCGATAGCGGGGATATTTTGCATAAGAAGCATTTGCAGATACCCCATACACCCCGCTTTCCGCTTCACGGAGCCGTTCGATCAATTTGATATTCAGGATACTTTCCAGCGCGTCCAACTGCATGTTTTCGTCCTCCGAATAGTGGTAATCGCCGAAATAATACAGGCGTACGCTGGATTTTTGTTCTTTGCCGCGGTGAACTGTCCGTTGTAAGCCCTTTTCAGGCGGATCAATCCCAAGATCACGGGCCTCTTCGTCTCTGCCGGTATTGGGTAAACTTGCCAGGTACTGCAATACAAGCGGCATAATCTCGTCTTCGGTGAAACTGCCTACGAATGTGAATGTAAAATCAGAGGCATCCGCAAAACGTTCTTTAAAAATATCATACGCGCGCTGCGGGTCAATCAGGTCTACCTGTTCAACCGTCATGCTTGTACGCCGGATGTTATTGTCATACAAGACGGCGTTGATCGTATCGGCAAATACCGCATCGGGATCATCTGATCGATTCGCAAGGGACGCCTTGATCCGCTTCATATATCCTTCGAATACATCCGGGTCCAGTCGGGGTACAGTGAAGTAGGCATAGATGAGTTCGAACGCCATTGGCAAATCCTTCTTACCGCTGGAAGCGCGGAATCCTTCTGTACGCTCGTTGATGAAAGGCTGTACGGAAACCTTCTTACCACTGAGGTACTTGGTGAGCTGCGTCGCATTGTACGGGCCTAAGCCGCTTCCCCCTACTACCGTGGCTGCGTAGGCAGCGGAAAGGAAATCCGAGTCGTTATAAAGCGATGTTCCCCCCGGACTGAACGCGGAGAAGATAATCTCGTCATTTTTAAAATCTGTCGGCTTCAACACCACTTTTACGCCGTTGCTCAGGGTCAATTCGGTTATGCCCAATTCGGGGTTTTCCGTCCGGTTGGTTACCGTTCCCGCTTGCGGCGGCGTTTCCAAAAGTGGGAGATCCTGCATACTGTCGTCATAAGGCGCAATATCAGCATTCTTGATTTCCGCTAGCCAGCTATTCACCGCCGTTTCGTCGGGCAGGCTGTCTTTGTCTTTATCCGGTGCCAAGATGAGGATATCCCGGTTGTTATCCACGTAATATTGCTTGCCCAGCGCGTTCACATCATCCAGCGAGATGGTTGCAATGAGCTGTTTGCCCAGGCTGTAGCGGTCTTCGTTGCTTAAGGCACTTTCCCCTTCCAAAAAATGGTTGAGATAGCTATCTATATAGGCCTGCGACTCACGCTTATCGCGCTCGGCATATGCGGACTCAAGGCCGGTCAAAAAGTTGCTTTTTGCGCGTTCCAGTTCGGTTTCTGTAAAACCATGCCGGCGGGCTCGTTCAAATTCAGTTACGACCGATTCAAATCCGCGTTTAATTTCACCAGGTTTAGCAACCACATACATCGTGAATGCGTCCAATCCCCTTAAAAAACCGCCAATGCTTCCTCCGCCTTGTATAAAAGGCGGATCTGATTGGCGTGTAAGCTCCGCAAAACGGGCTGCAACCATCTGATTGAATAGCGACTTGGCCAGTTGCATGCGGTAGTTTGCAACCGTTTTGACTTCGGCTTCCGGGTGTTTAACAATCACCTGCATCACCGTTTGAGGCATTTCGGGGTCTGTCACCGCCAAAAATTGATTCTTGCCGGTAAGCGGAATGGTGTATTCGTCGCGCTTTGCCTCCTGACCCGGATTTTTAAGGTCAGCGAACAAAGTCTTAATTTGCGCTTCCATTTCCGGTACGTTGATGTCGCCCACGATGATGAGCGCCTGCAAATCGGGCCGATACCATTTCTGGTGAAAGTTACGGAGGGTTTCATGGGCGAAGCCTTCGATGATTTCCTTTGTGCCGATGGGCAGCCGTTTTGCATACCGTGATTGATTGAGGATCATCGGCAAATACTGGTCACGCATACGCTGTTCAGCACCACGCCCTCCCAGCATTTCGTTGAGTACCACCCCTCGTTCTTTATCGATTTCCTCCCCGTCCAGCAAGGCATCCTGAGCCCAATCGCGTAGCACCTGCAAACCGTTTTTGAGTAACTCGGGGTCATCCGAGGGAATCGGTAGTTGGTATACCGTTTCGTCAAAACTGGTGTAGGCATTCAGGTCTGATCCGAAACGTACGCCCGCCTTTTGCAGGTAGTTCACGAGTTCATTCTTGGGAAAATTCTTTGTTCCATTGAACTGCATGTGTTCGAGGAAGTGCGCCAAGCCAAGTTCTTGATCCGTTTCGAGTATGGATCCAACTTTGGTCGCCAAATACATCACCACACGGTCTTTCGGTTCCTCGTTGTGGCGGATGTAATAGACCAGGCCGTTTTCGAGTCGCCCTCTCAACACACTCCCATCCATCGGCAGTGTGTCGGCCAGCGAAAAGTCGCCCGTTGGCTGGGCGGGTTGGGCAAATGACGCTTGGATGGAAAGCAAAAGGAACGCGAGGGGAAATACCACAGCGGTAATCAATCCATTTCTGTTGTGCATACGATATAATTTAATTCAAACGATATTCACTTGACTCCGGATACCGGTCAGGTTCAAAAGTACTATTATTTTTTGTCACTTTCAGGGCACAGTAATTCCGTCGCCTATTGCATTCAGCGACGAACGCGCGCCCGTCGCCAAACAACCGTGGGGCGTGGATAAATCTAAAATCATCATTACCTTTGCAGCTATGGATAACTATGCGGTCATTTTCGACATGGACGGCGTCATCGCCCACACCAATCCCCATCACGCCGAAGCATTCAAACTGTTTTTTGACAAGTATAACGTTTCTTATACCGATCAGGAATTCGAAGACCACATGTATGGCAAGCACAACGATTACATCATGCGGTATTTTTTCAAACGGGCACTCAGCGATGCAGAGATCCAGCACCTAGCAGACGAAAAAGAGGCGCTGTTCCGGGAAATTTATCACGCAAACCTGACACCCATTGCTGGTCTGCCCGAATTTCTTTCCGCCCTGAAATCACAAGGATTCCGTTTGGGGGTAGCGACATCGGCACCCCGAGCCAACCTGGATTTTATTCTTGATGGCCTCGCACTGCGTCCGTTGATGGATTCGGCGTTGTCCAGCGAGGACGTTAACGCACACAAGCCTGACCCGGAAATATATGTGAAATCGGCTGAAAATCTAGGTGTTAGGTCTGAAGATTGCGTGATTTTTGAGGACTCCTTTTCCGGAGTAACCGCTGCTACCCGTGCCGGAGCCAAGGTAGTTGGCGTACTTACGTCGCACACACCGGGGCAACTGCCTCCCTGCCAAGCGTATATCCACGACTATCGGGATATCGACGTAGCCCGCATCCATCAGCTCTTAACAGCTTCACATGCCTGATTTTCCCGACCTGTTGCATGGCCCCTGGGAATGGTCACTTTTTTTCTTTTGCGCGGTATTGATCGGATTATCAAAGACCGGCATACAAAACATCGGCACGGTCACCATTCCCGTCTTTGCCCTGCTTTTCGGCGCCAAGCATTCCACGGGCATTGTATTGCCGTTGCTATGCATGGCTGATTTGCTGGCCGTCATTTATTACCGAAAGCGTTTTCACTGGGATCTGGTCATCAAGCCCATGCCGTGGGCGCTTGCAGGACTGGTTGTGGCGCTTATGCTGGGAAACGGGATTCCCGAATCGAGCTTTAAAATGGTCATGGGTGGATGTGTCTTACTGGGTGTGGCGGCCATGATCGGGATGAACCATCCGGAGCGGATCGAGCGCATCGTTGCTTCGCGTTTATTCGCCCCTATCATCGGTTTCGTCCTCGGTTTTTCCACGATGATCGGTAATGCCGCCGGCCCCATCCTCACGGTCTACCTGCTTGCGATGCGGCTGCCCAAGTTTGCCTTTGTGGCTACCGGCGCGTGGTTCATCATGATCCTGAATTACGCAAAGATTCCGCTGCAGATCGTGGTCTGGGATAACCTGTCGTGGGCAAGTTTTCTATTGGATCTTTGTGCGCTGCCTTTCATCCTCTTAGGAGGCTGGATCGGCATCCGCATTGTCCATGTCATTCCGGAACGCCAGTTTAAAGTGCTGATGATCTCGTTAACGATCGTAGCCACCTTGTTTCTCTTGTATTAAGGCCCGCAGTCGGGCCACTGTGCCGAAGGCCGCAAATGCGGCAATACCGGCGGCCGAAATGCCCAGCCACGCGAAATACGCGTAGTATAAACCCGCCGCGGTGCTATAAGTAGTTGCTATGGCGTATGGCTGCTGGTAAAAAAACAGCTTTATGATATAAAACTAAACGTAATCGGGCGGCAACGGCGTAAACATGATTTTTCATAGTTGATGTAGGGTACTTCTGATCAGAGAAAAACCCATTGGATTTCTGCTCAAAAACACAAAACAGCTTGTGTCGGCAAATAATATATGGATAGATGAATGAGATGAGCGATTGGATGAATTTATGTATATTTGATGAACGCATTTGTGTGCAGTTACCCAATGAATGAAAAACAGCTGACAACGATTCTGAATGCCCGCTCAGTGAAACCCACGGCGATGCGACTGCTTGTCCTGAATATGCTCGCACAGCAAGAAACCGCCATCAGCTTATCGGACCTCGAAGAGCAATTTGACAAAGTGGACAAGGTAACCCTTTACCGGACGCTGAAAACTTTCGAGCAGCATAAGATTATCCACAGCATTGATGACGGTACCGGGTCCGCGAAATACGCGTTATGTGAAGATGGTTGTGAGTGCAACCCCGGCGATTTGCATGTACATTTCCATTGCCAGGTCTGCAAGCGGACTTTTTGCCTAACCGATTATACCATCCCCACGGTAAGCCTGCCCCGGAAATTCATCCTGAAAGAAATGAATATGGTGCTGAAGGGGTTATGCGAAGACTGTTCGGCATAGCCTTCTATCCGGCATAACTTTGCAAATCGGTTGCATCTCTTTAGCAGGTATCTTTGTATCGTTATGGATATAAAGAAGCAAAACCATACGGCTTGCTGCTCATGCGAGGCTCCCGAGGACGGAGCTGCCGACCGGAATACGGCCGACGGCAAAGCGCATGGCCACACTCACGACCACGGTGACCAAGCCTCCGTATTCAGGCTCTTCTTGCCAGCCCTCGTTAGTTTTGTACTGTTACTGTCGGGTTTAGCCTTCGACAACGGATGGCTTCCCCGTCCTTCATTCTTTGCTGATCCCGTACGTTTAGCTTGGTATGCAATTGCCTACATCCCGGTCGGGATACCGGTCATTCTGGAGATGTTTCGGGCGTTCCGGAAAAAAGAGCTGTTTTCGGAATTCACGTTGATGGTCATCGCCACCCTTGGTGCGTTTTTTATTAGCGAATATCCGGAAGGTGTCGCGGTGATGTTATTCTATACCGTCGGTGAAAACCTGCAGGGCATGGCGGTACGTCGTGCAAAAGGCAATATTAAAGCGCTTTTGGATCAACGGCCGGACGAGGTGACGGTTCTCGCAGACGGCGGTCCGCGCACCATTGCCGCCCAACAGGCGACGATTGGCCAAATTGTGCAGCTTAAGCCCGGCGAGAAACTAGCATTGGATGGTGAGCTGGTTTCCGACCGCGCTGCCTTCAACACCGCTGCGTTAACCGGCGAAAGCAAACCCGACACCAAGGTGGCCGGGGATTCCGTATTGGCGGGTATGATTAACCTGAACACGGTTGCACAGATACGTATCACCGCCGCCTATCATGACAGTAAACTCAGTCGGATCATCGCCTTAGTACAAGACGCCGCCGCCCAGAAAGCGCCTACCGAGCTGTTTATCCGCACCTTTGCGAAGGTTTATACGCCCATCGTCGTGGGGCTTGCCGTGCTTATCACCGTGCTGCCCGTATGGGTTGTCGCCGATTACGTGTTTTCCGATTGGCTGTATCGAGCCTTGGTATTCTTGGTTATTTCCTGTCCCTGTGCGTTGGTTATTTCGATCCCGCTTGGTTATTTCGGCGGTATCGGGGCCGGCAGTCGCCGTGGCATTCTGTTCAAGGGCGGCAATTTCCTGGATGCGTTGGCCCATATCCAGCAAGTTGTACTGGACAAGACCGGTACCCTTACCAAAGGTGTGTTTACCGTACAGGATGTCTTTATATCGGACGGCTTTGACCGTGCGGAAGTCCTCGCATGGGCAAATGCGCTGGAGCGCAACAGTACGCATCCCGTGGCAACCGCCATCCATGCCCATGTCGGACCGGTGGACGAAAGCCTGCAGTTGGAGCAAATCGAAGAAATCGCCGGTTATGGACTGAGAGCTCTTTTAGATGGCAAGGAGCTTTTGGTGGGCAATTTCAAGTTGCTTGACCGATTTGGCGTTCCCTATGACGCCGATACCCGCCAAACCGCGCAGACGCTCATTGCCATTGGCTACGATGGCCGGTTTGCCGGATACCTCGCTATCGCCGATGAGATTAAACCGGATGCAGCGCAGGCTATTAGCGAATTAAAGACGTTAGGGGTTACGCCCACCATGCTGAGCGGTGACCGTCCCGCCGTTGTCCAGGAGGTGGCCACTAAATTGGGGATATCCCAAGCCTACGGAAATCTGCTTCCAGAAGATAAAGCAAACAAAATCAAAGAGATGAAAATGGCCAACTACCGTGTCGCTTTCGTTGGGGATGGGGTAAACGATGCCCCCGTTGTTGCCCTGAGCGACGTCGGTATCGCCATGGGCGGGCTCGGCAGCGATGCGACCATCGAAACGGCTGACGTGGTTATCCAGGACGATATGCCCAGCAAGATACCCCTTGCGATCCGCATCGGAAAAGCTACGCGTCGCATCGTATGGCAGAACATCACGATGGCCTTCCTAGTTAAGGCCATCGTGCTTATTCTCGGAGCCGGAGGGTTAGCCAATATGTGGGAAGCGGTCTTTGCCGATGTCGGGGTAGCATTAATCGCCATTGGGAATGCCATCCGTATCCAGCGTATGAAGTTCTAGACCGTTATTGACCATCCCTTCTTACGAAAGATGGACTCAGCAAGACGCCTGTAATTTCGTCCAAATATTTTCATCCGGTCGTCGTGCGACAGCGAGGCATCGAGTACTTTAGCCAACTCAGTCGCATACGACCGCGAAGGGCCGTGCCCTCCCCACACGATCCGGTCGGCCCCCAGTTCCTTCACCGCCAGGTCTACGGAGCCGGACTGGGGGTCTGCACCGCTGAATTCCAACAATACGTTTTCGCACGAGCGGATTGCTCGGATGCCCAATTCCCAATCGCCGCCGGCATGCCCGCAGATCAGCGAAATGTCGGGGAACCGCTTGGCAAGCACCGCTACGTCCATGGGGGTCGATTCGCCCTTCAGGTTGGCACCGCCCGGATGGCGCGGATCGCCACCTGTCTTAATCCAGGTATGGATATAGATAACCGCCCCCAGTTCCGCTGCATAGCGGATAATCTGATCGTTATTCGGATGCTGGCAAGTTACCCCCAACTGGTTTCCCCCTACATATTTGATCCCCACGCAAGGACCATTGGCAATCCACTCCGTCATTTTCTCGCAACTCTGGTCCGGATAGCCGGGGTCGATGGTGATGATGCCCGACAAGTGATCTTTTTCTTTTTCCAGCAGCGCTTTGATGGGATCGCCGAAGGGCGTGGCAATCAGTGGGCGTTGCAACGTGCCTCCCAGGTCGATCGCCAGGATACGTTCGATACCCATCCGGCGGACATATCGCATCATCTCTTGATGTTGCTTAATCGGATCCGTATAATTCCAGAATCCATGATAGTGGGTATCCCAGATCCGATAGCCGACCAACTCCTCCCGATCCGGTACGCCATAAGCAGTGGGGCCGAGCGCAAACTGCTCGTAACGTTCTATATCGCTTTGCATGGTTACATATTAATCGTTAAGACTTTTTTAAGAAATTTTCCGCATTCCGATGCATAATGGCGGTCATCTGTTCACGGGTCAAGGGCGATTCGAACAGCCGCAGCACCGCCGCTTCCACCGGAAAATACGGAGCATGTGATCCAAACAAGATCCGGTCGACCGGAACGGGCGTAGCACTTCCTCCCCAAGGTTTCCCCTCGATCAACCGGCCTACCGCCCCGTTTGATTCAAGCCGGGAAATATCCAGTGACACCGATGTTTCTTGCACCAATTGGTTCAGTAATTTTTGCCCCATCCGCCCATTCCAGTGCAACAGTTGCACCCGAGCCTGTGGACGTTCCTTTAACAACGCTAACAAGGGTTCAAACGACATCGGTCTCACCTCCACGATGGGATGCAAATGACGGGCATCTTCCAGGTCGCCCACGATTTGCAGGATCATTCCCCGTTCCGAGACGGCATGGAACAGTTTCGTAAAAAGCGGATCGCTCAGATCGATCATCTGATAGATCGGATAAATCCGTATGCCTACCATCCGGTGCACCTCGTGGCATCGGCGCAAATCTTCCTCCCAGTCGGGCCATGAGGGGTTTACGGTGCCGAACGGGATGAGCATGCCTTTCCCGTCCTTTTGGCACGCTTCCACCAGGCGGCTATTTACTAAGTCAATGTTTTTGGAGAACAGCGCCTCAAAGCTGCCGGCCCAAGCCTGCGTAATGCGATGACGGCGTAATTTTTCGATAAGTGACCGTGTAGACGTACCATATTTAAGCGTTCTGAACGGCCATTCAAAAAGATTGATATTCGTGTCAATAATTTCCGGTTCGTCACCACGAAGAAGAGCCGTTTCGTGCTCCGGATGTTGCCCCGCAGCGAGCACCGGACCCGAAAGGGCCAGCGCTGCTGTGGTCTGCAGGGAATGGGAGATGAATTTTCTACGATCCATGGATTTCATACCTGCTAGTTATATCCGTCGTTTTGTGTAAGTACGCCCGGCGCCGCCAATTGAATCTGTTCCCAAGGTATCGGAAAAAACTGCATATACGGTTCCACGGTAAGCCGTTCGATTTCCGCTTTTCCGGTACCCGGATTGTACTCCCCTTCGAATTCCGTCAGCTCCGTGGTAAAGCGCCCGGTGCGGACCAAGTCGAACCAACGGTGGTTCTCAAAAGCCAGCTCCAGGCGGCGTTCCATCAGCAGCAGGTCCATGAACGATTCCTCATTGTGGAAATCGGCCGCCGTATAATTGTGGTCAGCGTTACCAAAAGCACGTTCGCGGATCCGGTTCAGTTGGGTGAGCGCCTCGTCAGACTGATTCAATTTGTACAGCGTTTCTGCGTACAGCAGGATGGCCTCACCCAGCCGGAGAATCGGTATATCCAATCCCGAATTGTTTGCCTGATGCGGCACCATGTACTTGTTCACGTACGGATACCAGATCGGTTCGTCGCCTGGCTTTGCATTTGCAGGGAGTTGGTAATCTGAAATGGTGACCGCTTTCCGTTGGTCTCCCTCTTCGTATAACTTATTGAGGTCCCAGGAAGGCCTGCCGACGCGCGTGCCATTTGGTACGATACCATATACGCCCTGCAAAGGCGCAAACGTGGTGGACAAAGCATGTCCGTTTGTTCCCTGGATAAACGTAACCGAATAAATCGCTTCCGAATTGGTTTCGGTTTCGAGCGAAAACAGGTGACGGAAATTGGGAACCAGGCTGTAATGATAATCATTGAGTACCTTTTCCAGGTACGTTTGGGCATTTTCCCACTCTTCGAGATACACATACACCCGTGATAAAAGGGCCGCTGCCGCTGCCTTGCTGGCTCTTCCGGCAACTATATTTGCCGGCGCCGGTAAATTCTCTTCTGCGGCTACCAGATCCGCCACGATAAAATCAAGTACCTGATCCCGGGGTGTTCTGGCCGTTTGTTCTGCCTGTTCCACGGTCATCAATTCCGTCACCAACGGAACGTCTCCGAATATGCGTACCAAATCAAAATAGAAAAGCGCCCGGAGAAATTTCGCTTCGCCCGAGTATTGGTTTTTCTCGTTGCCCGAATAATCAATGGGATTATCGATGTTCGATAGGACGGCGTTCGCGCGTGCAATACCCGCATAGGTTGTTTTCCAAAAGTTATTGATGATGTTGTTCTCGGTGGAGACTTCCAGGTATTCCACTTCTATTAAACCGGGCTCGGTGGCATAATACTCCGCAAACATGTTGTCGGAGGTCATTTCCATCAGCAGGTAATCCTTCTGCACCTTCGCTTGTAAGCTGTTATAGATACCCAACACGCCCAGATTCATATCTTTCGATGTATTAAAGGCCCGGCCTGACGGAAGAACAGATTCCGGTTCCGGATTCAACAGCATGTCGTGGCAGGCGGTCAGAAGCAGCGTGACGGTTACCATCAGGCTCCATTTGGCTATATTCTTCGTGTTCATCGTAATTTCAATTAATGGTTATTAAAAGCTAGCATTGACACCTAATGCAAAAATCCGGGTTACAGGCTCCGATCCGGAATTAAAGCCGGGGATACTGTTAATGCCATCGATCTCCCCTCCTGTAAAACCTTCCGGATTATACGAATGGTTTTCTTTACTCTTGATCAGCAGCAGATTGTTCATCGTTGCATAGGCCCGCAATCTACTCATGCCCAGCCGCTTGGAGACACGGTCCGAAAAGGTATACCCAACATTCAGATTTCGGAGCGCGAGAAACGAAGCATTTTCAACATAGTAGTCCGTGTTGGCGTTGTATTGTGTTAACTGGCTTAATGCCGCCGCCGGTGTTTTTCCATCGCCCGGCTCATCTACGGACCACCACTGGTTAACAGACAACGAACGCCGCATGGCACCCAATGTATTTCCCTCGTAGTATTGATTCTCCAAATTGAACATCTTGGCGCCCAGCGAAGTCTGGACGATGAAGCTTAGGTCGAAGCTTTTCCATGAAAGGTCGTTGGCCAGTCCCAGTATAAATTTAGGCTGGAAGTTTCCCAGGATTACTTTATCCTGAGGGTCTATCCGGCCATCGTTATTCCGGTCTTTGATAATCGGGTTGCCCGGCTTGGCACCCGGCAAATGCGGACTTGCCGCAATTTGTTCCTCGGTTTGGTAAATGCCATCCATCTTATAGCCGTAATACGAGAACATCGGAGCTCCCTCCCGGAGAATCCAGCTCATACCCAGCGAATGGTTATAGATCCGTTCGGAGACATCTCCCAGATTGACCACTTTGTTGATGTTGCGCGTGACGTTAAAGGAGGTTTGCCAGTTCACCGGACCGGTAAGGTTCTGCGTGGTTAGTTCCAACTCGATGCCTCGGTTGTTGACTTCGCCCACATTCGTGATGGTACTGGTGAATCCGGTGATACCGGGCACCGACACGTTATAAAGCAAGTCGGTCGTGTTTTTATTGTAAAGATCCACATTCAGATAAATCCGGCTATTGAACAGTCCCAATTCGAGGCCGACGTCGTAGCTGTGTGTTTTTTCCCAGCCCAGTCGACGGTTCTCCAGCGTTGAAATGACATGACCGTTCACCAATGAATTTCCTGGTGAATACGGTACGTAACTCATTTGCCCAAGGTAAGCAAAGTCGCCTATGTTGAAATTACCGGTTACGCCATAGCTTGCACGCAGCTTCAACTCATTGATTGCGGCAATTCCGCTGAAAAACTCCTCTTCGGATACACGCCACGCAGCGGATAGCGATGGAAACAACGCCCACTTGTTTTCCGGACCGAACCGGGAAGAAGCATCCGTCCGGATCGACCCTGCGAACAGATATCTGCCGTCATAGGCGTAGTTAATCCGCCCGAAATACGACACCAGTCCCCACTGTGACTTCGAACTGTTAGTGGCCGAAGGGTTGATGATGGCATTGTTTAATGTTTGGATGATTTCGTTATTGTACGACCCGGTTACGGCACCCATAGTGGTCGACCGGGACGTTTGCCGCTGATAGGATGCGCCCAACAGGGCCGTAAAATCGTGGCGATCGCCAAATGTTTTCGTATAATTCAAGGTATTTTCGTTCACCAGGTTAAAGCTCTGGTAATCACTGGCCGTTCCCTGTGTCGGGACCAGGTCGTCGCCGGCTCCTCCACGGAAATAGTCTGTCGAATTAAAATTGATATTTGCGCCCACCGATGTGTTGAACGTCAATCCTTCCATCAGGTTTACATTGACAAATACCCGGGCCAGGTTATTGAAGTTTTTAACATTACTATTTGTTCCATACAAGAACGTATAAGGACTTGCCTGGCCCGAGTGACCGGTAGGAATATAATCCTGCGTTCTTGGGTATTTGCCGGTTTCATCAACCGGCGGAACGAAAGGCGGATACTTAACCAGGGAGACCATGTCGCTGCCCGCTATCCGACGGGTGTTATAGTTCGGGCTCAACTCGGCTCCCATACTGACTACATCGTTGATTTTGGCATCGATATTCGCTCTCAATCCATATTGCTTGTAGCCAGCTGTCTTGACATTACCCACTTCGTCTTTATAGGCTGCTGAGACGTAGTATTTGGTATCCTCCTTGCTGCCGCTGATAGACAGGTTGTAATTTTGGATCGGTGCATTTTGGGTAATTTCGTTCTGCCAATTCGTCTGGGGCAGTTCGTAGGTCAGCGGATTTACCTGATAGGTAACCGGTCTTCTTGCATCGCCATACATCGGCAGGGACACATCCCCTCCCGACCAGGCAAATTCCCGATTCTGATATTTCACCAGGTAATCATACCACTCCTTACCCATCAGCCAATCGTCGTGTAGGATCGGTGAAGAAAATCCCGCATAGGCATCGACATTGAGACGCGCTTTTCCCGACCCGCGCTTGGTCGTTACAAGGACCACCCCGCCCGCCCCCCTGGAGCCGTAGATGGCCGAAGAGGAAGCGTCTTTCAGGACCTCAATGGACTGTACGTCATTCATGTTAATGTTGGCCAAGCTACCACCCGGAAAACCATCGATCACCACCAACGGATCGTTGCTTGCGGAAATGGAACCTGCCCCGCGGATCCGTATGATCGGCGCGGCACCGGGGGTACTCCGCGCATCCGAGATGCTGACGCCGGCCATTCTGCCTACCAGCGCCCGTTCGGGGCGACCCGCTGGCATTTGGTCAAGATTTTTGTTTTCAACCTTGGAGATCGCTGCCGTTACGGAGCTTTTCTTCACCGTACCATAGCCCACCACCACCACCTCGTCCAATTCCGAAACGGACTCGGTCATCACTACGTTAAGTTGGGTTTGCTGGCCGACTGACCGCTCGGTTGTTTCATAACCGATATAGGTAAATACCAATACATCCTCCGGGCCGACTTCTAGCGTGAATCGGCCGCCATCATCGGTTGACGTAGCTTTGTCCGATCCCCTTACCTGAACCTTTACACCTTGTAACGGTTCCTGCTGTTCGTTACTGACGGCACCGGAAATCGTTCGTCCCTGCTGCGCCCACAGCGTGCAGGGTAATAAGACGATTAGAAGTAATGCCGAGATCAACATACGGGTTGTCGACCTTCCCTTTTTTAACTGCAAAGTTTCCATATTCATTTTTGTTAAATCCGTTTCGTATGTAATTCATTTTTTTGCGTGTACGTAACCGTAAACTCACATTACATCAGCCAGTTCCTGGTGATGTGCTTTTCTCCTCCTATGCCGTCCCTCAAAATTATCTGGTTACGCCAGATGCTGCTGTGTTTATAATCGAGCGATCCTACTTTGTTTTGGCATGTTACTTTCCATGCCCCTACGCGCGGTTTGCTGAAGGCAAGTATAGAAAAAAAACGTGTACGTAAACGAGGAATTTTAATTTTTTTGCTGTCATCCTTTACGGCAGCTTCAATTTCCTTCCCTATGTGCCTTTCTCCCGCTATACAGCCGCTGTCCCTTCGCTAAGCTGCCGCTTCTCGGCCTTTTTACGGCAGTATATGCGGGACATAGGGATTAGCGCCTGAAGGAAGGGTAAGGGAAGGTTGGCTGACGCATGGACGGCGCCGGCTTTCCGGAGACCGGTACATTAATGCCCGACTTTCTCCCGACTTTCTTGTGCCTTTCTCCTGCCATCTGCTATGCCGTACGTAAGCGGTGCCTAACGTGTACCTAAGGTATTAATAGATACGGCTTAGTCGTACCTTAGTCGGTTTATAGTAAATGTCAGGAGAAAGGCAAAAAAAGGTACGAAGTTAATCACCTTCAAATGTCCGTCGGAAGACTGCACCCGGCCTGGCGAAAGTGATGGAAATGTTGTCGCACATTGTGCCGCATTGAGTGTTTCCGTTGACATCCGTTACATAAATATTGGCTAAGCTGTTCGACGAGGCAAACCGATTGGCGAGCAGCCCTAAACCCAGTATGGGATTTTACCGGTGACTTGCTGCAAGCAGCTTCGCACTTTCCGCCAAGCGGATAAATTCGGCCCGGTACCCTTCACCGTCCTCGCCTTTGGCACCTCGAGCCCGGGCGATCAGCTGGTTATAATCTGCCTGCTGTTTATAGTCCGAATCGCGCAGCAGCATACCCAGTTCGGCCACGGCACTGGCAAAGCGAAAATCCTTGGTAGCGCTTGCCAAAGCTACAGGCTTATCGACCACGGTTACTTGTTGCAACCGACTTTTGTCGCCGTCGGGATCTTTATATCGAAACTTAACAGTGGCCACCTCGCGATGGTTGCTCGCCGATGGCCGCGCTTTCACGGGCTGGTATTTCAACGGATCTACGTCACCGGGGTAGGTGCTCTTCACCCCTGCGGGCACGATTTCGTAAAGTGCCGTGACCGTATGCCCTACTCCCATGTCGCCACCGAGTTTTTCGTCGTTGTTGAAATCTTCCTTTTCCAGCAAGCGGTTTTCATAGCCCACGAGCCGATAGGCCTGCACTTTCCCCGGATTGAATTCGACCTGTACTTTCACATCTTTGGCGACCGTAAAAAGCGTGCCGCCAAACTCAGTAACCATGGCTTTGCGAGCCTCGGTGCTGTTGTCGATATAGGCGTAATTTCCATGGCCCTGATTTGCCAATAGTTCCATCTTGCTGTCCTTCAAATTTCCCATGCCGAAGCCCAGCACGGAAAGGCTTACGCCGCTCTTTCTCTCCCGTGTAATGAGCTGCTCCATGTCACTATCGCTGGATGGGCCTACGTTGAAGTCTCCATCGGAAGCGAGGATGATGCGGTTATTTCCTCCCTTAATAAAATGTTGCTGGGCGATGCGGTAGGCCAGCTGCAGGCCTGCGCCCCCTGCCGTAGATCCAGCCGCATGCAGCGCATCGATTGCGTCTTTGATTTTGGTTTTCTGACTCCCGGGCGTGCTTTCCAGCGCTACGTCGGCCGATCCGGCATAGGTGACAATAGCGACCTGATCGCGACAGCGGAGTTGGTCCACAAGCATTTTCATGGATACCTGCGCCAAGGGTAGACGGTTACTTCCCATCATAGACCCGGATACGTCGATCAAGAATACTAGGTTGGATGGAGGTAGTTTCTCGGTGGGAACCGATTTTGCTTTTAGGCCAATACGCAGCAGCTGATGTTTGGGATTCCAGGGTGCTATGGCCAACTCGGTATGAATAGCCACCGGCTCGCTGCCGGTCGGTCCCGGCAGCTCGTATTGGAAATAGTTGATCATTTCCTCGATCCGGATGGCATCCGTCGGCGGCAATTGCCCATTATTAATGAACCGGCGGAAATTGCTGTACGAAGCGGCGTCTACATCGATGGCAAAAGTGGATAGCGGCTCCTCGAGGGGATTGAAGAAACGATTTTCCGTGATCCCCTTGTAGGATTCGGTGTCGACAGGCCGAGGCATACGGCGGATATATGCCGCATCAGCGGTACCCCGGATACGGATACCAGCGGTATGACCGGCCAAAGCCTTACCGGCAAGTGCGCGATAGCCGATGGTGACTGTTTCTTCCAACGAAACTTTTGACGGATTCAGCTGAACGTCCAAGGGTGCCTGCTTCCCGATCTTTATCCGTTTGGTATCATATCCAACATAGCTGAAAATCAGGAAATTTCCGGCTTCGGCAGAAACTGAATATTTCCCCAGGGAATCGGTTTGGGTGGCGGTTTCGGTGCCTTCTACGAAGACAGAAACACCGGCGATTGCTGCTCCGGTCTGTTGGTCATACACCCTGCCACTGATAATCAGCGGCGTGGTGGACCGGAATCCGGCCAAGGATAGCGTCAGCAATGTTGCAAAAAAAAGGATCGACTTCATAACCATAAATTTTGGCGAAGGATGCACGGTGTCGGAGATTTCCATAAACCGTGAAAAAAAACTAATTTCACCCGGCAATGGGTTGGTTAAGCAAGTCCAAAAAGAAAGAAGATGACGACGATGTGCTCCTCAGGCGCTATCGCGAGACCGGCGATTTAGCCGTTCTGGGCAGGTTGTATGACGCGCATGCCGAAATGGTCTATTACGTATGCATGCGTTATCTACAGGACAGTGAGCGAAGTAAGGATGCGGTCATGCAAATTTTCGAGGAACTCATTCACAAGGTCAATAAGCAGGAAATTCAGAAATTCGGCAGTTGGCTTTATGTGCTTAGCCGCAATCATTGCCTCATGCAGTTGCGTTCGGAAAAAAACCGGCAGCAGATTTCTATTGACGATTATGTGGAATTTCCGATGCCGATGCATCCGGAAGACGACGCAGGGGAAAAAGAACGGCAACTTTCTGCGTTGGAACGATGCATGGAACGGCTGCCGGAAAAACAAAAACGGAGCGTTGATTTGTTTTATCTGAACGAAAAGTGCTACAAGGAGATAGCTGAAATCACGGGATACAGCATGAACGAGGTGAAAAGCTATATCCAGAACGGCAAGCGGAATTTAAAACTGTGCATGGAGGCGAGCGATGGAAAAAGGTAAGGTGGACATTGGATTAATAAAGCGATACCTTCGCGGGGAGCTCAGCCCCCGCGAAATGTATGCATTGGAGCGGCAGGCGCAGGACGACCCCGCGCTGATGGATATCATACTGGGGATGGAAGGCGCGCCCGAAGATGTACACGAAGGTAACCTCGAAGCCATCCGCAAGCGCATGGTTGCTCGCACAGGACAGGGCCGCGTGCGTAGACTCAGTTCTGCCCAGCGCTGGGCCATCGCAGCATCGATATTGGTAGCCTTTACGCTTAGCACCTGGTGGTTCACGCAGTGGCGCTCGTTTGAGCAAACGCCCGCAACCGCATCGGTACCGCCGGAGGTGGACGAGCAGCTGGGCACCGATGAGCGGCAGCGTTTGGAGCGGTACGCTGTCCCTGAATCCAGCGACGAAACCACCACAGCCGAGCAGGCGCCGCAATCCGAAGAACCGGCATCTCCCGATCGCTCGGATCGGATAGCGATGCAAACCGAAAAACAAGCACAGTCCATGGATACTGCGGACGAAACCGTAGTAGTGGTCGATTACGGTACTCAGAAAAAATCGGAATTGATAGGTGCGGTTGCTAGCAAGGAATCGGCCCAGACCGGTGTTGTTATGCGCACACAGGTGGAAGAAATCGATACGCAAGCACAGTTAAACGAGCGGGCCCTGGCGGCACGTGCACCCGGTATCCAGTTGCATGAAACCGGTAGAAAGGCTACAGATTCATCCACATCAATCCGGATCCGCGGCGTTAGCCGCCATGGGAAACCGGATACCATCACGGGCAAGGTCGTGGACGCGGAAACACAAAAACCGTTATCGGGTGTGACGGTGGAACTTGCTGAAAACCATACGGTAATTACCGACTCATCCGGTCTGTTTGCCATCAAGGGTCCCATTGGTGGGTTGAATGCTGAATTCTTGGGCTATGAATTGCAAGGGATAAAGATCGCGGATAAAGATACTATTATCTTGCTTATGGAACCGTCCAGGACGTCTCTTGACGAAACCGTGGTGGTTGGTTATGGAGCGGAAGTAATCAAACCTGAGCCGTTAGCGGGCTGGCGGGCGTACCATCGTTACCTGAAGCGGGGTGTCGGGCAAGCTGGTGGGTTTAAAGGCACCGTGCATTTAACCTTCACCATTGATGACAACGGATGTCCCATTGATATCCAGCTTGTCCAAGCAACCGACCCAACCTTGGGAAAAAGGGTTACCGAGCTGGTCAGCGATGGCCCGAAATGGAAGCTTGGCAAAAACGGTGAACGGAAAGCCGAATTGCAGGCGACGTTTTGACACCTCGCTTCGTGCTCACCGTTAATGAATGTTAAAAAATGGGCGATGCCCCGCAAGCTGCATATCTTTGCCGCTATGAGACATCGTGTATCCCTACCCATCGGCTGGCTGCTCCTTCTGCCCTTTTTAGTATCGGCTCAGCCGGCTGATGACTGGGGTGCCTTTGCTCAACGCGTTCCGGTGGAGGCGCATCAGGGCAAACATTTCCGGCTTCAGGCGGCCGTAAAGGTTGAACTTTTGGATTCGACGGCAGAAGCCGAGATCTGGGCGCGGGTCGACCGGAAGAACAAACGTACCGGTTTTTTTTACAACATGATGGATAAGCCCATTCGAAACAGCCAATGGCAGGTATATGCCATTGAAGGAACCATCGATCTGGATGCGGAATTCCTGGCTTTTGGCGGGCTCTATAGCCGTCGAGGCCGATTCTATTTCGACGACTTTCAGTTATTTGTGGAAGACAGCGACGGAACCCTCACCCGTATACCCATCCCCTCCGGCGATTTTGAAGGCGATAGCGTGGCGCATCATTGGGGATACCTGAAGCAACACGATGCATTTACACTTTCCGGTACCGGAGAATCTCCATATCTAGGCAAGCGATCCGCAGTGGTAGACGGTTCAGACTTCAAGAACTAAAAAATTCGAGTTCCGGTTTATGTACGCCATCCGGCGTCGTATAAAATGGTCGGCCTTCGATAACCGCGTGTTTTTGCGGATCAATACCCAGGGCATGATAGATGGACTGGTGCACCTGTTCGATGCGTATGGGCTTTTCGATGGTTTTGCAGGGACGCTCATCCGCAGTTTTTCCGTACACGAATCCCTTTTTAATGCCACCGCCGAACATGAGCATCGAACACCCGTCGGTAAAATGCCGGTGCATCCCGTAGTTTTTAATGTCGTTGATAACATCGGGTTGATCTACCTGGTGTTTTACTTCGGCGCCGGGGCGGCCTTCCATAACCATGTCACGGCTGAATTCGCTTGCAATGATCACCAAAGTACGGTCAAGATGTCCGCTGCGGTCCAGATCTTTGATCAGCTGGGCTACCGGCGCGTCAATGAGCTTTTTCATATCTCTTGCACGGGTATGTCCGTTTTCGTGTGTATCCCAGCCCATAAACGGTTCGTATTCAGTTGTTACACTGATAAACCGCGCCCCTTGCTCGATCAACCTGCGTGCCATCAGGCAGCCAAGACCAAACCTCCCGGTGTTGTAGATGTCGTAACTTTCCTTCGGTTCGTCGTGCAGGTCAAATGCCTTAGCTTCGGGCGATTTGAGCAACATGTAGGCTTGTTCCATCGATCGCTTGAATGACTCTTTTTGATAGTCACTACCATAGGCTCCAATGGCGTTCTGGTTCAATAGATCTGTGTACAGCTGATTACGCCGTTCAAACCGGCTGAACGACATCCCTGCCGGAGGTTTTACCGCATCCAAGCCGGAAGAAGGATCAGGTATCATGAACGGACCGTATTCGCTGCCCAGGAATCCGGCGGTATGAAAAGCTTTAAGTTCTTCGGCCTCTCCCACAGTCATCCGTTGGCCGATGTCGATAAAGGCAGGGATTACCGGGTTTTTTGGCCCTAACTCCTGCGCGATCCAAGCGCCGATATGCGGAGCGGCTACGGTTTGCGGGGGCTCGTAGCAGGTATGCCAATGATATTGGTGCCTCGAATGAAGGATATGTCCCAAATCGGCTGCCACATAGGACCTTATCAACGTACCCTTATCCATCAACGCCCCGATGGATTCCAGTCCCTCGGAAAAATGGATGCCGTCAAGTGCTGTGGGTACGGATTTGAACGTACTCAATACACGATTCGAATCCAATCCCTTCTCAAAGGGCGTATATGCTTTCGGGTCAAACGTATCAGTGTGCGCCATTCCGCCGGCCATCCACAGCAGAATGACCGCATCGGCGCCGCCCTGTTTGCCGGAACAGGAACTTAGAAATCCAGAAAGCGGCGCTCCCGCGGCAAGTGCCGCCAATGTTCCGGCACCTGCCGTTTTTAAGAAATCTCTTCTATTATAGTAATGCTTCATGACTTTCACTCAATAAATTGAAACTCAGGCAATAATATGACAGCCCACAATAAATCCTCTACGGCATTGGTATCCACGCCGTTGGTTAATATCTCTTTTGCGATGCGCCGTTCATCCTCTGTAGGCATGCGTCCGAAACTTTGTTTGAATATTCCCTCGGTAAGTGATTCGGGGTTCTCATAACCGGCTGCCCATTTCTGTGCACCCGCTATCAGGGTTTCGTTCAGCAAGGCTCCGTTTGTTAGCTCCATGGCCTGCAGCAGAGTCGCCTGGCTTTCGCGCACGCTTGTAATGTTTTCGCGGCTTGGGCGGCCCAATGCAGTTAGAAAGGGATCGTTCTGCACGAAGGCAGCACGCACAAAAGGGTTCGTGTTTTTGAAACCTGCTTCATCGCCTTGGGGATTGTACTTAAGCGCCGCCACTGAATAGACCGGATGTACGACCATACTTACCGCATCGGCAAACTGCTCTGCGGTAAGTTTGCGCTTTAACATCCCGTTGAATACAAATTTATCGGTATTGATCGTCGCCGGATCAGCAACTGATACCGAAGGCAATTGATACGTTCTCGATGTCGTAATCAGGTAAAGAAGTTTTTTGATATCGTATCCCTGCTCGACAAAATAGACCGCCATCCAGTCCAGCAAATCTTGGCTCCAAGGTGCTTTGTCCATTTCATCGGTGGGGGCCACAATTCCCCGTCCCATCAATTGCGCCCATATACGATTCACCAACGTGCGATAGATCCGTCCATTTTCGGGCTGGGTGAGCGCTTTGGCCAGTTCTTCGGATTTCTGCTGGATGGAAGCACCGGCAGAAATATTTCCCAACTCAGGCCACAGCAACCGTGTATCCGCCATCTTTCCAGTCGGAATATCACATCGATTGATTTCCAATGGTTTTTCCGAAAAGATATTGGCGAATGCGTAGGCATCATCCAGCTTCCAATCGCTGACAAAACTATCATGGCATGACGCACATTTGAGATTGACCCCCAATAATGCCTGGGAAACGTTCTGTGCTGCCTGCATCGCCGTGGTTTGGCTGCTATTTACGGCTCCGCGCCATTCGATACCTTTGATGAACCCTTTCGATGCCTCATTGGGTGCAATCAGTTCCCTCACAAACTGGTCATAAGGCTTGTTGTTGACCAGCGATCTATATAACCAATCAGAGATGTTGAAACGTCCATTGGTGATGTAACCGGGGCCCGTATAGTCGTTGCGCAACAAATCATTCCAGAAGGTGGTCCAATGCGCAGCATAATCGTTATCCCGGGCCAATAATTCTTCCACCACGCGTTGGCGTTTGTCAGGATCGGGATTCGATTGGAAATCGGCCAACTGCTGAGGGCTGGGTGGCAGGCCAATCAAATCGAAATAGACGCGTCTCAGAAATACCCGATCGTCCACGACAGTAGGCCATGGAAGTTTGTTCTTTTTGAAGTATTCATTGACCCATAAATCCAAGGGATTTTCGAGTCCCGCTTCCGCTACCGGCAGCTGAGGGTGCCGTGGTGCTAGCGGCGCCACCCGGAAAATGCTCGTTGCTTGGTCTGGCCAGGGAGCACCTTTTTCGATCCAAAGTTTTATCAGGGCGATGTCGTTTTCACCCAACGGCTTGCCCTTTCCCGGCATTGCTTCCTTGTGCCCCGCCGGCAGCGTGATACGCCGCACCAGTTCGCTTTTCTGAACGTCGCCCGGAATGATAACAGGACCTGATTCACCTCCTTTGAATACCAGTTCCTTTTGATCCAGCCGTAGTTTCCCCTCGGTTTTGTCACTGCTGTGGCACTGAAAACAATGATGAGCGAGGATCGCCCGAACCGCCAGATTCAGATTCGTTTCCTGTTCGCTATCCAAGCTGTCCAAGCTTGCAAAAGATTGCCATTCGACCGGTGTTGAAGGACCACCGATGCCTGCTAGCGACTCATCGCCTTCCGAAGCCCACGGAGTGACGCTGAGTAAGTAATCCTGTCCGTGTGTGAGCGAACCTCCGTAGTGGCCGGCCACCGATACGCCAACCGTCGCGAGTATTAACAAGGCTTGATAAGCCTTTACGTAGGCTGCCTGCTTGCTGCGGATTCCCATCCAAAGAAATAGGGCGGTCAGTCCCCCCAATACAGCCGTGGCGATGCCGATCCACTGATGTGCCGCAAAGGTATCTCCGCCGTAGCTGCCGGACGAAGCCAGCAGCCACCCAAAAATAGCCGCTATGATGCTACCTCCCGCTCCGATGAAAACCAACCAATTGATGCCGGCACGTAGAGGCGATTGGAACTTGCGGAACGTCAGGATTTCCATAGCCGCAGCGATCAAGAGCAACGATACCGGAAAATGAACGATGATCGGGTGTAATCGCCCCAAAAACTCCCAGCCCCACCAAAGGTTTTCTGCAGACGTGGCTGTTTCTGTAACGACGGGTTCTGCAAAGACTACCGTAGTGTATACCAGAAAAGCGCTAACAGCTCCAATTATCTTCCCGTACCTAAAAAATGCCACGTTTTAGTTATTTTGGTTTATAAATATGCGGATAAAAATACGAAATACTTTTGACGGGTTATCCTGTGCTTTCCTGTATGCGTTTTCCGGTCAACCATCCGTTCCATGCCGACGGTTTCCCATCCGTATCTTTTGACTCGGTAATTCCCAAATTGGGGGCCAGATGTGGTAAGCTAACGATACATGTTTTGCCGGCACAATATTGACAAAAGTGAGAACGTTATTAACGATACAGACTGTGATTATCTATAGTGATTATTCGGAACAAATGAACTTAAAAGAGACATCCCGTAACCCATCGTACTTACCTGTCGCCTGGGAGTACCGGGAAGTGATTGAGGAGGAGATCGAAAAAAAGACGCAGGGTAAGATCTTTTATTTCTGTTCTGATGAAGGAATTTGCGAAGCTGAGGGCATTGTTTTACGTATGGAAGAAGAGAAAAATCAGGGGCTGTTTATTACGTTGAATACCGAAACCAAAATACGCGTAGATCGGATCATTACGCTGTTTGGTAAGCCCGGTGCCGCCTATGACGAGTATGATGCCTATGCAAATGCTTGTATGGATTGCATGGGCGGTTATGAGAAAGACGAACTTTAAGCGTATTTGCAACAGACAAAAACCAACCTTAGCTATTTTCATTTGAAATACTAAAATAAACGTTTACTTTTGCAGCCATTCGGAGAGGTGTCAGAGTGGTCGAATGAGCACGCCTGGAAAGTGTGTATACGTGTTGAGCGTATCGAGGGTTCGAATCCCTCCCTCTCCGCAACACAAAAGAAGCCCCGCAACGCGGGGTTTTGTTGTTTAAGACGGTGAGTCAGGCTTGCTTGGGCAAACGGACTAACAATAAAGACAACGTTCTATCACGTATATTTGAAGCCCATCCCTACTGGATCACAGGCCCGATATTCGTTGTTTTCTTTTGCATTTTACTATATTTACCTTAGTGTAAACGAAAGTCGGCAACCATGGAAGAAAAAATGAATGAATCGACGCCACAACGTCCGGAAGGAGAACGGTTGGTGGATGCACCTTTAGTGACTATCGACCTTCCAAAATTCATGAGGCAAATTAAAAGTGAACCCGCATGGCTGAACGGTACCCGGAATGCGATCACAGTTTTTAAGTCGGATCATATGCGTCTGGTACTCATTGCGCTGCATAGCGGTGCGGAACTCCCTACTCACACAGCAGATGGTACCATTAGTGTGCAGGTTCTGGAAGGAGATATTCAGTTCGGAACGACGGATGAAGCGGTGCAATTGCGGGAGGGCCAAATGGTTACCCTGCATGAGGGAATACCGCACAACGTCCGGGCGATCGCGGATAGTCTGTTTCTATTGACACTCGTCCCCCGTCCGAAGTAATGATACCATATGCCTATTGATTGGAAGACGGACGTAGTTCTTCTATCCGCTGCTTGACGTACGTACGGTATCGCTCTTCCGCTTTCGTTGGCTCCTGTTTGAGGTACAAACGGTAGTATCGTAAGGCATGGCTGGAATCATTCAATTTCCGGTCATAGATCACGGCGAGGCTGTAATAATGGAGAGGTATGGTTTCAAACTGAAAGCTCCGCAGGTAACTGGATGCGGCTGCGGAAGGCTGATTGGCGAGGTCATGGAGGTCGGCCTTGCGTCCGTAATAAAAGGCTGTGTTTGGCGAGACCGCCATTTCCAGCACCTTATCCATATACGTCAGACCTTGTTTGTATTGCTTCATGCCTTTATAGGCCATGGCAAGATAATAATAGTCTATCTCCCCCATCTCCTTATACAAGGCCACCAGGTGATTGTATGTTTTTTCACAATCCGCCAATTTATCGGTGTGAAAATATCCGCGGGCAAGTAGCGAAAGCACCTGTTGACTTTCGTCGCCAAGCGTACGCAATTGCTCGCCTATTGTGACCATTTCCGGGTAGTTCTTTCGCTTTTCGGCAACCCGAAGTTTACCTAATAGGAGTAATCCGTTGTCTGGATCCGTTTCCAACGCTAACTGCAAGACCGAATCTGCTTTTGCATATTGTTCGACGTTTACGCACAGCTGCGAAAAATTATAGGCAATATCGCTGTTTGAAGGCTGGAGATCATTTGCTCGTTCCAGATACGTGTAGGCCAGCCCTAGGTCTCCCTTCCTTTTCATTAATTCCGAAAGTGCTTCATACGCTGCAGCATGCGTCGTATCCAGTGCTATGACCTGTCGGTAGTATACCGTTGCTGGCAGATACTTCCGACGCTGCACATTGATGGTTGCCAAATTTAACAACGTCGAGATCCGTAAGCTATCCAATCTGTACAACCGGAGGTAGTAGCGCTCGGCTTCCGCATAATCACCTGCCATCCTGTAACAGTAACCCAAGCGGCCCAGTACTGCCGGATCAACGATTGTGTCGGAATAGAACGTTTTTAGATATTGAGCCGCTACCCGATACTGCTGGGTCTGGTAAAATTCGAGCAGTTTGTTGTTGTCGGGTTGCATAGGTTGTTGTGCATGTGCAATGAAGCCACAGAAACGTAAATAAAATTGAAAAAAGGCAAAAACCAACCATTTCATAGAGCCTCCGATATTATCAACTAAAACTTTCGCAATATAACTAAATTATTAGTTTATCAAAAACATTTTTCCCTATTTGCTGTTTAATCACAATAAAAACGGATGTTATGGATAAATTAAAGAAATTTGAGTTGATGGAAAAAATCGTCCGAGAATTGGAAGATTTAAAAAGAAGTGGACAAGCGGTATTGGAGAAAATCGGCAAAATCGAGGTGGATAACATCGAATTAGGCGATAGCCGGCTGGAAAAGATACTGCCGGACATCTACCAACGCACGGCTGAAAACTCCGACGCCATTACGGAACTGTTAAATGCTTTTGCCGAGACAACCGAGGACTTCGGGGCTAAAAATAATGTGGATCAGCTCCGCCAACAACAGGAACTAGAAGGAAACCGGAACGGATAAGCGATTACGGATTGGATTGTTTATCTTGTCCGGAACGAAAAGCATTTTTGATCTATTGGATAATATAATCCATAATTTGATTAACTTATTCATTGGTTACAGTTAGGTTGTTTCCGTCATTTGTTGTTATAAACACGAATATGATGGAAGCAGCCTTGAATGCATTGCCCAATTTGGACGATCGGTATGAGATCCACGATGAACACGTCCAAGAATTTAAGCGAAACGGTCATATACAGACGTTAAATGTACTGAATGCGGGAGAAGTAGCGGCGTATCGGCGCGTAATAAGCAGCGCCGTGAATCAACGCAACGAAGAAAAGCGAAGTCTGTCTGAACGCGATACGTATGGTAAGGCATTTCTACAGATAATGAATCTATGGCGTGTAGAGGACACGATCAAAAAATTCGTGTTTGCCAAACGCTTCGCGCACATGGCAGCTACCTTACTGGAGGTAAAAAATGTGAGGCTATATCACGACCAAGCACTTTTCAAGGAACCGGGGGGTGGTCCTACTCCCTGGCACCAAGATCAAAACTATTGGCCGTTGGCCACGAACAAAACAATCACGATGTGGATGCCTTTGGTAGACATTCCAAATCCGGAAATGGGAATGCTGACTTTTGCTTCCGGATCCCATCACAATGGAGCGGTATCCGATTTGGTGATCTCTGACGAATCAGAGGATGCATTTGAACAATATGTCCGTCAACATCGATTTCCGTTGGTTAGGCCCGCAGCCCTGAAAGCAGGGGACGCTACCTGGCATACCGGTTTCACCATTCACAATGCCCCCGGGAATCAC
The DNA here is from genome assembly GCF_042666505.1 of Parapedobacter sp. GCM10030251. NCBI lineage: Bacteria > Pseudomonadati > Bacteroidota > Sphingobacteriia > Sphingobacteriales > Sphingobacteriaceae > Parapedobacter > Parapedobacter sp. GCM10030251. The sequence goes on along the minus strand of NZ_JBHTDN010000001.1, from coordinate 1,140,717 downwards.
AGCGATCGGATGCGTGAAGTAATGACGATTATCTATTACGCAGACGGCACAAGGATTTCGCCGCCGCAACATCAGTTTCAGGAGAATGACCTGAAAACCTGGTTGGACAATAAGGCTCCGGGATCACTTGCCGACTCACATTTGAATCCGTTGTTACTTTAGTGTTGGATAAACCGGCGCCGATAATCCGACGGACTGAATTTCATCATTCTTTTGAATGCGCGGTAAAAAAATGATACATCTGGAAACCCGCTTTGGAATGAAATTTCAGACACGGGCTTATCGGTCTGTGTCAATTGTTGTGCGGCGTAGTTGATTCTATATTCCATAACCGTTTCCATAAATGTCTTTCTGGTGGCCTTTTTGAAATACTTACAAAAAGCTTGCGGGGTCATATGGGCAAGGGATGCTGCTTTTTCCAAAGAAACCTTGCCTCGGTAACTTTCTACCAAATAAGCAAAAACAGGGCTTAATCGTTGTTGAGAAACGCTGTGCTGGATGGCGACCGCATTTTGCGGACTGAATACCGTACATGTTGGGGCTTCCGAAAGCTGTTGTAAAACTTCCAACAATCCGGTAAAGCGATAAAATTCCGTCTTTTGGTCCAAGATACGCAGTTGCTGCCCTATGCTTCCCGAAATAGAATTTTCAAAGCAGACGCCAATCGTTGCATATTCCAGGAATTTGGAGACGGCTGCCAATTCTTTTTTGGTTAACAACGTTGCTCCCAGCGTAGCTTCCGAAAACTGGACGACAATTGCTCCGGCATCAGATTGATCGGCAGGTTCCAGTTTCCAGCAATGGGGAATATTTGGACCAATAAGCACCAGGTCGCCCGCGCCGAAATCATTCTGATGGCTTCCGATATACCGTTTTCCAGTGCCATTGACAATATACGTTAATTCGTAGGCGGGATGAAAATGGTAGGGCGCCTCAAAAGCTTCAGGGCCGAAATTTCGCAACCAAAACGAGTGGTTGTCTTGGGAATGGAGGTATTCAAGGGAAGCCTTCAACATGATGTCTTATTTTATACAAGCCGCCGATTATGTGTGAATTACGGGTGCGGGGAAACAAAAAGCCCCGGTTACCTCACAGCCCCGGGACCTGTTTAAGTTTATAATTAGTTCGTTTGCGCAATAAAAATATGGAAAATTTATTGACTTTGTCAATAATTTATCCAAAAAAGTCAACATTTTTTACACTTTCGATTTAACTATTTGTTAATCAATCAATTTAACGAAGTCAACGATACTTATCGGCGAAAAATCGTATGGAAATACAGGAGTTGATAAACGATGGACTGCTGCCAATACGCCCAATTATGTGCGCCGGGCCCGGTGATATACATATGGGGAATGTTTCTGTCCAGCAGCTTCTGATGTAATTGTTCATTGACAGGATAAAAGAAATCACTCGTGCCACAGTCAATCACCAAGGCTAACGTATCCGGCGTGAGTTTGTGTAACTGATTGATTACCGTGTGTGCCTCCCATCTTTCGGGATGGTCTGCATACCTGCCAAGACGTTTGGCCATATCCCAGTTAAGTGGAAACGGACGAATATCCACGCCCCCGGCGGTACTACCCGCCGCCCCGTAGACATCCAGATGTCGCATAGCAAGATACAGCGCGCCGTGTCCACCCATACTCAGTCCGGAAATTGCCCGGCCTTTACGGCTTTTCACTGTTTTATAGTTACTGTCGACCCAATTCACCAGTTCCTGCGATACAAAGGTTTCGTATCGAAACGATTCGTCAATCGGACTGTCCCAGTACCAACTGCTGTATCCTCCATCAGGGCACACAATCATAAACTGGTACCGATCGGCGAGCTCTTTAATTTCGGGCACTTTGGTTACCCAATCCGCATAGTTACCACTGTACCCATGCAAAAGGTATACAACGGGCAAAGAATCGAGCGTCGCATAATTCTCTGGCACAATGACCACGGTTTTTACGGTTTTATTCATCACGCGGCTGTTCACGGACACGGTGTCTACCTGGCTTGCGTAAACGTCAGCCAGGCACAAAGTCGCCAGCAAAGTTAGTACGAGTTTCATTCGATAATTTGTTTTTTTAACACACGGAAAGCTGCTTGCATTATTTCTGTTCATTTGCTCATTAGTGATTTGATTGCCGCGGGTAAAAGTACAAAATAGCCGTGAAACCCAACGGGGCTTCACTTAATGTATAATAGCCCCGTCCATCCCGCGAAAAGGCGACCGCTTCCCCCTGCGGTTCGGGTCGATACGGTAACCGGACTGCCGGCCGTTTCAATGACTGCGGGATGGACTCACCGGGCGATCGTTGCCAATAAAAAACATTCAAAAGGTTCTTCATCAATATCTCGGTCCCATCTTCACTAAGATCTGCCGAAGTAATAAACGTATGGGGTAACGTGCCTACGTGCTTTAAAACCAATGTATCGGTCGGTGTTTCCGGAAAAACCGTCCGATAAATGCCCGATCGCAATTCTCGTTTGCTGATCACATATAAGTAATTGTCTATCGGATCGAAAAATAAGGATTCGGCGTCACGCGGGCCGTCTTCATACTTCAATACATAGGTGGCAATGTGTTCCCTTGGGATGGTATCGATTGAGATTTCCCGGCGGTGCATCACCGGTTCTTCAATCCTATGCACCTTTATATATGGGCGGCGACCTCCGTTGTCGCCGATATCGCCCACCAGCAGGTAATTTCGTTCCGACCGTGCCATCGTGCCAATGTCTTCCCAATCGCGGGCGGTAACTCCCTGCAAATAATAGGTGGCTTTAAGCTGTGCCGAATCGTCAATCAAAAATATTCGCGCTGCGTCGCCACTGTCGTTATGCGTCCAAAGGAAACCGGGATTTTTTACCGAGGTCACCAGGCCTGAAGCTTCATTGATTTCTGCATGAGAAATTTTGCCTTTCGCCCGGCCTTGTGTAAAAGGACTGTCGTCTTGCGCCCAGGCGCCGAATGCCGCCAGGCTACCTAGCATACACGCTACGAGTTTTTGGTCCAATGCCATGTGCCCAAAATACAAATTAAATCCACAAAAAACATTTGCCTATCTTTGTTTCGTAAATGCCACACAGATGAATGTACACCAATTTTATGACGAAGGACTGGCGCAGGCTTCCTATGCCATCATCAGCCAGGGCCAGATTGCATTGATAGACCCCGGGCGGGCCCCGAAACCTTACCTTGATTTCGCGGCGAGCCATCATGCACGGATATCCGTGATTATCGAAACCCATCCGCACGCAGATTTTGTTAGCTCGCATATGGAACTGTACGAGTTAAACGAAGCTCCGATTTACACCAGCAGCCTGACCGGTGCGGAATACCCCCACATACCCTTCGACGAGGGCGATCGCATTCCATTGGGAAATGTAGTGTTACAGGCCATTCATACTCCAGGTCACTCCCCCGATAGCATCAGTGTCCTGCTATTGGATGAACAGGGCCAGCCCCACGCCCTTTTTACAGGCGATACCCTATTTGTGGGAGATGTGGGAAGGCCGGACCTGCGGAAAGACGCAGGAAACATTCAGGCGGAAGCCGATATTCTTGCCCGGCAATTATACCATACAATACGTGAAAAGCTGATGAAGCTTCCACACAACGTACGGGTATATCCGGCACACGGACGGGGCTCGCTCTGCGGCAAAAATATAGGTGACGACCGCTACAGCACGATTGGCCGGGAAATTCGCGAAAACTATGCCTTTCAGCCCATGACCGAGGAAGCGTTTGTGGCGCTGATATTGGACCAGCTACCTTTCGTTCCGAAATACTTTCCATACGATGTGAAGCTTAACAAGCGGGGTGCAGCCCCTTTCTTGCCGAGCATTAAAGCAATCCCGACACTAACCGCCCTAACGGAGTTAGCATCCGGGATAATGATCGTGGATGGCCGTGCTGCGGAGCAATTTCGATCGGGGCATGTTCCGGGCTCCATCAACATACCGGATGGACCCCGATTTGAAACCTGGCTGGGGTCTATTATCAGTCCCGACGAAAGGTTTTATCTGCTGGCTGTCGATCAGGATCACTTGCGAACCCTGCTCGAAAAAGCCGCTAAGATCGGTTATGAGCAGTTGATCGAGGCAACGTTACCAATTACAGATGGTCCCTTGAAATCGGCGCATTTCGACCCCGCGCACTTTGCTGAACATCAACAGGAATACCATATCGTGGATATACGGACCCGCCAGGAATCGGCATCCAAGCCAATTTTTGAAAACGCAATACAGATTCCTCTACCGGAGTTGCGTGAACGCCTGAATGAAATCCCTACGGACAAGCCGATTGCGGTGCATTGCGCGGGCGGGTATCGTTCGGCCATCGGTTCCAGCATTGTGGCGGCGGCTTTGACCGGTACAGCCGTGGAGGATATGGGTACAAACATTGTGGATTTTGAACGAGCGGCCGACTAATGTGGAAGCTATTTGCGCTGGTGCACGTGATCTGCGGAGGCTTGCAGCAGGACTCAACGATTCATACCGAGTTTGCTGATCGGCTTAACAGTGTATACCGACACAGTGTACCCGCCGTGACGGTCGAAGAATTAAAAGTATTGATAAAACAGGGAGTTACCTTGCTGGATACACGCGAAGATGATGAATTCGAGGTAAGCCACATCCGGCATTCACGTCATGTCGGCTACATTTGGTTTGATATGCGAACCGTCTACGACATTCCGAAGACCGATACGCTTGTCGTGTATTGTGCGATCGGTAACCGAAGCGAACGCATCGGAGAAAAACTCCGAAAGGCGGGCTATCGGCATGTTTATATGCTGTTCGGCGGCATATATGAATGGATCAATCAGGGAAACCCCCTCTATAATAGCCAAGACGTACAAACCACCGAGATTCACGTGTATGATAAAAACTGGTCTCGATGGCTTGAAGCGGGTTCGCCGGTCTACTGACGAGATAGCTTATGCGATTGTATATTCCTTGGCTGCTAGATAGCGCTCGGCTTCCAGGGCTGCCATGCAGCCCGTTCCTGCGGCTGTCACCGCTTGCCGGTATATGTGATCCTGCACATCACCGCAAGCAAATACGCCTTCGATATTGGTGCGTGTGCTGTCCGGTTTTGTGATTAGGTAACCATTGGCATCCATATCCAATATCCCATGGAACAGTTCGGTGTTGGGTTTATGACCGATGGCGACGAAAAAACCGGTAACGGGCAATACGCTTTCTTCCAATGTTTGATTATTGTAAACCAATACCCCTGTCACGTTTTGTCCGTCCCCCACAATCTCTTTGGTCTCCGTGTTATAATGGATCACGATATTGGGGGTGTTTAACACACGGTGCTGCATGGCTTTCGAGGCCCGGAATTCATCTCGTCGCACCAACATGTGCACTTTACTGGCAAGCTTAGCGAGATACGTCGCTTCTTCAGCGGCTGTGTCACCGGCGCCTACGATCGCTATGTCCTGACCTTTAAAAAAGAAGCCATCGCAAACAGCACAAGCGGATACTCCGAAGCCATTGTACTTTTGTTCGCTTTCAAGCCCCAGCCATTTGGCGGTAGCTCCGGTAGCGATGATGACCGTGTCAGCGGTAAGCGTTCGCTCACCATCCACGACAACTTTATGCACATCGCCTGAAAAATCCACCGATGTGATGTAACCAAATCGTATGTCGGTCCCAAAGCGTTCTGCCTGTTTCCGAAAATCTTCCATCATTTCCGGTCCCTGTACGCCGTCCGGATAGCCCGGAAAATTTTCTACTTCAGTGGTCTGTGTCAATTGGCCACCTGGGACAATGCCCGTATACAATACGGGTTTCAAATCGGCACGAGCGGCATAGATCGCAGCTGTATAACCTGCTGGACCTGAACCGATAATTAGGCATTTAATATGTTCACTTTCTTGTGGCATGGTAAGAAGTCAAAGTCAAAACCGAGCTAATAAGCCCATCAAAACAAATAAAACGCAAAGATAACGGATTCGCCGAATCCATTCAACATCCCTTTGTCATTTCCCAAACTTCGCCTGTAGGCTTTTCAGCATATCATCGGTGATCGGTCCGGGCTTTTGCTTCGCCTGTGATTGCTGTTGGCGATGCGGTCTATCCGGGCGCTTGTCGGGACGACGAGGCGCCGTTGAGGTGGTTTCATTCGCGGCAGCTTCCTTCGGGGTAGGTGGTGCCTGGCGCTGTTGCTTCTGCTTAATACGGAACCGTTGCCATACTTTATCTACGCACTTTTTGGTGTATAATGGAAAATCACCCTGCATTATCCACGAGTAATAGCTAGGTTCTATGCTGAACACTTCTTCAACGGTTCGCCCTTTGTGCTTTCCAAAATTGAAGACCTCTTCCCCCTGCTCGTTGAATACCATTCTCCCGGCAAAGTCTACCGGACGGCTCAGATTTGTAAAATGATGCAAAGCTTCGACATCATTGACGACGGGAACGCATTTATTGCCGGTCTTGTCCTCCCATTCTACATCTTTATAGCGATCTAATTGGGATTTCAATACTTCATACGTGGCACGGACATCATCCTCGGCGCTATGTGCGTTCGTTAATTCTTGTCCGCAATAAAAACGGTAAGCCGCCTTCAACGTCCGCTGTTCCATCTGATGAAAGATGTTCTGTACGTCAACAAAACGTCTGCCCTCAAGCGAAAAATCGATACCGGCACGGATAAATTCTTCCATCAGCATCGGGATGTCAAATTTGTTGGAATTGTAACCTGCGAGATCTGCGCTCCCGATAAAAGCGGCCAAATCTGCGGCAACCTCCTTAAATGTAGGTGCATCTTTGATGTCTTCGTCATAAATTCCATGAAACATCGATGATTCCAATGGAATCGGGATCTCTGGATTTATTTTCAGTGTCTTGACGGCTTCGACATCTCCGGGAGAAACCTTTAGAATGGAAATTTCAACGATTCGATCCGTGGATACATTCACACCGGTGGTTTCCAGATCAAAAAAAGCCAACGGACGTTTCAAATTGAGGTTCATTGTTATTTGCTTTGCGGAATACGTTAGGTTTCGATATGTGGTAAATTGAAAATCAGCTAAATATAATAATACCTAATAGAATGCCAACTGCCATAATTACGTAAAGCAGTATTTCATTTCCGGCAAAACGCTTATACCTCGTCCAGAAGCTGTACTCTTCTCTTTCGGGTTGTTGGATTTCCATTATGGGACAAAGGTAAACAATATTTCTCATCCATCAATCATCGATGGCCGTTGCCACCAATTGTCTGAATTTCCAAGCGGTTTGATCATCTACAGGACCCTGTGTCTGTTTCATCAGGATGCCAATCGTCTGTTCTTTCGGGTCGGCAAAATATTGGGTATTGAAGTATCCGCCCCAAGTGAACGTTCCTTGACTGCCCTGTCCGCCTTTGGCCGACCCTTGTTCAGTCAACACACCGAATGCCAATCCATAGTATTGATCGGTTCCCATCAGATTACCAACCTGATTGGCTAGTATGCTGGCCACCGTGGTACGGCTGAGTATCCTTACGCCATTGAGTTCACCTCCATTGAGATACATCTGCAGGAAAGTTGCGTAATCTTTGGCTGAACCGACCAGGCCGGCACCGCCTGCGAAGAATTTGCGGGCGCCCGTAACCGGGTAATCTGGATCATAAAACGTTTTCGGGTAATTTGCCCACTGGCCATCCTTCCGATACTGGACAGCCACCAAGCGGTCTGCTTTGTCTTTCGGCAGGTAAAACCAGGTATCAGTCATACCCAACGGATCAAATAGCCGTTCTTTTAGGAAGCGGTCAAAAGGAAGCCCCGATACCACTTCCACAAGATAGCCCAGTACATCGAGACCCATGCTGTAAGTGAATTTTTCGCCCGGATCGTGATGAAGTGGCAACTTAGCCAATTTTTCCACCACACTTCCTATCGATACATCCGCCGTCGTAAACAGGTCCGTGGTACCCGCTTTCTGATAGATCAATTTCATGCGCTCGTCGCCGTCAATCACGCCATACCCCAGTCCCGACGTGTGCGTAAGCAGGTGCCTGATCGTGATTTCCTTGTTTGCCGGACGCGTTGTAAAACTGGTATCTGTGTACCGGAATGACTGAAGAACTTTCGGGCTTTTGAATTCGGGGATGTATTTGGATATCGGATCGTCCAACTGAAACCTTCCTTCTTCCCATAGCATCATGACGGCTGTTGCGGTGATTGCTTTCGTCTGGGAAGCGATACGGAAAATATCATCCACCTTTTGTTTCCGTCCGGTTTGTGCGTCGGCCGTGCCAAACGCCTTGTGATATACGATTTTGCCGTTACGCGCAATCAAAGCAACCGCGCCGGGGATCTGGCCGTCAGATACGGATTGTTGAAGCATCTCGTCGATCCATTTTAGTCGATCAGGCGAGATGCCTACATTCGCTGGCGCTGCTTCGGTGAGGGGTGCGGATTTTTGAATAGAAGGCGTTTGCGCAGCAAGCATAGATACGGCTGCCGCAAGCAGGAAGGTCCCAAAGATTTTCATTTGAATCATTATTCATTATCTATTTGCTCAATTGGTATTCGTGAGACCGCTTCGCTAACGGCGTACAGGAGATCGCCCCGCCGGTCATGTCATACATCATTCCGCTAATATAGAAAAACCGGGTTATAATTCGTATTCCAATTGTTCGTAGGCAATGCCCGCCTTCGCCAGAAGCTGCTCAATGGTCTGCGAATGATGCCCATGAGCCTCAATCCGAAGAATCCTGTCACAATCCTCCAGATCAAACGTCCACTGTTTGATCGAGGTATCCGCTTTAAAAAGCGCACTTACCTGCTGTACATGTAATGAACTGCTTACGTCGGTTTTGTAAATAAATACGCTCTTCATGGTCTGCTCTCGTTAGATTTTTCTCCGTTATCACGTACCTCGGGATGTTCAATAGCTTCTCCTCGTTCCGGTCTGGGTTCCCAGTGACACCAGCTTTCCCGCATGTAAGCTTTAAACCGCTCCTTATCGGTCTCGCCCATCCGGTCGAATTTTCTGCGCATGGCTGCTTTTTTCCATCGCGGACCGCCGCGTCCCGGGCCGCCCCCTCCGAATCCGAACAATAGCTTACAGAGAAAGAACAAGGCCATAGACTGCCAGAGATTGATGGTCCCAACCCCCAACAATGCCGGTAAGGTATAATTCCATAGGTGCATCACCACAAAACTTACCAGGAAAAGAAACCCAATGGCGAGGATGGGGATGAAAATAAACCGGATTCTACTTCTAAATAACCTTTTCATCTTTTTTTATTTATTACTTAATTATTTTGCTCCTAACTCATCATAGAAAATCTTCAACCGTTTCCGGAGATGCATGACAGCGTAGTGCTTGCGCAATATCAATTTGCCAGTCGGCTCCCCGGTGATTTCGGCAATTTCGGCGAAAGACAGTTGTTCCAATTCATGCCAGATAAACACTTGCTTTTGCGCGGGCGGGAGTTCTTCCAGGGCCTGCCACAACCGTTGCCATGCCATGCGGCCTTGGTACGCTGTTTCCGGATCGTCATCGGCTATCGGCGTGAATCGGCCGAATTGTGCCTCCTCGCGGTCGACGCCTGCTGCGGAATTCCAAGTCGATTCCGATTTCTTCCGCTTTTTGTCGATGATCCTGTTTTTTGCCACCCGGTACAACCAGGCGCCCACTTGTTCTACCGGCCGTGTATTGATCACTGCACTCAGTTGGTACCATACATCTTGCAGGATATCTTCCGCGTCGGCATCGTTGTGCACGTGTTTTCTAATGAAGCCGCGCAACCCTTTCGCGTAAGAAGTGACGGTTGCCGTTATTTTAACTTGCTTTTCATTAGTCATTTTACCTGCATCAGTTAACGATCTCTGGACCTTTTGTTTCTTATAGACGAACGAACCCGGAAAACATTTCAAAAAAAATTCACTTTTGCATGACCCCGATCTAACTGCTAATCTTCGTACCTTTGTTCCATGCAAGTGTATTTTGACAACGCCGCCACAACGGCTCTCGATCCCCGGGTAGTCGAGGCAATGGTTGAAATTATGGAGTTCAATTATGGCAACCCATCGTCCATCCACGCACATGGGCGGCAGGTGAAGACCATCGTCGAACGTGCACGCAAAACGGTGGCTGGATTGTTGAATACCTCGCCATCTGAAATCTTTTTCACTTCGGGCGGAACCGAGGCCGATAATACGGCGATTGCAAGGGGCATTCTCGACAACGGCATTTCGCACGCCATCACTTCACCGCTGGAGCACCATGCTGTATTGCACACGTTGGAGGCGCTCGAACAAAGCGGTGCCATTAAGCTGAGCCTACTGGACGTGGACCGGCTGGGGCGTGTGGATGTGCAGCAGTTGGAACAATTGCTGGCAAATAACCCTCGTACATTTGTATCGTTGATGCATGCCAATAACGAGATCGGCACGCTGACAGATATCGAGTACATATCGGCATTATGCAAGCAATACCGGTCTATTTTTCATTCAGATACTGTACAGACTATGGCGCATTATGTGCACGATCTGACCAAGCTGCAAATTGATTTCGTAACCGGTTCCGCACACAAATTCCATGGTCCAAAAGGCGTAGGCTTTCTATACATCAATCACCAAACAAAGATAAAGCCGTTCATATATGGAGGTGCCCAGGAGAGAAACATGCGGGGTGGGACGGAAAATGTCTATGGCATCGTGGGCTTAGCCAAGGCGCTCGAAATAGCCTACAGCGAAATGGATGACCATCAACGATACATACAAGGATTGAAGGATTACATGATCGCCCAACTGAGGGAGCATATCCCGGACGTTCGATTTAATGGCGACATTACGCCGGAAAACAGCCTCTATACGGTGCTGAACGTTTCGTTTCCCTGCACGGATATGTCAGACATGATGCTCTTCAGCTTGGATATATCCGGCATATCAGCGTCCGGGGGAAGCGCCTGTAGTTCGGGGTCCGATATAGGTTCCCATGTGTTGCAGGCAATTGGTGCCGATCCGGGCCGCCCCAGCGTCCGTTTTTCGTTCTGCAAAAACAATACCCGTGAGGAAATTGATTTCGTGATAGGTAAACTGAAAGCACTATGCCTCGAAAAGGCATGATTTTGCAAACAATGAACCAAGTCGGCTGTTGTCCCCTACAGTAGGCATCAATAGAAAGGAGAACAGACGATGAATCGAAAAAATCAAGCAACAGACCCTAAGCAGGATACGTATAACAAGCCCCTTACTAAAAAAGGAAAGGACGAAAATGAGGTGGTGGCAGAGGCCGAAGAGGTAATGGACATTGACAAGGAAAGTTTTGCCGACCGGAAACACAAAAGAAGGCACGACTCCCCTGCCGATGTCAGCAATCCCGGCACGGTGTAGTCACTCGTCATCCTCATCCATCTCTACGGCCGCACGATAAGCGGCCTGCAATTCGGACAGTGCATGCATATCGCGTTTAGCCCGCGCATTATGCATGCCTTTTTCATACGTTGCGATTGCGTTCTCCTTTTGATCCAGGGTTTCGTATAACTTGCCAAGGTGATAGTATGTGCCCACGTACCCAGGATGTTTTTCCACTAATCGCTCGTAATACCGCAGCGCGTTTTCGACGTGCCCCAATTTAAGATATTCAGTAGCAAGCGCATAATTGAGAAACGGATCATCCGGAGTCTCTGCCAAAAAATCAATCAATTGCTGTAAGCGGTCAGTCATAACGAACGATTGAACTATCTAAGCGGCAAACTTAGATAAATTGACGTTTAAATGCAATCGTTCCGGCTGTCAGTTGCGGTAAGCCTACCACTCCATTTTTGGCTTGCATATCCCCGGAAGTTTGCCGATGTTTGTATAAAACCCTTGTTTTATGAAGATACTAGTTTGCATCAGTAACGTGCCGGACACGACCTCCAAAATAACCTTTACCGCCGATGGTACCGAACTCAATACAGCGGGTATTCAATACATCATTAATCCATACGACGAAATAGCTTTATCCAAAGCTGTTGGGCTGGCCGAGGAGAGCCAAGGTACGGTGACGGTTATCAACGTTGGTGAGGCGAATACGGAGGCAACCATCCGGAAGGCGCTGGCCATCGGCGCTGCCGAAGCGGTTCGGGTAAACGCGGCTCCTCGCGACGGCTGGTTTGTTGCCAACCAAATAGCGGCTTATGCCAAGGATAAAGGATTTGATCTCATTCTTACCGGCAGGGAATCAATCGACTATAACGGCGTTCAGGTTGCCGCCTATGTGGGCGAATTGCTTGGTATCCCTTCGGTCTCCACCGCTAAGAAAATAGACATTGCAGACGGCGTGGCAACCGTAGAACGGGAAATTGAGGGCGGGAAAGAAGTGCTTTCCATTCCGTTGCCATTCATAGCGGGTGCGGCCGAGGGAGTCGCGGAACCCCGTATTCCCAATATGCGTGGTATCATGGGCGCACGTACGAAACCGCTTGACGTCATTGCCCCCATTGAGGTTCCTATGTTATCTAAGGTGCTCAATTACGAAACCCCTGAACCCCGGGGGGCCGTTACATGGGTAAATGCGGAGGAAGTAGAAAAACTGGTGGACCTATTGCACAACAAGGCAAGGGTTATCTAACAATCATTTTCAATTCTCGTTCAATTTCAATTTTCATTCTTTTATCATACCGACTATGTCTGTCCTAGTATATGCCGAAAACACCGGCGGTTTGTTTAAAAAATCCGTTTACGAAGTAGTTTCTTACGCCAAGGCTATTGCCGATAATTTGAATACCACGGTCACGGCTATCTCCATTGGGAATGTGGAGCAACCGGCATTGGCTTCATTGGGCAACTACGGCGTCTCGCGGGTACTTAATGTATCCGGCGATCAGCTCAAGCAATTCGTTAACCAAGCCTATGCGTCGGTGATTGCCGCTGCAGCGAATCATCTAGGCGCAGACATCGTGATTATTTCCAATTCCTTCAGCGGGAAAGGATTAGCGCCGCGCGTAGCAGCGAAGCTCGAAGCGGGATTGGCAGATGGAGTGGTCGAATTGCCTAACATCGACAATGGTAAGATGACGTGGAAAAAAGCCGCGTTTTCCGGCAAAGCCTTTGCCATTACCGAACTTCTATCGGCCAAGAAAGTAATTGCGCTAACGCCAAATTCGTTTGAACTCCGGGAAACCGGCGGCCATGCAGAGATCGAGAGTTTCCAACCCGATATCCCGGGTGGAGATTTTGCGTCAGTTGTGCGGGACATTGTCCGGGCGACGGATAAAGTGACACTACCCGATGCCGAAATCGTGGTGTCGGCGGGCCGCGGACTCAAAGGCCCCGAAAACTGGGGCATCATTGAGGAATTGGCAGATGCATTGGGTGCAGCTACCGCTTGTTCAAAGCCGGTTTCGGACGCCGGATGGCGGCCACACGCCGAACACGTCGGCCAAACGGGGATTGCGGTGAGTCCCAACCTGTACATCGCGATCGGGATTTCGGGCGCTATCCAACACCTGGCCGGTGTAAGCGCTTCCAAAACCATTGTCGTCATTAATAAGGACCCCGAAGCGCCCTTTTTCAAGGTCGCCGATTACGGCATCGTTGGGGATGCTTTTGATGTGGTGCCCAAACTTACCGCGGCCATTAAGGCGTATAAAGGGTCAGAATGATAAAAGCACGTAAAATAACTGTATTTTTAAATAACTATTCGCATCTTTGTGTGTCCCGTACGGGAATTACGTATGAAGAAGATAAAGTTAGATATTGTCGGTTTGTCCTATAGCCAGACCCAATCCGGTGCTTATGCGCTCGTGCTAGGGGAAGTGTCAGGCCGCCGTCGCTTACCTATTATTATCGGTGGTTTCGAAGCTCAGGCCATTGCCATTGAAATCGAAAAAATGACTCCGAGCCGCCCCTTAACCCACGATCTGTTTAAGACCTTTGCTGAAACTTACCACATCCGGATTGATGAAGTGATCATTTATAATCTGGTGGACGGCATTTTTTATGCAAAAATTATCTTCAACGACGGACAGAAGCAAACTGAAATCGATGCACGCACGTCAGACGCCATTGCACTGGCCGTGCGCTTTAAGGCACCTGTGTATACGTATGAATTTATTCTTGCCTCGGCAGGTATCGTCATCGAAGGGAATGACTTCGTGTTTCTTGAAAATATTGAATCAGCCGGATCCGGTGATCCGGAAACCGTTGCTTCCAAAGACACTTCTTCTTTCGCGTCAATGACCGATGAGCAGTTGCAGGAAACTCTTTCAAAAGCCTTGGCCGACGAACTGTACGAAAAGGCCGCCCGCATCCGGGACGAAATTAGCCGCAGAAAATCATCCTAGATTTGCGCCATGCCGATAAAAGTCAGACTTACCGTGATGAATTTCATTCAGTTTTTCATCTGGGGTTCCTGGCTGATTTCCCTCGGCGGTTATATGGGGAGTCAATTAAACTTTTCGGGCTTACAGATTGGATCGGTCTATTCGACCATGGGCATTGCATCGGTGTTCATGCCTGGGTTGCTGGGCATTGTTGCCGATCGATGGGTGAATGCTGAGCGTGTATTTGCCATGGCGCATTTTATAGCCGCAGGTGCGCTGATCGCTGCAACCCGTGTAACCGACTTTCAGACTTTTTACGTGCTGATGCTAATCAATTCATTGTTTTACATGCCAACCTTAGCGCTTTCCAACTCGGTATGTTATAACGTGTTAACGCGAAAGGGATTTGATGTGGTAAAAGCATTTCCCCCGATCCGGGTGTGGGGAACGGTGGGGTTTATTGTTGCCATGTGGATTGTGGACCTGCTTGGATGGACCAAGAGTACCCATCAGCTTTACGTTGCCGCGGGGGCCGGGCTATTTCTGGGTTGCTATGCATTTACCGTGCCGCCTTCTCCCCCATTTCTTGATGAAACCCGCAAAAAATCTTTGATTTCGTCGCTCGGATTGGATGCCTTTGTTTTGTTCAGAAGGAAAAACACCGCATTGTTTTTTGTTTTTTCCTTGCTGCTGGGAGCTGCCCTACAGATTACGAACGCGTTCGGTGGTCCCTTTTTGGATGACTTTAAAACCACGTACCCCGATTCATTCGGCGTACGGCATCCCAATCTGCTACTTTCCATTTCCCAGATTTCAGAAACCTTTTTTATTCTGCTGATCCCTTTTTTTCTCAACCGTTTTGGGATCCGCAACGTCATTCTATTTAGCATTCTTGCCTGGGTACTTCGTTTCGGCTTTTTTGGTTTGGGAAATCCGGACGATCGACTGTACCTACTGGTCCTATCCATGATCATCTACGGAATGGCCTTTGATTTCTTCAACATTTCGGGCTCGCTGTACGTCGAAAAAGTCGCGGATTCTAAAATCCGTTCCAGCGCGCAGGGACTTTTTATGATTATGACCAATGGGTTTGGAGCCATCATTGGTGGCTATGGCAGTGGTTGGGTAGTAGACCATTTTACAGGTGCCGATGGAACCCGGAATTGGCCGAGCATTTGGTTTACGTTCTCGGGTTATGCACTGGTGTTGGCGATACTCTTCCTTGTGATATTCCGAGATAACGATAAAACGATCAAAGCTTGATATGCGTCTACTGCATCTTGATACGGATAAGACGATTGTCGATCGGTAATTGCTCTACAGAGATAACCGCCACCAGATCGTGATACCCAGGAAATAATGGATTGAGCAGGCAGTTGAATTCTTTGGGATTGACGGCCGATCGTACCCGGATTCCCAAATATTTGGCTTCCCGCATCCAGCGATTGCCGAGCCGTTTGTTTTCCAGGTGCCCCAACCGGGTCCAATGTTTCGGATAGTCCGAATCGGGCAGTGTATGGATCAATCCAGGTTTGCCGCCAACCTCAATCGCCATGATGTAAAGTTTGGGCGGAATGATATCCGAATCGAAATGTACCAGGTTCTCCAAATAAGCTAGTGAGCTGTTCTCACTGGTATAAAGCATATAGGTTCCGGGATTGTTCCAGCGTCCGCCGAATTTGTAGGCCCCCATTCCTGACAGGTCCGTAGCGCGCTGCCTCGATTTGGCGATTCGATACAACAACATCAGGAGTATACTCCCTCTTCAATGCGTCCCAGGACGGTATTGACCAGTGCCAATCCCGTAGGCATGTGAAATAGCTCCAGTGGACGCATCCCATTAATAGACCGGTTGGGCGTAGCCAACCAATCCCGCACCTTATCTTCATCTTCAAAGACCGCCACCGCATGTTCCACCACTTTGGCGATCTCAATAACGTGTGATGAGGTATGCCGGTCTAACCGGTCATCGCTCCGCTTGCGTTCGATCGTTTTGATCGATAAATCCAGAACGCTTTCTACAAACTGCTTTTTAGGCATTCCCAGAAAGGAAATAAGGGCATCGAGCGATGCGCGCTTCAACCCCTCATTGCTCAAGGCAATCAGATCAAATTCTGTTTTGACGCCTGTGCCGAGTACTTCCCTTCCTCCCAACAGCGACACCACGTCCCAATAAACCTTCGTTTCTCTTTTATTGCTTGTAGCCATATGCGACATTTTTTCCAAAGTTAAGGATAATTTGTCGTTTTTCAAAATCACCGACTTTAAGGCTGTGGGATGGTCCCTACAACAAGCCCAGCAACGCATCTTTATCCAGCGTCCGAAAAAACGACGCACCACCTCCTACCAATCCATCCGCTAGCGTGCTTTTGGTGTCCTGCAATTGCACTATTTTTTCCTCGACGGTGCCTGGCGTTACCAACCGGTAGGCTACGACCTTCTTTTCCTGCCCGATACGATGCACACGATCTATAGCCTGATTTTCTACTGCCGGATTCCACCACGGGTCTACCAAGTACACCACTTCGGCAGCCGTCAGATTTAACCCCGTTCCCCCGGCCTTTAGGCTCACTAAAAAGACCCGAATCTCGGGGTCCTGCTGAAAGGCATTGACTACCTGTTTCCGTGCCCGTGTGCCGCCCGTAAGACTCACATAACGGATGCCAACGTCATCCAGCATCTGTCCGATGAGGTGCAGCATGGATACAAACTGCGAAAAAATGACCACCTTATGGTAGGGCGATTTATCCATGATCTGTTCTCTCAACAGTTCGATCTTGGCGGATACGGCTATATTTAACATCCCGTCAGGCAGCAACGCGGGCGAATTGCAAATTTGCCGGAGACGGGTAAGGCCGCGCAGGACATGCATGGGACTATGGTCCAGCTCGTCACCCGACAGCGCACAGACGAAATCCCGGAATTCTTTTTCGTAAGCTTCATAAATCTTCCGTTGCTCCGCCCCCATTTCGCTGTATAAGACCAAAGCGACTTTTTCGGGCAGATCGTCTGCCACTTCCTGCTTCGTGCGCCGCAGAATAAAAGGCCGAATTTTCTGCTGAAGTTCTTTCCGTCGCTTCTGGTTTTTGAACTGGTCAATCGGCTTGCCATATACGTCGCGGAAATACCGCTTGTCACCCAATAATCCCGGACATGCGAATGATAGCTGACCATACAGGTCAAATGAACTGTTTTCGAAGGGCGTGCCGCTCATCGCGATACGATTGCGTGCCCTCAAAAGACGGACCGCCTTGTACCGCTGCGAATCGGAATTCTTGATGTTTTGGGACTCATCCAGGTATATATAGTTAAAATCAATCTCCTTCAAAAAGCGAACGTCCGTTAACAGCGTCGTATATGACGTCAATACTACATCATGCTGTACGATGGTTGTCGCTGATTGCGGGCGGCCAGAACCGTACAGCGTCAAAACACCGAGTGAAGGTGCCAGTGCCGCCAGTTCATGCTGCCAATTAAAAATCAACGTGGCGGGTACCACCACAAGGTCTGTACCGCTCCGGCCACCCTCTCGTTGTGATAGCATAAATGCGATAATCTGCACCGTTTTTCCGAGCCCCATTTCATCCGCAAGAATACCTCCGAAGTTCATGCTGTCCAGGAAATGAAGCCAGTTCAGTCCCTGCCGCTGATAGGGCCGCAGTGTGGTCTGTAGGGCTATAGGTTCCTTCACAGACGGGTTGGCATCGAAGTTATTGAGTCGCTGGCGAAGCCGTTCAATTTCTGCGGCAACCGCTTCGTCCAGCATTGCAGCGTCATAGAGAGCGGTTACTGTTTCGAAATTGGCTTTAGCAAAACGGATGGTTTCGTCATCCACCACTTCGCCTTCCTCGAAATACTTTGCAAACTTTTCCAGCCACTCCTGAGGTAGGATACCCTGGGTACCATCGTCCAATGTTACATACTTGCTTTTGTTGCGCAGTGCTGCCTGGATTTTTTTCAACGATGCCTTTTTTTTGCCAAAACGCACATCGTGCATAGCATTGAACCAGTTGACCCCACTGATGACGTTGATCGAAATGGCTACTTTATTAGGATTTAGTCGGTTGCCGCTCAACTCGTTAAACCCAAAAACCTCAATTCCGGCTTCTCGCCAAATATCGAGCACCGGAAGAAACCAGTTTTCGTCGAGGAAGTATTTCTTATGCAGATAAAAATAATACAGCTGGTTATCCAGTTGCTCGAGGAAATTGGGATGCTGTTTGACCAGCAAAGTCAGGAACGCCTGCTCAACCTCATCGTTCCGAGGCACGCTGAAATCATTCCCCTTACTGTCCACGGCCTTCAGTTGCTTTTCGGTACGGATGGCTACCTCTGCCTCGCCATAACGAACAACAGGAATTATCATCACATGCGGACCGAAGTCAGATAGGTAGATCAGTCGCTCAGGAGAAGCCAAGAAGCCGGTTTCCGCCAGTTGTGCAGGTGTCCCGGACGCGACGTCCGGATATTCAACGCGTATACTTTCCGACAATTTATCGAGTAACTGTCGTTGGAAATCTCGGTATTTGCTGGCATGGATCAGCAGCTTGCCTCCCTGTTCGCGCAGCAATGCCACGACGGAGAGCAGCAGCGAGCTATCAGCCAGATAAAGCGTATTTTTCAATTGGAAAAAACATCCCAACTTAAGGGGGAGTTCATGCAGCGCATACGATTTGCCGCCTAACTTAATCCCCCCGGTTATCACATAGAAAGCTCCCTCCGCGCGAATGGACAGATAGACGGTATTGGGCATCACCTTCGCCTTCACTGGCACCAACGATTTGGAAGAAAAATTTTCGCCCATTTGCTCGTCGTGGTAATAAAATGGATAATCGGAACCGGTATTGATCACAGTACGCAACGCTTTGAGATCCGATGCGATGCGGTCGCCGGTTTCCACCTGCTGGATCTGGGCGACCGCCGCGTAAAACTTCGCTTCGTCGATTCCGGTCGCCATCCCAAGCTGTCGAAGTGGCTCAATACGGTTAAAAGGGGGCTTTAAGTTGCCCGACTTCGTTCGTTCGGCAACAAAGAGCTCCACCACCGGATTCCGATAGTATTTATGTCGGCTAAAGACCAGGATAGTCTGTTCGGTTTGTATTCCTGCCCATGCTTGTGGATGTTGGCGATTTTCGGCCTGCTCCCTGAGTTCACGTAGCTTGGGCGAGGTAAGTGGCAACAGCCCTGCCAAACGCGGCCGGATAACCAGCCGTCCTTCGGCAAAAACCAGCATGAGGTATCGGTCTAGATCAGGCTCATGTTCAAGCCCATACGCAGGGGCTGCCTGTTGCAACCGGCGCCGCCGCAGCGAAGGCCTGAAAAAAACGCCCAACTCGTCCCTCCGCAGGAGTGCCACCAACACGGTGGCCTCCGCTATCGTAAGGGTTTCTGCCTGGCCATTCTGATCGCTGGATACCATCAGATGCCCGTTTTCCTGAATCACGCTTACGGTCGCTATCCCACCGCTTGGTAAGGAGCAGGTAAATAACCCCACATCTACATTCAACTCCGCAGGCTGTGTCGACCCAATGACGTGAGATTCCACCCAGAAACCACGTTCACAAGCAGAGATAATGCCGGCTTCGGAAAGTTGTTCGACCGCGGTATCGCGAAAAATAAAAATATGGGATTCCCGAGTTTCCAGCATATCCGCAAATATATCCTTTTCCTATCTTTGCTCACAATGATGGCGCATTTTAATCCATTCACAATAGATTTACCGATTACCGAATCCCTCCTGCAAATAAGGCAGCTTCTTTCAGCGCATAATACCCTTGTTCTCAGTACGCCTCCGGGAGCGGGAAAAAGTACCATCGTGCCACTCGCGCTGTTGGATGAACCCTGGCTTCGGGGCCGGAAAATCATCATGCTCGAACCGCGACGGCTGGCAGCGAGCAGTATCGCCCATCGCATGGCATCCCTTTTGGGCGAAAAGACCGGCGATTCCATTGGGTATCGCGTCCGCTTTGAAAACCAAACCTCGTCGCGTACACGTATCGAGGTCGTCACCGAAGGCATTCTCACCCGTATGCTCCATCAGGACAATGCGTTGGAAGATGTGGGAATTGTTATCTTCGACGAATTCCATGAGAGGCGCCTGCATACGGACCTATCCATGGTATTGTGCCGAGAGAGTCAAGAAGTATTGCGGCCCGACCTCCGGTTGCTGATCATGTCTGCCACATTGGATACGGATCGACTTGCCGCGCTTTTGCAGGCTCCGGTAGTGGAAAGTCGCGGGCGCATGTACCCCGTTGAGATCATTCATACGCAGGAACCAGATTTACGCGAGCTCCCGCAGGAATGTGCCCGTACGACCGTCCGGGCCCTTCGGGAACAGCAGGGCGATGTACTCGTCTTCCTGCCGGGCGAGGCGGAGATCCGCGCGTGTGAACAGCTGCTCCTCACCCATACAACGGGCGCAGCCATCCACCCACTCTATGGGCAACTGTCGCTGGCTGAACAGCACGCCGCTATCCAACCCAATCGCCAAGGCCAGCGGAAAATCGTGTTGGCCACCTCCCTCGCAGAAACCAGCCTGACCATTGAGGGCATCAGCACCGTGGTTGATTGTGGCTACACTCGGACGATGGTGTTTGATCCACCTTCCGGTTTGTCGCGCCTCAAAACCATTCGCATCTCCAGGGATGCGGCAGACCAACGGGCAGGCCGCGCGGGGAGGCTCGGACCAGGAACCTGTTACCGCCTGTGGAGTACGGCCACCGAACAGCGCATGGCCCCTTACCGGACCCCGGAAATCCTCGAAGCCGACCTCACCTCCCTCCTGCTTGACACCGCCCAATGGGGCGTTCAGGACCTCAATCAGCTAAACTGGCTTTCGCCGCCTCCACCCGCCACGATAACACGAGCACACGACCTGCTGGTCAGATTGGGCGCACTTGACGGCAGGAAGATTACGCCACACGGCACAACCATCCATACGCTACCCTGCCATCCCCGCATCGCCCACATGTTATTGGAAGGCAAGCGTCTGGGAATGACCAGCCTTGCTACCGATATAGCTGCCCTTTTGGAAGAACGCGATCCATTGGGCCGTGAGGACGGTACAGATATCAACCTGCGCATTGAGGCATTGCGCAGGTACCGAACCGGGGATAAGCCGGGAAAACGTCTGGAGAATATCGAAAAAATAGCCCGTTCCTACCGCCGATTACTTGGTGCGAAAGAAGATAACGGAACAATTGACACCTACTCCACCGGCCTTCTCCTGGCATATGCTTATCCTGAGCGTATCGCCAAGGCACGAAACGATGGCACGGCAACCTATCAGCTGGCTAACGGCAAGCGGGCTAGGATGCCGACCGATGACGATCTTGCCCACCAACCGTGGTTGGTCATCGCTTTGCTCGATGCACGAGAGGGACTGGGTAAGGCATTCCTAGCCGCTGCAGTCAATCCGGCCGACCTTTCGCCATTTGTTCAGGTGTCGCAACGCATTGTTTGGGATGCCCACAAAGGGGGCGTGATTGCTTCCAATGATCACCGAATCGGCAGCATAACACTGGAGTCGGCACCGCTGTCGGCACCAGACGAGACCGCGGTTGTCGACGTGCTTTGCGGCGCCATCCGCAACGAAGGTGAACAATTGCTAGGCTTCACAGAGGCTGTGGAACAATGGCAAAGTCGCGTACTTAGCCTCCGGTGCTGGCGTCCAGGGGAAGCGTGGCCTGATGTATCTACCGGCAGCCTGCTCCGCAATCCCGAACAGTGGCTTGCGCCGTATCTGACCGGGATCCGAAAAACTGAAGATTTAAAAAAGCTGGATCTGGTTAACATCCTACAACACAGCCTCGAATATGAGCAGCAACAGACACTGAATTACCTAGCGCCTACCAATCTCGAAGTTCCCAGCGGTTCATCCATAAAACTACGCTATTCTCCCATCGGTGAACCGCCCGTATTGGCCGTCCGTCTACAAGAAGTGTTCGGGCTGCTGGATACACCTCGGGTTAACGATGGCAGGACATCCGTGGTACTTCACCTCTTATCGCCGGGATTCAAGCCCGTACAGGTGACCGCCGATCTTCGAAGCTTTTGGCAAACGGCCTATTTTGAAGTGAAAAAGGAATTGAAAAGGCGATATCCTAAACACGCCTGGCCGGAGGATCCCCTGCAAGCACAGGCAATACGCGGTGTGCCTAGGAGCCATCGGATTTTGAAAACCTGACGAGTTAGAAGACCTTCAAAAGACAGGAAGGGTTTGTGTTGTTAACCTCCGAAGTGACGACGACTGTCACCGAAATTTCTTACTTTTGGACCATGAGCAATCCTTTATTGAGCCCGTTTGGCACCCCCTTCGACAGTGTGCCTTTTGAATCCCTGAAACCGGAACATTTCAAACCGGCTATTCTTCAGTTGATTGAAGATGCCAAACGGGAAATCGACGCCATCGTCTCTAACCCCTCCGCGCCGGATTTTGCCAACACCATCGCAGCATTGGAGCGCGCCGGAAAGCGGCTTAATATTGCATCTGCCACATTTTTCAATCTTGATTCAGCGGAAACGAACGACGAGATCCAGCAGCTTGCACAGGAACTGTCTCCGATACTGGCGGAATACGGCAACGACATCATGCTAAACGAACAGCTGTTCCAACGGGTGAAACAGGTGCATGATGACATGAACACGGCTGAGCTGACACCTGAAGAAGCCCGGCTGTTGGACAAAACATACAAAGGATTTGCCCGCAACGGTGCATTGCTGTCGGCTGAAAATAAGGAAAAATTGCGCGATATTGACAAACAGCTTGCCACGCTGACCATGAAATTCTCGCAGAATGTGCTTCAGGAAACGAATGCCTATCAGCTGCACATACAGGATCTACAGCAATTGACCGGTCTGCCCGATTCCATTCTGGCTGCCGCTGCAGCGGAAGCCGAGAAACGCAAGTTGGCAGGATGGGTATTTACCCTCCATTTCCCCAGTTATGTGCCGTTTATGAAATACGCGGCCAACCGCGATCTGCGCAGAGAATTGCACTTGGCGTCGGCTACCCGCGCCCTGAAACCCAACGAATACAACAACGAAAGCATCGTACATAGTATTGCCTCGCTGCGCAGCGAGCGGGCCAAATTACTGGGCTTCGGCACCCACGCGGACTTTGTATTGCAAGAACGCATGGCAGCATCCCCAACCATTGTACTGGATTTCCTGAATGATCTGCTGACAAAAGCCAAACCCCGTGCACAGCAAGAGATTGATCAGCTGAAAACATTGGCACGGCAGGACGGCATTGACGAATTGATGCCTTACG
Organism: Parapedobacter sp. GCM10030251; assembly: GCF_042666505.1. Taxonomy (NCBI): domain Bacteria; kingdom Pseudomonadati; phylum Bacteroidota; class Sphingobacteriia; order Sphingobacteriales; family Sphingobacteriaceae; genus Parapedobacter; species Parapedobacter sp. GCM10030251. The sequence continues at coordinate 1,117,198 of NZ_JBHTDN010000001.1, read as the reverse complement.
ACCATGCTTATTATGCGGAAAAACTGAGGGAGGCCAAATTCGACTTGTCGGACGAAACGTTGAAACCCTATTTTCCACTGCAACGTGTTCTAGAGGCCGCTTTTAATGCCGCTAACCGCTTGTACAGCCTGACATTTAACGTGCGTCATGATATCCCCAAATATCACGACGAAGTAACCGTGTATGAGGTAATGGAAAATGGACGGCACAAAGCGTTATTGTATACCGACTGGCATCCCCGGGAAGGCAAACGGGCAGGGGCATGGATGACCGCTTATCGAGGGCAGTGGAAAGAGGGCGACAGCGAGGTGCGTCCGCACATTTCCATAGTCTGCAACTTCGCACGGCCCGTAGGCGACATTCCATCTCTCCTGACCTTCAACGAGGTGACCACGCTCTTCCACGAGTTCGGGCATGCTTTGCACGGCATACTGGCTGATACAACTTTCGAAAGCCTTTCCGGTACCAACGTCTACTGGGATTTTGTGGAGCTTCCCTCCCAATTCATGGAAAACTATTGTTATGAAAAAGATTTCCTGCGTTCCTTCGCACGGCACTACCAAACCGGCGAACCGTTGCCCGAAGGGGAAATAGACAAAATCGTCGCGGCTGCCAATTTCATGGAAGGCTACCAGACCGTTCGTCAGGTTAGTTTTGGGCTATTGGATATGGCGTATCATACCGGCAAACTGGATAACAATACCTCTATCGAGCGTTTTGAAAAAGACACATTGCGTGAAACCCAGCTTTATCCCGACGTGCCCGGCACGGCGCAAAGCCCTTCCTTCTCCCATATTTTTGCAGGCGGTTATTCCGCAGGATATTACTCGTATAAATGGGCCGAGGTACTGGATGCCGATGCGTTCTCGTATTTCAAGGAGACCGGCATTTTTGACGGGGAAACGGCGGCCAAATTCAAAAGGCTTCTCAGTAGCGGCGGCACGGTAGATCCGATGCAACTTTATATCGAATTCCGAGGCCGCAAGCCTGAACCCGAAGCCTTGTTGAAGCGGGCAGGATTGATTGGATAGGACGATTTGGCAGAAAAGTGTGCACATAGGGACATTACACCTTTTTTCATACCTTTGCGCTAATAAATTAACATCATGAGCGACCGTTCTAAGAAGATTTTCCTCGTTATTTGTATTATCGTACCCTTTTTACTGTATTGTTTTTACTATTACAGCCAGATGTTCAAAAAAGCACCGTTTCGTTTTTCTGATTTTGAGTCGATTGTGCTAAAATACGGTGAAGGAAACGACCTAATCAATCAATTTGATTCAGAAACCGGCCAGTATCAATACCTGAATACCAGGGACTCGCTGGTAACAGACACCGTACGACTCCGTAAAGACGATCTGCAATACCTACATGGAAAAGCGACGCAATTGGGATTCTGGAATTTGCCCGACGACATGACCGGGGATACGACGACTGGAAATAAGGTTGCCCGATTCTACCTGCAATATAATTACAAGGAAAAGAGCAAGGAGGTGACGCTGGACACCGATTTCAATGGAAATGAAAAAATGCGTGATGCGGCCAAAACCATGGTCGACGAAGTGATGCGGGTTATTAACGACGCCCGCGACCGTTGATGGGCTTCACGGGAGCCACGGGCCGCTTTACTATTCCGGAAACTGAAGGCTTCTCGATTGGTCTACTGCTCCGCGCGATAGGCGAAGGCTGCGTATGTCATCCGACGCAGGCGCCTCAAATACTTCAAGTTGAAAATAGTTAATGGCAGACAATAAATGATCGAAAATATCCGACATGATATCTTCGTATACCGCCCAACGGATATCCGATGTAAAGATATACACTTCAATGGGCAAGCCATGTTCCGTGGGCTGTAATTGGCGGACCAGCATCGTCATGTCTTTGCGTATTTGCGGGTGATTTTGGACATAACGATTGATGTATTGCCGGAACAGTCCCACGTTTGTCATGTTACGTCCATTCACCGGCATCGACCGGTTCACTTTAGTTTCCTCGTTATACCGGTCGATTTCCGCTTGCCGTTCCTGAATATACGGAGCTAGCAATTGAATAGTAGCCAAACGATCAATTTCGTCTTTGCTCAGAAAGCGGATCGACGATATCTTTACATTGATCGACCGTTTTATTCTACGGCCACCGGCATTCTGCATACCGCGCCAGTTTTTAAAAGAGTCGATAATGAGGTAATAGGTCGGGATGGTGGTGATTGTCTTGTCCCAGTTCTGAACTTTTACGGTATTCAGATTGATCTCTATGACATCTCCGTCAGCTCCATATTTGGGCATTTCGATCCAGTCGCCGACCCGAACCATATCGTTTGTCGATACTTGTATACTCGCCACGAAACCGAGTATGGTGTCTTTAAACACCAGCATTAGGACCGCAGAGGCGGCACCTAAAGCGCCCAAAAAGGCCCAAGGTGATTTGCCTGTAACCATGGAAAAAATGACGATGCCCGCAATGAAAAATAAAAAGATATTGATCACTTGCAGGTAGCTGTCGATGGGCTTATCCTGAAACCCTGTTCTGGTTCGCAAATGATCACGCACCGATCGGAAAAGTGCCCGGAGCAGCAGCACCCAACCAAACACCAGCAATATATCGATAAATTTACGTGCCGGGCCAATCCAATCTGGAAACCCGGAAAACACGATCGGAATAAATTGGATTGAGATAATAAGCGGTATCAATCGGGCAAAATGCACCAATGCTTTATTCCGTACCAGGTAATCGTCAAACTGGGTGGAAGATCGCTTCGCCACGGACATCAACAGATTGACCAATACTTTGCGCACGATAAAGTCAACAATCCCTAATAATACAACGAGCAGCCCCAACAACACAAAGAAACTGACCAGATTTGCCTGCTCAACGGGTATGCCCCAGCTGATCAGCTGGTCGTAGGTCCATTGGTAAATAGCTGATTGGTAAACAGTTAAAGAATGAGCAGTGTTATGCAATTCCATGGGCTACTAACGATAAAAGATTAGCGGATTGTAAAAAGATGTAGTGCGCAAAGGTACGAATTACTTCTTTTATGACAAAATCAGCTGAGCTTGATTCTGGTATGATAAGGTCCAAAAAAGATTATATTTTCACCTAAAAATTTCTTATTTTCGCATGCGCAATAAGCGAACCTGCTTATATCTGTTTACGCGCAGTGATTTAAGAGAACTGAAAACGTATAATGGCTGAAGAGACAGAAAACGAGAACAACCTTGTTCCGGCGAACGACCGGATCATTCCCATCAACATCGAAGACCAAATGAAATCGGCATACATTGATTACTCAATGTCTGTCATTGTTTCCCGTGCACTGCCCGATGTGCGGGACGGGCTGAAACCCGTACACCGTCGTGTATTGTATGGCATGCTTGACCTGGGGGTAACCAGCGGCAAGCCCTACAAAAAGTCTGCCCGTATTGTCGGCGATGTACTTGGTAAATACCACCCGCACGGGGATTCCTCCGTATACGACACCATGGTTCGGATGGCACAGGATTGGAGCCTGCGATACCCTTTGGTGGATGGGCAGGGAAACTACGGTTCGGTGGACGGAGATCCGCCGGCGGCCATGCGTTACACAGAAGCACGATTGAAGAAAATCGCGGAAGAATTGCTTTCCGATATCAACAAGGATACGATCGACTATCAGCTTAATTTCGATGACTCCCTCGAAGAGCCAACGGTATTGCCTACCCGTATCCCCAATCTCCTGGTAAACGGCGCTTCCGGTATAGCGGTGGGCATGGCTACGAATATGGCACCTCATAACCTGTCGGAAGTGGTGGATGGCATCGTCGCCTACATCGACAATCGCGATATCGAAATCTCCGAATTGATGCAATACGTCAAAGGTCCGGACTTTCCGACCGGCGCTATTATCTACGGTTACGCAGGTGTACAAGAAGCTTTTCATACGGGACGAGGACGTATCGTCATGCGAGCCAAAGCTGAAATCGAAACAACAAAGACGGGACGTGAGCAGATCATCGTCACCGAAATCCCTTATCAGGTAAACAAATCGGATATGATCAAACGCACGGCGGATTTGGTCAACGAAAAAAAGATCGAGGGGATATCCGAGATTCGCGATGAGTCCGACAGGCACGGTATGCGTATTGTATACGATATTAAACGAGACGGGAATGCGTCAATTGTCCTCAACAATCTGTATAAGCACACTGCCTTACAAACCTCGTTTAGTGTAAATAACATCGCCTTGGTGCATGGGCGCCCTATGCTGCTCAATCTTAAGGATATGATTTACCATTTTGTCGAGCATCGTCACGAAGTGGTAATTCGTCGCACCAAGTTTGAATTAGCAGAAGCCGAAAAGCGGGCGCACATTCTGGAAGGTTTGCTCATTGCCCTGGATCACCTTGATGAGGTAATCCGCCTAATCCGCTCATCCGAAACCCCTGAAGACGCCCGCGTGGGATTGATGGAGAAATTCGGCTTAAGTGACATCCAAGCCCGCGCCATTCTTGATATGACGCTTCGACGGCTCACTGGACTCGAGCGGGATAAGATCAAGGAGGAATACGCAGAGCTGATGAAGACCATTGAATACTTGAAGTCCGTATTGGAGGACGAAGGTTTGCGGATGAAGATCATCAAGGATGAGTTGCTGGAAATCAAGGAAAAATATGGCGACGAACGCCGTTCCACCATTGTCCATTCCGCAGAGGATATGCGCATGGAGGATTTCATTGAGGATGAAGAAATTGTCATCACCATTTCCCATGAAAGTTACGTAAAACGCACGCCGCTGACCGAATATCGTAGGCAGGGCCGCGGAGGCAAAGGATCGTTGGGCAGCAATACGCGTGAGGAGGATTTTACCGAGCATATTATTATCGCATCCGCTCACAATTATATGCTCTTTTTCACCGAAGCGGGACGTTGTTTCTGGCTACGAGCGTTTGAAATTCCCGAAGGTACGCGGACCTCTCGGGGCCGAGCGATACAGAACATCATCAATATCCCCAAAGAAGAAAAAATCAAGGCGTACATTAAAGTGAAAAATCTTAAGGATACCGAATACCTTGAGAATAATTTCATCATCATGTGTACGAAACGCGGCACGATCAAAAAGACTTCACTCGAAGCGTATTCACGTCCGCGTGCCAACGGCATCAATGCCATCAACATCAACGAAGGCGATCAATTGCTGGAAGCCTGCTTAACCGATGGCAGCAGCGAAATTGTTATGGCACTACGCTCAGGACGGGCCATTCGCTTCAACGAATCGACCGTGCGTCCGATGGGACGGACGGCGACCGGTGTCCGGGGTGTGACGCTGGCCGGTCCGGACGACGAAGTAGTTGGCATGATTAGTGTTAATAATTCTGAGACAACCGTATTGGTTGTGTCGGAGAAAGGATACGGAAAACGTACGGATATCGAAGATTACCGGGTAACCAATCGGGGTGGTAAAGGCGTAAAAACCATCAATGTAACCGATAAGACTGGTAATTTAGTGGCCATCAAGGACGTAACAGACAACGATGACCTGATGATTATCAATAAGTCCGGCATTGTGATTCGAATTGCAGTCAGTGAGCTGCGCGTCATGGGCAGAGCAACACAGGGAGTCCGGCTAATTAGCCTGAAGGGCGACGACGAGATCGCCTCGGTAACCAAAGTGGAGCATGAAGATGAAAATGAGGAAAATCTGGAAAACATCAATAATAGCGATGAGAACAACGGTGAAACGGACGAATCGGCTCAGACCGAAGAATAATCTGAACGTATTGCTAACGATTACCGGGTTATTAGTCGGAGGCGTATTGCCCGTGGCGGCTCAGTCTAATCTGAAGGAGGGTAACAACAATTTTGCGCTTTATACGAAGTCCAAGGATTTCAAGTATCTGGAAGCGGCGCGCAAATTCGCTGACGAAGCTTATAAGACCAAAAGGGATTCGGTCAGTTTCCGGAATATTTTGTTACGCGGACTGGTTTACAGTACCCTCGCGGTAGTCGACTCAAATCGCACGCAGAAATATACCGCGGATCCTGCTGATATCGGACTGTCGGCATTGAGACGTCTGACGAACAAATCGCAGAATGCGGAATATGGCCCCGAAATCAATTACATTAAACGATCGCTGGCAAATGCGTATTTAATCAAGGCGAACCGTGCAGTAACGGGCGCAAATTTTGAAGAGGCCTATCGTCAGTACCGTAAAGTTGATTCCATCAGCGGATCTGCCATCGATGTGAAGCACAACCTTGCCGTATTGAGTACCAAGATCGGTGGAAAAGAAGATGCCATAAAGCGTTATCAAACCTTTACCGGTCAACGGGAAACTTCCTCTCCGGCTTATATTCTTGAGCTGGCCGAATTATATCGCCAACAGGGTGACAACCGGTCTATGCTGAATACGCTGCTAACAGGAAGGGAACAGTTTCCGAAGGATAAAGAAATCCTCTTTACGTTGATTAATACGTACCTTGCTAACGAGGCGTATTCGGCAATTGTACCTCTTGTCGAAGAAGCGATTGCACATGAACCTGAAAATGTGAATCTCAACTACATTGCGGGCTACGCAAACGAAATGGAGGGTAACGACGCGGTGGCCAAAGCCTTTTATGAGAAAGTCATTAGCCTGGATGCCAACAACTTTCAAGGTAACTTGGAACTGGGGCTGATGTATCTGAAAGAATACATAGCCAACCCGACCGACGAGGAAAAACAAAACAAAGCGCAGGATTATTTGTTAAGAGCAAACCAAATACAACCCTCCGAGGTAAGAGCGTTGAAATCTCTCGCCGTATTATACGATCAATCGGGAGACATTATTCAAAAAGAACGGGTAAATAGCATTTTAAATCAACTCACACAATAGACTAAGATCATGAAAGTGAAATCCATTTTATTAGGTACACTGGTTCTCGCCTCCTTGACAGCGTTTTCGCAAACCAGCAACCTAAGGAAAGCAAAAACAAGCTACGATAAGTTCAATGAGGTGAAGTCCGTCGGCAATGCTGCGTTGGGCGTAAGTGATTTGAATATTGCCAAGGAAGCGTTGGAAAAGGCAATTGAACATGAAAAAACCATGAATTTGGCGGAAACATGGACCTACTATGCGCTGGTAAATGCCGATTTGGCTTTGTTGGATTCTACAGAAGCCTCAGAGCAATACATCCAAAAGGCTGTTGAGGCTCGGGAGAAAGCAATCAGTCTGGATACCGAAAAAGAAAACGCGCAGAACCTAAATATCCTCGGATCTATTCTTGCTCAATATGAACTGAACAAGGGTGCTAAACTTTGGGATAGCCAGGACTTTCAGGGAGCATATACTGCGTTTGATAAGGGGCTGACGTACCTGCCGGGCGATACTACGCTATTGTATTATTCAGGGATGGCGGCTGTCAATGCACAAGATTACGACAAAGCATTGGCAAAATATGTTGAATTGGTGCCGATTGATAGCTTTTCCAACAATCGGCAGATTATCTTGGATGTCTCCCGCCTTTATTTGATGCAGGGTGATACCGCCAATGCGATCAAATACGCCGAAATAGGAACCCAGAAGTATCCAGGAGACGCTGAATTGGCCACGCAGCACATCGAACTCAACCTGATGGCGGGTAACGACGATCAAACCATTAAAGCCATCAACGATCAGGTGAGTAAAGATCCGGACAACAAAAACTTGCACTATTACCTCGGAATTGCATATAGCGAAACCGGTGATACCGAGAAAGCTGAAGCTTCTTACAGAAAGGCACTGGAAATTGATCCAAACTATCTGGATGCGAATATCAACTTGGGTGGATTGATCTTGAATAAGGGAATTGATCATTTCAATAAGACGAACAACGCCAATCTTCAACAAGCTGAATACGATGCTGAAATCAAGAAAGCTTATGACATCTTCGACACGGCCCTACCCTATCTAGAAAAAGCAGTAGAGATCGACGGAAAATCTCAAGTGGCACTGACCAACCTAAAAAGGTATTACGAAATCAAGGAAGACCAAGCAAAAATTGATGAGTTACAGGCACGCTTGGATGCGTTGCAATAGGCTATTGACTTAAAGCTTAGTGTAGCCCACAGAATTATGATCTGTGGGCTATTTTTTTGCCGATCTGCTTAATGAGCGCCGGCCCCTCGTATATAAAGCCGGTATACAATTGGATCAAAGCTGCTCCCGCATCCAGCTTCTCCAGCGCATCCTCCGGCTTATGTATTCCGCCGACGCCAATGATCGGGATGGTTTGATTGGAGTGGGTCGAAAGGTAGCGGATGATATCCGTTGAGCGCTTTGTCAACGGAACGCCACTCAAGCCCCCTGCTTCCGAGGCCTTGCGAACGTCTTTCAATCCCTCACGTCCAACAGTAGTGTTAGTCGCGACGATCCCGGCAATTCCGGTTTCCTGGACAATCGCAATGATATCATCTAACTGGCCATCTGTTAGGTCTGGCGCGATTTTGAGTAATATGGGACGCGATATCCCTTCTTTTTGATTGCGTTGCTGCAAGGCATTCAAAATACGCATCAACGGTTCCTTATCTTGAAGCGCTCGTAATCCGGGCGTATTGGGTGAACTGACGTTGACGACAAAATAATCCACCACATCAAAAAGTGTGTCGAAGCAAACGATGTAATCCTTTACCGCATCTTCGTTGGTCGTTGTTTTATTTTTACCGATGTTGCCTCCAACGACTATCGACGTATGCTTCTTTAAGTGCCGCAACCGGTTTGCGGCCACATCCACCCCCTGGTTGTTGAATCCCATCCGGTTAATCAGTGCTTTGTCATTGACCAAGCGAAATAGCCTCGGTCGCTCATTACCGGGCTGCGGTTTTGGGGTAACGGTCCCGATCTCAACGAATCCAAAGCCCAATGCGTCCATTTCTTCTACGAAAGCGGCATTTTTGTCAAACCCCGCGGCAAGCCCGATGGGATTTTTGAAGGTCAGCCCAAATACATTACGTGCAAGTTTGGGATGCTCGTAAGCATAGATGGATTTGAGCACACGCTTCCCGCCCCATACCTTGCAAAAAGATCGCAGACCGCCCGAAACCAAGTGATGTGCTTCTTCCGGATCGAGGGAAAATAAAATGGGTTTTACCAGTTTATACATGGCCACAAAGGTAGGTTTTAGAGCGAAAAAAAACGTACTTTTGCATCCGAAATGATTGCGATAAATAACCTTACATTTGAAATAGGTGCCCGTGCGTTGTATGATGAAGCCAACTGGCATATAAAACCCGGTGACAAAACTGGTCTTATCGGAGCCAATGGTACCGGCAAAACGACATTGCTAAAACTGATTGTAGGCGAATATGCCCCAACGTCGGGAACCATCTCAATGGCCAAAGACCTCAAAATCGGATACCTCAACCAGGATTTATTGTCGTATGAATCCAACAAAAGTATCCTTCATGTTGCCATGGAGGCTTTCGAACGCCAAAATCAATTGCACGCCGAGATTGAGCGGCTGCTTAAAAAACTTGAAACGGACTACTCCGATGACATTATCCAAAAGCTGAGTGACAAGCAATCTGAGTTTGAGGCGCTGGACGGATATAGCATTGAATACCGGGCCCATGAGATCCTGGCTGGCTTGGGCTTTAGCGATGATGACCAGAAACGACCGCTCTCTGAATTCTCGGGAGGCTGGCGTATGCGGGTAATGTTAGCGCGAATATTGCTCCAGGCACCTGACATCCTGCTGCTCGACGAGCCAACTAACCACCTGGACTTGCCTTCCATTAAGTGGCTGGAAAGTTACTTGCAAGCATTTGACGGGGCCATCGTCATCGTATCGCACGATCGCTACTTTCTGGATCGTGTTGTCAATATCATTGTGGAGTCTAAACGCGGAAAACTTATTCAGTATGCCGGAAATTACAGCTTTTACCTAGAAGAAAAAGCGCTGCGAGAGGAAATCCAAAGCAATCAATATAAAAACCAGCAGGCTAAAATTAAACAAGAAGAACGTTTAATTGAACGGTTCCGGGCAAAAGCCAGCAAAGCCAAAATGGTGCAGTCGCGCATTAAGGCCCTGGAACGCATGGAACGAGTGGAAGACGTGGACGATTATAATCCGACAGTCAATTTCCGGTTTAAATTCAGCAAGCAATCCGGGCGGCACGTGGTACGGCTTGAGGACATCAGTAAATCCTATCCAGGCCTGCCCATCCTTGAGCATACGGATGCAATCATTGAAAAGGGCGATAAAATAGCACTGATTGGCGCCAATGGAAAAGGAAAATCAACGTTGTTGCGTATTGTGGCAAACGCCGACAATGATTTTACAGGAAAAAGCGAAACGGGCCATAATGTCACGCAGACTTTCTTCGCCCAGCATCAGCTCGAGGCGCTTCACTTGGATCACGAAATTTTGCAGGAACTGCAGGCTTTCGCGCCGAAGCACACCGAAACGGAACTCCGTTCCATTCTGGGATGCTTCCTATTTACCGGTGACGACGCATTCAAGAAGATCCGTGTATTATCCGGTGGGGAAAAATCGCGTGTAGCCCTGGCAAAGGCACTCACCGCAGATGCCAATTTTCTGGTGCTGGACGAGCCGACCAATCACCTCGATATTCAGTCGGTAAATATACTGATACAGGCACTACGACAGTTTGAAGGAACGTTCATTGTCGTTTCGCACGATCGCTACCTGCTCGATAACGTGGCCAATAAAATCTGGTACATTGAAGACCGGAAAATAAAGGAGTATCCCGGCACTTACCAAGAGTTCGAGGAATGGCAGTCAAAACGTACGCTAACGGCAGCTCCGGAAAAAGCAGCGATCAAACCTCTTAAACAACATACGCCCGCGCAATCGGCATCGCCCAAGAGTGAAGATCGCGACCGGCAAAACAAAAAATTGCAGAAAGAGTTGGAAGGGGTTGAACAGCGCATTGCCGATATCGAACAAACCATCAAGGAAACCGAGGGCCTTATGGCACAGGAAACCATTTATACAAATCCCGAAAAGCTAAAAGAAGCTTCTAGGCACTATGAAACGCTAAAAAAAGAACTTATGGAACTCCAACAGCAATGGGAAAAATTAGCGGAGGAGATTATTGTCAGTGATTAGTTTTCAACTAGTAATCTTACCAGGTTTGAGGAAATTAATATTGATAATCGTTCTGTCACACATCTGTTTGGGGTTAATTGCCCAGAAGCAGAAAAAAAAACGGACATCTCGTGAACGGAGCCCGCAGCAAGAGTTGGTGTACGACAACATCAATTACCTGCAGACCATTAAATCGGTTCAGTTTTATCCAGTGGACCAAGAAAACGCATTTCCCGTCATCGAACTGTTCAGCGACGATCAATTGATGCTGGCATTCGATGACTTACGCGGGGACGTCCGTAATTACTATTTCAGTATCGAACATTGTGACGCCAATTGGGTTCCTAGCAGACTTTCACCGTTGGAATATGCCGAGGGTTATAACGAAGACCGCATCCTTGAATACAGCACTTCCGTGAATACCCTTCAGTCTTACGCCCATTACCGTGTTAATTTTCCGTCAGAGAACGTTAGGCCTAAGTTAGCAGGCAACTATTTGCTGAAGGTCTACGAAGATGCGGATAAGAGCCGCTTGATCATCACCAGACGCTTCTATGTACTAGCCCCCTTAATGTCGGTTTCATTCCAATTGGTCCCTTCCGTGGACGTCGCTAAACGAAATAAAAATCAGAAACTGAATGTTACGGTAAATACCGGAGGGCTTACGGTAAACAATCCTTATCAGGATGTCAAAATCTTAGTTCTGCAAAACCAGCGTCCTGATATTCAACAATGGCTTACTACGCCTCAGTTCGTAAATAATAGCGAATTAAGGTATCATGACAACCGTACACTGGATTTCGGAGGAGGCAATGAATTCAGATATATCGATTTACGCAGTCTGAGATTGGCTTCGGAACGGATGGCCAATATCCAGATTGACAGTACCGTCCGCGTTGATCTTATCCCTGACGAAAATTACAGCAATGCCTCCTATGCCTCAACTTTCGATGAAAACGGACATTTTTTTATCCGTAATCAGGATAAAAATAATGCAGATACCGAGTCAGATTATATAAACGTGCAGTTCACCTTGGCCAGTGATGCAGTGACGGAAGGAGCTATTTATGTCGTTGGGGGCTTTAACGGCTACCAACGGGACGAAACCAATAAATTACAGTATGATCCCGGCCAAAAACAATGGAAGGGGACGCTCTTGCTCAAACAGGGATTGTATGATTACGAATACGTATACGTCAGTCCGTCCGGCGAGGTAAGTACGACTTTCTCAAGCGGGGATCACTTCGAAACCAACAACACCTACCAGGTTCTCGTCTACAATCGCCGACAGGGTACTACTTGGGACGAATTAGTGGGATTTTCGGAGGCGAAGTAAGTAAGCGTTGACGTTTACATTGCTAGCGTTCAGCCCTGCATAAGCAGTAATTTCTCCTGTAACATACGGGAGATACGGTTGAAATAGCGCTTCTGTTTATACCCCATTACCCACTGAACGCCATGTATCGCATTGGTATGGAATATCTCATCTGCCTGGCTCATGATAGCCGGACTGATTTGAGCTTCGATTACCTCCAATCCGTCTTCCAGCGCCATTTCAATCACAATCCGACGCATGACGCCATCAATGCACCCTTCGCTAATCGCTGGAGTGTAAAGCTTCTTTCCATACCAAATAAAGATATTCGAACTGAGGGATTCGCACAGAAAACCCTCCTGATTAAGAATCAGAACATCATCCAAACCGTTCTTTTTGCGGTATAAACCCGCCATCACATATACCAAGGAGTTGGCCGATTTAAGCTTGGAAAGCTCACTGTAAGGCTTCCGAAAATCGGAATATACGTCAACTATCAGCCCGATTTTACGGTGTTTGACATCGTCCGGATCGAGTTTGGCGACACTCATCACATAAGCGGCTTGGTTCTGCTGCGGACTATAAAGCCCTCCGCCATCTCGGTATACCTGAAGACGAATGCGCACATGATGCCCTTCCAACCCGTTTTTTCTAATAAGTTCAATAGCGCGCGAACGGATAAAATGTGCATCAAAATCAGCAGGACGTTCCAATTGCAGAAGACGCATTCCGTCTTGTAGTCTTGATACGTGATGGGAAAGAAAGCGGATATCTCCATCCATCCAACGCATGGTTTCGAAGAGTCCGTCGCCATAACGGAAAGCTCGGTTTTCGACAGTAAGAATGGCTTCTCCTTCGGGTACTAATTGATTATTGAAATCGATGTAATGTACGGGCATTTATGCTTCTGTGAATTGAAAGTTTGAATTGAAATTGAAAGTCTGCTCCGCGTTTATGAGTCACTGTTCGTTGCGTACGCCCTCCATTTCTCCAGGCACGAGCTGAAATCCGCCGGCAACGGCGAAGTAAATTCCATTTGTGTTTTGGATGTAGGATGCTGGAATCCGAGACTCTGTGCATGCAACGCTTGACGCGGGAGCAACGCAAAACAGTTCTCCACAAATTGTTTGTATTTAGTGAATACCGTCCCTTTTAGGATCCGATTTCCCCCGTACACCGAATCGTTAAACAACGGATGACCAATGGATTGCAAATGGGCGCGAATCTGATGGGTACGGCCGGTCTCCAATTGACATTCGATCAGCGTCACGTAATTGAGCCGTTCCAATACGCGATAATGTGTAACGGACCACTTTCCGTTATCTGGCGTATCGTATACCGCCATTACTTTCCGGTCTCTCTGGCTTCGGCCGATATATCCCGTAACGGTACCATCTGCCGAAAGATCGCCCCAAACCAATGCGATGTATTTGCGGGTTATGGTGTGGTCGAAGAATTGTTTCGCCAGATAAGTTAATGCCCATTCGTTCTTGCCGATAACCAAGAGACCGCTGGTGTCTTTATCGATCCGATGCACGAGCCCCGGGCGGCCATCGTTGCCCGGCAGTTGCGGGAATCTCGAAAAATGATATACCAAGGCATTGACTAGGGTGCCCGTGTAATTGTTGTACCCCGGATGTACGACCATGCCGGCCGGCTTGTTTACGATCAGCAAATCGTCGTCTTCGTAATATACATCGAGGGGAATATTCTCGGGATAGATTTCAGTATCCCTTGGCGGATGCGGCAACACCACTGAAATGACATCCGACGGCTTTACTTTGTAACTGGATTTTACCGGTTGTCCGTTGACGAGTACTGTTCCGGCAGCAATCGCATTCTGAATACGATTCCGGGAAGCATTCTCAATCCTGTTTATTAGGAACTTATCGATACGCAGCAATGCCTGCCCCCTATCCACCACGATACGCAGGTGTTCAAACAAATCCTGTTCGTCGGATTCCTGCAATTCCAAGTCGTCAACCATGGCGCAAACTTAGGCAAAAAGCGAACCAAAATTCAGTATTTTTGCAAAAAACGGCATGTTTCCATTCGACTTCTACAGCCCCATTGAACCGCTTGATTTCCCCATCTTCCGGGAGAAAGGACTAACCCTACACATCAAGCGTGATGATCTCATACATCCCTTTATATCAGGCAACAAATGGCGAAAGCTAAAGTATATACTGGAAGATGCGGCCAACCAACGGAGAACGCACTTGGTTACATTTGGCGGTGCCTGGTCTAATCACCTTTTGGCCACAGCGTGTGCTGGTGCCAAGTTCGGATTCAAAACGACCGCATTCGTTCGTGGCGAATCGGTATCGAACGCAAACTTGTCGCTCTGTGCGCTATTCGGGATGGAATTACGATTTGTGGATCGCGCCGCATACCGGGACAAGCATGATTTATTTAATCAAGCCTTTGGCGGAGAACCAACCGCATACTTTGTCGACGAAGGCGGCTATTCGGGCGAGGCATCTAAAGGATGCGGTGAAATCGTAAGCGAGTTGTCAGAGCGCTATGACCATATCTTTTGCGCAGTCGGCACGGGCACTACCTTAGCCGGAATCACGGATGCCCTGGCCACAAAAACATTAAACACGCGCGCACACGGGGTTTCTGTGCTGTCGGGAGGGACTTTCTTATACGGGCAAGTTGCCGATTTATGCTCGCAAGGGGGTATCGACCTATGTACCCTGCATACCGATTACCATTTCGGAGGATACGCCAAAACCAAGCCCGAACTCAATGCATTTATTAGTTATTTCTGCCAAAAAACGGGCATTCTGATTGAACCGGTGTATACGGGCAAGCTGTGTTACGCTGTATTTGACCTCGCACGGGCTGGCTATTTCGCTGACGGTGACAAGATACTTTTAATCCATACGGGTGGGCTTGTCGGAATATTGGGCATGGAAAAAAGTTTGCATGCGTAGCGTCAAAAAGCTATATTTGAAAGAACCAGCCCGTATGAATTATGTACAAAATCACGGTCCCACCCGATCAGGTGCGTCAGACGTTGGCCAAACATATATTGGCGGATGGTTACGACCTAACTTTTGATTTGGCCCGAAGTCGTGGAGTCACCATATATGACTCCAAGCACCAGCGCGAACTACTCGATTTTTTTACTTGTTTCGCTTCCGTTCCTCTTGGTTATAATCACCCAAAAATGTTGGACGATCAGGCGTTTAGGCAAAGTTTGCTGAACGCCGCGTTGGTCAATCCATCCAATTCTGACATCTATACCGTTGAGTATGCGCATTTTGTGGAAACGTTTTACCGTATAGCAGTCCCGGATTACCTACCACATGCATTTTTCATATCGGGAGGCGCGTTAGCCATTGAAAATGCGTTAAAAGTTGCCATGGATTGGAAGGTGCAAAAAAACTTCAAGAAGGGTTATAGATATGAAAAAGGAGGAAAAATACTTCACTTTGAACAGGCATTCCACGGACGGTCAGGCTATACGCTAAGTCTTACCAATACCCAGCCTAATAAGACGAAGTGGTTTACAAAATTTGAATGGCCGCGCGTAAGCGCTCCCAAGTTGGTTTTTCCGCTGACTGCCGAAAACATCGACGACGTAATAAAGAGAGAGCTATACAGCGTGGAACAGATAAAACAGGCTTTTATAGAAAACAAAGATGACATCTGTGCCATTATCATTGAACCGATACAGGGCGAAGGGGGCGACAACCACTTCAGAACCGAATTTATGGAACAATTGCGGATTCTTGCCGATGAAAACGAAGCCTTGCTGGTCTATGACGAAGTGCAGACCGGTGTAGCACTAACCGGCAAATTTTGGGGGCATGAACATTTTGGAAAAGACGCCCGGCCAGATATCCTTGCCTTCGGCAAGAAAATGCAGGTGTGTGGTATTCTTGCGGGCACACGGGTGGATGATATCGAAACCAATGTCTTCCGTGTCCCTTCCCGTATCAATTCAACCTGGGGTGGCAGTCTGGTTGATATGGTCCGCGCGACGAAAATCCTGGAAATTATTGAAGAAGATCAATTGCTTTCCCATGTGAATCGTGTGGGCAATCACCTCCAGCACCGGCTGCTCGAACTGGCGGCCCGCCACAACCAATTGTCTAACGTACGCGGGAAGGGACTTTTCTGCGCATTCGACTTACCCGACAGGTCAAAACGTGATGCGTTCTTGAAAACCGGGATGGAACACGGCGTATTGTTCCTGGGGTGTGGCGAACGGTCGGTCCGCTTCCGGCCCGCGTTAATTATTCAGCAAACAGATATTGACAAGGGAATGGCAATAGCCGATCGGATTTTGTTAGGTATTTAGTAACTTTAGTTCGATTTTTCTATCCATTCTATACATGAAATTGAGTATTCACAATAATTTTAATTACTATGGCAAAACGCATCTTATTGTTAGTAGGTGATTACGTAGAAGATTATGAAGCAATGGTTCCGTACCAAGCCATGTTGTCTGTTGGCCTTTCCGTTGACACTATCGCCCCTGACCGAAAAAAGGGTGATACGGTGCCGACGGCGGTGCACGACTTTGTAGGCGACCAGACGTACCGCGAAACACCGGGACA
This sequence comes from Parapedobacter sp. GCM10030251, assembly GCF_042666505.1. Lineage (NCBI taxonomy): Bacteria > Pseudomonadati > Bacteroidota > Sphingobacteriia > Sphingobacteriales > Sphingobacteriaceae > Parapedobacter > Parapedobacter sp. GCM10030251. The sequence continues at coordinate 1,100,269 of NZ_JBHTDN010000001.1, read as the reverse complement.
TAATTTCGGGATCACGGCTGACTTTGACGCCGTTGATCCGGCAACGTACGATGGACTTTACATTGCTGGGGGGCGGGCACCCGAATACATCCGTCTTAACAAACGGGTGCTCGAAATTACACGTCATTTTTTTGATGAAAATAAACCGGTAGCAGCTATCTGTCATGGTATCCAGATTCTAACCGCCGCGAAAGTGCTTTCTGGCCGCACACTCACGGCATACGTAGCGGTAGGACCGGATATCGAATTGGCGGGCGGCACTTGGAAAAATATTCCGGCTACGGAGGCCATTGTCGATGGCAATCTGGTCACCTCCCCGGCTTGGCCTGGCCACCCCGCTATCCTGAAGGAATTTTATCGATTGCTGGGTTTGCGTATTGAATAACCGCCCACGAGCGTATTTTTTAAAACAAAAAAGAGCTGTAAACCAACGTATACAGCTCTTTTTTGTTGCGAAGGGATAGGTTTGTCGTCTCTTAAGGCCTGCTATGGTAATTAGGCGCCTCTTTTGTGATGGTAATGTTATGGGGATGACTCTCACGTAAACCTGCTCCGGTGATCTTTACAAATCGTGCTCCCTGCAACGCCTGAATTGTCGCGGCACCACAATATCCCATACTGGCTCGCAATCCACCGACGTATTGGTATACGACTTCAGCCAACGTCCCTTTGTAAGCCACCCGTCCAACAATCCCCTCCGGTACCAGCTTTTTAATGTCATCTTCCACATCCTGGAAATAGCGGTCTTTGGATCCCTGCTCCATGGCCTCGACAGACCCCATCCCGCGGTAAGATTTGAATTTACGGCCTTCGTAAATAATCGTTTCGCCCGGCGCCTCTTCCACTCCCGCAAACAGTGAACCCGCCATGACGGTATCGGCACCCGCAGCAATCGCTTTTGCAATGTCACCGGTCTGTTTGATGCCTCCATCGGCAATAACCGGAACCCCGCTTCCGCGGAGCGCTTTTGCAACCTCATAGACTGCATACAACTGAGGCACTCCCACTCCGGCAATGATACGGGTGGTACAAATTGACCCCGGACCGATTCCTACTTTTACCGCATCAGCACCGGCAGCCGCTAGCGCAAGGGCAGCTTCCGCTGTAGCGATGTTGCCTACAATGACCTGAAGATCCGGGAATGTAGCTTTCACTTCCTTCAATTTGTCTATCACCCCCTTTGAATGCCCATGTGCTGTGTCGATCGTAATGACATCGACACCGGCCTTTACAAGCGCGTCGACGCGGTCCATTGTGTCGGCGGTTACACCAACGGCTGCTCCCACCAGCAGTCTGCCATGACTGTCCTTAGCGGCGTTGGGAAAATGCCTGTATTTCTGGATATCTTTGAATGTAATCAATCCCACAAGTACGTGGTCATCATTGACCACGGGCAACTTCTCGATTTTATGATCCTGTAGGATGGTCTCCGCTTTCAGGAGGTCCGTTCCGATCGGTGCCACGACTAACCCCTCTTTGGTCATCATCTCGGCGATGGGACGCCTCATGTCTTTCTGGAAGCGAAGATCGCGATTCGTCACAATACCCACCAATTTATTATTGCGGTTGATGATGGGAATTCCCCCGATTTTGTGCTCCTTCATAATCTGAAATGCATCGCCTACGGTCGCATCCTCGTGCAGGGTAACGGGATCCTGAATCATACCGCTTTCCGACCGCTTTACTTTGCGTACCTCAGCCGCTTGGTCTGCGATGCTCATATTTTTATGTAACATACCCAATCCTCCGGCCTGTGCAATCGCGATCGCAAGGTCTGAGCCGGTCACCGTATCCATGGCCGCCGATATGAGGGGAATCTTCAATCGAATCGTTTTAGTCAGATGTGTACTGGTGTCCACATCACGGGGCAGGACTTCTGAATAAGCAGGTATTAAAAGCACATCATCGTAGGTGAGGCCCTCAGCTACGAATTTTTCGGGATCTAAATGCATGGCAAATATGTATTGGAGTTACTATTTGCCGGGCAAAATTACTAAATTTTTATCTCTTCTACAAGTAAAAAAGTCATCAGGTAGGAGAACGGAAATTCACGCAAAGCATGCAAACATTTCTTTAGAGCTGTACCCAGAACATACAGCATCTTTGCAACCTTTGCGTGAATCCTGGCATTAAAAGGAATAGCTTAAACCTATCTGAAACACCCGGTTAAGCGAAACCTTATCTGGGTCATCGAATATTCCTAAGAAATAGTCATTGTTGAAGGCATCCAGCAATCCGGTCTTGAAACGCCCTTCGACCGTCAATCCGAATGGCAGTGTATAACCAAGGCCAAGGGCGATTCCGAGGTCGACCCCACCATAATCGTCGTCGTCGAAATCAATGCGGGGAAAATTTTTCCCGATTTTCATATCGAGCGAAGGACCAACCAACCCGTGAAATCCTTCAACAAAATAGAATTTATTGACCACTCCCAACGAAAGATACTGAATGGTTACGTCTTCGTGTCCGTTGGGCTGTCCGGTCTCTTCGTCCACAAAAGCAACGCTATTAGCACCCTGCCGGGTATAGATCAATTCTGGCTGCAGGGTATAGCGTTGCGCTAAATTGAGGCTAAGGATGGCTCCAGCGTAAAAATCGGTCTTGAAATCGGCGTCGATATTGCTTAACGTCGCGATATTGACTCCCGCGCGTATGCCGGGCGAGACCTTCTTTTGCGCGTACAAAGGCGCGGCCGCAACGAATGCGACCACAGCCAATAGTAATATGTTTTTTCTCATGATAAGCGGTTCAGGCGGCCCGTTATTTGAAGGTAAACTTAAATCCTAATGTGAAACGTGCCGGCTCGAAATGGCTGTTATTGGATAAGTTCCACCAGGGTTTCCAATCGAAATGGAAAGCGAAAGGTGCGGACGGGATTTTGAACTCCAAGCCCACAGCTGGACGAATGGCTACAAACGTTCTATTGTCATCCCAATCGTCATCGTCGTACCACCACCGGCCATTGTCTACAAAGGCCAACTGCGGACCGACACCTACGTACCAGCTTAGGCCGTTTGCCCCGCGAATAGGTTGGTTGTACGAATAATCCACACCCAGCACCGTAACGTTATCGCCGAACAATACTTGTGCGTTCCCCGCGTTAGTCGCATCGAAAAAATGTTTAATTTGTGGTCCAACTAACGTCGGGCCGTCGCCCAAATCGATCCCCAGCCCTAAAGCGGTCCGATAACGGCTTTGAGCGTCGGCATCTTGTGTCCCCAATGCCACGATTGAAGCAACCAAGAAAAGTAAAAATACGTTTTTCATCTGATTAATTTGTTTAATGGAATTTATGTAATGTTGTTTTTAGCGTGTCGGTAACCGCACACCTAGTCAGGCGCATCACGCTGCATATGCAGGTTATTATACCTCGTATTTGCAGCTGCTGCAGTTCGAAACGCCACGGATACGCAAGCAAATAGTTTGCCAAACTACTGCATCGTTCAGGTGTGCCCAGCGAACTGACTTCTTGTTACGACCGATAAAACGTGCCTGACAGCCGGATAGGCAGTGAAGAAACTGTAAAATACACTTTCATTATCTAAAAATTTTATACCTTTGCCGTCTTAACTAAATTTTGTAAGGAAATAGATAGATTAATACTAAGCTAACGTAAGAACATGCAAGGTAAAGGGCTGATTAAATTTTTGGTGATAGTGGTCACGATCGCGTGTCTCTATTCCCTATCGTTCACATTCGTCACCCGCAAGGTGGAACGGGATGCCGTGGCATATGCCAAAGGTGATTTTGCGAAAGAGAAGGCATATTTGGATTCCATGGCCGGAGAAGTGGTGTACAACTTGGGTATTGCCAAATACACCTACCGTGAAGCCAAAGGAAATGAAATCGCTTTGGGATTGGATTTGAAAGGCGGAATGAACGTAACGATGGAAGTATCGTTACAGGAATTAGTGCGTAATCTGGCAAATAATCCGAAGGATGAGAACTTCAATAAAGCATTGGAAAATGCCAATATCCGGAGCAAGAACAGCCAAAATGGATACGTAAGCCTCTTTGTTGAAGAGTTTAAAAAACTCAGCCCAAATGCAACGTTAGCTAGCTTTTTTGCCACAAAAGACAACAGTGCCTACGTAAATGCAAATAGTACGGACGGCCAAGTGGAAAGTTTTCTTCAACGGGAAGCCACCAATGCAATCGATAATTCGTTTAAGGTACTACGTACCCGGATCGATAAATTTGGTGTGACTTCGCCTAACATCCAATTGCAACAAGGGACCAATCGTATCCTTATTGAACTGCCGGGCGTTACGGACCAAGAACGTGTTCGGAAACTCCTGCAGGGTTCCGCAAGGTTGGAATTCTGGGAGACCTATCACAATGTTGAGATTTACCCGATGCTGGAAAATGTGAACAGCGCATTGGCCGCTACGTTGAAAGAAACGGAAAAAGCAGCCGGAACCGCCGCTGACACAACCAAGGCAGACAGCACGGAAGCGGGACTATTGGCAACCTTGGGAGCAAGCCAGGATTCTCTAAACGCATCAGATTCCTCGGCCAACCTGCTGGCGCTCCAAAATCCCCTATTCAATGTTTTGCGTCCGGCTACCGCAATGGGGCCTAATAATCAGCCGATGCTGGCATCTGGGCCGATTGTCGGATATGCCCAGCTCCGCGACACGGCCAAGGTTAATCGGTATCTGGAAAATCCGGTTGTCAAGCAGATCATTCCTACGAATGTGAAGTTGCTTTGGGGCGTGAAGCCGAATCCGCAGACGCCTGAGCAATTGGAGCTCTATGCGGTTAAGCCAAGTGGTGTAGAAGCCGGGCCTATTCTGGGCGGTAACGTGATCACCGATGCGAAAGACGACTTTGACCCGCAGTCCAATAGCCCGATGGTAACCATGTACATGAATAGCGAGGGTGCCCGGGAGTGGAGAAGGATTACGGCTACGGCTTCCGCCGATGCAAATAACAAGCAAGCGATCGCCATTGTACTCGATGGCGTGGTATACTCAGCGCCTACCGTACAGGGCGAAATTCCGAACGGAATTTCTCAAATTACCGGCAACTTTACCATTGAAGATACTAAAGACCTCGCTAACGTATTAAAGGCGGGTCGTCTGCCCACGACAGCCAAAATCGTGGAAGAAGCTGTAGTTGGACCGTCCTTAGGGCAAGCCGCTATTGATGCGGGAATTAACTCGTCGGTTATTGGATTGATCGTGGTGTTAATCTTCATGATTCTTTATTATAACCGTGCGGGATTGGTTGCGAACATTGCTGTCGTTTTTAACGTATTCTTTATCATGGGGGTGTTGGCATCGTTAAACGCGGTATTGACACTTCCTGGGATCGCGGGTATTGTGCTGACAATTGGAACGGCTGTAGATGCAAACGTGCTCATTTATGAACGGATTCGAGAAGAATTACGGGGTGGCAAGTCTATCCGGCAGGCGATTTCTGATGGGTATAAACATGCCATGTCGTCCATTTTGGATTCTCAGATCACTACATTTCTAACTGGTGCCATTCTCTTCTTTTTCGGAAGCGGCCCGATTCTCGGATTTGCAACAACCTTAATGATTGGTATCATCACGTCGTTGTTTACTTCGATATTTATTTCGCGGATTATCTTCGAATGGATGCTTACCAAGGGGTGGTCGATTACGGTTTCTCATCGTTGGAGCGAGCATACCTTACAAAATGCCAATTATGGATTTGTGCCAAACCGGAAAAAATTCTATATTGTTTCTGCAGCAGTTATTGTGATTGGACTGATTTCTATCTTTACTAAAGGTTTTAGTCTCGGAGTAGACTTCCAAGGCGGGCGAACCTACACCGTCCGGTTTGAACAACCTGTAAATCTGGAGGAAGTCCGGTCCAATCTTAACGAAGCGTTTGAAATGAACACCGAAGTGAAAACATTCGGTGGCGATAGTCAGGTGCGGGTTACAACGGCTTATCAAATCGAGGAAACCAGTGACGAAGCTGATCAAGCGGTATTGGACAAACTAAATAGTGGCCTGTCCAAGATTCAGGGCAATAACTACGAGATTGCGAGTTCGCAAAAAGTTGGTCCTACCATTGCAAATGATATGAAAACGCGAGCCATCTATGCAGGTATCGCATCGATTATCGTAATTGCGCTGTACATCTTGTTGCGTTTCCGTAGGTGGCAGTTTAGCGTGGCCGCGGCCATTACTACGGTTCACGACATCGTGATTATCCTCGCCCTGTTTTCGTTGTTAGACGGGATTGTTCCGTTCGCATTGGATATCGATCAGCATTTCGTTGCGGCCATCTTGACGGTCGTCGGATACTCGATCAATGACACGGTGGTTGTATTCGACCGCCTGCGTGAGTATCTGGGGCTGTCTAAATCTAAAAAGGATATTGGTGCAACGGTAAACGAAGCCATCAACAAAACGCTGAGCCGGACGGTGATTACTTCGCTAACGGTTATTTTTGTATTGGCCGTGCTTTTCGTGTTCGGTGGAGAAGTGATCAGAGGGTTTTCATTCGCTATCTTGGTTGGGATTATTGTGGCCACTTACTCCTCGATTTTCCTGGCAGCACCATTGATCGTGGATTTGGACAGCAGACAGCCCGCTGAGCCGGCAATAACAGATGCAAAAAGTAAGGCCGCATTGAAAACTGCTAAGGCCTAAGGCGTTTGGTGTACAGACTAAACATCAAAAGAGGTTGCAGAAAAAGAACTGCGACCTCTTTTTTTTTACTATTGCCGATTATAATCTTATTTTTGTGTCGCTGCTGCTCACAAAACTATTCGCTAGTCGTCTCAGCATTACCTAAAAAGCGTATTTTATCCGAATGAAGCTACACACAAAGATTTTTATAGGTATGATATTCGGCATCGTGGCCGGATTAATTGTAAAAAACCTCGGACTTTCACCCGAAACCTTGTCTACCGTTGTAAAATGGGTCGAACCGATCGGAAAGATCTTTATGAATCTGATCTTTATGATGGTCATTCCCCTTATCCTGTCGGCATTGATACTGGGCATCGCCGAAATTGGCGATGTGAAAAAATTGGGCCGTATGGGAATCAAACTGTTGATTTACACGATCATTGTAAGCTTTGTTGCCGTACTCATCGGGGTTACGATGGTTAACGTATTCAATCCCGGAAAACACATATCGGACGAAACCAGGGAATATTTGGTCAGTGAGTTTGGTGCTGAAGCCGCCAAAGCGGCGGTCCAGGCGCAGGCGATTGAAGCCGATGAACGGACAGTAGGTGATATTTTGGCGCAGATTATCCCGCGCAATCCGTTTGACGAAATGGCGAATGCATTTAACTCCAACCACACCGGAGGCGGCCTTTTGTCGGTTATGTTCTTTGCATTGATTTTTGGGGTGGCTATGGCTGCCGTGGGCGAGGAAAAAACCGCCACACTGAAAAGTTTCCTCGAAGGGCTATACGAAGTGGTGATTAAAGTGATCGGTTATGCGATGGCCCTCGCACCGTACGGGGTGGCCGCCTTGCTGTTTAATATGGTGCTCAACGTCGGTGCAGACTTTCTTATTTCCCTGCTTTGGTATGTGCTCATCGTACTCGGCGCATTGGCAATCCATCAGTTTGTGGTATACTCCATTGTTCTCAAATATTTCGCTAATCGCAACCCGATCCGTTTTATGAAGGATATGGGCGAGGTAACGCTTACCGCGTTCTCAACCAGCTCGAGCAACGCCACCCTGCCTACCGCCATACGCGTAAGTATTGAGAAGCTGAAAATTCCAAAGCCCATCGCGCATTTTGTACTAACCATTGGGAGTACGGGAAACCAGAACGGAACCGCATTGTTTGAGGGAATCACGGTGTTATTTTTGGCACAGGTATTCAATGTTGACCTCACGTGGGGGTCGCAAATCACGGTCGTACTGCTCTGCATACTGGCTGGAGTCGGTACCGCTGGCGTGCCCGGAGGATCCTTACCAGTCATTGTTACCATTTTGATTTCAATCGGAGTCCCGGGCGAGGCGATTGCGCTTATCTACGGCGTCGATCGCATTTTGGATATGTCTCGCACTACGCTCAATGTCAATGGAGACATCACAGCGGCGGCGTACATACAGCATGTCGAGGAAAAAGCGGGACGAGTTCACGAGTAACGACCTCACGAAAAGCAAGTTACTGGAAAAAAAACACTTTGTGAACCGGACGGTACAGGATCCGTTTGGTTTTGTCGCATTGATTTCATATATTTGTTGTGCTAATTATTATCGTGCTAATGGAACAATATAACGCGTATTCTTTTCTCCTAGATCGCACGGCCCGCCGCGTAAAACAGTATGCTCAATATCAATTCAATTGCCAACAGTTCGGTATTACCGTCGATCAATGGGCTATCTTAAAAAATCTCGGACAATACACAGACTTGTCCCAAAAGGAACTGGCCGATTACTGCGGAAAAGACCAACCTACGCTCACCCGTATTGTTGATATATTAGTCAGCAAAAATTTAGTGGAGCGCAGGGCTAATCCGACCGACAGACGTAGTTTCGTGGTTCATTTAACCAAAGCGGGCGTCCAAAAAATCGAAGCCCTGTCAGCTCAGGTAAGTGAGATTCGGATGCAAGCCTGGAAGAACCTTAACGAGGAGGACTTTCAGCACTTAAAACGGATATTAAATACAATATACAATAACCTGGAAATTGACAATGGAAACACAGAAATTTCAAGCTAACAATCCAGCGGCCTTGGCCGACGACCATATATCAACTGACATCTGTATCATTGGGGCCGGTCCCGTAGGCTTATTTGCCGTGTTTGAGGCTGGACTGCTTAAAATGCGATGTCATTTAATTGATGCACTGCCCCAAGTGGGCGGGCAGTTATCGGAAATCTATCCACATAAACCCATATACGACATTCCGGGTTATCCCGCAATCAGTGCGCAGGAGTTGGTGGATAACCTAATGGAACAGATCCAACCTTTCCAGCCGTCTTTCACGCTCGGCGAACGCGTGGAGACGCTGGACCGGCAGGCCGATGGTTCTTACTTGGTAGTTGGCAGCGAGAACACGGTTATCCATGCGCAGGTGATCGTTATCGCAGGTGGGCTCGGTTCATTTGAGCCCCGGAAACCTGAGATACCCGGACTGACAGACTTTGAGGGGCGCGGAGTAGCCTATATGGTTAAGAATCCCGAGCATTACCGGGATAAGCGCATTGTTATCGCGGGCGGAGGCGATTCGGCACTCGACTGGACGGTATTTCTCAGTGATGTCGCCCGCCAAGTAACCTTAATCCACCGGAGCGATAGCTTCCGTGGCGCTCCAGACTCGGCCGAAAAGGTTTTTGCCTTAGCGGCAAGCGGAAAAATACAGTTGCTCCTACAAAGTAATCTCAGCAGTGTCCGTGGCAACGGTGTACTAAGCCAGGTGGGTGTGACCGATAAACACAAGCAGGAACAGTTCATAGAGACCGATGCGCTCATCCCGCTGTTTGGATTAAGTCCGAAACTGGGCCCGATTGCTGACTGGGGACTGAGCATCGATAAGTCCGCGATCGCCGTGGATACGAAAGATTACTCGACCGGGGTCGAACGTATTTATGCCATTGGTGATATAAACACGTATCCCGGTAAGCTTAAACTCATCCTTTGCGGTTTCCATGAAGCCGCATTGATGGCACAAAGCGCCTTCAAATACGTGCATCCGGAACAGAAGTTGAGTTTTAAATACACTACCGTCAACGGCGTAAATGCTTTTTAACACCCTATAAAATGGACGAAATTATTCATATCACAGTAGAGGACCAACACGGTGGTATCCGTCAGCTGGAAATCCCCGGGGGCATTAACCTCAGTTTGATGGAAGTGTTGAAAGCTTCCGAGTATGATATCCTGGCTACCTGCGGGGGAATGGCGCTGTGCGCGACCTGCCATATCGAGGTGCTGGAAGGCAGGGAAAATCTCGATTCGCTCAGTGAAGCAGAGATGGATATGCTGGATACCCTTCCCGACGCCAGTGAGATGAGCCGGCTAGCCTGCCAGGTGCGGCTGACCCCGGCGCTGGACGGATTGAAAATCCGGGTATTTGGAAACAATTAAACCTGTTAACCGTTCGTACTAATAAATCGGGGGACGTTAATTATCTGAACAATGAATACAAAATATTCCAATCATAAATTTCCACGGGTGGTTATCATCGGTGGCGGTTTCGGCGGCATAGAAGTAGCAAAGGCACTTAAGAACAAGGAAGTTGAAGTCATGCTACTGGATCGTAACAACCACCATACCTTTCAACCGCTCTTGTACCAGGTCGCTACCGGTACATTGGATGCCCCTTCTATCGCCTTTCCGCTGCGTAAGATGTTTAGAAAGCAAGAAAATTTCACGTTCCGGATTGCCGATGTGTTGGGCATCGACGCAAAAAATAAAACCCTCGATACCGACATCGGCTCCATTTCATACGACTACTTGATCATTGCAACGGGTGCAACCACCAATTTCTTCGGGAATCAAGACATTGCTTATAATGCGATGCCCATGAAGAACGTCAAAGAAGCCGTCAACATCCGCAGCTTTCTCCTGCAGAATATCGAAGAGTCGCTCTTAAAGACCAATGCCGAAGAGCGCGCGGCTTTCCTTAATTTTGTGGTGGTGGGCGGAGGTCCTACTGGGGTCGAACTTTCGGGGGCCATTGCGGAAATCCGTAACCATATTCTCGCCAAAGACTACCCGGAACTGAAAAAAGAAGACATGAACGTGTACCTTGTGGAGGGACTTCCCAAAATACTGGCAAACCTGTCTCCCCAAGCTTCCGAAAAAGCAGAACTCTACCTGAATGAATTGGGCGTAAGGGTGTTGTTGAACGTGCAAGTAACCGGCTACGATGGAGATGTGATTACCTTTGCCGATGGCAACCGGATCAAAACCAAGACGGTGCTTTGGTCAGCCGGCGTAATGGGGCAGTTTCCCACCGGTATCAATCCGGATATCGTGGTACGTGGTAACCGCATACGGGTCGACGAGGAATGCCGTGTGGTAGGTATGCAGGACGTCTATGCGATCGGGGACGTTGCCGCCATGATCACCGATGAATTGCCCCGCGGCCATCCTGGAGTAGCTCCTGTTGCCCAACAGCAAGGTCGATTTCTGGCAAAAAACATCATCCGCATGTTGAACGGGCAGCCTACAGAAAAATTTAAGTATTTTGACAAAGGATCCATGGCTACCATCGGCCGCAACAAAGCCGTAGTCGATATCGGGAAAATCCGCTTTCAAGGGTTCTTTGCCTGGTGGGTATGGATGTTTGTACACCTGATGTCACTCGTCGGTTTCCGTAACCGGGTGGTCACATTTATCAACTGGACGATCAATTACCTAACCTTCAATGCGGGTATACGGCTGATCATCCATAAATACAGACGGCCGGAACGGATCCGCGAACACGCGGAATAGAACCGATCAAAAAACTTTGCGAACTTTGTATGAAACGCGTAATTTGCGGCAATGAACAACAAGACGATCGCAAAAACCATCCGGTTATACGCCCAATTGATGGAATTGCATGGGGAAAATGCGTTTCGGACCAAATCCATTGCAGCGGCAGCCTTCAAATTGGACAAATTGCCTTTTTTGGTTACGCCGGAATCAGTAGAGAAGCTCAACGAAGTACCAGGCATCGGAAAAAGCACCGCCGAAAAAATTTCGTCGTTGCTCTCTACCGGATCATTCCCAGAGTTGGACAGACTGCTAAGTGCTACGCCCGAAGGGGTACGCGAAATGCTGACCATCAAGGGCCTGGGGCCAAAGAAAATCCAGGTTATTTGGCGTGACCTGGGGATAGAAAACCTCGGAGAATTGTTTTATGCCTGCAACGAGAACCGTTTGATCGAAGCCAAAGGGTTTGGCCTGAAAACCCAAGAAGAAATCAAACGAGCCATTGAATTTTCCATGGCAAACCAAGGGTGGTTCCTGTATGCCAATGTCGATCAGCTTGCGGAAGAAGTAATCACCTCTTTAAGAAACTCGCTGCCTAACGATCGAAAAATTTCCTATACCGGTGATTTCCGCCGGAAATGTGAAGTCCTGGAATGCGTAGATATATTGGTTGAGGCTTCGCTCAATGAACTTACTACGGCCGTTATGAATATAGCGGGGTTATCCGTCCTGTCGCTGACCGACTCCCCGCCGCTGGAAGCGCAGACAGAAACGGGTATCCGCTTCCGCTTCCATCCTACTGATCCGGCATCATTTTACCGGCAGTTGGTCATTTCAACAGGGTCCGACGCACATTTACGTCAACTGGAAGACCGATTAACGGCTCCCCAGCTACCCGAATTTGATTCGGAAGAAGCGATTTATCAATCGATGGGGCTGGCATATGTTGAACCGGAACTACGCGAAGGCACCAACGAGCTCGTATTGGCCGAAGCCGGCCTCCTCCCTACCCTGATCAATTACGCGGATCTCCGGGGGGCTTTACATAATCACAGTACCTACAGCGACGGCGTCAATACACTGGAAGAAATGGCGCTTTATTGCCGGGACGAATTGCGCCTGGAATACCTTGGCATAAGCGACCACTCGAAAACGGCTGTCTATGCCAAAGGGCTGACGATTGAACGTGTACTGGAACAATGGGCCGAAATCGACGCACTCAATGCCCGACTGGCCCCCTTTCGCATTTTTAAAGGGATCGAGTCCGACATATTAAGTGATGGCTCTTTGGATTATCCTGAGGAAATCCTCGCTGGATTTGACTTTGTGGTGGCATCGATCCACGCAAACCTCAGAATGGATGTGAATAAGGCCACAGTACGGCTGCTCCGTGCCATTGAAAATCCCTACACCACCATCTTAGGCCATCCCACGGGACGTCTGTTGCTCAGCAGGTCCGGATATCCGATCGATTATGCACGTATCATTGACGCCTGTGCGGCTCACGGCGTTGCCATTGAGATCAATGCCAATCCGCTGCGACTCGATCTGGACTGGCGATGGCATCGATATGCCGTCGAAAAGGGTGTACTGCTGTCCATCAATCCCGATGCGCACCGCAACGCTGGATTCCATGACATGCAGTACGGCGTGCTGGTAGCCCGTAAAGGTGGCCTCGCTGCCGAAAATTGCCTTAATACATTCACATTAGGACGAATAAAGGAGTTTTTCAACGGTAAACACACATAGCGAAATGAAACGACTGTTGTTTTTATTCCTTTTTGTATCCGTGGCCATGGATGGACAGGGGCAGTTGCTGAAAGCCCGTGAAATTTTTAACCGTGCCGATTCATTACGCGGACAATTGACTCCGTTCCGTACATGTTACGACATCAATTACTACCATCTCGATGTACGCGTGGATCCCGACAAACGTTATATTAGTGGCTCCAACCGCTTCCAGTTTACAGCGTCAGAGGATTTTTCACGGTTACAATTTGATTTGTTTGATAACCTTTCCATCGAAAAGGTCGTGTACCACGAGCAAGAGCTCCCTTTTACGCGCGAATACCACGCCGTATTTGTTGACTTTCCTCAAACGATCCGTAAGGGGCTCCAAGATTCCTTTACCGTCTATTATTCGGGTCAACCGGTACAAGCCAAGCGGGCACCTTGGGATGGTGGCTTTGATTTCAAGAAAGATAGCCAAGGTAAACATTGGATCGCTACCGCCTGTCAGGGCTTAGGAGCCAGCGTATGGTGGCCGAACAAAGACCACCTATCGGACGAAGTGGACAGCATGTTGATCAGCATCAGTGTGCCAACGGGCCTCACCAATGTATCCAACGGACGGTTCAGGGGTAGCGAAGACCTGGGCGACGGCTATACGCGTTTCAATTGGTTTGTCAGCAATCCCATCAATAATTATAACGTAGCCATAAACATCGGTGACTACATCCATTTTGCCGATACACTTCACGGTGAAAACGGCGTGCTTGACCTCGATTATTGGGTGCTCCGTGAAAACGAGGCCAAGGCCAAGTCTCATTTCGACGCTAATGTTAAACCAACACTTCGCGCATTTGAACATTGGTTTGGACCGTATCCGTTCTACGCGGATGGCTACAAACTGGTGGAAACGGCCCATCTCGGCATGGAACACCAAAGCGCCATTGCTTACGGCAACAAATACCAAAATGGTTACCTTGGCAGGGATGGCTCCGGCACCGGATGGGGCAATAAGTGGGATTTCATTATCATCCACGAAACAGGTCACGAATGGTTCGGAAATAACATTACGGCGGCCGACCTTGCCGACATGTGGATACACGAGAGTTTTACCAACTATTCCGAAGCACTTTACATCGATTATCACTATGGAAAGAAGGCCGGTCGGGAATATATACACGGCAATCGCGGCGGCATCCAGAACCTCACGCCACTCGTGGGCGTTTACGGGGTAAATCACGAGGGCTCAGTCGATATGTATAACAAGGGAGGGGTGCTGCATCACATGGTGCGTACCGTCATCAACGACGATGAAAAATGGCGACAAATTTTACGTGGATTGAATAGACAGTTTTATCACAAGACGGTAAACTATAAAGACATTGTCGATTATATGAGCAAACAATCTGGGCGGAATTTGGCCCCGATATTTGCCCAGTATGTGCGTCATCCCAACATTCCAACGCTGGAGTTTTATTTTAATTCCGACGGAAAGGCATTCTGCCGATGGATTGCTGACGAAATCGACTTTGATATGCCGGTACGCATACGCGTTAAAGGTGGTGAATATCGCTTTATTCATCCAAAACGGCATTTTACACCCATTGATATGCCCGGGCTGACACGTAGCAGCCTGGAGGTCGATACGTTCAACTTTTACATCGGTGTCCTCGTCGAGTAACGCTTACCTCGTGGCTAATAATGCCTTACGGTTATCCAGTTTATATATCCGGTTGACGAACTCGCTGAATTCAGCGTATTGGTCCGCCGGAAAAGTACCTTCGCGGAGAAGGAATTTCCGATGATAGATAAGCTGATTTCCCTTTTGTTCAATCGTAGCCTGATAATGGCCGAAAGGACTATCAATGGTTTCTTCCCAGCTTCCAGAAGTCAATGTGCAGCCGTCGGGCAAAGCAAAAACAAGGTGGTCTTCGTCGAGATACCCCCGATTGATATAGACGGGAAGCGTCCGGTTCTTCAACATCGGGATCGTACCCCGGCGATTGAATACATTGGGAATGAGGAATACCTGCTCCTTGTTGGGGGGCGCATAACCGGTTAAGGTAACGTCGAAGGTTTCCAGCAGGATCGGCGTATCGGATTCCTCTTTCTGGTAAACGATGTTGTGGAAGCTGATGTGATCAATGTCATAAGTGTCCTTCAACCGCTTCATCTGTTCAGGGCCGCTGCTTTGGGCAATTTCGAGGTGATTGTCATACTGGCCAGCAATGAATTCCGTTGACACGGTCCCGGTGAGCGTACCATCATCCTTCAGTACCAATGTGGCTTCCCGCCGCTGGAGATTTGCCTCCTCTGCATAACGCGGCGTCCGTAGGAGTTTGCCGCCGTTAGGCGTGCAGGCAAATACCGTTCTGTCATCGGTAAATGAGCCCAGAAAGCCAAACGGTGTGCGTTGGCTGGTGCATTCCAGCCAGGTGGTATCGTTTTCGAAGGGCAAGCAGAGGATGATATGGTTTCCCTGTTCCATACCCGCGAAGTCTGGCTGTATATCACGTTTGGCGCTGCCCGCCTGTACTACGCAATAGTATGAAGGGATTCCCACTACATTCAAAAGTGCCTGCATATAATTGACCAGTCCCTTACAGTCACCATATCCAAGCCGGTCCACATCGCTTGCGGTGGTGGGTTTGAAACCGCCGATGCCAATCTGGACACTGACATATCTGGTTTTTCGCTGGAGGTACGCATACAGTGTTCGGGCTTTTTCGCGGTCGGAGGTCTTGTCACTTACCAATTGCTTAACTTCCCGGATGGTGTTTTCGGGAAGAGTCAATCCATCGGCCAAAAGGGCGTTGTAAACCCATCCACCCAGCTCTGTCCAATCGGAATATTGCCCCCGGTGCTTGTAATAAACGAAATCGACCGGAGCAACCCGCACGGAGGTGCAGTAAGTATCCGGATCCGGACTATAGGGTTCCTGCCGCCGTGCCGCCAGGTTGGACACCTCCCAGGTCAGGACTTTCCGGCCATCTATATCGTCTCTAACAGGTTCACCCGCATAGTTCATGGCCTTGATACGTACCTTGTCGGCTGTCCCGCATACAAACGTATACCGACTGTGCTGAATCGCAACATCCGGATAAGCGTCCGGCCGCCAAGCCGGAATAATCAGGTTTTGCTTCAACTCCAGTTCATATTCGTATTCAACGGTATACGGATAGTGGGTTACTGCGGGAAGAAAATACTTTACCCGATTGTCTTCATACAACGAAAAGCTGCTCACTGCGCTTTCATCCGTGAAATCACGGTGTGTGAATTTACCTGTCTGGAATCCATCTGCGTCGAACACCCGCCCCGCTATACGCTTGATCTCCGTACTCTTGTCATAATAGATAACCAGCCGGGCCTTGTCTTCACCCCCTTTATTAAATACCGTGATTGCTTGTTTTACCTGATAGTACACTTTAGTTTGCGCTTGCATGTCTACGTTAATGGTTTCATTCCGTACCACCGCATCTGCCCGGGCTTTGAGCACAGCAGGTATGTTCGCGATCGCGTAGTCGGATTGCACTTGACTCCCATAGGCGGCGATCGCTATCGCGATCATCGCAATACTACTTCCCAATATCTTCATCTATCGGTTACTTCGGTTATTTTATTGAATACAACATCGATTTTCTCCTGCCGGATGATCCTGCCGAAAAGTTCCTTTAACGCAAAATAACTCTCAGGCGGATAGGTAGTGTGGTTAAGTGTTAGCAGTTGCGAAAACGAGAATGTATTGCCAGCCAGTAGCGTTTGCGTAACGTACCGGCCGCCGTTATCTTCCAGGGTTAGGTTGCAATCCTCGGGTTTCGATCTCAACACGTAGCCGTCCGGCAATTTAATCGTCATTACCACGCGATCCTCACGTGCGGCTCCTAAATCTACGGGATAGGTACGTTCCTCGAGATTGAACGGATTTTTGCCGATCCGATTGAGAAAAAATGGATTGAAGAAAACGGTTTCAGCGGCTAAGCTATCATACAATTTCATCTCTACCTCGTAGCGCTCCGTCAACGGCACCTCTAAGTCCTCCTTTCCGTCGATTTCGCAAGCAATCATATGGAAGCCGGGAAGCTGTTCGTTCCTGTGTTCCATGTATTCCTCCACCGTATTGTAGTCCGCGAGCTCCCGCCGTTTGCGATGCGCGGCGTAACCGAGGCTTTGGGACATCAACTGTCCCTTGAGTGTCCCGTCCGGGAGCAATTCTGCCATCAGCGTATACCGGATCGTCGATTTTTGCGAAGAGGTAGGTTCGATCCAATACGAAGGTTTCTTAAGGTTGATCACGCGGGCCTTTCCGTTGATGCAATGCAGCGGAAGGAGGCCGAACGGCAGCAGCGGGTCTGTGGCGTCCAGCAGGTAATAATTGTCCCCAATATTTACCTTGGCAACAACGTAATTGAAATTGCTTAAAACCGGATGCACGTCGTTAACCAGACCGTTATCGCGTGTCGACAGGATAACCGCCTCGGCATCCAGTCCGGCCGCGCTCAGTCCGGCAATCAGCGCGAGGTTAATGTCTCCGGTATTTCCGGACCGATGTTCAAGGGCGTCCTTGACCCCATTTTCACTGTATTTCCCTAGATAACGGTTCCATTTGATGTTCTGTTGGATGTAGTGGTAGAGCGCCTTGGCTTTGCCAAGATCATCCGTCGTGCCTTCCAAAATCTGCGGTAACATCGATTTGAACACTTGGTCGCGTTTCATCTGGCCGCCGAATCTTGCATCGGTGGCTAACTCATGATCCACATTCCGCCATTCCTTTGTGATTTTCAGGTTAGCCCCGTTGAGCCGATATATATCAGATAGTTCAAAATAAATAGCTGACTTAAAGTTGCTTGCAGCGGTCATATAATCTTCTGCAACAAAGGCTGGGATGCGTCGCATTCCGTACGTCATGTGCGAACAGTCGATATCCCGGCCCGCAATCCGGAAAGCTCCCCGGTTCAGCTTGGCATCCTGCGTAGTCAGCGGATAAGGACCCCGCAACGTGACGTTGTAGGTATACACGGCCGGTATGATCGCTTCAAACAGGCTATTGATTTTCGGAATATCATCCTGAAGGTGCCACGTCTTAAAATTGAAAATATGCGGAGATATCAGTCTGTAACTGTATTCGATGATGCTTCCGTCTTGAAGATCCGGAAAGGTGAATTTTGTAAGCGTAAGGTATTTACTCATATTTTCCTTGTATATACGGTCTTTCTCCAACGGGATGGAAACCACACGTCCATCTACAATATTGATGGTTACGGCCTTGATTTCCAATAAAGCATCTGTCCGCTCGCCGCTTTCATCCCTGTAGGCTGGCAACTCGATATCGGCGTACCGGTAACCGTCCCGGTTAAAGAGTTTGATACGCACGTGGTAATCTACGATCAACTCGGTGTACCCCCTTGTATCGTTGTACACCATAAAGGCTTTGCCGTATTCATTCAATACCGCAGCATTGGAGAAGCTGTCTAGGTCATTTTTGGCAAGCTTGATCTCTTCCGGCGTTATTGAACCGAATGCAAAATCCTGGCCTACCAAATACCAGGGAAGTAAAATGAAAAAGATGAAGGTTACGAAGGTTTTTAACATGTCAGGAATAAATCAATTGTTACTGGTTAAAGTTATCAGTTTTTTTGGTAGGTTTGCACCTAATTTAAAAATCTTATCATTTTTGCCGGATGGGCTTATTTAACTGGTTTACACAAGAAGTTGCTATTGATTTAGGTACCGCCAACACACTCATTATTCATAATGACAAGGTGGTCGTGGATGAACCTTCCATTGTTGCGTTTGACCGTACGACTAACAAAGTTATTGCAATCGGGAGACAGGCCATGCAAATGGAAGGCAAGACCCACGACAACATCCGTACGGTACGGCCATTGAAAGACGGGGTAATTGCTGACTTTAATGCTGCAGAACACATGATCCGGGGCATGATTAAGATGGTGAACAATGGTAAGGGGTGGTTTTTCCCTTCCCTGCGTATGGTGATCTGTATTCCTTCCGGCATTACCGAGGTGGAAAAGCGGGCGGTACGTGATTCGGCGGAGATCGCCGGAGCCAAGGAAGTATACTTGGTGCATGAGCCAATGGCTGCAGCCGTAGGCATCGGTATTGATGTGGAAGAACCCATGGGCAACATGGTCATTGACATCGGCGGTGGCACTACTGAAATTGCGGTCATTGCCCTATCGGGAATTGTCTGTGACCAGTCTATTCGGGTAGCCGGAGATAACTTCGATTCGGATATCGTTCAGTATATCCGTCGGCAGCATAACATTATGATTGGCGACCGTACGGCAGAGAAAATCAAGATCGAAGTCGGATCGGCCTTGCCGGAATTGCAGGACCCTCCCGCCGACTTCGCGGTACAGGGGCGGGATCTTATGACGGGGGTGCCTAAGCAAATAACGGTTTCTTATACGGAAATTGCACATTGTCTGGATAAATCCATTTCTAAAATCGAAGAAGCAATTCTGAAAGCGCTAGAAATCACGCCTCCTGAACTGTCGGCCGACATTTACCAGACCGGCATCTACCTGACGGGCGGTGGAGCGTTGTTGCGAGGTTTGGATAAACGCGTTCAGGCCAAGACAAAATTACCTGTTCATGTTGCCGAAGATCCATTGCGCGCCGTAGTGCGTGGTACCGGTATCGCGTTGAAAAACATTGGCACGTTCAAGTTTTTGATGCAGTAATCAGGGCCGCAAACGGTTAGCTACAGGCCCACGTCGTTAGCTCTGGCTATTTGTCACGGCTTAAAATAGATTCATAGCATGAAGAACCTTTGGCTAATTCTAACTAAATACAACGCGTTTTTTTTCTTTGTCGTGTTTTTTGGATTTGCCTACTACCTGGTTGTTCAAAATAATACATTTCAACGGGCGTCAGCAGTAAACTCTTCCAACCAATTGGTTGGCGGTGCCTACGCAAAAATCAATGGTTGGAAAAGCTACCTCCACCTCAGTGAAGACAATGCCTTGTTGGCGGAGGAAAACGCGAAGCTCAAAGAGGAATTGCAACGACAGATGGCTCCCGATAGTCTCGCTCAGGGAACGGTGGTGGATTCGGCTCAAAATGTACAATACCATTACATCGTAGCGAAGGTGACCAACAATAGCATCCACCAGAAAAACAACTACATTACCTTAGACAAAGGGCGTATACACGGAATCAAGAAAGGCATGGGCGTAATTTCGGCCGGTGGCATCGTAGGCATTGTGCTCAACGTGTCCGATCATTTTTCTACGGTGCAATCGCTGTTACACAGCGAAACTCGTGTCAGTGCCGCGTTGGAAGACAGCAAAGCCTTCGGGTCGTTAACTTGGGGCGACAGCTATGACGCCAGAATCGGGATGTTGAAAGATATTCCCAACCATGTAAAAGTCCGCAAAGGCGAAGCGGTCTTCACGTCGGGATTCTCTCTTTTTCCTCCGGGTATTCCCATCGGCAAGGTAATCGAAACCGGCATATCGGGTGGAGATAGTTTCTTAGCCATTAAAGTTGAGCTAAGTACCCCTTTTCATAACCTCCAGCATGTCTACGTGGTTGATGACCTGTTAGCCGACGAACGAACCGAGCTGGAATCCCAAAACGAGAACAATGGCTAAGGTTTTTGTATATAACGCAGTCCGTTTCGTTATTTTGGTTATTTTGCAAGTATTCTTATTTAAGAATATCGGCTATTACAATTTAGCCACCCCTTTTCCCTACATCCTGTTTATCCTGCTTCTCCCCGTAGGAATTCCTAATTTTCTATTGTATTGTCTCGCATTTGTCACGGGCATCACCGTTGATGCATTTTATGATACGTTGGGCGTCAATGCCGCGGCATGTGTTGCCTTGGCTTGGGCGCGGATCAATCTCGTCCGGATCTCGCTGCAAACAGACCATTATGAAAGCTATCTGACGCCGCTTTGGGGCAATGTTCCCTTCCGGTGGTATTTCCTGTACGTGTCTGTACTCACCCTTTTTCACCACGCCGTCTTATTCATGATGGAAACCTTTTCTTTCCATCAATTCCATTACACAATCGTCCGTATCTTATTAAGTTGTATATTTACGGTCATTATCATCTTGTTGTTCAGCTTGCTGTTTTATCGAAAAAAACAGCGCTAGTACTACCATGAAGTCTACTGCGGGTAAATGAATAGTTTTTTTGAACGGAAGTACGTTATTCAGGGCATTTTCATAGCAGTGGCAATTATCATTGCCGCCCGGTTGTTTTACCTCCAGCTGATTGACGAGTCGTACCTGCTTTCGGCCAATAATAACGTCTTGAGAAAGATGGTTATCTATCCGGCCCGGGGCGTCATACTTGACCGCGACGGAAAAGTGCTCGTCCAGAATGAACCGGTTTATGACTTGTTGGTGACTCCGCGGGAGGTACATGATATTGACACGGCATTGTTGTGTGAATTGGTTGGCATAGACAAAGAAGGTTTTATTCGCCGGATGGCTACCGCACGCAGCTATTCTCCCTATAAAGCCTCTCAGTTTGAAAAGCAGATTCCTGCCACTGCCTATGCCAAGTTACAGGAACATTTGTATAAATTCAGGGGATTTTATGTGCAGAATCGGACGGTTCGTAGCTACCCGGATAGCATCGCTGCTCAATTTCTGGGTTACATTCAAGAAGTCAATGACCGCGATATTGAGCGGTCAAAAGGCTTCTATCGACCGGGCGATTACATTGGAGCCAGTGGGGTCGAAAGTGCATACGAAGACCTCTTACGGGGTCAGCGGGGAATAAAAAATGTGATGGTTGATGCGTTCAACCGGCCACAGGGCGTTTTTGCCGACGGAAAGTACGATACCTTAGCTGTGGCGGGCGATGGATTGGTATCGTCGTTGGATAAAGATTTGCAGATCCTTGCCGAAAAATTAATGCGTAACAAAATCGGCAGCGTGGTAGCTATCGAACCGGCCACGGGTGAAATACTCACGTTTGTTAGCAGTCCCAGCTACGATCCAAATATGATGGTAGGGCGTGAACGAGGCAATAATTACATGAAGCTTCTCCACGACCCCTATAAACCCATGTTTATCCGTCCTATACAAGCGCAATATCCGCCGGGCTCTGTATTCAAGGTCGTTAGTGCGCTAACCGCTCAGCAAGCCGGCTTAATTGACCAACATACCATATTCAACTGTCCGGGTGGGTATCGGTACGGAGGCGGCCGAGCGATTATGCGCTGTACACACGTAGATGGCCCAATTCCTTTGATCACTGCCATCCAGCGTTCATGTAATACCTATTTCGGTTACACATATGCCCGGATGATCGATCACCGTGGCATGCCGACGGGCGAAGCGTATACGCTGTGGCGGGAAGCGTCGATGAAGTTTGGCATCGGCCACACATTGGGAATCGACTTACCCGGCGAAAAGAGTGGGCTTTTACCCACAGCCGACTTCTACACCGAACGATATGGAAATGCGAAATGGGGATCCGGCTACAATATTTCCCTGTCCATCGGACAGGGAGAAATGGGTATAACGCCGTTGCAAATGGCCAATATCATGGCTATCGTGGCTAACCGGGGGTTCTATTACCGCCCACATCTTATTAAGGGAATCGGCGAAAAAAAAATTATTAAACCTGAATTTACCGAGAAAATCTCTGCCGGTGTGGATGAAAAATACTACGAGCCCGTAATCGAAGGGTTAAGTCGTGCGGTGAATGTCCCCGGAGGTACGGGATACTCGGTACGAATTACGGACATTGAGATGTGTGGGAAAACCGGGACAGCGCAAAATCCGCACGGCGCTGATCATGCGGTGTTTTTCGCGTTCGCACCGCGAGAAAATCCGAAAATAGCAATTGCGGTGGTCGTGGAAAACGCCGGATACGGAGGGACATGGGCGGGCCCTATTGCCAGTATGTTGATTGAACAGTATTTGAAGGATACCATCACGCTTCCCAAATACATCCAGGATCGCATTTATAACGCTGATTTATTGCCGAAGCCCAAGACGGAAAAACCAAAGGAAACGGTTCGGGCAGCTCCCCAGCGGGATCCGATGCCGTTAAAGGATCCCGACGAAGACGTTCAATTTATTCACCACAGTTTATTAGCAAACAACCGATATGAGTAACCACCCCAAGCATCGATTATTTGGAGGTGACGTCGACTGGTTCACCGTGTTACTGTGGTTTGCGTTATGCATCATCGGCTGGTTCAACATCCATGCTGCGGTATTCGATCCAGAATATCCGAGCTTGTTCAATCTGAACACCAATTACGGCAAGCAATCCATCTATATTTTTTCAGCAATTATCCTTGCGGTCACCATCTTGATTGTGGACGCGAAATTTTACAGCTCGGTCTCTCCTATTCTGTATGCGATCACGATTCTGTTGCTCATTACCGTACTGATTGTTGGCCGCAACGTCGGTGGCAACCAGGCATGGATACCGATCGGCTCATTCAGGCTACAGCCTTCGGAGTTTGCGAAGCTGGCGACTTGCCTGCTTCTGGCTCGGTACCTCAGTGCGCAAAGTACCAAAAGCCCTACCCTGAAAAGCCTCTTTTTTGGCGCAATTATCATCCTTTTGCCGGTCTTTTTAGTATTGCTGCAACCCGACACGGGATCCGCGCTGGCTTTTTTCGCGCTGATATTCGTCTTTTACCGTGAGGGTTACATCTCAGGCGCATGGATGCTATTCGGCGCACTGTGTATTTTACTCTTCGTACTTGCATTGGCCTTCAATCCATGGATTGTCGTGTTGATCTTGGCGGCAATCTGCGGACTTGGCATCTATTACCTCCGGAAGAAAACCAAGATCATAATCAATCTTATTGTCTTGTTTGTGCTATCCGCCCTCTACATTTTCAGCGTTGAATTTGTGTATGAGAATGTCCTCCAATCCCACCAGCGAAATCGCATTGATGTGATATTGGGAAAAATAGACGATCCCCGCGGAGAGGGATACAATCTCAACCAGTCCATGATCGCCATCGGCTCCGGACAGTTCTGGGGGAAAGGTTACTTGCAGGGTACCCAAACCAAATACAACTTCGTTCCGGAGCAAAGCACCGATTTTATCTTCTGCACAGTTGGCGAGGAATGGGGATTTGTTGGTTGTATGGTCGTAATAGGCATTTACCTAACACTCTTATTGCGTATAATCAACATCGCCGAGCGACAACGTACCGCGTTTGCGCGTATCTACGCCTATGGGGTCGCCTGCATTCTGTTTTTTCACTTCGCCATCAACATCGGAATGACCATCGGCATCGTGCCGATCATCGGGATCCCACTGCCCTTCATCAGTTACGGCGGATCGTCCTTATGGAGTTTCACGATCCTTCTGTTTATCATGATTAAATTTGACGCGAATCGGAAAGGAATTGTTTAGTTACCAAATGCGCGGCCCTGCAAGGGTCGCAGGGCACTACGCAAATGGCTGCACACATGAATGACGACAAATTTAATAGATTAATAACAAAATCCTAAATTTTTTGAAAAATTTTTATTATCCTCAAAAAACGTTTACAAATCCGCTTGTTCCTCCACCGGAACACTTCGAATGAAGTCCTCATAAAACGGATTATCCTGGTCTGAATAGGTACCGTATGCGTTAAGCAGGTAGCCCACCTGGCCATCGTCTGCTCGAATCGCGTAGATAACCGCCATATCGGCCGGATCGGATTCGCCTTCAAATCGATAAACCTTAATGATGGTAAGTGAGGACGGCTGGTAAATCATCGATTGCCCTTCAAAATAAGCGCCTTCATTGCCGATCTTTAATTCTTGGCCGTACCCCTTTTCACGGAGACGCTCCATTACGACAGACAAGGGGGTCATGGATCTGGATGTGCTCATACGTTCTTTTTTTAACTAAACAAGCACAACCGCATAATGTTTAGGCTTGCCGCTTCATCGTAGGTAAATGCGTCTCGCATAGTTGCCGGTTCTATCCAGATTTTTTTTATCTTTATTCGCTTAATAATTCGATCCGAAAAGAATCCATATGAACCGTAGACAATTTATCGCCGCAGGCGCCGCGTCCAGTGCTGTTTTAGCAAGCCCCCTTAAATTTGAGGCAGGTTCTCAACCAGAAAAACGCTATCAAAACGGGGTAAGTCCGTGGCCTATCTGTTTGGATACGGCTACCATCCGCCCCGCTTCCTCGCTTCGTGAAAAGGTAACCATTGCGGCAAAAGCAGGGTACGATGCCATCGAACCGTGGGACAGTGAACTGGAAAAATTTGAGGCCGAGGGAGGCAATCTGAAAGATTTGGGCAAGGAAATTAAGGACCTGGGGCTTTTTGTTCCGAGTGTCATCGGTTTGTGGAATGCGCTTCCTCCTACCAAGGAGTTATTTGAAGACTCGCTAAAAGACACCCGCAATCGGATGCGAATGGCAGCGGACATTGGATCTCAACATATTCAGACCATCCCCAATACTGTAGGTGATCCCTATGATCCCAAATGGGTGGCTGCACGCTATCGCGATATCATCGAGATGGCAAAAAATGACTACAACCTGGAAGCGGCCCTCGTGTTTGTTAAGTATTTTCCGCTCAAAACGCTTGGCCAGGCCATGGCCATCGCATTGGATGCAAATCATCGGGGAGCCTTAGTAATTCCAGACACTTACCACATGTATATATCCGAGGGGGGCTTTGACGGATTGCCGCTTATCAGTGGCAAAAGCATGGCTATTTTCCAGTTTTCTGATGCGCCGGCATCCCCTGCCATTGACCAATTGGAGGACAAGCATCGGGTTTATCCGGGCGATGGTGTATTACCGCTCGTCAAGGTGCTTCAAGACCTCAAGGCCATTGGTTTCGATAAATGCATATCGCTTGAATTGTACAATCCAGAATACTGGAAACAGGATTTGCAGCAAGTTGCAAACACCGGACTTCGCAAAACGCTATCGGTCATCCGCGAGGCGGGTGTATAAGCTGCCTCAATTTTGCACCAGCAAGCCCCGAGAACCCGCTAATAGGCCCAGCTATGCACGCGGCCATCACCGATACCAATACAATTGCCGGCACGTCTGTCAAGGCTGGGAATCCGGCAGTGAAGATGCCAACCACCTTGGCAGTCAACTTGGTTTCAGTGCTTAGGTGCAGGTAAATAGAATACCCCACCCACAGCGTAATGCCGGCAAATGCAGCAGACCAGAATGCCAATGCCGTTTTCTGTGGAAGGAAGAAGCAGATTATAAAACAAATCGGGGCAATCGTCCACCAAGGTCCGAAATAGGAACATATTCCGCCAAAAAGTAGCATCAGTAAGTATGGCATGGCTATCTATTCTCGGGCTTCAATGAAAAGCGATGAACCAGCCTTTCCGATTCCGCATTTACTTCTTTCATAAATATTAATGTATCTAACTGACCAGCTGCCCAGCGGTCAATCATATTATCATAGAATTTGCTTCCCGGATTACCGGATTGCCCGCCAGGATATATACCATATGCCACCGGCCAATCTTTATCCAACTGTACCACCATGCGCCATGAAGGCCCGTGCGTACCTGAAGTAGCATTGACCACACCGTTTCCACCGCCGTTTATAACGTCCGAGCGGCCAAACGATGTGAAATCTGGAACTAGGTGCCTGATTCGGGTATGCTTAACCTTGGCCCATTTCCAGTTATCCGCCGATAACTCCCCGAAGCGTTCGCGCAATTTCCGTATCGCCGTTTTAAAACTTTCACAGATAATATCGTCCATGGTTTCAAGGGTATCTGGCGTATCTACACGATCAAACCACTTAGCATCCGGTTCATTGTCAATGAGTTCAAACGTGCGGTCCAAACTTGGATATAACATCTGTGCATCTGCTGGAAAGTCGTCTCCCCATATGCCAGTGAGCAGGTCATCCAGCCAGTTCTCAAAAATAGATGCCCCGACAGCATCCGCGTTATTGTGGTAGTCCCATCGTTCGAGTGCGTCATATTCGGCCGAGCGTTTTATGGAATTGTCTGACGCCAGCGAAACCAATAAACGGGGCAGTATCCGTCGCGCATCTATATTATAGTTGTCGTTCTGCAATACACGCAGGCTGTCTGCGGTAGCATGCACCATCGCATCCAAACGTTCATTGATACGTATGGCTCGGCTGGAGTGAGCAAATCGCCACCCTAAGTAGTAAGGATAGGTTGTATCGGCGGGAAATTGGTTGGCAGAACTGACAAATCCCCGCGGAGGGTTTTTTACACCCGGATTTTGGCCTCCCGGAATCCAACCCTGCCAGTCGTGTGCAGCAAGCGTACCATCCAAAAGATACTTTCCTTGTTCCTTCCACTTTAGAGGTAGTTTTCCATTGGATATAATCGCGATATCACCCCCATTACTTGAAAATACAAAATTCTGCGCCGGAGCGGTAAAATAGGTTAGCGCTTTGCGATAGTCTTCGTAACCTGTCGCGCGATTAAGATAGTGGAACGTCAATAGATCTGCGCCATCTGCTTCGTTGGCAACCCAACGCATAGCATAGCCTACTGGAATGTTTGACGAATAATTGGTCGGCCGCGCTTCGTGGTAAACGATGGGCCCGTGGTGTGTGTAGTACAATGTATCCGTCACCGTAGAGCCACCTTTCATCCGGTACGTTTCGATATGTGGAGTTGTCGGCTTCCATTTCCCATCGTGCCAATAGAACCTCCATGTGGCATCTCGGAAGCGTAGTCGATAGAAATCCATTACATCGGACCCCGTATTGGTGACGCCCCAAGCAACATCCTTATTAAAACCGATAATGACCGCAGGTGTCCCAGGCAGTGCTACCCCATATACGTTTACATTGGGAGACGCCAGTTGCATCTCGTACCAGATGGAGGGCAGGGTCAGCTGCAAGTGCGGATCATTGGCCAGAATAGGTAGACCTGTAGCAGACTTGCTTCCGCTCACGGCCCAGTTATTACTTCCAACCTCCGGACGCGGCGCAGGCACATAAAAGGCAATTAAGTCACTTTTGGGAGGGGCTGCCATCGTATCAGGCGCACCGGGTACCGTCAATGGCGAGAATTGCCAGGGAGTCCCTGGCGGCACAATAGGCGACTCAACGGCCGGGTAATCCGGGAAAAGATTGGCCACAACGTCGGCCCCATAGGTAGCGAGTACGTTGGTCAGGCGGTAATCAAAACTTCCTCCATTCAATGTATGGCGCATGTTCATCAACATCAAAATGGACTTGTACGGCGACCAGCGTTCGGGTTTATAGTTGAGTAGTTTATATTCAACCGGCAGGTCTCTTCGGCTCAATTGATCAATGTACGCATTCACACCGGCGGCATAGGCTTCCAGAATCCGGTTAGCAACCGGATCGCCCTTTAGTTTTTCAGTGATTTCTACAGCCGTCCGTGCCATTCCAATGCGCCGGTTGTATCGGTCGTATTCCAGCGCCGCCGCCCCGACCACCTCGGTAAGCCTTCCAGCGGCAACTAATGTATAAAATTCCATTTGCCAAAGTCGGTCTCTTGCGACAACATACCCTTGCGCGAAGTAGAGATCTTCGTCATTCTCGGCAAAAATATGTGGAACCGCACGATCGTCATACCAAACGGTGACTTCGCCACGCAGCTCCTCCCCGACCACTTTTGCGTCGTGAATCTCAGGCGGTCGCTCCGCGTTCTGCAGAAACCCGACAAACGGATTGAACAGGTTACCCAACGGGGGGACCACTCCCCACGACCGGTGGAAAAGGTAAAGGAAAAATGCTGCTAAAAAAAGGGGCCAAAGATGTCGGATTAATTGCATCACTATTTAGGTGTCGTTTACCGGGGACCTATTCATCCAAACATAAATAAACAAAACGACACCGCCAAATCCGATTGGAATTTGTTTAGTAAAAGCCTTTTTTAAGTCGCAAAGCGCAAATAAGCATACAAAGTCTACCAATATTGTATATATTTGCACCTCCAAAAGTGACAGGAATGGTGATTACCTTTACAAAGCGCCTCGTGGCAAAAACGTTTGGCTTATTTGCCGGGCTGGCGTTCGTGCTGGGCAGCTGCGCACCGAAAAACTCATCCGGTTGGGATCCGGAGAAGGGGTTGCAAGGGACGATCAGCGTGTCGGGCGCCTTTGCGCTGTATCCACTGGTCGTGCTGTGGAGTGAACAATTTAAGGAAATTCATCCCCACGTTCGATTCAATATTTCGGCAGGAGGTGCCGGCAAAGGCATCGCTGATGCCCTTACCGGAATGGTTGACATCGGACTGGTTTCGCGTGACATTCACCCCCAGGAAATTGACCGCGGCGGCTATGTTATCCACGTGGCGCGCGACGCAGTCGTTGCGACCGTCAGTGACCAGAATCCCAACTTACATCACATTCTCCAACACGGGATCAAGCAGGCGGAGTTTAAGCGCTTGTTTATCGACGGAACAGCCTCGCTATGGAACCAGATAAATCCTTTGTTTTCCAGCGATGATCTGCATGTGTACGTCCGTTCAGATGCTGCCGGAGCGGCGGAAACCTGGGCGGCTTATCTCGGAAAATCGCAGGAAGACTTAAAGGGCATCGGGATCTTCGGTGATCCAGGCATGGCCCAGGCCATCCAAAAAAATCCAATGGCTATTGGATTCAATAATATCAATTACGTCTACAACATTAAAACCGGCAAGCAGTTTGAAGGCATTCGCGTCGTTCCCATCGACCTGGATAACGATGGCACGCTCGGACCCGATGAAAATTTTTATGGCCAACTTGACAGCCTCACAAATGCGGTCGCTACGGGAAAATATCCTTCGCCTCCATCGCGTAATCTTTCGTTTCTGGTGAGGGGAAAACCAACGGATGCAGTCCTTATTGAATTTATCAAATTCGTACTCACAAGCGAATCACAATCGCTGCTATTGGAAAACGGCTACATCCCTTTGAATAATGAACAGTTAATGGAAGAACAAAAAAAACTGAATTAATTTGAATTTTAGAATAGTAAAAGACAAGCTGATTGCGAATACGATGCTGATCCTTTCGATCTCGTCGGTTTCTTTTGTTTTTCTGATCGGCATCGGCCTATATATACGCGCGGCACCCTTGTTTGAGGAACACTCGCTATTTTCACTGTTCCGCGGGAGCGATTGGGCACCGTCAAAAAACCAGTTCGGTTTCTACCCATTTATCATGGGTACCCTATGGGTTACCGTGATCGCCATCGTGGTAGCGCTGCCTTTGTGCTTACTAACGGCTATCTACCTGACTGAATACGCCAAATCAGGTATCCGGAAGGTCATGTTGCCGCTGATGAATATTCTTGCCGGTATTCCTCCCGTAATCTACGGTGTATGGGGTATTTTCTTCGTAGTACCCATTGTTCGTGAATACGTAGCACCCCGGTTTATGGAGTATTCCAGCGGTTATACCGTGCTTACGGGAGGCGCAGTGCTGGCGGTAATGATCTTTCCGATCTTGGTCAGCATTGTCTCTGAAGTATTACGCACCATCCCCAAAGAATTGAAAGATGCCTCACTTTCTTTGGGAGCAACCAAATGGGAAACCATCAGAAAAGTGGTGGTAAAACGTGCACTTCCGGGTATCGTAGCGGCTACGGTGTTGGCGGTTTCCAGAGCGTTTGGAGAAACGATTGCCGTACTGATGGTGTGCGGAAATGTCCCGATCGCTCCTGCATCGGTATTTGACGGAGGATACCCCCTACCCGCTTTGATCGCCAATAACTTCGGAGAAATGATGTCCATTCCGCTATACGACTCGGCCCTGATGTTTGCCGCTCTGCTATTGTTTGTGATCATTTTCCTATTTAATTTAATTTCACGCATCATTCTCAATCGTATCGAACACAAATACAGCTCGTGATGGGTATCAGAAAAAGAAAAGCCGAAGAAACGTTTTTCAAAATATTGATGGTGTTGGCCTGCATCATTGTCGGCTCCAGTTTATTTTTGATTGTAGGCACCATCGTTGTAAAAGGCGTTCCGTATCTCACCTGGGACATGGTGTCCAAAGCTCCGGAGGGCGGCTTTTACATCGGTAAGGAAGGAGGCGTACTCAATGCCATCATCGGATCGCTCTATGTAGCCGGAGGAGCTACTTTGTTGGGATTGATCATTAGCATTCCTATTTCGGTATACCTGAACATTTACCTGAAAAGCGGAAGCCTTTTGAGTAAGTCTGCCAAGCTCGCCTATGATGTGCTCTTCGGTATCCCTTCGATTGTATATGGCGCTTTTGCATTTAGCATCATGATCTGGCTGGGCGTTCGGGCGTCCTTGTTGGGCGGCGTCATTGCGGTCACGTTGCTCATTATTCCGATTTTGGTCCGCACATTGGACGAGGTGATTGCTACGGTGCCGCGGGAGCTTAAGCACGCCGCCCTATCGTTGGGTGCTACGCGGTGGGAAACCGCCCGTGTCATACTACGGCAAATTAAACCGGGTATCTATACCGCTGTATTACTGTCTTTCGGGCGAGGAATCGGTGATGTAGCGGCGGTGTTGTTTACCGCGGGTTTCAGTGACAATATTCCGATCTATATCGACGAACCTGCCGCGACGCTGCCCTTGGCGATCTTCTTCCAATTGAGCAGTCCGATACCCGAAGTACAGGGACGCGCTTACGCGTCTGCACTCATCCTCACCTTAATTATATTGGTGATTGTTATCCTATCTCATTTTCTAGCAACAAAGCATAAACACAAAATATAAGCATGACGCAGCATCCACTTATCCGTGTCAGGGACCTGAATGTTCATATTGACGGACATCACATTTTAAAGAACATCAATATCAGCATCCCGGACAAAAGTGTGACTTCCATCATCGGTCCGTCGGGATGCGGTAAAACCACCCTATTAAAAACATTCAATCGGCTGTTGGACGACACCGCTAACGTGACGGTCTCCGGAAGTGTATTGGTAGATGACGAGGATCTCTATGCACCTCAGGCGGAAGTGACCCACATCCGGAAAAAAATGGGATTGCTATCCCAGCGCCCCTATCCCCTTCCAATGTCGATTTATGATAACGTAGCTTATGGTCCTCGAATACACGGCATACGGGACAAAACTACACTAGATTCGATCGTCGAAAAGCAATTGAAAGATACCGGTTTATGGGACGAAGTGAAAGATCGTTTACACGGACCGGCGAACAAGCTTTCCATTGGGCAGCAACAACGATTGTGTCTAGCTCGCGGTTTGGCCGTGGAGCCGGAAATTATTCTGGGCGACGAATCAACATCCGCACTTGATCCCGTATCCACGCACACCATTGAAGATCTATTTGTTCGGCTCAAGGAACAATATACCATCGTGCTGGTCACACACATTCTACGTCAGGCACGCCGTATTTCGGATTACATCATCTTTGTATACATGGGCGAAATTGTTGAGTTCGGACCTACGGACGAGGTGCTGCTTCATCCCAAAGAAGAGCTCACCCGCCAGTACGTGAAAGGATTTATCAGTTAGCGGCCTTCTATTTACCGCTTACCTGGTTCCTGAAAAGTCAAACATAGTTTTTCAGCAAGAGCCTCCACCGTGGCGCATTTTGTCAAAAGGATATCGATTGACGAAAATTGCGGAATCGTTTGTAATTTAAGTAAATCCCTTCGATCGGCAAACAAGGCTAATTTCGCGTCTGGAAGCCGTGTTCGGAGCTGTCGGATACAGGTCCTGTCCACCGGATTTAGTACGAGACCTGCTTCCAGTATTACGAGGTCATAAGCGGGTTCGTGTCGGTTTAATTCTTCCGTCAATTCATGCGAGTTCAGGGTCTTGGTGGCCGACTCGGGCAGGTAGTGCCGCGCAATCTCGAGAAGCAACTGGCGCTCCGTTGCGAAGTCGTTAACAATTAAGACCTTAAGTCCCTTTTTAGGGTAGGCAAGGGAATCGATGTATCGGGTGATTGTTTTGGGAAAAAACATGATTTGTCATTTTTATACGGCTACTCTATGATAAACCTACGGAACATGTGTTGTAGATTTCCACCAGGTAAGCTCACGATATCGATCATTGAGCCCGGGAAACCAGTCCTGCGGAATGTACGTGGTAAGGCCGCAGTGGGCATCGATCCTGAAGCCCAGCTGGCCAGGAATAAATGAGGGCGTAGCTGCCTGATAAACAACGATGGTACGAAGCAGCAAATCCAGCCCAGCACGCTCCGAACTCGCAACTTTCCGACCATAATAATCGACGAAATCAAAAAACAGACGGTGGTTTGGATATCTGTCAAAATGCTGTATATCCGCAAATTCATCTGTCGCAACCGGTCCGGTCGCATGTTGCCTTATCCACGCTGCTAAAGCGGATAGGCCTGAAGTATTGACTACGGTCACGGTCGCAGAGCGATAATCGCCGGATTGCGCGTTCCAAAAGTCAAAATACGATCTCGCGAACCCAACCAGATCGGGTTGGGGCTGATACAGCAATGGTAACGCGGTGGGGTAAATCGGTAGAAAGCCAGGTGAGACGATTTCCGCAGAAGATGAAAAGATGTAATCGGTTTTATCTTTGAGTTCGTAAAGTACCTCAATACCTGCCATAAAACAGGCTTCAAAGCCGATAAAATCAAAGAAGTGATCAGGAATCGAAGCTGCGAACGCTTGCAGATCCAGTTCATCTGAACCATCCATTGCGATCGTGTAAGTCTGTATGGGAGCGACGTCCATCGGCAAAATAGCTGATTCAGGACGAGCAAGGGTACCTTTGGGTAACCAACCGGAGGCGTGAGAGAACAGTATCAGTCCGTAGGAGGCTGCCGGAAACAAGCGTTCAACATCGTCCAGAACCGATTGAAAGATGGTACCGGATGCACTGTTTCGTTCAGGATAGACTTTTACGGTACGTATTTGATTTTGACCGGTCGCATCAACATAGACATTAAGCAATTCCGGCGATCCGTGACGGCTATCTTTGTAGATGACCAAATTATTGCCACGCCCGGGAAAACCCGAACGCAAGGCACCGATTTTTTCGTCGGCCTCTGCGTACAGGCTATTGTCGGCCGCTAAATAATACAAAATAGTGCGATTAGGTAAATCAGATCCAAGCTTTATATCGCCTTCTCTGCTGCATGATATAAAAAGGAAAAGGCTCAAAAACGCTCCGATAAAATGTAATCGGTATAAAAAGTATGCTGCCATGCTTTCTGCTCCTATTTATGGATCGTAGTAATCGTGTATTGGAAACCCGGAGTCCCAAAGAAGGACGACCTTCCCTTGTTAAAGGCTCCCTTCAACGGTAGCGACGGAGAGCTGAATGCGTCTTCGGGCATTTCTCTTGCAAACGAGGTTCCGTTCGCCGCTACGATATTGATAATGTACCTATTATTACGTAAAATCGGCACGAGATCATGGGTGTCATTTTTAAAGTCAATCCGATAGTAGTATTTCCTCTCCGGCTCGGAAGACGAGGGAAATTTACCGCCTACCACCAACGCGGTAGCATTAAGGTCAGGGGTTCCCAAATCGGAACCCGCCGGTGCTTCAAACAAATAAATCGAATTTATCAAGCCATTGGGCGATTCGGGAACCGGCGTATAGGCTACGATTTCATTCCCAATAGCGCCAGTTGGCAGGCTTGGGCTATATGAATTGGGAATGACAAGCCCACGAGTCTTGCTATTGTAAACGTACACATCTGTAAGTATAAAGTCCGACGTAGCAACTTGATTGATGACATCAACTACCGCCATTCCACGTAACAAGTTAACGCCGAGGACCTCCGTGCCTTCGTCGATACCATTGATTACAACGGATTCCCCCCACATGGGTACCGCTGCATTCCATGGTGTTCCCGGCGTTTTCTCATAGATTAGATTTTCGGCGAAATCGGTTTTGGTTTGGCCAATATGAACGTTAAAAGCATTTAATTGTCGCCGCATGTTTGCCAGGACAACCAAGCGATAATTTCCTTCTCCTTTTCGTAAACTCGTTTGGAAAAAGATCTCACCCGGAGCCGTCCCCGGTCCGATTTCGGTGGCCACACTACGATGACTGAATCGCTCCTTACTGTCTACTTTAAACACAAGCACGTCCACCTCGTTGATTTCTTCCTCCATGTCGGCATATGTCTTAACGCCGGTTTGAGCGATCGGTATGTGTACGGAGAACCTAACGGGGATTTCTTCTTCGCTGGATTGAATGCGGTGGTCGTCGGATTTACGACAAGACGACAAAAAACTGAATTGCAAAAGGATGCACAACGACATCCCCATAAAATGCATGGATAAGCCCTTATAGTTTTTCGAGTAGCTGTTATTGCAATTCATAACCCTTCTCAGATACCAGCCATTGGTTGATGTATATTCTTATTTTTAGATTTGCGGTATAAAGAAAACCGATATCAAAACTGGAGGCGCATTCGGTATCCAGTCCGGGTACACGTTCAAGTAATTCATGAAGATTCTCGTCGATTAGCTTAAAGCCCGTATCCGGGTTAATGACCTGTATTCTGGTAAATAGTCCTTCACGATTCAAGGGCCAATTAATCTGTGACTTTCCTATTAGGATGTTATCCTCTGCTTCCATCAAGGGCACAATGATTGGCGGATTACCCGTCAAAAAGAACGGTCTATTATCAAATGTGTATCGGGAAGCATTTCCCGTTAAAACGACCTGGTAATCTTCATTGCCGTCGAGTCCGTCAGCTGTGATATTTAAAGATTTTGTCCGTTGGATCATGGTAATCATGTGCGTTTGTTCCGGCGTATCGGGCGACACGGTAAGCGAGGTGACACCTTGGTAAAGCGTGTATTCAGCAGATCGCAAGATACCATCCGGTTGTTCGAAATAAGTGGCTACCGTTACCTCTTTTAAAGACGTAACTCCCGGAATAAGCGGAATTCCGGTCAATTGCTCTTCCTCGTAACCCGCTACGGCGACCAACCGATAGCTGGGGGCCGGTAACAACGACACATCCATCTCGTGTGCGAATCCAAGAAACGCCGTGTCCAGCCGCTGCACAAACAGTCCATTTTCGTCGAAGATGAAAAGCGTCAATCTGTTTACATTTTCCAATGCAGTTACCGCTTCGTCACAATCTATGGAACGAATAAACGTAAAAGCAACCCGGACCGTTTGAGGCAGACAAAATTCCATAGCTTCTTTGATGCAACTTGTAAACGCTAGTATTAGCCATATACAACCGCATAATCTGAAATGATAGAAGATGCCCATGAATGTATCTTTGCCTGGTCCCGGTTAAGGGTATGGCCGTCTTTTTGAAGTAGACAAGGCCATACCCATATTTCAGTGTCTTCGCTATTAATATAGTTCGTAGTCGCTCGGTGCAGGCAGGTTCCAAGGCACCAAGCTCAATGAAGTAGTCAGAGGTTCTCTTACAATAGGCACAATGCGATCCGATGGTGTAATAACCGGATTGACCTCAGGTATGGGCGCACCGGGATAAGTTGGCGTGTTAAGAGATCCCGGCAACACATCCGGACCACTAGTGCCGATTGTATTGATGTGTGTTATTGTGGCGACATAAATATTATTTCGGTAAAGACCATAGTTTCCACCCTGATTTAGGTATATGCGGTAATAGCAGTAACCGCTGGTATAGGTGTGAACCGTTGGAGCGGCGATTGCTGGGTTGGCGGCGACATATGCAATCGCATTATCTTCGTCGTAAAAATAGCGCTGTCCAATACCATCCTCGTCGTCATTTCCGGTAAATACGGCGTAGAACGTACCGTCCCAAAGGGCTGGCTGGTCGGCAGGATCTTCAAACTGATTGGGTTCAAACTTTGCCCTGACACTCACATACGTTACATCATTGTGCTGGGCTGCTCCACCTGCGTCATCAATCGTGTTTTCGGGAGCATATACTTTTTGCGTAGCATCATCCGCCCAGTTCGTTACTGATGCCGCATTAACCGGAACGTACGATGCGTCATTTACGAGAGCAAGTTGCAAAGCAGCAGCAGCCGAACCATTTAAGTAATTTGGATCGGCAGGTTCGTCGCCCGCTTTATGTATTAAGGGCAGAACGTAGGCAACTTGGTTACGTTGGCCGATGGTAAATTGCAAATCGGAGAGCGTACCTCCAGAAGCATCCACGGTAAGTAGATCCGCTGCTTGTTTAACGATAATTTTAGAAACCAATCGCGCTACTTCTATGGTAACCTCATTGGTTCCGCCTTCAACAATATTAAAGATATGTTTGCTATTGTTATGAGTGCCGTCGTCATCAATATCTGCGTTAAAAAAGGCAATATTTCCATTTGCATTCACAAAATTGATACTTGAAAATACTTCATTTACGTAATGGCCGGTCTTAAGTCTATCAACGATTTCATCCGGAAGGTTTACCCCTACATATATTTGCTTCCTACCGGTTCGGACATCAAGTGTAGGTGTAATTTCCCGGAGATTAGGAAAAGGGACCGTACCGACGCCAACTTCAGCAGCTGTATAACGTTTGTAGGTAAGCCCAAACCCATCTCCATCGTCATAAACGAACACATCCACGTAATCAATTTCAGTCTCCGAAATAGTTGCATTGGGATCGGACTCGCCGGCGTAGGTCTGTATGATGTTCGGCAATGTCAATGACAACTTTAGTTTAGCCGGCATTCCTTTGGGGCCGGCAACATCGGGATTTTCATGTTGAAGTTTGTTACAAGCGCTCAGTACCAATCCGATTAGCGACAGAGTTAATAATTGTCTAGTTTTCATAAGTAAATTAATTGTTTAACATTTGATTGTTTGAGTTAGTAAATATGTGGAACTAATAAAGTGCATAAATTGCCGTCAAGTATACAATGGATAGCGACGACTTACCTGGTCCGAGGTACCGTCTTGTACCCGAGCCCTTGAAGGCTCCACAGGTCTGACATTCGTAACTATCGTACCAGAGATACGAAAAAACAAGTGTCGTCCCGATTTCACCCCGCCATCTACCCCCTAAGCCAAATTGATTCGCGTAGGTAATGCCTCCCCCGGCCCCTTGCCCCTGATAACGGGTATTTTCGGAATCGGGAAACATGTTAAAAGGAATCGCAATTCCCCCTGTATTGTAATACAGGTAATGTAATTGAACGCCAACGAACGATTGTACGTTGATAAACGAGCCGCGAAAGGTTTCTCCAAACCATAATCGGAACTCGGGCTGAAAAGCCAGGTGCTTGATTTTTTTGTTGCTGTTAAACGTCCAAGGATTGTAACTGACAGGGAGACTAACACTGAACCGGCTTTCCGAGAACAGTTCAACTCCGATATTCAACGTACTCGTGGCCAATTCGGTTACATTAGCCCTGATTGTCAACGTCGGACTCACCCACCGACTTCCACCGATCTGGGTGGGCGACGCTGTCGGAAAAAACGTAGAAAATGTCTTCGCTCGAGAATTCCCCGGCATGAAAGCCTGGTACGTATGCACCTGCTGTGCATGGACGTTGCCAGCGATGAACATTGGCAGGACGATAGCCATTCCCGGCGCCAACCGACACGCCGACGTTATGACGGAAATCGCTTTTTTTACCCAAACCACAAACAAACTGGTATATGAATGAACTGAACAAAAAATAGTATAGATGGCAAGAGATATTAATTTTAACTTGCTGGCATTACCTAGCTACCGCTGCTAAAGCCGTGGACTTAAAGGTTGAAAGGTAATAGGTGAATATTAAGAGTTACATCATAGTAAGGTTTATCGATGATTAATTAATTCTAGTCAACGCTGATTAGTTTAGTATGTATTTCCATGGACGATCGATTTCTGTTTGGCATTATTTATGGTATAACGAAACAGAATTTATCAAAAGTTATATTTGTGTTTTCATAGGCAATTTTATTAAAAAACGACGATAGACGCCACTAATATATAGAATATTTTCTACATACAATAATTCAATAGAAAATTTTCATGACTTGCTCACATGTTGAATCCATTAAAACGAATTAAGGATTATCTTGACTATAAGGGGATTAAAATAAGCTCTTTTGAAAAGTCTGTAGGACTTTCCAATGGCTCCTTTGGTGGTCAGTTAAAAAAAAATCGAACCATAGGGATTGACAAATTAGAGAATATACTAAAAACATATCCTGACCTTAATGCTGATTGGGTATTAACCGGGAGAGGGGATATGCTAGGAGGCAAACACGACCCTGTGCAGACACAGCCGTCGTTGACCAACGCTTTGTCATTAAACCAACTCAACTACGAACGGACAATTGAGTCGTTGAATCAGGTGATTGTGGCTCAGCAGAAAACAATTGCTGCTTTGGAAAAGCTAATGGAGATGTCGGCTTTGGTCAACCAATCACAAAGCGGCACGCAAACGCACTAATTTAACCAATAACTCTTCCAACAGATCCAAATGCAACATATTTGCTCCGTCAGATTTGGCATTGGCCGGGTCGGGATGCGTTTCAATGAACAAACCGTCCGCGCCAACCGCTATTGCGGCTTTTGCGATTGTTTCAATAAGTTCGGGCCGTCCGCCGGTGACTCCTGAAGATTGATTGGGTTGTTGCAGCGAGTGGGTGCAGTCCATAATAACCGGTACACCAAACGTTCGCATTTCGGGTATTCCCCTGAAATCGACAATCAGGTCTTGGTAACCGAAGGAATTTCCCCGGTCGGTTAGCAATACACGCGCGTTACCCGCGTCTTTTACTTTATCGACGGCAAACCGCATAGCGCCTGCTGACAGAAATTGACCTTTCTTTATGTTTACGGTTTTGCCCGTTTTTGCCGCAGCTACAAGCAACTCCGTCTGTCTGCACAAAAAAGCCGGTATTTGCAGCACATCAACGTACTCCGCTGCTACGGCGGCTTCATGGCTCTCGTGGATGTCCGTAACCGTAGGAATACCAAACGAGCGACCCACTTTCTGAAGAATGCTTAAAGCTTTTTCATCGCCGATTCCGGTAAAAGAATCCACGCGCGAACGATTGGCCTTGCGATAGGAACCTTTATAAATGTAGGGGATATCCAGTCGGTCGGTAATGGATACGATACGCTCAGCAATGCGCATAGCGATGTCTTCCCCCTCGATCACACACGGACCTGCCATCAGGAAAAAATTTGCAGAATCAGCATGCTTGATACCAGGTACAGTATGTTGCATTATTTTATTCGTTAATAATTGTTGGGTACCAGGTGCCGGAAATCAATTCCCTAACTCCGACATAAATTTGATCCGCATCAGCTGGATTTCTTCATACGTATAGTCTTCGGGACCCAAGTCGCGAAGCGCTTGATCGATCGAGTCTATTTCGGCACTGCGGAAATAATCGAATACTTCATCCTGACGATCTTCGTCAATAATTTCGTCTACGAAATATCCGAGGTTAAGCTTCGTTCCGGAGTTAACGATGGATTCAACCTCCTTCAACAGGTCTTCGTAAGTGATTCCCTTTGAGTGCGCAATGTCTTCCAAACCGATTTTCCGGTCGATGTTTTGGATAATAGAGACTTTCAAGGCAGATTTATTGGCTGTACCTTTGATTACCAGATCCTGTGGCCGGTCGATCTCATTTTCTTCTACATACTGTTTGATGAGTTCCACAAACTGGCTGCCGAATTTCAGCGCCTTGCCGGCCCCTACGCCATGTATTTGCTTCAGTTCATCGATGGTCACTGGATAATGTGTACACATCTCGTCCAACGAAGGGTCTTGAAACACGACAAACGGGGGTAATCCTTTTTGTTTGGCGATCTTCTTTCGCAGATCTTTCAGCATCTTCAGCAACTGCGTATCCACGGCGCCTCCCCCCTGTTGTGTCGGTTCGTCCCCACCGTCTTCGGTCGCAGCTTCCATCGGCTTATTCAAAATAAAACGGATACCATACGGATTCTCGATAAACCGTTTACCCGACTCGGTCAACATTAACAACCCATAATGGTCAATATCTTTTGCAAGAAAATTATTTAGCACAGCCTGCCGGATTAACGACTTCCAATAGATGACGCCGTGTTCCTTTCCGCTGCCAAACATGGGATGTACATCGTGCTTATAAGACGATATAGGTTGGTTATTTTGGCCAACAAACACATTAATTATGTGGTGGTCGTCAAACTTTTCGCCCTGTTCCTGAATAAATTTCAGCACGTTCAACAACGAGCCCTCTGCATCAAATTGCGTTTGCTGGCTGCCGCAATTATCACACATGCTGTTACAGCCCGTCTCGTCAAAATTCTCGCCGAAATAGTGAAGGATCTGTTTCCGTCTGCATACCGAAGATTCCGAATAGTCAATTACTTCCTTGAGAATCTGGGTACCGATCTCCCGCTCTGAAACCGGTTTGTCCTTCATGAACTTAGTCAGTTTCTCGATGTCTTTTTCTGAATAGAATGCCAGGCAATATCCTTCGCCTCCGTCACGCCCCGCACGTCCCGTTTCCTGGTAATAGCCTTCCATGCTCTTCGGGATATCGTGATGTATGACATACCGAACATCGGGCTTATCGATTCCCATACCAAAAGCTATCGTTGCGACGATCACCTCCACATCTTCCATCAAGAATTTGTCCTGTGTCTCGGCCCTTGTCTTCGCATCGAGCCCAGCGTGGTATGGACGTGCCTTGATCCCATTGATGTTAAGCACTTCCGCTATTTCTTCCACCTTCTTACGGCTGAGGCAATAGATAATTCCGGATTTCCCTGCATTGTTTTTGATGAATCGCACAATTTCCTTCACGACGTTGCGCTTCGGCCGTACTTCATAATACAGGTTGGGGCGGTTAAACGAAGACTTGAATAGCGTCGCGTCATTCATCTGCAGATTTTTGCGGATATCGGACTGCACCTTGGGTGTTGCCGTAGCAGTTAGTGCTATTACGGGAATATTGCTGCCAATCGAATTGATAACCGACCGGATTTTACGATATTCCGGACGGAAGTCGTGCCCCCATTCCGAAATACAATGGGCTTCGTCAACCGCTACAAACGATACGGTGATCAGTTTTAAAAATTCAACATTTTCGGTTTTGGCCAGCGACTCGGGTGCTACATAAAGCAATTTGGTCTTACCGGCCATTACGTCTTGCCTTACGCGGGTTATATCGCTTTTGTTTAAAGAAGAGTTTAAAAAATGGGCGATGCTGTCATCACCGCCAAATGAACGGAGTTGGTCGACCTGATTCTTCATCAATGCAATCAGCGGCGAAATAACAATCGCCGTCCCTTCGCTCATTAATGCGGGCAATTGGTAGCAAATGGACTTCCCGCCACCTGTGGGCATGATGACGAATGTATCCTTCTTTTGCAAGATATTGGTGATGATCGCTTCTTGATCACCCTTAAATGTGTCAAATCCAAAAAATTCCTGTAAATTATCAAATAATCTTTTCTCTATTTCCATTGCGCCTTTCGCAAAAATTAGATAGACTCCTATCAAAGAATGCCCAAAATAACATATTTTTGCGCATATCAGTATCTAAAATTAGAAAATATATTTGTGAAAAGCAATTCCGAAATCAAAAATATCGCAGCAAGTGTACTAAAGCAAGAGGCGGATGCTTTGAACAAATTAACCGAACGGATTGATAGTGATTTCATTGCCGTCGTAAACGATATTATTGCGCTTCGCGGGAGAGTCGTTGTGACCGGAGTGGGCAAAAGTGCAATCATTGCTCAAAAAATTGTGGCCACGCTGAATTCTACGGGCACACCTGCTATTTTTATGCATGCTGCCGATGCCATACATGGAGATCTCGGCATCATCCAACAGGACGACATGGTCATTGCCGTTTCGAAAAGTGGCAACACACCCGAAATTAAGGTACTGGTTCCCTTGCTACGCCAAACATCCAACCGGCTGGTGGCGTTGGTGGGGAATACACAATCCTACCTGGCTGATCACGCCGACTACATTTTGGATACAACCGTTGAAAAAGAAGCCTGCCCGCATAACCTAGCGCCTACTACCAGCACAACCGCCCAATTGGCAATGGGGGATGCGCTTGCGATCTGTTTGCTGGAATGCCGCCAGTTCAGTGATCGCGATTTTGCACGCTATCATCCGGGCGGAGCGTTGGGCAAGCGCCTGTACCTAAAGGTTTCCGATCTGGCTACACAGAACAGCAAACCCTCGGTACGCCCCGAGGCCACCGTGCGGGAAGTTATCATATCCATCACCCAACACCGGTTGGGCGCCGTTGCCGTAGTCGACGGTACACAAGTAGTCGGCATTATCACCGACGGAGACATCCGACGCATGTTGGAAAACCACACGCACATCGGTCAACTTGCCGCCCAGGATATCATGGGGCGAACGCCCAAAACCATTGACAGAAACGAACTGGCCGTACATGCGTTTGACATCATGCGAAAAAACAACATTACGCAACTTTTGGTGTTACACAATCAATTATACGACGGGATCATACATTTACATGACTTATTGAAAGAAGGCATCATTTAAATCGAACGCAGATGACACACAGATTGCCACAAATTTTGCATATTTGCCCCAATGGCTTAACGTTTG
The DNA here is from genome assembly GCF_042666505.1 of Parapedobacter sp. GCM10030251. Classification (NCBI taxonomy): domain Bacteria; kingdom Pseudomonadati; phylum Bacteroidota; class Sphingobacteriia; order Sphingobacteriales; family Sphingobacteriaceae; genus Parapedobacter; species Parapedobacter sp. GCM10030251. The sequence goes on along the minus strand of NZ_JBHTDN010000001.1, from coordinate 1,056,803 downwards.
AAACCAAAAAACAGATAAATTAAACGCTGATAGTTGACAGCGGACTGCTGAAAACTGAAAGGAACCATACATGAAGAATTACTATGCCATAATTATGGCCGGTGGGATCGGAAGCCGCTTTTGGCCCGTGAGTCGCACACAATTACCCAAACAGTTCATTGACATGATGGGTACGGGAAAAACGCTTATTCAGGCAACGTACGACCGCTTCCGTAAAATTGTACCGAAGGAAAATATTTTCGTGGCCACCAATGAATCTTATGCAGGTCTGGTACGGGAGCAGTTGCCGGAGTTATCTGAACAGCAACTTATCTTGGAGCCCATCATGCGCAATACAGCACCCTGTATCGCTTATGCGAGTCATAAGATACAACAATTGAATCCGGATGCAACGATGGTCATCGCCCCAGCAGATCACCTGATCCTTGAAACCGATGTGTTTATCGACGACATCACCAAGGGATTGAAGTGTGCCGAGAGCAATGACTGGCTGATTACATTGGGCATTAAACCTTCCCGGCCCGATACGGGCTATGGTTATATTCAGTACGGAAAAAGCGCAACGGTACCGGGATTAAAAAAGGTAAAGACATTTACGGAAAAGCCCAATCTGGAACTCGCCAAAACGTTCCTTCAAAGCGGTGATTTCCTCTGGAATGCAGGCATCTTCATCTGGTCCGTCAAATCGATCATCCAGGCATTCGATAAATACCAGACGGAGATGAATGAGGTGTTTAGGGAAGGCAGCGAGGTATATAACTCCGACCGGGAAGCAAAATTTATATCCGGAGCCTTCGTTCGCTGTGTCAACATCTCGATTGACTTTGCCATTATGGAAAAGGCCGACAACGTGTATGTGCTACCGGCCGACTTCGGTTGGTCAGACTTAGGTACGTGGGCTTCGATTTATGAAATCGCAGAAAAAGACTATCTGGGCAATGTATCTACTTCATCCGAACATGTGATCGTATACGATTCGTCGAATTGCATGATCCACGCGCCCAACAATAAGTTAGTTATTGTTAAGGGATTGCATAATTTTATTGTTGTTCAGTCGGACGATACACTCATGATTTGTCCTAAGGATCAGGAGCAGGGTGTCAAGCAAATTGTCGCCGACGTCAGGGAAAAATTCGGAAATAAGTATGTTTGACAGGCATGGATTCAGGATTTGTAAAGACGGAAATCAGCGGCGATGGCCTCGCAACGATAACGTTTGGACATCCCGCTCACAATTCGTTGCCATTGGATTTGCTCAAAGAAATGAGCAGACAAATTCAATCTGCCGGTAACCACTCCGATACGCGACTTATCCTGCTACAAAGCGCGGGCAAAGGAACTTTTTGTGCGGGCGCAAGTTTTGATGAACTACTTGCCATAACCGATGCGGAAACGGGAACGCTTTTTTTTTCGGGGTTTGCCGATGTAATTAACGCAATACGTACATCGTCGAAACTGGTCATCGGTCGGGTGCAAGGAAAGGCGGTAGGCGGCGGCGTCGGACTGATCGCAGCGTGTGATTATTGCATGGCAACCGAACATGCGGCTGTGAAGCTCAGTGAAGTGAGCATCAACATCGGCCCTTTTGTCATTGCACCTGCTTTGGAACGCAAAATAGGCATATCGGCGTTCACACAGCTTTCGCTGAATCCCACACGATTTTTCGACGCCCAGTGGGCACTGCAACGCGGACTTATCCAGTCGGTATTCCCAACGATGGCTGAAATGGACGGTGCCGTCCAGCAGTTTTGTAAATCCTTAATGGATAAAAGCCAGGAAGCGCTCACCGCGCTTAAGCAAACCTTGTGGCGAGGTACCGAACATTGGTCCAGGCTGCTCTATGAACAGGCAACCATCAGTGGCCGGTTGGCGCTGGGTGCGGAAAGCAAAAAATTGCTCAGGGAACTTAAAGGAAAATAACCGCATATTATGCTAAGGTTCCTATATATCTGTATGTTATGCAATATGCTATTTTGCTTTTTAGGGTATACGCAACCACGGTCATCAAACAAACGGGCGCAGGCAGCATTCGAAAAGGCGGGCAGCCAATTGAGAAACCATCAGTATGACCAAGCCATCGCTTCGCTGGAATCCGCTATCGCCCTGGATGGTGGGTTTGCAGCGGCCTATCAACAACTTGGTGACATTTATCGCAAGCAACATAATTATATCAAAGCTGCCGCGAATTACAACCACGTTATCCGGTTGGATTCGACATTGACAACCCTCACTTGGTTTGGATTGGGAGAAAGTCTCCTTCACACGGGGCAATATCAGGAAGCTCTGTTGCCCTTCCAACGATACGTGGCTACACCCGGGTTGAATGCAGCAAGTAGACGGCTTACCATGAAATACATAGCGGATTGTCAATTTAGCCTTCAGGCACTCAAGCGACCGCAATTGTTCCGTCCGCACAATCCAGGACCGGCGATCAACAGCACTTATGACGAATATTTTCCGCGGCTCACCGCAGATTACCGTAACATTATTTTCACACGCAAGGAAAACAACCGTGAGAATTTTTACGAAAGCACCCAAGATAGCACCGGAGAATGGCAGACAGCGCGGCTTTTACAGGGGGATATCAACTCTGAGCTATACAACGAAGGCGCCCACTGCATTTCTCCCGATGGCAAATATTTATTTTTCACTGGATGCAACCGACCAGATGGCAGGGGAAGCTGCGATATTTATGTGTCCCGACGGGAAGGAGACCGTTGGGGGGCTCCACATAACCTCGGAGCCCCGGTAAATAGTGGCGGTTGGGAAGCGCAGCCAGCACTCGCTGCAGATGGACGTACGCTTTATTTCGTGAGTAATCGGCGCGGCGGACAAGGCGGTTATGACATTTGGAAATCGACACTTCAGAGCGACGGACAATGGGGCGAGCCACAGAATTTGGGGCCGACGATCAATACCGTTTATGACGAGAGTTCGCCCTATATCCATGCCGATAACCGCACGCTTTACTTTGCCTCAGACGGGTGGCCGGGATTTGGGAATAAAGACATCTTCCGAAGCCAATTGGATAGTGCCGACAGGTGGCAGGAGCCCGTCAATCTCGGTTATCCCATCAACGATCACCACGAGCAAAGTGCCCTCACGGTAAGTATGAATGGCAAACAAGCTTTCTTTTCGACACGCAGAGAAGATGCAATAGGCGGATTGGATATCTATGCGTTTGATCTACCCCAGGCGGTGCGCCCTCACCCGGTAGCATACCTGAAGGGAATGATTGTAGATGCGGAAAATGAATCGCCGATTCAGGCAAGCGTAACACTGACCGATATCGTCGCCGGTCGGGTTGTGTATAATGAACAGGCGGATTACGAAGATGGTTCTTTTCTAGCTCCCCTACCCTTTGGGAAAACTTATGCTTTGCATATCAAAGAGCCTGGGTATCTGTTTTTCTCCGAAAATTACCCGCTTGACGACAGTACCAAAATCAACGATGCTTATGAAATCCGTATTGCCCTATCCCGTATCAAAGTCGGCAGTACGGGTACACTTAACAATATTTTCTTTGATGTTGATCGCTACGAGCTGCTTCCAAAATCCAGAATCGATCTCGATAACCTCGTAGAATTTCTGAATCTGAATAACACCGTACGGGTGGAAATCAGTGGGCACACCGATAACACGGGCAGTGAAACACACAACCAGACGTTATCAGAAAACCGGGCGAAGGCGGTACGTGATTACCTGATTCACGCAGGCATTGCCGCGTCCCGCTTGACCTACAAGGGGTACGGTCAATCGCAACCCGTTGCCAGTAACGAGACGGAGGACGGCAGGCAGCTCAATCGCCGTACCGATTTTAAAGTGATTGAATGATTTTGGCAACCGAATAATTTGAATAACAAGGAAACCTGCATGAGTTACCGCTCAGAAGTGAACGCGAATAAAATAGCTCACGCAAGCTTCATCACCGATAAAGAGCAAAATTTAACCAGATGAAAAATTATACGCTGATTGTCTTACTAGCTACTTTCACAGGCTTCGCAGTGAACGCCCAAGTAGTAGAATCCGGCGCCCAACTACAGCTGATTGCTGATCATTTTAAGTTTACTGAAGGCCCCGCCGCAGATGCAATGGGAAACGTCTTCTTTACGGACCAGCCGAATAACCGCATATGGAAATACGGAACGGACGGAACGCTTTCCGTTTTCATGGAACCAGCTGGCCGGGCAAATGGCCTGTATTTTGATCGGGAGGGCTACCTGATTGCTTGTGCGGATGAACACTATGAGTTGTGGCGGATCGGAATGGACAAACAGGTCCAGAAGTTAGCGGTCAATTACAAAGACTCCCTCTTCAATGGCCCCAACGACGTGTGGGTATCGCCGTCGGGAATGATCTATTTCACGGATCCTTACTATCAGCGGGATTATTGGACACGCACTTCACCCAAAATGCACAACCGAGCTCTATATGTGTATAACGACGGTCGGGTAACACGTTTAGATAGCCAATTCAAGCAACCGAACGGTATTATTGGCACACCGGATGGCAAATTCCTCTATGTCGCGGATATTGGAGACAGCAAAATCTATCGCTATGCGATCCAGGCCAACGGCACGTTAGCTGATAAACAGCTATTTGCTTCCCAAGGATCCGATGGAATGACCATCGATGCCGAAGGCAACATTTACCTTACCGGCAAAGGCATTGATGTGTATAACCCCGCTGGTCAGAAAATTGAACATATTGATATTCCTGCCAACTGGACCGCCAATGTCTGTTTCGGCGGGCCAAACCGGGATTTGCTTTTTATTACCGCCAGTGAAAAAGTATTTATCCTAAAAATGGCAGTAAAGGCCACTCATTGAAAGCCGGTATCTGCTAACCGTAAAAAGCTGAGCGGTAAATTTTCCCTATCGGAATGCAATCGCCCATTATTATTAAACTATTTTTTGTCATTACATCGATATGTATTCGATTAACCATGTATGAGCGGTGCACCCGAGCAAACGAATCGGATGGTAATGTACCCCCCAATTGCTTCATGGTCATGTAAGTCATAAAATTACCTTTGCTCGTCCGCAGTTGGATGTAGTCTTTAACCGACCGGGCATAATAGATATCTCGGTGGAAAATCTTAACCAATTGGCCGGATATTTTGAAAAATGAATAATCTTTTTTTTCTTCCGGCTCTTTTAATGGCGACTTATGCAGGAAGCGCTCGATGCCCCTTGAAAAACGTTCATAGGTAATGGGTTTCAGCAAGAAATCAACGGCGTCCAACTCATAACCATCAATGGCATGTTCAGAGAATGCCGTTGTGAAGATAACCTTCGGCGGATGTTTAAGTGATTTCAGGAAATCAATGCCATTAATGGATGGCATCCTAATATCAAGAAACATCAAATCTACCTGTTTGGTAAGTAGTACATCAAATGCTTCCAATGCGTTGGGACATTTTGCCAGCAGCTGTAGCTCGCCATTGCGAATAATGTGTTTCTCTAAAATTGAAATGGCAATGGGTTCGTCATCTACGATGATACAGTCTATGCGTTTCACGACAATGTCAAATTTATTAGAAAAAAATCCGCTTCGTCTACAATTGCCAAGGTATGCCGTTTTGGATACAACAAGGTCAATCGTTGTTTCACATTATACAGTCCAATTCCTCCCTTGCTTTCGGTCATAACCGAACTGGATATCTTGCTATTCATTACTTGAAAATGCAGTTCTCCACCAAATGATATGAACACGATGCTCACAAACGAACGATCCACGGTGTTACTGATTCCGTGCTTAAATGCGTTTTCCACGAAAGGTAAAAAAATCAACGGGGCTACAAGTACCCCTTCAACGTCTCCTTGCATATCTATCTCTATTGAAGCTCGGTTTGTATGTCTGAGACGTTCGATGTCCACATAACTTTTCAAAAAAGAAATTTCCTGTCGCAAAGGTACCATCGGGTTTTGGGCGCGGTAAAGAATATAACGCATCATCTCGGCTAATTTCCCTACCATGGGGGCCGTATCTTTCGAACCTTCTAGCGCCAATCCGTAGATGTTGTTTAACGTATTGAAAAAAAAATGGGGCTGCAATTGAGCTTTCAGATACTTAAGTTCTGAAATTAATTGATCCTCTCTCAAGCTGTTGAGTTGTTCACTTTGTCTTAAAGAGTGAACAAAATAAGACAAAGCACTGATTACCAACATCTCGCGAAATACATAAACAAAACTGTAACCTATCGATTGTGATTCATAAAACCTTAAAACGCTACGTCGAAACTCTTCTGAAAAAAAATCAATACGGGCATACAGGAAATAAACTGCCTTTTGATAGAAACCATATCCGACTAAAAACAGTATGACGAGAATCACAAATGTCCAAACACGTCTTTTTTGAATACAAGAGTGCAAGCCCTTATAGAACAAAAGAAAAGCAGGCAAAGCTGCCGTTCCAAAAGCCAAAACGGACTCAATATCCTTCCAGGAAAGGCCCGTATATTGTTCTTCCCAGAAATTGTATTCTAGATCTGTCAGTATACGAAAACCAAAAAAATAGGTTAGAAAAAATACTACCTCTATCTTTGTATACTTAGAAAAGCCAACCAACGGACTCTTAGACATAGCCACAAGGTAAAAATAATTTTCAAAGCTAATTTCTGGTACGGAAGGTATTTCGACAAAAGGCTTCGTTTTTTCGACCAATGGCCATTCACGTGTTCCTGTCTAATTATTTTACGCATTTGTCTAAAAGAAAAAACATGAAAGTCGGTACCCATTATTTTTAAAGAAAAGTACAGAAAAGACAATGAAGCAATATCCAATCCTTCTTATCCTAACTTTAGTGTTCATGAATGTCACAAATGCGCAACGAACATTCGAAGCGACAGATGTATTAAAAAAGACCTGTGAAACATTGAACAACCTTAAACGGATTTCTTACTCAAGCCATCGAGAAATTAGCAATATCAGGAGTAATGATTTTGTGAAAAACTCAGGGGATTCCTATTTTGAGTATCATCCAAACAAAGAGGGAAACGTTTCCAGATTTCAGCTTTATTCCACAGACGCTTTCCAAGTCTACAATGGAACAGAGTACTTCCTTTTAAACCACAAAGACTGTACGATTGATCTACAAAAAGCCACAATAAATAAACTGGGAAATTTGACACTGCTCCATAACTCAATTACAACGCTTCGTGTTGCATTGCCGTTGCTAATAGCCAACGATTCGATACCAAAGTCTATCCAAGATACTTTAATCGATAACAAGTCGTACTATCTGATAAAATTTGAATTATATAAAAAGACATTGGATTTTCCTAAAGGCGTTTGGGGTTTGAAGTCTGATGTCACACGTTTTTATACGTTGATTGTCGACAAAATGACTTATCTTCCTTATATCGTATTCGACAGTAACAGCATTGAAAACGATCGTTATTATACCAAAACTGTTTTTACAAATATTAATACCGATCCAATGGAACCTACGGAAAATTCTTGGTTTTTTTCGAGTTATAATGGCTATAAACCGTTAAAAGATGAGGCCCAAAAGCCAATGATATCCGTTGGACATGCGTTGCCGAATTGGAAGCTACCCGAAATCAAGAAACAAACCACGGATACCCTTACATCCAGCGATTTCAAAGGAAAAATGATACTTGTCGAATTTTGGATTAAAAACTGCGGATACTGCTTGGCCGCCTTTCCAGAACTCAAAGCGTTACAGGAAAAATACGGAAAACAGATCGAGATTTTAAGTATAAATGCATACGAAGCAAAAGATGATGTCACATTTTTTTATAACCGCGAAAGCCCTGCCTACAGAATGCTGTATGACGGTCAGGCATTGGCTGATAAAATCGGAATCTATGGTTATCCCACCATAATTTTAGTTGACCGAGCCGGAAAAGTCGCTTATGTCTCATTAGGGTTCAATACAGAAAAGATTGAAGCAGCAATAAAAAAAGCTTTATAGGTTATCGTGCATAATCACCCCGGCCGAAAAAGTTTCTGCCAGGGTGATCGAATCCATTGCCGATCGTTGTAGTTTCGATCAAGCATGCTGCCCCGCGTGTTTTCCCTCCGCAAATTCCTCGATAACCTTTTCGTTGAAATCAGGAAGGTCATCCGGGGTGCGACTCGTGACCAGCCCCTGGTCAACCACCACGGGGCTATCTTCCCAAAGCGCCCCCGCGTTGATCAGGTCCTTGCTGATATTTTTTACGGACGTCATCTTCCGGCCTTCCACCACTTCTGCATCAATGAGTACTTGCGGGCCGTGGCAAATTGCCGCTACCGGCTTTCCAGCATTAAAAAAAGCTCTTACAAAATCCAATGCTTGCCCGTTAACGCGAAGCTTATCCGGATTGATCACACCACCGGGTATTAATAACGCGTCGTAATCGTCGACGCTTGCCCGGTCCAACGGCACATCCACATCGAAATCAAGGCTCCAATCATTCCCTTTCTTGGCCCGTACAATATCTTGGTTGGGTGATACAATATCGGTGATTCCACCCGCCATCTGTATGGCGTCCCGCGGGCTTGTCAATTCGATTTCTTCAAATCCATCTGTCGTTAAAATTGCCACTTTCCGATCTCTTAGTTCATCAGCCATAATTAATCCTCCTTTTTAACTCTTTTACTATGAATAGTTACGGGGAATGGCTGCAATTGTTTTGGAAAATGGAAAATCAAACTACCCATTCCAGCACTTTGTCGCCCACCGTTGGATAAATACGCGCGCCGCGTGCAGGCTGTACCATGTGAAGTCCCGTCAGCATGCCAAATGCCGGCAATACGAATATTTGCTTGTAGAAATAAAAGCACGGTAAGCGGTAAGCCTGTTTCCCTTTTGTGGGAATAAGACATCCCGGATGAACATGGCCAGCGATGTTCAACCGTCCGGCAAATCCATCCCCTGCTGGGTGATGAGTGCAGTGAATGTGCGGTGCAACAGCATATGAGGACACCACATCAACCGCTGCGTTTTCCAATAAATCATCCGGCAAAATATCGTGGTTGCCACGGGTAAGAATAAACCGTATAAATGGATTAGCGGTTCGGAACCGTTCAAACACTAACCATTCGCTATTGAAATCGCTGTGAAACAGATCACCAAGAAAAATCAAGGTTTCGACCTCGTATCTATCCAGCAACGCCTGGAGGCGCACCAGATCTTTATCAACCGGCAACACCGGCATGAAAATACCTGCCTTACGAAAGTGTGTCCCCTTGCCCAAATGCCAGTCGGCAACCACCAAGGTGCGGTATTCGGGGAGCAGCAAAGCTCTTTCAGGTAATAACATGAGCCGTGTGTCCATCAGTTGGATTGTCTTCCCCATACCGCTATGTCTCCAATTGGGTTTTCAATTTCTCTAACCGAGCCTGCCAATCTTCATTGCTGTACCGCTCACGGAATGACTCGGCAAATACGGGAAAGGCAAACGGCGTGAGCTGATCCGGCCGTTGCACAACGATGCGATGCGTGCTGATCCGCTCGAATGCTTTGTGCATGCGAGAGGCCTCTAATTGGAAGTCATATACTTCATCGTAAGCTTGCCGGAGCAGCAGATTTCCAGAATCATATTCCTCGAATACCGAAAAAAACAAGCCTGAATTGGCTTGTATATGTTTTGTTTTCATCGGCTTACCCGGATACCCCTGGAACACGAGACCCGCGATTCCGGCGATGTCACGGAACTTGCGTCGTGCCATCTCCCGAATGTTGATACCACTCCGTATATCGTCGAATAGTTTTGCGGTTGAAAACAACCCCGCTTGCAGTGCTTCATCCAACGGCAGCGGGTCATCGCAGAGCAGCTCAAAACCATATTCGTTACTGGCGATGCTGAAGGTCGCTCTCCGGATGCTGCTCAGCCGATACGCCACTACAGCCGCCATGCCCTCGTGCACCAACTTTCCCTCAAACGGGTAAACAAACAAGTGATAGCCGTGGCGGGTATAAATGTATTCCACCAGCAATTCGTCTTCCCCCGGTAGCGCCGAAACCCGGCGCTGTTCGGCAAAAAGAGGTTGTAGGTACCGCAGCTCTGTGGGAAGGCTGCTGCTCTTCCGGTGAATCTCGGTAAACGTATGCCGAAGCGCTGCCCCGAAATTATCCGATATGGGGAATCGGCCGCCCATCCACGATGGGACAGCGCCTTTTTTACCGGCGGCCGGCCGGACAATAGCCTGGATGTCCTTTACCCGTACCAGTTCAAGCAGCCGTCCCGAAAACCAGAACGTATCGCCGGGTTGCAGACGGGAGATGAACCATTCCTCGATGGTACCAAGGTATTTGCCACTCAGGAACTTTACGCGCATCATCATATCGGACACAATGGCCCCGATACTCAGCCGATGCCGCATGGCAACACGCTTGCTGGTCACTTTATACACACCGCTATCTATGACTACTTTGTGAAACTCTTCGTACGTATCCAGTGTGCGGCCGCCCTGGGTCACCATCAGCAGGCATTCGTCAAATTCATCGCGGTTGATGGAAGAAAAGCAGTGGGTTTGCTTAATCTCGTTATATAGTTCATCCGCACGAAAGCCATCGGATACCGCCAGTGTGACCATGTACTGCAACAGTACGTCAAACGAGCGAACGTAGGGCAGCCGCTGCTCCAGCAATTGATGATGTACCGCATATCGGATCGCTGCCCCCTCCATAATTTCCAAGGAGTGCGTAGGGAGGAAATAGATTTTACTCGTTTCGCCTGGGCGGTGGCCACTTCTGCCGGCGCGCTGTACAAATCGAGCGACACCTTTGGGCGACCCGATCTGCACCACACAGTCTACCGGCCGGAAATCTACTCCTAGGTCGAGGCTGCTCGTGCATACAACCGCCTTAAGTATTCCGCGATGCAGCGCATCTTCCACCCACAGGCGTAATTCATCGCTGAGCGATCCGTGGTGGATGGCCAACGCGCCGGCGAGCTGCGGTGCAGCATCCAACAATCGATGGTACCAGATCTCTGCCTGCGAGCGGGTATTGGTAAACAGCAAGGTAGACTGATGAGCATCGATGATGGGTAACACCTTGTCAATCATCGTCGTACCCAGATGACCCGCCCACGGAAAGCGTTCCAAGACGTCGGGTAGCAAGGTTTCCATGTGAATGTCCTTTTTCAGCCTGGCACGAACCAACGTACCTTTGTCCTTCCCACCCAACAGGATTTCCATGGCTTCTTCGAGATTGCCAATGGTAGCGGAGATTCCCCACACCTGCAGATTGGGACAGATCGCACGAAGCCTGCTAAGGGCAAGCTCTACCAACACGCCCCGTTTGCTGCCCATTAATTCATGCCACTCGTCGATCACTACAAACTCCAGCCCGCTGAAATACTCGTGGTAACCTTTTGATGCCATTAACAAATGGATACTTTCGGGGGTAGTAATAAGTGCCTGCGGTGCTGAAGTTTTCTGCCGTTGCCGTTCGGCAGCACCGGTATCGCCGGTGCGCAATCCAATTCGGTAATCGAGCTCCAGGTCGTCGCTTACCGTACGGGTTGCTTGGAGTATTTCTGCAGAAAGCGCCCGTAACGGAGTGACCCACAAACAGTGAAGCCCTTTTTTTCGCCGCTCTTTCCGATAATAGCGCTGAAGTACACCGAACCAAACAGCGAAGGTTTTCCCATATCCTGTGGGTGCATTCAGTAGCCCCGACCGCCCCTTGGCAATGGCCGACCAAGTTTCCTGCTGGAAGCGGTGGGGTTGCCACTGTTGATTGAAGAACCAAGTTTCGGCGAATGTATTCAATGATATGGGTTTCCTTACGTTAGTGGTTCGCTTTTAATCTCTTGCCAGTAATGCTGGTCGGTCTACAAAGGTACAATTTCATCCATTGACCGCCGCAATGAGCTGCAGCAAATCAGCTTTGGTATTTGCACTTTCGGGTGTCTTGTCTCGTCGCCACCGCAGGATGCGGGGAAAACGTAATGCCACGCCTGATTTATGCCGACTACTTTGTTGGATTCCCTCAAAAGCGATCTCAAAGACATGGTACGGCGTCACGCTGCGTACCGGGCCGAAGCGTTCAGTTGTATTCCGTTTAATCCAGCTATCCAATTCCACAATCTCTTTGTCGGTGAGCCCCGAATACGCTTTGGCGAAAGGCACCAACGTTCCGGTTTCGTCCCATACGGCAAACGTATAATCCGTATACAGGTTTGCCCGGCGCCCATGACCACTTTGCGCATAGATCAGCACGCCATCTGCCGTCAGCGGTTCGGTTTTCCATTTCCACCAGTTTCCCCTTCGACGACCGTTGCCATAAGCACTGTCGCGACGTTTGAGCATGACGCCCTCACAATGAAAATCACGTGCGTGCTGGCGAAAAACGGCTACTTCCGCCCAGTTGTTGAACGGCATGATTTCCGACAGCAACAATACATCATGGGCAAACGTCGGTGAGGAAAACAAGGTTTCAAGAAGGTTGCGACGGTAGCGCATCGGCATGTCGCGGATGTCTTCGCCCTTCCACTCCAGCAGGTCGTAGCAAACCATCACCAAGGGTGCCTCGCGGAGCGACTTTTGAGATAGGTTCTTCCTCCCGATGCGTGTCTGCATGAGTTGAAAAGACAAGGGTCGCCCGCCCTGCCAAGGAATGATTTCCCCGTCGATGACTGTTCCGTCGGGCAAAGACTGGCTCAGCCTGGTGAATTCCGGAAATTTATCCGTCAGCAAATCTTCTCCCCTGCTCCACACAAATAGTTGGTTGTTGCGCACGATGATCTGACCCCGTATGCCGTCCAATTTTTTCTCAATGTACCAGTCACCGATATTGCCGAGTGTCTCCGCCGGGGCATCTAATTGATAGGCGAGGTAGAAGGGATAAGGTTGGAAATCACGGGTACCCGAGGCGGATTCCGAAAATAATGATGCCATGGTTTCCATTGCCGGAATCCATTTACCCATCAGGCGATGTGCCACCGCAGCTTCATCCATACCTAGGTGGTTGGAAAGCGCTTTTATAACCAATTGGCGGGATACGCCAATCCGAAAATTCCCGGTAATTAGTTTTGTAAAGATAAATCGCTCATCCTTGTCCAGGTGCCGCCAATATCCGGTAATGATCTCCTTTTTCTGTTCGTCGTTTTTTCTCGGCAGTAGCGATAACTCGTCAATTATGTCCGTTAGCTGATAATCGCTTCCGGAAAGAGGGTCTGGCGGAAGGACCAACGCGATGGCCTCGGCCAGATCCCCGACAATGTGATAGGATTCTTCGAATAGCCAGTCGGGTATTCCAGCCATTTCGGCTGCCCACGCCTTGAGTTCGCCGGTCGTTACCGGCCGTTTCGGCCGATTGCCGGTCAGTAACGCTACGGCGTATAGGTTACTTCGATCGTCGCCGCCTGCAAGGTAGTCAACGATAGCTGCGATTTTCTCGTTGGTTTTTGTCGTCCGGTCGATGGCCGCAAACAAGTCAGTGAATCGCCTCATAAATCTTCCTCCCCTGTTTCGGAGCCCTGCAGGTGAACTTCCTTTGCCTGCAGTCCTTTTTCTTCGCGTAGCCACCGGGCAAAAGGTCCTTCGTAGCCGTGCGTTACATAGATCGTATGAGCTCCCGTGGCAGCAATAGCGTCATTCAGCTGTCTCCAGTCACAATGGTCAGAAAGCACAAAACCGCGGTCGACCCCGCGACGCCTGCGCGCTCCGCGAAGCTGCATCCAGCCACTGCACAAGGCGATTCGATACGGCGTTAATTTCTTAAGCCAAGGCGAACCGAGTGCAGATGGCGGAGCCACGATGATAGCACCAACTATCGCTTTCCGGTCAGTATCGGTAGTGATGCGCTCGCCCGGGAACTCGTAGCCGATTTCATTCAGCGCCCCATTTACGTTGGCCACCGCCCCGTGAAGGAATACCGAACCGATGGTTGTATCCAGGTGCTTCAGTATAGTCTGCGATTTGCCTAAGGCATAACCCAAGAGCACGCTGTTTACGCCTTCGCCGGCGTTGTGTTTCCACCACGTGTTGATGTCCTGAAAGACCACCCTGGGGTTTGGAAATTGATAAACCGGCAATCCGAATGTCGATTCGGTGACGAAATGGTGACAGCGTACCGGTTCATAGGGAACGCTAAGCCCATCATCGGTAAGCTTGTAATCCCCCGAGACAACCCATACTTCTCCCTTGTATTCCACCCGTACCTGGGCAGAACCGATGATATGCCCAGCAGGATGTAGGCTGATGTGCACGCCATTGATCGTGAGCCGCTCTCCGTAATCCAATACCTGAATCGTAATATCCGCTCCCAATCGCAATCGCAGGATGGGAGCCGTATGTGGGTGGCAGAGATAGCGCCCCATTCCCCACCGGGCATGATCGCTGTGCCCGTGGGTCACGATGGCCTTTTCCACAGGTTCCCAAGGATCGATATAAACGTCGGCTATGGGGCAGTATATGCCCCGCTCGGTAAATTTCAGCATCGTTTTCTTAAACAAAAAAACGCCCATCTTGGTTTCCGCATTTTATTGTTATGTTTGAATCATGGAAAATGTTTTCTACGAAGGGCAGATCATTTGGGCTCAGATTGATGCAAACAGGCACCTCCGCCACTCGGCATATGCCGACCTTTGTGCGCAGGCCCGAAGTAACATGCTTAGGGATATGGGGCTTTCTCTCGACAAGATTGCAGAGTCGAATATCGGACCGGTGCTGTTCCGCGAGGAGTTGGTATATTTACGAGAAATACACCTCAATGACTTGGTCAAGGTTACGGTTGTGATGACCAAATATAATACAGTGAATTCGCGGTTTTCCTTCCGGCACGAGATATACCGGTCCGATGGCACAAAGTGCGCGATTGTTACGGTAGACGGCGCGTGGATGGACATTGGGAAACGTAAGTTAACGGTTTTGCCTTCTGAATGGCAAGACATTGTGGAACAGTTGCCCAAAGGTGAAGATTATCAAGAGATAACGTCATAGTCGCTAAAGGAAAAAGCCCACGGAATTAACGTCCATGGGCTTTTTCTGTCTTTTGTTCTTTCTTTGATCGGTTTTATTTTACTTCAATCAACCGTGAAGCTACTTTTGCCTCCTCCTTCTTGCCTATCGCCACTTTCAGCACACCGTCTTTATAGTTGGCGTCAATGCGGTTGTGATCAATGCTCTCGGGCAACGTGAAGGACCGAGTAAAGGAAGTGTAGCTGTATTCACGCTTGCTGTATTTCTTATTCTCATCCGTGCTCTCGGTCTTCTTCTCGCCGGAAATAGTCAAGACATCACCGTCCACGTTGATTTTAAAGTCGCCTTTTTCCAGCCCCGGTGCGGCTAATTCTATATGGTAAGCATCACTCGTCTCCGCCACATTCACGGCCGGCACACGAGAAATAAATCGATCGGACAAGAATGAGTCATTAAAAATGGGATTGAAAAAATCATTTACCCAATTGTCCACTCCCCTGTTTTTGTTTCCTGAAAATTTTACCAATGTCATAATTATCTCCTCCTATATATTTTTGTTTAAAACTTTGGTAAGTTTTCTCCAAAATATATACCAACCGCACAAAAAAAAATTTTAGCGACTTTTTGACATTATCACACAAAATACACATGTCATTATGACACAAACACATCAAAAAATTGGCGATTTGTCTTGGCCTAGCCGTCAAGCTCCCACCGCATCGAAACCCCCGCCTTAGCGCGATCGGCCCCAAAAGGCGGTTGGTTCTTGTAAATTGCGACTTCGATTTCATCTGCCAGCGGAAATTCGCTTCGAATGCGCATAAGCATTGTTTCGACAACGGTTTCAAGTAATTTCCGGGGCAGCTGCATTTCGGATTTGGCAATGTGATATAAGGTTTCGTAGTTTACCGTATTATCAAGCTCCTCCTCCATTCCTTTCCTTCGGTTAAATCCCGTTCGGATCGCTACGGTAAATTCATTTCCCAGTACCTGCTCCTCGGGATAATACCCATGAAACGCATAAAAGCGCATATCGGCCAGGGTTACGTATTGACGGATCGTTTCCATCAAGCAAACCTACGTGAATTCAAACACCTTTGCAAGCGATCCATCACGACCATGCCTGCCTCCCTAAACCAGATTAAATGCCTGGGCGAATTTGATCATATCGTAATGTGTCTTAACACCGAGCTTCTTCTTGATATTCCGTCGGTGCGTATTTAGCGTCTTTTGGGAAATACAAACCCGGTCGCTGATTTCCGCTGTTTTCACACCCGAGGCAATGTATTGCAACAGTTCCTTTTCACGAGCTGTCAGCGATGCGTAACGCTGGTAATTATCCTTCAGCAACAAGTTCTCCTCCATAAGCCGCTCTGCCTTTTCCGCCAAGTGATGGTTAGGGTCCAGCTGCAGCGCAAACGTAAGCGAAAGCAGCGGCTCTCCAGCTTCGTCGTAAAAAAACGGCCGCGCCGCACTCAAATACCACTCGAAACCTCGTCCTTCACCTGTGGTCACTTGCTGAAAAAAGGAAAACCACTTGGACCTATTCCCCGTCTTCAGCCGTTCCTTAAATTTAGGAAGGTAAAATGCCACATCATCCGGATTGAAAAATCTAGTGAGGTATTCCTTTCCCATCCGCCTTACCTCTTTCAGGTCCGTCCCCAGTAACTTTAACCCATTCGGCGAAAGGTATACAACCGAAAAATCCCGCACGTCGTGAACGATGAAAACAGGTAATTCATCGGCTATTGCATCCAGTGCGGCCAACTTTTGCTCGATTATTTTACGGACTTCTTTACTACAATTAAAATCGGCAGGTAAAAGGTAGTTCATTCGGCTTCTGTCTGTTTAGATAACGGAACAATAATAACGAAAAGCACTCACTTTTACGCACTTTTCCCATTACTTTCATTCACGGATGATGAACTTCAGCGGTTCATTCACCGACCTGTTCTCAAAATCAACTTTTATCCCTATACTTGTACGCCGAGTATACAAATATGAGCCAATATACCGCACCGGATTATTACCTGCTGGATGAACTGGTCAGCGAAGAGCATTTGCTTATCCGCGACAGTGTCCGGCAATGGGTAAACCAGGAGTTGCTGCCCATCATCGAAGACTATGCCCAGCGTGCGGAGTTTCCGCGGCACCTAATTCCAGGCATGGCTCGACTGGGCGTATTTGGACCAACGATACCGGAAGCATATGGGGGAGCTGGATTGGACTACCTCGCCTACGGCATCATGATGCAAGAACTTGAACGAGGCGATTCCGGCATTCGTTCCACGGCTTCTGTCCAGGGATCGCTCGTTATGTATCCCATCTACACCTACGGAAGTGAGGAACAAAAATCAACGTACCTCCCCAAACTGGCCAACGGTGACCAAATAGGCTGCTTCGGCCTGACCGAACCTAACCATGGTTCCAACCCGGCAGGTATGCTTACCCGTTTCGAGGATGCCGGCGACCACGTCGTACTGAATGGCTCAAAAATGTGGATATCCAATGCGCCGTTTGCCGATATCGCCGTCGTGTGGGCAAAAAACCCGGAGGGGAAGGTCCAAGGACTGATTGTAGAACGGGGCATGGAGGGATTCAATACGCCGGAAACGCACAACAAATGGAGCCTTCGGGCTTCCGCTACCGGGGAATTGGTGTTCGACAACGTACGCGTACCCAAAACCCATATCCTGCCCGGCGTAATCGGCATGCGCGGGCCGCTGAGTTGCCTGAATCAGGCACGGTATGGTATCGCTTGGGGAGCACTCGGTGCTGCGATGGACTGCTACACGACAGCGGTTCGGTATGCCCGGGAACGCGAACAATTCGGTAAGCCTATCGGTGGCTTCCAGCTGCAACAGAAAAAACTGGCGGAAATGCTTACCGAAATTACCAAGGGGCAGTTATTGGTTTGGCGCCTTGCTACGCTTCAAAACGAACAACGTGCCACGCCTGCCCAAATTTCCATGGCCAAGCGGAATAGTGTCGCCACCGCCTTAAACATAGCCCGGGAAGCCCGGCAAATTTTGGGCGCCATGGGTATTACGGGTGAATACCCGATAATGCGGCACCTGATGAACCTGGAATCTGTGGTGACTTACGAAGGTACGCACGACATTCATTTGTTGATCACGGGAATGGACATAACAGGCATCAATGCATTTGAGTGAGGAACCAGTGGGTAAGTGAGGATGTGACTTATGAGTAAGTGTAAAACAAAAAGTTATAATTAATAGTAAGATGAATATCAAATCGTTTATTTCCGCTGGGTTGGTCACATTGCTGGCAATTCCAGCCCTGGCGCAACAGAACAAAATGAAACCCGAAGAAACCGAAGTTTGGGAACCGGAACCGCGTATGGTTACGACGTCACCTGACAAAGCTCCGTCAGACGCGATCGTACTTTTCGATGGGGCATCGCTAAACCAGTGGGTAAGCGATAAAGACGGCTCCTCTCCTGCGGAATGGGAAGTGGCCGACGGCGCTTTTACAGTAGTGCGCGGCAAAGGCGGTATACGCACCAAGCAGGAATTTTCGGATTATCAACTGCACGTAGAATGGAAAAGCCCAACTGAAATTGTCGGCGAAGGGCAAGGCAGAGGCAACAGCGGCATCTTTATGCAAGGTCTCTACGAAGTACAAGTATTGGACAGCTACAACAACCGCACGTATTCTAACGGGCAGGCAGCCAGTCTTTATAAACAACGTATTCCATTGGTAAATGCCACTAAACCTCCGGGCGAATGGCAAACCTACGACATTATCTGGACCGCGCCGCGTTTCAACGCCGATGGCATCCTGATCAGCAAAGCCCGTGTAACGGTCCTGCACAACGGCGTACTTGTACAGAATAACGTCGAATTGGATGGCCCAACGGAATTCATCGGCATCCCCAAGTACAAAGCCCATGGCGCTGGTCCCATCGTATTACAAGACCACGGAAACCCAGTAAGCTTCCGCAATATTTGGATAAGACCTTTGTAAAATTGAAAACTCAAAGATTGAAAATTCAAAAGGCCGGAAAGCTCACAACGCATTCCGGCCTTTTTATTTTGGTCAATTGACAATTAGTCGCTAACGGTCTCTATCAATTTTCAACAACCAACACGTCAAACTGAAATTTTCAATTTTCAATCACCCTTCAATTTCATTTAAACCAACAACCGACTTTTCATAACTTTCATTATGCACACTAGCCACGGCACGTCCGGATGGATCGTTCACATTCTGGAACGAGGCGTCCCAAGCCAATGCTTCCGGCGTACTGCACGCCACCGACTTGACCGACGGCACAGTCAGTGCTGCGGTAGTAGAAGGAAAGTGTTCGGTAAATATCGACCGATACAGATATTCTTCCTTATTTTGGGGTGGGTTCACCGGGAAGCGCTCCGCTGCCGCGGCAAGCTCCTCGTCGCTTACGCGCAAAGCGGCCTGCTCCTTCAACGTGTCGATCCAGCTGTATCCTACTCCGTCAGAAAACTGTTCTTTCTGACGCCAAGCGATGCTCTCCGGTAAATAATCTTCGAACGCCTTGCGTACAATCCACTTCTCCATCCTCCCATCCCGGATCATTTTATCGGCTGGGTTTAACCGCATGGCAACATCGACAAATTCCTTGTCCAAAAAGGGAACACGCCCTTCCACTCCCCATGCAGCCAGCGACTTGTTCGCGCGCAGACAATCATACAAATGTAACTTGCTCAACTTGCGGACGGTCTCTTCATGAAACTCCTGTGCGTTAGGGGCCTTGTGAAAATAAAGATACCCGCCGAATAATTCATCGGACCCTTCGCCGGAGAGCACCATTTTGATTCCCATTGATTTGATCACGCGGGCAAGGAGGTACATGGGCGTCGACGCACGGATTGTTGTGACGTCGTAAGTCTCCAAATGATAAATAACATCCCGGATGGCATCGAGTCCTTCCTGGATCGTGAAATTAATTTCGTGATGAATGGTACCGATATGGTCGGCAGCTTTCTTGGCTGCTATCAGGTCCGGCGACCCCTTCAATCCCACCGCAAACGAATGCAAACGCGGATACCACGCTTTCTCTTGATCGTTCGACTCAACCCGACGGGAAGCAAATTTCTTTGTAACGGCTGCGATCACAGAAGAATCCAAACCGCCCGACAACAACACGCCATAGGGCACGTCCGACATAAGTTGCCTATGCACCGCATCTTCCAATGATTTGCGCAACGCATCTATATCGGTAACATTTTCCTTTACATTGTCATACCGCTCCCAATCCCGTATGTACCACTTACGGGGCGTATTGCCTTCTTTGCTGTAAAGATAATGTCCCGGAGGGAACGTTTCGATCCGACTGCAGTACCCCTCTAAAGCTTTCAATTCGGAAGCAACGAAAAGCGTTCCTTGATCATCCCATCCCATATACAAAGGAATAATTCCGATGTGATCCCGGGCTATTAAGTAAGCGTCCTGCTCTGCGTCGTACAGTGCAAAAGCAAAAATGCCGTTCAGATCTTCAATGAATCCTGGACCTTTTTGCTCGTATAACGCTAAAATCACCTCGCTGTCGCATTGCGTGGAAAACGCATAATTAGGCAATTCATTGCGCAATTGCTGGTGATTATAAATCTCCCCATTCACGGCCAGCACAACGTTTCGATTTTGGCTGTACAGAGGTTGCTGGCCAGATTTTGGATCAACAATTGCTAAACGTTCATGCGCTAAAATAGCTCGCTCAGAGCTATATATCCCCGACCAATCCGGCCCACGATGACGAATCTTTTTCGACATCTTCAACACTTGGGGGCGCAATTCTTCCGACTTTGTTTTCAAGTCAAAAGCACCAATGATTCCACACATAAAATAGACAGTTAAATATTCGTTATAACTATAAGATTGCAAAGTAACAAATAAAATATTGATATTCGCAACAATTTATATATTTTCTAATCATTTTTTCAATGAAATTGCTTTTTTTAAGAAATTGTATTAACAAAAGCAAAAATAAGCTGTCACAATTCTAATGTAGAAGGTACATCTATTCGGTCACCGAGTTCGCTTGTTTGTAGTTCCCTGGATTTCCTTTTTTGTTCTAATATGATAGAAAAGGCTATTTTTGCCGCTGTAAAACAAGGGAATGCTCATCTCGTGCGCAGCACTGCAAACAGGGGCAATTTACATGTTCATATGGATTTAACAAGTAATTCATTACATTTGGATGCAGTCAACGGAATGTGCATCTACAAGCGTATAAAAAAGTGAAAAAACGAATTGCCATATTTGCTTCCGGCTCGGGGTCGAACGCTCAAAAAATCATGGAATATTTCAAATACCATGACCAGATTGAGGTGGCCCTTGTATTAAGCAATAGCCCGGATGCCTATGTATTACAGCGGGCCGATAATTTCGAGGTTCCTACCCATGTCTTTGACAGGCATGATTTTTATGAGACCGACGAAATCGTCAAGCTTCTGGAAAAACTGAAAATAGACCTAATTGTATTGGCTGGATTCCTATGGTTGGTTCCCAGGAATTTATTACAAAAGTTCCCCAATAAAATCATCAACATCCATCCCGCCTTATTGCCTGATTATGGCGGCAAGGGCATGTATGGAGACCGTGTGCATCAAGCCATATTAGATGCCGGCGAAGAGGAATCAGGCATCACGATCCATTTTGCAAATGAGCACTTCGATGAAGGTGAAATTATCTATCAGGCACGGTTCCGGATTGACCCCGGAGATACGCTGGAAATCATTAAATTCAAGGGACAACAGCTGGAACATGTGCATTATCCAAAAATCATCGAGAATCTGCTAAGGAAAATGTAGATCCATGCTCGTTTGGCGCATCGCCGGCACAAACATTCCATGCGAATAAAAGGCTTTTACTTTCCGCAAAATTAGCTAAGTTTGCGACTCGTAAACTAAAATAGCTGAATAGCGAATGAGCCATCCCGTCAAAATTAAAAATGCTTTGATATCCGTCTATTACAAAGACGGTCTCGCGCCATTGATTGAACTATTAAACCAGCAGGGTGTCACCTTTTATTCCACGGGGGGCACGGAGTCTTTTATCCGCGAATTGGGACACGCGGTTGTACCGGTAGAAGACCTCACCGGATACCCGTCCATCCTGGGAGGACGTGTAAAAACCCTGCACCCAAAAGTATTTGGGGGTATCTTATCCCGCCGCCCTCTCGAATCCGACAAACAACAGCTAAATGAATATGAGATACCGGAGATCGATCTGGTAATTGTCGACCTCTATCCGTTTGAGGAAACCGTGGCTTCAGACGCAAATGAACAGGCCATTATCGAAAAAATCGATATCGGTGGGATTTCCCTGATTCGTGCAGCTGCCAAAAATTTCAATGACGTGGTAATCGTCGCCTCGAAAGACGACTACACCCGCTTGGCAGACATCCTTACCGAAAATGAAGGTTATACGTTTTTGGAGCACCGGAAGGATTTCGCCAAACGGGCTTTCAACGTTTCTTCGCATTACGATACGGCCATTTTCAATTACTTTAACCAAAGCGAGCCTCTCCCGGTATTTAAACAGAGCGAACAGCGAACTCAAGTACTCCGCTACGGCGAAAACCCCCATCAAAAGGGTGTATTTTATGGCGACCTCGATAGGCTTTTCGATAAACTTAACGGCAAGGAGCTTTCCTATAATAATTTGGTAGATGTAGATGCCGCGGTAGCACTCATCGATGAGTTTGAAGAACCTACATTTGCTATCCTAAAGCACACTAACGCCTGCGGTGTTGCAACCCGGTCCGATCTTCTGTCGGCATGGATAGATGCCTTAGCCTGTGACCCTGTTTCGGCATTCGGTGGTGTGATTATCTGTAATGGGGAAATCGACGAAGATACCGCACAGGAAATCAATAAGCTATTTTTTGAAGTGCTGATCGCTCCGGCATACAGCGAATCCGCATTGCGCCTCCTTACATCTAAGAAAAACCGTATTCTGCTCAAACGCAAGCAAATTGGCCTGCCAACCAAACAGTTCAAAACATTGTTGAATGGCGTAATCGAACAAGACAAAGATACGGTAATAGAAGGTCCCGGCGAGATGAACCCCGTTACCGATAAACACCCCTCGGAAAGGGAATTAAATGACTTGTTTTTTGCCAACAAAATTGTAAAACATACGAAATCCAATGCCATCGTATTGGCGAAAGATGGCCAACTGTCTGCCAGCGGTGTGGGTCAGACTTCCCGTGTTGATGCCCTGAAACAGGCGATTCAGAAAGCGAAAGCATTCGGCTTCGATCTACACGGTGCAGTCCTTGCTTCCGATGCGTTTTTTCCGTTTTCCGATTGTGTGGAAATAGCGGCAGAAGCAGGTATTACTGCCATTGCACAGCCCGGTGGATCCATCCGTGACCAGGAATCTGTCGACATGGCCAACAAAAAGGGCGTGGCAATGGTTATTACAGGCGTGAGGCATTTTAAGCATTAAAACAATTCCATCATGAAGTTCGGAAGTGTAGAAGACCCGACAGCCGTTGACTTTACGTTGCCACCCACCCACCCGGATACCTTGACCTTATTGGACAAGCACAAGAAAAAGAAACGCGATCTGGAGGTATACGTAGGCTGTGCAAAATGGAATAAACAGGACCTTAAAGGTTTTTACCCGCGCGGCACAAAAGACGAGTTGGTCTATTATGCGACCCAATTTAATAGCATCGAGCTTAACGGCACCTTCTACAACTCGCCCGATAAAGCACAGGTAGAAACCTGGAAGGGTAAGACACCGGCCGACTTCAAATTTTTCCCCAAAGTACCGCAATCCATCAGTCATTACGGGAGGCTTTTGAATGTCGATGAAAAAATGACCGCTTTTTGCGATGCTATAGCGCTGTTTGAGGAAAAGCTCGGCGTAAGTTTTCTGCAGTTGCACGACAATTTCAAACCGAAGGACTTTGACCGCTTGGCTACCTTTATCAAGAAATTCGCCAAGTTGACACCACTTGCCGTTGAAGTACGAAACGAAGAATGGTTTGCGGACGAATCCGTGCGGCAGAAGCTTTGGACATTACTCGAAAGCCAGGAGGCGGCCAACGTACTTGTGGATACGGCCGGCCGACGCGACATGCTGCACATGCGGCTCACCACACCCACGGCGTTTATCCGGTATGTGGGAGCCAATCACCCAACCGATAAAAAACGGCTGGATGATTGGGTAACACGTATTCAGGAATGGTACGATGCCGGTCTGCAATCGCTGTATTTCTTTGTCCACCAAAACGTCGAACTGGAGTCCCCCCTTCTGTCTGCATATTTCATCGAACAACTCAATAAAGCACTCGGACTTGATGTAAGAGGTCCGAGTGAAAAATTGTTCTAATGTGAATGACCTGCAGTTCCTGCAAGGATGGCGTTGACAAAAAATGCTCCTTTTACCACAATCCGGTTATTTCCGTCAACTGTACGAGCCGGCGTGATTGCGGTATATCCCATGTCGCTTGCACCCGTTACTACCTCGATACGCTCGAAATCGACTGCCCTCTGCCCCTCATGTGCTGGTGAATCTGCCGACTTGTCGGCGACAAGGAAAATATAGCTTTTCCCCTGCGCATCAACAATCGCTTCGTTGGGCACCGCTGTATGCATAGCCTTGTCCAAGCTGATCAACGCAGAAACGTTCATGCCATCGATTAATCCGGTTTTGTCGCCGTTCACGGTACAGTGGACCGGAATAGACTTGCTGTCGTTCTCAAACGCGGCTCCAATGGCATAGATCTGCGCGTCGTAGTTTTTTGCCGGATTATTTGTTTGCACAAAATGAATCTGCTGCCCTACCTTCAAGGCCGGAAGGTCTTTTTCAAAAACATTCAGATCCACATGCAGCCGACTACTTTCTATCACCTCTGCCAACGGGGTCGAAACGTCTACAAAACTTCCTTGCTTGCCAAACACTTCGCCAACCACACCATTTACCGGACTGGTAATCGAGAGTGTGCTCCACAGGTGAGATGGATTGATGGAACTTACATCCACTCCCATCAATTCCAGTTGAGCACGCAATGACGTTTGCCGGGTTTTCAGCTTATTGTACTCAACATCAGCCTGTTGCAGATTTTTTCGAGCACCAACATTTCCTTCAGTCAGGAGTTGCTGCCGGTTACGCTCTTGCTCGGCTAACGACAACTGATCCGTTAAATTCAAGTATTCTTCCTGCAATTCAATAAATTGGGGGTGCACCAGTGTAGCAATCACTTCCCCTTTTTTTACAGCGTCTCCCACATCCACATTCAATTTTTTGATTACCCCGCCATAAAGGGAGGTGATTACCGCTTTATTCGCGTTCGGTACGTTTACCGTGCCGTTAACGCGTAACGTTGCCGTCAACGCCTTCCGTTCGATGTTCCCTAGCTGCAAACCGATACTCTTCATCTGTTCTTCGGTTACGGAGGCGACGGTGTTTTCGGCTTCCTGTTCGTTATGTGCGTGTTCGTGTTCATCGTGCTCACTGCGCGGTCCCCCACAGGCGGCAACTAATGTAAGCAACGCTATCCATTTGATCGAAAGTGATTTCATGATTATTAATTCTGATTAAGGTAATATTGCAGGGTTATAACGGTTTGATTTATGGCATCGATGGCCTGCAGATGAGCTAACTCGGTGTCGGTTACGACCTGTAGTGCATTGAGGTATTCAATATAGGAAAGCTCACCGATGCGATATCCCAATTCGGCGCCTTGAAGGAGCTTCGCCGCATTCGGAAGCGCTTCTTGATCTAGGTATTGATACCGCTCCGTGGCAAGGCCGTAATTTGCAAGCTCCTGCTCAATGCGCGTTTTCATCTGTTGAGTCTGATTGTTCGCCTCCGCCTTGGCCGCTTCGGCTTCGTAGTCAAGTTGACGAAGCCGGGCACGACTGGCTCCGAAGGTCAATGGAATATCAACACCCACCGTGAGGTAGCTGAACCGCTTGTCCCGACCGTAACGTTCGGGTTGCCCGGCTCGGTCATACGTTCCAACCAGCGATTGATTACCGTAGCCCACCGAAAAGTCGGGCAGTGCGTTGGCGAGCTCTAGCCGTTTGTTACCCAACGCTATTTCTGCTTGCTGTTGATATTGGCGGATAAGCGGATGAGCGACTCCGATAGAAGGATCTGGCATTTGCGTTAACGGTATAGGAAGGAACGGAATATCATCCGGTACGGTCCACGGTTGGCCGTCGTTGATGAGGGTAAACAATTCTTTCCTTGAGTTTCGAAGCCGGATGTCGTTTTCCAATACTAACAGCCGAACCTCACTCCGTTTGGTTTCTGCCATACTCACGGCAATCTGACCACTATCGCCCGCTTGATACCGGAGCTTTGCCGCTGCGACAAACCGTGCAAACAACGTATCCAGGCGCAGTAGCCGTTGCTGCCGTTGCTGCAGATAGCGGACCTCGTGATAAGCCGACCGTACCTCTTTCTGCAATTCGGCTATGGAAATGTCCCGCTGGATTTCAGCTCCCTTTCGCGCCGCTTCGTAATTTTTTGCCCGGGCGCCAAACACCGTGGGAAACGGAATGGATTGTGAAATTTCCAGCGCGTTGTCTTTTTCCGGACTGTTGAAATGACCGAATTGCCCCGTTACCTGGGTCTTCGGCAATTCGAGCACACTGCCTTTTTGTACGGTGGCCGCGTCCACACGGAGCTCCGATGCACGCATCCGGCTGTTGTTCTCGATCGCCAGTTTCACTGCCATTGCTTCCGTTAGCACGGTATCCTGGCTGTTTTCCGCCGCCGCGGTTTCCGGCCATACCCCCAGCGGGATCAACCACGCAAAAAGCCAAATTCCGACTCGCCCGCCGGCCTTTTTCCGAAATGACCGGGTACTAAAAAGAACATATAAAAGAGGGAGCACAAACAAGGTCAGAAAAGTTGCAGTCACCAATCCGCCGATAACTACCGTTGCCAACGGCCGCTGTACTTCGGCCCCCGCCGATGTACTGAGCGCCATGGGAAGGAATCCCAAACTGGCTACCGTAGCGGTCATCAATACCGGCCGCAAACGGATGCGGGTACCTTCCACTATCCGCCGGACGGCATCGGTCATTCCTTCTTTCCGCAACTGATTGAATGTACCGATTAACACGATGCCATTCAGTACCGCCACACCGAACAAGGCGATAAAGCCGATTCCAGCGGAAATACTGAATGGCATATCGCGGATCAGTAAGGCAAACACACCTCCAATGGCACTCATGGGAATCGCTGTAAAGATTAAAATCGCTTGCGAAAAGGAGTGAAAAGTGAAATAAAGCAATATAAAAATCAATAGCAGCGAAGCCGGCACCGCAACTAACAGGCGCTGTGACGCTTCCTGCAGGTTTTCGAACATACCACCGTACGTATAATAGTACCCCGGTGGCAGCTTCACCTGCTGATTCAATCGATCCTGGATTTCGGAAACGACACTCCCAACGTCCCGGCCGTCCAGGTTGAAACCGATGACAATCCGCCGTTTTCCTTCTTCACGACTGATTTGCGCGGGACCGATCTTGACAGAAATATCCGCAAGCTGTGAAAGTGGCACCTGACGGCCATCTGGAAGCGGCACCCAGAGGTTACGGACATCGTCAATCGATGTGCGATGGATGCTGTCCAGACGGACCACCAAATCGAACCGCCGTTCATTTTCAAAGACCATCCCCGCTCGTTTACCCGCAAAGCCCGTACTTAGGATATCGTTCAGGTCGGAAACGTTCAGCCCGTAATTGGCAATGCGCGTCCGGTCGTAAACCACATTGATCTGGGGCAATCCGGCGATACGTTCCACCTGCGGTGTAGTCGTTCCCGGCACCTGTCCGATGATTGCCGACACACGATCGGCATAAACCCGTAATGTATCCAAATTCTCACCGAAAATCTTGACCGCCACGTCCTGACGGATTCCGGTCATCAATTCATTGAAACGCATCTGGATAGGTTGATTGGCTTCGAAGAATACACCCGGAATAACCTCCAACGCTTCCATCATTTCGCCGGCCAATTCCTGATAACTTTTGGCTGCCGGCCACTGATTCCGCGATTTCAGAATAATCATCATGTCCGTAGCTTCCGGCGGCATGGGATCGGTAGGCACTTCGGCCGCACCGGTTTTACCAACCACCATTTTTACTTCATCAAATCCCTTCAAAATCCGTGAAGCCTGCATGGATGTTTCCATACTTTGACTTAACGAAGTTCCCTGCGGCAAAATACAATGGAAGGCAAAATCCCCTTCGTCAAGGTTCGGAATAAACTCGCTTCCCATTCGTGAAAACACAAAAACCGACAGTGCAAATACGGCTACGGTTCCGCCGATCAGCACATACTTAATACGGATGGCTTTGGCAAGCAGCGGCTCGTATATCCGGTGAAGATACGCCATCATGCGGTCTGAAAACGTCGCTTTTTTATTCCATGTTTTGGGCAACAACAAGGCGCACATCATGGGTATATAAGTGAGCGACAAAACCAAGGCACCCAATATTGCGAACCCCACGGTCATTGCCATCGGACGGAACATTTTCCCTTCAATGCCGACCAGCGTCAATATGGGAATGTAGACAATGAGGATGATGATTTCGCCGAAGGCTGCCGTAGCCCGGATTTTCGACGCCGATTCGTAAACCTCCTGATCCATTTCACGTTGGGTAAGTTTATGTACCGACTTACGAAGCCCCAGATGATGGAGAGTGGCTTCGACCACGATCACTGACCCGTCGACAATTAAGCCGAAATCTATGGCTCCGAGGCTCATTAGGTTGGCACTGACTCCGAATAGACGCATCATCCCCAAAGCAAACAGCATGGCTAGCGGAATGGCGGAAGCCACAATCAGTCCGGCACGCAGGTTTCCCAGAAAAAGAACCAACACAAAAATAACGATCAACGCCCCTTCGACAAGGTTCTTTTCCACCGTCGATATGGCTCGGCCAACCAACTCCGTGC
Organism: Parapedobacter sp. GCM10030251; assembly: GCF_042666505.1. Taxonomy (NCBI): domain Bacteria; kingdom Pseudomonadati; phylum Bacteroidota; class Sphingobacteriia; order Sphingobacteriales; family Sphingobacteriaceae; genus Parapedobacter; species Parapedobacter sp. GCM10030251. The sequence continues at coordinate 1,027,992 of NZ_JBHTDN010000001.1, read as the reverse complement.
GATCCAGATACGGCTCAATAACCACATCCTCGGGCAACGACTGTTGGATGGTGGGAATTTTTTGTTTAATTCGGTTTACCACTTCGTTGCTATTTTCGCCTTTCAGCATCATCACCACTCCTCCCACGGCATCGACTTCGCCATTGTAGGTAAGGGCTCCATAGCGTATGGCATTGCCTAACCGCACATCGGCTACGTCCTTGACAAATACCGGGACACTGTTGGCCGGGCGCTTGACCACGATGCTGCCGATATCGGCCAGCGATCCGACCAGACCGATTCCCCGGATGAAATAAGCATTGGGTTTTTTGTCGATGTAGGCGCCGCCGGTATTCTGATTATTGCTTTCCAATGCAGCAAAAATTTCGGGAATGCTCACCCCCATTGCCTTTAGCCGGTCGGGATTCACCGCTACCTCGTATTGCTTAAGCAATCCGCCGAAACTATTGATTTCGGCGACACCGGGCGTACCCCGCAGCTGACGGGCGACAATCCAATCCTGCATGGTCCGGAGATCGGTAGCCGTATATTTGCCTTCGCTCCCCTTCTTGGGGTGTAGAATATATTGGTATACTTCGCCAAGCCCGGTACTCACCGGAGCAAGTTCAGGCTTGCCAATCCCATCCGGAATTTGGTCAGTCGCTTCCTGCAACCGCTCGTTGATAAGCTGCCGGGCAAAATAGACGTCGACATTTTCGGCAAATACAGCCGTAATAACCGACAACCCAAAGCGGGATATACTTCGAATTTCTTCCAAATCGGGCACATTGGCAATGCTTTGCTCAATTGGGAAAGTTACCAATTGCTCCACCTCTTGCCCCGCCAACGTGGGGCAGATGGTGATGATCTGTACCTGATTATTTGTGATATCGGGAACTGCGTCAATCGGCAGCTTAGATGCGCTCCAAATCCCCCAGATAACCAACATCAGCGTCAACATGCCAATAATAAGTTTATTAGTAATGCTAAACTTGATAATCTTTTCTAACATGTGTATCGTTATTAACTCAATTTTTTACGCAATTGTCTCAAGGCATCAACTGCGCGTCCGATCGTTCGATTGATGAATGCAATGACAAGGCCGTCCCTCTTCGATCGAAAGCGGCAGCAATGATTTCAGAAATGAACTAAACGATAAACTTGGGGGGTTGCCAAATGGCGTCTAAAATGGAATCCGGTATCGGAAAGGCGTAGGTGATGACGTCATCCGTAAGGGACGGAAAATCGATCGGCTTGTACAAAGAACCCCAATCGTAATGCAGGCCTACGATCACGCCACAGCAGCCACAGGCGCAGAAAGGACTGCATGGACCGTGTTCGTGTACATGATCCAGCGGCTGGATAGCGGTTATACCAGCATTATACCGTTCGGGATGCCTGTCTGCGCAAGGCCACCAGGACAATACCGACATGTAAAAACACAAGATAACGCGAAACCAACGCATGCGTCAAAACTAGATAAATTTATTGTGAAATCCCGTTCAGTCATCAAACTTTTCGAGATGGCGGAGCAGTGTCGCAAAATCTTTCGGATAAGGTGCCTCAAAGCGATGGTCCTTACCGTTTATATTAAGTTCCAGCTGATGCGCATGCAGCGCGAACCGCCTCATAATCGGTTGCTCTTCCTGTCCCTTCCCCAACGAAAACCCGCGCTTCTTAATCTGTGAGAGGTACACCGGCTTGCCCCGGTACAGTGTGTCGCCCACGATGGCTGCGTGTTGCGTGGCCAAATGGATGCGGATTTGGTGCATGCGTCCGGTTATCGGCCGGCATTCGACCAAGGTATAATGTTTGAAATAACGCAACGATTTGAAGTACGTTTCTGCATGCTTACCATTGGCCCGGTCGATCGTTACGTTTTTATTGCCCAAATTAAGGATCGGCAAGTCGACCAACAAATCTTCAAAAACATGCGTACCTTCAATGATCGCGTGATATATCTTGGACACCCGCCGCCGTTCAAACTCGATGGACACCGATCGGTAAGTTTCCGGATCTTTGGCGATGAGCAACAAGCCGGAAGTCTCCTTATCAAGCCGGTGGCATACTTGGGCATCCGCGTGATATCGCTTCGCCAAGCGCAATACACTCATATCACCCCCTTCACGTTCGTCCAACGATGCCAGGAACGGAGGTTTGTTGATCACAATCAGGTGGTCATCTTCGTAAAGGATCAGGTCAGCAAACTGTGGGATTTTGGCCGTGTGGCCGTCGAGCACTTTCATGGTTACAAACTACGATAAAAATGTCTTCATATGCAAGTTTCCCTGAAATGCCGCTATGGCCTTATGCCACGTCCTTCCAAAGCTTAATCCATAGATATGGCTTACTGTAAAATTATAGGATTATTCATTTGATTTTACTTTAAGTATATTCGGTTAACTTCCGAATAAACTCCGAATGAACTCCGACTAAAATACAAGTTAACCAAAAGGAAAAAACGAATTTGGATTAAAATTGAGGCATGGAAGGAACAAGTAATGTAAGACTATTTCGTTTGGAGAAAGTATTAAAAACAGATGAAAGAAAGTACGGATCAATAGGTATAAAATCCGAATCCTGTTTTCTTTCCTAACCTGCCGGCGGAAACCATATTCACCAGCAGCGGACAAGGTGCATACTTTGGATTGCCAAATCCCTCATGCAATACACGCAATATCGACAAGCACACATCCAGACCGATGAAATCGGCTAGTTCCAGAGGGCCCATGGGGTGGGCCATACCCAATTTCATTACGTTATCTATTGCTTCCGCATCGGATACGCCTTCATAAAGCGCATAGATCGCTTCGTTGATCATAGGCATTAGAATGCGATTAGCAACAAAGCCGGGATAATCATTCACTTCAACGGGAACTTTATCCAACTTCCTAGAAAGCGTTGTGATCATGTCGGTTGTGTCGCTTGATGTAAGATAACCCTTGATCACCTCGACCAATTTCATAACCGGAACCGGATTCATGAAATGCATGCCGATTACCCGATCGGGACGTTGCGTAGCTGAAGCGATTTTGGTAATAGAGATGGAAGATGTATTGGTGGCCAACACCGTGTGCCCGGGGCATAGCCGATCCAATTCCTTAAATATAGTTACTTTAATCGATTCATTTTCAGTGGCAGCCTCGACGACCAGGTCGGCATTTCTTACGCCGTCATTTAAGTCGGTATACGTACGTATGCGCGCCAATGTCCGCCCCTTCTCATCATCCGTCAAAATTTCCTTTTTGATCTGACGATCCAAGTTGGCGTGTATCGTCACAATCGCCCGTTCCAGGGCCGCAGGCTGGGTATCAACGAGTGAGACATCAAATCCATATTGTGCAAAAGTATGGGCAATTCCGTTTCCCATGGTGCCCGATCCGATGACGCTTACATGCTGCATACGAAGGAGTATTGGTGTTGGCAAACATAACGAAAAAACGCCCATCCGCCAAGAGACGGAATGGGCGCTCATCATCAAACTTAACCAAAAAACTGTCGTACAATTAAACCTTTAACCTTATTGATCTTGGCTCCGGCTTCTACTGCCTCTGAACTGACCGTCCTTTCGGGCTTCCTGCCGGGCTTTGAATTTCTCCGCGCGGTCGACCTGCTGCTTTTTCAGCATTTCGCGTTGTTCTTCAGTAAGGATTTTATTCAGGCGCTCGCGGTCGGCCTTCATTTCTTCCCGAATCTCTGCCCCTCTGGCCGTCCGGTCTTCGCGCGCTGTTTTCATCTTCTCTGCTCTTTCTAAGTTGAGCGCATACACCTGCTTTTGCTGCTCGTCGGTTAAACCAAGGCTTTCCGTCAATTGATCGGTACGCATCTTAGCTATTTCTTCGGCACTCCGGGGTTTCCGGTGCCGCTGGTGTTCCTGGCCGAAGGCCGATAATGTGATCGTTGAGATCAATAGAGTAATGAATGCTACAATTCTCATGGTATCCTCCTTTCGTTAAATGGACGTGATTTGTTATCGCTTGCCCGTTGTATTTATAAGAGCGGATTTGCGGTGAAAAGTTTAAGGGCGTTCTGTTAAAAAATGTTAAAAACCCCGCTCAAAAAAAATATAAGCCATCCCTTTTCGTCTCGCGGAATATTTCGTATTCTTGTATACGACCATTATAAAATTTACTGTATGAAAAGACCATTTACCTGGAAGCGTATCAGATGGTTCGTCGGAATAATCGCGCTTCACTTCAGCTTCTCTCAAGCCCTCGCCCAGACAACCCTCTCTGGAACCGTAACGGACGCATCCGCTACTCCCCTGATCGGGGTCAGCATCCAGGTAAAAGGAAAGGTAGTAGGCACCATTACCAATTCCGAAGGGCGGTTTACATTGCGGATTAACGATCGTCCTCCAATGACGTTGGTCGCTTCTTCCATAGGCTACAACCCAAAGGAAATTGTGGTGGACCAAGCAACCGAGGATCTAGCTATCATGCTGGAAGAACAATCCATCGTAGCATCCGAAGTCGTCGTCTCGGCCTCACGGGTCGAGGAAAATGTGATGAAATCACCCGTATCCATCGAAAAACTCAACGTCTTGGGCATCCGTGAGAGCCCACAACCGACATTTTACGATGCATTGCAAAACCTGAAAGGCGTTGAGATGAGCACCCAGTCGCTCACTTTCCGGTCTGTCAACACACGCGGGTTCGGCGCCAACGGCAATACTCGTTTGGTGCAGTTGGTTGATGGAATGGACAACCAAGCCCCGGGACTCAACTTTCCCGTTGGCAACGTTGTCGGTATGTCCGAACTGGATGTGGAAAGTGTCGAACTCCTTCCCGGAGCGGCATCGGCACTATATGGTCCGAATGCCATCAACGGTCTTCTGTTGATGAACAGCAAATCGCCATTTGTCTACCAAGGCCTCAGTGCGTATGTCAAAACAGGTGTGATGAGCGCGTCCAACCGCACGCAACGGAATACGGGATATTACGACATTGCGGTGCGGTTTGCCAAGGCCTTCAACGACCGGTTTGCCTTTAAAGCGAATGTAGCCTATCTCACCGCAGACGATTGGCAGGCAACTGACTACCGTGATCAAAGTTTAACCAACGGCACCAATTTGGCCAACAACGTGGGTAACGTACAGGGGAATCCCACCTACGACGGTGTAAATTGGTATGGAGACGTTGGCGCCAACCTCTACGATATTCTATATGCTAATGGAATGCCGGGAGATGGTTCCGACGGCAGTTCGGGTGCCTTGGGTGCGATCTTTACGAGACAGATTGAAGCGATTGGCGGTCAGACGTTACCACAGTTTATCGCCGGAGAGGATCCGATGGCACAAATCGGTGTGGCACGATCCATCTTCCAGAACATGGTTCCGCAATATTATCAACCTGCCCCTGGTTATGCCGAACAGCAGCTGACCGATTACCCGACCAAAAGTCTCAAGCTGAATGCTTCCCTGCACTACCGGATCAACGAAGACGTGGAGGCTATCCTTCAGGCCAATTGGGGAAAAGGATCCACGGTATATACCGCTGCCGATCGGTACAACATCCAGAATTTCACCATGGGACAGTATAAAGCCGAGTTACGGGGCGACAATTTCTTTGTAAGAGGGTACACTACCCGTGAAAACTCTGGCGATGCCCATGCGTTAGGTGTCTTGGGAAGCCTGGTCAGTCAACGGTATCTGCAAACAGCCATTGGTACAGGGGCTCCGGCTTTTGTCCAGAATGCCTATACACAGTACGCGGGTGCCTTACTGACGGCTTACCGACAGGCCCGGGAGGACGGAGCCAATCACAGCGCGGCTATAGAGGTGGCACAGAGCGCTGCAAACGCCTACGCCGGGGCGAATCGTGTGGAATGGATGCGTAATGCCATGACTCCCGCTTTACAGGCTGCAAACGGCATGTACCTGCCCGGCGGATCGGAATTTGACGCTTCGATGGCAGACATTAAAACGCGGGCCATCCCTGCAGGGGCCAGTTTCCTTGACCGGTCCAATATGTATCATGTCGAAGCGATGTACAATTTCAAACGGCAGGTAGATCCGGCCATCATCGAACTGATTGCAGGGGCCAGTTACCGGATATATGACCTCAACTCGGAAGGCACCTTGTTTGCGTTGCAGGATAATGGCGAAGAGTTCAACATTCGCGAATACGGCGCCTATGTGCAGGCAGGACGCAATTTCAACGATGTGTTCAAACTCACAGCCTCCCTACGCTATGATAAAAACGAAAACTTCAAAGGCCAATTCAGTCCGCGGGTCTCGGGCGTACTCACCGTTGCCGAAGACCACAATTTCCGGGCATCCTTCCAACGGGGATTCCGCATACCCACTACACAAAACCAATACATCGATCTGCTGACACCCCAAGCACGTTTGGTAGGTGGCTTGCCCCTATTCCGCCAGCGGTATAACATGATTGATAACCCGGTATACGCCCTGTCCGATGTCCAGAACGGCGACCTCACGCCTTATCAGTTCAAGGAATGGGAACCCGAAAAGGTGGAAACCTACGAGGTCGGTTACAAAAGCGCCATTGACAACCGGTTGTTCGTGGACCTGTTTTATTATTACAACCGGTTCCTTACGTTCGAAGGAACCGCCGTGCTCGTGCAATTAAAAGATCCAACTAGATCGCCGGCAGACCTAGCAGACCCCACCCGCCGCAACGTGTATAGCATGCCCCTAAATGCCCCCCAAACCATCAAAAATTCCGGTTGGGGCATCGGATTGGATTATCTGATCGGGAATGGATTTACGCTTACGGGCAATGTCTCCCGGAACGTACTGCTGAACGAGGATGAAATCCGTGAGCGGGACCCCTCGTTTGTCACGGCTTTCAACACACCCGAATACCGGTTCAACCTGGGATTCTCCAATCGGGATATCAAGCAAACCGGATGGGGATTTGGCCTTACCTTCCGCCATCAAACCGAGTTTTTATGGAACGGAACCATCGGTACGCCCGCCATTAATGTAACCGGGCAATCGATGATTCCGGCATTTTCGACGTTCGACGGACAGATAAGCAAGAAAATTCCAAGCATAAAATCCATCGTGAAGCTAGGCGGAACGAATATCGGCAGCAAACTGTATACGACGGGTTGGGGCAATCCTTCCGTTGGAGGCATGTATTACGTATCGATTTTATTTGACGAACTGCTGAATTGATGGATTAGCGACTTAAAGGCGCTTAAAATCAATTTTTCAACGAGCCGCGGATCTCACTTGACTCCGCGGCATTTTGTATGGCGAGGAATTCCGGGAAAGATCCGCCCGACAGGGAACATTGGCTATCCAGCTGTAACAATCCCCACCTGACATCGTCAAAGGGGCACGAAACAGAACCACGAACACACGTATGCTGGAAATCAGAAACATCGTAAAACAATATGCCAATCACCGGGCCCTGGATGACGTCTCCACCCATGTGGAAAAAGGCACTATTTTTGGTCTGCTTGGTCCCAATGGCGCCGGAAAAACATCCCTCATCCGGATCATCAATCAGATAACGGCCCCCGACAGCGGCGAAATATACTTCGACGGCGAACGGCTCAATCCCACCCACATTGGCCGCATCGGCTATCTGCCCGAGGAACGGGGATTATACAAGAAGATGGAAATCGGCGAGCAGATGCTTTACCTAGCCCAACTGAAAGGCCTTTCCCGGAAAGAAGCCACTGAACGCATCAAACATTGGTTTGAAAAGATGGAGATGCAAAGCTGGTGGCACAAGAAGGTCGAAGACCTAAGCAAGGGTATGCAGCAGAAAGTGCAATTTGTGGCTACCGTGGTGCACCGACCCGACCTGATCATATTGGACGAACCGTTTTCAGGCTTCGATCCGGTAAATGCCAACATCATCAAAGAAGAAATCCTTTCCCTTAACCGCAACGGTGCCACCATCATTTTTTCGACGCATCGCATGGAATCGGTGGAAGAGCTTTGTGACAGCATCGTCCTCATCAACAAAGCTAAAAAAATATTGGACGGCAAACTCAGTGACATCAAAAACGTTTACCGCACCAACACGTACCGGATCGAACACTTGCCTTCGAAGGAACCTGTGACGGAAGTAGCGGGACTGTTTTCGATCGAAAGCATTGTCGACGTCCCGGAGGAAAGCACCACGCTTACCGTAAGGATCGCCGATGGGAAAACTATCAACGACGTATTGATGCACCTCATTCCAAGGGTCCAGATTCATGAGCTGAAAGAACTCATTCCCAGCATACACGATATTTTTGTACAACAGGTAACCGCCCAGGCATCGCCCGCCTTTATTGAAACACACGAATGAACAAAATAGTACTCATCATCAAGCGTGAATACCTTAGCCGGGTTAAGAAACGTTCCTTTTTATTGGTCACCTTTCTGGTACCGCTGGCCATCATCGGGATTTATGGCCTGACCATCTATCTGACGGCACGAAGCTTTGAAAACAGCAAGGCGACTGTTCATGTCATCGATCAAAGTGGCTTGTTTTCCGGAAAGATTGAAAGCACCAAAAACATCACTTTTCTCCCTGTAGCAACCGCCGAAAACACGGCAAATCAACGTGAACAGCTACTGGACGCCGATGGGAAGAATTTTCTGCTTATCATTCCCTCCGATTTTGCGACCTCATCCCGGGCCGAGCTTATTTCGAGAGAGACCGCCAGCCTTACCGTCCAGGGCGAAATCAGCCGTAAATTGGAGAACGTGCTACGCGACATCGCCTTTACGAATGCCGGTATCGACCGGGCTACGGTAGAAAGTATCCGTCCCGAAGTGACCCTGGCTGCGAAGGAAATTACAGACGAAGGTGAAAAGGACAGCAGTGCAGGTGCGGCGATGGGCATTGCGATGTCGCTGTCGATTCTGGTTTACATCTGCCTGTTTTTATATGGATCTCAGGTGATGCGGGGTATCATTGAGGAAAAAAACAGCCGCATTGTGGAGGTGATCATTTCGTCAGTTAAGCCTTTCCAACTAATGATGGGCAAAATCATTGGCATCGGCTTGGTGGGACTGACCCAATTCATTCTCTGGATCTTCCTTTCTACAACCTTAATGGGTGTCGCCAGTGCAGGTCTGATTGACGGACAAGACCTCAAGGCAAAGGTTGAACAGCAGCAGGCGTTGTCAAATGGAGAAGCTGCACAAGACCGGTCTCAGATGGGCATGTTGGGTACTGTCAAGCAGGAGCTCGACAAAGTCGATTTCCGCACCATCATTACAACTTTTCTGTTATACTTTTTCGGCGGATACCTGCTTTACAGTGCCCTGTTTGCGGCCGTCGGTTCGGCAGTCGACAGTGAAACGGAAACCCAGCAATTCATGTTTCCGATCACCATACCTCTGCTTTTCACTTATATACTTTCGTTTGGCGTGTTGGTCAACGACCCGCACGGACCCTTATCCTTCTGGCTGAGCATGATACCATTTACATCGCCGATTGCCATGCTGGTTCGGATCCCATTCGGTGTGCCTGCGTGGGAAATCGGCTTATCGTTGGTATTGCTTATTGGTGGGTTTATTCTTACTACGTGGGTAGCAGCCCGCATTTACCGCGTCGGTATCCTCATGTACGGGAAGAAAGCGAGTTACAAAGAACTGGTGAAATGGTTTCGCTATAAAGGTTGATTTTAGTTTTAATGTTAGTATGATTGAATCCGATCCCGTAAATGGGATCGGATTTTTTTATCGCTGTAGAAACGTTTAGTTGAATGGATACGGTTATTGCTCGTATTTATCGAGTTCATCGAGTGTAAAACGCGTGCTGACCACTGAATTTTTTTCAGGTCCTTTCCTGTATTTCACATACGTAGTCGCTACGTACGTGCCATCCGGTAGCCGCTCCAAGCCAGGGTAACCGCAATCCATTCCTTTATGGCTATGCAGCAGCTTTACGCGGTACTGACCTTCATTGCCCTGCAAAATATCGTTGTACGTACCCACCCACGCTACGAAGTGCGTACGCGTCGGGTTGTCATGTCCCGTGTCGCGGAATATCACGACGAGGCGACCATCCGGTGCGTAGGCAGCCTTGTGCCGGTCGCCGTGCAGTGGACCAGGAAGCGGCTTTGTCTCAGACCAGGAAGCCCCTTCGTCATCACTGGTCATAAACAAAGCCACACGTTTGGTGTTTTCGCGGATGAGGCAGAGCAATTGTTTACCATCAGGCGAACGCACCAGTTCCGGTTCACAAGGCTTCAGTCCCGGTAGATCGAGGATTACTTCCCAGGGCGTCCAGGTGGCACCGCCGTCATGGGAGTAACTCCTTGCAAGCACATTAGATCGCTCCTCTTTTTGCTCGCCCGGCCGCCGGATGTTTGAAAGTCCCAATAACCTTTTGCCGCCCTCGATGGGCATAATGGTACAAAACGGCATCACACTTGCACCCACGTGGTTGGAAACCATGGGCGACCAGGTGCTACCGTCATCGTCCGAATGTGATTGGTACATGCCGCCGTCCGGCCCCTCACCCGCAAATACAAAAAGACGATAATTGCCCTGCGGATCAGGCAACCGATATATGGTCGGGCAATTATAAACCGTCGACCAATTATCGGGCACATCGAGCAGTTCACTCCATGTGCGTCCACCGTCATCGCTCCGTTTCAACGGACCACATACGCCACCGTGGTTATACGTCCAAACGCAGTAGATCGTTTTTCCATCGGGTAAAAGTACGGTGGTGGGATGTCCCTGGTAGACTTCCGCTGTGCCCGCCGCTACGACTACGTGCCGTGCCGAATCATTCGACAGATCGATCGTTTGGATACCGCCCGCCAATCCGCCGCCGTCTTTACATGTTGTTTCCTGACGAGCGGTCGAGAAACCGATGACCATGAAAAGAAAATGGGTAAGAAAATAAGATTTTACCATCTGTTTTGCCATAATTGGTTTAACTATCATGTTTATATGTCAAACATAATAATTTGACGTAAAAATCAAAAACGTTACCCTCACTTAAATTATATATATCTGTATGATAGTTATATACAATACACTACAGTACCTTTCAGAAAACAATTTTGCCTGCGTATGAAAATAATTTCGCTTTACTTCTGATTTTTTTGGATGGACGTAGCCGAATCGGCGGCCACAATCATGCCAGCGGCAAGCATGATCACATCCTTCAACACCAACCGACCGGCTCCCGAAAGGTAAGGAAAACCATGATGGGGCGTTGGAAAGTCTCCCCCCAGGTCAGGCACGTAAACCTCCGGTGTGGTGATCAGAAACGATAAGGTCACGATTGACATCAGAAACGTCAGAAGTCCGCCGACCAGTCCCAATTTTGCAGACCAGATCCCGGCTAAGGTCAGCAAGCCGATTGCGACAATAACAGCCCCGAGGCCGTACGAAAAGGCATAGGTTCCGTTTGTTTTATGCCATTCAATATTTTTGGCCACGGTCTTCCCTTCAGGATTTTTATACGCTTGGTATTCGGGTGCTTCCTTCGCATAGAAAAATTGCATCAGCGGACTGTTGGCTACGAATGGGACAATGCCATCAGCTTCGTATTGAAACGCCTTCAGGCCACCGATCCAAGCCATAACCACAAAAATGGAAATCCGCAACGCGTGTATGAACCCGCGCTGCCCATTTGCCAAAAAACGTAGCAAGTTATTCATCGTCATCATTTTAAGCACAAAAATATGCGACAACGATGCGCAGGGGAATGGACAAAAACGGTTTCGTCGTGAACTATTTCGTTGCGACAATCGATATGCCAACCGTCGCTCGAAATTCGGAAGGCGAAACCCCTACATATTTCTTGAAATACCTGCTGAAGTAATGTTCGTCGTCAAAATGAAGTCGCAGCGCGATTTCCTTTACCGATAAGTAGGTAAGATGGAGTAATTTCTTAGCTTCCAAAATCACACGCTCTTGAATAAATACAGAGGGTAATTTACCCAGCTGCCGTTTTATTTTCCTGCTGAACGCGTCTGTACTCAGGTTCAGTTTGCCGGCATAGAAGCTTACCGATCTAACGGTTGAAAAATGTTCCTCCAATAATTGCTGGAACATCCCTCCTAGCTGCATCTCCGCATGATCGGTAGGCACATCGATACCTACCTGCTGCTTTTTGACCTTGCTCGACAGGGCGAGAATAAGCTGTAGGTAGGCTTTTAATACGGAGGCCGAGAATGGCGCCTTGGAACCTAACTCGTTCTTCATCTTGCTGACGAGGTATACAATCTCCTCATATAGCGTTGCCGGCACATTCACAAACGGTTGAAGATAGATATTATTGAATAACAGGCCATTGCAGGCCACTTCTTTTTTATGGTATTCAATGCAGTAGAAATCGCCGTGAAACAAAATTTGGATAACTGGCTGTAAAACCGGTTTTTCCCACGCAAGATGTTGGTATGGACTTAGAAAAAGCAGCGACGTCGAGGTCGTTTTGTAGCGCACCAAGTCGACCACAATTTCTACCGGTTCCCCAAGCAGAAAAATCTGATACAACGGACGGTCTTCCGGTTTGGGGTGCGTAAGGGGGTAGATCGTATCGATATGGATGTCCATGGCATGCGATTTCGAGCGTAAATTTTCAGCCTGAAAAGATAAAAACTTCCGGCAAGAAATACGGCATGTCTATCTCCGCTACTCGGTATCTCCCCGATTAACATACTCTCCATAGATAGCCGTTTCCATACCGAACGGAATAGCTGAAAACAGGACTTTGGTCAAAACTGCGACTCGACGAGAACGAATTGGCTATTATTCTGGTATAGATAGCGGATAAAACAATCCGTTGCCATGCGGGTTTACCAATGAAAGCATAGCTATAAACGAGGAAGTATGAAAGATTTCAAAATTGACACCGATGAGCTGGAACGTATCGTTACGCATCTGCCTACTGGAATCAAATTCCGTTTCACGCCGACCGATACCGAGCCCGAAGGTTTGGATCCAGACAGCGTACTACTTTACGATGACCTGGGTGGCGTGTGGATCGGCCAGGTGGTCGACGGAGAGCATGATGATGTGATCATGCATGCCGCATGGGACGCGGTCAACGAAAAATATTGGGAAGAAGGCAAAAATCCGGAGTAAGGCATTGCTTTGAACCGAACTGTCCAATGTTTCATTCTTTCAACTGCAATTTCATCATGATATCCGTTTGCTCATCAGTACCCAATGTAAAGATGTGCTTGTCAAATTCAGCAAAACCACACTTTTTGTAAAACGCGATAGCCCGGTCATTTTCCTCCCAAACCCCTAGCCAAACATACCTGGCATTCTTTTCGCCTGCAATTTCAACAGCTTTTTGATACAATCTTTGTCCTACCCGTTTACCCTGGAACTCCTTTAGGACATAGATTCGCTCGATTTCAAGTGCGTCCGGCTCTTGCCGTTCGGTTTGAGCATTACCAACATTTATTTTCAAGTATCCCACGATCCTGTCGTGGTCCTCAGCAAAGTAGAATTCAGAATTTTCATTTTGCAATTCCGACTTCAGGGCGTCAATGGACAATCGTTCGGCAAGATACTTTTCTATATTTTCTATACTGTTTACTGACGAAAATGTATCGGAAAAAGTCTGCCGGGCGATTTGCTGAAGCGGTCCAACTTCAGCTAGTGTTACTTTACGGATATTCATCATCTTGGTTCCTCTCAGTTGTCTACGTAAATAATGTTGTCACCGGCCGTTACCCCAAGTGATCAAATTTCGACAAGGTCAGCGTCCGGTCGCTGTCGTTGCAAGGGTGCTGCACGGATGCGATTACCGTTGAATGGATCGGGCCGTAATCGCTCGGAGGTTCCGTCTTGATCAACAGCGGGCTAGAAAGGGCTATATTCGAAACCTTTTTATGCTCGTAATACGTCTTCATACCTCCAAAGTTAGCAATTATGACGGTTTATTTTTTCTTTTTCACCCGAGCGAGTGCGTCATCATAAAACCAGAGACTTTCGGTTATTTCCGACATATTGTCCGCCGGGCAAATTAGTCCTTCTGCCATACCTGGTTCCGAGTTCGAAACATAACATTGCCTTAACACTGCTTTGGTATTTTTGCCGTGCATATCAGGAACAGTGATGACAGAATCCGCTTTGATTGATGCGTTGCGATCAGGCACCCCGGACGCTTACGAACAGCTTTATCATCGGTATTGGAAACTGCTGTACAAAATAGCGTATAGCCGCGTTCCGGATGAAGATGCTGCCAAAGACATCGTACAGAACGTCCTGATCAGCATCTGGCAAAACCGCAAATCCCTGCGCGTACGTACCACGCTTGAACAGTTCCTGCGCGGGGCTGTAAAACTGCAAACCCTCAATCACTTCCGGTCAGAACGCGTCAAACAGCATGTGATAGACCTGGCTATGGCCCAGATGGAGCTAGTCGTCGAACCGGAGTCCGATCCCCTTTCACGTCATGTCCTGGAGCAGTCGCTGGACATAGCGCTCCACGGCATGCCCGAAAACATGAAGCAATCCTTTCTGCTCCGCTGCGAAAACCGCAGCATCAAAGAAATCGCTGAGAAACTGGGATTGGCCGAGCAAACCGTTTCAAACCATATTTCCGAAGCCGTCCGGCGGCTACGGCAAAAACTCACCAAGCACCATCAGGGTGAGCTTTTACTGGGCCTTTCGCTTTTCCTGAGCCTTGTTCACCATTAATTCATGAACACTTAACAGTAAATCAAAGTAGATTTGGTGCTGCCGGGTTACTCCTCTATAAAAAGGATACGTAATCTTGGATAACAAAACATTCAAACAGCTCCTTCGCCGGTATGTAAGCGGTTCCGCATCCGACAGCGAGAAAAAGACGATCGACACCTGGTATGATTCGTACCGCGAACTGGACGATGCCGAGGTTTTTGGCTGCGAAGCAGAATCTGCGCGGATCGGTTCGCAACTCCATACCGAGGTATCCGGTCATTGGATGCCCCCTAAGCGCATCCCCTACCGCGGGTACCTCGCCTACGCAGCCAGCGCGCTTATGGTACTGGGGGTATCGTGGGCAGTATTCTTCCAAGAACAAAATCCAGCTGCCCACCGCACGGCACAAGCGGCATCGTCTTCGGCGACGCTGACTTATCAGCAAGTGGAAACGGCGGTCGGCCAGGTCAAAAAGATCACCTTACCGGATGGCTCGATGGTGTGGGTGAATGCCCTGAGCTCGTTACGCGTCCCGAAGTCGTTTGGGAAACCAACGCGGGCGCTGTATCTCGATGAGGGCGAAGCGTATTTCGAAGTGGCCCACGACCCGTCGAAACCCTTCGTCGTGCACAGCCGTGGCTTATCCACACGGGTGCTGGGTACAGCCTTCAATGTAAATGCGTACAAGCGTCTGGGCTCCATATCGGTTACCGTGACACATGGAAAGGTTGCCGTAGCGGACAGTAACCAACACCAGCTGGCGGCACCGCTTACCGAAGCGCAGCAACTGATATTCGACACGCGGAGCGGCAGCCACACACTGAACGAAGGCGTTTCCCATACGACGGCGAGCTGGCGCGAAGGGGCCACCCATTTGCGCGACGCCTCGTTTGAAAACGTTGCACTGGCATTTTTCAACACGTACGGCGTCGAGCTTAAAGCCGGCAGCCAAGCGATTCATGACCATCGCTACAGTTTGGTTATCCGCACCACCAACCGGCTGGATGAAACGTTGCGCATTATCTGTTCGATTCATCAAAACCAATTTAGGAGGAAAGATTATGAAGTAATCATCTATTGACATCATCAGGGATTTGCCGACGTACCATTCCGGCAATCGATCATCAAATTACACACGTTTCAGACAACAACATCGAATGAAGAATTTTACACTGCATATGCAGCGAATTATGCGAATATCACTCGTACTTTACATCCTTGTCTTTTCATGTTCCCAGCTGCTGATGGCCGAAGCCAACGGACAGGCACTACGCAAGCCCGCTAGTTTGGTAATCGGTCATCAGACCACGCTGGAGCAGGCTATACAACGCCTATCGCAAACTGCGAAAGTAGACTTTGCCTATGACGCACGGCACCTCGGTGTCGCCGGACTGACCGCCCAACCCGCAGCATACGGTGACCGGCCCCTGGAAAAAATCCTAACCGCCATCCTGGCCGGTACAGACATCCTGTTCAAAGAAGAGATTGAGGGCACGATAACGCTCTATAAACCACAGCAACCCGGCCGTATCCATGGCCGGGTCACGGACGACCGCGGCGAGCCCCTGGCCGGAGCGACCCTTACGGTGAATACCTTGAACCGTTCATATACCACCGATAGCGAAGGCGCTTTTACCTTTTCCGCCCAGCCCGGTGTGTATGATGTGGAAGTCACCTACGTTTCATATACTACCCAGCGCAAGCAAGTATCTATCCAATCCGGTCAATCCGTAGAGCTGTCTTTTACGCTTCAAGCGGCCGAGGGAGCGCTGAGCGAAGTCGTGGTAGTTGGCTACGGCACCCAGAAGAAAATCAATGTCACCGGCTCGGTGGCCGTGGTCAACGGCGATGATCTGGCCAACCGGCCCATCACCAATGCCTCCCAGGCACTGCAGGGCGTACAGGGCATCTATGTCAACCAAGCCGGTGGACAACCCGGAGCCGATGGGGCTACGATCCGTATCCGGGGTGTGGGCACCATCGGTGGTGGCAGTAAACTCAATCCGCTCGTGCTGGTAGACGGTGTGGAATATCCGCTTAGTGCCGTCAACCCGGCAGATATCGAAAGCATCAGCGTATTGAAAGACGCTGCTTCGTCTGCCATTTACGGTTCGCGTGCCGCCAACGGCGTCGTCCTGATCACCACCAAACTTGGCAAACGCGACCAGACCACCATCGAATACAGCAACTATTTCGGTGCCCAGGAGGCTACCTATTTGCCCGATGCCGTTGACAGCTCGGTCGATTTCATGGAATGGTACAACAAGGCCATGGTCAATCAGGGCGGTAATCCCTACTATTCCGAAGAGCTGATCAATGAATTCCGGACGAATCCAACCAGCCTGGTATACCCCAACACCAATTGGATGGACCTCATGTTCAGCACTGCACCTATCCAAGAGCACAACATCCGGTTTGCCGGCGGCACCGAGAAAACCCGGTACAACCTTTCTGCCGGATACCTCGGGCAGGACGGCGTATTGAAAGGTATGACCGGCGCCGACCGGTATTCGCTGAACCTAAAGATCAATTCCGAACTCTCGAAGCGCGTGAGCATCGAAGGTGGCGTCATGGCAAGCCGCTGGGACAAAGACGAGCCTAAGGCCGGCATCAGCACGGTCATGAACCGCATCATGCGGATGGTCCCGATCCAACCCGCCAGCCGAATGGAAGACGGCCGCTGGCCCGACAGTTGGGTACTTACCCCCGGCCAGAATTCATTTGAAAACCCGCTGATCTGGGCGGCCGAAAACTACCAGAAACAGGTGACCGACCGGATGCTCATCAACCTGGCGCTCAACTATCGGATCATCGACGGGTTGTTGTTCAACATCCGGGCATCGGCCAACGAAGGCCGTTACGACATGCGCGACTGGAACACGCCGACCATGCTATACAACGTCAAAACCGGTGCGCCGACGCGCTACTCGTCTGCCTCCGTCGCCACCTTGGTTGACTACGGTTCGAAAGAACAGCGGCTAAATACCACCAGCACCTTAAACTACGAGAAGACCTTCGGAAGCAGCCACAACCTGTCGGTCCTCGGCGGATTCAGCGTCGAGACGTTTAAAGGCAGCTGGCGGCAAGCGAGCGTGCAGGGATTTCCCACTACCGAGCTTCCTGAATTGAACATCGGAACGGCCAACCAAGCTACCACCGGCACGTCGTATGAAGATGCCCTCCTATCCTACTTCGGCCGTCTGCAGTACAACTTCCGAAACCGGTACCTTTTCGAATTCAACAGCCGATACGACGGATCGTCACGCTTTGCCGAAGGCAACCGGTGGGGATTCTTTCCATCGTTGTCACTGGGTTGGCGGCTTTCCGAAGAATCTTTCCTCCAGGACGCCACGTGGTTGGATGACCTCAAGCTCCGCGGATCGTGGGGCCAGATCGGCAACCAGGAAATCGGCCGCTTCCAGTACGTCAACTCCGTTTCGTTGGGATTGGGCTATCCCTTTGGCGGCACCTATGCGCCCGGATCGGCAGTCACGCAGAGTAAAGACCCTACGTTAAGCTGGGAAACCACCACGATGTCCAATCTGGGTCTGGACTGGAGTCTGTTCAATGGCAAGCTGACCGGCGAATTTGATGTATTCCGCAAGCGGACGGACGGCATCCTTCGGGCGGTTACCTTGCCTGCGCAGGTAGGCGCATTGGGCGGCCCGGTGCAAAACCTCGCCGTAGTCGACAATTCCGGCTTCGAGGTGAGCCTCAGCCACACCAATCGTGTGGGGGATTTCACCTACCAGCTGGGTGCACACCTCACCAAAATCCGTAACGAAGTCGTCGAACTGATGGGCGAAGAAGTTATCAGCGGATCCCGCATCACCCGCGCCGGCGACCCCATCGAATCGTGGTACCTGCTCAAGACCGACGGATTGTTCCAAACGGAAGAAGAGGTGGCCAGCTACCCCACCATCACCAGCCGCGTCGGCCCTGGTGACGTCAAATATGTGGACCTCAACGAAGACGGCAAGATCGATGGCAACGACCGCTACATCGCGGGCAGCACATTTCCTGATTTCACCTATGGATTCAACCTATCGGGCGGCTACAAAGGATTCTCGTTATCAACGGTTTGGCAGGGTGTATCTGATGTAAGCGTACGGCTCAACGGCAACATGGCCATGCCCTTCAATAACGGGGCCGGCCTGACAAAAAATTGGATCACCGACTCGTGGACTCCGGAAAATCCCAACGCTTCATTGCCCCGCATCACCACGCGGCACCAATATACCGCAGAGAATTTTTCCGACTCCGACTTCTGGCTGTATGACGCCTCCTACCTGCGGCTTAAAAACATACAGCTGGCCTACACGTTCCAGAACGCGGCACTTCGTAAAATCGGCATCGACCGGCTGCAACTGTTCGTCAATGGCCAAAACATGCTGACATTTTCAAAGATGAAGCTGTTCGATCCGGAGCAAGACCTTACCGGTGAGCATATCGGCAAATACCCTTCGGTGAAAATCTACACCGCAGGTTTAACCGTCAACTTTTAACAAGCCATGAACATGAGACATCAGAAATTATCAATCCTGTTAATGATCCCCGTCTGTCTGTGCCTGCTATCGTGCGAAAGCCTCCTCGATACCAAGCCCACCGATTTTTATACCGAAGACTCTTTTTGGAAAACAGCGACTCATGCCGAAGAAGCGACAACAAGTGCCTACCAAGCGCTGCTGCATAACGACCTGTACAACGAACAGACTCCGTTTATGTTTGAGGTAATGACCCCAAATGCCTATCATAAAGACAATTTCCAATCGGCGCATGATTTCGCCATCGGTGCACACTCCGCCACAACCATCGGCATGAACCTCGTGACATGGCGGGGCTGCTATCGCGGCATCGGCCGGTGCAACATGGTCATCGATCGGGTACCAGCCATCGAAATGGATGAAGCGCTCAAAACCCGGCTCGTCGGTGAGGCAAAATTCCTGCGGGCATTTTATTTCCAGAAACTGAACGTGCTGTTCAATGGGGTACCGCTCGTGGTCACGTCACCCAACGGCGCCGATCATTCAGCCCTGCCACGAGCCGCCTACGCCGAGGTGAAGCAACAAATTCTTCAGGATCTCAACGATGCCATCGCAAGCCTGCCAGCAGATTATCCCGCTGCTTCAAGCGGCCGGGCAACCAAAGGGGCGGCCTTGGCGCTGAAAGCACAGGTACATCTCCAGGACCACGAGTATACCGAGGTGGTTTCGGCTATCGACGAACTGATCGCACTGGAAAAGTATGTGCTCTTCCCGGATTACAACGGCTTGTTCCGGAAGGCGAACGAAGGCAACTCCGAAATTATCTTTGATGTGCGCTTTAAATCGCCTCAGGTACGAAACAGCTACGATATCATTCACGCCCAATACAATACCCAGGCACCGTTGCAGGAACTGGTTGAAGCGTATCAGATGAAAGATGGCTTATCGATCGAAGAAAGCCCGCTTTACGATCCGCAAAACCCGTACGCCAACCGGGACCCACGTCTTGCTCAAAGCATTGTTTACCTCGGCGCGCCCTGGCGTAACCGGGTGGCCGATGCCGCCGATCTGCACCAAACGGGCTACACGTTCCGGAAGTATACGGAATACAATGAAACCACCGTCGGCACCATTGCCAACTCGGATGTCAACTACGTGATCCTGCGGTATGCGGATGTCCTGCTTATGTACGCCGAAGCACTAAACGAGCTCCATGGAGCAACCCAAGCGGTGTACGACGCCGTCAACGCCGTAAGGCAGCGGCCATCCGTGGATATGCCTGCTTTGCCCGCCGGGCTCGACAAGGACGCCATGCGCGAAGCCATACGGCTGGAACGCCGCATTGAACTGGCAGGCGAAGGGGCGTATTTCTACGACATCCGGCGGTGGAAAACCATTGAGCAGGAAATGGTCGGACCTGTACACACCCATTCGGGAGCGGTGATCGAAACCCGCAACTTCGACCCGCAGCGCGATTATCATTGGCCGATTCCGTACACCGAGATAGACTTGAATCCGGCATTAATACAAAACCCTAATTATTAATACCAATCAGCACTTTGCGTGATCCAATGGTTTACTTACCTTTGGGTCACGCTTTGTCCCAAACACATTCAGCATGAACAAAAGAATCCTCCGATTACCGATTGCCGCGCTCCTGCTTGGCTTAGTCAGCACACACACTCTAGCCCAGGAAAAAATGGATTATTGGCGCGATGCGTCGGGCTTGTTGCAGGAGCAGTCGAGACTGCTTTTCGACCAATCCTACGCCGTACTGGATAAACACCGCCCCTCGCCCACGCCGAGCGACGAGCGTAAGCTAGCCTTGTTTGCCCTGGATGCACTTCTGCACGACACCCGCTTGGATACCGGAGAAGCCCTCTTCCGGTATATGGACGGAGTAGGCAAACGCGTTCTCCGCGGACTGGATACCGAAGTCGGCGCGGGTGAGACCCGCATACACCGCCTATACAACCAGGCTGCCATTGTGCAAACGCCGCAGGTAACCATCGCATTTGACCTGGTACGGGGTGGAATCGGCAAGCGGCTTTTCTTTTCGGATTCCCTGATGCAGGCCATTGTGGACCGCTGTGATATCCTGTTCGTCAGCCACGAACACGGTGACCATGCCGACCTCGCCGTCGCCCGGATGTTCAGCGATCAGGGAAAGGAAGTTATCGTTCCCACCGGGCTATGGGAAGGCCAGTTGCCTTCCATCATCCCGATGCGGGAGAACCGACTTGAAGCCCGTCCATTATCCCTAAAAAAGAAAAGCGTTACATTGGATGTCGCCGTATTTCCCGGCCACCAGGATAAAGTAGCCAACAACGTCTACATCGTTACTACGCCGGCGAAAAAAACGATCGTGCACACCGGCGACCAATCGAATGCCGGCGACGTGCCCCGTCTGGCAGAAATCAGTCGGCAGCGTCAAGTGGATATCCTATTGGCTCATTGCTGGATGCGCCCGATGGAGCAGATCGTCAACGGAATTGATCCTGCTCTGGTCATTCTCGGCCACGAAAACGAGATGGGCCATACCATCGATCACCGCGAAGCCTATTGGCTGACCTTCCGCCGGATTGCCAGGCTAACCCATCCGGCCGTTGTGATGGCCTGGGGCGAGTATATCGACGTAAACGATGCCGATTCCGCAGATTAGCGGACTCACCGGCGCGAATACCCCCGTTGGGATGTCCGCCAATCGTGGACCACTTGCAGCATTTAGACGGTATTGTGCATATATTTGCATTTAACCAATTGATAGTCATTATGGAAACAAAAAAAATCAGCAGGGGAGCAATTATCTCCGCAGACCTTACCGTTGAAAATGCCGAGCGTATCCGTGATTTTTACCAAGCCGTAATCGGCTGGAGTGTCGAAGAGATGCCCCTAAAAGATCGCGACGAGGCTTACAGTGATTACGTGATGAAGGATGCCGACGGCAATTGGGTTGGCGGTGTCTGCCATCACCGGGGTGCCAACAAAGGCATTCCGCCGCAGTGGATCGTTTACATCACCGTGCAAGACATCGCCGCCAGCATGCAGCGGTGTCTTGACCTCGGCGGCACCGTAGTGAAGGAATCCCGAAACCCGGCCGGGGAATGCCAGTATGTAATTATCCGTGATCCGGCCGGGGCAGTCCTTGGCCTCACGAGCGTCCCTTCATAGAAGCCTTCCCTGTTTACCGGTTTGAACCCAGCGATAATCTCGGTTATCAGCAGTGGCCCGGAGCTTGATACACGGCATGCAAACAAACTCGCCATTCAGGGGTTTATCCAGTATGTACCGTTAAGATCCATACGCATGAGCACTGAAAACTTACAAAACCGGGAAGCCATCGAAAAATTGAAAAAGCTGATCGATAAGATCGATATCGGCATGGTATGCACATTCGTTTCGCAAAGCGACTATCCGCATGCGGTTCCGATGAGCCGGCAGGAAGTAGACGACAACGGCGCTATCTGGTTTCTCTTTTCCGCGGAGAGCGACACTCACCAAAATCTTCAACAGAATCATAAGGTAAGCGTGTTATATTCCGACATACGTGATTACAACTTCCTAAGCATCAACGGTACCGCTGAAATCTCGCAGGACCAAGCGCGCATTGACAAATACTGGAATAACATGGTAGCGGCTTGGTTCGAGCAAGGTCGCGAAGACCCGCGTATCCGCGTGCTGAAAGTGACACCGGAAGACGCACATTATTGGGACAACAAAACCAATAAGCTGGTCACCTTACTCAAAGTGGCAGCCAGTGCGGTATCGGGCAAGCGGATGGATATCGGACGCGAAGGCGATTTGGATTTGTAACGCTCAAAGGCGAACTTAGCCTAATGGATAAGTTACTGCTCGAAAAATTCACTGCCGATGATTTTGACAACTACTATACACTTGTCAGCAACGAGCAGATAATGGCCCAGATCACCGAACGCGCAATCCCGTACGATGAAGCGCAGAAGGAATTCGAGACACTGCTGGCCAACAACGCTGTACATGAACGTTTCGGTCAGTTCAAGCTTTTTGAACGCCAAACGGGCACCTTTCTTGGACTAGGCAAGCTTGAGGTCACTGAAAAGACGGCATCGTCGGCAGAATTGGGCTACATTTTATTGCCGCAATACTGGGGCAAGGGACTGGGCACCGAAGCCGCCCGGCAACTGATCCAAATTGCTCGATCGGAAACGCAACTCGACACGTTGACCGCCATCATCGATCCGGCCAACGTGGCATCACGGAAAATTCTGACCAACCAGGGATTCATCTCCAAAAAGTTTTTCGAATATGAAGGTTTACCGGCAGAACTGCTGGAGCTGACAATACGAATTCGGCGAGATGATCTTGCATATCAACGGAACTTTACCTAGGTTTGCTGCAAAAGAACCGATTATGAATAACCTTGACCTATCCGCCCAAGAAACGGAAATCGTCACGAAACGACCCTGGGTAGCTGGATTGCTAGCCTTATTGACGCCCGGCCTCGGCCACCTGTACAATGGAAAAGTCCGCGCAGCCTTGCTGATTTTCGGATCCATGCTGGTCATTTTCCTGCTCATGTGGTTTTCTCCCCTCGCCCTGTCCTATGCGGGCATGTTGGTGCTATTTGGCCTATTGATCTTGCTCGTAATCGGCAGTTGTATCCATGCGGTGATCGGTACAACCAAACGCCGTGAAATTCCCCGGCGCTTCTATGACAGGTGGTATGTGTACCTGGTTATTTTCGTCGCGATAGGTCTGTCTTTTGAATTCATACTCAAACCGATCAGGGACCATCACGGTAGAGTTCAGTTTGCTCAGAGCTCCACGTCCAGCATGTCCCCTGCCATTTCTGCAGGCCAACGGTTTACGTGGCAACGTACCGGAGCGGTCGGCCATGGCGACATTGCCGTTTTCGAATTTCCGGGAGAGCCCGGTTCCTTATATGTTTTTCGCTGCGTAGCCAAACCAGGAGATCAACTTATTGTCAAACAGGGATTGGCCTACGTCAACGGCAAGCTCATTGATAACGAACAAGCGCTCCAGTTCCGCAACCGGATTTCAACCCAGGGCCCGCTAAATCCTGCACAAATGGAAGAATTGGGCATCTCCGAATTACACCGGCTACCGGACGAAGGATATTCGGGTTACCTGACGGCTACTCAAGCCTTGAAATTGAAGGCTATTCCTGTAGTAAATGACGTCAAGCCTCTGTTCATGGGTGCAGACGTCGCTAACGACGAAGTATTCCCCGGTGATATTACATTCCCCTGGAACGTTGATTACTATGGACCACTTGACTTGCCTAAAAAGGGACAAACCGTGGAAATAAGCATGGAAAACGCAGTCCTGTACCGAGCCCTTATTCAGTTAGATAACCCCGGCACCCACGCGTCTGATGTTGTTGGCCCCTATACATTTAACCACGATTTCTATTTTATGATGGGTGATAATCGGCATAACGCTGCTGATTCGCGATTCCGGGGCCCCGTTCCGGACTATCTTATTCGTGGAAAGCTGAACTATGTATGGTGACGTAAATCATTTGTTTCGCTACGATTCCCTCTCAAATCCGATATTTATCTAAAACCGGATACCCACCAGGAAGGCAAGTGCGCTATTCCGATAGCTATCGTTCGGCATATTGGGATCATTGCCCTTGGCAAAATTTGTAAATCCCGTCATATAACGGGCGTTCAGTACCAGATTCGCCCGGCTATCCGGCAGCCGCAGGCAATACTCCAGTCCATATACCCCCGCAATGTCGGTATCCTTCACGTTATACGCGTCAAAGGTTTCCCCGTCGCCTACCTTGTTTTTAGCACTGAGTTTAAGCCCCACTTGCGGACCGACAAAGACGTCCAAATCAATGGGTTCGAAGCGGTATTTCATCAAGACCGGCACATTCACGTAGCTTGTTTTCAGTTCGGCATCCCGGTAAAGGATGTCGCCAATTGCAAACGCTTCACTTCTGTATTTGCCACCCAGTTGCTGAAAATTGACCTCCGGCTGCACGTAGAAATTGCCAACTACCGGAAAAACAACGTGCGCGCCACCGATAAAGCCAGCCCTTCCATCAAATGTATCGCCCGATATCCGAGACATACTCCACCCGGCTTGAACGCCGAAATCGATTTTTTTGCGCTGTTGTTGGGCGTTAGCAACCAAAATACTGAAGATAAAAACAAACGAAACAACTAGATTTTTCATAAGATAGGCTATCGTTAAATCGCTTCAATTGACCGGATGTGTATACCTGAAAAGCAGTCATCTGCGCAATTATCCGGGACAAATCCTGCGGAGGAAAGCATGCCGTTGTTCTTCGCGTCAAAAGATACCGTAGCATCGGAACGGTTTTCCAGCCATACCGTGCGGGCTGTGTCGTAAATATCATCCAACGTGAGCAGTGCACCCGCGGGAGATTGTGCATGTGCGTCAGCATCCAACTCTTCTTCTGTCTCCGACCATTCCAATTGGACAAGAAAGGAATCTTTTTCCTGCTCGGTGAGCGCATGCGCGCTCTTTTCAAACGCAACCAGTATCTCGTCGACTTCGTTTAATGTCCATCCCGTTTCGGGCCTCCATACATCGTTGAAGCGCGTATACCGAAAATCGCGCTGCATCACCACGCCGCTTTTGACGGTGATAGTGGTCTCCCAAGCCGAGCCTGCCCAGGTTGCACCCGTCACGACGTAACGGTAGTTGTCACCGCTGGATGCCTTGAAGTCTAGCCACGTTTTGTAACTTCGATTAAAGGCATCTTCATAGGCAAAGTCTTCTTTTTTGCAGGCCGAAAAAAACGCCGCGACAACAAGGAATAACACGATAAATTTCCGATTCATAATTTCGTCTTTATTGGCTAACGTACCGGGAAACGAAAATGCTACATGATCACTGGCGTCTGGCGCCGCTGCAATTTCGGATTTTGGACTAATTGAACCTATTACCGGGACGACCGCACCGCTGAAACCAACAACATCATCGGTCGACGGAGTTCATCCTGCATCTCTGGAATCTCCGCCAACATCTTTTCATCCGGTTTCGGCTCCTGGATTTCTTGTATACTGAAACCGTGTTTCAACAGATCACCCAAGTAAGTCGTAAGCGTCCGGTGATACTTAATCACATTTTCCCCCAGGAAAACGGCGTTCCTTTCACCTTCGATAAAATACCGATCTACCGGCCAGTAGGACTTTTTGGTGCCTTCGTATAGCCAATCCTGCCGGCCTTCCGCCGTAAAAACCGGATGCTCCACCGAGAACACCAGATGGCCGCCAGGCCGGAGCCAATGGTAAATGTTACGGACCAGCACTTCGTATTCCGGCGTATAATGCAAAGCCAGTGAACTCAGCACCACATCAAAACTGCCGGCTGAAAACTCGGCATCCTCAAGTGCCATCCGCTTATAGCTGATGCCTTCGAGGTTATTGATTTCCTTGGCCTTGGCCAACATCTTTTCGGAAATATCAATACCTGTCACCGATTCAGCGCCATTTTCAATCGCGTAGCGGCAATGCCATCCAAGACCGCATCCCAGATCGAGCACGTCCTTGCTGCGGAGGTCGGGTAACATCTCCTTAAAAACATGCCATTCCCCTGCCCCATCGAGCCCCGTCAGGGAGCGATTCATCCGGTTGTATTGCGCAAAAAATACCGGATCATCGTACTTGTTCTCTTTCATCGTGTTTTTGGTCGCGTCCTAACACCGTTTTATTCGATTACCAATTCGGTATTTCCAGACACCAGGTTGATGTGGCAGCAGTCGAACGTAACCACGTAGTCAGCGTTCGCCACTTCACGACTCCCGATATATCCCCGGAAATTCAGCTTGATGTCGGTATGGCGCGGCAGCCGACCGCCGTCCGAATCGTCGGCAATGGGGTACGATCCCTGCTGTGTGAATATGCGCCAGGTTTCTTCGTCGTATTCCCGGGTAAGGTCTTCATTGCCCGGCAAGCGGGTTATCCTGATGCGATCCAGTGCGACCGGACTCCCTTCCCTGTCGGTCACCTTTACACCGACCGACATAAACACCTCGGTACAAGCCACCGATCCGCAGTCACCTTTTGGTTCGGGTTCATCGCAGGATAGCATCGTTATAAATGTCAACAGTGCACAGGCTATGATTTTCATCCGCTTTACGTTTTATCAAGAGACGAATTCTTGCTTTCGTTCGCTACAGGTTAGGGCGCCGTACGCGGCACCAGCCGGCTCAATAAGCCAGCAATCGGCCACATGCGATGACGGCGATCCAGACTGCGATGGACACCACGGCAGATACCTTCGTCGCAGCAGGAAGAGCTGCTTCGCCCACCTTTCCAGGAAGCCGCTTGTGCATAAAGCGATGGAACACCAGTGCGTTTAGTGCCGCGACAACCAAGAGTGCCATTTTCAGCCAAAACGTCGGATCAGTCGCCAGCGCATTGGCATTGGTGATGAATAGCAATATACCGGAAGGGATAATCAGAAATAGCCCCCTTGCGGACCAGGGCAGCAAATGGCTGGACAAAACCGATAGCGGTACGCTTTTCGAAACGCCCAACAGCCGCAGATCAAACATAAACGCGGAACCTACCAGGACCACGATTCCCACGATGTGTACAATCTCCAGTGCCGGGTACCACCACATTGATTGGCGGATTCCTTCAGCCCACGATGTATTTTCCAGCCAATCAAAGAAGCTCTTCATCGGGCGTCGAACACGGATTAACGCAATTCGTATTTCTCGCCGTCTACGAATATCCGTTCCGCACGCATCTCGGTTTTCTTCGTTTTATGGGGATAGGCGACAATCCGCACCGCCGTTCCTTTTTTGATCATTTCCGCGGACAACCCACGTGCTGTCATCCGGCTGGCAGGTGCCAGGTAAACCGTCCAGGTTTCCCCCTTGTATTTTACTTCCGCAAGGGCGTGCGGATTCTCAAACACGGATTCCTCGATGGTAGTTTTGAAATCCAGTACTTTCTTTTGGTCATAATTGGCCCACCCATGGTGGAAATAGGTAAATGACACGCAAAGCAATAATATGACTGCCAGCGAAATGTTTTTTACGTAAATCATAGCCTTTAAGGTTTTAGGTGTAAACAATCGACAAGCGTTTATGTTTACGTCAATGCCGGATAATATGCGGAATAAAACGACTTTTGTCGGTGGTGATGGGCATATCCGACTCGCGGAACGATATCCCGCAGGATTCCTGGCCGATAACCCAGCTGCCGATAATGGAAAACCCCGTCTCCTCACGGTGTAGCCTGGCCAACTCCTGGTAAATATAGCCTTCTTCCCCATACTCGCCTTCGGTATGGTAGATCATCTGTCCATCATAATACATAGCGACATTGGCTCCTTCGCGCGCCAGGATGGGCTTCTTCACAAAATGCTTCAAATGCGCAGGTCCGTTAAAATAGGAAGCGAGCAGGTGGGGATGATTCGGGAATAATTCCCAGAGCACAGGCAGGATCGCTTTATTGGACAGCAACATTTTCCACGACGGCTCGATCCACTGGGCCCGGTTGGGGTCATTTACGATATGCGTGCCAAATGCTTCGCGCACCAGCCATTCCCAGGGATATAACTTGAAAATCGACCGGATGGGCATGTCTTCCAGGTCGACGAAGCCGTTGCCGGTCCAACCGATATCGTCGATGTAGATAAGCTTGGTCTGAATGCCAGCCTGAAGCGCCGTATCCCGGAGGTATTCGACATTTGTGAGGTCTTCGAGGGTCTCCTTAGCACATGAAAAATGCAGCGTACTTCCCTTCAGGTAGGGTTTAAGGGCGCCCCAGCTTTGAATCAGTTGCTCGTGGATACCGTTGAACTGGTCAGTAAGCTCGGGGAAATAATGGTTTTTCCAGTACCACTGTACAATACCGGTTTCAAAGAGGGAAGTCGGTGTGTCGGCATTGAACTCCAGCATCTTCAACTCACCACGGTCTGCATCGTATGCAAAATCAAAGCGCCCGTATATCGCGGGGTCGTCCTGCTCCCAGCTGCGCTCGATGTGCGGAATCACGAAGGGTGGGATGTGAAAATGGGCGTACTGCCTGTTTTTGATAATGTATTCCACGGCATCCAGGCATCGCTGCCACAGCTCATTGGTGGCCTTGTAAATCAGGTCTGCTTCCCGATTGTTTATTTCATAGTAATAATCGTCGATCCAGTATGGGATACCATCCGTGGTATGATAACCGTACCCAATGGATTCCAGGCGCGATTGCCACTGCGGATCGATACGTAACTTTTTGATCTGCATCAGGAACCGTAAGACGACCGAGGTGCCGACGCTGCTGTGCGCCCGAATCCGCCCCGCTGTGCTTGGAAGGCAGCGGCTTTGGCGGCATTCGTGCCCGCCACAGACTGCGGGTGCAAGCTGTTATTGGCGTAACCAAAGCCACCTCCCAGGTGCCGAAACGCCATATACCAAAGGAATGCGTTGCCCATTCCCATTCCCGAGTGCCCCTGGGCGTAGTTTTCTGTGACCTCAGTATAGGCCGCCGTGGAATCCGCACGCATAAACACGCGCTGGCCACCTTCCGCTTTTTGCGGTGCATGGTGTTGTGCGCACGAAGCCAATACCGACGTAATCAATACCAATTGGATGCTTTTTGCTGTTGTTTTTCTCATTACTGTATGGTTACATAAATCGGCACCTGGCCCAAGGTGGCCGATGAATCGGCACGGTCCCAGGTGTTAGGTCGCACGGCGGTCTTGATGGTATCGCTCTCCGACGCAATCTGCTCGCCCTGGTACCAAATATGTTGGGTGGTGATGTGCAGTACGGAATCGCCCTGTGTCACCGTTTTCAACGTCACTTCGCGGGCCAGTTTCTTATCGAGTTGCGTTAGCGCCTGCTCCCGTTGCCGGTTCTGGCAGGCGGCGATGGCGATGAGACACAGTATGGAAAGTAAATACTTCATATGTTGCTTGCCTTGCAAAATTAATCAAAATGGCCGGCATTCACGAATGTCCGCACACAAAACCCAACGGATACCGAACCATAACCTACCGCTCCAACTCCACCTCTCCCGATGGGCGATCCAGTGTCGACGAACCGCTGGGCACGCCGAAATCCGGATTTCCATCTTCGTCAAAGGCAAATCTCTGAAGAAATACATGGCGGTTATTCCATCCACCATCCAATTGCAATTTGGAATGGTAGTAGATCCAATATTCCGTATCATCGGGCGAGGTGGTCATGCTGGCATGGCCTACACCGTGTACTTTATCGGTACCCTGAAACACCGGCTGATCGGCCTTGATCCAAGAATTAGGGTCTAAGGGGTCACTATCCGTCGATTTTAACCGCAATTGTCCCATTTTATAATGTTCCGTCCAGGAGCCCCGTGTGGAGTACATAATGAACACGTCGTCCCCATGCTTCAATACTTGCGGTCCTTCCTGTAACGCAATATGATCTCCTTTTTCCCACGGTAGCTCGGGTTTTGACAGCAATACCCGTTTCCCAAGCGTATATGGATCGATCAATTCGGCGATATACAGGTACTGATCCACATCATGGTGGTCGTGTAATGCTGTCCAGCCGGACCATACCGCGTAATTCTTTCCGCCATGCTGCAGCAGAGTCATGTCGATCGCCCAGCAGTTGTCCTTCTTCGTTTCCGGGTCATCGCCGGTATAAAACATTCCCTTGTCTACGTACGGGCCAAACGGATTATCGGCTTCCAATACACCTGCACGCTGCGCATGAAACGGTGCCCCGTTATGTACCGAACCGGCGTAATAAATGTACCATTTGCCGTCGATCTCATGGATTTCAGGTGCCCAGATGTTGTAGCTATTCCACCCATTTTCAGGCGGTGTCCATACGACCGCTGTTTTCTCAAATTTGGTTAAGAAACGGGATTCCGTAACCGTTATCCCGCCACCGCCATTGAAAATGGTGTAATAGCGTCCGTCATGCTTCATCACAAACGGATCGGCGCCTTTCCGCAGCGGATTCGTAAACGTCTTCTCCTGAGCCTGGATCGTGCCGTGCGCCAGCAAAAAAACCAGTAGTAAATAAATTGCGTTGTTCATCGAATTACAGATAACGGTGGTTACCTCCAAACGACAAATGTATAGAAAATAAGCGATACGATCGATACCTTTGCCCCATAGCGCAACGGGATAAACAAATCGCTAAATCTGGGGTTTACTACGATACCATGCTCATCATATTTGCCAGCAGGACCGGAAACGTCCGGCGCTTTGTAAACAAAGCCGTCGAACTTTCCGTGCTGCACCTCCGGACCTGCGAGCTTCCGGACCTTATTCCCTTCCAGCAAGCCCATTTGGTTACGTACACCGACCCGATGGGCGCCGTCCCTCCCATGGTGGAAAATTTCCTTACCCGCCACCACCGTAAAATACTGTCCGTATCGGGGAGCGGCAACCGGAACTGGGGGCGCGATTTTGCGGCCGCGGTAGACCGGATACACCAGCAATACGGCATCCCCATCAACCTCAAATTCGAATTGTCCGGAACTCCCAGCGAAATACAGGCCTTTGTCGATTATATCAATAATGAACCCGAAACCATGGAAACTCGCGTGCGCATCCTCAAATTCCGTACCGACAGCTGCGTTACCTGCGCAGCCGTAACCGATGCCTTAGACCGTCACAACATTCCTTACCGGGATGTTAATCCGTTTGACCACCCCGACTTGGCTGCGCAATACCGCGTGCGGTCAGTGCCTACGGTCGTTGTCTTCGAGGGAGATCGCGAAGTCCTCCGCATGGTGGGATACAAACCCGAAGTCATCGAGCAGATCAAAAAGTTATTTCAATAACCGTGAGCTCACCCAGTCCGATATTTTGTCCTATTTGGAATGGAGGGTAAATAGCCGGTGCTTCGGGTACTTAGGTTAAAACCCACGACCAGCAGCGCAACGCATTTTCAGGTCTGCCAATACCTGCCGCTCCCGTTTGGAACGGGTGACCCGGATCGCTTGTTCATAGTGTGCGATCGCCTTTGTGGTATCCGTTTCGGAATAGAGATAGCCCAGCAACGCATGGTAATGGCTGTTGCCAGTCAGCCGCAATTTCTCCGCTTCGCTAATAGTTCTCTCACGTCCGTAAACCTGCGCAAAAGCAAACGTTCTATTCAGTGCTACGATCGGCGAATATTCGATCAGGATCAGTTGATTATACAATTGCAGGATATGTGGCCATTTATTTGCATCTGACGTGACGGTGTGCCAATACGCAATACCGGCTTCCAAGTGGTAGGCCGAGATTTCGTTGCCGGTTGTAGCATTGATCAGGTACTGATGCCCCCGTTGGATGAGCGCCTTATCCCATCGTTCCCGATCCTGTTCATCAAAGCGGACCGTCTCGCCCCCAGCCCCGGTTCGCGCCTCCAGCCGCGAGCTCTGATAGCACATCAGCGCCATTAGCGCATTCACCTGCGGGGTATTGGTCAATGGATTTTCAGTCAGCACCAAGCCGAGCCGTATCGCTTCGGAACAGAGCTCCTTTCTCACCAGTTGGTCGCCCGTTTTGGAAAAATAGCCTTCGTTAAACACCAGGTACAGCGTCTTTAGTACGGTAGGCAGCCTGGATACGATTGCCGCTTCGCTCAACAAGCCAATCTGGAAATTATCGTTCCGCAGGTTGCTTCTTGCCCGCTGGAGCCGCTTTTTTATCGTTTCGGCTTTCGTCAGGAATGCATTGGCGATTTCTTCGACACTGAAACCGCACAGGATCTGGAGCGCCAAACAGATTTGACTCTTGCTTGCATTTGCCGGGTTACAAACCGCAAAAATCATTGCCAATTGGCTATCCGCGATGCCCTGCTCATGGTATTCAAAAGCTTCTTCGTATCGGATGCGCTCGGCTCCGGATTGGTTCCGCACCTGGGTCTCAACGACCGACAGGTGTTTGATATGGTCTTTAGCTTTGTTTTTGGCCACCGTGTACAACCAAGCCGTCGGATTATCCGGCACGCCATGTATAGCCCAATGTTCGGACGCTTTCAGAAACGTATCACTTGCGATATCCTCGGCAGTTTCCATGTGCCGTAAACCAAAATGACGGCATAAGACAGCCGTCATTTTCGCGTACTCCTGCCGGAATAAGTGGGGTAAAACCTCGTTATGTGATCCCGTACGAGCCAATGTCAATCACGTTTTAACACCTCCCGGACTTCAATGTTGCCGCCGACCTTAAAAATCGGGTTTCCTTTTGCCATGGCTACCGCTTCGTCAATCGTCTCAGCCTTCACCACGATGTAACCGCTGATGAATTCCTTGATTTCGGTATACGGACCATCCGTTACCACGTCGTCGGCTTTAACCGTCTTTGCACTTCCCGCAATCGGCAGCAGCGTATTGCCTTTGTCCACCAGCTTGTTCTGAGCGGCGATTCCGGCCAGCCAATTCATCCGTTCCTGCATCTGTTCGGGCGACGGCTGAAAGTCAGCCAAATCTTTCAATCTGAAAATTAATGCAAATTCTTTCATTGTCAAAAAATTTTAATGTTTGTGCTTATGACGACCGACCTTCCCATAGGGGGACAACGTTTGCAGTTTTATTTTGGGCCGGGCCAACGAACTGCCGGTGCGGTAACCCGATAATGAGCGGGCAACCAGTTATAGGCACGCAATAAAGTTGATCAAAATATGAGTTAAATCCAACAGCGAATCGCAGACGGGCTGCAGCTACAACCGCCGCAGCTATGAACAATGGATTATCGCACCAATCAGTCAGGCTGCCTACCCCGCTTCATCGCTCTCGGAAATAGATGATAAAAACGACGATGGCGGTAAGCATTAACACAACGCCACCTATCATTAGCCATACACTGAATCGGTAAACAACAGCCGCATATGCCAAACGAAACAGCATCAATGCGAGCGCAAACAACCCCAGGCTTATCCCTATCATTATTCTACTTTTCTTCATGCCAGACAGGATGATAAGTTCATTAGGATAACCAAGCGCCCGCCTTACTTGTTTGGCGGAATTAGCAAATGGGATCTTTGTACGATGACGCAGTGTGCCGAATCCGTCGACAAGGTCGTCGAATATCAGATCCGGAATTTCGGCAGCAGTCACCACTATAGATCAGCACCGATCACGTATTCACAATCCAAAAATAGTCGATGCCGATTTGTTTGCTTTCTACCGATCGCCTTATCTCACCGCCAATTCGGAAAAGGCGGATTAGTTTACAGACCGCGGTGCCACCGTGTATTTTGCTAGAAACGCCTTAACCGAACCGTAGGGCCGTCTTTCAGCTATACCCTTACATCCGGCAAAACATTTAACAACCGAAAAATCGAACAAAGCCCGGAGAAAAGAATAACAACGGATCTGTAACTGATTACGGCCTACGTCGAGGGAATGTTTGCCACCAATTTTTGCGCCTGTACGATATGGCGCAGGTTGTGGTAAATCACCACCCTGAGTGTATCCCCAAGACGCAGTTTTATCCATTTGGAAATCGATATCGACGTTTTAACCCGGGTCAGGTCCGTTTGTCTGGAAGCTTCGAGGAGTTGGAGCAACTGTTCCTGTTGATCGATAAATTTATCCAACACCGATGGGTCCAGCGCGCTATCCGCCGGATCCATCGATTTAAAGGTCTTCATTTTGTTCAGCCGTTCTTTGGGCAACATGCTTTTCGCAAAATAATTCCCCAAAAGACCGGGCTTGAAAACAGTCGATGGCCGACGTTTTGAATTCTGGATGCGAAGTTCAATTTCCGGAACGTAAAAATCCCCATACCGGTTCAGATGCTCCACGCATTCCAGTATACTCCAGCCGCCAGCGGCAGGCTTCCGGTTCAGCGTTTCCAGCGACAATTGCTTAAATGATTGTACCGTATGGATGTGCTGCCGTGTAAGGCCGGCCAATTCGGTTAATAACTCTTCCACGTTTATCATACACGATTTTAGAAGCAAAATTTAGAAGCAAAATTTAGAAGCAAAGCTGCCTTATTTTCGGCAGATAATCATTGATTCAAGTCAAGATTTTTTGAGGCGGGACAACGTTTCGGGAGCCATCCGCAAATACGATGCGATGTGTTTATGCGGGATTTGCTGGAACAATTGCGGACTTCGTTTCAATACACGTTGGTATCGATCTCTCGGTGAGCTGGTGAGCATGTCCTTCTCGCGTTCCAGTTGCTGAAGCACCAGCTGTTCCAGCATATCCTGCCACAATTGTCTGTTCGCCGGATTCAGCTCAACGAACGACAGATAAGCCGCTTTGGAAATGACTTTCACCTCGGTCCGTTTGATGGCTTGGATGTAAAAATCGGACGGTTTTCCGCTGATAAAACTGTCTAACGCCGTGATAAAGTCACCTTGGTACCCGAACCTTACAATGTGCTCCTCCTTCCCATCCCGCATACAGACTTTCAAGCTTCCCGACACTACGTAGTAGAGCTTCTTCTCAACCGCGCCGTATTCGGCGAGGTATTGGTTTCGCTCCAAAACGACGGACTTTTCCCACAAATGGAGGTTTTCAATCCGATTGTACAATTCACTTACAGCATTCATCGATCATTCGTTCGTTTTCGACAACGAACTTATGGCAAATCTAGCTTTAATTGGCAATAAAATAAAGGCAACGCAATCTATCGCTTAAAACCTATATTTGCTGTGACATGTTCCGACAACTTGTTCGTCAGAAAATCACGGATATGCCGCGGCCGCGTTCGCTCGGCGTATGGCTGGGCGTTGGCCATCGCTATTGCCGGCACCTCTGCCGGGGTGCCGGAGTGGTACTGATAATTAGCTGCGGTCTGCTTTTCTTCGGCTGCGGGGAAGAGCAACGGGCGGTTCAAATCGAGCTCAACGCCGCCCCCTGGGTATTTGCCAACGACGCCACACCAGTCAGTACGCTATCGCCAAAGTCCGCGCAAGGCACCTTTAACGCACCGCCAGACAGCAGCAGTTTCACGATCAGGCTGGTAGCCACGCTTGGCCGGTATCTGAACAGCGAGCGTCTGTTGCATATTCCCGGCGTTTTGGAAGTTTCCGCGTTCCAGCACGACCCTTCCGACCGCACCATCCAAAACTATCCTGCTTACCCGATGCCGGATGGTTCGGTCTCCGTATTCCAAGCGGCGCTGCGGCTGCACCCCCTCCCGAACAGTACCGAAACCGAAGTGCGGGATATGGTTATTGGCATTCCCCTGGGGCTCTTAACCGAATCGACCGGCCAGCATGAAATCGTCCTCCATTTTTCTGGTGTACGATGGTCGCTGTATGTAGATGGTGAATTGCTCGACAATGATTTCCCGCTGGGCTATCCCCAATGGCCTGCCCAGCACAGCTGGGAGATTGATCCGGACCTCGTTTCGAAAGCCGAACTCTTCTTCCCCGGCCTGGAGCCTGAAAAAACGGTATTGAAAACTCCCCGAATCGCGACGGATATCCAATACTGGACCCCTGTCGGCCACAACACCTGGGTGGGCGACGTGGCCACCTTCTATCATGAGGGGCGGTATCACGTATTCTACCTGTTTGACAGACGGGGCCACGCCAGCAAATTCGGCCGCGGTGGGCATTATTTCGAACACTTATCAACGAGCGACTTCGTCACCTGGACCGAGCACGAGGCCGCCACCCCCATCGAAAGCCAATGGGAAACGCTCGGCACGGGCACGCCATTCATCAGCGATGGCAAACTTTGCATCAGCTATGGTCTGCACACCACCCGTATCTTTCCCAAAGAAGCAACCACCCTGCCGCTGCTATTGGATTATTACAACCAACACGGTGCTACAGGTTCGTTCAGGTACGATACCCTATCGGGGTATCCCGCCGGATCCACCTACTCCATCAGCGCCGATGGCATCAGCCAATTCAAAAAGACACACACGTTATTCCACCATTGCGAAAACCCCAGCGTCTATACCGATCCCGAAGGCCGCCTGCGCATGCTGGCGAACTACGGCGCGAAGGGAACCTGGGATTCAAAATCAATCGAAGGCGGTTGGAAATCCATTAATCCCGGGTTTCCTCCGGGCGGTGACTGCACCTTTTTCTTCCGTTGGGGAAATTACGACTACGTGATCGGCGGCTTTACCGGCCTTTGGTCAAAGCCCGCCAACGCACCGGAAGACGATTATACAGACGTCGTCAAACAAGGGCTCGATTTCTATAATGGAATGTGTGTACCCGCGGTTACCGAAATAAACGACGGCCGGTTCCTGATGGCCGGCTGGATTCCCATTGCCAACTGGGGCGGCACATTAAACATCCATGAAATGCTCCAGTTTCCGGATGGACGGATCGGTACCAAATGGATGGAAGAGCTCGTCCCGGTCACGGAAAGGCAACGCACCCTTGCCGATGAAATCGAGGAAAACTCCACGTTTGATGTCAATGATCCCTCCTTCCTGCTGACGTTTGACGTGGAGCCGGGCGACGATCCGTCCGGTAAATTCGGCGCCCTGTTCTTGGGCGAAGACGCTGCCGAGCACGCCTGCGAATTCCAGCTGGGTCCGCACGAAAAAAGGGCGCAATACGGCAAGGGCTCCCTTCAGCAGTTCTCAGAGCGGGAAAAGACGCTACGTGAAGGCGGTTTTCCCAATCACGCCCGCCACTATGGTATCGAAAACCTCTTCGATACAGACAGGCCGTTCTCCGTCCGGATGTTCGTCAAATACGACACCAAATATGGCGGATCACAGATTGACGCAGAGATCGCGGGCAAACGCACCATGATTACATTTTGCCCGGGACTGAAAGTCGAAAAGCTGCTGTTCAGATCGGAGGATACCGGCATTCGAAACGTAAAGCTCGCGGCGTATGAACATTAGGCATTCTCAACGCCCTGTCACCAACTCCAGCTCTCCGGAAACCAAGCTGATGTGGCAACAGTCAAACGTGACCACATAGTCGGCCTTGACGACTTCACGGTTGCCGATATATCCCTGAAAGCGAACCTTGGTATGCTTAAATTTCGGAATGTGCTCGCCGTCGATGTCACCAGCCACCGGATAGCTACCAAGGCTTTTGAAAATATTCCATTGGTCATTCGTATAGGTCTTGGTCAAATCCTTGCCGTCCGATAGGCGGGTCACTTTCGTCCGGTCGAGCGCCACGGGTTTACCCGATGGGTCGACAAGCTTTACGGAGATCCACCGCAGGTCATACGTGCAATCTACCTTATCGCACCCTTGTTCTTCACCCGTCAACTCCACTTTACTACACGATAACGTAGAAGCAATCAGTAGCAGGCCTATCAGATTTATCCTTTTCATTGTTGGTCAGTTTTCAGATAAGACGAGACGCGCCCTCGTTTCGCTACGGGTGGTGGGCCGGAATTATCGATACACAAAGTCAAGAGGAAAATATATTTTTGTTAGGCGTTGAGTAATTTCCTCTTTTGTTTCGTCTTATCAATATATAACTTGGCGATCACCGCGATTATTCGCCGCCACACGCCAAAGAAGGAATTATGGAAAAACTGACGGAGCAATCATCCCGGTACACAGACCTCGAAAAGCAATCGGTTGGAACCTTGCTGCAGCAGATCAATCAGGAAGACAAACGGGTCGCCTTGGCGGTTCAGCAAGCCCTGCCGCAGATCGAAGCATTTGTTGAAGCACTGGTGCCGCGCATGGAGAACGGCGGCCGATTGGTCTACATCGGGGCGGGCACAAGCGGCCGGTTGGGTGTGCTGGATGCTTCGGAATGCCCGCCTACCTTTGGCGTGCCGGCGCATCGGGTAATGGGTATCATAGCTGGAGGCGAGGAAGCCATCCGAAAGCCGGTGGAGTTTGCAGAAGACAACGTGGAACAGGCTTGGACAGATTTGAAGGCAATTGCTATTAACGAACGAGATACCCTGCTCGCCATTGCGGCATCGGGCAGCACGCCGTACACGCTTGGCGCATTGCAGCAAGCAAACCGACACGGCCTGTTCACCGGTTGCCTCGTCTGCAATGCTGAGACGCCCATGGCCGCGGAAGCAACCTACCCGATCGCCGTGTTGACAGGACCCGAGTTGATCACCGGCTCGACCCGCATGAAGGCCGGTACAGCCCAAAAAATGGTGTTAAACATGATCAGCACCACCGTCATGATCCGCCTGGGCAGGGTCAAAGGAAACAAGATGGTGGATATGCTGCTGTCCAATCACAAACTAAAGCAGCGCGGTATCGCGATCCTGATGGAAGAAAAGGGATTGGATAGCCAGGCTGCCGGGAACTTAATTGACCGCTACGGCAATGTACGCCGAGCGTTGGAAGCAATATAGACGTACGATGGCGGAGGATCTCACAAGTATCCGGACACTTTTTGCCCGCATACAGCGCGGCGAAAAACAGGCGTTCGATCAGCTGTACCTCCTGCATTTTGACAACTTGAAGCAGTTTGCGCAACACTACGTTAAGCGCGAGGAAGCGGCCGACGAGTTGGTATCGGACCTGTTCGTTCAGGTCTGGCTGCGCAAGGCGTCGCTTAACGAAATCAACCACCCCACCCGCTACCTGTATCAGTCGGTGAAGAACGGCTGCCTTTCCTATCTGAAAAAGGAAAACAGGCATGCGCGGGTTTCCCTTGACGAAGTGGATCCCGCAAATCTGCAGATAGCCATAACCGCCAGTCCAGAGCAGTTACTGGAGTATAAAGAGTTGTTAACGCTTTTGGAGGAAGCGGTCGACTTGATGCCCGACCAACGCCGAACGGTTTTCCGGTTGGTCAAAGAAGACCGGCTAAAATGCCGGGAAGTGGCCGAACTATTGGGACTCTCCGTGCGTACGGTCGAAAACCAGGTGTATCGGGCCGTCAGGCAACTTAACGACGTGGTGGAACGCTATTTCGATGCCGGCAATGCCGATCAGGGGCGCGCCAATCGATTTTTTTTCTTAGTTATCTGAGGAGGCCATATGGATAAAGAAGTTTTTTTACAGTTACTTTCCCGAAAACTTTCGGGATCGCTGCCACCGGAAGAGGAGCGTAAGCTGGGGGAAATCCTGGATACCCATACAGACTATAAACGGCAGGCGGAAGTTTTGGAGCTGTATTTCCAGACCAAGCGGCGGCCGACCATGGCCAATCGCATCAAGTTAGCCGGCCTATGGGAAGCCATCGAGGCCGAAGAATCCGAGAAATCCGAGAAATCCCAAAAAGCTGTCCAGGAGTCGGCTGATCGGGAAGTGCCATCGGACCGGATCAGCAGACGCGGTAGCTGGCTACGACTGGCCGCCATGATTTTGTTTTGCATCGGCATTGGGATCACGCTGTACTGGTACTTCCGGGCACCTGCCGAACCGGCATTCGCAGAAATCAATACGGAAGCAGACAGACAGTTCATCACGTTGGCAGATGGTACATTCATCGTGTTAAACCCTTCCTCTACCCTCCGGTATAATGCCGATTTCGGTAAACACGACCGCGCTATTAACTTAGACGGAGAAGCGTATTTCGAGGTAGCCAAAAACAGCGCGCTTCCCTTGGTGGTCCATGCCGGTCAGCTACAGGTACGGGTAGTGGGCACCACGTTTCAGGTCCGTGCCTATGAAGATGCGCCTTCGGCAACTGTTTCATTGCTTGAAGGCGCCGTCGAAGTATCCGGCATACCCGATAGTACTTCAAGACACGGCTCCCCGGTTCGACTATCCCCCATGCAGCAACTGGAAATCAGGCGCAATCAAACCCAAGTGGCGTTGACCACCTTTTCCAAAGATTCACTCTTAAACGAACTGGGTTGGTGGCCCACGGTGGATTCCCTTACGTTCCACGTAGAAACGTTGGGAGCTGTGCTTCGCCGCATAAGTAAAAAATTCAAGGTACAATTCATAGTGCGTCCTAAAAAACTAAACGATGTCCGGTTCACGGGTGCATTTAGTGACGACACGTCCTTGGAGAACGTCTTGAAAGTGTTGCAGGTGGCTTACCCGTTCACGTACCGCTTTGAAACGGAAAATCGGATTGTAATCGAATAGACATTGAAAAAGCAGACGTATTTGCTTGTCCTTTTGCTGCTGTTAAGCGGATATCGGCTTACCGCCCAAAGCGGAACGATTCGGATCAATCATGAACAGCGTTCGCTCGTTGCGGTACTGGAAATCATTGCACGGCAATCCAGGCACCATGTGGTTTACAGCAACGATGTAGTCACCGACAGCATGACCGTATCCGTTGCCGCCGGCGAATACCCCATTGATGAGCTGCTGGATAACATCCTGCCGCAGCACGATCTGTTTTATCGCGAGCTGTCTGACAAAACCTTGGTGGTGAGCAACCTAAAGTTGCATGGCATGCAGCCAACTCAGGCCAAGGGCATACGCATCCGAGGCAATGTACGCGATAGTGCTGACCGCCCTCTTGCCTTTGCGTCGGTCGGATTGTATACGGCCGACCGCTTTCTCACCGGAAGTACCGCAGATAGACAGGGCCATTTCAGCCTTCGGTATGCTTTCGATGCCGGGCAATCCTACACAGTGAAGGTAACTTCCATCGGTTTCCAACCCGTGGAATTCGTCTTTG
Source organism: Parapedobacter sp. GCM10030251 (assembly GCF_042666505.1). Classification (NCBI taxonomy): domain Bacteria; kingdom Pseudomonadati; phylum Bacteroidota; class Sphingobacteriia; order Sphingobacteriales; family Sphingobacteriaceae; genus Parapedobacter; species Parapedobacter sp. GCM10030251. The sequence goes on along the minus strand of NZ_JBHTDN010000001.1, from coordinate 986,531 downwards.
TGTATCCCGATACGGCTCGACTTGCGGCGATTACCCTGAAACGGGACAACCGCCTACTCGCGGAAGTACAGGTACAAGCCAAGCGGCCACCGGTTGAACGACGGGCAGATCGGTTCATTGTGAATGTGGAAGGCAGTGTGTTGGAAACCGGGAGCAATGGGTTGGAAATCCTGCAGAAATCACCCGGATTATGGGTAGACCCTAATGGCAATATCAGCCTGCGGGGGCAATCGGTGATGGTTATGATTAATGACGTGGTGCAGCGTATGTCGGCTACCGATCTGGCAGAATACCTACGCACCTTGCGGTCTGAAGATATCGCCAAGATCGAAATTCTACCCAACCCGCCCGCAGAATTCGAAGCCGAAGGTTCAGGCGGCATCGTGCACATTGTATTGAAGCGGGGGCGTGATGAAGGATTCACCGGCACGCTGAATACGCAGTATCGCCAGCAAGTGGACCGACCCGCGTACAACATGGGAGCTACCTTCAACTATAAAATCAGGAGTTTATATGTATTCGGAACGGGAGGCTATGGCAAAGACCGGAGTTCCTATATCGCAACCAACGATATCCGGTATCCCGACCAGCATGCTTATAATAGCTTTACCAACCGTGAAAACAACAATACACAGGCAATGTTACGTCTGGGTGCTATCTATGAATTCAGGGCAAATCAGTCCATCGGTCTGCAGACCAACCTGAATCGCGGCAAACTGCTCCAGCGGTTTGATACGGACATCGCTTTGATCGATCCACAGCGTGTAACGGAAGGATCTGCCACATCGGATTGGACGCGGACACCCGGATTGAACAGTGCCACGCTGAACTACAGCTGGAAAACCGATAGCCTGGGATCCGGATTGAAAGTACTTGCCGATTACCTGGGCAGTGAAAACCCCAACACCAATGAATTCCACTCCCGTTACACCGACCCAGAGCGAGATGCCGTGTTCCGCAATGCAACGCCCAGCACCACGCGCCTGTATAGCGTGCAAACCGATTACAACCAATGGCTGGATGCCACACAGCTCAAAGCCGGACTAAAATTTACGAATACCGATCGGGATAACGAGGTTATACGCGAGCTGTTCGAATCCGGCCAATGGCTACTTGATCCTGGACGGAGCAACCGCTTCCGGTATCAGGAGCAGCTATTGATGGGTTATGCTGCACTCGAACGCCAATTTAAGCGCTTCAGCGCGCAGATTGGGCTCCGGGCGGAGCAGACCATCATGGATGGTAATTCCGTAAGCGCAGACATCCGCTTTCGGCGTTCCTATGTCAATCTATTTCCATCGGTGTTTCTTTTGCACCGACTGGACAGTGCAGGCAAAAAGTCGCTCGTGCTCAACTACACCCGCAGGTTGAGCAGGCCTTCATTCGCCGCCCTTAACCCCTACCGATTGCAGTTTTACGACTTCCTCGCCCAGATCGGCAACCCCGACCTGCTGCCCGAATATACCGACCGCATGGAAGCGGGAATAACGCTGGCGGGTGGACTATCGTGCGATGTTTATTACGCAACCACCAGCAACACGATGGCCCAGTATGCGGAAACCGTCAATAAGATGATTGAATACCAGATCCGGAATTTCGGCAGCAGCCACCTCATTGGCACCAGCATGTATCTCCCCGTGAAGGTACGTCCCTGGTGGTCGACCACCAACAACCTGAATTTGTACTACCTGCGCTACCAAATAGCAGAAGCCGATTACCGAAATACTTCCTTCAACATCAGTACTTATCAGGTGTTCACAATCAAAAAGATCGGTGATGCCGACGTGTTTGCTTTCTACCGATCGCCTTACCTCACCGCCAATTCGGATATGGCGGATTACTGTAGCGTAGACATCGGCTTCACCAAACGCTTATGGAACAATAAAGCCCGGCTGCGGCTGAATGTGACGGATATTTTCAACACGGCACGTGAACGGGAAGTCACCCAGGATCCGGGCGCCACCGTGTATTTCTACCAGAAACGGCCTACCCGAACGGTAGGGCTGTCTTTCAGCTATACCTTTACAGCCGGTAAAACGTTCAGCAACCGAAGGATTGAGCAGAGTGCTGAGGAAGAACAGAAACGGATCGGGAATTGATTTTCGCTACCCGATGTTTGACGACACCGGTGCTAAACATCTGGAAATAAAAACTTCAAACTGATTACAATTTTACTCAATACATTGAGTAATTAAAAAGTCCGCTTAGATAATGATCGCGTCCATGCGTGCACCGAGTTCTATTAAGTACCCGCTGATATCATCGACAAATGCTTCCGGCCCACATACATAAAACCGTTGATCAAAATCACCGATGGCCTTCACCAGGAAATCGCGGTCTATTCTTTTTTCGCCGAAACCGATTACGCCCTCTTTACTGAAAAAATTGGCGTAATTTTTACCTAGCATCTGGGTTAGCTCCTCGTGCAGAATCACATCGTTGTGGTAGTGATTGGAATAGAACAATCCGATGTTTCGCATATTGCCACTGTAGAATAAGGCCCGGAAGATCGCTATGAACGGAGTAATACCGGTACCGCCTGCAATAAAGATACCGGGGCCTTTATAATCAATGGTTCCGAATACATCTTTCATCCGTATTGACGTCCCTGCATTCAGCTTGCCCAATTGTTGGGTGACGCCATTATGGTCGTCATAGATTTTTATAATAAACTCAAAGTAGTTCCACGAATTAAGCGAAGTAAAACTAAAATTGCGCCATTCGTCCTCCCAGCCCGGCGCATTAACGGCTAAACGCGTGGAGTGTCCGGGTATGTACGAAAAATTGGCAGGCTTTTCCAACACAAAGCGTTTTACGTTATGCGTCACGTAACTGGTATCTAAAATCTTTACGTCGTAAATGTCGGTAACGATGTTGGTAGTCATTCTATTTATTCGCTTAGCTTAACTTTTTTAGTTCCGCAAACTACGACTAAATTTGGAAAACAGAACGATAAAGTGGCGGAAATCCGGCAAAAAAGGCCATATTTACAAGTCGATGGAACGATACACGTTTTTCAAACAATTCCATGATATCCCGTTAACGGATTATCACCTGTTGACCGATCGCTTTCAGACGCGGTCGTTTAAAAAAGGGGATTTCATCACCGTCCCCGGACAGATCCAACGGGAGCTTTACTTTGTAAAAAGCGGCGTGCAGATGGCGTACTTTGAAACGGGTGACAAACTTTTTACGCTGTCCTTCACCTACTTCCCTTTTCTATGCGCAATTGCCGAATCTTTTTCGTTCCAGGTACCTTCGAAATATCATTTAGTCTGTCTGACGGACAGCGAACTGGACTACATTACGTACGCCGATCTGCAAAAATTAGTAGATCGTTCCCAACAACTCGAACGGCTTTTCAGGCGCATGACCGAAGCCATGTTTGCCGGCATGATCGATCTGCATATCGAACTACGCGCGATGACGATCGAAGAACGATACAAGAAGTTTTGCCGGAAAAGTCCGCACCTGCTGCAACTCGTGCCGCATAAATACATTGCTTCCTACCTGGGTATCGACCCAACGAACTTCAGTAAGCTGTTTAACAACGTAACCTTCTGATCTTGGTGTACACCAAGATTTGTTTACCCGGTAGTTTGGACCTTTGTGACTATGAAAACACAAGGAAATTACGCCGACATCAATGGATTGCAGTTGTATTATGAAATATATGGCGAAGGAAAGCCGTTGCTCCTTCTACCCGGAGCACTTTCGGGAATCGATACCGCATTCGGAAAATTAATCCCCCTACTCGCAACAGACCGACAGGTCATTGCCGTCGAGTTTCAGGGATACGGACACACCGCAGACCTCCCCGAGCGTCCGCTCTCATATGAGGCGTTTACCGATGACATAATTGAATTATTGCGTGTGCTGAATATCTCCCAAACCGATATTTTTGGGTATAGCACGGGTGCTGGTGTGGCGCTGCAGGTTGCCATCTGCCGGCCAGACCTTGTCCGCAAGCTAATCTTGGCCTCCGGAAGCTACCAAACCAGCGGGCGGCATCTCGATCTCCAAACCCTGTTCAGCCCCGAATTCATGGAACAAGCCCTGAAAGGCTCACCGTATGAGGCGGAATACTTACGCACGGCTCCAAATCCCGAAAACTGGTCAAAACAACTCGCTAAAGTACGGGCCTTTGAAGGGCAAGTGCAGGATTGGCCAGCCGACGAAATCCAGCAGATCAAGGCTCCCGCCCTGGTTATCGCCGGCGACGCCGACATCATCCAACCGGAACACACCGTTGCGCTGTATCGATTACTCGGCGGAGGGAGTTTAGGGGAACTGTCCATGCCTGATTCCCAACTGGCTATCCTGCCGGGCACCATGCATACGGCGTTGACCCAGCAAACCGATTTATTGATGGCTATGATCCCCCGATTCTTGGAAAGCGCCGATGAAGCACCGTAACTCGCGATCATCAACGCCGGCTTTCAAGCCGCTTCTCCACCACGGCTTCCCGTTTGCGCCAGGCGCGCAGCTGGGGCTCCTCATATACCGGAAGCCCTTCATCACTCAGCAGGCCGAGCGACTTGGCAAGCTTTCGGCTCAATGTGGCCGAATCCCGATCTTTGTCGTCAAAGGCCTGCTGGTTCGATGCGATGGCCTTCTCTGCCGCGGCAATGGCCTGCTGGATCGTTTCGAGCTCGGCTTCGTACTTCTTTTGCTTGCGCAGGATGACCATCATTCGGCTATAGGCATCTGCATTCAGGGGTTTACGCCGGGCCAGGGAACGGTATATTTTCAACGCATCGGCCGATTTCCCTTCCTTTTCCAGCTGCCGTGCTTCGTCCATCCGGGTCTTACGAGCTACTTTCTTTTTGGCCATGGCGGGTCGGTGTGCTTTGATTTCACTATTGGAAACAAGTAAGGGGTGGTTTGGTTTTCTTGTCCAATCACTTTGACCGGATCATTTGTCATGGATCTTGATGGTTGAATAGTTGTACGTATATTTGGGCGGATAATACCTTAGAACGAAGATAGTCAATGAAAAGTGGCCTAACCTTAATTTTTATAGCAATACTTACAATTGCCTTGATTTACGCACTGGTTCACTACATTGGCGTGCAGGGCTTGCCCTTTGCAATTAGTCTTAACTTTTTGTTAATGGGTTGCGTACTTGCGTTTACTGAAACGCTAAAAAGCCAACTTTCATCGCCTTATTTTCACGAAAAGGCATGGGAACGAGGAGGGAAAGTATATGAATCTGTCGGAATAAATCTGTACCGGAAATTACTCGTCGGGATCGGTTGGGAAAAACTACACAAACAAAGCAAGCCCGTCAGGAAAAATATCGACGCGTTACGGTTCCTACATTACAAAACGAAACAAGATGAGTTGGCACATCTGATTATTTTTATCATCGTCCTTGGATTTGGCATTTTTGTCGCATTTAAGTTTGGAGTGGTCTACTCACTGTGGTTGTTTGTACTGAATATCTTACTTAATCTATATCCCATTTTACTTCAGCGGTTTAATCGACCCCGACTCGATCGGGCCATCCAAATCAGTCGTTCACGATAGGGTCAATGGCAAACGCACGGGTGTCTGCAAATCATCTCAAAAGATCAATACTTCACCGAATATCCGATTAATGTGATTTGGTAAATCCTGCAACTGAAAGAACGCTACGGCGCCATTTCGTACTTTCTACCGATAATACCTTCGGTTGATCGGTATGTTGGGTTACCAATGCCTCAAATGCGTATTAATCAAAAACCAATGATACCATGAAGCTACTTACATTGCCCCTTGTATGTTTGCTGTTTTCCGGATGTTCTTTTCTGTCCGAGCTTTTTATTCAGAACCGCTCCAAGACAACCGACGTAGTTGTTACGATCACTTATAAAATTCCGAGAGCAGAATTCGTACGAAAAGAAGCCGGAATGAGTTACGTGCCACAAATCGTTACACCGAAGCAATACCGTAGGGACAAGCAAAAGGCCGCGCTTGCGGTGACAAACCGATCAGATTCGACAATAAGCATTCTTGTCCCAGCATCATCAACCGCAAGGATCACAAGCACTAGCAGCAATAAGTCCTATGGAAACCAGATCCTAAAAGTTTCCCATAACGGCAAACACATCCCCATCAAAGAATTGCTTGCTATATCAAAAAGGTACCGGTGGGATTACGTTTATATTACCAAATAGAGGCTCCAGCACCTAAACCACCAATCGGATATTGGGATGTTCGCCGATAATTTCCAACAAAATATCCATATACGTTTGCCCTTCCCCACGTTCAAGTTCTTCGAGTTTCATCTGTGCCCATTCGGGGTTGAATGTTTCCGGCTGTTCCAACTTGGCCCGGTAATACGCGATGGTCGCCGCCACTCCCATATCTTCTTTGTTTTTCTCAAAGTTGAGCCATTTCAGGCGTATCGGTTCATTCCCACGAATAACACCGTAACCACCATGCAGTACATCATTGAATGCGTCCAAGCTTGGTCCGAGGGTAAAGTCCGCTCCTTGCATAAGTACCCGGTTCACTTCGTCAAAAAACGAAAGGATGTCGTGAATGCGATTTCCGTCAAGGATCAGCTCTTTTATATCTTCTTTGGACACGCTTGCTTTTTCCGGTAAAGGTAGCAAAAAAAGATACTGACCTTTCAGCTTTTACGCCAAACGTACGCGCTCTATGCCAGGGATCACGTTTCGGTTGCATTTGGCCGCCGCCACTGCAACAAATATGACGCTAAAGCGGTTTCTTAATAAGACATCGCGCGTCAATCGTATATCTTTATAGTGCGTGTTCATAATTAAACCTTTTACGTTTCTGGCACGTAGCATAAATTATTGTAGACGGTGTTTTCCAACCGGAAAAAACCTAAATTTGTAAGGTTGTGCACCGCCCGTAATTCATGATACGATCGTTCGATGAACTTAAAAACCTTTAATTTCTACCAATATGTAAAAGACAAAATGCCTTGGGAAGCCCAGGAATCCTTTTTTTACGCGAACAATGAAACGTATAGGGACTTGCGCGTAGACTTCCCTTTCCGCACCACACATTACGGAATCGGTATAAACTACGGCCGTGGAAGCAGTCAATGCAGGCTTGGCAGTACCGATTATATGCTTAAAGACGGAAGTTTAACCACCCTTGGGCCGGGTATCATCACATGTTGGAAAAGCACCTACGACCTGAAAAACGAAACGGTCTTTTTTTCCGATGCGCTTTTCAGGAACCTCAAGGCACCACCGCTGCAAACCCTTCCCTTTTTTATGCACGGTGGAAACCATATGATCAAAGTACCCGAAAAAAATTTGGTGGAATTAAAAGATTTGTTTCTGAATATCAAAAGATTCAGCAATAATCACCAAGTGTTGCAGGGTCTCGTATTTTCGTTGGTGCAGTATGTACAACAAATGCACAACCTGCTGAGCGCAGCGAATAATACTTCCCAAAAGGAGCAGCTTATCCAAAAATTCAGGGCGCTCATTGCCCGTCATTTCATCGAATCCAAATCGGTAGGCTTTTATGCCGCCCAACTGCATGTTACCCCAAAATACCTGAGTGAGGTGTTGGTCGATATAACGGGAAAAACGGCAAAAGAACTCATCAACGAACACATATTTCTCGAAGCCAGAAGCCTACTGAAACAAACCTCCATGACGATCAAAGAAATCGCCTACTGGCTGGGGTTTGAAGATCAATCTTATTTTGTACGAACGTTTAAAAAACAAACCGGATCTACGCCATCGGAATACCGTAAGCTTTGATATAACCGAAAAAAGTACCATTTCTTCCGAGATCCATCCACCTAATACGATGGGCGTAAGGCATATCTTTGCTTTGTTTCACCCCATAAAGCAAAAGACATGACACCGTTTAAAATTGAAATTTCAGAAGAAGTATTACAAGATCTTCAGAAACGCCTATCACTAACCCGCTGGCCAGACAATCCTGAGCATGATGGTTGGAGTTATGGCACAAATGCCAATTACCTCAAAGAGCTGGTTTCGTATTGGCAAGAAGGATACGACTGGCGAAAACAGGAAACCTTGCTGAACAGCCTCCCCCAGTTCAAAGCCGTTATTGATGATGTGGAGATTCACTTCGTCTATGTGAAAGGCAAAGGGAAAAATCCCAAACCACTAATCCTTACCCACGGTTGGCCGGATTCCTTTTTCCGGTATTATAAAGTCATCCCGATGCTTGCCGACCCCGAGGCCTATGGGGGCGATCCGGCACAATCGTTTGACGTGATCGTGCCCTCGGTTCCCGGATTCGGCTTTTCTTCGAAAACCGTCAAGGTTGAAGATGAAGTGGCCGGTATTTGGCTCAAATTGATGAAAAACGAGTTGGGCTACCATACCTTTTATGCGGCCGGTGGCGATGTGGGAAGCGGCATCACCAAGGCGTTGGCCAATCAGTTTCCCGATGCCGTCAAAGCCATTCACCTCACCGATGTCGGTTATCCCAACGGTACAGAAGACTGGAGTACGATGTCCCAGGCAGAACAGGAGTTTGGACAATTTATCCAGCAATGGTGGATGAGCGAAGGGGCTTATAATATGATCCAATCCACCAAACCACAGTCGCTGGGCTATGGACTGAATGACTCTCCAGTAGGATTGGCAGCCTGGATTGTGGAGAAATTCCATGCTTGGTCTGACCACAATGGGCAAATCGAAAAGCGCTTTACCAAAGACGAGCTGCTTACCAACATCATGATCTATTGGGTAACGGAGACTATCAGCTCCTCCGTGCGCTACTACGCAGACAACGCCAGGGTGGCCTATACGGCGTATGGACCCAAACCCGTGGAAAGGGTAAAAGCACCCACAGGCGTAGCGGCTTTTCCCGGTGATGCACCCCTGCCAAAGGAGTGGGCAGAGCGGATGGCAAACGTGACACGCTTCACCAAAATGCCGAAGGGCGGTCATTTTGCACCCCTGTCGGTTCCGGACGAATGGGTCGGTGAGGTGAGAAAGTTTTTCTTTGGAAGTGACATTGAATAAGCATGACGTATCGAATGTAATGTACTGCAAGGCGCGCAGTTACATCCCATCATCGAGCCTTGTGACCTTTTAAATGGATTTAAAAATGAGAAATAGCCCAAGATCGCCTTTTTGAATGTTATCCCACAGGAGTTGCGGCTTTTCGCGGTGATGTGCACGTCATTTTGCTGAACGCGTTATGTCATCATTGTTTTGGTTACGACAACCTTTGATTTAGCTACGTCTACCCATTCAGGTCTTGCCAACTTTGCAGTGTAATCATTCACCATTTAATTCTCGAAGCAATGAACACGAAAAAAGTATGGTTTGTAACAGGGGCATCCAAGGGCTTAGGCCTAACCCTGGTAAAAAAATTGGTAGAACAAGGCTACCCGGTAGCCGCCACTTCCCGAACGGTCGCAAGTTTGGAAAATGAAATCGCAGTAGCAGACAACTTCCTTCCGCTCGAAATGCAGCTTACGGACGAGCAGAGTGTAAGTAACGCCATAGCAAAAGCAATAGCCCACTTTGGGACCATAGATGTTGTCGTAAACAATGCGGGCTACGGAAAAATTGGAGCGCTGGAGGAACTGAGTGATCAGGAAGCGCGGCAGAATTTCGATGTTAATGTGTTCGGCGCGTTACATGTAATCAGGAGCGTCATGCCGCATCTGCGGGAAAAGCAATCCGGCTACATCATCAACGTCGCTTCCATTGCCGGACTGCTCGGTTCGTTTCCTGGTTTTGGCGTTTATTGCGCCACAAAATTTGCCATGGCAGGGTTTACCGAATCATTGGCAGCGGAAGCAAAGGAATTTGGCGTACATGCTACCGTAGTATATCCGGGATATTTTCGCACCAACTTTCTTGATAGCGGTTCGATCCAGCTTCCCCAACATCCAATAGCCGCTTATACAGCGGTAAGAAATTCCGAACAATGGCATGAAACGGAGATGAGGGGCAATCAGCCGGGCAGTCCTGAAAAAGCCGCCTCGGTTTTCATACAACTGGCAGAAAGCGAAAATCCACCGTTACATTTCGTGATGGGAACCGACGCATTCGGCATGGCAACGGGCAAAATCGATGTGCTAACGCAAGCGCTTCACATAAACGAAGCGTTGAGCAAGTCTACCGATTTCTAAGGTTACCCAGCAGGCGATGGCATCATAGCGGTCCCATCGCCTTTGATTAATTTCAATCATAAAATCATTTGTCGATTGCATAGAAACCCAACATTACGTAAGTTTGAATAGCCATGAAACAGAAAAAGATATACACGTTCCACACCATCAGCGAATTTCACCGCATCAGCGGACTACCCAAACCTGAGCACCCGTTGGTAAGTTTGGTCGACTACGGATTGGTTGACTATCAGATCGATGAGACGGAAATCGGTTGGGTGCAACATTTTTACTCGATTGGCTTAAAACGGAATATCCAAAGCAAATTCCGTTATGGACAAAGCGAATATGATTTTGACGAGGGGTTATTGTCATTTGTTGCACCGGGGCAACTGGTACACCTCAGTCTGGACAAGCCGACGGTGAAGCCAACCGGCTGGTTACTGCTCATTCACCCCGATTTTATTTGGAACACGCCGCTGGCCAAAAGCATTAAACAGTATGATTTTTTTGGATATGCCGTTAATGAAGCACTTTTCCTTTCCGAAAAGGAAGAGTCTGTGGTCGTCGACATCTTTCAGCACATTCAACGGGAGTATGTCTCAACTATCGATAAATTCAGCCAAAATATTATCATTGCCCAGATTGAGTTGTTGTTGAATTACAGCGAACGCTATTATCAGCGACAGTTCATTACCCGGAAAAAAACCAACCACCAGCTCCTCGACAGGCTGGAGGCCATCCTGGACGACTACTTTAATAACGGCAACTTGATAGACTTGGGATTGCCGACCGCACAATACATTGCCGGCTTGTTAACGATTTCGCCCAATTATCTGGGAAGTCTCCTCAAAAGCCTCACCGGTCAAACCACCCAACAACATATCCACAACAAGCTAATCGAAAAAGCCAAGGAACGATTATCTACAACCCATCTGTCCATCAGCGAAATTGCCTACCAATTGGGATTTGAACACCCGCAGTCGTTCAGCAAATTATTCAGGAACAAAACCAATCAGTCGCCATTGGAGTTTCGAGCAAAATTTAACTAGCGGAATCAACGTGTCGCCCAGAAGCAAAACCGGGCCTCGGATCTAGACTTAGTTGTTTCGATCACGAAAGCTCCTCCAGAAATTTCATATACATGGGTACACTTCGTTCTATCCAATCCTTTTCGCTATTCAGTTCAATGCCATAATAAGCAAAAAACGGCCTATAATCAGCTTTTACATATTCAAAAGTGAGTTCAAAGGGTCGGGTTAATTCGGCCAACGTGTATTTGTACTTGGCTTCCGAGCGGTACTCGTGTTCATCTATCCCAACCGATAGCGCCAATGCAATTTTTTTCCCCGCAACCTTGTACCCACTTTTGCTGCCATAAGCCCATCCATAGGTAAGCACCTCGTCCAGCCATTGTTGGAGGAAAATAACATCGTAAAACGGACGGTATATGCCGAAGTACCACCCCGGGTTGAATATGAGCTCACTCCGATTGGTTATGAGCTAAAGGCTATTATCAACGAACTTGAAAAATGGGGCAAGAAGCATAAAGCAATTAAGGCTAGGTAAGCGACTCCGCTATTTTAGCTGTCTGTTTAATTTTTTCCCGGTGTATCAGTCCGAAGTCAAGCAAGGCTTCGATAACTGGTTCGACATGTTTCGCATGTTCTGTAATCGCATAGGAAACGGTAACGGGTTTTGTGTTGTTAACCGTTCTTGTAATCAGTAAATTTTGTTCGAGATCCTGCAATTCTTTTGACAGGACTTTCGGTGTAATGCCTGCAACCGTTTCCTGCAAATCCTTAAACCGCATGGTGCCGAAAGACAGGTTTCTAAGAATACAAATCTTCCATTTACCACCCAATAAATCAATCGTATCTCGTAGCGCCAGGGTTCGTTCCTTGATGTTTCCTTTCTCTCTGCAGTCTCTCATAAAACAAAAAATATAGTTACTTTCTTTTAGGTAATCCATAGCAAAGGTATAGTAAATATCGAATAGTTTTGCCTCTCAAACGATATAACATGAAAGTAACACTCATTGCAAACATTTCAGTTAACGGAAAAGTACTATTGTCTGACCATCCTGATCACGTGGCCCCACAAGGGGCCATGGCATTTTATCTAAATCGGGCGAAAGCGGTAGGAAACCTTGTCGTCGGAAAGAAAACATACGAAACCTTTCAGCAAATCCCCAGTGATCAAAAAGAAGCTTTTTCCGGGATTGAAATTGTATTGTTATCTACCGAGCCATTTGCGACGGATAACCCTAAGGTTGTGAACAGCCCCGAAGCAGCTATTAAGTATCTATCTGAAAAAGGCTTCGAAGAAATCGCGGTAGGTGGAGGCACGAAAACTTATAACTCTTTTATAGAAAATGATTTAGTCACTGATATCTATTTTAACATCAGTCCGTTAGTGACAGGTGGCGGTGGAGTCTTAGCCAATAACGCCGATCTGAATACTAAATTCAGGCTGGCTAGTCATACAGTTAATGAGGAATTTATTCAACTTCATTTAACCAAATAGCATCGTCAGCTGCAATCACTTTCCAGGAATGTTTCGGTTTGACCTTGGGTCCTTGTAAAGGTCATCAACGGAATATTGCAATTGTATTTCCAAGATTTTTCAAACGTTTGGCCCATAACCTGGTTAACAGCCAGAGCTGAACTAAAAAAATCAGGCCGATAATAGCAAGCAACACGTACCTGCTCGTATTGAATCTCAAGCCATAGGTAAAGAACAATAGAAATCCCGCCAAGTAAATTTGCCTCGAGACAATCGAGATGATCGCATATATTTTAATTTTAGACAGGTAGTTTTTCAGCGATTCGCGGATATTGGCTCCGTGAACGAGATACTTTGCAAGGCGATACCCCATTAGGTTATGAATAAGCGGCAGCAGAATCGAAAGAACAAGCAATATATTGATCCATAGCGGTTTCAAATTTGCATCAAACATCGTATAGTAGCATAATAAGAAAATACACCAACCGATGATTTCTATAGTCAGTTGTTTCCTAATACCTTTTAAAACCGGATGCTTGTTTTCTGACAACATCGCTTGAATTTCTGTTGACGGAATGGTTGGCGTTCTCACCGCATTCCAAGTAGATTTCATTTCATTAAATTCCATAATTATTGGATTAAAAGTTTTTGAATTTTGATTTTTATCCTATTGAGTTTAACCCCCACATAATTTTCACTGATACCCGTAATAGCAGCTATCTGTTGATAACTCAGCTCCTCAAAGTATAGGGTAATGATGGCCTTATCGGCATCATCCAATTGTTTCAACGCGGTAAATAAACGTTCCTGACGTAAGGCTAATTCTTCACTGGGCTGTTCTTCGGGAAGATCTGGTAAAACAGGACGGTATTCGATGGCGTGTTTCTTTTTACGGAAAGTGGCAATTGCCGTATTCAATGCTATGCGGTAAATCCATGTGCTTATTTTTGCCTCATTCTTAAACGCTGGGAGGGATTTCCAAAGTTGGAACGTAATTTCCTGAAAAAGGTCTTCACGGTCTTCCCGTGTATCCCGGTATAAGCGACATATCTTATGGATAATCCCCTGATACTCTTCAATACATGTTAAGAATTGCGTTTCATCCATATATATTTATTAAAGGTAAGAATTTGACCCCTACCTCCTGCGGGTAGTCCGCTTATCAGTAGCAGAAATCCTCAAAAACTTACAGCAGCTTGGAAAATCGGTTGTGTGTAAGTTTCTAATAAAACCCGCAACTAACTGGTTAAACTATAAAAATGAAACAACTTACTTTTATTATTCTGCTGTCAATAGCTGCCTGCAAAAGAGAATCATCGCCCGATGGAAGGTCACAAATACGAGATGAGCAATTGCAAAAAGAAATTGATTATTTAAAAGATCAGAACGCTGCTATACTTGATAGTATCCGCGTAATTAATAACAAACTACAGGATCTACAGTAAAATGCCATACTTTGTTACCTTGGCACTGCCGCCAGCAAATCACGGCCATGCAATACATCCATCAAGTCCAGCGAGTCGCTTACCCCATCCGGATACCGAAGCCGGCCGGGGTCGAGCTCCGGACCGCAGAAGCTAACCATGCCATTACTTTCGTACATGGTTAATCCGGCCTTCCGGATGTAACCATAGATTTTGTCTACCGGATCCTTGAAATGCACCGAAGCCGTGATGGTCATTTGTTCGGGGATGCAATTCACGCTCTTGACACCCAGGTTATACGTCCGGTTCATCTCCAGGACAAATTCCCTGAGCGGGACATTTCGGTAATTCCGATCCTTGGTAGTCCACGCAACCGCCTGCCACGGGTCCGTCCGGGTAACACCGGATAGCGTCATGGTAACATTTCCCTCGGCATCCGTACAGCAGCGGTCGTACGTAACCTGATCGCCCGCGTTGGTGAGTACCCGGTATCCATGTTCTATTGGGAAGTGAGCATCCCCCCTGCCCTCCAGCAGCGTCACCCGCGTATCGGTCCGGTTGGCCAGCACGGCAAATTCCCCCGCCTGCGTAGTCAATGATCCATTGGGGGTACGGAGCACCACAGTCCGCGGATGTTGACCGGCATGTTCGCGTACCCGAATCAATGCCCGCCCCGCCAAGCTGATTTCCATATTCGTAGCGCCCGGTTTCTCCATCGGATAGGAAAAGCTGGATCCGGCGTCTAACCGTATCAAACTCCCATCCGGAAGCCAAACCGCACACTGCTGTTGCGCATCGGTGACCACCCGGATATCCGGTTTGTGACCTACCGAAAAGGCGAACTGCGACGGTAGCTGAACCAGTTCGAGTTCGCCGTTGTCGCGGCGCCACAGCTCTATGTGTCCAAAACGGCCCAGGCGTCCCTTGCTCTCCTTGCCTACCTGCACGCTGATGCCATCGCCCCATTTTATGGTACACGCAAACTCGGATGCAGGAATCCGGTTGCCGGCCAGCACCAATTTTTCGTAGGCCGATGGCACTGTCCGTTCGTTCCACCACTGGTTAACCGCCACAAACCCGGCCCCTATCAACCCCACCACCACGATACCGGCACATACCCGCATGCCTCCAGCGAGCAACTGACGGATATACTGCTTCCGCTCCGCACGTATAATAGCGCCCGTGTCGATGTTTCGCTGCCCGGATGCACCCATCGTACGTTCTGCCACCATTTCCTCCAGCACATCCATCTCCAACTCTAGCAGTTCATTTTCTTCGTAGATCAGCTGGGCCGATTTAAGTATCACGGCATCCTGCGCACTCAACTTCCTTTCCAGCCCCCGCCGGATGATCTTCTTGATATTTTTCGGATTGTACATTACTTGTATCCCTCCTTCCTGCCTTTTCTAAACATTTTCCGCAATTGCTGCCTAACGAGGCCCACGTGGTTTTTAACGGTCTGCTCGTTCAGATTCCTTAGCCGCGCGATTCCCGCGATGCTCAGTCCATCGAATACCCGCATCGTAAAGGCGACCCGTCGTTGCACAGGCATATTTGCCACGGCTCTCTGGATTTTTTGCACCATCCCTTCATAACGTTCCTCATCAAAATCGGGATGGTTTTCCGGAATCTCCAGGTAATCACTGGTCGTGAAATCTACATACTCCTCCCTGCCTTTCACCTTTTGGATGGCATCGCTCATCTTAAAGCTCAGCACCTTCAACAGCCATGCCCGTGGGCTTTCCACAGATGCCAGCTTCCGCCGCTTTCTCCACACATCGATGAATACATCGTTCACTATCAGTCCTATTAAGTCTTCGTCGTAGGGAATTGTCAACCGTAGTTTCGTTGCCAACGGCTTTTCGTAACGTCTGATGATTTCTTTGAGCAACCGGTCCATCTCCCGTTGCTTCCGAGTTTTGGCAAGGGACTCGAACAATTGCTTATCGGTATAGGTGTCATATGGATCCATGCCAGAAAAAAAATCATACGCTTATTGGTACTTTTTGCCTGCCCGCGGCGACTATACTTATGTATAATAGGGCTGAGCGGCCATTAGTTAGTTAGGCTAAGGTAACGATATGAAATAGACAAACCAAGAAAAAATTAAAATAAATACCTGATTAAAAGCAAGTTGCGATAAAATCGCAATGAGTAATTCGTATTGCCCTGCCCCAGATACTAAAGCAGACCATTATGATTAGACAGTTACTTTCCATCAAACAGCAAATTGATACACTTCTGAATGATTCGGATCCCGCGGTCTCGGAAACGGACTGGAAGCACTTCGACCAGCAATTAACCCATATTGAAACCGAAGTGTACACGGCATTCAAAAGCAATCCCGATCGCGTAGCCGTATGGGATGCCCAAAATTTCCATGCCGACCTGGTGCAGCTCATCGACCAGCATACACCGCCAAGCCTGGATGAACCTCCTACACCGATGCTGGCACGGCTCCTTGAAACCCTGCAATTCTGCGAGCAGAAATTCCAGGTACCCTTAGACCTGAAGACATCCGTGCCACTGGTGTATGAACGGCAACTCAACGACGAACTTCTCAGGCAGGAACGCATCATCGTACCCGCGTTGGTCGAAAAGCAGGTCAACCCTGTGCTCATCGATAAAATCACACACGGCTTTCACCTGATCTGCAGCCAGCCTACTGGCACCCTGAATTATGCCACTTATCGATACTTACAGCAATTTCTGCCCGTCCTTACCGAGCTGAGCCAAAGTACGCTCCCGAAAGATTGGAACCTGCGCCTCTTCCGGTTCTTCATCCAGTACAATTACAACCACATGGGCGTGTACAATTGGTGGGAGCGCACAACGGTGCAAGCTTTGCATGGTAAAAGCTCCATCGATGCCCTCGAACTGATCTACCAGTTAATCAACGACATCGAACACATCGACCAGCAAACCGAGTTGGGATACCAGATGTGGCGCAAGCCGCTGAAAGCGCAGCTGTTGGCTTATTTGGAGCGACGGAAGGAACTGCTTACAGACCGAAAGCTGCTTGAAGAGGTACAAGAAGCTAGCACATTGATCGTCAATATTCCCCCGGATGAACAAAATGTGCATTTCAATCTGGATTTTGAAGCCGGCGTGTATGCTGCCTATAGTAGTAAAAAGGAAGCATCTGAAGCGTATACCGCAGTTATCCGTGGCCCGGAGGGGGTAAAACTTTCGGCACATTCGCTCCGAAAGTCAGACAATGCAAAGTATTACAGCGCAGCCGACCGTGTCGAAGAACGACTCAGCGACAAAAGGGAAGCGCTTGTTAAGTTGTTCAGGCTGCTGCTTTCCAGTCGTCGCGGAAAGTAACGTTTTTTCGAAATCTTCAACTTTTTGGGGGGCGGTAAATCCGCCCCCTAGGTCGCCCAAAACTGGCCCTTCATGCGTCGCCAAGCCCACACCCCAAAATTCCTGCCGCCCCCCAATCTATTTTAGTGTATCGTTAAGGCCATCTGACCGCCCCCCTGCCTGGGTTTCCCCTATCCTATCTTCGACAGAAAAAGAGCATCGTATGCACTTAAAAACGAAATGGAGGATGATATGAAAACGATTCAAACATTGCTCGAAAAATCCAGACACCCCAGCTCCGCCACCACACCGGCGATGATCCAAGCCTTCTGGCAGCGGCTATTCCGCGAGCACACCAGCCAACTGGCGCTTGACTGGCTGCATGGATTCGGCAACGTGGTCTATGCCGATACCTACGCTTCGCCCTTCATCATCCAACTGTACCACAACCACCCCCAGGATAAACGGGTGGCCTACCTGTCGGAAACCGCAGGCATCGTGGAGTGGCGCTTCGGCATCAAATCCATGGGCTATCGTCAGTGCTCGGTGGTGACCGATCCGGACAGCATCGCCTGGCTGGACAGCCTGTTCTGGTTTTATACCGCTACCGAATCGCAGAAACAGCAAATCAGCAGGCTAACCAACATCGAACGGTTGGTTGCCGAACGGATGCATACCATCAAGAAGAAACAAGGAATATGGAAACGCTCATGAATACACGGAAACGGATTTCAGAAGTTATGGCGGCTTCGGTAGGATTCGTACTGTTCTATGCCGCTGCCAGTAAAACCCTGGGATTGCACGTATTTCTCGCCCAACTGCGTCGTCAGCCATTTCCAGACTGGATGGCTTCGGTATTATTGGTCGTATTGCCCACGTCGGAATTGATTGTATGCTATTTGCTTTTAAAACCGCGCTACCGTGGGATCGGCCTTGCTGCCGCATCGGGACTTATGCTTGTCTTCACACTATACGTTTGGATGGGCATGACCGGGCGCTTGGGAGATGTCCCTTGCACCTGTGGTGGTTTACTGGGTACCCTGATGGATTGGCGGACACATCTGATCTTCAACATTGCCACCACGTTACTAGCTTTCACCGGCTTACTTTTTCACTGTCAGAAAGGAGGTAATTTTCAGGAACTGAACTGATATCGGCATAACGGTCCACAGTGGGCTGTATGCGCATGCAACAAACTTAATTTTTCACTTAATTTTTTATCATGGTACTTTTATTTAAACGGTTCAAATTGAACCTTGTACATGGCGCTTACGCGCTGGCTTTACTGGCCGCATTTGCTTTCAAACCAGCAAATGACGATACCGGGTTGCACTGGTTCGCATACGACGATCAGAATGCAACACTTGGGGCTTACATCGGAACTACTACCGAGGAGCTTCAGGCGGAGGGTTGTGAAGATCCCAATGAGGACGATCGCATGTGTGCGTTGGGATACGACCCCTCAGATGTGGATTTCAGCAATCCCAGTAATCCGCAGCCGATCATCGGTACCGGTCAGACAGCTGAAAGCGTAAGTGAGGATCAACGCTATAAACCAGAGCCATAGTGTTGATTTCAATCTTACACAGAAGACGGGGAGGCCAAAAGCCTCCCCTTTTTTAATACCGAAGGTTCTGCTCCATTGGGTTCAGCAGCACCTCTTTTTCAGGAATAAACAGTACATAATTCGGATTTTCTGCAGAAAGCCCATACACCTGGCCCGCCACAGTACGGCTGAGTTTAATCGCCTGCTTCGGATCGATGTTTAATCGGCGGATATCTGTCCACCGAAGTCCCCTGAAACACAATTCCTTCCTTCTCTCGTCGATAATGAGTTTCAGTAGTTCTTCCTCAGGCATCGTCTCATAGGGAACGAAATGGTCCTTTTTGTAACGATGCTCCAATAGATGATTCAGTGCACTTACCGCCTCATCGGGCTTTCCGATGCGCGCCCGGCATTCCGCCACGATCAGGTACAATTCATCAACGGCAATGCCGGTAAAGAATGTCGTTCCACCATCGTATGAACCTTTAAATCCAATCTGCGAATTCACTTCATTGAAAAACAAGCGCCTACGGAGATCGTATGCTTCAAAAGAGGCGTAAAAATCAGGATCGAGGTTAAAATAGGGAACGCGAAGACGGGCATTTGAACTCATGGTACTGCGGAATACCACTTCCGCATTGAATCGTTCAAAGGGAGCAGTAGCCAGCGTATCCAGATCATTATAATCGATCAGCGTATCGTCTACGGCCAACGCCTGTTCTGCGTAGGAAAGCGCTTCTTCGTAACGGGCAGTCACCAGCATCACGCGCGCCAGCAAACCATACACGGCCGCTTTCCCCGGCCTTGTTTTTACCACCGGGCGGTCGACCAGCAACGGAAGTGCTTCCTCCAGGTCACGGACAATCTGGTCATAAGTCTGCTGAACAGTACCCCGCTTTGCCCTCAGATTGACATCGGCTTCGCGCAGGAAGGGTATCCCAGGATCTGCATTGGCCGTTGCCGGATCATAGGGCTTGCAGAAAAGCTGGGCCAATTGGTAAACCGCCCAAGCCCGATAAAACAGGGCACTACCCCGAAGCTCCTGCCATTGCGCGGTATGCGATTTGTCTGACAACCGGTCGAGCCCTGCCAGCACAGTATTGGCGTAATATATCTGCTCGTGACGGTTATCCCAGTCGGGCACGTTCATATCTCCATACGGATCATCGGTCCATAGATATGTCGGACGCAGCAATTCATTCAGCGCGGTTACACGGCTTTCTTCCAAGTAAAAGTCTGCCGAACCGAACTCCCCCAGATAGGGCATGCTTTCCGTCATCACTTCCGAGTTTCCGATCAATGCCTCCAAGTCTTTCAATGAACTTGGCACCACTTGCTTCTTGTCGCGTTTTATGTCCAGCCATTCTTTATGGCAGGAACCTCCCAGCATTATCGCGGCACTTAAAAAAAGATATATGTATTTTTGCATGATTTTCCTTTTATCAAAATCCAACATTGATTCCCACAGAAAAACTCCCAGGCAACGGGAACTCCGCGCGCTGACGTTCCGGATCGAGGCCGCTTTCCGTGGCACGCCAAAGGATGATCGGGCTGCGCCAATAGCCATAAATGCGCAGACTCCTGAATGGCATCCGCGCGCTTGACGGTACTTCATATGCCACATTTACGTCTTGCAGCCGGATAAAGTCTCCCCGTTCAACCAATTGGTCCGAGAATGCATAAACGTTATCCCTTGCACCGTTCACCGTCGTAGGCATTGAGGGAATCTGCGTATCACGTTCATCACCCGGCTGCTGCCATCTATCGAGGTAGTCCCTATGCAATGCCCATTGATTTTGTAATTGCGTATACATTACCGTGCTGCGCCGGAAGTAGTACCCCGCTTTCCACGTAATGTTAAACCCGAGTGTAATACCACGCCATGCAAACTGATTTCGGATGGAACCGTACCAAGGAGCCACCGCGGGCCCCTGATAGGTGAGGCTATCCACCGTTAGCGAACGCTGGTATGCTGCATAGTTTTTTATCAGGCTCCCATTCTCCATCACCCAAGGATCTCCCGTCTCGGGATCGAGTCCATGCCAGGGAAGGCTCATCAACATGTAGCGCGGCTTACCCACCAATGGTGTGATGTTGTTGCCCGACGCGAAATTGATCACCGTACCGGTGGAGTTCGGGTCGAGCGAAAAGCCCGTCACCCGGTCGTATGCGTAATTGACAAGCAACGTCGTCTGCCATCGAACCTCCCGGTTCAAGTTCTGCGTATTCAATTCAATGTCAATTCCGGAAGTCCTGATATCCGCGTAATTTACCAGGTAATTTCCCAGAAACCCCGTGCTCGGCGGCAACTCGATATCGGCCAATAAGTCACGGCCATTTTTACGATAATATTCCACGCTCCCCCTTAGGCGGTTGTTGAACAGGCCGATATCCAACCCCAGATTAAACGTTTCCACTTCCTCCCACTTCAACTGCGGATTGCCCGGACTTTGAATACTGGCCCGTTGGCCGCCCGTTGCAGGATCCAGTAGGTACCGTGCAGTGGTATAAGCGGTAACGGATTTGTTGACATTGCCATTATAGCCATAAGTAGCACGCATCCGCAGATACGGAAGCCAGGAAATCTGGCGCAGCGCATCATTGGTAAGCACCCAGCTGCCACCTACCGACCAAAGCGGCACTCCCTGTTGGTTGGTCTTCACGCCGAAAAGGTTGGATGCGTCCCACCGTACGCTCCCCGAAAGCGTATAGCTATCTCGGTATGTGTAGGCGGCGTTGCCGTAGTACGAAACGAAACGATCCAGAAAATCACTCAGTGACGACATCGGCTTTTGCATGTATGCGGTTCCCTGCGGGCGTATGGGATAACGCTCCAGAAAATCGTACTGGTCGTAATACGTAAGCACATCGTCATCGTAGCCAAAGAACGAAAAACCCTTCCCCCGGCTCTGTATCTGCCGCCATTCGGTACCCGCCAGTGCGGTTAGCCGGTGCAGCCTCTCCCATTCACGGTTGTAATTAAGCTGTGCCCGGCCCGAATGGGCGATTTGGGTACTGTTATCCAGTGCCAGCACACTTCCCTCGGGGAAAACCCGTGCGCCATCTGCCTGTGTATAACGGTTTACCAGATCGCGCACGTAATAGCTTTCCCGTCCGCGGAGACTTCTGCTGTCGCCGGTTATGCGCTGGTATTGGTATTTCACATCAGCCGAAAGCCCCTTCGTCAGCGTATATTGAACAGCCGCATCCATGCGCACTTCAGCGGACACACCTCTGCTCTGAGAGCGGTCGAATTCATCCAGCGGTATGTAATCCCAATTGAGCAGCCCCTGTCCTTCTGCATCGGCGACGTATGAAAGCCGGTAATCCTTGGTGATCGGCAATGATCGCCCCTCGTCATCGGATAAGCGGAGATAAGGCGCGATGCCGCGCTGTGCCATCCGCAGATCCGAGGGAGCAGACAGCGTACTTTCCGTAGCGTTTTCAGAGTAGGCCAATCCCAGCTTGAACGACAGCCTTTCGATGGGACGATAAATCGTATTGGAATTTATCGTAACACGCCGCATCCTATCTCCCACGCTGGTAGACCGGTTTTGATCGATACCACCCGAGATGTAGTAGGAAAGCTTTGGTGTCCCTCCGCTAAGGTTCAGGGCGTACTGCTGGTTGAGACCCGTGCGGTAATAGTAACGATCGATGTCACGTCGGACATCCTGACGTGAAAGATCCGCCAATTGCCGGGTTGCTTCATCTCCGGTTATCAAACCGTCCCGTTGCCTGATGAATATCTCTGTTGCCGGAGACAGGGGTGTCCACACGTTTTCAACGGGCAATCCGTTATCGAACCATTCCCGCTCCAGGTTGAGAAAATCCCGTGATGGAATATACGCGGGGCTGTAAAAGACATCCGGCTTTTCGACAGCCGTGACGTTGCTGTTCAGGCCAATCTGTATCGGCCGGTTCAACGCTCCTTTTTTGGTCGTGATTACGATAACCCCATTACCGGCCCTCGATCCCCATATAGAAGCGGCAGCAGCGTCTTTCAGCACGGTGACGTTTTCCACGTCATTCGGATTGATATTCGCTATATCTCCCTCATACGGAAAATTGTCCACGACGATCAATGGATCGGTACTGGAATTCAATGTACTGATACCCCGCAACCGTATCTGAGGGGTATAACCTATTGTCCCTTCCAGGCGGCGGTCTACCTGATAGCCATTGGTGATGCCATCAAGGCGGCTCAATATATCCGTACTGGGACCGCGATTCAGCAATGCATTGTCAAGGTGTGTGAACGAGCCCGTGGCCCGCTCAATCGGCACTTCGTAATAGCCGGTTGATACAACGACTTCATCCAGCGCAGTCGTAGCAGGTTGTAATGTCAAAGTAAGCGGAACCGTTGCGGAGAAGGGGCCACTCACATAGCGCGTAACATATCCAACGGAAGATACGGCAAGGCTGTCGGTATTCATTGGCATCGGGATACTGAACCTGCCGAGGTTATTGGTTACAGCCCTTCTATCTGTCCTTGTATTCACTACCGTTGTTCCGGCCAGCGTTTCGCCGGTACGGGCATCTGTAACGGTTCCAGACAGCCTAGCCTGCCCGATGGTTTGACTTGAAATGCCCAATAAGAGCAAGAGTAAAACTAATTTCATGATAAGTCGGTTGGGTTTAATGGTTAAAGGTTTGTAATGACCAGCACATCCACTTCGTGCCGTTCGGTATGGAGTGTCAGCCCATAGCGTGCCAATTCCCTGTTTAAGTTTGCGATGTCTCTCAGGTTACCATGAAGCTTGAGTGTAAGTGCTCCTGTGTAACCCGTCCCGTCAACGATGGGTGTTTCCAGCTTGCGATTGATCGTTCCCAGACGCTCTACGAAATCGCCTATGGATCCATGTTCGAATAGAACGCCGTCATCCGCTGATTCCACCTTTGGGTACTGTTTGCTCGTTAAGTTGAGTGACCGTCCGTCCTTAACGCTGCGTAACACCAGACAGGGAATAACTCTTCGCTGCATACTGGCTTTTACACCCAGGTACATACCGAAAAAGTTGTTGAGATCGGCTTGCATGATTTTGGCAAGCCTACTCTTTCCTCCGGACGCAGCTATTCTTAGCTGGTAACAGTATGTATTTTCCCTGCGCCAGTCGAGCAATAAGCTGTCATTTGTATATTGGCCGTTCAGCGAAGATACCGGACGCTCAAAATACGGCTTAATGTCCGGCGTAATTTCAACCAACACCCGGTTTACCCACCCGCTATACGGGATTTGTTCGAAGTACGCGCTACGGAATAGGCTTTCAATATCCAGGTTATATGCAGCTAATTCGTTGTCCCGTTTGGTAAACCCCGCATACCTACCTTCTATACGTTTGCTTATGGATGAATGATACAAGGGGTTTACGTCTACTGCGTCGTCAGTACTTAGCAAATCCTCATCCTTTGTAAGAAATTGCACTGGTTGGTTGCCGATCAGGGAGCGGATATTTTCAGCTGTTGCATATTCGGGGTACGTCGATCCCGTTACCCGGCCTTGATGTATCCACACATGGTGCGGTATGGTTTTATGCGGAAAGAATTGCTTGAGCACCACATCGTTTACCACCGAGGGCAATTGCCACCGGTGCTTGGTAAATGTCTGCTTAATTTTGGCTTCCGGCTCATAGGTTACCGGCAAAACCAATACCTCCCCGTCGAATTTCTGTTGCAATGAATCCATCTTATCCATGGCGGCGATGCAAGGAGCGCACCAAGTTGCCCAGAAATCCAGTATGATCAATTTGCCACGGTAATCGTTGAGTGTAATGGTTTCCTTGCCCTCGGGGTGGTTTACTACCTGCAATGGCTGATTCCATAACGCGTCAGGGATTGTGTCTCCGATTTGTAAGGGTCTGACGTTATCCGTTAACGTTCCGTTCTGTGTATTTGTCTGAGCATGCACACCTGTGCCCATCCCCAATAGAAGAAACAGTGTCAATCCCAAAGCGAGGCCCAGCCCGCTACGGGCTGGAGCCTTCGCATGGGTCCAAACACATGATTCTTCAAAATTTCTTTTGGTGGTAGTGGGCATTTCCCCGCCCTTGCCGGAGCTTTCGCCGGGATGGCCGGGGAGCTCGGTGCATACTCCATGCTTACTTGATGCATACAGGATGCCACCTTGGTCTGCTCCCATGCGATTGAGTAAACAACGAGTATGCACTGAGTTAGCATTGAGCTCCGAAGCGGGTTCCAGACGGTCTCCTGTATGACCCCGTAGCGATCCATGCTCCATTCCATATCTTTCCCTATATGCCTTTCTCTCGCTATGTAGCCGCTTACCCTTCGCTAAAGTGCCGCTTTTCGGGCTTTTTACCGAGATATATGCGGGACATATGGGGATGGGGCCCGAAGGAAGGGTAAGGGAAGGTGGGCTGGAGCACGGGACTGCCCCTGCTTTCGATAGATCAAGCCCACTAATTCCTGCCTTTTTCCTGCGGTTGTTCTGCCATCTCCTAAGCCACGAGTAACCTGTGTCCGAATTTTGACTAAGGTTTTGATAGGTACGGGATAGATATGCCTTAGTGAATTTATAGTAGATGTCAGGAGAAAGGGAGAAGAAAGTACGAAGAAAAGCCGTATGTGCTCGCGAGTTTCCTGCGCAAATAGTCCGATTATCCGGTATATATTTCTGGTGTATATGGTCAATTGCTTGTGTTCGCTTTAGGCAATACAAGCCCACTAAGCGTAAAAATTGCTTCATCTAATATTTGATTTTAGGTGTAAGGAAAATGGATTAATTCAGGTTTCTACACGAAGTCAAACCGGGCTTTTGACTACATTTTTTTGGAGGTTTGACGTGGAGATTATCCACGGTTGGGATACCACAAAACCACCATCTCCCCTTTTAGTATGGACAGTGGAGACGGATTCAATTCCGATTGAGTTTTGCTGTGGTTTCATTACCCGTTATGGTTAGTAACGAGTCTTATTGGTGTGCTCCCAATTGATACATGTGGGCCTGCAAACCGTACCTGCAATAAAGTTTCTGACGCCTTACACACCACGGGATTACAGCAGGCCCACATCTACCTTAAAGGCAAAGATAGCACAATAAGTATAGACGTGGGTGTTTAATCTGCTGTCTTGCGGCGTGGCGTCAGAAAATACAGGCGCAAGACTCTTAGTTAAAACACCTAAGTTCTATAGGAAACAACTATTATTTCCTATCCAAATCAAAGGTAGAAAACAATGATTAAAAAAGCAAATTTTTTATTATAAATGTCATTTGAAATTCGTTTTGCCAGCTTGCCACATGGCAACAGCAATTCTAATATCTCCTATTCAACTTTATAGTTTAATCGCCGTGAGACGCATCAGACTTCACTATGGCATTTCCGCGCAAAATCTTGCTATTGGTATCGGCAAGAGTATAAACTATATTGGCACTATGGAAAACGAACAAGTTGCAGGGGGTTACGATGATACTGTTCTCACAGATATCGCCAAATACATCAGTGATAAAGTCAAAAGCCTTCCAGAAAGCGAGCTTGAAATCAAAGGAAAAAGAGATTATACCATTTATGACTTTTATCCCGCCGAGATTCTGAGCGACGAAAAGGTTATCAAGCAAATTGACCCCATACCTCCCGGTTCCGGACCTTCTGTCACACTCAATGCACTAATTGAATCAAGCAACTTTTTCAAGAAAGCGCGTATGTTAAATGAAATCGTAGAAAAATGCAATAGCATTCAAAACCAAAATTGGACATCAAATGATTTCACTCAGCAGTTAGATAGAGCCACAAAAGCGGGAAACAAGAAGCTTGAAATCGTATTAAAAGACGGGCTCAACACCTATATCCTAGCCAAGAAGCAAAAAAAGAATTAGTATATTTGCGGTTATTGGGGAATAACCATGACCGCTGTCAATGAAACTTAATCTGCTATTCACGGAATTAGATATCAAAGCCATGCCGCAGATCGAATTGGAAAAAATGCTGAATGTGTTAATACTTCGGCACGAAAAAGGATATAACCAATTTGAGCTTGCTTTTCTTTTAGGCCAACGCGATTTGTATATTCGAGATGCAGAAGATCCAAACAAAAAATTAACCTATTCAGTTGCCGCAACCAATCAATTCCGGCAAATTCTTGGCAGCGGTATTCAAACCATTGTACCCAATGTTAATCAGCGGCCTAGCTACGCAATACAGATACTACAGGCTGTCGACGAGGCGGACAAGAAATTTTATCGCGCAGAGAAGAAAGTCGACAACGGAAAATGGGAATTCCTAGTCTCTTTTGGCGAAGAGCCTAAAGACTTATTGCTACCCTCCGCCAGTTCCATTACCAGCGAACAGATCCAAGCTTGGGTAGACGAAAAGTATGAGGGCAATTACTTCTACTTCCCCAAAACCGCTTTGACAATTTTCAAGGATTGCGAACGGCATTTCAGAGAACCGATAAGACCAATATTCTTGGCCGAAGCCCTACAGTCGTATACTGCAAAGAAAAAGGCGCCTAGACTGATCAAACTTAGGGACAAATTCAACAGTTGGGACGTATTTGCAAAAGAAACGAGCGACAAGACCGCTTTCTTCAAAGTAACAATAGAACGTTTTTTAAGTAGTGATAATCCGACCCTCGTTGAATGTGTTTTTACAAATACCGAAGCCAAGCGGCACATTTTCCATGATAGCTGGACCGCTTTTACAGACGTGCATTTAGACGCACAAAGCCAATTACCCGTTTGGGGAGTGGTGGCTTGCTTAGTTATCGACAGATATAAAATAAAACATCCCATAACGGGCAAGGACGTAAAGGCCGCAAAAATATCGACTCAGGCGCATTGGGGTATGAGCACAACGAATGGCCTCAACGAATTTGAAGTGTTTGATGATATGGTGATAGCATAATCACAAGGGTTTAAATTCTCACATCTCTATTCTATAATATTGTAAAGTTTTCAAATTTAATATGCCACTTTTACTAAATACTGCACCAATCATATTTGACGATGTCGTCATAGATCTTGAAAAGTTTCCGTTTAACGATGAAAGGCTCGAACAATTACGAAACGATTGTCGCTATACTCACATGATCAAGCGTACCGGCGACTCTATATTGGCGGTTCCTTTAAAGAAGGGGTTGCCTCCGCTAGGTGGCATACGTGAGCAGGTTGATCTTAAAAAGGATCTTTCACTAACCCGTTCCCTTGCAAATCACGCATTTTACCGCGAATTGTTTAAGCGAAACCTATGGGTATCAAGTATTACGCCGCTCAGCTATCTTATCACTAAAAAGAATTTATTAGAAGATTGTATGCCTCAAGGCTATTCGCTGGCAAAAGGGCTAGGTGTATTTGTGAAATGGGAGGTCGAATTTCGTGTCATTGATCCTTTGGAAAAGGCACCATTCGTTTCTATAACGATCAACATTAGTACTTCGACAAGAATCTCTTTGACCTGCCAGCAATTAATGACGAAGGGTGTATCCATCCTCAACCAATATGTAGGAAAACCCTACTATGGCAGAAACCCCGAATTAAAGCCACGATTTTCTACGGTCGGCCGGGTAGTGAATGTAAATACCGACGGAATGTTGGAACTTGAGGATTTAAGGCCTGGAGAACTTGAGCTTGCTGATCCGACCGAAATGTACTTGGAACCCCGCGAGGACCATCTAGACAATTGCATCAGGGTAATATATGGCTCGGATGCATCGCAGATATTATCCAATATTGACACGAAACTTGCTCAGTATCACGTGGGCAATAAAAAATTCGAAAAGCTTCAACGTGGTTTGGCAAGTTATCAGACCTTTAAACTAAGCCTGGTAGACGGTGTGCCATTTCAGATCGGTAATTTTCTGGACAATGATAAGGCAAAAACCAACCACATAAAGACCTACAAAGCTGAAAAGCCGATTTTTGTTTTTTCTCCAGGAGCCGCTAAGGTTTCTACTTGGAATGATGGTGGTTTACAGCAATATGGCCCATATTCACGGGAGACATTTAGTCCCAATAAACCTCGCATTTGTGTTGTGCTCCAGGCTAATAAAAAAGGACAAGTCGAACAAATCTTGCATAAATTCCTGAATGGCATGCCGCCGGTGGCCTACGGAAAAGGTAGAAAAACCTTTGAATTCACTGGATTAAAAAACAAGTTTCGGTTGCAGGATTGCTATATAGATTTTTTTACAGCCGAAGATGACAGTATCACGTCTTACAACAGGGCAATTACGGCCGCGCTGCAATCTAACGGTAGTACTCGCACATTCGATCTTGCGCTGATACAGATTGACGACGGCTTCCGTAGCCGTGTGGCTTCAAACAACCCTTATCTAGCAGCCAAAGCTCGCTTTGTCGGCCAACAAATACCGGTACAGGAATTTACTATGGAAAATCTTGGCCAACCTGACGCCCGAATCGTATGGAGTCTGAATAATATGGCTTTGGCCACCTATGCCAAACTTGGCGGCGTACCTTGGTTACTGACCGCCGACTCGACCATTGGTCATGAAGTGGTTTTCGGCATCGGTAGTGCTATGATACACACTAGCCGTCTAAGCGCCAAAGAGCGGATGGTCGGCATTACCACTGTATTTACAGGTGATGGCCGTTATTATGTGAACAATATTTCATCTGCTGTTACTGCAGACGAATACTTCGAGACGCTATTGCAAAACCTGCGCACAACAATGGATCGAGTTAAAACTGATTTCGCTTGGCGCCCCAAAGATACGGTAAGGCTAATCTTTCATGCTTTTAAAACCTTTAAAGATGCAGAGGCAGATGCGGTCAAGCAGGTAATGTCCGAACTCGGCGATTTTAACGTTGAATTTGCTTTTGTTCATGTGGCACCTAATAGCCCATATATATTATTTGATACGGCTCAACCGGGTTCTTTTGGTAAAGGCATTTATGCACCTGAACGTACCAACTATCTACAATTATCAGAACACGTCGCTCTGGCCTCGCTGACTGGTGCCGTGGAATTGAAAAAGACGAGTGATGGTATTCCTCAACCCGTACAACTGATCCTTCACCGGGATTCGACATTTAAGGATATGGCTTATTTATCCAAGCAAGTGATCAAGTTCGGGGCCCATTCATGGCGAAGCTACCAGCCCGCACCAATGCCAGTTTCAATCTATTACTCACAATTAATGGCACAAATGCTAAGTCAATTGTCCGGAACGCCTAACTGGAACCCGGATGCGATTTACAATAAAATCGGTACAACAAGATGGTTTCTTTAAAATCAAACCCCGCAGGTCTGCTACTGCAAGATGTTTTTGCCGCACTATCAGCAAAGATCAGACAGATCTCAGCCGATACGATCGAATATGCTTTTAGCGCTTGGTTATACCCGGCTTCAAGATCGCAACAGATGCCTGTTTTGCCGTTAAACCCAGCTGTAAATAACTATAGCCATGTAGCACAGATCGCCTTTTTGTTGGAGATAGATTCAGAGCATAATTCGGACCTGTTACCCACCCTAATTGATGGCTTGCAAAGGACAGCGAGCAGGTCGCCTATGATTGTTGGAGTTGGGCCGGCTGCCTTCTACAATGACGCTATCGCCTTATTTGGCTTAGCTTTAGGTGCAAGGCATACAGGTGGCCAGACGAAAAAAGATATTGCCAAATGGATGCGATCATTTGTCCCAAATTCTGTTGGAACTTTACCGCCTTGGAAACAATCGCTGATGGCAGCCGCATTATTCGTTTTGGAGGATGATACAGTTATAGCTGTTGATCACGTACATGCGTTGGAAATGGAACTGGCTTTGTATTCACGGGGGATAGACTGTTTCTCGCCTACTAGCTCTGACCGAATATACCAAGCAGTATGTAATGGAGCGATTAGAGAAGGAGGCGATATTGCACTCACAGCAGCACGGTTGCAGTCCATTAATTATTTAACGAACCATTTGCCTACGATATCAATCAATATGCCAACAATCCCGCAGATAGTTCAAGTTCTTTCCAACCTTACCCCCGCCTTCCGGCGCTGGGTATGGGAAGATTCAGCTAAAACTAAAACCAGCGTCCCACAAAAGTGGGACGTACAAAATGAATATCATGTACAAAGCCTTTTGTACTTCATCCTCGCGCCTTTATTTCCTGACCTTGAGGACGAATTCTATTTGGAAACTACCGGCCAACTTAACCCCCGTGCAGATATTGGCTTACCATCGGTAAATCTGATTATTGAAGTAAAGTACCTGCGGCAAGGAAAAAGTTTCCAAAAAATACTGGAGGAAATTGCTTCCGACGCAGCACTCTACTTTAAGAAGGAAAGCGTATACAAAGACAAATACAATCAAATGTTAGTTTTTCTTTGGGATGATAGTAATAGAACTCACGAGCACGGTAAATTCAAGATCGGTGCGTGCAGTCTCAATAACATTTCAGATGTAGTTGTCATGGCTCGTCCAGGAGTCATTAACAGAAATCCGGCGAATCTCAAAGCTACTAAAAAAGGAATGATCTAATATAGGCGACCATTTATTACCCTGTTTTTTTAATCGAACATATTCGTGTGTAACCGGATCCATAAGGCTGGGTAAAGTTGGTTGGCTTTGAGTAACCGAATTCTTTTATGCTACAAGCCAATAGATGAAGAGACCTTGTTTCGATTTTTTGTTATGTTGTCATATTACTTAACCCGTTTGAAGTTACTTTTCTAATCGCAACTGTCAGATTAAGTCGTGACTAATTCACGCTACACTACCATCTTTTTGGAATGTAGTGCTCACTTTAATCTCCTGGACATCCTGATAGCC
Organism: Parapedobacter sp. GCM10030251; assembly: GCF_042666505.1. Lineage (NCBI taxonomy): Bacteria > Pseudomonadati > Bacteroidota > Sphingobacteriia > Sphingobacteriales > Sphingobacteriaceae > Parapedobacter > Parapedobacter sp. GCM10030251. Next base: position 954,944 of record NZ_JBHTDN010000001.1, on the reverse strand, counting down.
TGCATCGATGGCCTGAAAGGATTCCCAGAGGCCATCGCGTCGGTTTTCCCGCAGACCCATGTGCAGTTATGCATCTTTTCCTCGCGGATCCGTGTGATAATCTTGTAATTGAATAAATGTCTGACGAGTATGATCAATATCTCCCGATTCTTACTTTTCGTGTTTGCAGGTTTATTAAGAAGCAAGTCCATAATTTCCGAAATGCCCAGAAGTTCAGAAACCCACTGGTGGCAATGTAGTTCTTCTTTTGACCCATTTTTTACTTTGGAGACTTAGAGCTTTTTACCGTGTTCTTATTAATGTGTATCTTAAGCTTTTCAAAGTCGCTTACCTGATTGTGCAATAGTGTTTCTATTTTGTTTAAGACCTCTTCAGTTTTACTTGGTTTATCTTTTTTCTTTGGCTTTTTTGAGGAATCCACTATTACAATTTGAATGGGGTTTTCTCCGTGACTTAATACGGTATCGATGTATTCTAAAATTTGCTTTTCCTCCGACGAAAGAAAATTTGGAAATTTTAGCCACTCTTGCTCCCTTGACAAGATTCCATGACCAATGCTCGAAAGAATGGTCAAAGCGAATATATCCTCTGTTGAGTTTCTAACTGTGGTAGCGAATCTACCCCAGGGAGAATTGTCATCATATTGGCGTGTGATTTCCCAGTACGGTATGTCGCTGTCCACTCGCTTGAGCAACTGATGACTTCTGCGGCGGCGGATAGTTTGCTCAATGGCCTTGCCCCGCGAGGAAAGTCTTCTCTTTTTGCCCAAATTTTGAGGATCGCGTCACATGCTTTTTCCATCAACTTCTGTCTCTTTTTCGGATTTTTTTCATTTTCTGCTGTAACAATGAGTTCAGCTACATAGTGGGCCATCCAGCATAGTGTGGTGTCCCGTTGGTCTTCAGCGGAAAATTCTTGGACCAGTTTCTTACCAAGATTTATGATTTCCTGCAAGTGTTTCAACGCTTCCATCAGCTCTAAGTAAGTAAATAATGCTATAATTAGGGTAATACTCGGAGTACTTCCGTCGTTCATAGTCAATCCAGCGCCTCATCTCGACCTTGATAATCAAATCTTTATTCATATCATTTAAAAAAGATTTTAATTCGTTTCGTTTAATTTTTAATCGAATTCCGGAACTGGTGACGTCGTTGTAGTTTGTTCGCTCTTCGAGGTTGGACCACGCTTCGAGTTTTGAAATCCAATTATCCGCGCCCTCAATTTCTCTATAATGGAGTCTATAATCCTTGGACGCAACACATTGACTCCATGTTTGGAAGAGACTTCCGGGAGTTATTCTGGATTTTGAGATTCCATTGTATAAGGGATCGTTATCGTCGATGCCATCGCGCTCGGTCTTTATTTCAAGTAACCAAGGAGTCAGGTCAAATTCGGGTGGAGTATCCCTTTCGTTTTCAAAATCTTCTTCTTGATCCTTTTCGAAAGGTATATAATTGTCGCTGGCTGACCTTGTTTGGAACGTTCGAAGAAGCGCCCTTCCGGTTTCCCTGTTTACAAGTCCAGATGCGACACTTATGGATTCATAATCTTTTCCCTTGTATATCGTTGCGCCCAAATAAACCAAAATCGCTTCACTGTCATCAAAATTCAGAACCTCATCGAAATCTGCCCTTTGAATCGCCCATTCCCATTCTTGACCGGCTTCTTCCTTTACTCGGAACCTTCTTTCCAAGGGTAGTGGATCACGGAAATCTGACAACCAAAGGCCGTCCCAGCAGGTACCCCAATCGCCTATCCATTCTTGCCACGTGGGGCCATAACTATCATCCTTAACAGTGATTTGTCTAGTGTTCAATAATTCGGAGGCAGCACAGAACATGGCGTGGTATTCGTAGTATGTGCGCAGGCTTTCAACCCTTGGTTCAGAACGGTGTCGGCTGTTGGTCTCTCCATAATTTGACGAGACCACATGATCGTCTTGATCCACATTGCCAGTATATCCCCAATATTCCGAAATATATTTCTCGGCAATCGTGGCAACAGAATATTCATCAACATCAAATATACTACCCAAAGGTTGGTACCAATATGGTAACGTATCCAGCACATCGAATCTGAATTTTAAGCTCTTTTCCGATTTTGTGTTTCGGTGTGATCTCGTTTTAACTCGCTGGATATCAAAAGGGCTTGAACGAATTACTTGGAATTGATCGATTTCATGCTGGCTAAACAATTCGGGTTGATTCTCTGCCAATCTTAAAGCTATGCGACGAACAAACCATTTGATCAATGCATGGGGCAGTTTTTTATTGTTCATCTCCGCAACAAGGTAATCGCGAAATGGGGTTATTATAGAAGGATCGTCATTACTTATCCTTTCAATTGCCATCCATAAGAACAATTTGGCAGATATCCAGAAAAATGTATGTTTTTCATCTTGAAAAGGGTTGCATGTTTTCTCATCCTGATGTTCTAAAAGATATCGGAGGATTGCCGTGCTCTTAAGTAATGCAAGGCGACGTAAAACATGCAATGTCAGCCAACGTTGTTTTTTATTCGGATGTCCGAGGTGGTATCTTAAAAATTGGGCAACTACGGAATCCGCATTCCCGGATATTAAAATATCGCCGGAATCGCTGAAGATCATATTTTCGTTCGGGATACGTTCGTTCCATCGGCTTAGGATCCAGGAAAGAATGCACTCTCGTTCATCCGGATCGAGCAAAGGACAGGCTAAGGGCAACATCTGGTATTGAACGGCTGGCGACAGCTTGTCCACATACTCGGGGATTATTTTGATTGCGACTTCCGAAAGCTCGCGGTCATTCAATCCTAAAATACGTCCTAATTTCTGAAGGGTATCATAGCTGAAATAGTCATCATGGAAAAAGATGGGAAACCAGCGTGAAACTATTTTCAAAGATGCCGTCTTTCTCCAGGATTGAACCCCCACGTTGACGCTCCATTTCTCCAGCAGGATTTTCAAGCCGATCTCAAAACTGTAGTAGCTGATGCCGAGCGCTTCGACTTCAAGCAAGGCGTCAAGGTAGGTCAGGTAATGCTCGGGCAGTGCACAGTTGGAAATTGCGGTGAACAAGGCTTCATAGTCGATGTATTCGTCTATGTCTTTTGCCTTTTCGATTGATTTTTCAAAAACCATCTGGTCAACTTTTCCCACCTTCCGAATTAGCTCTTCATATTTTTCTGTAAGGTTGGACTGTTGGGGTGCTATCTCGCTCGGATTTTCCGGTTCGACAGCCAGATCTTTGGCTTGCTTTAGGTACTCTTCGAAATCGTCAATTATCTTCTTATCAGTAAACCTACCATCTTGTATGAGTTGAAGAAATCTTGTTAGGAAAAATATACCTGGGTCTTGCAGTTTTATGTCCCTTATGATTTGAGTTAACACCGCATTTTTTAACTCATGGTCCTGTTCACTGTCGATTTGTGCAAAAATTCTGGTGTACAAGTCTATCAGGTCATCAAAATAAACCTGATTGAAAGCCAGCAAAGGAACACTCGTTTGGGGCGGAATATAGCCTTCTTTTACCGCAGCATGTAAAAGATCAAATACATTTCTCTTTATCCCACGGACATCACGATGGTCCCATTGGCAAACAGCGGCAAATGCAGTAGCAACGTCAAATTTCGAAAGAGTCGGAATGGTTGCCCGCCAAGGATATCCGTCCCATCCACTCAGTCTTGTTGCACAATACTCTGCGAACCGGAAATAGTTAACCGCCAAATCCGGCTTTCTGAATCCGGGCCATAACGAACTAATGTCATGCAAGCTCCTAAGTTGGTCGAATGCTTCAAGGTCTATTTCGTTTGCGGCATTAACCATCTTATCAAAATAGTATTTCCCATCTTCTGGAGAGCACAGACTTCCAACCACCGCCGCCCGCTTGAAATATTCTATTAATTCCCTACCCGCAAGAGCGGATTGGCCGATGATTTCGTCAACATAATGAAGGATTTCAGGAATGCGTATTCTAAATGAAACCTCATCACTAACCTTTTCGCATATCGCTAATAAAAGGTCTATATTTTTTATTCTTCCCGCGTTGATCAGTTCAGTGAAGGAATTTATTAAACTTCGATTCCTTTCATGAAATAGGATATCCAAGAATTTCAGGACAGTGAACTGAAACAATTGCGGCGCGTCATATCGCTGATAGTATTGGAATTCCCAATCGTTAGCGTATCCACTAATGTAGTCTCCGATCTTCGCTTCCAACTCTTTTACGTCTACATTCTTGTAAATAGCCGAACGGATTTCATAAGCTGGAAGCAAATGATTGAAGACACGCTCGAATCGTTCTACTTGATCGGTAGCGGATGTCCTCGCATCATAATCTTGACTTTTAATTTTTTCCCGGAGGGAACTTGTATAAAAATCTTTTGAGGTATACGACGCTCCGTCATAAATATTAAGTATGATGCCTTTCCTTAGCAAAATATCCAGTTTAGAAATTTCGTCTTGGTTGCCTGAATGGAAACTTGGTGGTCTACTTGGAAGCGGGATTTCGATGAGATCAATGAGCGGCTTTACCTTTAAATACTCAATGCCGTTTTTTAAACAATATTCGCAAAACGAGACTATTAACGACTGTAGTTCGGTGCTTCTACTAGCCCGAATCCGTTTCAGTATTTTAAACTTATTAAATATCAGTTTTATGTCAAACGGTGGGTTAAACCCAAGTTCGAAATACCGATTGAGAACCAATAATTTAATGTCAAGTCTTAGCTTTTTGGCGTTGGCTTTCAACCATTTGCTAATTTCTTTCTCCCGACCGTTGGAAATTAGGATCGGAATCAATATTTCAACGACATTGTATAACGCAGATTTTGGCTTCCAACCGCTTATCCAGCGGAATGCTTCATCGGGACCATGGACATTAAAGACAGCCTCGGCTCCGAAAGCAAGGTCTTGGGCATACAATCTGAATTTTTTCAATTCTTTATCATCAAGGGTCTTTCGGTAATCCAACCATTCCCTCGCTTTTGTTAGATGCTGCTTGGCAATCTCATGGGTTTCCTTTTCTCTCGAATAAACGGCCGCATTCCTATAATGAGCGCGGCCGAACCATCCCGGATTTCCTGACTGGAAGTAAAATTTCCGATTTGTTTGGAGGTTGCCGTATTTTGCTGCAAGATCGGGCTGGTCTATCAGAATGTCCTCCAAAACTTTGTTGGTCTTCGCCGCTTCCGCGGAAACAACCTGGAGTTTAATGAAGTCTTGCGCGTTGAAGTCAGCTAGCGAGCTCTTCATGGCAGTCCTTGCGCGCTCAACGAAAACCTCCTTATTTTTGATGGGATCAATCGGAAAGGCGAGATATTGCCTTTCGAGAACAATCTCTTTAAGTGTGGCATGCATCCCAGATTTATCGAGGAAGACTGCCAGATGCACGCTCGCATATTCATGAGAACCTGCCTGATCCAATAGCGCACGTGCTATTTTCCTATAGCTTTCCGTAGTAGGCGGATAAGCCTGGCGCAAATAGGTCTCGAAATCTTCGTCCCTAAAGGTGAATTCATTTTCTCGACGGACGATTTCTCTCCAGAAGTCGGTTCCAATATCTGAAAGTGTTCCATCGCTAAGATTCGAAACCGTTTGTATGATTTTCAATGGCACCGGCCTTGGCAGGCAAATCATGTGCTTCAAAAAGCTCGTCACCTCTTTTTCTTCAGCTCTCCGGCCAACTTCCTGGATACGGATTCCGAATATCTGATCCAGTGTCTTCCCGTCAGGTTTCAGCGGTAGCATCTTATCATTGATACCGTCGCCTGGCAACTCCAACGCATAGAACATTACTCTTGGCACAGATTGGGTTAACCTCCTGAATTCTTCGATTTGCTCCCGATTTACGGAAGGGAAGTTTGCCTCTAAATAGGCTTTGGTTTCACTATAGGAAAAAGGAGGTACTTCTATTTTTCTGGTGTGGAGGGGTAGTCCGAGTGATTCCATCCGCTCCGTTCTCGAGGAAACGATGATGCGACACCCGTCATCAAAGGTCATGCGCAGCAGATCCTTGACAAAAGTATGTTCAGCGTAAAACTCGGCCGCCGTTACACTGTTGTCAGCAGCATCCAAAATAATGGAGATTCGGGCGTCAGGATTAATAGAGCGTACGATTTTTGCTGTATTGTTGACCCTTTGTTTGAATTGCTTTAAATAAAAGTCTTTTTCCTTTTCACGTGCGAGAAGCGGGGGAGTTCCAATTCGTCCAGCCAACTCGTTGCAAAGCTGGACTATGCCATTGACATGCCTGTGCCTTCTGTCCTCTGGATCCAGGTAACTGCCCCCTCCATAACAATCGAAAATAAGGGTGACCGATTGATCGGGAAGTATCGTCGAAAGCATATTGACGAGCGTGGATTTGCCCATTCCTGCGCCTCCATGGATGCATATCGGTGAACTATTGGCGCTTAAAACTTCGTTTTTTATATCTTCCAATAGTTCCCTGGGAACAACGTTGTCGGGTGGCTGGATTTCATTTTTGACGGGGAATACTTCAGAAATATCATGAATGCCGAACGCATAAAGAACCATGGGCAGCGTAATCGTATTGGTCATTGCTTGATCGGGCATCATTTTTTTCCATATGAGATTATGGAGTGTGTCGAATTCCTTCGATGCCTTAAAAAAGCCCAATGATGAGATGGATTCAATGATTTTCTGTTCTTGTTCCAGACGTGAATCCTGGCCGCAATCCGAAAAATCCAATAGAGAAACAAAGTCAAGGAATTTATGATGAGAAAGATTTGATGCTCCAAGTAATTTGGTTAATGCTTTAGTTTCTGTTGGGGACAGACCGGCAGAAAGTTTTTTCAAATCCGGGCACTGCGCGGTGCCGGCTTTTTTTATTGCATTTTGTAGGTGCGAAATGAAGCTTAATAATTTCTTGGATGCTGGGCGGTTACTAACCAATTTCAGATTTAGCTTACCGAGAATTTCTCCCCTATCGGTCTGTTCAGAGAATTTCGCGTAGAATCTGGCAAGCCTTTCTACGATAGATCCTTCGGTTCCTCCGCTTCTTCCAGTGCAAATCCGCGAAATAGTCCATACTTTATTGGGCGTTCGGGTGCTGTATTTTAGTTGGGATACAATAACCTTTTTTGCACTATGGAATTGATCGCCTCCATAGTATTCAACCAGATCCACGCCAAGCATCATATTACCCGATGTATCAAGCCATGAATTTTCGGAGTAGGGAAGTCCTTCAACGGATACCGCCTTTAAAGCACCTTCGTCGAAGTTAATTAGCTTGAGGCATCGGGTGACTGCCCATAGTATATGGAAGTCGTCTCCCGCGTTGGATTCCGCTGCATCTGGCGTATAGGATTGGTTCATTTGATTGGGTTTGGGTCAGGGTATGTGGCTTTTACCCTCCAAGTTAGGCTATTGATTTTCGACCCTAACGTTGTAAGGCCTTCGATAATTTCTTCAAAATTCGGCGCTTCGGGTTCATAGATCATTTCTTCGAGCATCTTTCCGTAGTCTGCCTTCCATTCACCTATAACTTCTGTTAGGGGTATCGGATTTATGGTTTGTGGGTTATGATAATTATAATTTACACCACCTATTCGCGTGAATTCGTGTCTATGATGCACGATGGCTTCGTAAAGATCTTGGTTTTCTAGGGCATCATCTGCATATGGCGTTTTAGAGAGATGATATACGTCGTATAGATGCCGACTTAGTCTATCCACCCTTATTTTTGCAATTGGTTTTTGGAATTCTTCATGCAACAGGAAAACCTTTTCAAGGAATGTACGTTCGGGATTTACTGACGGTACTGATAGCGCGTGCTGGGTGAAATACCGGTCATCGAACGCTTCGTCTACGAATGACGTGAACGTTTTATCGGTAAATGGATCCCTTAAGGATCGGCAACCCAATTCGACCTGTATCTTGGGCTCCAAATAACCTTTCGGTTTTATAACATTGGGATAATATATCTCGATGATGCGGGGATCCTGATCAACCGCAGTCAAAGCCTGTACCACCCACCAGTCTTTTTCGACGGCAAAGGAAGGCACACTCTTAACGTTGGACGTCTGTTCAAAAATCGTGGCCCTATCCCGTTCTGGTATATCGAGGAACTTTACGTGACTCATTATAGTGCCTTTCTCATTATTTTTGAATCCACATCGGAGCCAAGGGTATGTCATGAATAAGATTTTGGCGGCTTTCCTTTTTTAGCAATTCTAGAATCTTCCGTTCCTCTTCCTCGGTTTGTTTACCTGTTCCTATTTCTTTTAATGCCTGGATCACCAGCCTGCTTATTTCACCTTTGGCCATGAGGTTCTTTGGGGTTGTCTTTTTGAATTTGATGGTTCGTTTCCCGATTTTTATTTCCCTTGGTGAACCATCCGTGAGTAACACGATTTTCATGGGGATTTGCGTGCTGAGTCCCAAGGCATTGAGCGCGTATGCACCTGTAGGTACTGTCCGGATTTTATCCCGCTTTGCGATTCCGGTGGCAATTTCCTCTAGAGTGGGCAAAACCTGTCCGATGTATTTGTTGACTTTTGGGCGTACATAGATACCTTGCGCCACCCGGGTAATTGCCTGATCTTTCTCCAACCGATGTAAGGCTAATCGTACCGCCTCGGACGAACCAAAATTCAGAAAATCTTCTGGGAAAATTAGCGTTCCCCTTCTTGTTGATTTTATTTTTTCAAGTATCCTTTTTTCAATGCTTTGTGTCATTTATTTAGCTATGGGTTTGTAACAAAAATAGTCAAAATTTGTTACTCCAGTTAACTTGATGAAGTTAGTTTTGGATGGCTTACATCCTATGGGATGAAATCGAAGTTAACACTCTCAATTCTCCGCCACCCAATATGTCCCAACTAATTTCTCCTCGCCTGAAAGAAAGGCTTCACCATAATTTCTGACCCCATTTTTATCAGACCATGTCAGTTCGTCAGTCCCGCTTCGATTTTTATCGATTTCCAATACCATTGATTTCGGCCTATCGGATTCCAACCAAGTGGATCCGAATGTACCGACGAAACTATCCAGTTTATCCCTTTCCCTGCAATCCGCGCTTTCGGTCACTATCTTTTTCGTCACGTTGTCAATAAACTCTCCGACCAAGTTCCCGTTCTGTGTGAGCTGCAACCAAAAACTACCGATGTCTTTACTTTTTTTCATGTCGCCTAGGCAATTATTAAAGGCGACAAACGCCAAATATAACCATCTTCCCGCGCATTTTTATCCCTTGGAAAATACCGGGCAGCAAAGCGTCAACCTATCCTTAATTAGCGACAATTTCCGGATATTCGACTCCTAAATAAAAAAGAATTTGAGCAACTATTCAGAGCGTCGTTGAGGGAAGAAAAAACCTCCTAGTTTTTGTGAGTTTTTTTCTTTCTTTCTTGTACTTTTGCCTAAAGCTTTAAGCGGAAGCTTGCCATTCGTCTCAGCGAAGCTGTATCAGCGCCGTTCTTCATTTAACTATTATCGAAACCCTCATTCTCGTTTCGAAAAGCGGTAGGCGAATGACGTTTTTCCGGCGGGAGTTAGGAGTATCGATGAAAGTCAAATCCACTGGCCATAGTGCCGAATTTCTAAAACGCAAAGCGAAAAGCTTAAGCAAATCACGTCCGATCTCGCATACAGAAGCATTGAATCTGGTAGCCAAAGAATCCGGCCACGAAAACTGGAACCATTTTATCAATTGTTCAGCGAGCAAACCTGTACGCAAAGTTGAGCCACAGCGGCCGAAGGTTCCGGAGCCAGCCGCCCTGAATTATCACAACGTAATCACCGGTGCGGTGATTGGACAACATCCCAATAGAAAGATGTCCGTTCGCCACCATAAACGGGCAGGTTTCTTACTACGTGAATTGCTTGATGCCGTAGACTACCATAAGCGGGCAAAAAAGGTCTTACAGGATATCCGAAATACGTTGGATACTTGGCTGGGCTGCGAATACAATGAAGTGGAACTGGATAATCGAGAATTCAATTCAATTTATTATGGTAATAACAGGCATATAGCCGAAGTCAAACCATCGCTAAAAAGGCAAGCTGAGCTCAGAAGGAAACTCAGGGCTATCAAATCCATTATCGATTATTCCTACCATGATTGCAAACCGCTGGAAAAATTGTATCAGCGATTTGAACTGGCGGCAAAGGCGCTTGACAAATGGCCCAATAAGATTAAGACACCTAGCCAGTATTCTAAGGGACAATTACGGCCGGGCACCTTTGTTCGTATACCTCAGCTTAAGAAAATTGGTATTGTTTTTCATCATGATGAAAGGCACCAGTTAGTGACCGGTTACACGGATGCAGGTCCATTCGATGCCGGACGACATGAAGTGATGATGTTGAAAAAACAGTTGAGCTTAGCGGATTTTAAACCGATGCGGCTGTGCCTGCCTTATGGAAAGTGGAAAAGAGGGGATGGCAGCGAGGTTTTATTCAACCGTGATTATTGTCCGATTTGGCAAAAGTCTGCTTCAGGTGAAGTAACTGCCATTCAGCCGGATGTCTATGTTCAGTACCAATCCAGTACGCATTATTATGACGACCGGTCGGCGCCCTACTATGATAATGAACAGACGCCTCAAACGTGTTTATCTGTTTTAAAAGACTGGGGCGTAAACGAGAAGTTTCCGGAGGTCTTACGGCTATTACCGACAGCAATCGCCTCAGGCGATATCGGTTTGCTTAGTCCCCGGGGGGCTTCCTAATTAAATTTGTTGATTGTTCACAAATCGGGCTGCGCGGTAACTGTGCGGCCTGATTTTTCATATGGTCTGAGAGCAATGTCATTCATAGCCGCGCATTAAAGATCATGGGATTCACGGTCTTTCGTTTTCGGCTCTGCATGTGCGGGGCGTGAATGGTCAAACAGCGAAGGTGAAATTTGCCTCCTACCAAGCACCGGCAATTACAGCATTTAGTTCGACGAATAGGAAAGATTGTTTCATCTCGCGCTTTATTTTTTTCGGTCGCCGATCAGCGAATCTGTAGCAATAGCAATCAATACGATACAGCTCACTGCTTGAAGGAACAAAAGGAACTTGACGAATTTGTCATTCGGTACGATCTCTCCGTACGTTACTGTTGAAGAATTAGCGGCACTGAATAACAAAAAATCAAAATAACCTACCCTTTTGCTAATCACTCTCAAGGCATCAAACTTCAAATCGATTAGTTCGAAATCTATTCGCCGTATATCTAGTTCATTGTTGGGAATCAATCTGAGTGTAAGATTGTTAAAGATCGAGTCCATCCGTGTAAATTGATTGCGTAACGTCGAATCGACAAAGTCACCGTAGTGGTCTAACACGTATTGACTGGACTCCACGTTTATGGTTGCTATTTCCAGTTCGAGCCTTGTTCGACTTATGTTCAGTTGAGCCCTCATTAGCTCGTTTCCGTCGCTCTCTCCTATCGATTCGAGGGCCATCTTAACGCCCTCCAATTTTATTTTTAACGAGTCGGGGATTTGTTCATCCTTCCATCGCTGGATGTTATCCGCCCGAGCATCCTCATGTTGACCATATATGGACTTAACTAACGGAGTCAACGAATCCACTTGATGTCTAAATTTTCCGACATATCTTTATGTCTGATCCCCGCTAGCCTCAATGAATCTGCTTTCCGTTGGTAATACCTTAAATCGTATGCTTCGTATTCTCCAAGAATTTCCTGGGACGAGAAAGGCCTCAGATTAAGTCGTTCGTCTATTATAAAGGAATCCGGCTGGATATACCAATAACCATAGTAAAATGTACCAAAAAAAAGGATTACACCCAGATACAACAGCAAATATTTAAACACCTTTCTCATTATATTTTGGTCGGACGGTTGACTGGTCTTATGGCTTAATTCTAAATATTAGTTCTGATTCTTTTGGTTATTCAAATACCTTCGGTAAACATACTGAATTTTCTTGCTCAATTTTACCTGCTAAAAATCGGTGCCGGCCACTTGATGCGGCAATTGATCTGCCATACCCATACCAACATTCCACCCCCTTAGTTGCACAATGCGGTGATGTACCCTAACACACATTTCCTCCGGCGGGACTGTTCGCGATGCAAGCCGCCATTGTACGGGAAGTTCCGTTTAGCTTCCTTGAATTCAATATTGTCTTCGCTCTCCCTCAGGATTTTAAGTTGCTCAATAGTCATTTAGATTGATAGTTGTTGAGAGACAAATATAAAATATTAGCGAAACTTCTTGATCCCGGCTATGCAAACAGCTTTTCCAAGTCACTGATATGAGTCCACTCTCTACAATTATCCGGTGTTTCAGTAGCATGATCCACTAACGAGTCGAAAAGACGCTCTATAGCTGCAAACTTACTTCCATCTGTAGAAATCGTGAGCAATGCATTATATGGCTTATCATTAGTTATTTCTGAACCAAAATAAGCATGCTCAAAATTAGGAATAGAAGCCAACAACCTTACGGGCGTTCCCTCAGGTCTTAACTCCAAAGCCTCTCTAATTTTGCTATTATTAGTCCATGCGGGATTTGCCCGGGAGCCGTCTTTAACTAACGGCGTATCACTATCATGTAAGATAGAATATCCCGTACCGAAATGGTTCAGTATTTTTATCAAAGAAACAATAGTCGCCTTCCCACGAGCCCTTACGATATGGATATCCCGATATTTTTCTGGCTTAGCTTGCCGGATATAGTTGAATGCAGTGAATTCTGTATCCCCCTCCACAATAATCACTTTACCACCGAAAAAAAACTCCGCAACATAAGGGTCACAGGTATTTAGTAATTTAAGGTTACGCTTATCGTCATCATCAAACTTTATTTTATCTGGACGGAACACAGTTGTTCCCTCTATGTCACCATTGGCTCTTCTATCGACTTTAACTATGGTGGTATTATCTCGGGAGAAATCAATAAATACCGGAGAATGTGTAGTAACCATTACCTGCCAATTACCTGATTTGGGCAAGTCATACAACACATTACATGCTTCGCGAATAGCATTGGGATGTAAGCATATCTCAGGCTCATCAATCAAAAGAAGGTATGGTCGTTCAAGTCCTTTGTCATCTTTAGGCTTACGGTTTGTCTCTGCAATGTATTTGAGTGCTGTCCAAAGCAAAGTTCTTCTAGCACCACTGCCTTGCTTATCTACCGTACTCATGAAACCATCTGCAGGCCCCATTTTTAACTGTGACTGCCATTTGAATACACCTAAATCGAGAGAGCCGTCAGGTTGTGCCTCAAAGTTTACAAGATAATTCGGAAAAACTTGATTAATCAGCCGCGTCAGTGACTCATTTGCGACGTCTATTTGTCCCCTGGTTTCATCTATTATTTTTCGTTGGAGAGCTATTGATTGGTCTAAAAGCTCATGATATTCATTTCTCTCCTCGGCAGTCTGTAGACTCTTTACTCGCTCAGAAATAGCGGTCATAAGCAGTTTTTTAATTTCCTTTGCCTGTTCCTCTGGATCAGAAAACGCATCAACTTTATGTGGCTCTGGTCTTCTATTATTAGCAATGGAAGCAGGGCCAAAAGGGAAACTTGTCTCATCCCATGTCCCTATTTCCATGTTCCATCCCTGTCTTTTAGGCCTACCGGGACCAAACCAAGTCCATCTTTCTTTTACTAAGAATCCGCTTTCGACTTTTTCAATCCACTTCTGTCCGACTCTTTCGTCAAACACTATTGTATGCAGCTCGATTTGCGGAGGTTTCTCCGGATTTACGATGTTATTTGGAAAATCTTCTTCTGTCAATTCGCATTTTTTTGAACCATCCGACATAGCCACCTCATAGGCTTTAAGAATTGAGCTTTTCCCAGCATTATTAGGACCAACTAAAACTACGATATCGTCTAGTTCAATTTCAACCGGAGTCTCGCCAATACACCTGAAATTTTTTACGATTAGTTTCTTTAACCTAGGTCTAGGCATATCGTCCATATAGGATAGATCTTCGGTTGGGGATTTCGTGGATTTGGCCATTGATTATCTTATTAACAACTAAAAAATTTATTTACTGAACACTCTATATACGTGTCAATTCAAAAGTATTTACAAATAACTGCTTCGCCTTACGGTTTACCGTATCTATTCACGGTTTACAAACTTTGCATGCTCCATAGTTATTTTTAACCGCTTCTTTCTTCGTGGTCTTGATCTGACTTTTGCTCAGATATCGGCAACCAGCCTTGTGGTACTTCTCCCCGGATTTGGTGATATATACCGTGGCATCCTTTTGCTCAGCGACGGCATAAGCGGCTGCCCTACCCTGCGCATTCGAAGCCGCAGGCAGCAAAAGCCCGAAGACGAGAAAAAGGCAAAGGATACGCGTACGCATGATGGTTTGTGGTTTCTTTATTAACGGTTAGCGGTTAGTGAATTCGGTTATTGATTATATGGTATTATTGATTTATCAATTGTTTTTCTTAGGCCTATTGGCTTATAATGGTAATAATAACATGCAAGGTAAAACATCGGATTGAGAATTACAAATTTTGATTACCCAAAGGTAACCGAAGGAATGGTGAGGATATTACGGGAAACCGGAGACTGAAGGAACACTTGAAAAAATGGCAAATAGAATTTTGAAGCGGACGTATAGTTAAAAAAACACAGAGAACATTTATATTTGAAAAACAAAAAACATGGCCATACTTAAACCATTTGTCTTTATGAGCATTTTTTCTGCAATTCTAAGCTTAATCGGCTGTAATCGCACGAACTCGTCGGCATCTGCCTCAAACGAAGCATTCGATCGACAATTGGAAGAATCTATGCGGGCATTCGAAAACCGCCCTATCCACAAAATACTTACTACAGCAATTATTGACAGCACAGCGGATAACGATTTACTTCAACTGATATTTGATAATTTGGTGGAAAAGTTGGGCGTCGATTATACCAAAGAATTTGAAACTGTATTATCTTGGAACGAAGCCCGTAGGAGTATTTATCTAATCTGGCTATTGCAGGCTGAAGTGAATAATGGTGGTCATAACCAATTTTATTACAACTCTAGTGGCCAATTCTATGAATATCTCCCTAACGCGCTACGATTGGTTGGTGCTAAACGCCACGCCGAACTGATGGAACGCGCCAATGCTATTTATGAACGCGAATACAATCGTATCACAGAACATTTGGATGGCACCATCGAAGGGTTCAGCAAATCCTATGACGATAATCCCCTCAACCCCTTAGATGACGAATTCTATAAATTGGAAGGCGAAGAAGACCTCTTCGCATTACAGGTAGATTACATCCGGGCTCATAAGGAGGCTTTCGTGGATACATCAACGTGAGATTGGAATATGATAGTTTTTTCACTACCTGTCTAATCGCTTAAATCTTCGGTATACTGCATAAACTGCAATTCATCGGCATTTAAGCGGCCTATTGGTTGAAGTTGACCATGGAATACTCATATTGTGTATTTTTTGGATGGCATATGGCTGGGGCAAATTGTTGGTGGGTCGGTTACAAACAAAAAAACCACCGATAGCGGTGGCTTCTGCTCGATTGTAAGGAAACTTATTTGTCTTTTTTCTGGAGGTCCGCGCGAACTTTTTCGACGAAGTCGATGGATACTTCGGCTACCTCGGCAGCCTGTTCGTTCGTTAAACCAAGCTTAACGATCAGGTTTTTTACAAATTGATAACCGGTTTCCTCTATTGCCTCCCGTCTCACCGAATCAAACGCATTCTGTGTATCCCACTTAGCCTTTAAGCTTGCTTCGTATGCCATTCGTTCCTCCTTTTTTAATTTTGCCACTTCCGATATCTTAAAAATCAGCTGGAAAGCCCGCTTATCCAAAAATGTCGGAACCCTATCCAGTGTGCTCATGTGCTTCAACAGATACATCCACTTGTCCATATCCGTGAGCAGACCATCCTCATCTTTTACAAAGTTAGTCAATTCCAAAAATTTAAAACCCAACTTATTGTAAAAAGGTTTACAGGTGTGCTTATCCATTAAAGCAATATTGTGGAAGTACCGGTCCTGTTCACCGGCATCTATGCTGAATTCCAGAATGCCGATGAGATACACTTCCGGAAGTTTGTAACTGTTGGTTTCTCTCCCCTTCCGAAGCAGCCGCTGGATGAGCCGTGATACGTAAAACAGGGCCCTGTCCTTGAAGTGATCCTGCCGGATGCACTGCATCTCCACAATGAAATATTCGTCGTTGTCGCCCCGGCAGTGCAGGTCGAAAATGACACGCTTATCCGTAACGTCGTCCCCATCATATTCATTGGGTGCATACGTTAGATCAATGATGTGTTTCTCGCCCTGGAACAGGTCGTTTAAAAATTCCACCAGAATCTCTTTGTTGGGCTCCTGCCCGAAAAGACGGCGGAAGCCCCAGTCGGTGAGCGGATCAATGAATTTCCCGATTCGGGGTTGTTTGGGTTGTTGGTTTTCCATAATCCAGTTTTGATTGGTTATGGGCAAAGATAGGGAAATCAGTTGATTTTAACTAATATTTTTAGTCAACATCGCAATTAGAAAACCTATAACCAATTCAAATTTCGGTTACCGGACGGAAATCACTATTCGCGCGGGGTACTCGGCGGGGCGCTACCAATGATAAAAATAATCAACATTTATAGAATCTTACCCGGAAAACATGTTGCAGCAAACATCAACCACCCAAAATAACCAATGGTTCAAATTTAAGATCTTCGATTCCTCCTTCCTCCATCAATGTTCTCGCTAGATCACTTACAACTAAAAAAGGTCTTGCATACCTAACCACTGAATTCCCGTCAGGCTTTCTACAGGATAAACCTAAATGCTCCCAAGTGCACAAGAAATCACTTTCGTTCAAAAAACTGTGATTAAGATTTTTATAGCCAAGCTCGATGGGTTGTATTTTTGTAGGGATACCTTTATCCAGGTCTCCAATAATAACATCATTAAAAAAGCCATTTCTTTTACATGTTTGGCATTGGCCTTCAACAACCAGGCCCTTCGTTTCTTTACATTTTGGCAAGCATTGATCTGCATCTAGATGATAGTAGGGCAGTTGGTGACGGCTTTTATAGTGTACAACTTGCTTCAAACCATGAACTAATACGTTGTTCTTACTAAAAAGCTGATAGAAATTTTCAGAAATCAGCCAATCTCCATCCAATGTTTGAAACACATTTCTTTTAATGTTTTTCACCCCTTTTACTTTCAGTGCATGCTCAACTCGTGCACCGGTGCCGCAAATCGCACAGGCAGCGCTTAAATCATATGGCGTACCATATTCTTCTCCACTGCTACCTTTCGGCTCTCCCAAATAAGTAACTAAAAACAAATCCATTTCGATTTCCTACCACTTTATCTAGGTGGCATTATTCTTTCAACAGCCAGTAAAACTAATCCGATCAACAAAGAAATTATTGCAATAAAGCCTACAGAATAAAATGCCCAAGACGTATCCCAAATATCCTCCATAGATAAAAAATAAAGCAACAAATAGTAATATGATAATATGAAGGAATACAACAAAAAAACCTTGCTATATGATATACCTTTCTTTCGCTTTTTCAGGACTACTAAAAGCAATCCTAAAAGAGCAGGTATTAAAAAGGTTGCTATGTTATAAGACATGTTATCCAATTATTCCATGACATTGAAATTAACCACGCCATTAGTGAAACCATCATTATTATTGACGATATATGAACTTTTAGTTTCATGTTAGGCAACGCCATTTACAAACAGGTCGTACAACATTCTTTGGTTGAGATTAACTTTTATATTCCAATAATGACTACATCCGTCTAAGACGATTGACACTTCGTTGGCCAGTGCTTGCATATCTGTATCGGATTTCCATAGAAAGTTTATCCAGATTACCTTTTCGCCTGCGGTGTTTACATAACCTAGATATTGCCTGACATATTTCCTAAGATTCAGATGAATGACAGGACAGCCGCTGCCCTGATTAATCATAGGATTATTCAATTCCGTCAAGCCTTCTTTTATTAGTTGTTCTGCTAACAGGACATCTTCTTCTTCTGGTGTATATCGTTCCTTTTGATTCTCGATGTTCATGAGAACGGGTTGGCCTTTGCCGAGGACGTATCCTTTAAATCCTTTCCCTTGTATGAGACCAGGTGTTTGGGGATTCAACCACAGAAACAACAGCATACTGAGTAATGTCTTCATACTTGCGTTGGTTTACAGTTCGTCCTCGTAACCACTCTTTTTAAATAAGAGCTTTCACAATTGTAATTAAGAAGGACATACCTCCTATCACAATGAAAACCCACCAGTATTTTCTCAGTGCTGCCCACCCATCGTTTTGAATAGAGTACTTGGCCATAATACCGAAGAAAATAATTACGATTGACGATAATAGTCCTTTGAGCATTGTTTTATAGTAGGTTTGTTCTTGGATTCTGTAGTCAGTTTTGAAATTGCTCAAATGGCTTTACATCGGTATCAGGATAATTAAAACAAGCGCTACAGATACAAAAGCATTTTTGATTATTTCAGTTTTGGCCATTTTGTTCATAAAGGTCGTTATAACATGCAAGGTAGTACATCGTTCTGAAATTTGCAAGTACTGTTTGACTACGAAGGCTGGTACTGGAAAGGGCGAGAAATTATGGGAAAAATCTATCTTAAATAAATGGGCTTTCCAGGATACCAATCAGCTCCGTTGCCTTCGTATTTAAATAGCACATATAGCATTAAAAGGATATAAGAGATAATTACTATTCGCCAAAATACAGGGAAATTTTCTTGTTCCGGTTTTATTTTTTTGTATTTTTTACCCTGTCGCCTGTTCATTCTCTCAAAGATTGTACGTTGTCAAACTAAACAGCAAAGAGAACTTTTATACATAGCGCTTGGAGGGTATGACTGTTTATTTGTATTTCTTTTGTATCAGGCGTTTTAGTTTATAAAGTCGTTGTGATGTGCAAGATAAAACATCGATTTGAGATTTGCAAGTGCCATTTATACTGCGAAGGCAGATGAATGGATGGGTAAGGATTTCGGCTCCAACGATGATGGCAAAAGAATAAATTGTCCGTTTCATTTTTAGACAGGCCGCGAACCAGGCATGTATCCAAATATTCGTCACCCTATTGTAGTGGAAGCCTCTCTATAATTTAGCTAGCCTGCGCGCTCGTCCTCGCCTTAGCCGATCTTATTTCTAGTCGAATGAATAAAATAAAAAACAATTATAGTTGTCAAAGCATAAATCAGCAACAAAAACGCCGTCAAAGTCCTTCTTGGTTGAGGCGCGGACTTACATCTCTGAATGATTTCCTTATACTTCTTTTTTCTAAAAAATATGCAGCCATTTATTCCCAATAGCACAATAATCAGCAACAAAAGATCCAACGCATACGATGTAGTGAAATAAGGCCAGGAAAAATAAACACCCAAAGTAGCTACATTAAGCACTTCAAGCATGGAAAGCAGAAATACTCCGTCATAGATTGGCGAGTAAAGATTTGAACCAGGCACATTACCCCTAAAATATTCTACGTATCGATAAAGATGATAGTAAAAATAATAATAGAAATTATTCATGGCTCTATATCTGCGAACTATTTTGCGAAAGATTAACCGATCACTGTTGGCGTAAGACCAACTTAACTTTCCGGTAAGATTGGGAAAAGAAATAAATATTTTTCCCAGATTGCAGGCGAATACACACGACGCCGAGAAGGGCAAATGGTTCGTAAACTTCTATTATCGTTTTCTGTTCGATGTTCCTTTTTTTAAAAAAGACATTCTCAGCAATAACCTGCCGACCGGATAGATAAACAAAGGGTAACCAAATGCTGACGAGGGTATATAGAAAAATACAACAAAGGGTAATGCCTACCATAAAAACGTTGCCCGAAAAGAGAACAATTGTGCATAGCAAAATGAGCATTACGAAGTAATATATGATAGCTCCTACGGGATTTCCTAAACTACTTAGCTGAATTTTCTTCATGATTTTTTTTTAGGTACCGTAGATATTCTTCCGTGTCCCTCGGTACAGATCTATCTATCGCCTTCTTTGAAATGTCTGGCTTTGAATTGTTGGATTTCGTCATAATTATTGATACCCAGTAACTCCACTCCGCGTAACAGCGACAGTTTGCCCTCGGCTGTAGCCATGGAAATGACCGGATCGAGCTCCCGCCTGCCATTTGCGCTGAACAGTTTGAAATGGTATTGATATTCCTGGCCCCCGGCATCCGTAAACTTGACATAATTATTTACCCCCTGTGACAAACGAGGGGTCAGCGTTTGGGCGAGCGATGCGTTATTGCCATAGTAATCATTTATGAAAAAGTCGATGGCGGTTATGTCTGTAAATGGATAAAAGGTGCCATTTACCCGTATTCCCTCCATCGTAAACTCAATATCACCTGTCAAAGTGCCCCGAAGCGGCTGGTACCGGAAAAAGGATGCAACCAGAAAAAACAGGGTAATACAACTCAGGACAATACCACATAGCAATCCCGCTTGTGAATCTTTCGGGAATAGCAGCTCTCCCAAGCCCCAGAACACGACAACGTACGATACCCAAAGTGCGAAGATAACCCGGTCTTCATCGATGTGCCGCAGTTGCTTGTCTGGAATGAAAAGCTGGAAAGTCATGGCTTATCGGATTGGGCTAAATTGCAGATAAAGACCTACTCCCAGTAATATCAATCCAATCAATAGAACTAGTACGTCCATGCGTTGCTGACCTTCAATGGTGAAATCTTCCGGCTGATCGGGTTGGTAATATACGGTTACCTCCTCCCCCTTTTTGTAGGCTGCAGGCATGGTTCCATCGGAATACTGCGCCCTTATATGTTCTCCGTTTTCTAATGTGAATTTTACGATGGGGTAATAAAGATGCCCATGCCGGATATCGGTCTTCGATACGAGTTCGATCACCTTAGCCTTGGCTGTCTTGCCTTGTCTACGGAATTTTTGCCGTTTGACTCGTCGGATAAAATAGAATAACAGGAAAACAACGCCGCCGATGATTGCAATTAATGACTTGGATGCCATATTATATTAAAAGAGTCTTCTTTTTTTAATCTGCCATTCTTTTCCTAAACCTACTCTATGAGCAGAATATCCAGGCTCTATATCAATCACATCCTGAATACTGCTGTCATGTTGCACAATTTCCCCTAATGAAATCACTAAGTAATCGGAGTCATTTGCATCCTCCTCTCCTACAAACTCCCACATTCCGTCCTCAAGATGATGATAGACATGTGTTATGTTCTCCTGGCCACTCAAAATGAAACGAGTAGTTATCACAGCGACATTCTTATGCCGGAAGTATAAGCGATTCTTCCTACGGAATTCTCGTCTTGGGGGTGTCATTTTGGTATCCCTTTCATATTAGAATCAACCCCGCTGACATAAAAGCCGAAGACAAGGAAAAGGTAAAGAATACGCGCACGCATGTTGATCGGTACTGGTACGTTGTTTATTTCTGTTTTGGCCTTTAGTTTATAAAAGTCGTTATAACACGCAAGGTAATACATCATTATCATATTTGCAAGCATTGTTTTGCCACGAAGATAGGCGAACGGAACGGATGGGTATACGGTAAACCGAAAGATAGTTGGGTTCCTGACTTTTTCATTGCCTGTCTAGTCGCTTAAGTCCTCGGTATACTGCATAAACTGCAATTCATCGGCACTTTTCTCCGTTTGGATGGTTTCGGCATTCTTGATGCTATCTAACATCTGCGCATTGTACTTGGTGGTCAACGGTTTAAAGTCTTCTCCCATCCATAAAAACGAGGATTGGATTTTGGAAAGCCGCTCGATTTCTGCGATTTCAGGGTAAGACCAAGCGATCCATTGGCCAGATCTATTACCGGTACTTTTGCATCGGGGTATTTTTTGGGATTGTATGTGTGGAGGGGTAAATTGTTGGTGGGGTTGTTTACATTCTTGATATTCAATCCAAACGTAAGTTAGGCAATAAACCCCCAAAATTGGGTGAAAGTTGGGTGAAAATTAAGCTAACAAACTATTCAATATCCAAATCTTATTTACTACATTTGTTAGCAACAAAAATTCACCAATAACCTTAATCATCGACTTATGGCCTATTTTATGTTCATCGACGAAAGCGGGCAGGATCATCACGATTCTCCTTACGAGGTTTAGCCGGTATTGCCATCCGTGACGATGATTTGTGGACAATGATTAAAGCTGTTCATGATTTAGAGATGAAGTGTTTCGGTCCTAAATACCGTGACACGCGGAATGAAATTAAAGCAAAGAAGTTTTTAAAACGCAAAACATTCCGTTTGGCTAACCAAATGCCAACAATTCCATTAGAAAGCCGGACAACATTGGCAAAAGCAGCACTTGATAATGGGGAACAAGTAACAAAAGAAATCCTAACCGCGCTGGCTCAGGCCAAATTGGATTACGTAACACAACTCCTTGAATTATGCCATCAATTCCGATGTAAGGTTTTTGCCTCTATCGTACATGACCATCATACCTTGCCGGATGAAGACCACATGCTGCGTAAGGATTATGTGTATTTGTTTGAGCGGTTCTATTATTTTCTGGAAGATAAACACGACGAGCATCAAGGAATCGTAGTGTTCGATGAACTGGATAAATCGGCAAGCCATTTGGTGCTCGATCAGATGGAAAAGTACTTCAAACGGACTCGAAAGGGCCAAATCAGATCTAGCCTAATTATCCCCGAACCGTTCTTTGTACACAGCGACCTGACAACCGGAATCCAAATCGTAGATTTCATGGCTTACATTCTTTCGTGGAATTTTCGATCGGGCAAATTAGATAAGGCATCCCGGCCAGAACTTGATTCGTTCCTGGATATCATTAAGCCGCTGCGCTATCGCACATTCAGAGAAATCGACAGCGGAAAGGGATTCGAAATATGGAGTATATCTGTCGTATAAACAAAAAAGGCAATGCCACTACTGGCAAAGCCTCCGATACAAAGGTAAGGAATAAAGTTTGTATAATGAAAATAAATTCTTTTCCTAGTGGGCTTACAGGTAAACGCATTGCAGAGAAAGAATGATCAGAGTCGAAAATTCAAAAGCGAAAGGTTATTACCTCCAAGAGACGGACCGCCCCAAAAAAGGGCTACAAGGACAACGATGCGTTTTTGGTAATACATAAATAATGAAATATATTTGTGAGAATAGGAGGTTTGATATGAAAAACCCTACGGATAAAAAATCAAATGCTACTGACTCGAAAGCAGATCATGTGCGCGATTATGGCAATGATCCCTATTTTGTAAAAAAAGCAAATAAATCTAAAGCCTTTCTGGAAAAACATGGCTTCCCTAAGGAGTTAGTCGATAAAAAGCAATTTCAGGCGTAGGTCGTCATCTTTACGACTTGCTTCTTGAAAAAATGACTACCAAAAAATGAACTGCAAGGTATCATTTCAGAAACTCGCAATGTTACAAATGGAACTGCTATCCAAGCAATCACCGATTTCATTGGACGAGGCTAAGCAACAGGTATTAACGCTGAAAAAGACAAGGTCGTCAAAAAGCAAGAAGGGACGAGACGAGGTGGTCACAAATTGTGACTACCTTTAGATGATAGTAATCCTACATCCTTATTTTTTCATAGCCAGTAAAACTAGTCCAATCAATAAAGAAATTATTGCAATAAAGCCTACAGAATAAAATGCCCAAGACGTGTCCCAAATATCTTGTACCTTCGCATCGGCCTGGAATGAAATGGAGTAAGTGGAGGTGAAGAATTTTTCGTCTTTCGTATTGTCTGTCCGGTATTTGAGCTTAAAATCTTTCAGTTCCGCTAGTTCGGAAATAGTCAATAGTCGCCCAGCTTCACGGGGAATCCGGGCTCCCCATACGCCATACAATACTTTCTGGTTTTTCGTTACGGCATCCGAGTAAACCCCGGGCAATTGAATTTGATAGGATTAGTTCTTTTAGGTAAATACGTGATTAATTGATCTTGGTATAAAAGTAGGTGGTTGAAGTTGGCTGTGGAATACTCAGTATTGGGTATTTTTTTGGGTGGACGGATAGGGTGTAAATTGTTGGTGAGGTTGGTTGTAAACAACAAAGCCACCGCAAGCAGTGGCTTTGTTCTGTTATAGCATAAGCTTACTATTTCAGTTCTGATTTGACCTTTAAAACGAAATCAGCGGAAACAGCCGCTAGAGAAGCAATTTTTTCTACAGAGAAATTTGTGTTAAGCAATAAATTCTTTACAATTTGCGCAGTGGTCTCCCTTCTCACCGAATCAAACGCATTCTGCGTATCCCACTTAGCCTTTAAGCTTGCTTCGTATGCCATTCGTTCCTCCTTTTTTAACTTTGCCACTTCCGATATCTTAAAAATCAGCTGGAAAACCCGCTTATCCAGAAATGTTGGCACTTTATCCAGTGTGCTCATGTGCTTCAACAGATACATCCACTTGTCCATATCCGTGAGCAGACCATCCTCTTCTTTTACAAAGTTAATCAATTCTAAAAATTTAAAACCCAACTTATTGTAAAAAGGTTTGCAGGTGTGCTTATCCATTAAAGCAATATTGTGGAAGTACCGGCCCTGTTCACCGGCATCCATACTGAATTCCAGAATGCCGATGAGATACACTTCCGGAAGCTTGTAACTGTTGGTTTCTCTCCCCTTCCGCAGCAGCCGCTGGATAAGTCGCGATACGTAAAACAGTGCCCGGTCCTTGAAATGATCCTGCCGGATGCGCTGCATCTCCACAATGAAATATTCGCCGTTGTCGCCCCGGCAGTGCAGGTCGAAAATGACACGCTTATCCGTAACGTCGTCCCCATCATATTCGTTGGGGGCATACGTTAGATCAATGATGTGTTTCTCGCCCTGGAACAGGTCGTTCAGGAATTCCACCAGAATCTCTTTGTTGGGCTCCTGCCCGAAAAGACGGCGGAAGCCCCAGTCGGTGAGCGGATCAATGAATTTCCCGATTCGGGGTTGTTTGGGTTGTTGGTTTTCCATAATCCAGTTTTGATTGGTTATTGGGCAAAGATAGGGAAATCAGTTGATTTTAACTAATATTTTTAGTCAATTCCGTAATTAGGAAACCCATAACCAATTCAAAATTTCGGTTACCGGATGGAAACCACTATTCCACTGGGCAATCGGCGAGGCGCTGCCGATGAAAAAAATAATTAACATTTATAGAATATTACCCGGAAAACATGTTGCAGCAAACATCAACACTACAAAATAACCAATGGTTCAAATTTAAGATCTTCGATTCCTCCTTCCTCCATCAATGTTCTCTCTCGATCACTTACAACTAACAAAGGTCTTGCATACCTAACCACTGAATTCTACCCCTACGTTAGGTTTATGATCAATTTTTGATGGTCGCAAGAGTGCAGCAGCAATTTATTCTTTTAATTGCATTACTTCTTTCACCTATTGACGGGTCCCTTCTTTAGGTAATGTCTTAAGCAGGTCTTTGGCGGGCACTTCTTTAATTTCACCATCACGTTTGATTACGAGACTTTCCCCATTGGCAGCCGATTCTTCTACCAACTTCCGCAACGCTTTCCGCAGTCCGTACAACACTTTATCTGAGAACGATGTTGATGAAGGTGTATTTATTGGCATAATGTTAAATATTAAAAAGCGGCTCCTGGCGGTTATCCCAAAAACAGATCACCGTTACAATACGGCCATCGCGCTCGCCCCAACGTTCCATTAGTTGTGATGATAATGAATCGTAGGTATCTTCCGCCTCGGGAGTAAAGCTGAGCGTATATTGCATTAGGTTGGTTTAGTTTCGGTTTAAGCTTGCTTGCTGACTTTACCGTTTCAAAAAATGTTTCTCTTTGAACTCCTCCAGTCCGATGGTCTTGCCTTGGGCAGCTTGCTTCATTCCTCTATCGATGCTAGCCTTCACATGATCTGGCAACGTACTGGACTGCGGTTCGAAAGGAACCTTCAATGCCTTCAAAACTGATTTGACGGTTTTGAGTTGTTCAGCATTTTCCGGATGAATCATAATCGCTTCCATATTCGTTTGCTTTATGACAAAGTTACGAAAATTAAAATCTTATTTTCCGATTGATCTAATTTTCTCCGTACAGAGCCGCTTGACAATTTCTTTCATCTAAGTAGCTTTGCAATCAATTCCTTTGCTTCTGTCCGCTAAATATGTGCGAGACCGCCATTTTGCCTAAAATGAATGTTTCTTGCTGGATGAGCCGCGATCAATGATGTGTTTCTCGCCCTGGAACAGGTCGTTTTGATTGGCTCCCGAGCAACAAGCTAATCTCTTAAAATAATTGCTATACTTCAATATTTTCGTAAATTATATCCCGTTATTTTGTCGTCGAGTACGAACCTCATAAACATGACACTTCAAACATTACCTTTTAGTACACTCATTGCAGTTGACAGACGGTCCACAACTCCTATATTCAGGCAGGTCGCAAACAGCTTGATAGAATTGATCAAAAGTGGAAAAATAAAACCTGGTTATCAATTGCCAGCAAGTCGGGATATGGCGTCAATGCTAAAACTAAACCGTACAACGGTAGTTGCTGCTTATGAGGAATTGCAAGCTCAGGGTTGGTTTGAAGTGATAGAACGGAAGGGCAACTTCGTTGCGCGACGGTTGCCCGTAATGAACCCGAAATCGTTCGGGGTGAGCTCCTCAGATAAATTCTTATCACAGGAACAAGAGATCTTTTACCGACAGGTTGCTGCTCGCCAACCGGTAACAAGGCAGCTAAAGCCTTACCAGTTGATGATTAATGATGGTTATCCTGATGCGAGGATTGCGCCTTTAGATTTGATAATCGATCGGTACAAATTTTTGTCAAAAAGAACGAATATCCACAGTAAATTACTAGCCGACGGCTCGCACGGAAGCAATTCGTTGAGAACGGAACTTGCGTTGTTTTTGTCGAAAACCAGGGCTTTGAATATCACTCCTGAGCAAGTTCTGGTGACCCACGGGGCACAATTAGCTATTTCTGTTGCTGCAAGTATGATTCTACGGCCTGGCAGTACTGTTATTGTCGGCGACGTAAACTATGTTTTAGCTGATAGACTTTTTGAGCAGCTGGGTGCTAAGCTTATAAAGGTTAAAGTTGATCAAGATGGCATTGATGTCGATGCAATTGCGCGCATCTGTAAACAATCAAAGCCTAGCCTCTTGTACATTATTCCCCACCACCATCACCCGACGACTGTCACACTCAGTGCTGAAAGGCGAATCAAACTTTTAGATATCATTCGCCGTTACCGTCTTCCTGTAATCGAAGATGATTACGACTATGATTTTCACTATGAAAATGCACCGATATTACCCTTAGCCAGTGCAGAACACGATGGCTATGTTCTTTACGTTGGATCAATTTCTAAAACGTTGGCTCCAACGATCAGGCTGGGGTATTTGATTGGAGGAGAGAATTTCATATGGCAGGCAGCTAAACTCAAACAGGTACTGGATATTCGGGGCGACGTACTATTTGAAGAATCTGTTGCCCACCTTTTCGATATGGGTGAAATGCAAAGACATCTGCGACGATCGGTAAAGCTGTACAGGAAGAGGCGGGATGAGTTCTGCGAGATTTTAAGTGCTTCTATTGGAAATGTTGCCAATTTCAATTATCCAAATGGAGGAATGGCGGTTTGGACCTTATTTGATCCCGAATATTCCATACCCCACCTCTCAGAAAGGCTGGCCAACCGGGGTATTTATATGAACGATGGAAGCCTTCACAAGTACAGAATTGATGTCAACGGAATAAGGTTTGGCTTTGCTTCCTTGAATTCAAACGAAATGGAAACTTTCGGCCAAGCCCTTAAAGAATCTATATAAGCTTCCCTATTATATTCTTTTCCAGTCATCGAACCTTATCTTACCCGGATAGAACTCTCCAGAGGGAACTAGGCCTGATTTTGAAATGCTATGGAACATGTATTTGTCGTGCTGATTAGATACTACAACTTTATCTTCACCTTTCGCCTTCAAATAGCTTTCCACGAAATCGCTCATCAAGCCGCGGTCAGGTCCGGCTATCTCCACTATCTTGTTTTTGGGTTGCTCCAAAGCGAACCTTACCACATAATTTACCACGTCCTGCAACGCTATCGGCTGATAGTCAATTGTCGAGACGTGGACGTTCCGGCCTTCACCCTGAACAGCGATAATGGTTCCTATATGCTCATGGAATTGGGTCGAGCGGATGATAGTATAAGGTATGCCGGATTCGACTAAGGCATCTTCCTGATACTTTTTTGCTTGCAGGTATCCTATATGTTGTGCCCGATCTGTTCCGACAATAGAAAGTACCAGATGATGCTTGATATGCGCAAGCTTCTCTGCCCCAATGAGGTGTTTAGCGGCCGTACGAAAAAAATCTAAAGCGATTTGATCATCTGGTGATTTTGAATTGGAAAGATCAATTACAATTTCGGTTCCATCCAAAGCTTCTTTAAGACCTTCCCCCGTCAAGATATCAATGCCGGCTGAGGGTGCTCCTACAATTACCTCATTACCCATAATTTCCAATTTCTCACACACTCCCTTGCCGACCTGGCCGCTTCCTCCGATTACTAAAATTTTCATGATTAAACTATTTAATAAAACTTGTTGAAATAAAAACAGATTCCATTTATCAATGCGAGCTACCGTCTTATTGATTTACAAAAAAAGAGATAAAATAGACGACGATGACCATCCACTATTCAGATTTGCGGCAGTCCAGGTCCTAACATTAGTGTTTTGAACTTGGGTAAATTGTTGGTGGGGTTGGTTGTAAACAAAAAAGCCACCGCAAGCGGTGGCTATGTTCGATTGTAAAGAAACTTATTTGTCTTTTTTCTGGAGGTCCGCGCGGACTTTTTCGACGAAGTCGATGGATACTTCGGCTACCTCGGCAGCCTGTTCGTTCGTTAAACCAAGCTTAACGATCAGGTTTTTTACAAATTGATAACCAGCTTCCTCCTTCCCTTCTTCTTTTCCTTCACGTCTAACCGAATCAAACGCGTTTTGCGTATCCCACTTAGCCTTTAAACTTGCTTCGTATGCCATCCGTTCCTCCTTTTTTAATTTTGCCACTTCCGATATCTTAAAAATCAGCTGGAAAGCCCGCTTATCCAGAAATGTCGGCACTTTATCCAGCGTGCTCATGTGCTTCAACAGGTACATCCACCTATCCATGTCGGTGAGCAGATCATCCTCTTCCATTACAAAGTTAGTCAATTCCAAAAACTTAAAACCCAACTTATTGTAAAAAGGTTTGTAGGTGTGCTTATCCATCAGGATGATGTCATGGAAGTAACGGTCTGTGACCACGGCATCCATGGTGAATTCCAGAATGCCGATGAGATACACTTCCGGAAGTTTGTAACTGTTGGTTTCTCTCCCCTTCCGCAGCAGCCGCTGAATGAGCCGCGATACGTAAAACAGTACCCTGTCCTTGAAGTGATCCTGCCGGATGCGCTGCATCTCCACAATGAAATATTCGCCGTTGTCGCCCCGGCAGTGCAGGTCGAAAATGACGCGCTTATCCGTAACGTCGTCCCCATCATATTCATTGGGTGCATACGTTAGATCAATGATGTGTTTCTCGCCCTGGAACAGGTCGTTCAGGAATTCGATCAGAATCTCTTTGTTGGGTTCCTGCCCGAAAAGACGTCTGAACCCCCAGTCGGTGAGCGGATCAATGAATTTCCCGATTCGGGGTTGTTTGGGTTGTTGGTTTTCCATAATCCAGTTTTGATTGGTTATGGGCAAAGATAAGAAAAATCGATGATATATACTAATATTTTTAGTTAACACTCCAAATCGAAGAGATGAAAACGATCAGGGGCATGCGGGTAATGATTGACCGAGATTTAGCGGAATTGTACGGGGTGGAAACCAAGCGTATTAACGAACAGATTAAACGAAATGTTGATCGCTTTCCAGAGAGATACTGCTTTCAGCTAACTTAAAAAGAAAAGGATGAGGTGGTCGCAAACTGCGACCACATTCAAATCATTGATAGCTTTGCTGCCATGCGCAGGTTTCTGTATGAAGATGCGGCTATCTTCCGGCGTTTGGATACACTACAAAGAAAACAGTTATAAACAGATAGCAAGTTTCATGATTTTTCATGGCTATTCCTCTGTTGGCCGTACGAAGGTAGCGAGCGAAAACGGAAAGGCATTACAGGAACCAGAAACTGATTAGTTGACCTGCATATAAAAGTAGCTGATAGCTGTATGCGGTGAAATACCCAGTAGTGAGTAACAACGGAAAGCTAAGAAATCGACAACAGACAAAAGGTGCTTCATGTTTTTTTTGCAGATTAAAGAATTATCGATACTTTTGCGCCTCAATTTTTGATAGAAGCTATTGTATCACATTTTAACTGACGGAGCAATGTTCATCGCATACCATACTGCTAACAGGATTCCTTCCATGGTGAAGGAAGCGCTCCGTGCTATCCAATAGCATTCGTTGCCCTATGCAACGGCGGTCGCCGGTGCGCCATTTCAAGAAAATTATTTTTAAGTAAATAGGAGCTCGCTACTCCACGGTGTGCTACGTGGCCGTGTGATTCCTTTAAGGTTTAGCATTTAATTGATTAGGCCATGGGCCAGTTAAAATTAAAAGGAAAAGACTTGCTGAAGCTGGGTTATCCCAGTCGCAGTGTAATCAAAGCCATTGCAGTAATGCAACGGCAATTCCCCAGACGGGACAAAAACTATGTGCTCTCCATATTGAGCAATATACTAAAAAACCCGCTGGCTTATGTGGACGACCTGGCGCTCGGCGAAATCGCCGAAGCACTGGTGAGCCCAACGGCGGTACGGCGGCAAACCCTCAACGCACAAAGGGCGCCATTTGCGATCTTCGGCAAAGAACATATCCGTGATGAAGCTTTTAATCAGCTATACACGGCGCTGAAGCTACCCATCGCTTTACAGGGGGCGCTAATGCCGGATGCGCATTCGGGCTACGGCCTGCCCATTGGGGGTGTATTGGCAACGGACAACGCTGTTATCCCCTACGGAGTAGGGCTGGATATCGGCTGCCGGTTATCACTGTCTATATTGGATACGCCGGTGACGTACCTGGAGGGTGCCAGAGACCGGTACGCAAAAGCGCTGGTTGACCATACCCGCTTCGGAATGCGGGAGGTACATGCTTCGCCCAATGATCACGGGGTATTTGAGTCGGATGCCTTCCGAAGCATCCCCCTGCTGCGAAAGCTGCATGGAAAGGCCATCAAGCAGTTTGGCACATCAGGCGGTGGAAATCACTTCGTAGAATTTGGCGAAGTGACGCTGACGGCACCGCATCCCGAGTTGGATTTGAAACCGGGCAGCTACGTAGGGCTTTTGTCACATAGCGGTTCGCGGGGCATTGGGGCGTCAATTGCACAGTATTATACGAAAGCGGCAATGGCACAATGTCCATTACCGAAGGAGGCCCAACAGTTGGCATGGCTGGATTTGGATACGCACCTGGGCATGGAGTATTGGGTAGCTATGCAACTGGCAGGTGAATATGCTGCTGCCTGCCACAGTGATATCCATAGGCGGTTGATCCGGGCTGTGGGTGGACGGATCACGGCGAGGGTGGAACACCACCATAATTTCGCCTGGAAAGAGATACATGAAGGCCGCGAAATAGTGGTGCACCGAAAGGGCGCGACACCTGCCGGATATGGTGTGGTCGGTTACATCCCTGGGTCGATGGTTGACAAAGGTTATCTGGTGGTTGGCCGGGGCCACGCGGAATCACTGCACTCGGCCTCGCACGGGGCGGGAAGAATGCACCCTCGTGATGCGGCACGGCGGATGTGGTCTCCTTCCGAAATGAAAAAAGTACTCGCACAGCACCGGGTTACGTTGATCGGCGGCAGCTTGGAAGAGGCTCCTATGGCGTACAAGCGCATTGCAGAAGTGATGGCGGCGCAAAAGGAATTGGTAGATATTATCGGCACGTTCCAGCCACGAATTGTACGGATGGATGGTTGATACAAAGCACTTGGAACGATGGAAAATAAAACAATACAAAACCGATATTACTTCCAGGCGCTGGATAATTATCCTTACAACCTGGAGGAAGCGGTCACGGCGTTGAATTATGCATTGGCTTACGATGCAAATGATGCAGATAGCTTGTGCCTCATGGGTAGGCTCCATCACGAAGTATTGCGGGATTATCGTGCTGCAAGGAGATATTTCGAGGAGGCCCTAGCGGCAGACGTTTACACGCTGTCGGTGTATCCCTATTTCGCGGATTGTTTGCTGGCGCTGGAGGAGATGGAACACGCAAAGAAACTGATCGATTTTGCGTTGACACTGAAAGGTATGGACAAGGGCGTGATGCTCCAGAAAAAAGCAACATACTACGAACGGCTTCGAAAATGGAACAAAGCGCTGGATAACATACGACAGGCGGCACACTATGCATCTTGCACACAGGAAATGGATGCGCTTGATGAGCGGGAAAAGCTTATTGAGCGGAAAAAGAAAAAAACGAAATGACTGTAATGAACCGGTTGCAAATTGTGACCGGTTCATTTTAAAGAGGTCGACCGCCAATTTTGCCGTGTTTGTAAAAGGCTAACGTGAACTGCGGGCGTTAAGCAAGGCCGCGAGCGAATTGCTACCGTCATCAATTTCTCAAATCGCTAAATTCTTTTCTCAAGAGGAAAATACTAGTTATTGAAATCAATATCGCTCCGGCAGTAATTAAGATAAAGTTTGTAAAACCGCCATATAATTCTGATAGCGATTGATTCATCATTGTTTCCGTATCCATAGAATACATCCCTATAAAAGCAAAAAGATTGTTTACCAAATGGATCAAGATTGATAGTGATAGTTTTCTTGTTCTATAATATACCCAACCTGAAAACAATCCAATTACCAAAGCACTAATAAACTGCCATGGATTTAAATGACCGATTCCAAAAAGAACACTTGATAGGATAATTGATTTAACTGGAGAATATCTTTGTAAAAGTCCCTCCAAAATAATCCCCCTGAAAATCAATTCCTCTATTATAGGCGCGGCAATGACTATGGCCAAGAAAGAATAGATGCTTTTTTTATCTGCAAATTCAAGAAATACCTTTTGCACAAACTCAGGCACCGGTATTAAATTAACTATGGGCGAAGTTATGCCTGTCTGAAGTCCAATTGTAGCGAGAAAAATTAATCCCATTGCCTTCGTTGAACTCAAACTAAAATTGTAATTATTTACTGCTGTTCGTTTATTTCTGATGAAGTGAGCGATACCGAAGGGAACTCCCATCGCTAATAAATAATAAACTAAAAAAGAAATCTCCTTTCCCATCGCTTTATTGAGCACGAGATTGACGGGACTAAATACCAGCGCTGATAGTATCGTTATTCCGACGATTCCCCAACTTTGTTTAATACTAGGGTAATAAGTACGTTGATCTTCAATCATGGAATTTCATTTTAGCTTCATTAGGCTACTTATACTACTAGCCATGTATAGAACCTATTGATTTATAAGCGTAGTTGTAACATACAAGGTAAAATATCTGATCGGGAATTACAAATTCTGATTAGTTATACTGGTTTCAAATAGAGGCGATTAAAAGGTCTTGTTGGTAAGAAATTCCTCCGCCAATATCGGATAAGTACAGAGTTGGAACATTTCTATATCGACCTAGTATTCTACAATTATTTGCTAAAGAGCTGTGATCTGTTGAAACATACAATCAATATTAGCAATAGCAGCACAGAGTCGTCAGGCTTCCTAAATTTTCGAAGTATTGGATAACATTTGGCACCTTTTTAGACTCCGTTAAAAGAAATTCCCTCTCAGCTTTACCTTTCCGATGTGTTTTCTTTCCAATGTATGCCCCTCTCCGTTGTACACCACCAAATAGGCTCCTTCCGAAAGGAGGTACGGAAGCTGCAGCTGTTCGCCCGGCAACAGTAACGCCGTAAAATAGGGAATCAGGCTGTCAACTTCCAGCTTGTCGCCCAATTCTGAATAGTAAAACAATGCTACTTGTATTTCCTGATTTGTGTCATTTCGGTATTCTTCCTTGCCGTCCCACGCCCCGGTATAGTGCCTATTACTAACCACCTGTAAATCGGTTGACGCTAGTTTTTCCTGATTTCCAAACTGCTTGCGCTCCATCAGAGCATAATTGCCGGAAATGTCGTGCCGGTACGCGTTCAGGCTGAACTGATCAATAGTAAGCGGATCGATGCCGTATCGTTCCTTAAAAATTGTTGCCATCCATTTCTTTCCATTTCCATCCGGGCGTTCCATAATATGCGAACCACCGGCAAAAACAAACACTTTGGCTGAAGGATCTGCAGCAAACGTGCCTCGGTACAGGTTATCGGCCTCACCCTCTTCCCTATCCTTATCAGGATCTGTATTCTCATAGGCCACAAAGCGGAAATCCAGTTGCTTAGCTAACCGTATCAGATTGCTGAAATTTTGCTCCCTCGTGTAGTATCCGGTTCCCAGCCTGGGAAATGCGTCGGCTTCGTTCAACACAGTATCCTGCCCTTCGGCTAAAGTCTCGAGGGCAAAGTAGGTGTATCCCAACGCCCGCAAGCGGGTGAGCAGGTCCATCGCCAAGAGCCGGTGATGCGGATAGAAATGCATCTCGTTAACCATCACTATCTGCTTATCCTTGGCTAACTCGATCATCTTTCCGATTGCCTCATCGTCTTGATAAGCGGAACCAAGTACCATATTCCGTAGGCTATCGGACAATTTCAGATTGTCCTCCCATGCCTCAATCAACTCGCTGTAATATCGATTTTGGCCAAGGAAAGATGAAAACATGAGTTGCATTTGCACTTCCAGGCTGTTCGGAAACTCCGGAGATACGGGATACTCGCGGGTTTCCAGTAATGCTTCCAAATAACGGTGCGAATCCATATGACGATCGACAACATCCATCACATTGCCCGTAGAATCCTGACCGATACAAATGGATACCGCAAAAAAGCACGAGGTAACCGCGACCCCCATGGTTCGTTTTACGTACTTAATATCAATTTTCATGTCACTAGTTTTATAACTATAAAATTAGTTATAAAAACCGAAGATTCAAAATCTAGTGTAATGCTCCCTTTTATCGAACCGGGTGTTTAGAAAAATTCATTCGAAGACGAAAGCGGGGAATTGAAGCAGAAAAGGAACCGGAAAATGGACGAATCGCGAAAATCGTTGGGATGGATTGCCCCTTGACCTCACGAACGCGATCTAAATCTCTCAAATGGTTAGTTTGAGTTTATGAGCAACGTCTTTTTACAGTATATTATCTTGCTTAGGGAGCGTTTTTAACAATTCCTTGGCTGGTGCATCTTTTATTTCACCATCAATTTTCACAACGAGATTATCGTCTTTAGCTGCTGTCTCTTCGGCAAGCTTACGCAATGCCTTTTTAACGCCGTAAGCAATTTCTCCGAAAAAGATGCCCCAGATGGAAAAGATGTTGGGCTATTTAATGCCATTGCTTTGTCCTTGTATCATTGACCAAATTTCGTCATTAACGATTGCTTTTCCAAAACATTGAACGGGCATTTTCACCGAACTTTTTACGCATGTTATTGTTTCAACATAAAGAGAAGCCATACGCCATTTTAATTTGAATGTACAATGATAGATATAGCCCGTCGATTTCCCGAAAATCCCCTTGTGGTACCGAAAGATCTGAGTCCCAGTAGTGAAGGCCTGGCAATTATTTGCCTATTTAATCCTGGTGCCTTTACCTTTGAAGGAAAAACATGGCTGGTAGCCAGGGTTGCTGAAGGCATTGCGCGAAAACCAGAGGTCATATCCTTTCCTGCTATCAATGACCAGGGCAAAACGGAGATCGTTGAAATACCGTTAAATGATCCTGAGCTTATCGCCAATGACCCCCGGAAATTATCCTATAAAGGCTTAGGGTACCTCACCACGATTTCGCATTTAAGGTTGCTTTGCAGTGATAACGGTGTGGACTTTTATGAGCCTGAAGGATATGGTCCGCTGACTGGCCAAGGAACCCATGAAAAGTTTGGCATTGAAGATTGCCGCGTCACTAAAATAGACGACACCTTTTATCTTACCTACACCGCGGTGTCAGACAACGGTGTAGGTGTGGGGCTCCGGCTAACAAGAGATTGGAAAAACTTTGAGCATAAGGGCATGATATTTCCGCCTCACAATAAGGACTGTGCAATTTTTGATGAGAAAATAAATGGCAAATTCTACGCCTTGCACCGGCCGGTAAGTATTGAAGTTGGCGGAAAATATATCTGGCTGGCCGAATCAAGTGACGGCCTGCAATGGGGAAACCACCAGTGTATCGTAAAGACACGGACAGGACTTTGGGATAGCGCACGTGTAGGCGCCGGCGCGGCACCTATCAAAACTCCTTATGGCTGGCTGGAGATTTATCACGGGGCTAATGCAGAACACCATTATGCCCTAGGTGCATTTTTGATGGATCTGGAAAACCCTGCAAAAATCATCTCCCGAACCATAGAACCAATCATGGTCCCACGTGAAGAATATGAGATCAGTGGCTTCTTTGGAAATGTGGTATTCACCAATGGCCATATTGTAAACGGGGACGAAGTAACCATCTATTATGGAGCAGCTGATGAATCCATTTGCGGGGCAAAATTTTCAATACAGGAGATACTGTCTTTGCTCCGGGAGTTATAGCAGGTATATATCAGGCCTGCTGGTCGGCTAAAAGCGCAATTTTCAAACTTTCATAGGCATCCTCTGCTGTTACCGTAAGCTTGTGATCATGATCTTCAATTTTAGCGATCAGGTCTGACAAGATACTCTGCAAACACGCGCCGTAAACTTCAGATTTTGTCTGCGGAATTTCAAAACTGCCTTCAACCATCTGATTTACATCATAACTGATCGCTCCGCCGCGTATGCTGCTTTGAAGTTCCATAGCAGTATTACCCCAGCCCGCTGGCCGCGAAACATCGCTGAGCTCAGCAATTGGTGTAATCCTTTCTGTCTTTAGCCCCGGAATGAGCTGCAGCTTATTTTCAGTCACTTCGTTTACCAGCGCCTTGATCGTACCCTTCATCGGTATCCACCCCTCAATTTCTATTTTTGCAAGATCATACATCAGTCGCAGGGTGGTCTGCTCGAAAAATCCAGGACCTGAAAACGAATGGTAATGACTGGCAATCAGTCCTCCATCATACAGCACCATCGCCGAAACCTGGTCTTGCTGCCTGTTATTCCTGTTGTGTGAACAACCAAAAACCTTGCTGACCTGCTGACTGGTCAGCGCATTGACGATGTCAAAAAAATGCACGCCATGTTCAATAAATATTCCCCCGGAAACAGCTTTATCCCAAAACCAGTGTTCAGGTGGCAAGGATTCATCCTGTGCATAATTTGTAACTACAGCATGTCTCAGCTTGCCGAAGGTTTCCTGGGCGGTAAGTGAAATCAAAGCTCTTACAATTGGGTTATAACGCAGCATGTGATCTACGGTAATCACTTTCCCGGTTTCCTTTTGAGTAGCTAATATCTGCTCAGCGCCTTCGGCGCTCAGGGCAATGGGTTTCTCGAGCAAAACATGCTTATCCGTCCGCATCGCCGCGCAGGCGATTTCCGCATGAAAAGCAGGCGGGGTGGCGATACTCACAATATCAATTTCCTCATTACCGATCAGTTCTTCCCAGTTCTTATATTGCTTCAGGCCGCCGGATTGCTCATCTTCCATGCCGCTATCCGAAACCGCCACTACCTTTATGCCCTCCATCTTATCCCACCAATGGTGTAGAAACTTACCAAAGCCACCATACCCTATAATTCCGATATTGTATATTTTCATTTATATCCTCTTTACTAATTATTCTACATTCAAATAATTTGTAATTGCGGCCTGATCTGGAGATTAACAATGTCGGCGGCATTGTAGTTGAGCCAGGCCACACTCATGGAGCCTATGTTAAGAATATGGGCAAATGAACGGTGCTGCATCCTGTTAGCTATCGCCCACGTGGAGATTGGGATCATGCGCATCTAGATTATGTGAATAAGCGTCAAACGCTTTGACATTAAAACATTAACCGGCCGTTAAAGTTTTAGTTATAATACGGTATGTACAAGCGAATATCACCCTGAAGGGCCTGGTTTAGGAATAGGCCACTTCCCTACCCTGCACACTCGAAGCCGCAGGCAACAGGAACCCAATACGAGGAAAAAGGTCTTTTATCCATAAGCTGGTCGATGCTATCCAATCGATCTCATTGACATGCAGATGGCGAAAAAATGTACAGCGTCATCGCACATGTTACAACTTTAAGAACTTAATTGTGATACCTAACTGTCCTAAATGATAAAGGTCGTGATGGATAAGCCCCTCAATTAAATATTTAAAGCTGTATCCATCACGGTACTTCTTTTCCAGAAAACTATCGTCTTTATCGGACAACAGCTCAATGAGCGTATAGGTACTTTTATAGAATTCCGTTTGGAGATTTACCCAACCCATCTCCTTTAATTGGTCGTTTGTACGCCAGTTTTCAGGACTATCAACTGTTAAATTGGCATCCAAGCCCTTCAACTTGCGGATAGATTCAAGTCGCCATACCAATACATGAGAAATAAGCTCCGCTACACTGTGTAATTCAGGCAAAGGCCTTTCAAAAACGTTGTCCGCTCCGACACTTCCTATTTTCTTTTTAAAATTTTCATCGAGCCAGTTTTCCTTTTCTTGTATATCCAATAGCTGCGAAATGATATTTTGAATGAGCTTATCGTTCGGTGCACTATTTTTCGTTTGTGACGGATGATGTTCCATAACGGTATGGTGTTGTTATTTTGTTCATACGATTGCTGGTGCAATCGACATGTGTGTGAGTAATTTTTTCAATTCAATGGTCGTAAAGATAGCAAACTCCTTATTATACCAAAATTTAACGCCTTACACCGCTGGCAGACCATGCCATGAAAACGGCCGCCGAGCGATTCCACGATCGCCGAGCTGAAACTGGGGTAGATCAGGTACCAACGCTAAAAAGACGAGCTCATCAAAGGTATACTGCATAAACTGCAATTCATTGGCACTTAAGCGGCCTATTGGTTGAAGTTGGCTGTGGAATACCCTGTAAAATGACTCGTAAATCGCTATCTTTGTCTTACGAATGTTATCACGGAATCCAGCCAAATGATATGCCCATTATAGCACTAGAAACAACGATTGCGGCGCCAATAGCGGTTTGTTTTGACTTGGCCAGAAACATCGACTTTCATCAGGTATCTGCAGGCAAAACGAGAGAACGCGCGGTGGGTGGTGTTACCTCAGGGCTGATTAGCCTTGGTGAGACTGTTACGTTTGAAGCGACCCATTTTGGTGTGCGGCAACGACTCACGTCTATAATTTCGGCGTATAATCGGCCCAATTATTTCCGCGATGAGATGGTTAAGGGTGCATTTTCATTCATCCGGCATGACCACTGGTTTGAAGAAAAGGAAGGGCTGACGGTGATGAGGGATCGCTTTGAATTCGAATCGCCTTTTGGGATACTGGGACAATTGGCAAATTGGTTGGTACTTACGAATTACTTAAAGCGGTTTATAAGTGAACGGAACATGGCTTTGAAACGGGAAGCAGAAAGCATTGTCAAACCTATCGATAACGGAATGAACTACCATCGTATTGCCCAGCAAATCATCGGCATGGAAAAGGCGGACCAGGAACTCCGGTCTCGGCTTGCGCAAAGCGGCCAGCTGTCGGAAGGCTATCACAAGGCGATGGAGCGTCTCCACAACGAACATGCGCAGACGCTGGAAGGCATCATCGATAATATCGGGTATCCGACCATAGGTAAGGTGGGAACCGCAGCCAGTGAAGCCGCCTGGCTGATCATCCAGCATGCCATCGGACAGCCCGACTTCATGAGGAAATGCCAGAAGCTACTGGAACAAGCCGTGCAGGAAAAACAGGCCGACCCCAAAAACCTGGCCTACCTGACGGACCGGATCGCCGTGCTCGAGGGGAGTCCGCAACTTTACGGCACCCAGTTTGACTGGGACGAAAGCGGGGAATTGAAGCCCAACCGCTTCGACGATCTCGATCGGGTCAATCAGCGCCGGGCCTCCATTGGGCTTAACTCCCTCGAGGAGCAGACAGCGGTTATGGCGCGCCGCGCAAGAAACGATAACGAATCTCCACCCATGGATTTGAAGAAAAGGAACCGGGAAATGGACGAATGGCGGAAATCGATGGGATGGATTACCCCGTGACCTCAGGAATGCGATCTAAATCGCTCAAATGGTCATTAACGATTGCTTTTCCAAATTCATCGTATTTGGCAATGATTTCTGGCGTCAGCTCTCTTTTGTTCAATACGTGAACTTGTACTTGAAAACGAAAAGCACCTTTAAAGAATCAGAAACAGTTTTATAATCGAACGCCGCAAACCATTCTTCATCTATAGGAAGGTAGTGACCCCATCCGCGGACCAACTTAACTTCGTCTTTGTTTATAAATTCCCCCAAAGGGGTACCTATATATGCTTTGCCATTAATTTTAAAATGGGAATCTGTCGTTGAAATACCGACTATCTTATTATCTTTTGAGACACCGCCCCTGAATTCAACGTCCTCTACAACAAAAACTACCTCATCCGTTAGGCCTACCGGAGGTGGAAGAAATATTCCCCCTTCTGCCTTACTTCCGGTCCAAACTTGTCCAATTTTGGGGAGTTCTTGCGAAAAGCTGCTCTCCGTCATTGTTAGAAATATGAGCAGTAAAACAATTCTAGTAAACCAACTAACACCGATTATTGGCGCATATCGAAAAACATCAAAGCTCATGAGTGGAAACTTAACAAGGTGAACGATTTACCCGATTTCTTCATGCTGGGAACTGAACACTTAACGACCGTTTTCACACCACATCCGGAACAATAAAAGGCGACCGGTATTCGCGGGTTAGCAACGCGTCGGCTTCCGGATCGTTGATGAATTTCATGGCTACTGGATCGAAATTTAGTGTTCGCCCCACGCGATAGGCAATATTGCCAAGATGGATGAGCGCACAGGAATAAAATCCTTCCCTAATGTCTCCTTTTGCCAATTTCTGGTCGTTATACCGGATTGCATCGATAAAATTTGCATAGTGGTTACCGAAACCTTTTCCGTTTTCGCCCGGCTCCTTCTTATCGCCCATAAATGTCTGCCATCGATTGAGGTTTTTAGTCATGTAGCCTTTTGATCCAAAAAACAAGTTGCCTACCTCATTATCCGAACTCACCATATACGTGTTGTC
This sequence comes from Parapedobacter sp. GCM10030251, assembly GCF_042666505.1. Classification (NCBI taxonomy): domain Bacteria; kingdom Pseudomonadati; phylum Bacteroidota; class Sphingobacteriia; order Sphingobacteriales; family Sphingobacteriaceae; genus Parapedobacter; species Parapedobacter sp. GCM10030251. The sequence goes on along the minus strand of NZ_JBHTDN010000001.1, from coordinate 913,774 downwards.
ATTCGGGTTTTCCCCGCCGATTCCCTCGGAATTTGAAAGCCAATGGCGAACCTCAAATTGCAGGAGTTTTTTCGCGTCGCCCCCACCCTGCGGGTTTGGGAATTCAAAAACAGTGAGCTGCGTGTTGGGCGTTTGCTGGTCATCGTCAAACATGAAATGGCCGCCAATTGAGCTGATCCTGGTAGGCAATGCAACATTAAGTCCCCACCGGGCAATATCCATCTCGTGAACCCCCTGGTTGCCGATATCACCATTTCCATATTCCCAGTTCCAATGCCAGTTATAGTGGAAGCGGTTTTTCGAAAAAGGGCGCTCGGGCGCCGGACCCAACCACAGATCATAATCTACGCCGGGAGGGATCGGCTCGTCGGGCGTGCGCCCAATGGTATGGCGCCGTTTATAGCAAATGCCTTTGGCCATATACACTTCACCAAGCTTCCCGGCGTGCAAAAAATCAGCCATGCTTTCCGCACAGGGGTTACTCCTTTGCTCGGCCCCGTCCTGTACAATGACCGGGTACTTTTCCGCGGCTTCCACTAACTTGCGGCCTTCGTAAATATTATGGCAACAGGGTTTTTCGACAGAAACATGTTTACCGGCTTGTATCGCCCATATCGCGGCCAACGCATGCCAATGGTTCGGTGTCACAATGGAAACAGCATCGACGTCCTTATTTTCATATAAGACGCGCAAATCGGTATAGGTCTTTGGCTTTTCCAGTCCCTTGTCAACAAAATGCTTTTTTATTCGGGGTTCGAAAAAATTCCGATCGATGTCGCATAGCGCGGTCACCCGCGCGTTTTTGAGCTTTGAGTAACCCTCAATGTGGTTTTGGCCCATTCCACGTATACCAATGACGGCCACGTTGACCCGTTCGTTGGATCCAAGAATTGAGGCGTAGGATTTGGCACTCATGCCAGACGTTGTCAATGCCGCACCGGTGGCGCCAATCATACCTTTGCGGATGAATTCCCTTCTTTCCATAGATGTAATCAGGTTTGATGAAATGAGTTAGTTGCACTTCGCTTAAACCGTAAAGTTACACCTTTGATTAGACTTTATGTTAAACGCTTGGATTTTTTTTAACTGCAAGTGGCTAGTGTGATTCGAGGAAAAGACCGAACTGTACCGATAAGATTTCCAGGTTCTGCTCCGGATCGGTTCTTCGTCGACTTGTTACTTTTACGCTCATACTATGCGAAAAGAACCGTTTTTGATAAATAGCCCAAGAGATCTGAAATCCTATCCGAAAGAGACATTGCCTTTAGTCTGCGCTGATCTTCGAGAGCAGACCATCGATCTTGTTTCCAGATATGGCGGTCATTTGGGTTCATCCCTTGGCGTGGTCGAACTGACAGTGGCCCTTCATTACGTTTTCAATGCTCCCGAAGATAAGATTATCTGGGACGTGGGCCATCAGGCGTATCCGCACAAGCTCCTTACAGGGAGACGGGGGCTTTTTTATACAAACCGCCGGCTTCATGGGATCAGTGGTTTCCCCGTTCGTAGCGAAAGTGAATATGACGCTTTCGGCACGGGGCATTCCTCCACATCTATATCGGCAATATTGGGCATGGCAATGGCTGCGAAGCTTAACGGGCAGACGGAAAGGCAGCATGTGGCCGTAATCGGGGACGGCGCACTTACCGGGGGGATGGCTTTTGAAGCGCTCAACAATCTGGGATACGAGGATGCCAATGTCCTGGTCATACTCAACGACAACAAGATGTCGATTGACAAGAATACCGGGGCCTTGAGCCAGTATCTCGTTCAACTTACCTCATCGGGCTTCTACAATCAATGGAAAAGCCGAACAAAACAATTTATCCTAAAAACAAGCCATAAGGGCAGGTCGTTAAAAACATTAAAGAAAATAGAGAAAGTCTTAAAAAATGGTGTGCTGCCGTCGGGCAATTTCTTTGAAAGTTTGGGCGTGCGTTATTTCGGAACGATAGACGGTCATGATGTTACTGCGTTGGTAAACGTATTGTCCAACCTAAAAAAAATCAAGGGTGCAAAACTGCTCCATGTCCGCACCGTAAAAGGCAATGGTTTTGAACCCGCTACCAATGACGTGGTGACGTGGCATGCGCCCGGCAGGTTCAATAAAGCTACGGGACTTCTTGAACAGGATGCCAAACGGAAGGTGACCTTTCAGCAGGTATTTGGAGAAACGCTGCTGGATTTGGCGCAAAAAAATAACCATATCGTAGCCATTACACCTGCTATGCTCACGGGATCTGCCCTCATAAAGATGAAAGAGCGGCTGCCCGAGCGGGTGTTTGATGTGGGAATTGCCGAACAACATGCTGTAACGTTTGCCGCAGGATTGGCAGCTTCAGGCAAATTGCCCTTCTGCACGATCTATTCAACCTTTTTACAACGGGCGTACGACCAAGTAATACACGACGTTGTACTGCAGAAACTACCGGTTGTTTTCTGTATAGACCGCGCCGGAGTGGTCGGAGCAGACGGGCCGACCCACCACGGTGCTTTTGATATTGCTTTTCTTCGTTGCCTTCCGGAAATTGTATGTGCCGCCCCAATGGATTTGGACGAACTGCGCAATCTTCTTTATATGGCGCAGTTGGATGGACGGGACTTTCCTTTGGCAATCCGCTATCCCCGGGGGAAAAGCACTCGTCCGCTCATAAAACTGGCTTATGAAAATGTGCAGATTGGAACAGGCAGGCTTATTAGAGCGGGCAGAGATATCGCAATACTAAGCCTTGGGGTTGTAGGACAGTACGCAACAGCAGCTTGCGAATTATTAGAGCGAGACGGCATTGTGGCGGCACATTACGACCTGCGCTTTTTTAAGCCGTTGGACGAACAGCTTCTACATGAGGTATTCCGCCAGTACCGTATGATAATCACGGTAGAGGATGGATGCATAATTGGAGGTGTGGGAACCGCTATCATCGCTTTTGCTCATGAACAGCACTATTTCGCAACCATCAAATGTTTGGGGCTGCCGGACACATTTGCGCCACAGGGAACACAGGAAGAACTACACGCTTTATTTGGTTATGACACAAAGGGAATAGTATCGGAAGCGAAACGTTTAATAGGGAAAAATTAGATACATCTGTATTAATTGTAAATTTACACGGTACAGATTCTGGTTTATGCAATGAAAGATTATCGATACAGCGTCTTTACCTCTTCTATCGAAGCTAAAATCACTACGGGGGTTTTAAAGCCGGGCGATAAGCTGCCTTCTGTCAGGCGGATTAAAGAGGAATATAACCTAAGCACAAGTTCGGTGCAGAGTGGATATGACTATCTTGTCTTTAAAGGGCTGGTGATGAGCATTCCCCGCTCGGGCTATGTCGTGGCTGCACAGACCAAAAAAATAAGTGGAGAGCCGCAGATTGATTTGCCGCCAATACCAAGAGACCCCATATTTAGGGAGAATGTTATCCTTACTTCCAATATAAAGCAACATGCTGAATTTGCATCCCTGAATGCCGCAACGCCGTCCGATTTTTTCGTACCGCAGAAGTTGGTGCTTAGGACCATGCAACAGGTCATCCGTGAAAAGGGAGCGGCACTGCTGCGCTATTACCCGACCAACGGTACAGATGAACTTCGGGAACTGCTCACCAGACGTTCGGCAGGACATGGCGCACGGGTTCAGCCGGAGGAACTGCTGATTACGGACGGAGCTTTACAGGCACTATATATTGCACTCGCAATAACTACAACTCCGAACGACATTATAGCGGTGGAAAGCCCCTGCGTATTTTCGGTATTGGAGGTTATCGCCAACCTCCGGTTAAGGACGATTGAAATCCCGGTCAGGAACAAGGAGGGCTTTGATACGGATTACCTCAAAAACGTATGCGACAAAAATGCCGTTAAAGCAATCGTATTAACCCCTAACTTTCATAACCCGACCGGATTGTTGTTGACGGATGAACGGAAAAAAGAGGTACTTGCCATTGCATCACATCATCATATTCCCATTATCGAGAACGATGTGTATGGTGACCTTTACTTCCGTAATCCCCGACCGTCCAACATCCGGAATTTTGACACCAGTGGTTCGGTCATTACCTTTTCTTCGTTTTCGAAAACCATCGCCCCAGGCATACGCTTGGGGTGGATGGCGGCGGGCCGCTTTCTTTCAAAAGCCGAACGGATGAAATTTTCGTTGGGGAGGTCGGTTTCACCGCTGAACCAAGAGGTGATTGCCAAGCTGCTCGGAAGTGCTACTTATGACCGGCATCTGCGGACATTCCGCCGTGAATTGGAGCGGCAGGCTATACAGCTTGCAGGGCAGTTCAGTAGTTATTTTCCCGAAAACACCTATACCGAAATCCCGCAGGGCGGATATTCCATTTGGAACAAACTCTCTGCCGACGTTGATATGCAAGGGTTTTACAAAAGTTGCGAAACGCTCGGCATCCATTTTACCCCTGGTACGACCTTTTCCTTTACCGATGCCTATGACCATTGCTTCCGAACGATATTTTCGCAGCGTATTACAGCTGCCAGTATTGATGCCATCAAAACATTAGGTTGCTCCTTAGCGCCCTGACTGTACCGATTTGTTTTCATTTCTCTGTATCGTATACCGATTTGCTTACTGCCCTATATTTGTTTAAAAAGTTATTACAAGATGGATATAGTGTCGAAATTTACCATAGCATCGGATGAAGGGTTACATAATCTTTTCGTTCTGAAAGAGGCCCAAATCAGGGGAATGTATAAGGATTCCGTAAAGAAAGAGCAGCTGGATAAATACATGAAACAACAGCTTGATGAAAAGGAAGCCATCAACGACCTGAATAATCTAAGCACACAGATGGCGACCGTATATATAAACAATACGCCCGCTGGGTATGCCATTATGAGGCAATCCGTAAGCAGACCCGAGGTATTGACAAATCAAAAAGTTATTAATTATAGCGTTTTTTATATCATGCCGGAACATGACCATGATGAAACAAGAAATTCCTTGTGGAACAAGTGTTTGTCCGTAACGCAAAGGTATGATGCCATATGGATTGAGTTGCTTCAAACGGATCCGCTCATTCCGTTTTTGGAAAGCTGTGGATTTAAGATACAAGAGCAATCCCAAATGAAGCCTTTTGACAAAGATTCCTATATCTTAATACGGAGAAGGAATAACGACTAGGATATCACGGAAGGCAAACAGATGGAACAGGATAATTACGTTACATGACTACGATTACGCCAGCTATTTTGGTCACCCTATCATTATTCTTACCCACCACAACACCCGAAGTTCTCAGCCATTTGGGAGGCTCACCGTTAACGGGATTGATTTTATGTTCGAAATGATATAGCTTATCGTGATCAACAACGCCTGCAGCGAGCTGTTTCAAGCCCGCCATCGCGTGATCGTCGAGAATTTGCGATATATCTACGTCTTTGAGCGGAACCGGTGCATCTTCCGGTATCCCGTAAATTTTTTTCGCACCACGGGAGAGTTCGAATGACATGTCTTCCAAATCGAGCGACCAATAACCAATACCCGGCAATTCGACTTCCTTGAATATGGATTCCAGTATTTCCAACATCCTAGTGCCTGCGTTTTCCAGTGCGATGTAACTTTCCTCCAACTCCTGGCCGGTTCTTAACAGCTCCTTGTAGAGCTCGTCATTCTGTTCTTCGAGCGTGGAGACAGTGTTCGTCAGCTGTTTGTTTTCGGTTTGAGATCGGGTAACATCGTGTATTGTCTGCATAATATACTCCGGCTCCATAGCTGCTTTTTCAAAAACACTTTCAAAAAAAACCGGGCCGGGTGTATTTGCTAAAGTGTGAATCAGTGTGATCCTCGTTGTTTCCTGATTAATTGATTTGAGTGCTCGCATGATCGCAGCATTTCCAGCAGATTCCGTCAATTTTAAAGCAGACATCCCTTCCGGCGACTCGACCTTCCATAGTTTCGCAAATGCTTCATTGGCGTAACGGATTACAAAATCGCTGGCAGAATAAACGGCAATAGGTAAACTAATTCCGTTTAGCATATTCAGTAATGGACTGGAAAACGCGTCGTTTTTAGTATTCATCTCACTATGATTATATTGTCGTTGGCAAGGTTAAAAGGAAAGCGGTCATTTACAGGATCACCACCAATATTCAATGCTTAATCCCATCTTTTGCAAAACCATAAGTTATTAGCCTGCATCTTTGTCAGTCCGTTTGGCAAATATCCGAAAGTTTCTTGAAATGTGAAGATTGGAAATCATTAAAACCGGCGAATTAACGGATAACCTCCGATCCAATTGTTTTTTCTATCGAGCGTAACAGTTGTTCATGGCTAAGCCCTGCATTATCCATCTGGAAAATAAAGCGGTCAACAAGTCTGCGAACGTAAAGAGTCCCTTAATCCGACCGAAAGCCTACTGAAAACACCGATCCTTCACCTAGCGACGACTCCACCCGTATAGTTATCGAAAAGAAGTGCGCGATGCTACGTACGATGGACAACCCCAATCCAAAACCTTCACCACCATGATGGTGTATCCTGTTGAACCGTTCAAAAATCTCCTCCTGTTTAGATGGCGGAAACCCTTCGCCGGTATCACGGATATGTATCCAGTAGCCATCAGGTCCGATCGAGTCATAAACGTCGATATGCCCACCCTGTTTATTATATCGGATCGCATTTCGGATTAAATTTGAAAACAAATGAAACATCAACTCCTTATTCAGGTTTGGAATGGCTTCCAGACGTGTTATCCGATTGGTAAAGGTTATGTTTTTAGTTTCCAATTGGGGCGCCAGCTCTTCCCTTATTCCGCTGATAATCCGATCGATCCTTACGGCCTCTCCCCTATGGAATTGTGCGTTGTCTATCCGGGCAATCAGCAACATCGACTTAACGATACTATTTAGCCGGCTCAGCGTGTGCATCATCTCCAGCAGTTTTGCAGCTACTGATTCGTCCAAACCCTCCGAAAGCATCAGGTTTTCAATTTTGCTTTTCAGGATGCTGATCGGTGTCAACAGCTCATGCGAAGCGTTGGCAGTGAATTCCTTTTCGCGGTCAAAGTCCTGCCTGACCCGTTCCATCAATTCGATAAACGATTCGTCCAGCAACCTGAAATCACGGGTTGAGGTACGGATGGGTTGCATATGCCCCTTAAACGGAAAACGCTGCCCTACAAGCCGAGTTTTGATGATTTGACCCAGCGGTTTGAGGATAATCCGGGAGAAGAAAAAGTCAAGGATGATGGTCACGGATACCAAACCGATGAGCACATAAAGCGCAATCCGGCGGATGGCGATGTTGTACTGCTGGATGGTGGCCGTCGTCCGCCCAATCTCCAGTAAGTACCGTTGGCCATCGTAGCTAAATGTACGGCTCAATATGCGGTAATTGAGCGTATCGGCTTCGATCAGCCGCAGCCCGTCGGCTATTTGGTCGATATCGGCCACTTCCGGTCCGACGGGCTCCATGGAGATGTATTCCTCCTTGAGCATGGTATAACTACCGAAGCTCGCTTGATCTTGCAGGTAGGGCTCCATCCCATTCTGTTCGATGGTCGCGAACACTTTGTTTTCCTGCTGCCTAAGGTAGTTGTTGATCGAAGTCAGCGAAATCCAATCGAATATATAGGGAAGCAACAGCAGAAATACCGCGATGATCGCCAATTTGGACAGCGTAAAATATAAGGTCAGCTTGGCATTTAGATTCATTGCGCCGATCGGATTTTATAGCCGATGCCCCGGATGGTCTCTAGCCAGGTTACCTCGGCAAATTCACCGAGTTTTTTTCGGATGTTCTTGATATGGACGTCGATATAATTGGAGTCGCTCTCGTCTGCTGCAAAATCTCCCCATACATGTTCATAGAGCTGTATCCGGCTTAGCGGCTTGTTTCGGTGCATGATCAGGTAACTGAAGATATCGAACTCTTTTCTGGACAGATTGATTTCGGTGTCGCCGAAGTACACCAGCCGTTTGCCCAAGTCGACCTTAAAGTCTCCGATCGGCATGGTATCATCAGCCAGTTGGAATTTCCTTCTGGATATCGCCTGCATCCGCGCCTGCAGTTCCAACAGCGAAAAAGGTTTGGCCAGGTAATCATCCGCTCCAAGCTCCAGTCCCTTGATCCGGTCTTCCAAGTCGCCGCGGGCAGTTAGTATAATCACCGCCGCTTCCGGATTGTATTTCCGGCAGTCCTTAAGTACCTCGAGTCCATCCCTATCGGGTAGCCCCAAATCAAGCAAAATGAAATCATACGAATTAACGCCGATGCTTTCAGACGCTGACGCAGCATCGCGTACATGCACGCATACATAGCAGGCCTTATTCAGAAACGCTTCCATTTCGATGGCTAGGCTGCGTTCGTCTTCAACGATCAATACGTTCATGGCATGATGAGCTAATGGTTTCAAAATTGGTAATAAAAGCCAATAGATAAAAACGACCGGGGTTTTCTTGAAATCGCCTCGACGTTCGGATCCAATACGGACAGTTGATAAGTAACTGCAACAGCATAGCTTGCCCGAAAATAGTATACGGGTAAGGTAAACGTGTACGAGATCATTTTGAAATCAGTCGATTGTACCGCAACGGTATCTGTTTCCGCTCCGGACCGGCCCAGCCCCGGAGGGCTGACCGGCAACAAATCGACCAACCGTCCCAGACGCTGCCGTTCAGACACGTAATACTGATAATACCGCTGTGTACCGGCCACTACGTCAATACCGGGTTCGATAACGATCATGTCTTCGGGGTTGAATTGGCCAATTTTAACCTTTTTTGAGTTGCCTAATGTCACGAAATAATCGGCTTCTTTGCCGAACATGTAATCACCGGTCAACTCAGTCTTAAAAGCATGTTCGACCGCCAAGGAAGCGCTCACGTTATCTGTATTAGCCGCCTGAAGCAATGGGGAGTTCTTTGCATAGAAAGAACGGATATACCCAAGCCCCAACTCCACATTTTTACCTAACTCAAACTCGAATCCGGCGCCTAGTTGGGCGGCGGACGCCCCGTCATCGATGGTCAGCAGTTTATAACCTCCAGCGGTGAGGTAAAAGTAATAAGGTGTTCGCAACGTCGCGTTGAGCAACACATAAGGCAAGCGCTCTTCGGCGGTTTGCCCGTAGTAACTTGCGTTGGTACTATAGATTGAAGCCAAGGTCAATGAAGTTTTACGACCTGTTGAGTCGCTTTGGGCATGACCTGTCAAGGTAGCCACACCAACCATGGTGATGGCCAAAAATAATCTCATCTTCATACGGTTATGTGAATGGCTGGAACAGACTTCCGATCATAGTTTAATTTTAACCGGTATCGCTGTTTTCACTTCAGGGACTTTCACTTTCGGAACCTTCACTTTCACTGGCGGATTCACGTTGACGGATGGCACGGAAATGGGCTTCGCCCGCCGCCGGGCTTTGGGAACTCGCTTCACGGTTTCAATTATATCGTTCGCGGTTTGGCCCGGGCTTGCGCCCGCTGCTTTGTCCGTCGCATTGGATTTATCTTCAGATGTTTCCGCTTTCCGCGGTTGCCTTTCCTTTTTGTCTTCTTGTTGCTGGGCGACGCTGGCGGTGTCTGCAACCGTAGCTGCTTCCCCCCGCACAACGGCCACTGCAGGCGCACCGGCTAGGCAGCACAGCAATGTAAGAAACCCGATAACCCAACCCTTATCCATAATCAGCAAAACAGTGGGATGCCAACAGCAATGGTCGGCATTCCACAAAGGTAATCATTTCTGGACTAAAGTTTTACACCCAATCCTGCTTTAACATGCACATTACTCTTTACATTAACGGGCTTCAATTGGATGTCGGTGTTGGTCCTAACCCGGGTTTTTACTTCGGTAGACAAATCGGGAATGTCTGCTTCAAGTTTAATGTTTCCGACGTTGGGAGAAGCCTCCAATGCGTTGACCATGGCAACTCTGCTTACGATATTGCCGTTGGCACCTGATAGCTCCGGAGAAGTCGCTACGGCACGCACCGCCATTCCATGATCAGCGGCTGCACTCACATGTTCGCTAACCGAGAGCTTCCCTGTTCCCTCGGCTTTGGCCACAACCGCCATTTCATGCGCCGATTCCACCGCCGTTGTCGCTTTTTCTATCGCTGCGGCCTTAATGACGGTCGCAGTTGCCTCGCCCTTAGCTTCTGTTTTCGCCTGTTGCGCGGCTTTTATTGTACCTTCACTAACTCTAGCGGTGGATTCCGCTTTTGCCTTACTTTTCACTTTTACCGCATTCTCCTGTGCGATGGCGGTGAACACGGCCACCACGGCAATCGCTGAAATAAACATTTTTTTCATAGCTCTTTTTTTAATGTTAATTGACACAAAACTATAGGGGCAAGATGAAGAGAAGATGAAAATCTGAAAAACCGCGTCATAAGACAAAGCCCGCCTTTCCTTTATCCGATCGGCCTGCCTCAAGAGCCACACCTTCAGGATTGCATAGAGAAAGTCGACAGCGATGTTAGCTGTATTACAGAGTATTGCAATTCCAATCTCTGGCAATACAGTAACTGTAATGGATTCCCAGCTATCTACCGGCGTTCATTCCGTAACGAAGAATGACTGCACCGCTCTCTAGTGGGCGTACCTCGATGGCCTTCAACTTGGTGCGGTCTATGCCTTGGAACAGCGACAATCCATTGCCCAGCAGCACCGGTGCTATGGTAATCCGGAGTTCATCTACGAGCCCCATCCGAAATAGCGCCGATGCAAACTCCCCCGCACCCCAAGCAACCATGCTTTTGCCTGATTGTTGCTTCAATGAAGTCACTTCCACATGGGGATCGCGTGCAATGCGCGAATTCGCCCAATCGATCGATTGAACGGTCTTCGAGAACAAGATGTGCGGGGTGCCTTCAGCCCATTGGGCATATTTCCTTTCGTGCGGGTCGGCATCCGGATCGGTCAGTACCGACCGCCAGTAGCCGGCATACTCCGCATATGTGTTGCTTCCTAACAGCACGGTATCTACATCTGCGAGATCGTTGAACATGTGCTTCCAGATTTCCTCTCCTGACGATACCCAGTCTCCTTCGCCATGTGGTCCGGCGATGTAGCCATCCAGTGACATCCCCGCTGATACAATTAGCTTTCTCATGATAATTATTTTTAAGGTAAAGGTACAGCGTGTTTTACTGTAACCGTGAGGTGTGTAAATGACATAGTAGCAGGTGGATTACGACATTTCCGAATATCGGCTAGTCCAATAATCTTGCCTTCGACTAAGGGATGGCGTCAAATTTATCAATCAGGTCTCATATCATCGGGGTTAGTCTTATCGTCGCCCATTAGTGGTTCAAAGATTTCGCGCGTAGAATTTTTCGTAATAATATCGCCCTAATGAATAGGCGTCAGCGAATCAACGTGTTCCCCTACTACGCCTTTATCATAAGCTGCTAGCTGACCAAATTTGGTTATTAACGATTGCTTTTCTAAATTCATCGTATTTGGCTATGATTTCCGGCGTCAAATCCATAGATCGGAGTGCGTTCAGCCCATTGCATATTCGATTAATGAGGGATTCCCTCTACCAGAATTTTGTCTCCAGCTTTGTCAAAGTAAGTGCACGTCATTTCGTCCATACAAATTTCCCATTTTTCGACTCCTGTTTCTGCACACATTTTGATAAAGGTTAGATAGTCGGTTTTCCCTTGTTGATGAACCAATAATTCTGCTTTAAATTCTTCTGTTTTGGGACTGTCTGCAATCGTTAGCGGCTCATACTTTGCAGGAACTTTTACCGTATAGTTGTTGCCTCCATGGTAGTCAATATGACCGTCGGACACATGGGCTTCGTAATGCGTAACGCCCAACGATTTGATTTCTTTGATGTAGGCTGGGAAATCTGCACCCGATTTTACTTTACTGTGAGCGGCTTTGATCTGTTCTACTGTAAACATTTTTTTGATTCTATTGTTAAAACGGTTTGTTGAATTATTCGCAATCATAGTGCTCAGGCCTCTGAAAATGACTGTTTACTTTAAGTCAATTTCTTTCATTTCATTACTTATGATTACAATACAAAGATGCTGAACCTAAAATCCCTGTAATTGTAAAAAATCGTTTTTCTACAAGAAGCGTTTAAAATTTTCGGGAGTATCGCCCGTGAACCGTTTGAAGTCCTTGATAAAATGGGCCTGATCAAAGAAATTGTTCTCGTAGCAGATTTCAGTCAGCGATTTTGTTTCGTCCAGATTGTCAAGAACCGAATTGAAACGAACAATGGAAGCAAATTTTTTGGCGGTTGTTCCAACCACTTTTCTAAAGCGCTTCTCAAAAGGGCTTTGGCTGATCAATAATTTTTTATTCAGTTCTTTTACCCTGATCGTTCCTTTGGATTGATAGATAAGTTTAACCGCCTCGACAATAAGTTTGTCCGTTTCAATGTCTTTGAGTTGAGCGAGGAGAAACTGCTCAACTATTTTTATTCGTTGCTTGTCGGTAGAGGTTAACGCTAATTTTCCCTCTACTTCGTTCACTTTTTCTTTTTCAAAAATGTCGTACAATGAAAGGCTTAAATTAAAAAGCTCGTTGGCTGGATGAGAAGCAAAATGTGTAAAACCGATTTCGGTAAAGTAAACCAAAATAGTTCCAATGCCCGCCGAATTTTTAAAAATCCTATACCCATCAGAAATGCCTGTAATGCCTGCCGTTGCCAGTTTGCTTTCCGTATTGTTTCTTATTGTAGCAAGTTGTCCTTTGTATTGAAAGCCGATGACTAATCCCGAGGAAGGGAAAACCTTGTATTCGCTTTCCAATTCATTCTCCGATACTACAAAATATTTGATGTAGGGTTTCAGGCGTTCGGTCGGAAAATGTTTGTCAAATTTCATTGTGCTCATGTGCTTCAACAGGTACATCCACTTATTTATGTCGGTGAGCAGATGATCTCCGGCTTTTACAAAGTTAGCTGTTTTGTCAGATTCTTGATAGTTTTCATTGGTCTGACAGAGCCCTTTCGGAGGGCACTAAAAACTTAAAACCAGGCCAAGCAACCAGGTATTATAGATACACCGAAACGTCGACCGGTTTTGTAAACTGCCTCCAGGATCTGTGTTGACGTGTAAGGGCTATCAGGGATGGCTATTAACACTAGAAACCCGTTACCTCTAGGGTAACGGGTCCACCCGAAGGCTATTAAGTGTTTAAGACTATGCAACGACGGTAATGCCTATAAAGTGCAGAAACATCACCTGAGCAGATGATGGGGATAGCCGCTGACAATCGGCTCTCGTCCCAGTCCCACCACCTGGCTTCCAAGAGCATTTCAATTTCTTGATCGCTGAATCGCTTTTTTATAAGCCGGGCTGGATTCCCACCAACGACCGCATAGGGGGCTACGTCCTTGGTAACCAAGGCCCGGCTACCAATTACTGCACCGTCGCCGATGCAGACACCGGGCATAATCATGGTCTCACTTCCGATCCATACGTCATTCCCGACAACGGTATTCCCCGCACTGGCAAATCCGTCGACTGCGTCGTTGAATGCTTCGACTTCTGGCATGTAATGGAAGGGGAAGCTGGAAATCCAGTCATGCCGATGGCCTTGGTTGCCTGCCATAATAAAACTCACGCCACTGCCGATGGAACAGAACGCTCCAATAATTAGCTGGTCTACATCGCGGCGATCGGGAAATAAATAGCGTGCGCAATCGTCGAATGAATGCCCATGGTAGTAACCAGAATAGTAGGAGTACTTTCCGGCAGTGATATTCGGATTTGTAATATGGTCTTTTATGATTTTGCCCTTAAAGGGGCTTTCAAAGAAGTTTTTCATCTCTATTAGCAAAATATAAACAAATATAGGCTAGGAACAGCCGGTTGACTATTCACGGATAATCGATTTGGACTTTGCTAATCTGAGACTTTCATGGAGCAAATTTAACTATTATCGTTGCAACTCGGCCATCATCTTTGTAAAGAACTAAACATTAGGAAAGGTCTGGAAATAATACCCAAAGTGGCAGGGCAAACAATATTTTGCGTACCAAATAGCGGAGTGGCATTGGCGAGCGAACAAACGGCCCGACAAATAAAAAAGCTGAGTTATTTCTTTTTTTTAATTTCGTAATGGCCAATGGTTTTTACTTATGTTAAAAGTGGTGAAAAATTAAAAAGTTTAAGATTTCGATCCGCAAAGAACACCAAGCCCCGAGCCGCAGCCGGATAATGCTAAAAAAATAGCATACCCACATTTTAAAAGTGAATGGACTGAAAACATATTTAAGGAACCTAATTTACTTCACGGAACGTGAAACGGAGGTATTCGTCACATTATTTGCTGAAATTGAATTAAAAAAACACGATTATTTTGCAAAAGAAGGTGAATATTCTTCAAAATTAGCGTTTCTATCCGAAGGTATAATGCGGGCGTTTTTCCGAAATACATCCGGGAATGAATACAATAAGACCTTCTTTACCCCACCTATGTTTGTGGCTGCGTATTCGTCCATTACGACCAAACAGAAAAATCTAATAAATATCCAATGCTTAACGCCTTGTTCGATATTCGTAGCCGATTTCGACAAAGTTACCGCACTTTATAAAGACTTTCCAAAAATTGAAAGCCTTGCCAGAATACTGGCAGAATACAAGTTCGCCATAAAAGAAAAAAGAGAAATTGAACTTGTTACCCTTGAAGCAAGAGACCGCTACGAAATCTTCAAAAAGGAATATCCCGGTTTAGAGAATCACATCAGCCAATACCATATCGCTTCTTATTTAGGCATCTCGCCCACACAGTTAAGCCGCATCAGGGCAAAAAGGTAAAATCTTTACCTATGTAAATGTTTTCCGCTTTTCTTCTCGCCAATTTTGCAGAATGAGCTCATGAGCTCCATCAGCAATCGAAAAAAAAGTTAGGTGAAGAACAAATTTAATCGAATGAAAATGAAATTATTATTAACCCTGGTAGTTGCCGCGAATATGGCTCAAGCGCAACGCAACAAAGTTCTATTTGTAATGAGTGCGGCTGATACCTTGGAATTGAACAACGGAGAAAAATTTCGACAAACAGGGGTGTTTTTAAATGAGTTTTATTTGGCGTATAAGTCCGTAACAGAAGCAGGGTATTCCGTTGATTTTGCAACGCCAGGCGGAATTGTTTCAACAATAGACGAGGAAAGTGTTGACGACAAATATTGGAAAGATAACCTTACCGTAAAAAATGAAGCCCTCGAATTTGTTAATACGGATAGTTTATTCAACAACCCGAAAACACTTGAAAAGGCAATCGAACATAAATCCGATTACATCGGCCTGATTATTCCCGGTGGGCAAGGCTTAATGGTGGATTTAAAGACTGATGCCAATATTCCGGTTTTGCTTAAATACTTTGCAAAAGAAAAAAAGCCAACAGGACTGATCTGCCATGCGCCTAGCCTTATCTTAACCATACCAAAAGATGAAAACCCATACATTGGATTCGAAGTGAATTGTGTATCGCCTGTTGAGGAGTTTGTTATCGAACGGTTCATCATGAAAGGAAAGCCGCAGACCAGAAAAATAGCGAAAAAATTAAGGAGACTGGGAATGAAATACAGACAGGGGCTCCCTAAAGCGAACTTTGCAGTTAGCGATAGAAATTTGATTACCAGCCAAAATCCTTTTTCCGGAGATGCCTTTAATAGACACTACTTAGCTTCACTGGCCAAATACCAACAGAATAGCTCAAAATAAAAGACTATTACCCAGTGAATGATAGGCGAGATAAAAGCGGGCGACCGCCGTACTTCGGCGAAGGACGAAATACGTTTAGTCGGCCAGACGAATGTCTGTTTTTTCCTCCGTATCTAGATACTCCAAAATGTCACCGGGTTGACAGTCCAATGCCTTGCAAATTGCTTCCAGGGTGCTGAAGCGAATTGCTTTTGCCTTTCCGGTCTTCAGGATAGAAAGATTGGACAGTGTAAGATCAACTCGTTCGGAAAGTTCATTCAACGAAATTTTCCGCTTTGCCATCATCACGTCTAAGTTTACAATAATGGGCATCGCTTAAATTGTTAAGTCGTTTTCAGATTTCATGTCTACGGCATTTTGCAATACTTTTTCAAATATAGCCGCAGCCGTTGCGACTACGATAGAAACAAACGTAGTGACGATACACATGGCAAGAAAACCAGCAGGGTCGTCGTCTTGATGATGGGATAATTTTACGAAAAGCCCTGCCCCTACAATTGCAATACTCAGTACGATTGCGCAGATCTTGATGTTCTTTAATCGCTTAACCGCGTTTGATGAGAAGACCTTATTCTGTCTGATGCAGCCAAGCAATTTGTGTGCATTGTATAATGCGACAAAAAATGCGATCGATGCCGCGTAGCCATATAAGATGAACGGATCTACGTAAATGCTGAACACGTCCAAGTTTGTGGCCCGGCCCTCAACCAAGGGGAACCAGATCAAGATAGCCAGTGCGACAATGCCGATGAGCACGGTGGCTGCCTGAAGGAAAACTATTGAAATACTTTTCATACAACTATGAATTTAATATCGCAATGTAAAAAATATTTATTGATAAACAATAAATATTTTTTACTTAATAATACTTCAATTTAAACCAGGTCGTGACATATGTTGTCTATAATCGCTGAACCCCTACTTCTTTCGCCCAACGCATATATTGATCATTCATTTTTTTCACTAGATTCGGATATGCGGCACTGAGATCACGTAACTCAACCGGATCCACAGCTAAGTTATATAACTCGCAACGGTTGTCGTCAAAACCTCCAACAAGCCATATTGAGGAACCCTTGATACGGTCCTGGTTTTAGAGCGCGATCAGCCTCGCTTACCATTGCTCCCATTCCGGCTTCGTGCGGATACAGGCCGGTCAGCAGCGAAGCCCGCGTGGGGCAACATCTGGCTGCATTGTAAAACGAGCGAAACCGCAGTCCGTTGTCTGCTAGCTGGTCCAAATTGGGTGTATGCACTTCGCCGGTAACTTGCGCTATCGGAATATCCCATATCATCCGCCAAAATGACGATAATATTGGGCCGGTCAGCAGGAGCTTGCTGACCCGACACCCGTTTGGCCGGTGCTGCAATCGCTGCACCGGCCAAAGCCAAAAGAACACTTATTTTAATGTGTTTTTCATACTAATCTTCAATTTCGGCCAATTGGGAGACGTTTCGTTCAGCGCCGGGGTAGCCTTCGTTCTGGTTAATAATACCCAGCGTATTGGTATTAATCGCATCTGCAGGCACGGGAAACAACACGTGATACGGACTTATCCGGCATTCCGAATTACCCCAACGAATATCCAAAAATGTTTACTATTTTTTTGTATGCCCCTCGAGCTTTGGCGCATTGTCGAAAATAGTTACTTTTGGTAGTGCTTGGTTTTAGCAACTTGGTAGGATTGAAAAAGACGTTAAAGACATACCGACTGGATCGGCACCTTTCACAACAGGAGCTCGCGGACCAATCCGGAATTTCACTGCGAACCGTACAACGTATTGAAAGCGGCACTTCAAAAGGCAGCCCTTATATCATCAGGCAGCTTTGTAATGCGTTGCGTATCGATCCAAGGGAATTATTTTTCAACGAGCCGGTTCAAGATGTTGAGATCACCATGCAGCCGAGGGCACCGCAGGAGACTGACGCCACGGTGTTTCATTACGACAGGCGAGTAAAATACATCAACTTTGGTGCGCTGTCGGTGCTGTGTTTTCCATTCCTGAACCTCCATCGTGCCTGCCATACTTACGCTGTTTTTAAACCGAAATTTCCGAGCCGCCGGGATAAGGCCGCTGTATTGAAGATACTGGACCTGCAAATACTCTGGTCGGTGACGACACTCATTGCCTTGATCGTCATTCCGGTTGTCGACCACTATTTCATGGGTGTGGGCAATGCAATGGAAATCCCCCTTTTCGTTTGGGCATACCTCCTATCGGTCATCGTGCTGGTGTTGATGATCCTGAATACGGCCCATGACATCAATAAGTCGAAAGACCTGCTCGTCTTCGTTCCGGACATTCTGTAAAAGTTCATCAACGACACGTTGTCGCTATTTTGTCACAAAAATGGCGGCTTTTCGGGGTGACTGCAACGTTGCATATGGCCTATTTTTGCCTGAAACTTATTTCGTATGTACGGAAGGAAAATAATCAAAACCAGCTTTAACCTGTTTGCAGGCGCATGTCTTGCAGTGCTAGCAGACAATGCCATGGCACAACCGCCTCTGAGCGATTCCACGATTACCAAGCTGAAACTCGGCGTTGAAGGCTTTCAGGAGCGGTACCGATCGCCCAGCATTGCCGTAGCCATTGTGCACGGAGACACGATCATCTTCAGCGATGCCCGGGGGTTTACAGACCTTGAAAATAAGGTTCCGGCCGCGATAGATTCCAGGTATCAGATCCAGTCTATTACCAAGATGTTTACGGCGACCATGTTCATGCAGCTTTGGGAGCAAGGCATCATCGACGGCGATGACAGCGTCAGCGCTTACGTACCAGAATTCCCAGGAGATGCTACGTTTCTTGAATTGGCCACCCACAATTCGGGACTTCCGAGGAATTCCCCAGCCGACGTTCGCTTTGCCCAACAGGTTGACCGATGGCTGTTGACCAAGGCGGACTCAGGCCCTATCCAGTCTGCGGGAAATGAAGATTTCATATCCTCACTAGCCCACGTCAGCCTTCAATATCCTGCCTACGAGTTCCTCAAGCCGGACACGCGCCACTACTCTAATTTAGGATACGGGTTGCTTGGACTGGCCCTAGAGCGGGCAACCGCAATAGAATATGAGCGTTACGTCGTTGACCAAATCTGCGAAGCCATGGGTCTGGCTAATACGGGGTTCGGCACAGTGGGAACCACAGACAACGCCATTGCTAAGGGGTATTTTTACCGGGGCGACTCATTGGGCTTTATCCGTACACCGGATTACTTCCCCCGATCCATGATTCCTGCTGCCGGAATGTATTCTACGGCAAGGGATCTGGCTAGATTCGTCAGCGCACAATTCGATGGCAATCACGCTGTCCTCTCGGCAAAATCCTGCCGGATGATGCAGCAAATGGGCATTGGCTGGATGCGCAACCATCCGTTTATCATGCATGAAGGTTCCATGCTCGGTGCACGCGCCGAAATCGTCTTTCACCCTAAATTGCGGATCGGCTGGGTGGTGTTGGCCAACACAACCGATTTCCCGTTCAACCGGATCAACGATTATATCGCCAACCTGATCGTACCCCTGTACACGGCGGAGCCAATCGTCGAACTCGAAAAATATGTGGGCACGTATGCATTGGATGGTGGCTATGGCAAACTGGAAATCCACATGAAGGACGGCAAACTCTATTCTACTTACCTGCAAGGTATGCTGCCAGAAGAAGCGCTTCGCTTATCGGGTGCGCATTCGTTCACCGCAAAAGGGATGGATGGCCACGATATCCAATATGAATTTATTAGGGGTGCGGGTCCGGAAATTACGGGGCTCAGTCTCAACCAACTCTTAGATCAAACGGTGAAGTGGATACGTATTTAAATTTACGGTTAAACGCTAAAAGCTGACGGATGAAATTAAGGACTAGACAGGTAAAATCGTCACCACTTGGCGTTACAGGCAGCCGTTCCTCATAGAAAAGTGGCCAAGTTATTGAATAGCGATATTTCAAGGATAGTAAAATCTTGACGTCAAACGATACGACAATGCTGAAATGGCTTGATATTATAAAATTTGCCAACAATGGCACCCCCG
The DNA here is from genome assembly GCF_042666505.1 of Parapedobacter sp. GCM10030251. NCBI lineage: Bacteria > Pseudomonadati > Bacteroidota > Sphingobacteriia > Sphingobacteriales > Sphingobacteriaceae > Parapedobacter > Parapedobacter sp. GCM10030251. The sequence continues at coordinate 894,084 of NZ_JBHTDN010000001.1, read as the reverse complement.
GCCCTGATAAAAGAGTGGAAAAAACGCCGGAAGAGTGGAAAGCGATCCTGACGCCTGAACAGTTCAACATCACCCGGCTTAAGGGTACGGAGCGTGCATTCAGCTCGGATCTCTGTTCTTATTTTGATCCAGGGAAATACGCGTGTGTTTGCTGCGGCACCGAACTTTTTGATGCCGACACGAAGTTCGAAAGCGGAACGGGATGGCCTTCGTTTACGCAGCCCATAACCGAAAATGCGGTGGGTTATCATAAAGACAAATCGTTGGGCATGTACCGAATCGAGGCAACATGCAACACCTGCGATGCCCACTTGGGACATGTCTTTCCAGACGGTCCCAAGCCCAGCGGACTTCGATATTGCATGAACGCACTTTCGTTAAAAAAAATTGAGGTCACTGAAAGAAAAGTCGATTTCGGAGGCGGCTGCTTCTGGTGTACAGAGGCCATCTTTCAGCAATTGAAAGGCGTGTTAAAAGTGGAGAGCGGCTACAGCGGCGGAACGGTCGTTAACCCAACCTATCGAGAGGTTTGCAGTGGTGGGACCGGACATGCGGAAGTGATTGAAATTACCTACGATCCCAATGAAATATCGTTTGATGATTTGCTGAGAATACATTTAACCACCCACAACCCAACAACCGTGAACCAACGGGGTGCAGACCGCGGCTCCCAGTATCGAAGCATCATTTTTTACAGAACGGACGAGGAAAAGCAATTAGCTATGCGGATTATGGATGAAGCGCAAAAGTCTTATACGGATCCGATCGTGACCCAATTGGAACGATTCGAACATTTCTATAAAGCGGAAGATAACCATCAGGATTACTATAACAGGAATCCTGATGGAGGGTATTGCCAGGCAGTTATTGAACCCAAATTAGCTAAGCTCAGACACTTGTATACCGATAAATTAAAACCGGTGTAATAAAGACCTTTGACCCGCGCGAACCCATCAATGGGTTCTTTCGTATTCGCGTCTTTCTTTTCGTCTTATGTGAACTGAATAGGCGAACAGAAACACCGGGACGAAAGCTACTGCTCCCGAGATACCGACCAGCTCAGTAGCGGGTGAGTTATTGAAAGCGAGTATCACCAGTACAACGGGAAATGCTAATATCGACACGCTAGCCGTTTTAGCCAATACATATGCCACTTGGGTTTCGAGAAATGTCTTTGCCCGTCGAATCCGATGGTTTACCGCATTTGTCTGATTGTACCGCTCCACTCGCTCGGTAAAAGCGGCACGGAAAGCCGAAAAATCATCCTTCTTAAATGAATCTAAATCCCGGTGAAACCGCCAGATTGTTCCGTCTTTTAACGTGACCTTAAACCAGTCATTTCCCGGTTCCAGCTCAAATTTGTAGTCAGCCATATCTGTCCAGCGTATCGTGATGTCCGGATTGGAAGCGAACACAAACTGCCGTAACCAAGCCTGATGCACTCCTTCTACGTCTAAAGTAATGGCAATCTGCGCGGTTGATAACCGGCGCGAAAGATAGAACAAACCTCCGAACAGAGACGCCACCAACGCAAATCCCAGCCATTCGGGCTTCAGGAAAACACCCTGCTGCCGGAGAAACATCAATGTACCCATTAACCCAAAGAGCAAAGGCAGGGAAGATGAGGCCAGCCGCCAACGAGAAACGCATCTTAGGTAATACGTCTCTTTACTATTGGCATGTGCGGCTTCTCTTAAGTCTTTTACTTCAGGCATACTCGTTATCGGTTTGGCTAAATATAACAAATAAAATCATCCGGTCAAAATGCATTGTACCCATCATCGTGAATAGGTAGTAATTGGCATTGCCATCCAAAATACTGACGGTTTTCGCACGGGCATGCGATGATCTGCGACCGGTTACCTATTCATTCCGAAGGCTGTTTACCGGGTTGGCCAACGCCGCCTTGATGGCTTGGAAGCTGACCGTCGCGACGGTGATCAAAAGTGCGAGGACAGCTGCCAATACAAAGACTACCCAACTGATGGTTACGCGGTAATCGTAATTTGCAAGCCATAGGGTAAGATAGTACCAAGCAATGGGTACAGCGATGATGCAGGAAATGGTCACCAATAGCACGAACTCTTTTGACAGCAACCTCCACAGGTTGGCCACGCTGGCCCCAAGTACCTTACGGATGCCAATTTCCTTGGTGCGTTGTTCGGCCACAAAGCTCGCCATACCGAATAACCCCAAACAGGAAATAAAAACAGCGAGCACAGCAAAATAAGAAGACAGTTTACCGATGCGTTCCTCGGCCATGAACTTATCGCCAAAAGATTCGTCTATAAACGTGTATTCAAACGGCACATCGGAAACGTGCTGCTTCCAGGCTTTTTCGATCACGCGGATGGACTGGGCGGTGCTCAGGGTCGGGCTCAGTCTCAAAACCAAGTTTGCCATATCGCTCATGGGCGCGATGCGGTAAAGCGTTGGTCGTACAGGAAAGAATGGCGATTCCTGCAAGATGTCCTTCACCACCGCAATAATGGTGAAAGGCTGGCCTTCCCATACCAACGTTTTGCCCACGGGTTCTTCGAAGCCGATGAACCTGGCGGCCGATTCATTGATAATAAAGGCAGCGGAATCGGTGGCAAACTCCCGTGAAAAATCCCGGCCTGCTTTAATTTCCCATTGCACGGTCTTCCCGAAATCATAAGACACGGCATTGGTTGGGAAGTCGACCCCCAGGTTGGGGTCCTTGCCTTCCCACTCAAACCCACCATTGGTATTCCATACGCTGGTCAACGGGCTGACGCACGCCGCCATTTCCGAGATGGCACCGGCGTTTTTCAGTTCAGTTCGTATCACATCAAAATGATTTTTGATTTCATCCTGAAGATAAAGGTTCACCAATCCTTGTTTGGTGTATCCCACCGGCCGGTTTTTTGCGTATTGAATCTGCTGGTAAACGATGATGGTTCCAATGATCAGCATGACGGAAACGGTGAATTGCATAACCACCAAAACTTGGCGCGGAACACTGGCAAACCGACCTACACGGAAGGTTCCTTTTAGCACTTTCAACGGCTGAAATGAGGATAGGTAAAGCGCCGGATAGCTTCCGGCCAACAAACCGGTGATGGAAATGAAGACTAGATTGAATGACCAGAACAGGGGGTTTTGCCAGGGAATGCCCATCTTCTTGCCCGCTACTTCATTGAACAGGGGCAGTAGCCCGATGACCAGCAATAGCGAAAACAGAAAGGCCAGCAACACGATCAAATAGGATTCGGCAAAGAACCGACCGATCAACTGCCAACGATGGGAGCCTACTGTTTTATGAATGCCCACTTCCTTGGCCCGCTTTTCACTCCGGGCGGTGGCGAGGTTCATGAAATTGATACAGGCCAGCAGCAACACAAATAGACCGATAATACCGAACAACCAGACGTACCGGATATTCCCACCCGTGTTTATCCCATTCTTGAATTCGCCATACAGGTTCCACTTGCGCATGGGATGCAGGAAAACTTGCCATTGATATCTTTTCTCCCCTTCGCTTAAGTTGTTCAGCTTTACGTCTTTAATTTTGGCGGAAATGGCTTCTAGATCTGCATGATCTGCGATTTGCACAAAAGTCTGGGAAAAATTGCTTCCCCAGGGGTTTTGCATTTCTTTGGCCCAGGGATTCTGGATAAGCCACAGTTCCCACGGCGCCATGAGTTTTACGTTGCTGAATGACGTATTGCCGGGTAGGTCTTCATAAACACCCGTTACCTTCACTTCATAATTCCGATCAAACGTGATGGTCTTATGCATGGGGTCTTCGTCACCAAACAGGGCTTCGGCGGTGGAAGCCGACAAGAGGATGGAATATGGATCTTTCAATCCATCGCGTGTTCCTTTCAGCATATTCAGCGTGAGCATTTCAGGTGCATCGGCTTCAAAAAACATCCCTTCTTTGACAAAATGTTTATCCCCGACGGACAAGAGGTGGCCTCCCTGCCACGATGCTTGCACTACGTATTTGAAATCGCTCCCGTATTTCGCCCGTAGTTCCGGTCCCATTAATCCGGGATTGGCCGTTTGGGTTTGCAATTTGCCGTTAAAATTGGCATGTTGCATTACCTGAGCGATGTGGTCGTAGTTTTCATGGTATTTGTCAAATGTGAGCTCGTCATATACCCATAAGCCGATCAGCATGGCTACGGCCATCCCAACGGCAAGGCCGCCGATATTGATGGCGCTGTACCCTTTGCTCTTAGCCAGGTTGCGCCAGGCGATTTTAAAATAGTTCTTTACCATAACCGATGTCCGTTTACCTGCCGTTGTGGCTATCGTGCAGACATCAACAAATCTGCCATTGCAAAAAAGCGTGCAGGAAACAAGAAATCAATGGTTTAGATTTCAATGGGTGTTCGTATACGGACAATAAGTGTCCGAATACGAACAGGGTATGGTAGCCATTCAGGAAAGGGCGTTGGGGGGCGGATCGCCTGCCGATTTGCCGCGACGTTCGGGTAGGGGTATGTATTCCTCATTATCCATTGGCGGCAACACTATACGCCCCTGTTTCCAGTCCTCCTTGGCCTGTTCGATCCGTTCTTTCCTACTGGAAACAAAATTCCACCAGATATGCCGCTCGCCCAGGTGCTCTCCACCAAGCATCATCAACGTGGTCGGCTCGTGAGCAATAATCATTGGGTCCACCCCCTTGGTGAATACCATCAGTTGGCCGGCCGAGTACGTATTGCCGTTTACCTCGACGCTACCCCGGGCAATGTATGCCCCTCGTTCGCTATGTCCATGGGGCATACCGAAGCGCGTTCCCGATTCCAGTACAACGTGTACATAGAACAAAGGGGAATGGGTTTTGACATGACTTTTCAAGCCATAGGCATCGCCGGCAATCAAACGCATCCAAACGCCCGTATCTGTAAAAACAGGCAATTGTTCGGCCTTGTAATTGTTAAAGGAAGGATCGCTTTCTTCATCCTTTTCGGGGAGTGCCACCCAGGTCTGTATCATTTCCAGCTCGCCTCCTCTCAGCATTGCCGGATCTTCAAAGCGCTCGCTGTGCGTAATGCCCTTCCCAGCAGTCATCCAGTTGACCTCTCCGGGCTTTATCACCTGCTCCACACCAAGACTGTCCCGGTGGGTCATATTACCACTGAATAAATAACTGACTGTGGATAGGCCAATATGCGGGTGTGGCAACACATCTAAGTTGTTTACCGCCTCCGCAGGGATGGTTACCGGGCCGCCATGATCCATAAAAATGAACGGCCCAACCATTCTCCGAAGACGGTAGGGAAGTATGCGTTTAACGGCAAAACCCGGGGCAATCTCGGCTTGTCGGGTTTCTATAACGATATCAAGCATAAAATTGACGTTGAAACGTAACTGATTTTTTGATGTATGAAGTTAAGGACTACCTGCTTTGACAGTCAATGCCAGCACTTTGCCGCCATGTCATAGCCAAATTTCGTCATTAACAATTGCTTTTCCAAATTCATGGCAGGCGTTAATCGTCGCGGGCGTCATCCACCTTAATACAGTACGTTTAACGCACCTTTAAAATCCTTGCCTTCCAAAGTGGTAATATAATAATAATAGGCGCCTACAGGCACTAATCGACCTTGGTATAGCCCGTCCCACGGAACGCGATAATCTTGCGATTGGAATACCAGTTGCCCATTGCGATCAAAGACCCTTACCAATGCAGCTCCGTCTTCCACCCCGCCAATCACCCAGACGTCGTTGATTCCATCTCCGTTTGGCGAGAAGGTGTTGGGTATGATGATGTCCTGACAGGCAGACGTTACTTCAAATGTGGTCATAACCGTGCAGCCGTTTTCATCCTGCACTTCGAGTGCGTAGGTACCCGGTACAGAAATGTCAAAATAGCGGCCGCTGCCGGCACCGCGATTCCAGCGATACGCCGAATAACCGGCAGGAGCTTCTACGCGGATTACCTCGTTTGCCGCACTGCAGAGTACGGTGTCACGTATCCGCGGTGCCGGTATCGGATCGTAACCGTCCAGATCAAATTCGGTGGTGTCCGAACAGCCCGCGGCATTGGTAAGCACAAGCGTATAGATACCGGGATTGCTCACCTCGATGCTTCGAGTGTTCTCCCCCGTTGACCATCGATACGTATAGGTTTCGCCGGCCGCATGATCGGCCGTGAGGGTTGTTGACGTTCCATAGCATAGCGGCCCTTCATTTGCCGCCTTGATCTTTGCCACCGGCAGTGCCACGAAGCGAACGGTCAACTGGTCGGATGTCACGGAGCATGATCCAATTGCAATCTCGACGGAGTACGCGCCGGGTTGCGTTACCACCAATGCAGCGTCGGACTCGCCGGGTAAAAGCACCCCGTCCCGGTACCAACGCTTGATGGTCTCTGGCGCGTAGCCGGTCACCCGAATCCTTCTGGGCACCCCTTCGCACATAAGGATAGCCTCATCGGAAGAAACCGGCTTTTCCAAATAATGCAAACGAATCGTAACCGAATCGGAGAAAACAACGTTGTCGCCGCTCGCGCTGACTTCCACAGCGTACGTTCCGGCCTCGGTTGCCGAAAAAGCGGGACGGGTTTCGCCCGCCAATGCTTCCCCGTTTCGATACCATTGATAGGAATAATCTCCCTGAGCATTTTCTACTTCCATTGGGAACGTATCACCTTTGCAAAGGTCCACCGTGTCGGGATAGTCAAACGTGAACTTCGGCGCATCTACATGATCAGGGCCTATCTGCCTAATATTTCCTTTAGCAAACAAAAACGCATGATCGCCATCCGTACCTGAAAGCAACGTATTTGCCGAACGCGAACTGATATCCGTAAACGGTTTCGTCGAATAGCCAGCAAAAAAAGCCGTAAAATTTTCTACTTGATCATCCGGTGATATCCGGGCGATGAAATTATTTTCTCCAAGTACCCAAACATAACTGTCCCACGTGGTTTCCGCTTTGAGAATCTTCTTCCCCGCAAAGAAATGCTCGTCGATGTGCAGGCTAAGTTGTGCCGCCACGGATTGATATCCGAATATGAGAGGAAGTATAAGCCACATGATAGAAAGCTGCCTCATTCCATTTCGTCTAAAACATCACCTGCGGGCAATACACCCGATATCGGTTGTTGAGCAGGAAGCCCAGCACCACCTCATGGCTGCCGTGGGCCAGCGTGCGTACCGGCCCGGTATTGAAATCGTAAGAATAACTGAGGTTCAGCAAGGCACTGATGTTAACGCCCGCCATCGCCGAAAAGGACTCGTGGTTGCGGTAACCGCCGCCCACCCAAAGGCGATCGCGAAAAGCCAGCTTTACGTTGTAATCGCCCACAAACGGCATCCATGCGAGTTGCTTGAACAACACCGACGGCACAACGGCCATATCACTCCCCAGATGCAGTTTATACCCCGCCGTAAGGAAAAATTGCTGATACCCACCAACGCGCTGAGCGTTGTCCGAAAACGCCAACGGGTTACCCAGCAACTGCTGCGCGGAAACCCCGGCAAAAAAGCGCGCACCATACAGCCAGAGTCCCAACCCCAGCTCCGGAGCTACACGGCTATCCGCATAACCGGCCAGGACGGGGTCGTCCGGCGTGTTGATACCCGACATATCGAGTCGCACCTGCGAAAAACCCGCATTGACACCGGCAGAAAGGTTCATCGTCTCGGTTATACGCAAGTGGTAAGCATAGGCCACCAGAGCATCGGTACGGACAAACTGCGCCGCACGGTCGTGCTGCACAATGATGCCGGCGCCGTGATGCGGTTCCGAAGCTCGGTATCTGTGGCTGTATCCGCGGCTGTACGGATTGTACCCACCTTCTCCAAACGAGGTGGCACCATCCTGGATGTGCCGGGCGCCGATAGGCAGATGGGCCGACAGATATGCCGTCTGCGGAGCTCCCTCCAGACCGTGCCATTGGCTACGCCCCCCCAGCTTTACATCGACATAGCGCTCAATGCCCGCCACGGCAGGGTTCATCAAAAACCCGTTGAAGATGTATTGCGTATACTGTGGACGTTGCTGTGCACAAAGTATGGATGCCATACTCAGGAAAAGGAAGAACATGCCGGTTGATCTCACGTACATATCGTTTCCCCGGCCGATTAATCCGTAAGAATCTTCCGAGATGGTTCAAAATGTGAAGCTATCGTCTTCATTAAGACAAGGGAACGGTAAAGGCAACGTTTACGCATGGCGGTTGACGGGTATGACGTGAATGACTGTTTTGTTTGCTCTCTTTTAACAGGCCTTTTAGTTCATGAAGGTCGTTGTGATGTGCAAGATAAAACATCGCTTTGAAATCTGCAAGTTCTGTATGCTACGTTATAGCCTTGCGTACGGTGTTCCAAAGCATATACAGGTTTGTTGCACCGGCTAGTATAACGGCGGGTAGCCGATAAGTGCGATGTGTCATTATCAGTTGCTCCAGCAAGTCTGCACTAAAGGCTTTCTCAAGTGCCCAATGAATCGGAACCTGTACTAACAGCGATTCGACAACGATATAGGTATTGAGGAGCAACGTGACCGTCACCCATTTGCGAGGTATAACTGTACCCCCAAACCAGACCAGCAAACCATTGAACAACAATTGGAGGGTCATTGGGAAAAATAAATATACACCCAGTAACGCTTCCAACCGGCTGTGGTAGCCGCCGAAGTGTTCATGGCCAATGAGGTGCCAGGTACTATAATTTACATCATTTTCCAATGTCAAGCTACCCAACACATAAAAAGATAAAAAGAAATATCCCGTAGGAATTGCGATAGGTAACACTTTGACCATAGTGACCACGAAGTTACAAAATCTAGATTGCCTGTCCGTCTTCGCAATTCAATATTTGCAACCTTTTAGATAAGAAAACACAATATGCCTGCTGATGTCCGATTCATACAATAATTTACCGGCGTATTGCATTTGATTTGCACAGTGAGCGGTCGCTGCTAATGTTTTCAGCGACAATAGGATTTATCCCATTAATAACTGTGGAGGATACAGAATGAATGCATGTTTATTGATCGCGAACGTGATCGCGTTGATGTCGGTTATCGTTCATATATTTTTTGGCGATAACGACCTAAAATCAATAGAACCTGATGGGAAAAACGATAAAAAATTGGAAAACTGGATTATGGCGAGAGGTGCATTTCATGTGGTTTCAGTAGATATGGTAATGATTACTGTCGGGCTGACACTGATAAACTTCACCGACCTACTACACCCGCACCGCACAGTTCTACTGACGATTATGAGTATCTACTTTCTGCTATACGCGTTATTCTTCTTTCTTATTTTGATCATATCAAAGCCATTTGCCAAAAAGTTCTTAAAGCTATGCCAATGGGCTTTGTTTTTATTAATGAGCGGGTTGATTTATTTTGGGAAGTAAGTGCATATATGTGTAATGTCCGTTCTATACAATTTCCAGCAAACCATCACTATTAATTTTGGGGTGTAATTTAATTTAAAAGAACATGATGAACTTAAACAACGTTCTGTTTGTAAACGGTACAAGTACCACATTGGCCGGGGTAATACTTTTGATAATCCCCAACCGGCTATCAACACTTTTCGGTCTAAGCGTAAATGGCTACTTGATCGCTGTTGGTATATTTTTTTCCATTTTTGGCACATTCGTGCTTTATCAGGCTTTTCAAAAGGATGTTTCCAAGGCTACGCTACGATTCATCACGACCATAGATTGGTTATGGGTGCTCTTCAGTGCAGTTCTCATCGGATTATTATTTGAGACCGTCTCTCCTATTGGCTTACTTATCATTGGCGTTATTGCACTCTGGGTGGCTCTGATGGCCTTCCTTGAGGGAAAATACTTGCGATCTAATGGCAAAAATTAGTGTCGGCCTTACCGTTTCGCTTGACGGCTTCTTTCTCAGCTACATCGATGCCCCAATGAGGTGACCGGTACCCTGGGGCCGTTCCACCGTCCCCGCATCTTCGAATACCCGGTCTTTTTTTATAAACGCATAGGGCGACTCTCCGGTAAATGCTCGGAATTCCTTGCAGAAATGTGCCTGATCGGCGTAGTCAAATCGGTAGGCCAGTTCAGTCAAGTTGTTAATGGCTTCGTTCCGGATGCTGGCCAGTGTTGCCTCGAAACGATAGAGCCGTTTGTAATAGGCAGGACTGATCCCTACGTCGCAATAAAACAAGCGTCTGAAATGCCTTTCACTGACATTGTATTCCGTAAGTTTTTTTTGATAGGCGTCCTTGTGATTAAAGAGAAAATCAGCAGTGCGCCTATCAGGCTGGAGATTTCGTCGCCCAATCGCTGTCATTAAAGCGGTATTTAATAAGGCTGCCCGTTCGGTATGCGACCGTGCCACAATGATTTGCTCTACGGTTTCTTTTGGCAGAAAATGTTCTGCACCAACGAGCTGGTTGACGGTTTCATACGCGTTTATACCAAAAATATTCCTGACGGCATTGGGATAAAAAGAAACGGCAATATGGGAATAGCTCGGGCTCATTTTATACGTTATACTTTGCGTTGAAACGCCCTTTAACGTGGCAATCGGAACCATATCTCCACCTGGCAGCCATAAACCGTCTGCAGAACGTTCACAACGAATCACCAAGTGCGGATAGCAATCGGCAGTCATTCGTAAGTCAATCGCATTTCCACCGAGCGCCAAATCGAGTGTCCATATCCGCCGGACGAATTGCGTCAGCTGAGGGGCGATTGGATATAACTGGACAGTTACCATCGATAAAATTGCGTTACTTGGCAAACCTAATGTAAGACTTTTTTCGAACTTTAAACTGCTGCTGTTAAAAATTTAAAATTTGTATCTGTCGATACCGATTTTCTTTGGTGACATTTGTGTCTAATGAACGGTAACCTATAGATGATCCATACGAAACGGAAAATACAATTAGCTAAATGTAAAATTATGAATCGGTTAGACAACGAGTTTCAGCAATATCCAATTGGGCGATTTGAAAAGCCAAATTCAATCAGTGAAAGGGATATTTCGGGTTGGGTCGATGTCATCGCCTCCTTTCCGAGCGACCTGTCAAATGAGGTGTTGTCGCTTACCGATGAGCAACTGGATACACCCTACAGGGAAGGCGGCTGGACGGTGCGGCAAGTGGTCCATCATTGCGCCGATAGCCATATGAATGCGATTATACGTATCAAATTAGCACTCACTGAGCCTAAACCGACCATCAAGCCGTATGACGAGGCAAGTTGGGCTGAATTGGCCGACGGTAAACTTTTTCCAATAGCATCATCACTGGACATTTTGAAGGGGTTGCACTCAAGATGGTGCGTATTGCTGAAACAGCTAAAAAAGGACGAACTGGAACGGACGTTTATCCATACCGAACACGACAAGGCCATGCCTGTAAAAGAAGTCATTGGTATGTATGCATGGCACTGCAGGCATCATTTGGCACATATAACTACCTTAAAAAAGAATCGAGGTTGGGTCTAATGGCGAGCAAGTTCGGACTTAATTCGTATGAGCTCACCCAGTAGCCTCGTTTCCGGAACCGCATTCTGCAGTTCCAGTTGGGCTGCTATCCGTACGATTTCCGGGTTCAGGGTATCAATTTCAGTTCTTCGCCTACTTCGGATATCCTGTAGGGTGGAGATCGCTTGTCCCTCAGACAGCCTACTGATTTTCAATAGGCTATTTTCGATATCGCATAATCGAAGAGTTACGCCGTTTGCTTCCGCGACAACCAGGCACTCGGCAATCACCCTTCGAGCAAGGGCTAATGCGTCAGAATTTCTGTGGAAGATGCCGTTATCAATATCCAGTAACGGGCAAACGGAGTTAAATACGCAGTTTATAATCGCCTTTTTCCATATCACGGACTGGATCTGATGGGCACTCTCAAATCGAAAATCGGGCGTATCGAGCTGGTTGACAACGGCGTGAAGGTGAGCCGAATCCCCTCGCTCAATACCTATCGGGCTTGTTGCCACGGGTTTAAAGCGGACCGCAGATGAGCCGATCTGCTGGCTGGTGACAAATAAGACACATCGATATACGTGTGGATATCCGTGATCCAGGAATGATCGCTCCACACCCAATCCATTTTGAAGGAGTACGACGGGCGAATTGTGTACTTTCTTCCTGAGCGTAATCGCCAAATTTTCATTTCCGAACGATTTGCTTGCAAGCACGACAATCCCATCGATGTCGCCAAGTGAGTCCAATGCGGTGACCTCTACGTCGGCTTCACAGAACGCTTCCCCTTCCATCTCGACGCGAAAACGGCGGACGAGGGTGCCGACGCCGTTTACACTTCCTCTCACCAACCTAACCGGTCTTCCTGCAAGTGAGAGGAAAACAGCAAGCGCGGTGCCGATGGCACCTGTTCCAATGATAAAAATGTTCTTCTGCCCTATCTTTATGTTTGCCATGTAATTTTGATGCCCTTTGTGATGGACAAAAATCGACAAAACCCGCAAACAATAGCAGACGCAGATTTTTTATTTTTGCCGATAGCAGTTGAATACAAACCGTTATGAAGAATAAGGATATATCGCATTTTACGTATGTACGCATTGCAAGGGTAATCGAGCAACAGATCCTAAACGGCACATTACGCACGGGAGATAAGTTGCCCTCGTTGAGAACAATTTGCCGGGAGTATGGTGTAAGTCAAAATACCGCATTGAGTGCCTATTATTATCTGGAAAACAAGCTGTTGATAACACCCAGGCCGCAGTCTGGATACTATGTGTGTTATTCCAGAACACGGATACCTGCCATCCCGGATGCGAGTAATCCCTCCGCCGTACCGAATTATGGAGACACCAAATTTCTGGTCAGGAGCGTACAGAATACCATGAGCGACACGGAACTCTTGCCTCTTTCTCTCAGCGCTCCGGTAAATGAACTGCTCCCCATAGCTAAATTGAATAAGGGCTTAATCCAAGCGAGCCGCGACTTAAAAGGAAGCGGGGTTGCTTACGACCGCGTAGAAGGCAACGAACGATTACGCCGGCAGATTGCAAGATGGGCTTTTGCAATGGAATGCAACCTGAGTTACCAGGACATCATTATCACAGGAGGATGTTTAAATGCGCTTTCATTTTGCCTGATGGCGACCACCCAAAAAGGTAACACGATCGCCATGGAAAGTCCCGTCTCTTACGGGATGCTGCAGCTTGCACAAGCACTCGGCGTAAAGGTTCTGGAGTTGCCTACGCACCCCGTGACGGGCGTAGACCTCAATGCGCTTGAAGAGGCGATGAAAACCGGGCGGATAAACGCCTGCCTTCTGGTTGCGAATTTCGGAAATCCACTGGGTAGCTGTATGCCCGATGAAAATAAACGAATCGCCGTGCAACTTGCCGAAAAATATAACATCCCGCTTATAGAGAATGATCTGAATGGCGATGTATATTTCGGGCAGCAGCGCCCCAAGTCGTGCAAAACATATGATGAAAGCGGTATAGTGCTTTGGTGTGGATCCGTATCTAAGACCTTGGCGCCTGGTTACCGGGTTGGTTGGACCGCTCCCGGAAAATTTAAAGACAGGGTCCAAAATATCAAAATAGCCCACTGTCTTGCATCGACTTCTATCACCCAGGAGGTCATCGCCGGCTTTTTGGAGACAGGACGTTACGAAAACCATTTGCGGAAATTACGGCATGTCCTTCACGGCAACGCGCTGAAGTACGCGGGGGTCGTCGCCAATCATTTCCCCGAAGGAACTATGGCAACGAGGCCTCAAGGAGGCTTTGTGTTATGGGTAGAGCTGCCTGTCGGAATAGATACTGCAGAACTTTATAAAAGTGCCATTGCCCGCCGACTGAGTTTTGCCCCGGGCCGGATATTTACCTTGCAAAATCAATATAACAATTGCATGCGCCTGAACTATGGCCTTACCTGGAACGATACTTTGCAGTCACAATTGATCGCTTTGGGTAATCTCGCCAAGACCAAGGTAAGATCCCTGGGTATCCCAGTTTGAGGCGACAAATTATTTGGTGAAGCACAAGTAATGAGATACCTTTGTTTAACAAGAAGTTAGATTTCAGTCGACACAAAAACGAATCTTGTACGTAGAAGCAAACGAAGTATAAATTAAAACGGATTTTTGTATGACAACCAGGTGTAATCTCTTGGCGTTGATCTGCATCGTTACCATGTTTATGGGCTGCGGAGCGGCTAAACCGGAAAATTCAACCCACAACGAATCGGGAATGTTTAAAGTAGCGATTCTTTATCCGAATGGGGATGGCAAAACTTTTGACATGGATTACTATGAAGAAACGCACATGCCTTTGGTAGCAGGTTTTTTGGGCGATAACTTGAAATTCTATGAAATTGACAAGGGCCTATCTGGCAGAACACCGGAGGAAGAAGCGCCTTTTGTAGCCATTGGCTATTTTTATATCAACGATGTTGCGGAATATGTGAAAGCAATCGCACAGAACAGGGATGCGGTTATCAGTGATTTCAAAAATTACACGAATATCCAACCGATTGTTCAGATCAGTGAAATTAAACAGCGGAAATACCCCGATGCGAAATAACATCAGACATTTGGTTCGACGCGGAAGCGTGCGTTATTTCGGTTCCGGAAACATCAGATAACTGGTCAGCTTTTTTATCTTACCGTCAGCCATATGAAATACGTCGCAAAAAACGGCGTTGAATACTTCGCCGCCCTTTCTTCTTCCTTGGACGGTGCCCTCGGCAACAACCAAGTCTGATTCTTCGACCATACGGATAACATTTATAATTGGCCTGCCTTCAAATGCCTCGTTTTCAATTTCTTTATCAAATGCAGCTTTACCTGAATGATAATACACACCAGGCATTTCCCAAACTACGTCATCGGTTAAGCAAGATAAAATCAGTTGATGATCGCCGGCGTTAAACCCGGCCATATTGTCTGATACCACTTTTTTATTTTGACTCAGGTCATCGGGATTTTCCCGGCATGCGACCACCATCGACATCAATAATATACCGATTAAGCTCATCTTTCGTTCCGTTAATTGTTTCATTACGCTACAGTTAGCTGTTGATTGAGTTTATTAAACATCTTGATCCAACTTTGATAAGCACCTGTTTTTTTAGCTTCCGCTTCGGACACGGTTTGATGGAGCGTGACTTTTGTTTGACTACCGACTGACTCGAACGTCACGGTGGTGAGGATTTCAGCGGGCCACTGCGAATCTTTCCCCGCGGACAACGCATCTGCCATTTCGCCGCGCTCATTGGATAGCTGCATCGTAAACGTGAGTTTTTCTGGCGGAATTATCTCCAAATAGGTACCGACAATCCAGCAGTCGCCGTGAACCGGATCATGGACACAAGAATGGTACATCCCTCCTTCCCTAATCTCTATCCGCTTGTATGATATGGTGCATCCATCAGGTGCATACCAACGTTTAAGCTTCTCTGGATCAATCCAGGCGTCAAAAACAGCCTCGATGGACGCATCGAACCAATGCGTGATTAAAAGTTCTTTGTCTGATGACTTCATAGTTATTGCTTTTTTGTTTCTGCCAAAAATTTATCCAGTTTATCGAAGCGCTGGTTCCAAAGTTTACGGGATGCATTGACCCAATCAACTACTTCATCTAATTTATCGAGTCTGGCCTCGCAAAACTGCTCCCGGCCTTTCTGCGTAAGCGAAACCATGCCACATTCGTTTAGTACTTTGAGATGTTTTGCGATTCCTTGACGGGTTATTCCCGAGTCCTCCACAATTTGCCCGATATTCAACGCTCCGCGGGACAATTTCTGAATAATCATTCTTCGAGTAGGATCTGCAATCGCTTGGAAAACGTCTCGTCTTTCGATCATAATACAACCATTTGGTTGTGCAATATATATACAACCATTTGGTTGTGCAATATTTTTTTTGATTTTATTTTTTGACGGCATTGGCTTTTCTTCGCCTAAGACATAGCTACCTCCCGAGGATTTGCCTGGCGAGTAGCTGCTACAGACGGTGTAGGATTAGAATTACCTTGTGGATATCCGATCAAGCCCCAACAGTACCTGTCTGGATTAGGCCTCCGCTACCGTTAACCTGTATATCAGCCCTTTGATAGGCAGATTACAACGGGTTTTGGGCTGAAGGACAGAAATATATCAGGAAGTTCAGGTAGGAATGGCGGATTTAGCGAGGGCTGCCACAAGGGATTCCCGCTGTGCCAGCCCGCAATCAAAAATGGGTTTCCAGATCAGCCCATGATAATGGGATTCCGGTTAGCTTGTATTCCTGGATGTTTTCTAAGTCTTCTGACCGAGAAACGTGGAGGGGTAAAAGTAGACTTTCTTTCAGCTGATGCGATTGTATTGGGGAGGATCGGTTGCTTTTTCTTTGAACTTTGTTCTAAAATTTCGTCAATCATGTTAAGTTAAAGTTAAAATGAAGTTAATATAGTATCTAATGTGGTTGCAAAGATACATTCTAATGCGTTATGAATTGTAACCTTAGTGTAATTATTACACACTTAAAATACATTCATTATTTATTTGTAAAACAGCTATTTAATTATCAATTTCTGTTTGAAAAGCCGACGACAAATTCCGGCAACATAACGATCTTCAGATTGTCACAGGCAACCTACTGCGAATTGCTTAGTAAATGAAATAGCGCGTCAGCCTGTATACGAGAGGCCGCAAAATTTGCACGGTGCATACAGGAAATGGATGGGTTTTGATCGCTTCGCTGTCAGTCCTACGCGTTATGAGGCCTGCGATCGTTTAGAGCCAGAAGTAAACCGCTAATTCCGATAACGAGATAACTTATCACCAAGGGGGAAACACGGTTAACCATCAAGTCGCTGATTACAGAACCCAACGATGCACCCACCGAAAAGAACAGGGTGCCGTATATGGAAGAAGCCATTCCTGCTACATCTCCCAACGGTTCAAGTGCGAGAGCACTGCTGTTGGGCTCAACCGCGAGGTTAATCGACATCATCAGCGTGACGGCAATAAAAAATAAAGCCATATTTGGCGGATCCCCAAAGGTAACGGTTGATACTGCCAAACAAGCCGCAACCAAGGTATATAGTAGAAGTAAAAACTTTATCGCTCGTCTTGCGCCATATTTCATCGATAAGTATGAATTAATAAAGGTTGATAAGGCCATGAGCAGACCCATGCCCCCAAAAACCCACGCGAACAACGAAGGCTTGCCGTAAAGCCCGCCAATAATGTGTTCCGAACTGGCTACATAAGAACTGAGTGCTGTAAAAAGAAGTGTTGTAATAGTCGTATACCTAAGAAAGGTCCGGTTGCGTAAAACACTCGCTATGGATTTACCAATAGAGAAGAAGTTCAGGGGTATCCTTTTGTTTCGCGGTAATGATTCTTTAAGGCGCGATGACCACAAAAAGACAATCAATGCAAACAAAGGTGGTGTCAGGAATACTGCCTGCCATGAGGAAAGACGTAAAATCGCCGCGCCTAAAAAAGGGGCAATCACGGGTGTGAAAAGAAAAATGGTGAAAATGAGCGACATGATTCGTGCCATTTTGTTGCCAACAAAACGGTCGCGTACACCCGCAACGGTGGTCATAAAAACTGCGGATGCGCCCACACCGGCCACAAAACGCGCAACTAACATCAGTGAAAGACTGGGAGCGAAAGCGGCGGCGATGCCACCAACGACATAAAGCGGAAACCCGACCCGCAGAATGGGTAACCGTCCAAACCGATCGGAGAGCGTGCCGAAAGCAATCTGTGCTACCTGGCCGAGAAAAAAGAAGGAAATGATTTTTGCGGTTTCCGTTGAATGTGGATCGAGGTTAAAATCGTTCCGCAGTTCACCAAATGCAGGAAGCATGATGTCAATTCCCAATGCGGTAAGCATCATGCTTGAAGCCGACAACGCAATAAACTCGCCCTGTTTCATTTTCGTCGAAAAGCTAATCGTTTATCTAGCCCGTCGTAGCATGGGCCGTAAAACGGGCGATCCGCCGGATTGAATCTCGCCGATAACGTCGAAACCATGACGCTCATACAGTGAAATATTCCTAGGGTTCGAAGATTCCAGGTACGCTATTAGTCCCTCATTGTCAACAACCTTGAGGGCTTCGGCCATTAATACTGAGCCAACACCCGTACCCTGATAAGCTGGGTCGACACCGATCATCGGCAAATACCAATGTGGTTCGGTAGGACGAAATTTTTCCATCTGCTCAAAAATAGACGGCAGGTCTTCCTTTACGTTGTCGTCAGCATTTTCATCAAACAGCCTCGTTAGTGCTTCCTCATCCGATTTGATACCCGGCGGCAGCCACATGGCTACGCCCGCGCATCCATCGGCAATGTAGGCGGTCCCCCGCTGGAACGCGCTTCCACCAAACGCCTTTGCTATCGACGGAAAAGTTGCCAAATACGTTGTGGGATCGGGAAGGGACCAGCGAACCATCGGATCAACACTGAATGCCAATATTAAAGCATCAATGGCACTGCTTTCATCCGAAGCCCGGGCCACTTTTATGATTATATCACGTTCATTCATTTAACAAAAGTAGCGGGTATTCGGTATTTTAACGGGGTGTCTACCGGACTTTCTTACGGGGTATTTTGGACATGGGGAACCGAAGCGACATAAGTACCATTGATTTTACGATTTACGGCTTAGCCGAGCATTCGAGCATTCTATTGGGGAGGATGCCAAAGCGCGATTCAAACGCGATCAATTGATAAACCCAAGTATGTGCTGCAACGTTTTTGCCTGCTGCTCCGCCCGGCTGATCGTGGCGTGGCTATCGCCGAATTGGAATCCGTAGTAGCCAAATTGCGCATGATTCGCTCCTTCGATGCGAGCGACCTCGGCTGTGGCGGGCAGATTGCCCCTATTCGCCAAGATATCTGCCTCCTCGGCTACGCCGTCTTTAGAACCGTAAATCTTCAGGACCGGGAGCGTACGATCTGACAAGGATATGTCTCGCGGATGAGTGGTGCCGATCAGCACCAACTTATCGATCAAACCGGGGTGTTCGTAAACGAACCGTGCGGCCATCTTTGCACCTTGTGAATGCCCCGCTGGGATATACGTTTTGGTTGTATCGGCTAACAGATTTAACTCAATAGGCTTGTTATAGCCATACATCGCCATCCGCCACGGCATCCGGATCAGGTATACCTTCACACCGCGATCCGCAATCTGTCGACAGAGCGGCACATATGCCCTTGGGTCGACCATGGCGCCCGGATAAAACAGCATGACTCTGTCATAATAGCCGGTCGGGCTAAAACTAAAGAAATCTCCGGTACGTTGCACGCTAACCGTTGTGCTATCCTCCAGCCAATGGGCGTTCACGCCGCGCGATTGGTAGGAATACAGCAGCCAACTCATGAATCCCAGCCCACCAGCAATCCATATTGCCCGAAGAATCCGCCGTAAAGTCCATTTTTTCTTCATCCTATAACGCTATCATCGTTTACCTAATTGGTCGCGGAATAGGAACGTTTATTACACGATGAATAATTTTTTTCGGCGAAGGTGAGGAAAAGGCATCCGGTTTCGAAAGACCTCGAAACCAGATGCACGGATTTCGCTTCAATATCCAGGGTTTTGTTCCATACTGGGATTCGCGTTCAGCTCATCAATGGGAATCGGCTGCGCATAATCCGAATCATCGGACCACTGAATCGATCCGCCCCGAATCTTCTCGTAGTAAGCGGCCTCGCTCGCTCCCATCTTCCAGCGGCATACATCGAACCACCAATTAAATTCCCCAAAAAACTCAGCCCATCTTTCATATTTTAACGGGTCATTCCGTAAGACAGGATCCGATGCCATCGTTCGGTCGCTCAGGCTTTTGTAATCGATCGGCGAAGGTTCATCAACCGTAAAGCCATAAGCGCGTCGTTTAACTTTATTAATGTATTCCAGGGCATCTGCATTATTTCCGGTACGGATGAGCGCCTCAGCATAAAGCAAGTAAATATCAGCCAGTCGTAGCCAGAGAATATTGCTGCCATTTGCCCGATTTATTTCCAGTTCGGTACCGTTCAGATTGATGTATTTCCGGAAACTCCAAGCCTCCATATCAATTTCGTTAATGTCCAGGTAGTGAGAGATGGGATATTTTACCCCGTTAACCACCATGGAATCAACATAAGGTTGCAAACAGGCCACCCAAAGACGGGGGTCCACCGTCTTTTCTGACCTTGCTTTCTTTGAAGCGGCAACATAGTCTGGATCCACATTGGCGACATTTGCTACGGTTGTCCCCGGAGGGAAATAGTGCCCGAGATCAAAACCGAAACGGGCGATATTTTTTGCGTGTGGAAAGACATTACACCAAGCGGAAGCGCTTGCTGTCCCGGTTATCGGACTCACATAGGTGGGTGAAATCATGGTCCCGATGTGGGATCCCATCGAGCGGTCATCGGCACCGGGATAGGTGATATCCACATTGAGGTTCAATTCATACAATGATTCCGAATTGAATTCATGTTCACCGTTAAACATGGTTCTATACACGTCGAATGGGACCAATGCTTTGTTACTTTGCGAAATCACCTCGTTCAACAGCGCTTTTGCAGCCTCCCAATCCTGTACAAAAACATATACCTTCGCCAGAAATCCCTTCGCCGACCATTCATCCGCCTTGTGTTTATCGGGCAACGAAGTCCATGACGTTCCTTCCAACAACTCTGCCGCCGTTACCAAGTCACTGATAATGAATTCCCACGTCTCCGTTACCGTTGCCCGCGATACTTGGGTCTCGCTGAGGCTATTTGCTGCTTCCGTGACAATGGGCACCCCCATCCTTTCCCCTCCTGCGCTCTCCACGATAAATGTCTCTGCCCAGAAAGCAGTAAGGTAAAAGTAATACCAGGCACGTAAAAAAAGCGCTTGCCCACGGATGAGGTCGACTTCGGCTAGCGTGCTTCCATTGGCATGCTCCCGTACGCGAGCTGCCCCGGAAAGCAGCGTGTTGGCGCGTTGTACCCCCCGCCATAAATCCGGCCAAATTTGCCGTAGAAAGGCATCGTTTGGCAACGTATTATTCTGACCCATTTGAATCCAATTGGGCGATCCCTGCCAACTCAGATCGCAGGTATGGTCTAGTACGTAGGTGCTGTACGGTCCGATTGCACGCCCAAAAATGCCCGCCGCATGCTGTGTAGCATATACGCCGGCTAACAACTGTTCGAGGTCGTCTACCGTATTGGGATAATTTAGGGTCGAAATGGCCGTCGCATTGTCTATTTCGACGAAGTCGGGATTACAAGAATAAATGAATGCGGGCAAAAAAATCAATACGTATTTTGGTAATTTCATGTTTTTATCTTTTAGAAGTTCAAGTTCACACCAGCCGAAAATAAACGGGTACGCGGATACGAATTAATGGCATCAATTCCCCTAGCAGTTGTCCCGTTCCTTCCAAGCACCTCGGGATCGAGCCCACCATAATTCGTTAGCGTGAAGACATTCTGTGCCTGTACGTATACCTTCAGACCGGAAACCCGCAGCGCCTTGGTGAGGTTATCAGCGAATGTATAGCCTATCTCCAGATTCCGAACTTTTAAGAATGCCCCATCTTCCACAAAATAACTGGAGACCCGGCCGTAATTTGAATTGGGGTCGCGCGAAAACGAACCATTCTCATTCGTTACCCCTACCCTTGGCTGTTCCGTCAAGCCATTTCCATTAAAAAACGAGGCATTGAAAATATCCCTCGTCGTGTTGTAATCTCCATACATATATTCCGTGACGTGCTTGTTCCCGTTATACACGTCTACGCCTGCCACCCCTTGTAAAAGCGCAGCAAGTTCCAGTCCGCGCCAGCCTACGGTGAGCGTAAGTCCGTAGATCATTTTCGGCCATGGATTGCCGATAAATGTCTTGTCTGCCGTCGTGATCCGCCCATCGCCGTTGACGTCTTTGTATCTCAGATCTCCAGCGGCCGTGCCGGAATTCTGGTAAAAAAGGTTTTGGTTTCCTGCTGCCTGTCGGGCAAGTTCATTAAGTGAAGCGACTTCCTCATTGTTCTGAAAAATGCCTTCCACCCGATAACCGTAAAACTGGCTCATGGGGTAACCCACTTCGGTGCGTCCGGCATTTCCATCAAGGTCCGCACTCGCGACACCGTCGCTAATCGGATTGTTGTTTGTCCCGTCAAGCTGCTTCACCAAATTTCGGTTGAACGACGCATTTGCAGCGACTGCGTAGCTGAACTGCCCTGCTTTACCCTGATAGTCCACAGTCAACTCTACGCCTTTGTTGCTCATTTGCCCGATATTGGTAAATACGGAGGTATTTCCAAAACCTGCAGAATGGGCGACAGGCACACGGTATATCATCCCTTGTGTCTGCCGGCTATACCAGTCTACCGTAAGATTTAAGGTATTTTTCAGCAGCCCTAAATCCAACCCGATGTCGGTTTGAAGCACGGTTTCCCATCGAATGTGTTGATTAGCAAGTTGCGCCGTTAACGCGTAGCCTTTAAATCGTGAGCCATCCGCCAGCCCCATACTATTCGTGCCACCCGCACCGCCATAGGATACCTGATACGTATACTGCGGAATATTGCTGGTACTGCCTAGTTTTCCATAACTGGCTCGGAATTTCAGATTACTGATGTGTGGAATGTTGTCTTTAATGAATCGTTCTTCACTGACCCGCCACCCCACTGAACCTGATGGAAACACACCGAACCGATTGGCCGGCCCAAAGCGGTCTGATCCATCGCGGCGGATGTTGAAGGATGCGAGATATTTATCGGCAAATACGTAGTTGATGCGTCCAAATTGGGAAAGCAAGCGGGTTTGGGGAAACTCCCCTCCACTGACTACGTAGCTACTTGGATTGTTTGATAACGCAAAATTGTAAGTTACATAGGGGAATCCCTGGGCTTCTGCGTGCAGTGATGTGAGATCTGAGCGGTACGCCTCATAACCTGCCATCGCTTTGAAGCTGTGTTGCCGGATCGTCTTATCGTAAGTTAGTACGAAATTAGCGGTCAGATTGCGCTGATTATCGTTGTCCCGAATCAGTGCAGCGACATGATTAACAAGGATTCCATAGTCATATGCCTCATTAAACCGTCTATTGCTTATACTGAAGATTGACAGGCCGAATGTGGAACGGAAGTTCAATCCCGGCAGAATGTTCCAATCGGCATAGACATTGCCTTCCAAGGCATAGGTTTTATTCAGTATGTGATTCAAATATTCTTGGCCTACGGGATTGGGGCCTCCGAAAAAACTGCCGGTCTTACCCCATCCTCCATACGGGTTGGAAGCATCGTGCAGTGGAACTACCGGTGCCGATCGAAACGGATACGTCGTGCTAACCGTTGGATTAGTAGTGGTTGCCCATGCGTATAACGTCTCGCCCACCTTGAATTTATCCGTTATGTTGAAATCCGCGTTGGAACGAAGGCCAAACCGTTTAAATGAGTTATCGATGATTGTCCCGTCCTCTTGGAGGTAATTCGCGGACAGATAATAGTTTGTCTTTGCGGTAGCGCCGGAAAGCGATAGCGAATAGCTGTGCTCGTCACCGTTCTTGTACATGGAATTGACCCAGTCGTGATCGGGCAACGATGCGGGGTCTCCCCAGTTGCTTGTAGCTACACCGAAATTGGTTTTTGCGATGTAGTAGTCCGGTGTTCGGAGCATTTCGAACAGATTTAAGGGTTCGCGGATACCATAGTTTGCGCTAAAGTTTATATCCATCCGGTCACGTACCTCACCTCGCTTTGTGGTAATCAGCACGACCCCACCTGCAGCTTGAGCCCCATATATGGATGCTGCACTGGCATCTTTTAAAATTTCTATGGACGCGATGTCCTGTAAATTGAAATTGCTTCCTGCCGACATCCGTACGCCGTCGACTATATACAGAGGCGCCATTCCACCGATGGATCCTACTCCCCTTATTACGATGTCCGAATTTGAACCAGGAGCTCCGTCATTTCGTGTCACCTGTACGCCTGCTGCGCGGCCCTGTAGCGCTTCATTAATACTACGAACCGGGAGGTTCTGTATATCTTTTGATTTTACCGAAGCGACCGCACCAGTCATGTCGGACCTACGTTGGGTACCGTATCCGACGACGACAACCTCGTCCAAATCACTCACCGCAGCTTTCAATGAGACATTGATGACAGTCCTACTCCCAATGGTTGATTCGGCCGCTTCAAATCCGATGGCACTATAGGTTAATGCCGTTCCGTATTCAGGGACGTCGATTTCATAAGCGCCGTCGACGTCAGTAGTTGAGGCAACGTTTGTTCCCTTCACCCGGACCGTTACCCCTTCCAACGGATTGGCCTGCTCATCGGTAATCCGACCGGTAATGGTACGTCGTTGGATTTCTTCGGGAATCGGGCCTGAAGGTTGATTAGGCCCCGAATTGCGACTGGATCGCGTAATAATAATTGTCTTGTCTTCAATATACCATTCAAGGTTTTTTGGGGCCAAAATGGCCTCCATCGCGTCGTCTAAAGTCGCATTCCGAATATCAATGTTGACGCGTGTCTCAGCAATGTGTTCTCCTAAAAAGAAAAATGAAAAACCTTGCTGTCGCTTCAGCGTATGCATCACCTCTTGCAGCGCGACATTGCGTACACTTAAGTTAATTTTTTGAGCCTTGGATTCGGCAACAACCTGCAATACAAACACTGTACTGAGAAAAACCGTCAATTTCATAATGAGAATGAATCGGTATAATATGGGATAACGCCTCCCCTCCACGCATGGTGAAAAAGTCATATATTTGTCCTGTTTGGATGGTTAAATAAATTGGTTAAATCCTTGTAGCGATACTCGGTGTTTGCTATCCAAACACTTCCCGGATGGTGTGGTCGCACCATCCGGTTTCTTCGCATGAATAAAAGAGATTTTTCAGGTTATTCGGGTGCTGTTTTCATCATCTTGTCTTGAGTTTAATTGGTTAGTATTGCATCTAATCGCTTAAAAAGCTGAAAATTTTCAAAATTAATGACGGCCAATAATAAGTTGATTTCTGTTTCCTTTATGGACAACTTGGAAATCAAGCCCCGCTTTATGTAGAATTTTCAATAACGAGCCCAAAGTCTTGTTCCGTTCAATCTCGCCATAAAATGCAAGCTTAGGAACTCTACCGCTATAAACCACTTCTATATCGTACCAACGACTTAGTTGCGCAAATGCATCTTCTGGAGAATCCCCATTAAAATAGAAATATCCTTCTTTCCAGGCCGCATATTGTCCGACGTTTACCTTTTCAATGTTAACCGAGGTTGAGTCGACAATTGATTGTTGTCCGGGATGAAGGATTACCGCGTCATAACGATCAGGTTGTACGCGTATTTTCCCCCGTACTAACGTAGTTTGAGTGGCTGCATCGTTTGCATAAGCCGAAACGTTAAACTCGGTGCCAAGCACCTCGATCAATTGACCCTTGGCGCGGAGCTTAAATGGCTTCTGCGGATCTTTGGCTATCGCAAAATACGCTTCTCCCTCAATCTCAACCAGACGATACTTGCCGTTGAATTTAGCCGGATAGTGCAACGTCGATTCGGCATTGAGCCACACTTCCGTTCCGTCGTCAAGGACTACCCGATATTGCCCACCCCGAGGGGTAGAGATTGTCATTGCTGCTTTGGCGCCGTCCGAAGAGGTGGCATCCCCTTTCGACACGACCTGCCGACCGTCGAGATAGGTAACATCTTCTCCCATTACGATACCGTCCATACCTTCGTCAAGTTTTACGCTGCGCCCGTCGGCAAACGTCAAGGTGGCTCGATTGCCCCCGGGCTGGATCTCTTCGGTGGTAACGGTTGCATCCGACATTTGCTGCCTATCGCCCATAGAGAAATACGCAGTGATCACAACCAAAACAGCTGCAGCGGTATACGGAATCCATTTACGCAGGTAGTACACTTTCGGCCGTCTATTTAGTTTTGCCCATACCCGCTTTTGCACTGCCGCTTCGTCTTTACCTGTCTTTTTAGGTAACTCACTAGCATACTTTGTATACCACGATTCAACCACCGCACGTTCTTGGGGTGTGGCTGTACCTTGTCGGTATTTATCTAACAGCCGTATACCTCTTCCTAAACTGGAGTCTTTTTCTTCCATCATTTACTATAAGTAAGTTGAAAGAAAGAAATGTGTAAGATTTTTTTTGCTTTGTTGAGAAATGGCCTTGAACGCGCCTTTCCTAGGTTACTTTAACGTAACATTGAAGCGCAGAAAAGGACAGGCCTAAGCGCCTAAGGCGTTCGCGTAGGATGTGAAGCGCGTTGCTGAGTTGCTTTCTTACCGTGTGCTCTGTTACTTTCAATTGCTCGGCAATTTCCTTGTACGATAGTTCTTCGCGATGGCGGAGTTCGAAGATGGCACGCATCTTGCTTGGCAACCGACCGATTTCTTCCTCGATAATGCGGGCTAGCTCCTTGTCTCTCAATAATTGATCAGGCATTACCTCTCCTGATTCTTCAAACGCACCCAAGGAACGGAAATGGTTTTCACGCACTTTGTGATACGCCATGCGGTTAAGTACTTTGTTCCGTAGTATGCCGTAAAGGAAAGCGGATAGGCTACCCGCCAGGTTCAGGTCACCTAACCTTCCCCACAACGAAGAAAAGGTATCTTGAAGTACGTCCTCCGCTTCCTCTTCGGAACGGAGCATCCGCAATGCATGACGGTATAGAAGTAACCAATACCGATCATAGATTTCTGTCATCGCCCGGGTATCTCCGTCTTTCAGTAGTTGCAGAAGCTCTGGGTCGGTATAGTAACTGAAATCTTGCATTGCATGTAACTCGAATAACGCAAACTTAGGAATTCTTTCCTTCTCTGAAAGAATGCGAGCGTTTATATCGATAAGGCGAATATTAATGCCCTTGCGCTGCTTCGCTTGGAACAAGAGCTGAATGCGGCAATCCTTTGGCTATTACCGTTCGTAGCCGCTCTCCATTATCATCTCCCCAGCGCCCCAGCACATCAATGACCGGAATTAAGCTTTCTCCGAATTCGGTGAGACGGTATTCCACTTTAGGGGGGACAACGGGATAGATTTTTCTGGTGACCAGTTCGTGTTCCTCCAATTCTTTCAACTGGATGGTTAACACCCTACGCGAAGCGTCCGGTATTTTACGCTGTAACTCACTCGGTCGCTTATATCCCTCATTAATAAACCACAGCAGACGCATTTTCCACTTGCCGTATAAGACTTCACCGACCAGATCAAGCCCACAATTCAGATTAGGTACTATCTTTCTTTCATACATAACCCAAATATAAACCTATGTTTCAAAATGTACGGTATGGGAATAATTTATCACTATATGAATCGCTATTCCGTACTTGTGGGAGCACGCCATACTCTCCAAATTTGCACAAAAAGAAATGGCAATGACAGCTTATTTTGATGATTCAAATGAACTAACCGGAAGAGTCGCCCTGGTGACAGGTGGTACAAAAGGAACTGGTAAAGCAATTGCGGAACGTTTAAAAAGAGCGGGAGCAAACGTAATTATCACGGCAAGAAATCAACCAGAACCTTCCAACACCGAACTGCATTTTATTCCGGCCGACTTAAGCGAACCCGAAGCAGCAGACAATGTGGCTTCGCGCGTCCTGGAAACGTTCGGACAACTCGACATACTGGTAAACAATCTTGGCGGTTCCGAGACGCCGGGAGGAGGCTTTGCAGCGTTAACAAATCGGGATTGGGAAGAAACGATCCAAACCAATCTGCTTGCTCCGGTCCGATTGGATCGCGCGTTGTTGCCGCACATGATCAAAAAAAGAAATGGTGTAATTGTCCACATCGCGTCTATTCAGGGAAAGTTGCCGTTATACGATGCTACGTTACCCTATGCCGCTGCGAAGGCTGGATTAATTAACTATAGCAAGGGCGTGTCAAACGAAGTTTCGCCGAAAGGTGTACGGGTGCTTACGGTTTCGCCGGGATGGGTTATGACCGAGGCCGCGAAACGAATGACAGAACGCATTGCCAAAAGTTCGAATATCTCCGCCCTCGAAGCAGAGCAACAGATAATGGATGCCTTGGGCGGAATTCCATATGGAAGGCCTGCCAAACCCGAGGAGGTCGCCGAGCTAGTTGCCTTCCTCGTTTCGCCGAGAGCAAATTACCTTACGGGAACCGAATTTGTAATCGACGGTGGAACCCTTCCAACGATTTAATAACCTTAAAATATAGAACCATGAAATTACCAAAAGTAGTATCGGATTTAATAACCGCACAAGCCAATTTTGATAGTACTGCCTACGCAGCTTGCTTTTCCGAAACGGCGGTAGTCTTTGACGAGGGAAAAACCTATCAGGGGCGACAAGAAATTGAATATTGGATTCGAAATGCCAACGAACAATTTAGAACCGTAATGACACCCCTCAGCTTCGAAGAAAAGGGAACATTAAGCATCTTGAAAGCCGCAATTTCCGGTACGTTCGATGGAAGCCCTATTCAACTGAACTATCATTTTGAACTTGTAGAGGGTCGGATACAATCGTTGAAAATAACGGGATAATTCAAACGATACGTCGATTTGACAGGGCAATTGCGACTTCATGCCACTTGACATAAAATTTGATACCTTTGCGATAGTTTTAACCAAGAACGTTCCAGTAACTAAAGCAACGTTATATATATGAAGAGTTCAATTCTACTGTTATTGCTGGGTGGATCCCTATCAGCATTTGCTCAATCGGAAAATCGTAATCCGGTAATCAACGCAATTCAGTCCGCGGCCACTACCGGAAGCTCACAAGCCGTCGTAGTAGACCAGGTTCCTTTGGCGCATACCGCACAATTTTTGCCATTCAATAAAAAAGGTGCGCTCATTGGAAAAAACATCCCCGCAAAACAAATTGACCAGGTATTCAAAAATATTTCATTGGCGCTGAAGGAAGCGGATTCAGACCTGGATCGGGTGGTTAAACTTAATGTTTATTTGTCAAAAGAAGACCTCATTCCGGAGGTACAGAAAGAATTCAGCACAAAATTCAGCACAAAAAATAAGCCGGCAGTAAGTTTTGTAATCGGAGATCTTTCGCATCCAGACGCCGATATTGCAATGGATGCGGTTGCGGTATCGGGTCTGCGTGACGACCACCGGCCCCGCTATTTTAACTCGCCGGCTATGCATAATGCGTCCAAAGGGGCACATGTTTCGGTATTGCCGGCAGGGGGAGTTACCTATGTTTCGGGACAAGCGGACGAAGGGGACCTTGTTGAGGCTACGCGCGGAACAATCAAGCAGTTAGCGGCTACGCTAGCGCATTTAGGAATCGCCAAAGATCAAGTAATCCAAATCAAATCCTTTATGCAGCCGATGACGGACGTGCATATCGTAGAAGAGGAATTTGCTAGATTTTTTGACGGTTCAGCCGTTCCACCGCTGGTATTTGTGGATTGGGTTAGCCAGAATCCGGTAATTGAAATTGAGCTGATTGCGGCTTCGCCCGCTGAAACCGCAAAGGCTGCGGATCAGATGAGCTTCATTACACCCCCCATGATGACTGCGTCTCCTATATACAGTAAGGTGACTCAAATCCATCGCGGTAAGCGGTTCTATGTATCGTCCTTATACGGGGCTTCCGACGATCCCGAAAAGCAAACAGCTGAAATATTTGCGTCCCTGAAAGAACTGCTAACCGCGGCCGGAAGTGATTTTGCACACCTCGGAAAAGCAACCTATTACGTATCTGACAATGAAGCCAGTGTTTCCCTTAATAAAATCCGACCAAATTTCTACGATCCCCAACGCCCGCCAGCAGCATCCAAAGCGATGGTGAAGGGGGTCGGAAAAGGCAAGTGTATCAATATTGACATGATCGGCGTGGTAAAGGAACAGTAACCGACTCCTATCGGACGCCCCTAGGCGCCGCAAAAAAATCGACACGAAAACCGCTGAATAGCCAAGTCTTCGTGCCGATCGGTAAAACGGTCGGATTTACAAGTTATCTATTGACAAAGATATGTGCTTTCACTTCCTTTTTAACATCGTCAGTCTCCTGTAGTCCTGTTATCCAGATGGTATAAATCTTACCCTTTGTTAATTCCAGATTGTTGACGGTGAGTACCGTTTCCTCTGCTTCGGGATCCACGATGTCAAAAGAAGTTTTCTTCGCGTCCACCTCTTTAAAAGCACTGGCACTTTTGTAGGCGATGTTCTCGGCCAGTTTGGTCTCTCCCGCCACCAAGTTAAGCTTTCCTGCATCCGGCGAAAGATGTATAAGCCTGACTTTGGCTTTATCTGTTTTGGGTGCGGTGAGGTCGTCTGTTACCTGAACGAACTCGAACGTTTTGCCGTCTTTCGAATTGGTTGCAAGCAGGGAATAATTTTTGTCTTTCTCTACCGCTATTGATTTTCTCAATAGCGATTTGTCATCTTTTCCTTTGATTTCAAACGCACGGTCACCGGTTGTCACGTCAATATAGTTTAAACTGTCGCTATATCCTAGAAGCTTTTTGCTTGCCTTCTTCGCATCGACAAAAAGGTTAAGGGAGTCGGCGCTGAACGCGGCATTCAGGAGGGCTACTTTACCAGATCCGGTTGGCTTTGGCGAGCCGTCATCGTCCTTATCACATGCGGCGAACGCCACCAGTGAAACCATTGAAGCTAGAAAAAATAGTTTGGGGAATTTCCGTAATTGGGTGTTCATAGTCTTTAATTTTACGTGTAACTAATCAAATTTCACAAGCCGAAACACGCAAATCCCACGGCGTGCTACATAAACCGGCGACTTTCTGCATATCGGCAAATATTGCGCTCTTCGTGTAGCGTTCGCGCGAAAATGCGTGTTTCTGCAATCGAATAGGAAAACTTACATAGTAGTTAGATTGAAGCCCAGCCGTTGAAAATTTGCGTACGGATAACGACTTGATCGAAATGCTGTCAAAGAATTGGCGGCATATCGACGACAAACTGAGAGAACGTATTTACAAATATTACTGGGGGTACCTTATGGGTGTCGCCTTGCGATATGTTTCGGACAGGGACATGGCCTGTATGGTCGTAAACGATAGCTTCGTGAAAATTTTCATAAACCTTAATGCCTTTGAATGCAATGACCGGGCAAACTTCAACAAAATGCTGAAGGGATGGATGGCAAAAATAACGGCACGGACAGCTCTCAATGAATTGCGGAAGCATAAAACAAGCAGGTTGCAGGAACCGCTGACGGTCGAAAACGACTGGCGCTTTCCGGTCATGCTGCAAGACAACCTGCATGTACAAAACATGTGGGATCTCATCAATAACCTGGCGCCGAATTACAGGAAAGTATTCACATTGTATGAGATCGAAGGGTTCAATCACGACGAAATTGCCGAGCTCATGGGGATTTCGGCTAGCTCGAGCCGGGTATATTTGACGAGGGCGAAGGAAAAACTCAAAATGTTGTACCGAACTTTTATGGCATAGCTATGAGCAGCGATGACAAAAAATTAATAGATGAGATCAGGGATAGTCTTCTTGATTTCGAGATACCCTATGAAGAGGGAAACTGGGAGAATTTCCAGAAGTTGTACGGGCAGAAATTAGACGAAGACCGGCGGAAGCCAACAAAAACTCGGTTTTTCTTTTGGAAATATGTGTCGGCCGCTGTCATATTAATTGGCGTGTTGGTATATATTCCGTGGGACAGATCGGGAAAACGTCAAATTGATCCGGAATCGAGGGCCAAGCAGGAGACTACCAGCATTACAGAGCAGCGATTGGCGCTGCCGAAACAACCCAACGCCGAGTCCGTTACCGGAGATACCTTACGCCCCACCTTCAGGCCTCCTGAAAAGACAAGGGTTGCGACCACGTACGAACGACTTGCCAGCATCACGAGAACCATTGAAACGAATATCCCGAAAGCACAAGCGACGCTGCCCTTGGCCCTGCCTGCGATAAGCAGAGAAGACATGAATTTGTCATTGGGAAGCGGGGAGCTCATTGTCGATTCGCATTCGCAGGAAATGCACATGGACGCATTTAGCAGATGGAAATTTGGCCTCGAGGTTAACTCCTCGCTCACAGGGGACCATGTGAATTTCGCGGCGGGTGTATTCACGCAGTTCGACCTCTCGGAAAAGATCAAGCTGGCTACGGGGTTGACATACGCACGTGTTTCTGCAATCCACGAGACCGACCCGGTACCGTTATCCTACGACACGAAAATACTCGGTGGCGAGTCGACTATCAAGGCAATCGATATTCCGTTGACGGTTGTTTACGAACCGGCCGACGGCTGGTATGCGTCGGTCGGAATCTCGGCCCTGGCCGTTCTGGATGAGCGTAAAACATACCGAATGGAATCCGAGGTTTTGCGGGAAAGCGTGACGATCGATCCTGAAAGCGGAGCGTCGGTAGCAGTCTTCGAAGTGGTTAAAACCGAATACCAGAAAGAAAGTGTGGATACAGATTTTGAAGGGCGGGGTAATTTGGGTTACCTGAATCTATCCATAGGCAGGAAGCAGCGCTTCAATAAGCGGACGGACATGCTTTTTGAACCGTTTATAAAAATACCGATGGGCGGGCTGCAGCGCGACCATGTAAATCTTTTCAATTCGGGGCTTAGAATCAAAGTATTATTCTAAAATATTCACGATTCGTTGTAGCAATTAAAGCCGGAGCGGTGTTTGAGCAAGAGACAAATGCGTTAACAACAATACATAAAAACATGAAAAATCAATTCGTACTAAGACTAACTACCTGCATGGTGGCGTTGAGCACACTTTTTCTTTTGGGCTGCAACAAGAAGAATGACGGGCCAGATAACGAAGATCCTTTCCGACTGGAAGCGAATCTGGTGATGGGCAGTAAACTTTTCGCCAATACGCTCGGAAGCCGAACTTCGGAACACGCATTCGAAATCCTAGAAGTCATCCGGAAAAGTGACGTATTGGAAGTCAAGGTAAAAGGCGGTAGTGACGCCGAGTCGTTTCAGTTTATCTGGGATGGCCGCATACAGGAATCGTTTCCCATGGGAATCCAATTGATTCTGCTTTATGACAACACGGCTGGAGATTTCGATAGCGACAAGGAGTTATCCGTGACAGTCAATCTCCAAAAAATAATCGGTGAGCGCAATAACGTCGAAGACTATCATTTCCATGTAATCAACGGGTCCAAAATTCAAACGGCAACCCTGAATCCGGATGGAACGACTACCTCCGAAAACAAGTAGCGAGGTAAACGCCAGTGCGACAAACATATTCCGGACTTACGGTATTTTCAACGCGCCTGTAGCAGACTTTGACCATCGGACGTCTAACCTGAAAACGGCTTAGGCAACACGAAAATCAGGAATCATGCACGGACAACATCAATACCAGGTGCGCGTCAAATGGACGGGAAACAAAGGTGAAGGAACGAGTGAGTTCAAATCATATAGCCGGGAACATTTAATTTCGGTAGATCGTAAAATCGACATTTGGGGTTCATCTGATCCGGCATTCCGCGGCGATAGCACGAAGCATAATCCGGAAGAATTGTTTGTCTCCTCGTTGTCGACGTGCCATATGCTATGGTATCTCCACTTATGTTCACAAGCCGGTGTGATCGTCGTAGAGTATGTAGACAATGCGATGGGCATCATGACAGAGAACACCGATGGCGGTGGCCGCTTCGTGGACGTAACGCTTAATCCCGTTGTGACAGTTACGGACGCTTCCATGATAGACAAAGCAAATCAACTGCATAAACAGGCTAACGAACGATGCTTTATTGCCAACTCGGTAAATTTCCCTGTTAACCACTACCCAAGGGCAGTCGTAAAGCCGTAGTTTGTCAAGCTATCGCTGACAACGTAATTTAAGCTTTCTACAAGCTTTTATAAAACCACTTTATCCAAACCCAGTACCTTATCAACCGACCCGGGTTCGGCCCGAAAGCCCACGCCAAAGCGATTCATGGCATTGATAAGGGCTATCAGCATCGTGAGTTTAGTAAGTTCAGAATCGCTGAAGTGGGATTTCACGGATTCGTAAATTTCATCCTTTGTGCTTTCGGGACTCAGCCGCGTTAGTGCCTCTGTCCATAATAGCGCTGCTTTTTCTTGTTCCGAAAACAGGGATGATTCTTTCCAACCCGATAAATGGTATAGCCGCAAGGGTCTTTCACCATCCTGGACGGCTTGTTTGGTATGGATGTCTATACAAAATAAGCACCCATTGATTTGGGATGCGCGAAGCCTGACCAGATGAACCAAGAGGTGGTCCAACCCGGAATTGCCCGCTAAGGTGTCGAGCTCCAGGAGTTTGCGGTAAGCTTCAGGAAAATGGGCGCTGTAATTTAATCGCTATGCCATGTCTGATTCTATTTGTTGTACGGCAAAAGTAAAGGATGCGGTACTCGAAAAAGTTGAACGGGTTCAAGAAATGGACTTGCGTCGTAATTTGCTAACGTATTCTGCGGAAAGTCCCAGATAACTCGCAATAAGATATTGAGGAACGCTATTTACGAATTCCGGAAATGCATCCCTGAACTTAAAAAAGATTTCTTCTTTAGAATAACTTTGGATATACCTCATCCGAGTTTGATAAGTTCCATAAGCAATCTGGTATACAGTTCTGAAATAGGATTCCATTTTGGGAAAGACCCGTAAAAGTTCTTCTCGTTTTGTCGGTGATAAGCTTAATAGCAGGGAATCTTCCACGGCTTGTATGCAGAAGTCCGTAGGCTTCTTTTTTTGAAGGGCTAAATAGTCTGCCAGCCACCAGCCTTTTAAAGCGAACTGAATGGTATGCTCGGTTCCTTGATCGTCTATAAAATACATTTGCAAACAGCCCGACAGCACAAAATACTCGTGCAGGACGCGGTCTCCCAAATGCATTAAAAGCGCCTTTTTCCTTGCCTCTTGCCGGGAGAAATATGGGGCGATTTCTGCGAATTCGCTTTCGTCAATGGCAACAAATTGGTTGATATGCTGAAATAACGCTACATTCATTACAAAAAACTAGCTCGTTTTGGACGCTTTGGCTTTTTCATTAAACGCCAGACATAACTCCATCCAATAACTAAAGTCGTCCGTACGGCTAAAGCCCTCGGGACCCACGTAACAATAACCGGGAAGGCTTTTTCCTTTCATAATCATCGGGCGGTACCCTTTCCGCTTGGCGATGATTGCGGCTTGTTGCTCATCATACCGGCACATCAATCCAACGTTGGTAACGTTGATGCACATTTTCCCGTTCACGAGAAATGCGAGTCCACCGAACATCTTCTTCTCCTCAATCGTAATACCTGGAACATAACGGAGGTAATCCCGGACCCGCTGTGCCAATTCCATGTCGTATGCCATATTGCTGCATTCTTTAGGGCAAGATACACATTTAGATCGCGTGCGATTCTAACTTTTGTAAAAAACAAACCGCATCAATGGCGGTCACCGATTAAAGGGGTATTCCTGTATCCAACGGAACCGATTGTTCATTAATCGGAAGGTGCCAAGGTCGCGCTCCTTCAAGCGGATAACTACGGCTTCGTTATGTAATACGCCATCCAAATAAAGCCCGGAGGTATCGGCTAGCTTATAGCTAAACATCCCCACCGTTTCACTCGCACTGTTATTTGCGCCTTTGATGGTCAGTCGGCGGTTCGCCTCATCCCACGAAGTGGGATAAGATAATACCGAGTCGTTCATGAGTTTGACATGCATATAGCTGGGCGACTGCAGGATCAGCTGCTTCCACCTTCTGGTATCTGTAGTCATCGGCGGCAGCGTGTCTCCTCGGTGTACGAATTGGTCGACATCAAAAATGCCATACACCGGCGATTTGGGTCGGCGGTCGCCGTAGGTATGAACCGACCGCCCCGAGCTATAGACATTGGCTCCAAACATGCCCGCTACGAAGATGATCTTAACGACGAGCGCCGCGATGCGCCAACGACCGGGCAGCTTAACGGCGTATTGTAGACGGGGCTGGGTTGCTTCATTCCATAAAATCACCTGCAACAATCTCTTGATATCCGGAGCAATAAGAAAAACGGCCATTAGCACTAATAATGTGGAATAGAGCTTCACCGGAATATCGAAGGTGAAATTCATCACCATCACGTTTAACATGACGATAGCCACCAACAATGCACCCAATAAGGATGTACGCCTAAAAAACAACAACATCCCGCCAATGACTTCGGCCAATCCAGCAAACATGCTGAATGCCGGGGAATATCCGACATATGTCCAAGCCAAGCCCATAGGCGATTTATCACCCAATGGCTGCACGAGCTGCAACAGCGAAGGCGACGGCATCTGCAAGTGAAATACTTTGCTCATACCATAGATAAGCATCATGACGCCCACGTAATACCGAACGTAAATACGCAATACTTCCAGCAATCGGTTGTGCGACCGGCGTTGGCGGGCAAGTAGTGTCCACGTTACGGCGGCCATGAGGGAACCGGTAGAAGCGACCAACAGAAAGACGTAGTCATACGTCTTGTCGCCACTACCGCTAAAGAAAACCGTGATGGGCTCGTCGAGTTTCAACACGTACGTCCCGACCCACGGAACCACCGCATGCCAAATCCAGGTGTACCATTGCGTTGCGACGTGCAGTCCCGGCACATGATTTAAAGGAAACGGAAAGATGTATAAACAGAAAAACACCAGTATGAAACGGAATCCCAGCAATTGCCGAGTGGTCCATGGCTTTGGATGAGGGGGATCAACTTGCATAGTTATATTGAAATTTCGGGTTCATTACACTGGCTAGCAACAAATTAAAGAAAAAGCTTAGTAAGAAACGCTATTTAACACATATTTTTTCGAACCATCCTTTAAAAAGGAATATAAAACGAAACCCGTAATCCACCAGAGGGACTCTGCTCGACGGTCAATTCTTCACCGAAATGATAGAACAACCGTTTGGCAGTATTGGAAAGGCCGATTCTGCTTTCGGCGAAAATATCGGCGATATCGCCCTTGTAGGGATTACCCGTGTTGCTAATACGGATATGGGCCTTGTTATCGTAGAGACGGCATACGATATCCACCTGCCCACCTTCGAGCGAAGGTTCGATGGCATGCTTCAGTGCATTCTCGACGAGCGGCTGGAGCAACAGTGGAGGAACTTGGGCTCGCTCCAGACCGGGGTCTGCCTCGATATGGAATCGAAGCCGTTTTCCAAATCGGGCCTGTTCCAGTGCGAGGTAAATTTGAATGAATTCCAGTTCGCTCGAAAGAGGTACTAAGGTCTCCTGCGTAGCCTGAAGCGCATACGGAATGTGTCTGCTAATTTAGCAATCAAAATACGCGTACTTTCCTGCTGGGGTGGCAACGAGGCACTGATGCTGTTCAGCGTGTTAAACAGAAAATGGGGTTGTATTTGTGCTTTTAATGCATTGATTTCGCTTTGATAGGCCAGATCTGCCAGTGCTTTTTTGCGCAGTAGTTGGGCTTCGCGTTCACTGAAAAAATGGTAGATATGCAAGATACTGAACACCTGAATGTAGAACAAGAGATTAGGGCCGGCGTTCTGTAGTATCTGGAGCCCAGACATCATCGGCTTGCTGACCAACGGATTATAAATCTGATATAAGCAGCAGCTTGGCGTTGGCTCCGCCACGCGCATCATACAATGAAGGTGGGATAAAGTCGTGGATTTCCACGCTGATCACAGCAAGGGGGTCCTGCGGCTTCTGATTGGGTGCGATGTAAATGGCTACGTCACCAAGACCTTCTACCTGCCCTTTAGTGGCCGTCCAGTTTTTGACGTGATTGCGGTGATTGGCCAACACGCGTTGCTGCCGTACCTCGATGTATTCGTGGTTCGGCTTGTAACCCATTGTTTCATTGAAATCGTTGTTGGAAGGAATAAAGACGCCCATTTCTTCCGCAACCTTAATCGCGGATTTTTCCGGCCGAAGCCAGAACAGCGCATAGGGCGCCCAATCGGAAAAGTGGGTGGTCTGCACGGTGAGCAGGCGGTTTTCCTTGTCCAGCCGCGTATTCGGAATAAACTTCCATACACCGTCCGTTCCTTGAAAGGCCATAAAGAGCGCATCGGCCGACGTGCTGTCAAGGTCTTGTTCCTGATACTGAAACGTCAAATTGACGGGCGACTGGAACGCTACGTCTTCGGGAAGCAACCGGAAAGCGGGACACGGGCTACCGGGTAGCGTATTGCTTACCTCCTGAATACTGATTTCCGTTGGGGCCGACAGCGCACCGGCAGGAATATCCAACTTGATGCGACCTTCGGCGGAGCTGATTGTCCCGCCATCGGCTCCGATTACTTTTTTGACCACGGGCCTACCGCATCTCCACGTTCGTACACCACGGACGCCCCGGGTTGTTGAGCGTCGGGTTCGTTGGGTTGTTCTTTTCTGCAAGCAATCAATAAAAAGATGGCAAGTGCAATATTAATTGCCCGGATTGTGATTTTGTATTTCATGCTACGAATGTAGCATCGGCACCTGCCTAAAAATCAATTGATCTACCAACAGCGCTAGCGGCTGATGGAGTGGGAATTTTCCACCACGAGGCGCTCCAAGCGATCGAATCTGAATTATCGGCGGTCACCGCTTTTCTTCACCCTGCCAACTCCGTCTTTGCCTTTGGTATATACCGCTATAGGGCGGAATTTCGAGGTATCGAAATGGGGAGGTTCAAGCTGAAGTAACGAAGGGGCTAAGGTACCGGACTCAAAGAAATAAACGGTCGTCACGCTACCGTAGTCGTTATGGGGAAGCAACTCACCGCATCCCAAATAATCTGCACCAAGGGTATCTGTCACCCGGAAAGCGTATATTCGCACAATGCCACCCTTATTTTGCTCGTTACGCACAAACGCAATTTCTTCAAACCCACCTTTTAAATTCGCCGGGCCGCGACTACGTAAAATATCTTGAACCAGAAACGCAATAAATGCGATTAGAATCAATCCAATAATCCCCTTACGATATCGTTTACTCATGATGTTGCTATGTTACGAAAGCCATTCGGGAGAAGTCCCCTCTGCACATAACTCATAGGGTGTAATAGAAATGGATGACCTGTTCTTCTTCCGTCGCTCGCGTAGAGCGATAGAACTGAACTGCATATTCGTCTACTTTGTCGGCCTGCACGAATACCTCTTCGAAACCACGTTGTTTACCGTATTCCGTGGTGAATTCGATCAAATTTCTGCCGATCCCTTTCCGTTGATAAGCGGTCAATACCGCAAGATCGTAAATGTACGCCAAAGGCCTTTCTGAATAGTATTGATCCAGAATATACACGGTAAGCCCGCCGACAACCTGATTCCCCGCTTTGGCAACAACAGCAAAAAACGTTTCCTTGCGCAAAAGTGTCATTAAATGACCGGTGGATGGCCGTTTGAAGTTTTCCATTTCGAAGACTTCTTCGAACACAGATATCAGTTGGTTCAATGTTTCAAGATCGTCCGACTTCACTACTTGTATTTCAATCCCTTGTATTTCGCTTTTCATATAACCAATCGATTAAAATGCATATTTAACTTTATATGCCGCCTCGCTGATGCTGCGTAGCGATTCAGGAATGGTATCGCATAGGTGCCGTAGCCGCTTGATTGATTCAGAAGTCATGTTTTCGCTTTGGTATAAAGATAAGCTAGTTTATGAAGATAAGCTAGTTTAAACTAGAAAAAAAAACCATCCAGTGATAATCACCGGATGGTCGATACAATATCTGAAAAATGGACTTAAATCAATTTGACATTTACTGCGTTGGGTCCTTTTTGACCCTGAGCGACCTCAAATGAAACCTCGTCGTTCTCACGGATACGGTCTTTCAACCCCGAAGAATGAACGAAAACTTCGCGTCCGCCGTCGTTAGGGGTGATGAAAC
The DNA here is from genome assembly GCF_042666505.1 of Parapedobacter sp. GCM10030251. Lineage (NCBI taxonomy): Bacteria > Pseudomonadati > Bacteroidota > Sphingobacteriia > Sphingobacteriales > Sphingobacteriaceae > Parapedobacter > Parapedobacter sp. GCM10030251. The sequence continues at coordinate 854,385 of NZ_JBHTDN010000001.1, read as the reverse complement.
CGAAACCTTTGGTTTCATTGAAAAATTTAACTTTGCCTTCTTGCATGGCATTTGAATAAAAAATGAATAAAATAATTAATTGCCTTGCAAGGTACAAATAATTATTTGAATATCAGCTTTTTTCTTTGAACGAAAATTTTTAGGAATTACAGATTAAAAATACTACCTTACCGAAATTAAACACGAAGGCCATGGCTAAGGATAAAGGGGCAAAAAAGGACAGCGGCAAGAAAACCGCTCAGAAGAACCTAAAGGAAAAAAGGGCAGATAAAAAATTAAAACAGGCAGAAAAGAAACGAAAAGAGTAATTCATTTTTTATATGGCTCAAACTGGAGACCTAAAAATTGCAGTACTCATCGACGCCGACAACGTGTCGAGTTCGGCAATTGAGAGTATTTTGGATGAAGTGAAACGGTATGGGATTCCTTCCGTCAAACGAATCTATGCGGATTGGACCAAGTCACACGTGACGGGCTGGAAAGAACCGCTGCTCACACACGCCATCACCCCCATACAGCAGTATAGTTACACCAGCGGCAAAAATTCGTCAGACTCAGCGCTCATTATCGATGCCATGGATATCTTGCATAGTCAGCAAGTGGACGGATTTACCATTGTATCGAGCGATAGTGACTTTACCCGGTTAGCTATCCGACTTCGCGAATCAGGAAAAATGGTGATTGGCGTCGGAGAAAAAAAGACACCTAAACCGTTCATCGCTGCCTGCGATAAATTCATCTACATTGAAATCTTAGGCAAAGAAACCGCTACGCTACGTCCAGCCGCAGAAAAAATACCCGATGGAACCAGCACCCCCGTAGACCCCATCCAGAAACGGGCAATTCGCGATATAAAACCGCATGAGCCCATTGACCCTGAGACGATCGATCTGTTAAGGGCAACCGTCAACGACGTTGCCGATGAAGGCGGATGGGCGCCGTTGTCTGCAATAGGCGGGCTGATCAGCAAGCGGAAGCCTGACTTTGACCCGAGGGTCTATGGATTCCTGAAACTCACGCCATTATTCAAATCCTTGGATAAATACTTCGAGGTGGAAGAGAAGTCTACGGAAAAAACAAGGATCAAACACGTCTATATCAAGATCAGGGAACCGCTGAAGACTACGCGGAGAAAGACAGCCAAACCCCGGTGATCTCCCCTACGATCCTTTTAGCTACCGCAAGCTGATTTGTTTCACGGTAATGCCAATTTGTCCCAGATGATAAATGTCGTGGTTGATCAACCCATCCAAAATTGAAAAATAGGTATACGTCTCACCTTTTGGACACTGGCTCAGGAAATCGTCGTCCATGCGTACGACCAATGAACATAGCTCTTCGACACCCGCACAAAATCCTGTTTTAGCGTTTCCCAACCCCGTTTTTTGAGCTCGTCGTTAGGAATCCAGTTTTCCGCGGCGTCGATACTTAACAGCTTTGGCGCCAATCCTTTAAGCTTCCGAATGTTGTCTTTCCTCCATTCGAGCAGGTGTGAAATAAGTTCGGCTACCGTGTGCACCCCCGGAATGGGACGGGTAAAAGCTTCTTCCTCGGAAAGCTTATCAATTTTATCCCGGAAACTCTCGCCGACCCAATAATCACAGGCCTCTATTACTGCTTTTTGTCGGTCAATCAATGTGTTGATCATTGCTCCCATATCTTTTTGGCATTTTTATTTATTTTTTTACTATTTACCACTTAAATCAATTTTGATGGTAAAAATATATATATTTGGCTGACAAACAAACTAACGGCCAATGAATGCCTCAAATTCAGATTTTTCCCGTATCGCCTCCATAGACATAGTAAGAGGCTTCGTAATGGTCATCATGGCACTTGACCACGTCCGTGATCTCATGCATGTGGATTCATTAACACAGGATCCGACAAATTTAGCGACAACCACCCCCGCACTATTTTTTACCAGATGGATTACGCATCTGTGTGCGCCGACCTTCGTGTTTCTTGCCGGAACGTCCGCTTACCTATCGATTTTGAAAACCAAAGACAACAAAACAAGCAGCCGGTTTCTTATTTCCCGGGGGCTCTGGCTAATACTGCTTGAATTCACCATTGTGAATTTCGGAATATGGTTTGACATTCAATTCCGTGTATGGTTGTTTCAAGTCATCGCGGCAATTGGGCTCGGATTCATCGTGCTCGGAGCGGCTATCCGTCTCCCGAGCACCGTCCTGGGATTAGGCGGGCTCACGATGGTTTGCCTCCATAACCTCCTGCCGCCAAGCATTCCGCTATTTGCGGTCAATGCCATCCCTTTGGGGCAGGAAACGACGTTGGTAATTGGGTATCCACCCCTACCCTGGTTGGGCATTATGCTGCTCGGTTACGGATTTGGGAATTACCTCGTTAAATCTGAAAATAGAGAAAAATTAGTATTGAGGCTGGGAATAGCTTGCCTGCTTATTTTTGCCATACTGCGCGCCACCAATTTCTATGGCGATCCATCGCCATGGAGTACACAGAAAAACACGTGGTTGGCCGTAATGTCCTTTTTAAATGTGACCAAGTATCCGCCTTCCTTACTTTTTAGTCTGTTAATGCTTGGCACGATGTTTTTGCTGCTTGGCTTGGCAGAGCATCTTAAAGGCCGTATCCCGCGACTGCTTATCGTGTACGGAAGGGTTCCGTTATTTTATTATTTGCTGCATTGGTATGTCGTGCACCTGACGTTGTTTGCCGTGCTGTTCATCCAGGGATTCCACAGCAACGACTTCGTGTTCGGTTTCCGGTTTGGACGTCCGGAGGCCCCAAGCGGTCTATCGTTGGGAGGCGTTTACCTGGTTTGGGCGGGCATTGTATGTGCTATATATCCAGTTTGCCGTTGGTTCTGCCGCTATAAATACCAGAATAGAAACAGCCGCTGGATCCGGTACATGTGATGATGTAGTTGGCGACGGGTATCCTAAAAGGGTGAAGTAAATGTCTTATGCCTATGGCAAAAGTGAGAACAATAGAAACACTGACCATCGACAGCACGGTGCTTTGCTGTAATTTCGTCAATACGGTCCATTCCTGGAAGGAAGAAAGGCCGGACGATTATTTCAAACGCTATGCTGACTTCGTCGCTTGGTGCAGAAAGCTGAAACTTTCCCGTCCGGAACGGCTGGATGGGTTGGGCCTGTGGAGCGTTGACCGACCTGAGGAAGCGGCCCAGGCACTGCGGGAGATTAAGGAAATCCGGAACGTACTACACGGATTTATATCGGCGGTTGCCCGACAGGATGAGGAAGAAAAAGCAAACCTGCTGCCAACCGTTAACCGCCTGCTCGTCGATGCCTCATCCAGGCAACGCTTGCAGTATGCCAACGGGGCCTTTTTCATGGATCAACCGGATACCCCCGACGATTTACTGGGACCGGTTTGGAAGGCGGTGCGTTCATTGGCCGACCTGCTCACCCAACACGACCTCACCCGGATTAAGGAATGCCCCAGGTGCGGATGGGTTTTCCTTGATGAGACCAAAAACGGCGGGCGCCGGTGGTGCAATCCAAAGTATTGTGGAACAACGGATAAAATGATGCGCTACCACAAACGAAAACGAGATTCTAAGCTAAACAAGGACATGTCATGAAACTTACTGTGATTTCCAACCTATTGCTTATGGGGATACCGCTGATTGGTTTCTCCCAGCAGCCGCTGGTAATTGGCCAAAGCCATAAGATCCATTCACACATCCTGGAAGAGCAACGCACGTTAAACGTATACTTACCAGGCGGTTACCTGGAAAATGACACAGCTAGGTATCCGGTGATTTATGTCATCGACGGGGGAATGCAGGAGGATTTTCTTCATATTTCCGGAATCGTCCAATACAGCACACAGCCGTGGATCAACCGCTTTCCCAAATCGATTGTCGTGGGGATCGAAAATACCGAACGACGGCGGGACTGTACCTTTGCCGTGGATGACCTGAGTTTCCTTGATAGCCTGGGATTCGATAAGAAAACCTTTCCAAACCATGGGGGATCGGCTGCTTATATCGCTTTCCTGGAAAATGAATTGCAGCCATTTATCGATAGTGTCTATCGTACCGTCGAGCACCAAACGGTCATCGGCGAATCACTGAGCGGTCTATTGGCATCCGAAATTCTCCTCAAGCACAGGGAGCTGTTTGATACCTACATCATCATGAGTCCGAGTCTGTGGTGGGACAACGGAAAATTGCTTCGCGATGCCCCGATGCTCCTCAGCTCGACAAATAAGGAACAGGTCTCGGTCTACGTCGGCGCATGCAATCGGGATGAAGATGAAGAAATGTATCGATATGCCGCGGAACTGCACAAAATACTCAAACGCTTCGGAGGAACGGAGACCATCACCTGTTTTGACTATCTACCGCAGGAATCCCATTCAACCCTGATCCATCAATCGGTATATAATGCATTTAGGATGCTTTACCCCATTACTACGGATAAACGATGAAAAGTTCGATTCTTGCTAATTTTGATCGCGCCGACTTTGAACACGTCAGACAGATTGCTTTGGAATTCCCGGGCGCGGAAGATGGGCTTTCCCATCACGGTACCCCGGCCATCAAAGTGCGCGGTAAGCTGTTATGCCGGTTGCACGAAGAAAGCGTATTTATCCCCATAAGGACAAATTTCGATCTGCGGGTCAAACTGCTGGAGGCATATCCCGAATATTTCCTCCTGCCTGAACATTTCAGGAAATATCCGTATATATGTATGTGGACAGACTGTCGCGACAGCAAGCTCATCCGTGAAATCCTGCAGCAGGGTTGGGAAACGCTGGCATCGAAGAAGCAACTGGCTTTGTTTAATTCATTACGTGCTTGACTATGAGGGAACACATAGTGCCCGACTACATCCATTATACGATATACGAACCGGCTGGGGCGCCAATTAAGGCGGCTATCCTATTGCTGCACGGTATGCAAGAACATAGCGGAAGATACGAGTATTTCGCAAATTATGTAAAAGCGAAAGGCTATGCCGTGCTTACGTACGATCACATTGGACATGGCCGCACCGCAAAAACCAACGACCAGCTAGGATTCTTCCGCCGGAATCAACCCGGCGACCGTTTGGTTGAGGAGGCAGAATGTATGGCGTCTTTCCTTACACAACACTTCCCGGATGTGCCGCTGGTTTTGATGGGACATTCCATGGGCTCATTCGTTGCCCGGGTGCTGCTGAAGAAAGCCGCACACCGATTTGATGGCGTCATCCTGATGGGTACCGGCGGACAGAATCCCTTGGCTGCCCTGTTCCGGCCGATTTTGTATATGATGAATCTTATCGCCCCAAAAAAACGGAGCCGATGGCTCAATGCGCTTTTTTCGAAAATTAACAATCGAAAATTCAGGCATGAAACGCCTGATAACGGCACGAATTGGCTAAGTGAAGGATTGGCGAATAGAAAGGCCTTTTTAGCGGATGAACTCTGCGGCGTGGATTTCAGCAACAACGCGTTCTTCGGTCTCATATCCCTCAATGTTGAAGCAACCCGGTCGACCTGGGCAGATCGTATCCCCAAAAGCATGCCAATGCTGTTTATCAGCGGTGCCGATGACCCTATCGGTGAATTTGGGAAAGGCGTCGAAAAAGCGGTAAGGAAATTAAGAAACCGTGGGTTTAGCCGGGTCGATTTGAAGTTGTATCCCGGAATGCGTCATGAAATACTCAACGAGGACAATCGGCAACTGGTTTTTGACGACCTGTTTGCGTGGTTGGAAAAAATCAGCATACTATATTTGTCGCCAAAAGCATGATACTCGACGTCCTTTATCAAGACGAGCACCTGATCGCGGTTAATAAACCTGCAGGACTGTTGGTGCACCGGTCGCCGATCGCAAGCGATACGTCGTTGTTTGCACTCCAACTGCTGCGTGACCAAATCGGAAAACGGGTCTACCCAGCCCACAGATTGGACCGAAAAACCAGTGGCATACTCCTGTTTTCACTCGATAAAGTTACCGACAGTGAAATGCAACAATTATTCGCTGCCCGGCGAACCGACAAGGCATATTTAGCGGTACTACGGGGATTTGCGCCTCAAGATGGTGAGATTGATTATCCCTTAAAAAAGGAAAATGGTGGCTTGCAAGACGCCTTCACCCGGTTTTGGACCCTGGCAACGGCTGAAATCGCACTGCCCTCCGGCAAACACGAAACCTCACGCTACTCGCTCGTGAAGGCAAAACCGGAAACCGGTCGGATGCATCAATTGCGGCGGCATTTCGCGCATATCTTACACCCGATAATCGGAGATCGGCCTCATGGCTGCAATAAACAGAACAAACTCTGGAAACAGACATTTAACATGGATACGATGTTGCTCCACGCAAGCAGCTTACACTTCACGCATCCCATAACGGGGCAAGATGTCGCCATAGCAGCGCCGCTCCATTCCGAGTTCAAGCGGGCCTTATCCATTCTAAACTTGTCCTTTGGAGAACAATCAGTAGGTTAATTCCAGGTAAATGAGCGCACTTTGGAAAGTTTATTCTATATTAGGTGCGTAAACCTACATGAAGACGTATAAATGATACGCATTTTAATTTCGGTCAGCTTTTTCCTATGCTGTCAGCTCGCTTTCGCACAAAATTACGGTACGGTAACCGGTATCGTGACCGACGCCGAGAAGCAACCGTTGATCAAAGCTACTGTATCCATCGTTTCCGCTACGGATTCGACCGTCCTGAGTTATTCGCTAACCGATGAGACAGGGAAGTTCAAGCTGATTAGAATACCGGCACAGCGGGATTTGGCACTTTATATCACGCATATCAATAGCTCGCCTTTCCGGCGTGAAATTCGGTTAATACCGAAGGAGGAACTTACCTTGGATACCCTCCTCATGTCGGGAAACAACCTGGATGAAGTAGTCATTACACAGGTTGCCCCCGTCCGGCTGAATGGCGATACGCTGGAGTATAAAGTGGACTATTTTAAAACACGTCCGAATGCCAACGTGGAGGAACTCTTGCAATTGCTGCCGGGTCTGCAGGTAAACGTGGACGGAACCATCTACTACCAAGGCCGGCAGGTTTCGGCCGTACGCGTCAACAACAAAGATTTCTTCGCACAGGACCTCACATTGGCAACCCGCAACCTGGATGCATCGTTAATCGACTTAGTACAGGTAATTAAAGACAAAGGAGACTCTAAGCGGGAGATTCTGGACGATTCGGAACTTCCTATCGTCATTAATTTGAAAACGAAAAAGGAATTCGTGAAGGCGGATTTTGGAAAATTCTACGGCAGTGGAGGCACGCGCGACCGGTATGAATCGGGAGCCTTGGTCAACACATTCCGCGACACCTTGCAAATCAGTTTTATCGGATATGCCAACAACCTCAGCCGACAGGGCTTTGACTACAGTGAACTCTCGCAATACGGCGGCATGGACCGCGCTGAGAACAATTCCTACAGTTACATGTCGTAGAAAACCAAAACCGTTCGGCGAGGTTGAACAGGCGTTACCAATATAATTTTTATGCGGAAAAGAAATTTACCCGTTCAAAGATGCTCTTATCGCTCAGCCACTCGCTGGAAAACCGGGTTTCGCGGAATACAAACGAGGCAAGTTCTTTCAACCACTATTACCTATTTAACGACAGTACCGTTAACCAGGGGGTGCTGACTTTCGGAAACACCAACGAAATGCGTATCGGGAATACCGTTAATTTACAGATGCCGCTTCGAAAAGAGCTTAACTGGGATTGGTATGCCCGCTATAATTGGGAGTTGAACCGCGACCTCGAAGACATCGACAGTAAAATAAATGCAGACCATTATACGAGCCGGAATGACATAGCAAATAATAAACAGGGGCGTTTTGGTTTCCTCTATCTGGGGACCAAAGCAAATGCTACGCTATTTAAAAAGAAGTTAAAAATTTCCCTTGGTATTGAATGGTTGGATTTACACCGTGCTTATCATTATTACGGAAAAACGTCTGATCTGAACGACAACCTAACCTATTGGCTACCCAATGTATCGTTGAATTATCAACGAATAACCTTGTCGTATTCGAAGGCTGTACGGCTACCTTCGTTCTACCAACTGGTAGCTATAAATTCCAATTTATATTCTACTTCCGTGACGATTGCAAGCCCCTACTTCAACAACCAGGTGGAGAACAATTACAGGTTGCATTATTTCAACTCATTCAACAGCATTAAATTAACTATGAATGCTTCCATTGGCTACGCCGTGTATGATAATAGCATCGGTTCGAAAACATCGTACAATGTAGCCAGCTCCGAATCGACGTATGAACGTTACCAAGCGCCTGGCATCGACCGCCTATATGCGAATATACACTTGATGAAGCGCTTCTCCCAATCCAAATCCTGGAATATCAGCGTAGTTGTTGCCGGCTACGGATCGTCAAATTTAACATTCAATACGGTAAATGGTGAGGAAAACAAAGCGCAAAGCATGTACGGCAATTTAACGAACACCTTGAACGTAACTTATAAAAATAAGGTGACCGTAATCCCGACGTACGGCATTCAAATGAATACGGTTTCGAATGCAAAACAGAGCGTCAATTTCAGGGACATTACGAACGTTTCCCATAACATCGGTGCCGTATTCCGGTTAGATGACATTCGTAAATTCCGATTAGAAACCGCATACACCCTCAAAAATCAACCCCAAAGTCTCCGTAACGAACGCGCCAATCTGCACATAGTGAATGCTTCACTCTACTATCCGATTATGCAGCGGAAAGGAGAGCTAAAGTTTACGGCGTTTGATATTCTTAATCAAAACCAAGATATCTGGATGGGTGGCTACGGTAACACCAATTACTATCAGGAACGGCTGACCTTACGCCAGTATTTTATGCTGGGAATGGTGTTTAAGTTTCTCGCAACGCCGTCGAAATAAGCTTCCGAAACGGATGGAAATCAGCAAGCCTACGGCTATAAATTTAAGCGTATTGGCAATGCGTAAGAAACCCGTACGGGTACTCCGCGCTGGTAACCCGGCGTCCATTTTGGCGCCTTTTTCAATACGTTTACGGCTTCTTCCCCAGTACCATGGCCCAAATCCCGGGTTATTTGGATATCGGTTACTGTTCCGTCGCGATCCACTACAAATTGCAATTGAACCGTGCCCTGTACGCCAGCCCTGATCGCGGCCGGGGGATACCGGTAATGTTGGCCGATAAATTGCATCAACTTCATCATTCCACCTTCATAAACCGGAGGCGTACCAATCTCCGCGTACGTAAAAGAATTCCCCTCTCCGTCCTCACTGACACCTGAAACCACTACACCGTTTTGATAGTTTTCGGTGAAAGAATAGCGGCGCTCATGGAAGGTTCCTGTCCACTCGCCATCACGCAAGCCATCCCGATAATGGCCTTCTTCGTGATCTTCGCCCTCGATCTCTTTGACATACCCATTCCCAGCTGACACCCATGCGGTTCCCAGGGAATCGTAATAATTCACCAATGTGTCGGGCACTGGATGAGCGAACGCATTCAGGTCGGGTTGTCGACTGTAAATCACTTCTTTCTTTAATTGCCCATTTTGGTAATAGTAGCTTGCTTTGCCGACACGTCGCCCTTTGTCGAAAATTTCCTGTGCGCTTTCTTGGCCGTTTTCATAATATTCGGTGACCGCCCCGTGAAACTGTGGGTGACGTTTTGCATCCAGGATATTCCCCGTCTTTTTGAGTTGTTTGTCAAGGTAATACTCAGACAATTGCGGTAGTTCCGAACCGGAGTGAGGTGCTTTGATGATCCGGATGTAGGCTGCGCTATCACGATGTGAAGCAATTTCTCCGTTGTGCTTTCGATAAGTGACCAATTCGTCTTGGGCATACAAAAAGCCGGGAATAAGCAGGACAATCAGAAACTTCATCGTTCTTAAGTTATGCGCACAAGATAGCGCATCATTTCGAGGTTTGCAAACTGGATGGTAAGAACCTCAGCAAAAACGCACCTGCGTCGGTTAGCGGGTTTAATCGCGGTGTTCACTCGATCGACTTAGTAACGTCGTCGGAGCGTAGCCAAATTGCTTTTTAAACGCGTACGAAAAATGTGACAGATTTTCAAAGCCGACTTCATAGCAAACCTCTAGGGGTTTCTTTTTCTTTTCTGCCAGTTGATAATGTGCAAGTTCCAATCGCTTTTGCGTAAGCCAACGCCGCGGCGTTTTATGAAAGGCCTTACTAAAATCGCGCTTAAACGTGGTTAAACTCCGGCCTGTCAAATATCCGAATTTTTCCAGGGGTAAATTGAACATAAAGTTCTTTTCCATGTAGCCCACCAAATCAATTTTCCCGGGTTCTTCAAAGTTGGCCAACACGTCGTCAATCCCATGATCTATCGTTCGGAGAATGTGGATAGCTTCCGTGATTTTCAACGATGCGAGATCCTGAGGAAGGTCCGCTATCCCAAAATACGGAATCAGGGATGCCAGACAGCTTTCCAATGATGCCAGACAGCTTTCCAATAAGGGATGATGATTGAAACCGTATATTTTCTTCGATTTCAGGGCTTTCGGCCTGACATTCAGGTTGGCATAAAAATCCCGGAGCCTTGCTGTGGTGAGGTGCATAACAACCGTTTTGTGTGGCTGGCCGTCCTTGGGGTAATTAATAACCGTCGCCAGCTGGTTCCTCGGAATCAGAAAAATATCACCTTTCTTAAAATGGTAGGTCGCATCGGCCTGTATAATTTTGGTTTCACCGGAAATGAACCAAATCAGCATATGGTGATCGAATAGGATATCGGATTTGAAAAACTTATCCTCGTAACACGAAAGCTTGATGTCGTCCGTAATATATTTTGCTTGATATTCCATTTTGGTTTCCACCACAATTTTACGCAATCTCGAATGCAATACCGATCATTTCTTCACTCAGCGTCCGCAACTTTTTGGCGCTGACTTCATCCAGGGAATACGGTCTTACGCCATTTGATGGTGAGGTGCCCGGTGCGAGTTCGGCGATGTCAGCATCCTCGCAATATACGCCGCCAATTGCATCTAGCATTGGACTGGTGGCACACCAGACCGTCGTGGCAGCCCCCTGTGGGATTGTTTTCAATGAGGCTGCTACTTCCGGCAAGAGATTACCTTTGGCGTCACTGAACCCCATTTGCTGGAATAGTTCCAACGAAGCTTCTCTGCCTAATTCGGTTCCGCCAATGGAACCCGGATGCAACGAGTAAGCCTTCACACCAAATGCTTTAGCCCGGTTATCCAATTCCAAGGCAAACAAATTGATGGCTGTTTTTGATTGTCCATAAGCTTGCAATGTTTCGTATTTCCGGTTTAGAAAATTGGGATCGTTAAAATCGAAGGATGCGAATTGATGTCCTTGAGAGGATACGTTGACTACCCGTGCACCATCGGCTTTTCTGAGAGCGGGCCAAAGTTCCGCCGTAAGTTGAAACGACGCCAAATAGTTGGTGGCTAACTGCGATTCGATGCCCCGTATGTCCCTTCGCAACGGAACCCACATAATGCCCGCATTGTTGATAAGCAAATGAAGGGGCCTGCCGGACGATAGAAATTTCTCCGCAAAAACATGGATGGATTCGGGATTCATTAAATCCATCGTCTCGATTTCTACACGGTCGATTTCATCCAGATTCCGCCTTGCTTTTTCAATATCACGTGCGGGAACGACTACGGTTGCGCCTGCCAATGCCAGTACTTTGGTGGTTTCCAAACCGATGCCAGTATTACCGCCCGTTACGATAGCGACTTTTCCGGTAAGATCAATGCCTTTGCTCACGTCATCGGCCGTTGAGGTGGCACTAAATCCGGAACCGATCGGTTTCTGCAATACTCCCTGATAATTGTTTTGTTCCATTTCAAAAAAGTTTTACTGATTTGTCTCGAACAAATGTAGGCAGGAAGGCTTTTGGATGCTTTGTTCAAACGTCCAAATATACTTTGTTAAAAAGACCACGCTGGGAGGATGCCGTCGCGGAGATAACAGGCACAGCCAGGGTAATATTCTGCTACTAGCCGTTGTGTTTTATTTCGTCTAAATGTGCTATTTCCGTCAGGTCAAATGGAGTTTCCTGATAGACAAAATAATTCAGCCAGTTGTTGAACAACAGATTGGCATGGCTGGCCCAACGGACCACCGGCGGGTTTTTCCAATCGCCTCCGGCATAATAATTCTGCGGCATTTCAATGGGAGCACCTTTCTCCAGATCCCGTGTATATTCCTCGTGAAGGGTTCGCGGAGCGTACTCCGAATGCCCGGTCAGATAAAATTCCCGGCCTCCCCTCGAAGCCATAATGGCTACTCCCGCATCTTCAGATTCAGCTAAGATGGCAACCTCAGACAAATCCGTTAAATCCGCTTCTGACAGCGTGGTATGCCGGCTATGCGGAATGTAAAATTCGTCGTCAAAACCCCGGAATAAGGGATGCCTCTTATCGGATGCAGTATGTTTGAAAACGCCGAATAGCTTTTTTTCCAAGGGGATTTTTTTGACTCCATAAAAGTGGTATAAAGCTGCCTGCGAAGCCCAACAGATATACAGTGTGGAGGTGACGTGTTTTCTTGCCCAATCAAAAATCGTTTTGATTTCATCCCAGTAAGTCACATCTTCGAATTCAAGCATTTCTACCGGCGCCCCGGTGATGATCATCCCGTCGTAGTAGTTTTCTGTAACTTCCTTGAAACCCTTATAGAACAACTCAAGATGTTCCTCCGGCGTATTCTTCGGCGTGTGGGTATCCAAACGAAGAAATTCAATCTCAACCTGTAATGGATTATTAGACAGCAACCTGATAAAGTCGGTTTCCGTTGAGATTTTCAACGGCATCAGATTCAATATGATGACTCGCATGGGACGAATATCCTGCGTATTGGCGCGCAGGTCATTCATCACGAATATATTTTCATTTTTGAGCAGCGATATCGCTGGGAGATTATCGGGTATCTTTACTGGCATGCTATTTTCCCTCGCACCTTAATTGCATGCAAAAATACGGAGAATTTTGGGGTTTTATAGCAGGATCATGAACATCGAGGTTTTCAGCCACTTTTTTCGCGGGAAGCGATCGCCTGCCCGATGGCGTTTACCTCCTCATCCAAACCAAAAAGTGGGATACCGGACTCCGGGTCAAGCTTGAGCCATTGGCTTTCTGTGTCTTTCTGTATTTGCAAATATTCCACTCCTTCTTTATAGATGGTATATACTCCTTCTTCTTCCGGAAAAACGGAATAGGTACAATCAAAGATTTCGATGTCAAATGGCTCGATCATGAGAAAATTTTAATAAATGTAAAGATAGCAAATTAACAAATAACTTCTACGCGACTTCTCCCGCTCTGCTCCTTGCTCACTTTAATTTGTACCGGAATCCGTTCGGTCATTTCCTGTACGTGGGATATTACGCCTACCTTACGCCCTTGATTATGCAGGCGTTCCAACGCATCCATGGCGATGTTCAGCGTATTCGGATCTAACGAGCCGAAGCCCTCGTCAATAAACAACGACTCAACACTCATCCGGTTTGCGGATAAAGACGCGAGCCCGAGCGCCAACGCCAGTGAAACCAGGAAGGACTCGCCGCCAGAAAGGGAGTATACCGTACGAACTTCGTCGCCCATGTCCTGATCCAATACTTGTAAACCCAACGTATTGGGTATCCGCTGCAAGCGGTATCGTGTGGACAGCACTTCCAGATGTACGTTGGCATAACTCAGCAACACGTCCAGTGTATACTCTTGTGCTACCTGCCGAAATTTTTTGCCATCGGCCGAACCGATTACTTCATTCAGCTTCGCCCAGTTTTCCACGCCGGTCGCCTTGGCACGTATGGTGGCAAGCAGATCGCCCAATCGCCGTTTATTAGCCTCATCCTGCTTTAACCGGAAGCCGATTTCATTATGTTCCCGAAGCGATTCAGTTTTAGCGACCAGCTGTTGTTCCAGTTGTAACTTCAAGGCCTCCAAGGTTTGGTCCGAAAATCGTCCCTTTTCGTGTTGAACGAATTGGCGCTGGCGCTCCTCGAATACCGAGGTGGCTCGGGTAACGGCTCGTTCCAAAGCTGAAAGCGCTTCCCGCTCTTCGGCGATCCACTCCGTGGAATGCGAAAGCAGTACTTCTAGCGCGGCACGACTGATTATGTGCTGATGCCTGGTTTTGTAACTCTCTAACCATTGTTCTATTGTTCCGGACAGGTCGCCGAAACGCTTTTCCAGTCGACCGATTTCCCGCTCCGTTTCGCTGACGGTTGCATCCATTTGGGCCTTCTCGGTTTGTAGCAGCAACTGCCGTTGTTTTTGGGTATTCAATTGGGTTTGGGCCTCAACGATATGCTGCTTCAACCGGGTTTCGAGCGTTTCAACCGCTTCGCCATTAAAAATAGATCGGCGGTTTTCTATGAGCGTAGCATATGCCTTCCGTTTATCAGTGAAATCCTGTTCGGCTTGAACGACATCGGCGGCAGTCGTCTGTTCTTCTACTTCCAGGCCGGCAAGAGTGGCCCGCAGCACCTGGAGTGCGTTACGGTCGCGTTCGAGCCCTTCGGTTGTTTGCTTCCATTCATCTGCGAACATCTGAATGCTCTCCAGAAAAGCGTCAGGCTGGCTTTTCCAATTGGAAACCCAAAGATCGTCAGGAAAATTGGGTTGAAGCGAAGCTAACGTATCTTCCAGATTGGCGGTACCGGCGGCCACTTCCAATTGGGCGTGCATAAGGCGTTCGTTGCGTACCTGAATAGTTTGCTCTACATCTTTGACGGCATTAGCGGTATTGGCATAGTGGATTTGCAGATTTTGCCACGTCTGCTGGACTCCGTCACGCTCAAACAACAAAGTCTGATAGTCCTCAAGTCGGCGGGCGAGAAGTTCTTGCCTGGTTTTCGTCTGGCTAAGTTGTTCGGCCAGCCAGCCTTCCCGTTCTTCTTCTGCGATGTCCGCGCAGGTTGAGGCGACGGCCAAGGCCTCCCACGCAGCCTTAACAGACTGGAGATCATCCTGAGTTCGCCGCTTGTCGTTTTCCAGCGTCTTGAGAGACTCCCGCAATAACGTAATCGACTGCGCCAACTGGCTATGATCGGTAAGGTGTACATGATAGGTCGCTTCAAGCTCAGCATGGGCTTTTCTCAGCTCATCCAGTACGTGATTGAGCTGTGGATTTTCATGGGTATACGGATGTATTCTGCTTCCGCATACCGGGCAAGGTTGCCCTTCTATCAATCCTGCGCGTAGCGTCTCGATGTTTTCGGATGCGGCCAACGCAGCTCGTTCCAACATGATTGCTGAGGCCTTTCGTTGCTCGATAACGGCTTGCAATGCCAGCGCTGCAATAGCTTGTTGCGCTTCTTTATCGGCCAATTCCCTTTCGGTCTCTTCTATTTTTTCTGCTAAAATGCGATCGGTTTGTAGGACTTGATAAACTTGCCGCCATTGGACGGCCGCGCCGCGGAGGTCTTCTGCGGCTGCACCGACAACCTTACTTTCCTCACGCAGTTGCTCGAAGGGAATCGCCGATAGTTCCTTCTGCAGGGTTTCCAGTCGCCCCGCAGCGATACTTACCTCTTCGGCGAGACTTCCGGAACGTTGGGAAAGTTCTGCTAACTCGATGGCCCTATCCTTGATTTCAGTTTCGAGTTGGGCCGCATTTACAGATGCTTTTTCGATGGTTTCCAACTGCTTGCGAGCATCGTTGAGCTTGGAAATAATGAGCGGACTGTTTTCTGCAACCGACCGGCGATTGCTACGCTTTTCTTTCCATTCCTGCAACTTACTGACCTGCTGCATCAATGCTTCGGCTTCCTGCTTCTGTTGGGAAAGACGTTCCTGACTGGTCTGCCATTTCACGTTACGGAGTTGCAATTGTTGTTGCGCCGCGGCTAACTCGGTTTCTTTAGCTTGCAGTTGAATATCGAGTTTTTTCGCTTGATCCAACAGGGGTTTGGCCTCCTCCTGAGCCATCATTCGGATTGCTAGCTGGTCAGAGGCCTGCGCGACGAGCGCCTCAGTTTCTGCGGCCTGATAGGCTAACAATTGCTGCTGCGTTTGGGCTTGCTCCAGCGCCTCCATCCTCCGCCCAAGTTGCTCGGTCACCTCCTGCAATGCGTCCATCCATGTACGGGTGGGTTGCACCTCTTCCACTTGCTTTAAGTAGGTTTCGCGTCCAACGGATTGCTTTTTTTCGCTAAGTTGTTCCTGTAGGACTTGTTGGGCTTCATCTACTTGGAATTGATAAGTATTTAGGTCTTCATGCCACTTGATTTCTGACGCGATCACGTTGATGTGTGCTTCAAGTTGTTCCAGTTTATTAAATAAGGCAATTTCCCGCTCTTTTAGATCGGCCAATTCCTCGGAAGTTAACGTAACAATGCCTTCTTGACTGTGTTGAAGGACTTTAAGCTGTTGGTCTTCCTCACGGTAACGCTCGAATACTTTCTTTGATAACTCCGAATAAATGTGCGTGCCCGTAAGCTTTTCAAGCAGGGAGGCTTTCTGATCTTTGTCAGCTTTTAGGAATGCGGTAAAATCACCCTGCGCCAAGAGCACGGAGCGGATAAATTGCTCGTAGTTGAGGCCCACCAATCGCGTGATTTCCGATAATAGCTCGGTTTTCCGGCCACCGATGTCGTGGCCCGTGGAAAGGTTTTTTAATGTGGTATTCGCCTGCTGTAAACTGCCGTCAGCCCGGTTCCGTGCGCGGCGTACACTCCAGTTAGCGCGGTAGCGCTGGCCATCAATACCCACAAAGTCCACTTCAGCGAAGCCATCTGCCGTGCCGTCCCTCAAAATGGCGCGTACATCGCTTTGATTGATGGTGCTGCCCTGCACATCGGTAATCTCAACGCCGGCTTCACGGGCCTGGACGTATCGCGGAGTTCTCGCGTATAGTGCAAGACAGAGTGCATCCAGGATAGTGGACTTGCCTGCCCCCGTAGGACCTGTGATGGCGAAAATACCGGCAGAACACAAGGGTTCCTGCGTAAAATCGATTTCCGTGCTGCCCTCCAATGAAGCGAGATTTCGGATACGGATGGCCAAGATTTTCATGCTTCGCCCTCCACTTTCTCATCGATCTGCTGGGCAATTTCGTTGAACAGCGTCAACAATGCTGCGGGAACTTTTTGGGCATAACGCGACACGTATACCTGATTGAGAACATCTATCGGCTTTAACGTCTGAAGCGGATCAGATGACTGGATTTGGTTACTCACTAACGGATCTTTTTGGGGGTACCGTGTGTCAATGCGCGCCAGGCGAGCATATTTTCCGGCAAGGGCCTGCTCGATCTTGTAGCGAAGACCTGGTTCAGGTGCATCCAGCAGGACAGACACCTGCAAATAAGGTGCAGTGCGGCGATCCTTTCCTGCGGCAGGGGGCAATCGCCGCAGGGCGAGCAACACTTCCTCCATCCGGCTATGTACCGCCGGTATTTTAAGAAGGGGCACGGTAACGGGTACCTCGATAGTCCGAAAGTGGATAACCTGCCCTTCTTCAATGGTAAACAGAATCACCTGATGCTTGTAATTGATCTCTGAGAATGACATAGGCAAAGGGCTGCCCGCGTACCGGATATGCTCCCTGCCGCCGAGCCGTTGCGCCTTGTGTATGTGTCCAAGTGCCACGTAAGAAAGCTCATCCGGAAAGGCGGAAGCAGCGATACATTCTATACCGCCCATAATAAGCCGTTCGGCTTTGTCCATATCGGAGATTTCTACTCCTTGCGCATGGAGGTGCCCCATGGCGATGAGTGCCTGCCCTGGTTGACGTTTATGTTTAACGACTTGACATATGTCACGATAAAGCGCCGCAACACCCTCGGCATATGGATTGTCACAATCAGCAATGGCAGGGTAATCGCCCATGCGGAGAAAAGGAACCGCCAAACACCATGCCTCTATGCGCCCCTTTTTAATTAGCGGAATGATCAGTTTTTCGTAATCAACGTTTCCTTCATCGTCTCTTTCCACAACCCCTACAATATGAATATTGGAGGATTCGAGTAGCGGCTTCGGCGACTCAAGCCGCGACGCGGAATCATGGTTACCTGCGGTGATGACAATCTGAATACCCGGACAGGCTTTGCTGGCTAGGTTGAGAAATCGATAAAATTGCCGGACAGTAGCAGCGGATGGATTGGATAGATCGAATACATCACCACTGATGAGCAGCACGTCTACCTCCTCCCGTTGCAACGTTTGTACGAGCCAATCAAGAAATTGCTGATGTTCAAACGAACGGTCATATTCGTGGAAGAGCTGGCCCAAGTGCCAATCGGCGGTATGGAGGATGTTCATTCGCGTCCTTCGTTTTTTATGTTTTCAATTACTGCGTGGACTTCAATTTGACAAGAAGCTGCGTCAAATTTACAAAAGGTACCTCCTATTCGTCTATAAAATTGACCATTTAGTCTAAGAGGCTACCCATTGGTCGATCCGTATCTGTTGTTCGTCTAAAACCGCCCGATTGCCTGCAACTTTTTTTTTCTGCCGACGTCTTATTACAAAAAGAAAACAACAACATATTAATAACCAAAAAAAACGATATCATCATGAAAACAATCGTATTAAGCGCCCTAATTAGTGTAGCAGCCCTCGGAAACAGCCTTGCCTCCTCGCCAACGGACCCTTCCGCCGAAAAAAGTAAAGTTACCGTACTGAAAGAAGCGGTCGCCTTCCATCGTTACAATATGGAAGTACTCCACAATCAATATGATCTCGCGGAAACACGGATTAAGACAAGTCGTGGAAACCATGCTGAGCTGGATCGTGAGCATAAGATTTTCGTGGGCATGTATCAGCAAGACATCGATCAGGGAATCCGTGTTGAGCAAAGCAAAAAAGCGATCGCTGAGATTAACGCCCGCTATGTAAAACTCCACGCCGAGCGCGACGCGTATGAAGCAAAGGAAATTGCGAAATTGCAAAAGCAGTTGGAAGTAGCTCTTAGAAAAGAAGCGAAGGAATTCAACAAAGCAAAGAAGGCACTCTCCCGGACCGCCCAGGCAGCCCACTAACCCCAACCGGCTTAGTGGGGCTTACACATATATAACGGCAGCCTTCCTTGTCTTGGGGAAGGCTTCTTATGTTTAAATTTCTGAAATTCCCGAGGAATTACTGTTTCCTACTCACATACCCCGTATAACAGAATTCTTTTGAACGGATAAATCGAAGGAAAAGAACCGAAATAAGCTTGTATTCGTCGCATAAACGCGGCCGCCAATAATTTTTGCCCTTCGTCATCGAGCCGTTCCATATACGGGATAAGTGCCGAGCCGGAAATGAAATCATACAAATCCGTTTCACTTCTTGCAACGATGGGATAAACTTTTAACGAAATAGAGAGGTCTTTCAATCCGTTATCAAACAGCAGTTTGGCATAATCGTCTATTCGCAGTATTGGCGAATTTTGGATAAAGCCCTCGAGTAAATCAATAAATGGCTTTTCGGATACAGTTTCAAGTAGAATATTGTTCAATATGTTTTCTCGCTGGAAAGGCATCTGTACAGCGAATTGTCCGCCCGAGTTCAATTTAGCCATAAGTTTCGGAAACAGTTCTGCGTGATTGTCACACCATTGAAGTGCCGCGTTACTAAAAACCAAATCCCATTTTGATACGGACTGCACAAATTCTTCAATGGTGATCAATTTAAAATGCAGGTTCGCCTTCTCAAATCGTATGGATTCACGAAGCATCTCTTCCGAGGAATCGATACCCAAGAATTTTGCGGATTCAAACTTTCCGGATAATATTGCGGTCTGCTCGCCGGTTCCGCAGCCAACATCCACGCAGCTTTTCAGGTTTTCAGGAGAAATCAGACCAGCTAAATCAAAAAAGGGCTGATAACGAATGTCCTTAAACTGGTTGTATGTATGGGGATTCCAAGGCATATGTGTGTATATAACGCAATATTACGAATTCTGTCTTATTCACCCCCATAAATTGTCGCATTTGTCATCACCGAAAGGGCAAAAGGTGCACCATTTTTGAATTATGAACGAAACGATTAAGTCACAAAACAATTAAAGCGATGAGCACCCCACTATCACCCCAACTAACAATGATCATTCCCGCTTACAGAATGCACACCCAAAGTTTTTTGAATGTACTGGACGGTATTTCGGAAGAAGATGCCCTGACAAGAATTGAGGGCAGAACCAATCACATGGTCTGGATGGCAGGCAACTTCGTCAATATGCGCTATGGGTTAGCCCGTGCATTGGGCAGCAATGAAACCGATCCGTATGATGAGTTATTTTTTCAAGCCAAAGCGTTGGATGAGAACTATACATATCCTACACTAAAAGAACTTAAAGCGAGCTTTCACAAGATATCGCCGGTTGCATATAGTGCACTGCTGGCCGTTACGGATACGCGGTTAGCTGAGGAATTTCCACTGCAGATGAACGTGTCGTTTTTTCCGGAGACCCTGCTCAATTTCGTCGGTATGTGCATCGGCAGGGAAGATTACCTCTGTGGTCAAATGGGCCTCATGCGCCGCATCCTGAATTATCCAGGTATGAAATACGAAGTGAATGACCATATAAAATATTGATCAGTTATTGTCGATTACCTAAACAGTTATGCCTTTAACGTGTATATATATCATAGAATGAACACTGATTAAATACCGTTACTATCTAGTGTATGCCGGAAGGGCCATCGATTGTTATTTTAAAAGAAGCTGTAGCGTCCTTGCATTTGGAGGGCAAGCAAATCCGTGCCGTAACGGGTAACAGTAAAATCGACCAGCAGGCATTGTCCGGACAAACTGTGCTAAGCTTTCGTTCCTGGGGCAAGCATTTCCTGATTTGCTTCAAAACATGCACCCTTCGGATCCATTTTCTATTGTTTGGCAGTTACCGCATTAATGAACGAAAACCATCTCCCGTTAGATTGAGCTTACAGTTTGCAAACGATGAATTGAACTTTTATGCATGTTCCATAAAGCTATTTGACCAGCCTGTGGACGAAATCTACGACTGGTCCGTTGATATTATGGCCGAGGAATGGGATGTGAAGAAAGCGTTAGAAAAGCTGAAAAAGCAACCTCATATGCTGTCTTGCGACGCACTGTTGGACCAAGACCTGTTTGCCGGCAGTGGAAACATCATCAAGAACGAAGTACTATTTCGGATCCGTACGCACCCGCTTTCCACGCTAGGTGGTTTACCGAACGATAAGTTGGCAGAAATGGTACGGGAAGTCCGAAACTACGCATTTGATTTCCTACGCTGGAAAAAGGAATTTACCTTAAAGAAGCACTGGTTGGCACACACCAAAAGGACATGCCCCCGGTGCCAAATCCCCTTTACCAAAATGCATACGGGCCGAACCAACAGACGAAGTTTCTTTTGTAACAACTGTCAGGTGCTATATACCTGATAAGCGTTGGTTGAAGGTCCAACAATTTCTTTTTGTATATTTGATATCTGCGTTGGACAAACTATTTGCCTTCGTTGTTGTTAGCTTACTAAATTAAAAAAACCATCAAACTGTTTTAGAATGGATTCACGTCGTGACTTCTTGCAAAAACTAGCTGCTTCGGCTATTGCAATCCCCTTCCTATCACCCGCTAAGGCATGGGAAAACTCATCATTCCTTAGTTATAATCCGGACGGGCCTGTATTACGTGTCGCACTTATGGGGCTCGGTGGGTATGCCTCCATCGTTGCAAAGGCCATGCAAGATTGTAAACGTGCAAAAATTACCGGTCTCATCAGTGGTACGCCAGCTAAGCTTGCCGAATGGGGTACAAAATACAATGTGCCGGAAAAAAACCGATATAACTACGAGAATTTCGATGACATTAAAAACAACCCGGAAATCGACGTCGTGTATGTAACCACCCCGAACGCATTGCATCACGATCAGGTCATCCGTGTGGCGCGCGCCGGGAAGCACGCCATCAGCGAAAAACCGATGGCGCTCAATGCAAAGGATGGACAGGAAATGGTGGATGTTTGTGCGAATGCCGGGGTGAAGCTCTTAGTAGGCTACCGGATGCATTTTGAACCAAAAACGCTTGAAGTGATACGGATGCGAAAAAACGGTGAATTTGGAAAAATCATGTTTTTTCAAGGACAAAGCGGCTTCCGCATCGGCGATCCAAACCAATGGCGGCTGAATAAGGCATTAGCGGGAGGTGGAGCACTGATGGATATCGGCATTTATGCCGTCAATGGTGCGCGGTACATGATAGGCGAAGAGCCCGTTTGGGTAACCGCACAAGAAACAAAAACCGATTCGGTTAAATTTAAGGAAGGGGTCGATGAAACCATCCAGTTCCAAATGGGCTTTCCAAGCGGTGCGGTAGCGTCTTGTCTATCTACATATAACATGAGCTACCTGGATCGGTTCTATCTTACTGGCGAAAAAGGTTTTGCGGAACTCCAGCCTTCCACCGGATATGGTCCCATAAAAGGACGAACCAATAAAGGAGAGCTCACGCAGCCTCACGTTACCCATCAAACCCTACAGATGGATGCCATGGCCGGAATCATCCTTGACGGCGACACACCCCCCGTACCCGTCGACGGCGCAGAGGGGGTAAGAGATCTAAAAATCATCGATGCCATCTACGCCGCGTGTGCCTCAGGAAAACGCCAGGAGCTGAATTTATAGTCTTGTTGCCCATTAGCCTTATTGCCCATCGGCGATGCAGGAACTACGCAGCAGACCACCTTCCGGATTTTTTAAGATATCGGATGGTAACGTAATAAATGGCTAACGCCAGTAACACTACCAAAAACCACTTATTACGTACCTCGGAACTCCATTGCCAATTTGAGTATTTAAAGAAGAGGATCAACGCAATTCCGGATAACCACACCACCTGGGTATTGTATTCCTTGATTAACCATCTTTTCCAAAAAAAACGCATTTCCGACAACGTCGTTCGTAAACCTGAAGGATTGATCAACCAACGATGCACACGTTGTGCATAGGCGTCGAATTGATTGCCAAATTTCTGCCGCAGGAAATTCTCCTCCGCCAAAACAATGGCTTGATAAATAAACAAAAACAGCGGAATGAAAACCAGCAAATAAAGCAGTGAATTGACAAGGATGCCTACACCGGCCAACATCAAAATATTACCTACGTACAATGGATTACGGCAATGGGCGAAAATGCCATGGGTAACCAATTGCTCGGCGTATACCTTTTTATCCTTCCCTCCTCTTACGATGTAGGCCAACGATATCGTAGCGCCACGGATAAGCTGGCCCGCAAATGTAATGCAAAGACCGATGATCAGTGGATATAGATAATATTTCGGGCCGATAGTATGCTCGCTGAAAATAGGCGGAGACGGGATAAATAAGGCGAGGTAAAGAAAGATAAACAGGTAATTTCGGTACCTGAAGAAGAAATTGCCAATCCGTATCATACGTCAGTATTTAACCGCTGTAAATCCCGAAAAATTATACCACTTAAAAAATACTTCCGTATGGCTGAAACCTGCTTCCATTAACATCTTGAGGTTTTCACTCAGCTTATAAGGAATCAATACATTCTCAAGGGCTTCCCGCTTTTGAGAAATCTCTAGATCGCTGTAATGGTTCCGTCGCTTGTAGTCGTAGTAATACGTAATAAAATTGCGGTTGAATAAACTGTCCTCTGCCAATATTTTTTCCGAGATAATGAGAACACCTCCTGGTGTGAGGCCATTATATATTTTTTTTAAAAGCTTCTCGCGGTATATCGGTCTTACAAATTGCATCGTTAAGCACAAAATAACCACCGATGCGTTTTCAATCTCAAAGTGATCATGTAAATCGACGTTCCGTAACTCATACGATCTGGAAAGCTTGGCTTCCTGAAGTTTAGCAGCACATTTCTCAAGCATATCCTTCGAATCATCGATCCCCACAAAACGGACTTGTTGATCCACGTAGGAGTCCAGATTAAGCAGGGTCGTTCCGGTCGAACAACCTAAATCATATACGTTGGTACCTGGTACCGCAAATTCGGCCGCTTGTTCGATGATCATCCGCTGGATTTCGGAGTAAAATGGAACAGAACGTTCCACCATGTCATCGAAAGCATTGGCTACGGTTGCACCAAATTTAAAATCCGAAGGCTTTTTAATCACCTCACTGAATACCTTGTCTTTATTCCTGCCCATAAAGTTTTCCAGGTCAATTGCCTTGATTGAAGGATGGCCAAAGTACCGGCAAAATCTGGAAACAATCTGGAAATAAATTCCCGTTTCAGTGCTCTTCTGTAAAATATAATATGTAGTAGTTCATTCCCTTTTCCTCGTCGTAACCCTTTTCAATCAGCTCCCGTTTTCCATGCACGTAGATGTGGAAATTTTTATCTAGTTTCAGTACGCTCTTATAGGTCGCGTTGGCCTTTTTTACAGCTTGGCTTGAGATAGCAAACTGGTCGCCAAAAGGAGACTCAAATTCTTCTTCAAATTGCTGTCGATAGGTATTGAAAAGCCCCGCCGCTTGCGGATTGCCGAGTACCTCTTCCGCAAACTCTTCCTGCTTGAACGTTTCCTTACTCTTGAAATAGTCCATCGAGCGATTCAAAAGATCAATTTTATCGGCGCGTTCCAGCTCAAAGGCTCCGTCCAGCTCTTCGTTTACAAATTTCTTATATACTTTTAGGAAATTCCCGGTCTGGTTAAAGGCATCATTGCGAACCCGTACGCCCAGAAAATCATCCTTCCAGTACACCGCTTCTTGTTGTCGGTTCGTTTGGTCTATAACCAATACTTTATAACCCTCTTCTGTCTCCGTATTGACGATAAGGCATCCCTTATCCAATTTATTGATGTTGATGGCTTCCTGCTCGTAACCTAGGTCGAACGCACCTTGAGCCGGCGAAATTTTAAGATACGCCTCCTTATTTTCGGATTTGAATATTCCGATAGCCTCATGCGTCTCTCCTTCTAACTGCACATCCCTCAAGTGGACGACATAAAGTTCCCCACCTTTGATGTTTGGGTGATTGGACACCTCAAACAGGTGCTTGGATATTTCCTGACTTAACTCCAGAAATCCCAGTTCCCCGGCGAAAAAGGCGCTTGAAAAATGAAAAATTTCATTCAACGAAAGCGTATTGCTGGCGTGCGACAACCGGTAAACTTCGTTCAGTTTCGTAAATGGACTTAGAAAATAATGCATCAACAACTCACTAAGCACGCCATCTGCTAAATTTACCGGCTTTTCACTTAATACGTAAAATTCATTCTGCAATTTATTGCCCACCCGGTGGATGGCAAGTTGCTCGATTACGGCATCAGTATAGTAAAACATGATTATTATTTGGTTATTAACGTTTCAATCATACATGCGCGCAGCGATCCTGAACGTCTGGCAGTGTGCATCCACGATATCACGGATGTGAGGAGAATACCCTCCGCCCATGCTCACCTGAACGGGTGCTTTATACGCTTGGCAATATTCAAACACCAGTTCATCCCGTCGGCCGCAGCCCGCGCGAGTCAATACCAGTTTCCCCAACTTGTCCGTGGCTAGCACGTCCACTCCGGCTTGATAAAACACAAAATCCGGCCGTAAATGCCTAAAAATGGCCTGCAACTGTTGGTCCAACCGAGCAAGATATACCTCGTCACCTGTCCCATCAGGTAATCCGATATCGACATCGGAACGCTCCTTTCGGAACGGAAAATTGTGTTCGCTGTGCATAGAGAAGGTAAATACACGGCTATCGTTGGCAAAAATCTGCGCGGTTCCATTTCCTTGATGTACATCCAAATCAATGATCAACACTCGTCGGTAACCTTGGTGCCTGACCAAGTATGCAGCGGCGATTGCCTGGTCGTTAAGCAGACAGAATCCCTCCCCCCAATCGCTTCCTGCATGATGTGTTCCACCCGCTACGTTAAAAGCAATTCCATATCGGTTCGCGAACATAGATCCTTCCAGAGTGCCCTGAACAATGTGAAGTTCACGGGCAACCAATGCGGCTGATAGGGGGAAACCAATGCGTCTGACCATCGCCGACGGAAGGGTCAGATTAAGTAATTGGCGACAATAATCGGCATCGTGAGCAAGTGTAACAATTTCAGAATCAGCCTTCCCGGGCTCAAAAAAATTGTGAGCCTGCGCTGTACCCTCGTAAAGCAACTGAGCCGGAATCAGTTCATATTTCTCCATTGGAAAGCGATGCCCTTCAGGCAATGGATGCGAATAGCTCGGATGGTAAGCGATTTTCAACACGAGGCGAAGATAGCAAACAACAAAGACCAGCTTGCTTATTTCTGATAAAAATATCATTTTTGGCAACTGACAAATAACACATAAACCCAAAATCATGGAAACACCACCACCACTCCCTATATTATCTGCCGAAGAGCAGCGTATTTTAGGTGCGCTGATGGAAAAAGCGAGGGCGACGCCCGAATATTATCCCCTTACGCTAAACGCACTGGTTGCGGCATGCAACCAAAAAACATCCCGGAAACCTGTGGTAAACTACGACGAGAATACGGTGATCACTACGCTGGACACGCTGCGGAAAAAGGGATTGGTATCGACTGTGACGGGCGGTGCAAGCCGGGTGACCAAATATAAACACAATTTTGCGGTCGTATATCCCGTGATACCGGCAGAGGTGACGATTATTTGTTTACTGCTGCTACGGGGTCCCCAGACTCCCGGGGAGTTGAACACCAACTCGGGCAGAATGCATGAATTCGAATCATTGGAGGAAGTTCAATCGTTACTGGACCACCTGGCGCATGCAGAACCTCCCTATGTCAGACAGCTGGCCAAACGACCGGGACAAAAAGAAGCTCGGTACATGCACCTGCTGGGAGGAGATGAGCTTCCTGACGATGATAATACCGATTTCGCGGATACGGCATCGCCCACCGAACTGGCTAACCGATTAGCAAAGGTAGAGGCCGAATTGGCAGCACTCCGTGCTGAATTTGATAAGCTCTTACAGGAATTGACTTAAGCGACAAAATAAGGATTTATCAATGCTCAAAAAACCAAATCCGGCAAATAGTTGTTATCCTTACATTAGTTAGAGACGTCAACCCCATTTGTTATGGAAACAAAACCCACAAAGTACCACCGCATACTCATTGCCACCGATGACAGTGAATGCTCAAAAAAAGCGTTACAGCATGGTTATGCGCTGGCTAAAAATATGGAATCTTCGGTGGCACTGATCCATGTGATCGAACCCGCTTCCCCGACAAATTACGGAGCGGATCCATTGATGGGGCAACAACCCATTATTATTCCTGAAACCACCGAAATACAGGAAGAAAACTCAAAAAGGCTGCTGGATGAGATCAGTAAAGAGTTCCACGATGTAAAAGAGGTGTTTACCTTTAGTCGGATTGGCACACCGAAGCAAGAGATACTTACCGTTGCCAGTGAATGGGCGGCAGATCTCATCATCATGGGCACACACGGGCGTACCGGTTTTGATCATTTTATTTCAGGCAGTGTATCAGAAAGTGTCATAAGACGAGCATCCTGCCCTGTGCTGGTTGTTCCCAGCAAATGTTAACGCATCGTAAATAAAAGGCCTTCTGCCGGTTGGACAGAAGGCCTTTTATTACTTTCAAACGAATGGCCTATTCTCCGTGTAGCCAAGCTTTTTTAGCCAATAACTCATCTTCCGTCTCCCGGACATCCTCATCATCCACGCAACAGTCTACAGGACAAACTGCCGCGCACTGGGGCTCATCGTGAAATCCCACACATTCTGTACATTTATCCGAAACAATATAATAAACTTCGTCCGAAATCGCAGCTTGTTCCTCGTCTGCGTCAAGCGTCGTCCCATCGCCAAAATCGATAATTCCCTTGAGTTCCGTCCCCTCCGAAAACCGCCAACTCACTCCCGCATCGTAAATAGCATTATTGGGGCATTCCGGCTCACAAGCCCCGCAATTGATGCATTCGTCTGTTATCTTTATTGCCATCTAACTCTTCAGTATATTGATAAAATAAAAAAAACTATTTTTGCTACCTGATTCAAGCAAAATTTCACTACAAAGTTAGTAGTCTTTTTGCTGATTGCTGCAATTTATTTGCAAATATACAATAATATTGTGTAAACACAGGCGCTAAGATTGACATTTTGACAAAGAAACAACGTATTGACGCATTCGCATCGCTGGGAAAATACCTGCTGTCTGATGACGCGGATCTGCAGCGAGCCCGTAGACAAGCACAGCACCACAACGCTTGGTTTACGACGCCGAATATAACGAAAGCATGCACGACGGTTGGGCTATCGTTGTCGGAATCCCGATTAACCAATTGGTTAGCCCCCTACCCCTTCGATCGAGAAACTGAAAAATCTGTCGGACTGATTTTAGCGGGCAACATTCCCTTGGTCGGCTTTCATGACATTCTATGCGCACTTTGTGCCGGTTTCAACATCCAGGTAAAAACTTCGGCAGATGATCCGATATTGACAACGCATATAATACACAAATTAATAGAAATCGAACCGCGGTTTTCCCAAAAGATCACGTTCACGGAACGACTTAAAAATTTCGATTTGGTTATCGCCACCGGAAACGACAATAGCGCACGATATTTCTCCTATTATTTCGGACAAAAACCACATATCATCCGAAAAAACCGAAACAGTGCGGCGGTTTTAACGGGAAAGGAAACGCCTCTGGATATTCAACTACTTGGCCGCGATATCTTTGACTATTTCGGTCTTGGGTGCCGCAGCGTTTCCAAACTGTTCGTACCTATTGGCTATGATATTTCAGCATTTTTTGAAGGAATAGCTCCATATTCCGACATAGTCAATCATCATAAATACGCCAATAACTACGACTACAACAAGTCTATCTATCTCGTTAATGGCGACAGGCATTTTGACAACGGTTTTTTGCTGGTAAAACCCGACGAACGTACAGCATCACCACTTGCTGTCATATTTCTCGAAGAGTACAGTCACCTGGACGATTTGACAGGCCGTTTGAATGCACTCGCCTCCCAGCTGCAATGCGTAGTAAGCAGGGAGCGGTTGACCATTACGACCCCTGTAGTCATGCCCGGCCAAAGCCAGGAACCTGCATTGGACGATTATGCCGACGGCGTGAATACGCTTGATTTTTTAGCCAGACACCAATGAAGCCTTTCGCTTTCACCCAATTAATGCTAACTTTGCCACACGATGTATGTCATGAAGGTCAAGGGCGTGGCCAAAATACCGGACTATGTCCAATTACGTGACGATGCTTTTACGTTACTGGCTTACTTTCGGGTCGATCGTCCGGATAAGTCTCTCGAAAAATTAGGACTCGGTGAGCACGCGGAACGAATTATGGAAGTTGTCAGAGAAATGCCTTTTGGGCAAATTAGAAAATTAGAACTCACGAATTTATGATCGGCGATACAGTAATTACACTCAAAAATGTTGACATCTATCAGCCCAAGCACCTGGTGCTAGCAAACGTAAATCTCAAAATCGACAAAGGCGAATTTGTATTTCTAATCGGCCAAACCGGAAGCGGAAAAAGCAGCTTGTTGAAAATCATTTATGGAGACCTGCATATTGCTAGCGGCGAAGGAATGGTGGCTGGCTTCGACTTAAAAAAGCTGAGCGAACGTGAAGTTCCTTATTTGAGGCGGAAATTAGGGATTGTCTTTCAGGACTTCCATTTACTGACCGACCGAACCGTGGAAAAGAATCTGGAGTTTGCACTGCGGGCGACCGGATGGAAAGATAAGGCATTGATCAATAACCGAATGCTTGACGTGCTGGAAAAAGTAGGGCTTCGTTCGAAATTAAAGAAAATGCCGCATGAGCTATCTGGGGGCGAACAACAGCGGGTAGTCATTGCCCGCGCGCTGCTGAATAACCCGGAAGTTATCTTGGCCGATGAGCCCACAGGAAATCTCGATCCCGAAACTTCTGAGGAAATCGTGCTGCTGTTAAAAGAAATCAGTCGGTCGGGTACAGCTATTCTTATGGCAACACATGACTACCAGATCATCCGTAATATGCCGTCACGTATTATCAAAACCATCAATGGCGCCTTACAGGATGACGTTTCAATTTAACAATCTTGCCGAGTCTGCCAATTAATACGCCAATTTGTAAGTGTAGGCCCCCAAAAAGCTGACAGGGTGGCGGCATTTTACTAATGGCAACGAAATTGCAAATGTAAAACGTTGATAAGGCTACGGAAACTTATGACAAAAAACAAGAAAAGAAAAGATCAGGACAACGACAATATAATGGCAGAAAATCAATCTACCGCACCGGAAACGAAATCGGCAGAAGCAACTCAAGTCGAAACCGAGAGCGGGACGGAAACATCAATTGCAGAACAACAGGCGGCGGAGCTGGCTGCGGCTAATGACAAATACCTTCGTTTGTATGCGGAGTTCGACAATTATAAACGCCGGGTGTCGAAAGAACGTATTGAACTCATGCAAACAGCCGGAAAAGAAATTATTGCGAATCTGCTGCCGGTAATCGACGATTTCGACCGGGCGATAAAGGCGTTCGAGACCGCTACTGAACTGGAACCCTTGAAGGAGGGTGTATCCTTGGTAGGACAAAAGCTTAAAAATATATTAACCCAACAAGGCCTCAAGGAAATGGAATCTATAGGCAAGCCTTTCGACGCCGAATTACAAGAGGCCATTACCAACGTACCTGCCCCCAGCGAAGATCTCAAAGGAAAAGTAATTGATGAGATTGAAAAAGGGTACTTCTTACATGGTAAGGTATTGCGCCATGCCAAAGTTGTTGTCGGCAGTTAATCCATAATAATCGCATGTCAAAAAGAGATTACTACGATGTATTGGGTGTTTCTCGCAATGCAGACCAAGCAGAAATAAAATCCGCTTATCGGAAATTGGCGATTAAATACCATCCTGACAAAAATCCCAACAACGCCGAGGCCGAAGAAAAATTCAAAGAAGCGGCGGAGGCGTATGAAATCCTGAGTAATCCCGAAAAGCGGCAACGCTATGATCGGTTTGGCCATTCTGGTGCTGCCGGTGGCTTTGGCGGCGGCGGAATGAATATGGAGGATATATTCAGCCAGTTTGGAGATATATTCGGAGGAGGTGGAAGCCCGTTTGAAAGCTTTTTCGGAGGCGGCCAACGTGGCGGTCGACGGGTAGCAAAAGGTTCCAACCTTCGCATTAAGGTAAAGCTGACGCTTCAGGAAATCGCCAAGGGCTCCGAAAAGAAAATCAAAGTAAACAAACAGGTGGTTTGTACCACGTGCGATGGAAGCGGAGCCAAAGATAAGTCGTCGTTTCACAATTGCCGGACCTGTGGCGGCACGGGCACGGTCAGGAGAGTAACCAATACCATTTTGGGTCAGATGCAAACAACCAGCACCTGCCCAACCTGCAACGGCGAAGGTGTCGAAATATCTGCGAAGTGCCCGGTTTGTCATGGCGACGGATTGGTACGCGGCGAAGAAACCATCAGCATCAATATACCGGCTGGCGTGAGCGAAGGCATGCAGTTATCCATGAGTGGAAAAGGAAATGCTGCACCGCGGGGAGGTGTACCCGGAGACCTAATCATTCTCATTGAAGAGGTCCCCCACGAATCGCTTAAAAGAGATGGCACCAATGTCATCTACGATTTATACATCAATTTTGTGGATGCCGCATTGGGCACCAGCGCGGAAATCCCAACCATAGACGGCAAAGCCAAAATAAAAATCGAACCAGGCACCCAAGGCGGAAAAATACTACGACTTAAGGGGAAAGGCATACCGGAAGTGAATTCTTACCATAAAGGGGACCAGCTGGTGTATGTAAACGTATGGACCCCCAAGGCTGTTTCATCTGAGGAAAAAGAATTATTGGAGCGGCTCCGTAATTCTCCGAATTTTAGACCTCAACCGGGCAAAAATGAGAAAACTTTCTTCGAGCGGATAAAGGAATATTTCGAATAGTTCCCACCTAACGAAGTGCCATACAAATCCGGAAGGAAATCATTCCTTTCGGATTTTAATATTATAAGTCCCTTCTTGCTTTAAGTAGAGTACTGACATTTAATGTCAAAAAGTCAATACACCACACATCCCCGCCATCTTGACCTGACTTTACCGATAATGGCCCTGTTCAAAATCAGCGTGTTTTCATTAAAATAATCGAAAAATTACACTATACAAACAATAAATGCCTAACGGAATCGGTCTGAACGAAAACAGACACAAGCATGACACATAGCTTGTCCATGTACCAAGTTTTGGCATTGGTATTGCATACTGACTATCAAAGTCAGATAGTCCAAAATTAGGGAGGGCTGATGACAAATGGTTTAACTAAATAAATATTACAAAATGAAAAAACTATTTTTAACCTTATCTGCTGCCGTCGCCGTAACGTTTGCCGCCAACGCGCAAACCGAAAAAGGAAAGGTCATCCTGGGCGGAAGCGTTTCGTATGATTACTCCAAAGTAAAAGATGCGGACGCGGAAGCTCATGCGTTGGGCATCCTTCCTTCAGTAGGCTTTTTCGTAAGCGATAACTTTGCTATCGGTACAGGCATTGGATACGCATATGAGGAAAACACAGCCACTACCGACATTTTCGAAGGCAACAAATTGAGCGCATTCAGCGTGGCTCCGTTTGCCCGCCTGTACAAAGGTAACGGCGATTTCAAGTTCTTCGGACAACTTTCTGTGCCGATGGCTTGGGGAACAGCAAAAGCTGACGACGCCGACTTAGGCAACACCGCAAGCTATGGTGTTCAACTAGCCCCGGGTTTTGCTTACTTCCCAACCAGCAGAATTGGAATCGAACTGTCTGTAAGAGGTCTGTATTACGAAAACACTTCGTTTAAAGCAGAAGGAACTGACGAGAAAACAACAACCAACTCATTCGGTCTTAACGCCAACTCGTTGGCACCAAGGCTCGGTGTTCAGTTCTACTTCTAATCACTAGTACCCATTAAAAGGTAGTGACGCGGGTGTTGCAGTATTCTCTGCAACACCCGCGTTGTTTTGCATCCATCTTTCCTCAACCAGCGCCGGCACCCACCAATTAATTAACCAACCAGCATTCAATTGCACTTTTCTCTCGGGATTCAGCTCCAGCGTCATGCTTTTTTAATCTTCTTCCGGACCTACACTTCACGCCCACCCGGCGTTTTCAATAACATATGATAGTTTGCAAAAGTTAACGGTTAATCAAAAAAAGAAAGGTTTCCAAACGGGGAGAATGAAAACCTTTACTAACCAATTATAAACCTAAATTATGATGCCACAAAAGTAGCGTTTATTTTCAATAAATCAAATAATTTTATTTTTTCTTAATTCTAATTTAAAACACATTGAATCAATTTGTTACGCCTAACATTTCACATATAGGTTAATCAATCAACGATCCACTTCGCCCAAAACGATATCAATCGAGCCCAATATAGCGATAAGATCGGCAATTAATACTCCTTTGGCCAGCTCTGGTAATACCGATAAATTAGTAAAGCTGGGACCACGAGCCTTTACGCGTTTTGGAATATCCGATTTTTCCTGGGTGACAAAATAAAAGCCAAGCTCTCCCTTGGGATTTTCCGCACGCACGTAATAATCCTGGGCCTTAAGGTTGACTTTCTTGGGCACCAACGCCCTCGGGTCAAAATCCGGCGTGCGTTTCAGGGCACCGGTAAGCCGTGCTAAGCATTGTTCAATAATTTTTACCGACTCCCTGATTTCATCAACGCGTACCTTAAAGCGATCCCAGCAATCGCCCAGTTTTCCCATTTCTCCCCTACCCACGGGGACGTCAAACTCAATTTCCGGATAAACCGAGTAGTTGTCGGCTCGTCTCAAATCCCATTTGATGCCCGATGCACGAAGCATAGGTCCGGAGCAGCCGTAGTTGATCGCTACGTCAGCCGGCAACACGCCAATATTCGCCGTACGTGAAACAAAGATTTGATTCTTGGTAAGCAGCTCATCCAATTCGATTAGTTTAGGCTTGAAATACGTAATAAACTCACCGCAGCGCGATTCAAAGTTTACCGGTAGGTCATAAAACAAACCACCTACCCAGATGTAGTTGTATAGCATCCGTGAGCCGGATGCCCACTCCAGCATATTCATGATATGTTCCCGATCCCGGAAACACCACATAAAAGGTGTAAACGCACCGATGTCAATGCCATAAGTCCCTATGGCTATCAGGTGAGAGGCGATGCGGTTCAGCTCACATACCAATACACGGATGTATTCAACCCGTTTCGGAATTTGCCGATCAATGCCCAACATTCGCTCAACCCCCATGACAAACGCATGACTGTTGTTCATGGAAGCCAGATAGTCCATCCGGTCGGTAAATGGAATGGTCTTCCCGTAGTTCATGGACTCAGCATGCTTTTCAAAACAACGATGCAGGTAACCGATATGCGGGATCACCTCTTTCACCAATTCGCCATCGGTAACTAATTGTAACCTAAGAACCCCATGGGTAGAGGGGTGCTGGGGTCCCATATTGATAACCATTTCTTCAGCACTTAACGCGGTTAGCCGTTTTTCATAGACGCGTTGCGCTTGTTGATATGGGGTATCTAGTGAAAATGACATGTATCAGTAGCTCTTTTCCGGTGGTATATTACTTAATCGCAATGCCGTGGTACATTTCGGCTTCCTCATAATCTTTCCGTAGGGGGTATCCCTCCCAATCTTCGGGCAATAGGATCCTTCTCAAATCGGGATGGTTTTCAAAATAGACGCCCATTAGATCAAACGCCTCCCGCTCATGCCAGTCGGCGGTGCGCCACACCGTACTCACGCTGGGCACCGAAGGCAGGTTGTCTAACTGCCGGCCGTTTGGCACAATCACCTTGAGCGTAAGTTGACGATTGTGAGGAATCGACGCCAAATGATAAACAACGGTAAAGGTGCCAGCCGTGACGCCATCGTCAACCGCGCTGATGCATGAAAGGAAATCAAAATACGTATCTTCATGGTCACGAAGCAGCAAGCATACCTGCGGCAATTGCAACCGGTCGATTATCAATGCGGGTTGCAAGCCGGACGATTCGACGACGGCTACCGGGTCGCCGAATTGTGCTGCTAAAAGTGTTTTGACGCGAGTAATGAATTCTTCCATTTTAGGTGGCGTTAAGGGGCTAATCGGGCGATTGTCCATTCATCGTCCTGTTTTTTGTAAAGTATCCGATCATGCAGTCTACCACGTCTCCCCTGCCAAAACTCGATGGCTTCCGGAACAAGCCAATATCCTCCCCAATGTTGAGGCCGGGTTAGT
The DNA here is from genome assembly GCF_042666505.1 of Parapedobacter sp. GCM10030251. NCBI lineage: Bacteria > Pseudomonadati > Bacteroidota > Sphingobacteriia > Sphingobacteriales > Sphingobacteriaceae > Parapedobacter > Parapedobacter sp. GCM10030251. The sequence continues at coordinate 819,227 of NZ_JBHTDN010000001.1, read as the reverse complement.
GAAACGGAGCCGCTCTCATACTGCTTTTCCAAACTGGATAATGCAGCATCGAGTGCGTTGCGATTAGCAATCTCCCGGCTTTGCGGGGAAACAATAGCGCCCATTTGACTACCTTTCGGTCTTGATTGAAAATAGGCATCGGACAGCTCTGGTGACATCTTTACTACGCGACCGGTGACCCGAACCTGTCGCTGGAGTTCAGGCCAGAAAAATAGCAACGCAGCATAGGGGTTGTCCGACAGCTCCAAGCCCTTTCGGCTTTGATAATTGGTAAAAAAACCAAATCCCGATTCACCAACCTGTTTTAACAGCACAATCCTCGAAGATGGTCGACCGGCCGCGGATACCGTTGATAACGTCATGGCATTGGGCTCCATAACTTCCTTTTCCAGCGCTTCATCAAACCATGCCTGGAATTGCACAATCGCATCGGCGGCAACTTCTTCCTCGTTGAGCTGCCCCATTTCATATTCCGTACGGATTCCCGCGATATGGGTCTTATTCAACATTGCTTCGTATGTTCATAACGATGTACAAACATACGAAAAACCGCTAAAACCTCCTACTTCTTGTAATAACCCATTGCTTCGGGAATCAGCCTTTGAATGTTATTGATACGCCGTGCATCGCTGGGGTGTGTGCTTAGGAATTCGGGAGGAGCACCGCCGCCCTGCGATTGCTTCGCCTGAGCCATACGTTCCCAGAATCCAACGGCTTCATTGGGATTGTATCCCGCCATCGCCATAAATACCAAACCCAAGCGGTCCGCTTCACTTTCCTGATTGCGTGAGTAACTCAGCAAAGCAAGTTGGCCACCCAAACCGTAGGCGGTATTGAGCACCGCTCGTGTGGTATTGGATTTCTCGGCAGTGGCGACATCAACAGCAACCCCTCCAGCTTGAGCGATGATGGATTGTGACATGCGTTCGGCCGAATGTTTGGCAATCGCGTGTGCTACTTCGTGTCCCATTACGGTTGCCAAACCAGCTTCATTTTTTGTGACCGGCAGGATTCCTGTGTATACGGCGACCTTGCCCCCCGGCATACACCAGGCATTGATCTGATCGTCCTTAATCAGGTTGAACTCCCAATTGAAATCGTACTGATTGCCATATCCGTTTTCCTGTAAAAATCGGGTTACCGCCCCTGCAATATTCTTTCCGACGCGCTGCACCAATTGTGCGTCGGAGGTACCTTTGACTACTTTGGTCTTTGAATCGCCGAGTAAATCCCGATAAGCGAGTGCCGCTTGTTGCTGAATCTCCGTTTCGTTTACCAAGCTTAGCTGCTTCCGTCCGGTAAGCGGCACGGTCGCACAGGACATTGCGATTCCAAAAATCAGCAGCCAGCAAACACGTTTTATCATTGGTTTCATCACGTTAATTTTTTATATAGATTGATAACTTCTCCAAATAGAATAAAGCAATATACATGCCGAATTTCCGCCTAGCCCTTTGCCCGTTTTCGGAACAAATATACCTTGGACTCCTTGCCTTTCAGCAATCGTTCGATATTCTTCTGATGCGTGATTAGTATCAGGACACAGATGCACATCCCATACAGTAATACGGATTTGACGGAGGTATGAAACAAAAAGACAATGCTGAAGGGAAAAGCAAACCCAGCACTTATGGAGCTTAGGGAAACATAATGCGTAAGCAACAGTACCACGATAAATACCGAAACACATACCAATGCCGCTTGAAAGTGTACGGCCAATATCATCCCAAAAAGAGTAGCCACCCCTTTTCCGCCTCTGAAACCAGCGAAAATCGGAAACAAATGCCCCACCACGGCAATTACACCCAAGGCCAATTGAAAGTTAACAAACTGTGCGGCGGCTTGCGGACCGGTGACCGATGGTCCTATGAAATACGCAAGATTAGTTGCCGTCCACCCTTTCAAGATATCGATCAGCATGACCGCCATGCCGGCCTTTGTACCCAATACCCGAAACGTATTGGTCGCTCCTGCATTTCCGCTGCCATATTCTCGCACGTCGACACCATAGAAGGACTGCCCCAACCACACGGCCGTGGGTATGGAACCAAACAAATAAGCTAGTATGACTGCGCCGACTAAATACCCCGATATCATGAATCGCAAGATACGATTTTTGCTTTTAAACTCATGTCCAAGCTTTTTACCGAGTGTGTGAGTGCACCGATGGAAATGTAATCCACCCCTGCCCCAGCGTATTCACGCACGTTTTCCCCAGTTATTCCCCCGGACGCCTCGGTTACAAACCGACCGTTAATGAGTGCTACCGCCTCACGCAACTGTTCCGGTCTGAAATTATCAAGCATGACCCGCTCAACCTCGCCCACCTCCAACACTTGGCTGACCTCTGTGAGATTACGCACTTCGATTTCGATATCGATCGGTTTGTTCAAGGTTTGGCGGTACCGGTTTGCCTGCTCGATCGCTGCCCTGATTCCTCCCGCATAATCCACGTGATTATCTTTGATCAGTATCATATCGTATAGGCCAAAGCGATGATTCACGCCGCCCCCTATCCGCACCGCTTTCTTTTCAAGAAACCGAAGCAAAGGTGTAGTTTTCCGGGTATCCAATACGCGGGTTCCCGTACCTGCTAACGTGTCGACAATTCTTCGCGTAGCCGTAGCGATGCCGCTCATGCGCTGCATAATATTAAGCAACAGCCGCTCGGCAAGCAGAATGCTGTGAATCCGCCCGGTTACGCTCATTACGAGGTCGCCCACGTGAACTAATTGCCCATCCGAAAGGTAAACCTCGGTTGCTAATTCGTCGTCCACTTCGTGAAGAACGGCCAAAGCTTCTTCAATACCGGCCACCGTCCCCGACTCCTTTATGATTAGTTGGGCGATTCCCTTTTTATCGGCAGGAATGGTCGATAGAGATGTATGATCGCCGTCTCCTACATCTTCTGCAAGGGCCGCTTTAATAAAACGCGCGAGTTCTCCTTTTTCTTTCTCAGTCATTGGTTACAGACTACATGCTTACGATAACCATTACCGACATCGAATACAGCAATTGGGCTCATAAGCGATTAAAACGCTGCTAAGATGACTATTTAAAACAAAAAATAGCGAATAAAAAATAAAATTGGCTAAAGGTTAGTAGATCGGTTCGATACGGAACTCCGTCACCTGGAACGCATTGTCGTTATTGGTGAGTTTATAAGAAACCCGAAAGGTGTCCTTAGAGGTCTCTAAATTAAGCACAACGTATCTGAAATTCGGATTTGAATCCAATCGATGTGATATTTTCACGTTGGTGGGCGTATTTCTGCTAAAAAAGTCACGCAGGATAATTTCCGCTTGTACCCGCGAATATATGCCTTCATCATTTAACAGCGTCATGCTTACAGTGGAAGAAAAGTACTTGGACAGCTCCTTGGTATTAGCACTTCTAATACAGGATGAAATATCATCTATGACGTCATTTATATGAGCAACACTCGACAACGCAAACAGACACATCACCCCCACTAATTTTGCTCTATTAATCAATCTGATTCTCCTCGCTTTCACAGTAATAGTTTATTCAAATGTTACCGCCGTTTAGTATTTCAAATTTACATCGGGTCTCTCAAATGAAGTGTAGATTTTTTTCTACAAAAAACCGCTTTTTAAAAGGCCCTGCTTTCCCCGAAAAAGACATAGCGAAAAACATGCCATATTTCATACACGTAATGTTGCCGAACTGCAAATTGCGAAACTGGGCATCCCCGACTCCGCGACTTTGCGACTTTGCCGCAATTTGACTAAGTTTGCATTCGTGAATACCAAGAAAAAAGTTGCGCTCATAATCCTCGATGGATTGGGTTATGGCAAAAAAGATCGGTCAAACGCCGTTCTAGCGGCAAATACTCCTTACCTGGATGAGCTGCTTCTTCGTCATCCGCATGCCAAACTGGAAGCTTCGGGTGAAGCGGTAGGCCTGCCAGAGGGCCAAATGGGCAACTCTGAGGTTGGCCATATGAATTTGGGTGCAGGAAGAGTCGTCTACCAAGAATTAGGTAGAATACACAAAGCCGTAAAAGACGGCGAATTTGATCGGAACGAAACGTTGCAGGCTGCCTTCCAATACGCTAGCGCCAATGGCAGGTCTGTGCATTTCATCGGCCTGCTATCCGATGGCGGCGTCCACGCGCATACCCGGCATCTCAAGGGGCTATGCGTCGCAGCAAAAAATGCGGGACTGCAAAACGACCATGTATTTGTACACGCTTTTCTGGATGGCCGCGATACCGATCCGAATTCAGGTATTGGCTACGTTGCTGATTTGGAACAGTTCCTTCAGACGAATGGCGGTCAGCTTGCCTCCGTGATCGGAAGATACTATGCAATGGACCGCGACAACCGGTGGGAACGCGTGAAACTAGCCTATGATCTGCTTGTTCACGGCGTCGGAACACCCTCTCGGGATATTACGCAATCGATACTGCAATCGTACCAAGAAGGGATTACGGACGAATTTGTTAAACCAATCGTAAAAACGGATGTCTCCGGAAGCCCCATAGCCACGATAAAAAATGGCGACGTAGTAGTTTGCTTTAATTTCCGTACCGACAGGGGGCGTGAAATTACGATGGCGCTCACACAGCGTGATTTTCCTGAATACGAAATGCATCCATTGGAATTACGTTACCTCACCATGACGACCTATGATGATACGTTTCGCGGAGTTGACGTGCTATTCCTAAAAGAAAACCTGTCAAATACACTCGGCGAAGTCTTGGAAGCCAACGGAAAGACACAGACACGCATCGCGGAAACGGAAAAATACCCCCACGTAACGTTCTTTTTTTCCGGCGGACGCGAACGGGAATTTATCGGAGAAAACCGAATACTTATTCCCTCACCGAAAGTAGCCACGTACGACCTGCAACCCGAGATGAGTGCGCAAGGCGTGGCAGACGCCATATGCGGTGATATGACCGCCCATCAACCAGATTTCATCTGTCTGAATTTCGCCAATCCCGATATGGTTGGCCACACGGGTGTATTTGAAGCGGTCGTTAAGGCGGTGGAAACCGTAGACCGGTGCCTGCAACAAGTCGTCGAATGTGGTCTAAAATTCGGGTATTCATTTATCATAATCGCTGACCACGGAAACGCAGAATTTATGGTTAATGAAGACGGATCGGTCAATACGGCTCATACGACCAATTTGGTCCCCTGCATTTTGATCGACAACACCTACGCGGTCATAGCGGACGGAAAACTTGGCGATATCGCACCGACTATACTGAAACTCATGGAATTGCCTGTCCCGCATGAAATGAGCGGAAAAGTATTAGTTTAAGGATAAGGGGCGCACCATGATTCAGTGCAGGAGATCATTTTATTTCTTTCTGGCTTTCGTTGGATCTGCAGGTAGTTTTTCTTGTACCGGTTCCAACAACACGGCACCCACATCCGGCACGCGGACTTCCTATTTCAGTCTCCAGGATTATTTCCTACGTGAAGCTGATCGGCTGAGCCGCTCAGCACCGAAGGTTGACAAAACCGTATCAAGAAACGGTGCCTCTGAAAGCAAACGCGTGCAAATCGACGACTGGAAAAATGAGTTGGCGCTGTTTATAGATTCTGACATCAACAAACCTGCATGGCAGAAAAGTTATCGCATAGACAGCACGAAACATTCACTCGTTTATACCTGCGTTGATCCGGAACTCCGAACCCAAAAAATAACCATTGAAAAACATGAAAATGGAAAAGTAAAGCATATTGCCATCATCAATCAATCCGGCAATATGCTTTACCAAACCGCTGAACAGCTTAACTACTATCCTGACTCGCTTTATCAGATCAACAAACAACAACTTATCTGTTTCATCGGTGATAGTCGCTATTCAATAAACGGTATGCTACGATAAAACGTCGTTATTTAAGGTTGTCCCGGTATACTTTCGCCTTTTTGACTTCCGTTTGTATATCCTTTTTGCCCGGTGTCATCGCCAGCACCTGCTCAAAATCGGCAATGCTCTTATCGTATGCTTCTGTAGCCAGTACTTTGTCATAATTTGCTGTACCAGAAGTTCCCCGCAAAATTCCAAGATCACGGTAGGCAATACCTCGATTCTGATAGTATTTTGCGTCACCGGCGTTCAGTTCAATAGCTTTGGTATAATCTGCCACTGCCTCGTTCAACATCTTTTCGCGATTGCTGGAACTGATTTTTAAATCGGTTTGAACGGCAAGTATGTTATTTGCTTTCCCACGATAATAATAAGCCGACTCGTGATCAGGTCGTAACTGTATAACTTTACCAAACGAGGTAAGCGCTTTCCGGTATTCGCCGATTTGATATTGCGAGTATCCTAGCATATACATGACGTCCGGATCACCGCTTTCAGCCGGCAACGCCTTTTGTAAATGGTTGGCCGCTGCTTTAAAATCACCGTCGATCAACGCCTTTTGCCCTAACCGTACGTTGGGATTGCTGGGAGCCGTCTCCGTGGTCTGTGCCTGCGTGGCAAATACCGCCAGGCATAACATCCCACTGATAATCACCCGTTTCGATTTTCCCAAATAAAAGCTCAATTCATTTCTTTTCATCACTTTCATATTAAACAAATTCCTTCTGACTGACCAACCCTGCAATTTCCGTGCTACAAACATAATTATAATTGCACGCAAATACAATTTGTCTCCATGTAACTTGTCACAAGGAAATTTACACATACAACTCCAAATCGTTCCATTTATTATTTTTGCGCCTTTCTTTTCTGATTTTTTTTATAATTTAGCTGATAGATATGCGAGGGAGCAACTTAAGCCATCCTGTTCCTATTGCTGACTTTTTTTCAGCAGGAATACCTTAAGGGTACCACGTAGTAATGAATTTTGGAAAAAGTTCGCTATTGGCATAGGCATTGCAATTACTCTACAAGAGCAGATTTTATAGTTACCGAATGATCAGGGCTGCCAATATGGCGCCGGCATAAGACGAAATAAGAATATTCATGAGCAATTTTGATCCGTTTGATTTTAACCAAGCAATCCCCATTATAAATGAAGACACGGAATTTTTTCCGTTATTAAGCCAGCAAGATGAAGATGAAATGCGCAATGCGGACCTTCCGGAATCACTTTCCATTCTTCCATTGCGCAATACGGTGTTATTCCCCGGTGTTGTCATCCCGATTACCGTGGGCCGAGATAAATCTATTAAATTAGTCAAGGAAGCTTACAAAGGGGATCGGATCATCGGTGTCGTGTCTCAACAAAACATGGCGATCGAAGATCCGACGTTTGACCAACTTAACAAAGTAGGAACCGTGGCAATGATCATTAAGATCTTGCAGATGCCCGACGGAAATACAACGGTCATTATCCAGGGAAAACAACGGTTCAGATTACGGGAACTTATTCAAAGCGAGCCTTATATAAAAGCATATATTGAACGTTTTGAGGAGAAAAAGCACAAGACCAGCAGAGAGTTCAATGCATTGATTTCGTCCATCAAAGAGATGGCCCTCCAGATTATCCAGCTTTCTCCACATATACCAAGTGAAGCCGGTATTGCCATTAAGAACATCGAAAGCCCGGGGTTTCTGATTAATTTCATTTCGTCAAACCTCAATGCTGACCTGTCTTTCAAGCAACAACTGTTAGAAATTGCCGATCTGGACAAACGAGCAGCTAAGGTATTGGAACAATTGGATGTGGAGCTCCAACTGCTTGAATTAAAAACACAGATACAAAACAAGGTCCGCGGAGACCTTGACAAGCAACAGCGGGATTATTTCCTCAACCAACAGTTGAAAACCATTCAAGAAGAGCTCGGAGGCAATACGCCCGACCTGGAAATGGAAGACCTGCGTAAGCGTGGCAAAGCAAAGAAATGGTCTGCGGAAGTGGGCGAGCATTTTGATAAAGAGCTCGACAAATTAGCCCGTATAAATCCGGCCGCAGCCGATTATTCCGTCCAGGTTAACTACCTCGAACTGTTGTTGGATCTCCCGTGGAATGAATTCACAAAGGACAACTTCGATCTTATCCGGGCTAAGCGCGTGCTGGACCGGGACCATTATGGCTTGGACAAGGTAAAACAGCGGATCATCGAATACCTAGCAATATTAAAACTAAAACGCAACATGAAGGCCCCGATCCTCTGTTTAGTAGGGCCTCCGGGCGTGGGAAAAACATCCCTGGGCAAGTCCATTGCCAAAGCGTTAGGACGTAAATACACCCGTATGGCGCTCGGTGGTATACGCGATGAAGCTGAAATAAGGGGCCATCGTAAGACCTATATCGGTGCCATGCCCGGTCGCATCATTCAGTCGTTGAAAAAAGCAGGTGCCTCAAATCCCGTATTTGTATTGGACGAAATCGATAAAGTAGGCAGCGATTTTCGAGGCGACCCCTCATCTGCGCTACTGGAAGTGCTCGATCCCGAACAAAATAATGCGTTCTACGATCACTATGTCGAATTGGATTACGATCTATCAAATGTCATGTTCATTGCCACCGCCAATTCCTTGAGCAATATCCAACCCGCATTACTCGATCGGATGGAAATCATCGAGGTCAACGGCTACACCATCGAAGAAAAAATCGAAATCGCCAAAAAACACCTGATTCCGAAACAACGTGAGGCACATGGCCTTGCTCCCAAAGATTTCTCCCTACGACCGCGAGTGATTGAAAAAATAATCGATGAATATACCCGCGAATCCGGTGTTCGTGGTTTGGAAAAGAAAATCGGATCCATCATCCGTGGCGTTGCCACTCGCATCGTAATGGACGATCCGTTACCCCAGCCAGTCGACGTTGCAACGGTAGAAAAAATTCTGGGTGCTCCTATTTTCGATAAAGAATTTTACGAGGCGAACCAGGTTGCCGGTGTGGTAACCGGCTTGGCATGGACGCAGGTGGGTGGAGATATCCTGTACATCGAATCCAGCCTAAGTCCCGGTAAAGGGAAGTTGACACTGACCGGTAACTTAGGCGATGTCATGAAGGAATCTGCAAGCATCGCGATGGCGTACCTCCGCGCAAATGCAGCAGAATTCGGTATCGATTATAGCGTATTCGATAAATGGGACGTCCATATACACGTACCGGCAGGCGCCACCCCAAAAGATGGCCCGTCTGCGGGGATCACCATGCTCACGGCACTTGCATCCAGCTTTACCCAACGGAAGGTAAAGGAAAAGCTGGCTATGACGGGAGAAATCACGCTACGAGGAAAAGTACTTCCCGTAGGCGGCATCAAGGAGAAAATATTGGCTGCCAAGCGGGCAAATATCAAAGAGATAATCCTCTCGAAAGCTAATAAAAAGGATATTGTGGAAATTAAGGAAGACTACATCAAAGATCTGACGTTCCATTATGTCTCCGAAATGCATGAAGTGGTCAACATCGCCTTGCTGAAACAACAGGTAAAAAACGCTAAGAAATTGTTAAATTAATTTTTATCTTAGCTACATGCTTACAGAATCGCTGATTATTTTGGCGTTGATCCTGTTGAACGGCGTTTTTTCGGCCTCCGAAATTGCGATCGTGTCCAGTCGGAAAGCTCGTCTCCAAGTGTTAATCGACCGGAAGAATGCCGCTGCCAAGCAGGTGCTTAAACTAAAAGAATCTCCCAATCGATTTCTTTCCACCGTACAAATCGGCATTACACTCATCGGTATCCTGACGGGGATTTTTGGTGGTGCAACCATTGCTCAACGATTGGATGTCCACCTTTCAGAGGTTGCCTGGATGGATGGGTATAGTTCACAGGTTTCCGTGCTTATCGTGGTGATCGCGATTACATTTCTGACCCTTGTATTGGGAGAATTGGTTCCCAAACGTATCGGGTTGGCAATTCCCGAGAAATATGCGACCATTGTGGCATTCCCCATGAACATCCTCAGCAAGATCGTGGCTCCGTTTGTATGGTTGCTTAGTATCACTACGGAAGGAATTGTCAGGTTACTTAACATCAAAACGTCGCAGAATGCTGTCACGGAAGAAGAAATTAAAGCACTTGTTGATGAAGGAGCGGATATAGGTGCTATCGAACATATTGAACACGAAATCGTAGACCGAGTTTTCAGCTTGGGCGATAAGCGGGCCGTTAACCTGATGACACACCGCAGCAACATCGTATGGCTAGATATAAATGATGAATATGAGGTCCATAAGCAAACCATATTAAAAAGTGGACATACGGTGTATCCAGTGTGTCAGGGAGGTCTGGACAACACCATTGGGGTAGTTCATATTAAGTCGTTGCTCAAGCAATACCTTATCGATGAGCCCATCCAACTCGATCAACTGACCTACCCCCTCAACTATGTGCATGAGAATAGTTCCGCCTATAGCATACTAAACAAGTTTAAAACGTCTAAGATACACCAAGCTATTGTGCTTGACGAATATGGAGCATTGCAAGGGATCGTCACCATCAATGACATCCTGAGTAGCCTTGTTGGTGATATTTCCGATGGCGATACCGCCGAAAAGCCCGAAATCGTCACTCGCGAAGATGGCAGCCTATTAATTGATGGACAATATCAGATCGACGATCTTTTCACCGTGCTTGATGTTGATATTTCGGAGGAGGAGGAAGCGGGGTTGGGCAGCATCAATACCATCGCCGGACTGATTTTGTTGAAATTAGGACACATGCCCACTGAAGGTGAGCGCATACACTGGAAGGATCACGAGTTTGAGGTAGTGGACATGGATGGCAACCGGATTGACAAAATCCTGGTGAAATTCCTACGTGCCTGACCGCATATCGCTTAAACGATTCCTCTTGCCACAAGTTCGCGTTCCATCTCTTGCTGCAAAGCGTGCGCTTCCTGCCGAGCGCGTTCTGCAAAGTCAGTACCGTTGGATGCGTAAATGACGGAACGTGTAGCGTTTACCAGTAAACCACAATCCGCGGTCATTCCGTACTTGCAAACGTCGTAGAGGCTTCCCCCCTGCGCACCTACACCCGGGACCAGTAAAAAATGATCCGGCGCATGCTTCCGTACTGATTCAAAGGCCTGCCCTCGGGTAGCCCCAACAACGTACATCAGATTCTCAGGGTTGCCCCACGTATTGGTTTTTTGAATTACCCGCTCAAAAAGCGGCACGCCACTTGCATCGGAGGTGGTCTGAAAATCCATCCCGCCCGCATTCGAAGTAAGTGCCAAGACAATCGTCCACTTCCCCCGAAATTGGAGAAAGGGTTGTACCGAATCGTGCCCCATATAAGGAGCTACCGTAATCGCGTCAAATCCAAGTCCGGAATGAGCTTGATCAAAAAAAGCCCGGGCATACCTTTCCGAAGTGTTGCCTATGTCACCGCGCTTGGCATCGGCAATGCTTAGGCAGTCTTTGGGTAAAATATTCCATGTTTTCCGAAGGCTTTCCCACCCGGATGCGCCCATGCTCTCGTAAAATGCGATATTAGGCTTATAAGCCACACATACGTCCGCGGTGGCCTCGATAATCTGACGGTTGAACTCAAAAATAGGATCCTCATAGTCAAGCAAGTGTGCAGGTATTTTACTGATATCTGTGTCAAGCCCCACACAAAGGAAAGAACGTTTGATCTTGATTTGGTGGATGAGCTCATTTCGTGTCATATCGCCGGCTGTTATTTTGATTTTGCAAACCTAAGACAAAAATTACGGTTAAAAAACAAAAACCGTATATTTACAAGGCAATTACGATGAAGATATTTGTCACTCGAATACTACCCGAAATCATTAAGTCTTCGTTAACAGATGATGGCCATCAGGTTTCTGAATGGACAGAAAAGCGGGATCTTTTGCCCAGCGAATTGATTCGGCACTGCCAGGCTGCCGATGCGTTATTCAGCGTAGGCAAAAACCACATCGACCGGCATTTCCTGGAAGAATGCCGGCACCTTCGTGTCATAGCGTTGTGCAGCGTAGGCTACGACAATGTAGACGTGGCTGAGGCTACCCAACTAGGTATTCCCATTGGCAATACGCCTGGAGTGCTTAGCAAGGCAACCGCCGACACAGCTTTTCTACTGATGCAAAATGTTGCTCGAAAGGCCATCTTTAAACACCAGGAAATCCTACGTGGTAACTGGGGCTTTTTTGATCCGATGGCCGATCTGGGCATCGAATTACACGGCAAAACCCTTGGGATTTATGGTTTGGGCCGCATTGGCTTTGAATTAGCACGGAGTTGTTATCGCGCATTTGATATGCCCATTATCTACCACAACCGCGGCAATAACGAACTTGCTGAGCGGGAGTTAGCTGCTCGGAGAGTATCCTTTGACGAGCTGTTGCAGCAAAGTGATGTCCTCAGCGTGCATACGAACCTGAGTACCGAAACAGAGGGGATATTTAACCGTGATGCTTTCTCAAAAATGAAAGCATCGTCCATCTTCATTAACACTGCGAGGGGTGCTATCCATAACGAAACCGATCTCAGGCTAGCGCTTGAGGAGAGACAGATATGGGGCGCGGGCCTGGATGTCACGGATCCCGAACCAATGGCCCCGGACAACCCCTTACTACAGATGCCCAATGTAGCTATATTGCCGCACATCGGATCGGCCACTATCGAAACACGGATGAAAATGATGCAGTTAACGGTCGACAACATCCGAGCGGGGCTCAGTGGGCAACGCATACCTCATTGCGTCAATCCAGAGGTATATGACAGATAGAAACTATCAGCGCCTACTTTTATAATTCCCCCTCTACGCCTAATCCAAACAAAGCAAAATCATATCGTACCGGGTCGTTTACATCCAACCGTCGCAGATTTTCTGTTAATTCACACGCCGTTTTCCAGTCCGACTGCTTACGTTGAATCAATCCAAGTTTTCTCGCGACACGTTCTACATGTACATCACAAGGACAAATTAACTGGGACGGCATGATCCGTCGCCATAATCCAAAGTCTACTCCTTTACTATCCTTTCTGACCATCCAGCGTAAAAACATATTCAGTCGTTTACAGGCAGAGTTTTGCATCGGCGAACTGATATGCTTCCGTGTACGCAAGGGTGCATCCGGCAGACTGAAAAAATACGTCCGGAAATGATTCAACATCTGTTCTGCCCCGAAATTGGAAAGCGCCAAATTGCCCAAAAAACAACTTGAGGAAGAATACGTATCTATCTCGGGAAGCGATGGGTACGATTCTGAATATTCCGCCCGGAACTCCTTGTTGGCGGTTGATGGCAAAAAGGCTTCCTCTAAGGAGTCGTACTGCGCATAATGTGCGCGGAAAAAACTGATGAAGTACGGCAAATCCGTATCGTTGAACGTCCGGTGCTTGAAGCCGAGCAACTGTTTCAGATCGATTTCCTGATGGTTCCTGACGAAGTCGTAAGGCTGACCGTCCATGCGCGCAAGCAATTCCGTGCATTTATTGATAATCGTCTTTCGTTGGCCCCAGGCTAATATTGCCGCAAAAAAGGCAGCTATCTCCCGGTCTTGCTTACGGGCGAATCGGTGAGGGATACTGATCGGATCATTTTCAATAAAAGAAGGCCGATTGTATTCTTCTACCTTATGGTCAAGAAACACTTTGATGTCCGGCAGCTTATGAACACCCTCGGCGAAAATCTGTTCCAACTGTGTCATCCGCGCCATTTGCCCTATCCCAGTGCTTGTTCCAAGTCGGCCAGCAGATCGTCAATGTCCTCGATTCCCACGCTAATCCGTATCAAATTATCCACCACGCCCACTTTTTCCCTCACTTCCTTGGGAATCGAGCCATGCGTCATCGTCGCGGGATGGTTAATTAAGGATTCTACGCCGCCGAGAGATTCCGCGAGGGTAAACACCTTAAAAGAAGCTGCTACGTTAAAAGTGTCCTCAAGAGATGCATCCTTTAATACTACCGAAACCATTCCGCCGAAATCACGCATCTGCCTTTTTGCGATGTCGTGCCCCGGATGCGTTTCCAAACCCGGCCAATATATCTTTTTGATTTTCGGATGATCTTTTAAATAATCGGCCACTCTCCTTGCATTCTCACAGTGTGCTTTCATCCGCACGTGTAAGGTTTTAATGCCCCGCAAAACCAGAAAGCTGTCCTGGGGTCCAGGTGTGCCTCCGCAAGCGTTGTAATAGAAAAACAATTGATCATACAACGCCTTCTCATTCAGCACCAATGCGCCCATTACCACATCCGAGTGGCCTCCAATGTATTTCGTCACGGAATGCATGACAATGTCCGCTCCAAGATCCAACGGATTCTGCAGATAAGGAGAAGCGAACGTATTGTCAACCGCCAAAAGCACGTCTGCGCTCTTCGCTACCTTCCCGATGGCTTCGATATCTGCCAACTTCAACGTCGGGTTCGTTGGCGTTTCTACCCATATCAGCCGAGTGGCCGATGATATTTTTTCGGCGATCCGTTCCGGATCTGAGGTATCAACAAAATGAAACTTGATGCCGTAATGCTCAAAAACGCGGGTAAAAATCCGGTAGGATCCACCGTATAAATCGTCGCCGGTAATGACTTCATCGCCCGGTCTCAGTAATTTCAACACGGTTTCGGTAGCCGCCATTCCACTGGAAAACGCCAAGCCATATTTTCCATTTTCAAGAGCGGCCAGGCAGTCTTCCAACGCTTTGCGGGTGGGATTCGTACCACGCGAATACTCATATCCTTTATGGTCCCCCGGCGCGGCTTGCTGATAAGTTGACGTTTGATAGATCGGCGTCATCACCGCGCCCGTGGTGGGGTCGGCCTGCTGCCCGGCATGAATGGCTTTCGTAGCGAATTTATATCCCATGATCTTCGGAATTTACTATATGGAAAACGCCGTAAAGTTAGGCAAATCTCCTCAAAATTGAAGCGGCGACCGATATACAAACGAATAGCCCAGTTCCGCTACCAGCAGATTGGACGACACGATCTTAGCGGTTTGATCAGAGTCTGTGAACGAAGACGGAAGCCCATATCCATATTTAGCTGCCGACACGGCGATGACATCCTTTTTCAACGGATGTTCCGGACACACCACATTGTAGGTCGCTCCCCGGACTTCCCGTTCCATCGTTATCGAAATAATTCGGCAGACGTCTTCTACATGCACAAAGTTGGCAGTTTGAAAGCCGATTTCGCAAACCTTGCCGGCAAAATATTTGGCAAAAATCCGTTCCTGGCCAAACAATCCCCCCAGCCGGAAAACATTGATATCCGGGCAGACCGTGCGCAACCTCGATTCACCTAACCAGAGTTTTTCGTCCAGCTCTTCGGCCGCGAACGTACCCTCGGTTATGAGCCCATCCACCTTGGGATAAATTCCAATTGACCCGAAATACAGCACCTGCCGGAAAGACAATTCCTTTAAGAACAACGTTAGTCGTTTAAACCGGCTTGAAACCGTCTCTATTGCATCTTTGCGTGTTATAGGTACGCTGATGATAATCGTATCAAATGTCGTCTTGGGCAAATCGTTGATTGCAGCATCCCGGTCGAAATCGATGACGTACGAACGCAGCCCCATCTCCTTCAGCTTTGCAGCTTTTTCGGGCGTTCTGCAGGTAACCCATAGCTTGTATCCCTTGCTTAGCAGGCGGGATGCCACATAGGTACCTACCCACCCGCACCCGACAATCAATACGTTCATCCGCTTTTCCCCAACCTTATCAGTTTAATATGCCCGTGCGAACAGCACACGCTGCCTAGATGGTTTTCCGGTACGGATACAGTGGCCTTCTTCCAAGGGATTGTCAAGCGGTATGCAGCGGATGGTTGCTTTCGTTTCCTCCTTAATCAGCTTTTCAGTTTCGGCAGTTCCGTCCCAATGGGCAGAGATAAAGCCGCCCTGTTCTTCAAGTACCCGTTTAAACTCATCGTACGAATCTACCGCTATTGTATTGGCCTCCCGGAATGTCATTGCCTTATTATATATCTGTTGTTGGATATCCATCAACAGCTGCTCAACCCGATCTGCCAATCCGGCTTGCGCGACCGTCTCTTTGGTTTGGGTATCACGACGGGCGATTTCCACCGTTCCGTTTTGCAGGTCACGGGTTCCTACAGCGATACGTACGGGTACGCCCTTCAGTTCCCATTCAGCAAATTTAAATCCGGGCCGATGGGTATCTCGATCATCATACTTGACCGATATGCCTTTCGATTTCAGTTCGACGATCAAGGTATCGGTCAATCCAACAATGGCGGTGCGCTCCTCTTCGGTCTTAAAAATCGGCACAATGACGACCTGAATCGGCGCCAATTTAGGTGGCAGCACCAATCCCTGATCATCGGAGTGCGCCATGATTAAAGCGCCCATCAAACGCGTGGATACGCCCCATGAGGTTGCCCATACGTAATCGAGCTTACCGTCTTTTGCGGTGAACTTCACATCGAAGGCTTTCGCAAAATTCTGCCCAAGGAAGTGCGACGTACCCGCCTGCAATGCCTTACCATCTTGCATAAGTGCCTCGATACACAAGGTATCTAACGCACCCGCAAACCGCTCATTCTCAGTCTTGCGACCACGTATCACCGGCAACGCTAACCAATTCTCAGCAAAGTCGGCGTATACTCCCAGCATTTGTTCGGCTTCTGCGATGGCCTCTTCTTTCGTGGCATGAGCCGTATGCCCCTCCTGCCATAAAAACTCCGCTGTACGGAGGAATAAACGCGTACGCATTTCCCATCGCACTACGTTGGCCCACTGATTTACCAAAATCGGCAAATCCCGATAGGATTCGATCCATCCTTTGTAGGTATTCCAGATAATCGTTTCCGACGTGGGTCTTACGATGAGTTCTTCTTCCAGTTTCGCCTCTTCGTCGACCACAATATTGCCTGTTCCGTCATTTTTTAGCCGGTAATGGGTAACTACCGCACATTCGGTGGCGAAACCTTCCACATGCGATGCTTCTTTTGAAAAGAAAGACTTCGGAATAAACAAAGGGAAATACGCGTTGCTGTGCCCCGTGTCCTTGAACATCTTATCCAAGGAAGCCTGCATTTTCTCCCAGATGGCATATCCGTATGGTTTGATGACCATGCACCCCCGGACAGCGGAATGCTCGGCAAGGTCCGCCTTTACCACCAATTCATTGTACCACTGGGAATAATCTGTTTCGCGGCTCGTAATTCCTTTACTCATAGTTGACTTTCACTAAAATTATTATAAGATTTGCGTATTGATTTCTGCCCAGCAAAGGTAGGGGGTTTTACGAAATTACCGAACAAAAAATTACGCCGCTGGCAAAGGAGCTTTGGTCTATCGAAATCACCGGGCAGGGTGCAAAAAAATTATCTATATTCATTAAACCAAACAAGCAAAAATACGTCTATACCATAAAACGTTGGTTTTAACCAAACGAAAGGACAGTTAAGATGAAAAGCAATAGATTAATAGTCAGTACAGTAGCTGGAGCAAGCATCTTATTATTGGGGTCGTGCGCCACCTCAAGGCAAGCTGCGTTCCGCGACGATGTCTATAATAACCAGGCTCGGGCGGTTGAAGAGAGCTACCAAAGCCCGGATTATTATTATGACGAGGAGACGGCACCTGACGAGCAGTACGCAGAGGACGGCTATTACGCCGATGCATATACAGACGAGGCCTATGCGAACGACTATTATGCGGATGAATATAGCGACAGCGAATATGCCAACCGGATAAACCGTTTCTACTACAACTCACCTGGCATGAGTTATTACGATCCTTGGTTTGACCCGTGGTATGGATTTAATTCATGGTATAGTCCCGGTTGGGGCTGGGGCAGCGCCTGGAGTCTTGGTTTCGGCTGGGGTTGGGGCGGCGGCTGGGGCCTCGGTTGGGGCAGCAGTTGGTATAATCCCTATTACGGTGGCTACTGGGGTTGGGGATCTCCCTATTATGGCCGTGGCTATTGGGGACCCTACGCATACAACCGTTGGGGTTGGGGCGGATGGGGCGGCTACTACCCAGGCACCATTATCGTAGATAACCGTACGAGGGGCATTCGATCTGCGTCTCGGTCTCGGATGGATGTAAGAACCGGCCGTTCAAGCCGATCGGCAGGAACTACTACACGTACCGCGTCTCGGACTGCCATAAGTCGGGATGCAAACGGACGCATTTCCACCCGGCCCGTGGCGACCCGCGGTAGCGCAGGCAGCACTCGTACTTCTGTAACTCGCGGCACAACCGGTACCCGGTCAAGGGAAGCGGTACGTCCGGGCAGTACTTCCCGGAGGCCGTCCGGCGAAGCCGTAAGACCGGGCAGCTCCAGGAGACCTTCGAGCGGTGTAAGGCCATCATCCACACAACGCCCGTCGGGTAGCAGCGCACGTCCGGCACGTCCGTCAAGCTCCCGTCCAAGTGCAGCGCCTTCACGCCCTTCTAGGCCGAGCAGCGTAGCTCCCCGTTCGTCGGGAGGCAGCTCCGGGGGTTCGGTATCCCCTCCATCGCGATCCTCTGGGGGATCTGCAGGAAGTAGCCGCGGAAGCAGCGGAGGAAGTAGCCGGAGCGGAGGCAGAGGCAGATAACAAGATTCAGATGACAGGTCAGCTTCAATCTGCATGGCAGATGGGCTGACCTTTTTCGTAAACTACACTTCAACTACATATGACAAAATCAACGTATATTCCCTTATCCTTGTTATTATTAAGCTGTTCGTTTACAAGGGTAAACGCCCAGTCACTTGACGAATTTCTGCGATTTTCCCAACCGGAACAAGGGGCATCTGCCCGCTTCAAAGCATTAGGCAATGCGCAGACCGCCTTAGGAGGTGATTTAAGTTCGGTTTCAGGGAATCCGGCCGGCCTTGGTTTTTTCGGCCAGTCAGACATTGGTCTCTCGTTTGATTTCAGCAATGATGTCAATAAAGCGTTGTACTTCGGTACAAATAGCAAAAATAACGTCGATAAATTTGGGATCAACCAAGCCGCCGCGGTCTTCCATATTCCGGTACGCAAGGCACGCGGCAGTAATCTTTCTTCCGGGTGGTTGAACTTTAACATCGGTATTGGTTACCATCGGACGGGCAACTTCAATTCTACCATGGGCTTCACGGGCGTAAATAACGAAAGCAGTTATAGCGATTTTATGGTACTTGAAGACGGCTTTCTGGCGGGAGACATCGGTTGGCAATTTGGCATGGTCGACGAAGACGCCTCTGGCAATCTTGTTCCGATGACGACGCTCAACAGTGTACAAACCGCATACTATCGTGAAGAAGGACACCAATCCGAGACGAACCTTTCCTTTGGTACCAATTACGCGAATAAATTCTACATCGGGGCCAGTGTCGGTTTCTCGCGAATCAACTACCGCATGAACCGATTGTTTATGGAAGATGGCTCAATTGAAAACTATGGGTATATCTACGCCATGAACCCGAACAGTCGATTTGTCAACCCCGCTGCCGAGGACTACGACATTTACAACCCGTTGCTGGAATCTGACTACGAGTTCGACGACGAATACTGGTCCAACACATCCGGAAATGGTGTTAACGCTAAACTTGGCGTCATCTTCAAACCGGTTCCTCAATTTCAGATCGGTGTGTCTGCCACCACACCAACGTGGTATAACCTGACAAATGACTATGAGGATTATTTCGGTATTACCAATTACCTGACTGACGGCACTGAAAATTCGGATGAGAGTCCAAGCGAACCCATCTATTACGACTACAGCCTGCGCACCCCGTATAAACTTAGTGCAGGATTGGCTTATGTCTTCGAAGCAGGCGGCTTGCTTAGTGCCGATATCGATTATGTGGATTACGCCAGCTTATCCATGTCGTCACCTAATTCCGAGGACGACCAGGATTTTAACAATGGAATTGCCGACACCTACGCAGGCGCGGTTAACTTCCGTGTCGGTGGTGAATATATGGTTGCCCCACAGCTTATGGTGAGAGCGGGATACGGCTATTCCGGAAGCCCCTACAAAGATGAGAGCATCGATTATAGCGGACAGACCGTCTCCGGAGGACTGGGATACCGAATTAACAATCTTTATGTAGATTTGACTTACCAGAACTTTCAGCGGAACTATAATATGATTCCGTATCTGCTGGACGATGCAGCAGGCCAATACAGTCCCATTGTGGAGGTTAAAAACCAGCGGCACAATGTACTGCTGTCTGTGGGACTTAAATTTTAATGTAGGAATTCGGTTGGTATAACTCCGGGTACACGGATGCACAGAACAGTGAACGACCGTCGTTCCGTGCATCCGTGTACCCGATTTTATTTAAATGCCGGGCATCAGGCTTATTAAGCTTTATTTACGAATGCTCTCAGCATCCAATTCTGTTTCTCATTAAATTGCATGAACGCGTTGACCATGTCATTGGTCCCTTCGTCTTCCGCTTCGGAAGTAATCTCCAATAAATCCCGTTGCATGGCAATCAACGCCTCCAAATCCTCGATAATGGCCTTTACCATGTCAATATCCTTCATGCCGATCGTATCCACCTCTTTGATCTCCGAGTGCGTCACGTAATCTTTGAACGTACTGTAAGGAGATTTGCCGAGTGTGAGAATACGTTCCGCAAGCTCATCGATGGTCGTTAAGGCATTGGTATAAAGTTCCTCAAATTTGGCGTGGAGGGTAAAGAAATGGTTTCCTCGAACATTCCAATGGCACCCTCTCAGCTTTTGGTAATGGATATGATAATTGGCTAACAGGTCATTCAGGTGATCAACAACAGGTCTTAACTTTTTTTCTTCTAAACTAATCGCTTTTGGATTCATGATATTCGATTTTAGATACAACCATAAAACAGTTAAAGCTATAAAAAGTTCATCATGGCATTAGGGTGTTCGCTTTTTTCTGACAAAAAGATTATAGTTTTCATGCTTCTCTACATAAATGGCTTCGCCAATATCGACAAAGCCATCCAGTGCGATCGCATCGAACCACTTCCCATCAATTTCAACCTTTCCAGACGGGCGTAAGACCGTCTTTGCCACCCCTTCCCTATTCAGCAGCTCGCTATTCGGACGAGACGATGTATATCCTTCTTCCGATCGTTGCTCATCCTGTAACACAAGACGTTTGAACGCCCTCGTTTTAAGCAAACTTTTCCCAAAAATAACGATAACCACTGTTGCCGTCACCATTGAAGCGATGACAAGCAGAAAGGAATTAAACAACATACCCGGCTCCGAAATGGAGAAATTGAAATAATCGTTGGCCACCATGCTAAACGCCAGCCCGCAAACCAGGCAGATAATGCCCAATATTCCCGCGACGCCAAATCCCGGAATCACAAATAATTCCAGCACAATCAAAACAATGCCCGCTACGAAGAGGGCTATTTCCCAATTGTCCGCTAATCCTTGGATATACAAGGGCGCAAAAAACAACGTAGCGGCGACGATTGCGACAACCAACGCAAACCCGATGCCCGGCGTTTGCATCTCAAAGTAAATACCGCCAATGATCAGCAAAATCAAAATGCCACTAACCGCCGGATTGATAAGGAAAGATATGATCCGGTCGATTGCGGTGATCCGGTGTGTGGTAATCGTCGGGTTGCTGATTCCCTCGGCTTTCAACAAATCGGCTGTTGAGGCAGACTCCGCCTCTGCCAATCCGATGTTTACCGCTTCCGACGAAGTTAGCGTGAGAATTTTGCCCGCAGGCTTAATCGCGGGTAGATCCACGTCAGGGTCCACAAATGCCTCGGCTACTTTCGGGTCACGCCCCTTTGCTTCAGCTGTCGCCCGCATTAATCCTCGCATGTACGACTGATGTTTTTCAGGTAATACCTGTCCCGACTGATCCACCACACTGGCAGCTCCGATACTGGACCCCTTGCTCATGTAGATGCGATCGCAAGCCAACGCGATCAGCGCACCCGCCGAGGCAGCATTGTGATTGATAAAAACGACTGTCTTCAGGGGCGAATCCAATATACGGCTCCGGATGGAATCCGCAAAATTGACCATGCCCCCGAATGTGTTCATCTCAATCAAAACCAAATCCGCACGCATACCCTCCGCATTTGAAAAGGCATTCTTTACGGTACGCCAGGCATTGGGGCCTATGTCGCCCTCTATGTCAAATTGGTAAATTTCCTGTGCCGGTACCGCAAACACGGACAATATCCAGCTAACTGCCAGTGCTAAAAAGAGCCTGATACGCTTTCCTCGCTTTTTTTTATGCATATCGTTCAAAACATTCTAATTTTGAAGCCGGGCAGGCGAACAACCTATCGACTTTATCAATGGATAAATATACATTAAAAACCGCATTCAGAAAAAGTTTTTTAGGGACGGTATGGCGCATCGAAGCCGATACAACCCGGGGCATTTTAGCTATCGAAACGCGGAATCCGGATACAGGTGTCCCCGCATTTTCTGCGATTGATTACCATACCGGCATGTCGTTCGTTGACGAAAAACCTTACGGAGATCGCAATTGGTCTTTGGCAGGAATCGTCAACGACAAATTGATCGTACGGGCGTGGGGTCAAAATTCTCCCGAGGGTGCAGGGATTGCATGTATCGATGCCCCGACCGGCCAAGTGATATGGGAACAGTTCAACTATATGCTGGTCGCGCTCGCGAATCAGCAGCTCGTAGTCAGACATCGCAATTTCGCTAGCGGCTACGAACAGTACCTGAATCCTGTTGACGGAAGTTTAACAAAAAAAAACGACATACCTAATAAACCTGCAAGCCCGGAAATCGTCTTACCTCAACGGTATGGCGGAGACATCCCTTCATTTTTGGAAGGCTATGCTATAACGGGTGACCTGGTGTGTTGTCCTATTGAAGACCGGATGTTTTGGGCTTTCCATGAAGCACTCGATGACGGATACCATATTCGGTTAGTAGCGTCCTGTGGAGCAAAAATGCTGACTGACGAGATTATCGTCTCCGATCTACCGAAAATGGCACCGGAGCTATTTTTTATGATCGGCAACCAGCTTTTCTTTATCGGTGACAATAAACAAGAAATTGTAGCGTATTTAGTATAATTGCAACGGAATTTTAACATGACTATACAATATCAAGCCTATTTATACCGCGTACCTTTTTTTATTGTCCTATTATTGGGCTGCGGATTAACAACCGCCATTGCCTCACCATTGGACTCTATTGGTGTAAAATATGAAAATGGCAGAAAAATCATTGTCCATCAACTGGAAGCCAAGGAAACGTACTATGGATTAAGTCGGCATTACGGGATTCCCGTAAAACAGATCATCGCCGCCAACGGAAATAAGTCACTGAAAGTAGGCGATACGGTACACATTCCGATGGGAGCCCACGCGTCCGCCGCTACAACTGCTCCGGCGGACGTTCAGCAACAATCACCGGCCCAGGTTCCCGTATTAGCACAGGGTGAGTACACCGCATATAAAGTAGGCAAAGGTGAGACCTTGTTTACCATCTCAAAACGATTCATCATTTCGGTTGAAAGTATCAAACGCGCGAATGGACTTAACGGAGATTCGCTGAAGGTAGGCCAGATCCTGAAAATCCCGAGCAAAGAACTTCCCCCACCTGCGCCGAAAGTGAGTGATCTCATCGTGACGGACACCGCTGCCACGGAAGCCGAAGGGGAAGACGTGGAAATACCCGCAAACCGATATGGCATCCGGGAAATGACTCAAAAAGGCATCGGCGTTTGGATCGATGACCTCAACCAGGAGGGCGGGAGTATGTTAGCCTTGCATAAAACGGCACCTATCGGTACCGTGATCAAAATCACCAACCCGATGACCAATCGCACCACCTTTGCCAAAGTGGTCGGTAAGTTTGCCGATACAGCAGAAACCCAGAATGCCATCGTTGTTATTTCCAAGTCAGCCGCATCCCTCATCGGCGTGTTGGACAGACGTTTTCAAGTCGAAATTGCCTATGGCGCCCCAAATGACGGCAACTAAACCGTACGTAGTTGGCATCGCAGGGAGCAGTGGATCGGGGAAAACGTTTTTCCTTAACTGCTTCGTCAACCATTTTGCCAGCCACGAAATAGCCTTGATATCGCAGGACGACTATTACATACCCGCCCACACCAAAACACAGGAGGAAAATAAACGCTATAACTTCGATGTACCGACCGCAATCGATCGGAATGCCTTCTATCGGGACATTCGCTTACTTTTCGAGGGGCATACCGTATGCCGTGAGGAATACACCTTTAATAACCCGGCCCTGAAGCCCAAAACCATCGTAATCCGGCCGGCCCCCCTTTTGATTGTCGAAGGTTTGTTTATTTTCTTTTATGAGGAGATCAATAACCTGCTCAATCATCGGATATTTCTACATGCGGAGCCGGACATTGCCCTGCAACGACGCTTGAAACGCGATCTGGTCGAGCGCGGATACCACGAAGAAGATGTACGGTATAAATGGGTAAATCACGTAGTGCCGGCCTACCGCCAATATCTTCTCCCGTTTAGGGAGCAGTGTGACCGCATCGTCATCAACAATACCGACGATCCCGCTCCCATCATCGCGATCACCGATGAAATATCCGCGGAACTGCGGAATATTGTACCGGGATTGAACCATCCGTCATAACTGCATTTCGGGCACGTTATCGGTTGCGAAGAACCGGCCAGCGGTCGCATTCCGTATTTCATCAACGCTCACACCCGGCGCGCGCTCAATCAGATGAAATCCCCCCTTTTCAATATCGATTTCAAAAACAGCCAACTCGGTCACCACCTTACGGATGCAGCGTATGCCGGTTAGCGGCAGGGTACAGCGTGGAAGCAATTTGCTCTCCCCCGCTTTATTGACCTGCTGCATCGCCACGATGATGTTTTTGGCTGAAGCTACTAAGTCCATAGCCCCACCCATTCCCTTTACCAATTTACCCGGAATCTTCCAGTTGGCAATGTCGCCGTATTCCGATACCTCCATGGCACCCAATATCGTAAGATCTACCTTCTGTGCCCTGATCATACCGAAACTCATTGCGGAGTCAAATACCGCAGAACCGGGTAACATGGTGATGGTCTGCTTACCCGCGTTGATCAGATCTGCATCTTCTGCCCCTTCGTAGGGAAACGGCCCCATTCCCAACAATCCATTTTCCGATTGGAGCACGACATGAATGTCTTCAGGGATATAATTAGCGACCAACGTGGGGATACCAATACCCAGATTAACGTAATAGCCGTCCCTGATTTCCCTCGCTATTCGCCTCGCGATTCCATCTTTATCCAGCATAATCTTCCGCTTTGTTGACATCCAATCCTTCGTATTTACGAACTGTCCGCTGTTCAATCCGCTTTTCATAGTCCACGCCCTGAAAAATCCTGTGAACGTAAATGCCTGGTGTATGGATCTGATCGGGATCAAGTGTGCCCGCAGGAACCAATTCCTCCACCTCGGCCACCGTTACCTTACCCGCCATCGCCATTACCGGATTGAAATTGCGGGCCGTTTTTCGGTATATGAGATTACCCGCGGTATCACCCCGCCAAGCCTTTACCAGTGCAAAGTCCGCGTCAAAAGCCATTTCCAGCAGATAGTCCTTACCACCGAAATTACGTACTTCTTTACCAAGGGCTACTTCAGTACCCACCCCCGCGGGTGTGAAAATAGCCGGCATTCCGTACCCTGCAGCTAAACATCTCGTGGCTAATGTACCCTGAGGGATCAACTCCACCTCCAGTTCCCCGCTCAATAACTGGCGTTCAAACTCGACATTTTCGCCAACGTATGAAGCAATCATTTTTTTAACCTGATGCCTCCGCAGCAGCAACCCGATACCGAAATCATCGACCCCGGCATTATTTGAAATGCAGGTGAGTCCTGAAATTCCCCTTTTTGCCAGTTCGTCGATGCAGTTTTCAGGGATACCACATAGACCGAATCCGCCCAACATCAGCGTCATCCCATCCGTAACGTCTGCGATCGCTTCCGCTGCGTTCTTTACTACTTTATTGATCATACCATTCACAAGTTACGAAACTTATTCTTATTGCAACCAAACTGCGTCAAAACATTTTTTTCATCTTAACTAGACTTTTTCTAAATTAAACGCTAAATTTGCCGTGTGATGTTTGAGGAGGTTTCTTTTCTTTCGGTAGAGCAGCCAGCGGGTCCTTCCCGCCCCGTAGACCCCGAGGTATTTAAGGGATTCAACCCTTACCGGGAGGGTTGCGGTTGTGATTTCAAAAAATGCTGCAAAAAGTATAAGCGTGGAAAACAATGTAAAAAATGCCCCAAACGGTGATTACCGTTCCACGAAATCTAAATCCTTATTAAAACTTTCTTTTAATTGGCTAAGCGCAAATATCGCAACTCCCGTTAGCAGGAAGATCATGATGTAAGCGGCCGTAATGATATTCGAGTGTTTAACAAAGTACTCAAACAATAAGGTAGACGGGATTAATGCGCCGCGCACAAAATTCGGAGCGGTAGTCGTTACCGTCGCGCGGAGATTCGTACCAAATTGTTCGGAAGCAATGGTTACAAACGTTGCCCAATAACCAATTGAAATCCCCATAAAGAAGGCAATCCAATGGAACTGGTCCTCGGTAAGTCCATCGCTGCTCAGATACCACACCGACGTGGCTATAATGAGTACCTGAAAAAGAAATACGGCCAGTCTTCTCGACTTGGTCAGCTGTGCAAACAGCCCCGCTGCAACGTCACCAATTGAAAGGCCTAAGTAGGTGAACAGTATCCCTTTACCCGCACTCAATGTAATAGGGGCTCCGAGCGCCTTGCCGAATTCGGGTGCCTGCGTAACCAATATCCCCACGACAAACCAAATCGGCAACCCGATCAAAAGACAGTAGATATACTTTTTAAACCGTTCTTTATTAGCGAATAACATACTGAGCCTGCCTTTTTCCACTTCTTTGTTTGCAACTCCTTTAAACATATTCGATTCAAAGGTTCCCACACGTAAAATAAGCAGCAATAACCCCATCGCCCCGCCAGCAAAATAAGCATTACGCCAATCGAAGAGCTCCGATACATAATACGCCGCAACAGCGCCGAGTACCCCCACGGAAGCCACGACCATCGTACCGTAGCCGCGCTTGTCTTTCTGCATGCTTTCACTAACCAACGTAATTCCCGCTCCCAGTTCACCGGCGAGCCCGACGCCTGCGATGAGGCGGATCACCGCATATGAATGGATATCCTGTACAAAACCATTGGCTATATTGGCCAAAGAATACATCAGGATGGAGCCGAATAGCACCTTAATCCGTCCAAAACGATCCCCTAATATCCCCCACAATATGCCTCCCACTAACAATCCGCCCATCTGCATATTGAGCACATACTCACCATCTACTCGCATATCGGCTTCGGGTATACCGATGTCCTGAAAACTTTGTACGCGGACAATGGAAAAAACCACGAGATCGTAGATGTCAACGAAATAGCCCAATGCAGCCACAATTACCAACAACCACACATTTTTGGTTTCCGACAGGTTCTTTTTGGTCATGGAACTTAAATTTTTACGGCGCTAAATTAAACTTTTCATCTGCATTTTCATCGCCCTTCGCTTCGGTCGTCGACATGCGCGTTTCATTCATCTGTAGACGGGGTGCTTTCCACGCGGAGTTTTCAAAATTTGTAATTAACTTAGTGGTCTCATGGGGCTGTCGGAAAATACACTGAAATGGATCATGCGGTTATACCCCCCCTTTTTTTTCCAGCGGATTTGGGTGCAACGCTTCGGCAAAGGCTTTACCTCAGTAGAAGTAAAAATCCATAAAAGCTTACTGAACCATAACTACAACGGCTCTATTTTCGGAGGCACTATCTATGCTGCCGCCGATCCGTTCTATGCCTTATTATTTGATCAACTATTTCGACGGAAGGGGTTTAAAACCGTCGTATGGTTAAAAAGTGCATCGATCCAATACCTTAAACCAGCCCGCACAGCGCTGTTTTTCCGGATCGATCTGAACGCAAAAGATATCCATAACGCGGAACAAGCACTTAACAAACAAGGTAAATTTGTTAAAACCTATCCTATCGTCCTCAGGGATAGATACGGTGAAGCATGCGCCATCATGCAAAACGAAGTATACATCAAAGACATCGGTCGCAAAAAAACAGAGGATAAACAGAAAGCAAACACGTAAACAAAAAGATAGACGTGAATATTAAAACGTTGATATTGCAGGGCGAAGGCGAGCAGCTTGATTTTAAAAATAAAATCAGCAGCTACGAGAAAATTGCCAAAACGCTGGTTGCTTTTGCCAACAACAAAGGCGGAAAACTACTGGTTGGCGTAGCTGACAACGGGCAGATCAAAGGTGTAAAAAATGAAGATGAAGAGCGGTATATGCTACAACAGGCGGGCAATTTGTATTGCCGCCCGGCAATTGATATCCATTTCGAGGAAATTTACGTAGATGATAAATTAATATTACTGGCCGAAATTGCAGAAAGCGATACCAAACCCCACTATGCGCTTGGTGAAGATCAAAAGTGGTGGGTATATGTCCGCGTACGAGATAAGAGCATGTTAGCCGGCAAAGTGGTTGTGGACGTGCTGCATCAGAGCAGCCGGCCAAACGGAGTTTTCATTAACTACACGGACAAAGAGAAAGAATTATTGGCGTACATGCTGAGTCATCCCAAATCGCGTCTACGGGAGCTTTGCGAGCACCTTCAGTTATCCCGGCGTAAAACGCAACGAATTCTTGTCAACCTCATTGTTGCCGGCGTTATTGACGTACACAGCGGCGAGCGGGAAGAATATTTTTCCCTATCTTTGTCTGGCACCCCCTAGTAGGAATAACGTGAAACCCGCCCATGTCCGTCCGCAGGAAGCATGAATGCGGGTTCCATGAAGCATAGGATTAATTTTTTACGAATGAAACATACCATCTCATTGATCAGTACCGGTTTACTCTTAGTGGCAGCTTGCAGCAATGGCAGCAACGAAACCGGCGAAATTGACCGGTTGCGGGAGGAAGCAATCGCTGTGCATGACGAAATTATGCCGCAGATTAGCGTATTCGATCGAAATACCATAAAAATCGACTCGATATTGGCCAATTTACCGCAATTACAGGAATCTCAACCCGATTTAGACACCGCTCAAACCCGATCGGATTTGACCGGGCTAAAAAATCGGCTTGAGTTGGCAACCGATTCCATGATGAATTGGATGACGGCTTTCAATGTAGACCCCCAGGACAAATCGCCCGAGGAAATCAAAAACTATTATCAGGACGAAGTTGAAAAAGTGAAAGAGATGAAGCAGTTGTTTGACGAAGTATCGAAAGAGGCTACCGATAAACTGGCTAAATTCTAATGGCGATGCGTAACCTACTTTTCTCGTTGATAGGCAGTTGTGCGCTGGCTGTCAGTGCCGGATGCAACAACCAAACTTCGAAAACGCTTCCTATATTGGGTTCTCGGGATCCGGTGACCAAGGTTGTCGACGGAAAAACCGTTACAGACACCTTATATCATAGCATCCCCGATTTTCGGCTATTAAACCAAGACAGTGTGTTCATCGACAACCAACAATTTGAGAACGGCGTTTATATCGCAAATTTTTTCTTTACGCACTGTCCCAGCATTTGCCCCACCATGCAGCGTAATCTGCTGAAAGTATACGAAAAGTATAAAGGCGATGAGCGTGTAAAATTTCTTTCTCACAGCATTGACTTCCGGCACGATTCGCCATCTGTACTTAAATCGTACGCCGAAAAACTCGGTGTTACTAATGACCAGTGGCAATTTGTTACCGGTGCCAAAGCGGCTGTCTATAATTTGGCCGATAGCTATATGGTTTACACCAAGGAAGACAGTAACGTTCCCGGCGGATACGATCATTCCGGATACTTGCTGCTAGTCGACAGTAACCGGCATATCCGTGGTGCCTACGATGGCACAAACGACGAGCAAGTACAGTTGTTGCTTGACGAGCTGGCAATTCTCTTGAAAGAATATGAATAATGCGTAACGCGTCTTTATATTGGGGCACAGCCTTGTTATCTATATATATCCTGTTCCATGCGTGCCAAAGTGAGGAAACGATCCGTACGGCACAATACGCGGTTAACGGACAAAAATTATATAAGACGTATTGTATGAATTGCCACGGAGCTAAGGGCGAAGGACTGGGCGACCTGTATCCCCCACTAACGGACAGCACGTTTCTGATCGGGCAACGGGAACAGCTTCCCTGCATTGTAAAAAACGGGATTTCCTCCCCGATCGAAATCCAGGGAAAAACGTTCGATACAGAGATGCCACCCAACCCGCAGCTTACTCCGGTTGAAATAGCATACGTCCTTACTTACATCGGCAACTCGTTTGGTAACGAAATGGGTCTCTTTACGTTGGAAGAAGTGCAAGAGGCATTGGCTGCATGTAATTAACAAAAAATCGGCTTACAATACCAACGCATCAAACAGGTCGTCGAGCTTGTTTCTGGCATCCACACAAAGTCCGGGATGCACAGCTGAAAGCTGGATGACCGTGCTGCGTTTTGCCGTAAGCCATCGGAAACGTTCCGCCGGAGGTAACGCCGCAATCGGGCCGCCCGCGCGATCGCCCATGCAGATCAGATGAAACGCGGCGAGACACGCCGCTAATTCACTGGCATCATACGACGGATAAAACGCACCCAACTTTTCGGCAGGCAGGATATACTTCATATCGAGAAAACGTTGGCTGCGCGAATAAAGCACCACGCCAATATTAACGAACTCCTCACGCTCAACCCTCGGCACCCAACGGATTACCGCGTACTCAAACAATTCCTTTCCTGGCATCTTGTGCTTCTTTAACAAAAACCCCTGATGCAGTGATCCGCATCTCCAAAAAACGCGCGTAAACCTCCCTGGCTTCCGAGGGCGGTATCCCCTCCTGAGTGCCCAGCCATGCATCCGGAATCAGCTCGACGATGGTCCGGATTACCGGATCTGTAAGTTTAGATTTTAGTTCATCATCCGCCTTATCCAACTGCGTTGCCCACGGCAATAACACGTGATCTTTTACTTGAATGAACGGCTTAACAGCCTGCTCCTGCCAATTATCCCACGAGTGGTGAAAATACAGCGATGCACCATGATCTATCAGCCATAGCTCTTTATGCCACATCAGCATATTGGTGTTGCGGACGGTCCGATCTACGTTGGTAAGCAGACAGTCCAGCCAAACAATGCGGGATGCCAGGCCCTCATCCAATTTATTAATCACCGGGTCAAAAGTGATCGCTCCTGAGAGATAGTGTAAGGCTAGATTCAACCCTGTACTCGCCCTTAGCAAATCCTGTATCTCTTCGTCGGGTTCCGTACGTCCAAAGGCTTCGTCCAATTCTGCAAATACAATTTCGGGCACGCGAAGTCCCAGTATACGCGCAATCTCTCCCCCCAGCAATTCAGCGATCAGGGCTTTACTGCCCTGCCCCGCTCCCCGGAATTTGAGTGCATACAGAAATCCATCGTCTGCCTCAGCAATCGCCGGAAGCGATCCCCCTTCCCGCAGTGGGGTGACGTAGCGGGTCACCTGCACCGTTCGTATCATTGATTTATCCACGCCCAAACTTAGATAACTTGTATCTCAATTCCAAGCCGCCATACAATGCGAGAATTATGGTTGCTTGATCGCGGTTACTTAATTAGGAATTGTCAGTTAATCTGACTATTTTTGATCTGTCAATCTGATCCGGCCGGCAATCGCCATTCTGCCTTATAAAGAATAAGCAAAGACGCACGATTTTAAACAAGATGATTACACACCATGCACGGAATGGTCCGTACCATCTAGGTACCTACACCGTGCTTTCTTCTCAATGAGTCCAATATGAGTCCAGTATAAGTCCAATATGAATCCAATTTTTACTGGGAAAAACTGGACTTATCGCCGACTTACTTTAGTTGGAATACTGTGTCATAGGAAAGAAGGTCTGAACTTGGTGTCTACCAAAGGTTAACCAGGGAATATCTACTGTCTCAGGATGAAGATTCTCGGACAGGCTGCTTTGCAAAGGTAAAAAAATTGATTGATCAAAGCTTTGGAGCTTCAGGATCACGTTCATCAACCAAATCTTCTTATCTTTGCTACTATCATATGGACACTTCAGCACAATACGACCGCATCATCGGGCATTGCCAGCAACTATTTGAGAAGAAAACAACCGATTATGGTACCGCCTGGCGGATCATGCGGCTCCCGTCTATCACCGATCAGCTATATATCAAAGCCCAGCGCGTTCGCACGCTGGAGGAAAAAGGCGTATCCAAAGTCGGTGATGGCGTGCAGGAAGAGTATATCGGTATCGTAAACTATTGCGTCATTGCTATTATACAATTAGCATTGGCAGACAACCGGAATGAAAACCTTCCCCTACCCGAGGTAGTCGAAAAATACAATCAGGTGATAGCGGAAACCAAGGAACTGATGTTTGCGAAAAATCATGATTATGGCGAAGCTTGGCGGGATATGCGGCTTACCTCACTTACCGACCTGATTCTGATGAAGATCTATCGGGTAAAGCAAATTGAAAACAATGAGGGATTAACTGTTGCCTCCGAAGGCGTCAAAGCGAACTATCAGGATATGCTCAACTATGCGGTCTTTGCGCTTATTAAACTGGGGCTTGCCGCTGGTTAACCATTTTTAAAGCCGATCACAAATGCAAACATCTCATACCTATACACGCACCAATTATCTGTTAGTATTTTCCCGGATCGTCACCGGATTGCTCTTCGTTTTCTCCGGTTTTATCAAAGCCAATGACCCCACCGGGTTCGGCTATAAGCTGGAAGAGTATTTCCACGTTTTCGGCACGCATTTCCTCAATGAATATGCAGTTGCGATCGCCGTGATCATCTGCGGCCTCGAAATTGTATTGGGTGTGCTCCTGCTCCTAGGCTTGTGGGGCCGGACCGTCGCTTGGGGATTATTGCTGCTGATTCTGTTTTTCACCTTTCTCACATTCTACTCTGCATTCTTTGAAGTGGTAACCTCCTGCGGCTGCTTTGGTGATGCCATCCCGCTTACCCCGTGGCAATCGTTCGGTAAAGACCTCGTGTTGCTGCTCTTGATTCTCGTTATCTTCGTCAACCGAAAGCAAATCACGCCGCTCATTTCAGACCGGTATACACAGTCGATTGTTACTGTGGTCGTTGTGGTGATTTCACTGGGAATTGGTATTTATACGCTTAATTTTCTACCATTTATTGATTTTTTACCTTATAAAAAAGGCAATAACCTACCCAAGCTGATGACGCTGCCGGAAGGGGAAGTGGGTGATCAATATGAGATTATTTACACGTTGAAAAATAAGATCTCAGGAGAAGAGAAAAAAGTGTCTGACAAGGTTTACCTCACCGAAGAATTGTGGAAAGACGAAAATTGGGAAATTATCGGCGATCCGGAAAGCAAACTTATCAAAAAAGGTTATCAGGTTCTTATACCTGATTTGCTGATTAACGATGCCAACGGAGACGACGTCACGCAGGAACTGATCGAGAATCCGTATTATAATCTTATCATCGTGGCCTGGAATTTGGAAAAAACCAACCTGGAGGCCTTGCGTAAAATCAACGCGCTGGTCATGAATGCGGCAGAGGCCTATAACATACGCGCTATTTTATTGACCGCAAGCAGCACCCAAAAAGCCGAACAAATCAGCGATGAACTGAACCTCCTCGCCGAAATATTTTATGCCGATGCAGTACCTCTAAAGAGCATGGTCCGAGCTAACCCGGGCGTATTATTGATGCAGCACGGAACCGTGATCGATAAATGGCACTACCATACACTGCCAGATTATGACACACTGGATAGTCTGTACTTCCGTAAAGCCTATGAAGATGAATGAGATTAAACCGGTCTTTTTAGTTGGCTTTATGGGAAGCGGCAAAACCACTTGGGGGCGAAAACTTGCGACGAAAACCGGCCGGGCATTCATCGACCTGGACGACGTGATCGTTACTAAAATAGGAATGCCGATTGCCGATTATTTTACGCAATACGGGGAACCGGCATTCCGCCAGATTGAAAGTCAAACGTTAAAAAACCTTCCATTGGATGAACCGGCAGTGGTTTCCACTGGAGGCGGTACTCCTTGCTATTTCGACAACATGGATTGGATGAACGGCATCGGGACAACCGTCTATTTCTATCTACCTCCAAAAGCTTTATGGGACAGACTGATGCAAACCGATATTGCTTCGCGACCCGCCTTAAGAGGATTATCTGGACAAGAATTGTTGGCAGATATTGAATCAAAACTTAGGGATCGTACTCCTTTTTATGAGCGGGCGACGCACATCGTTAATCATCTGTCGCTTCAACTGGAAGAATTGGAAAACCTGATTCGCTGATTTTCGCTCGGAAATCGCTATCTTTATTGCCGTTTACCATTTTAGCTCGATCCTTTATTATGGTGTGGTATGCTACCCGGCTCTTGATCCTTTCGTTCTTGGCTTCGTTCTTCGTGGCCTGCCTGCCATCGAACATAGGCGGCGATTTCCGATATCATAACCATCGCATAGACCTTGCCACGGTCGATGAATTGTATCGCTTCCTTACCTATCACGAAAAACGTTATCCACTAATCAGTGCACATCGGGGAGGCCCATCTGAAGGCTTTCCGGAAAATGCCTTGGAAACTTTCGAAAACAATTTCCGGCGGCAACCCTTAATTATCGAGTGTGACATACGGTCGACCAAAGATGACGTGCTGGTTCTTATGCACGATGAAACTCTTGATCGGACAACCACCGGATCGGGTCGACTGCGGGATATCAAGTTTTCCGCACTCAAAAAACTTAAGTTGAAAGATCCAGCGGGCAACGTCACCTCTTACCGGATACCGACGCTCGACGAAACCCTTCAATGGGGTGCAGGAAAAGTCATTTTTACTTTAGATGTAAAACGCGATGTCCCGTACGCGGCGGTAATAGACGCGATAAGGCGCAACAAAGCCGAAGCCTACTGTGTGATCATTACCTATAGCGCAGACCAAGCGGCAACGGTTCACCAGCTCGCCCCCGATGTGATGATCTCCGCTTCGATCCGGTCGGCCAGCGACCTGCTAAGGTTAAATGATCGAAACATTCCTGATAATCGCCTTGTCGCTTTTGTCGGTACACGCGAGGCAGACCAGGCACTTTACGATCTTCTCCATGGACACGGCATTTTGTGTATCCTAGGCACCACCGGCAACCTAGACAAACAGGCGGCGGCGCGTGGAGATACGGTGTACACGGCATTCGTGGAGCGAGGTGCAGACATTCTATCGACCGACCGACCTCTCGAAGCAGGTAGAGCGTTACAGAGTTACCGAATTAAAAATAAGTTAACTTCTTCTTTTATCAAGTAACCACATGTCTATTCAAGTTGCTGACCTTCACAAGTTCTATGGCACGTATCCTGCAGTAAAAGGGATTTCCTTTGCGGCCAAGCCGGGACGGATTCTGGGCTTTCTGGGACCTAACGGTGCAGGAAAATCGACAACCATGAAAATGTTGTCGGGCAGCATTCCCCCTACATCCGGCCGGGTATCTATTTGTGGCTTTGATATTCAGCGGGCGGGCCTAGCGGCGCGCCGGCATATAGGCTATTTGCCGGAGAATAACCCGCTCTATCTGGATATGTATGTGCAGGAAGCGCTGACCTTTGCAGCTGGGCTATATGGGATCGTCAATCCGAGGGAACGAATTGCCGAAGTGATTTCTTTAACTGGATTGGACACCGAACAGCACAAGAAAATCAACCAACTGTCTAAGGGTTATCGCCAACGCGTCGGCCTATCTCAAGCCATTTTGCACGACCCCGATGTCTTGATTCTGGATGAGCCCACATCTGGATTGGACCCCAACCAACTAAAGGATATCCGTTCGTTGATTAAGCGGCTGAGTCGGAAAAAAACCGTTTTGCTATCTACTCACATCATGCAGGAAGTAGAAGCCATTTGCGACGACGTTGTCGTCATCCACCAAGGGCAAATCGTTGCCGATTTCCCCTTGGATACATTGGCAGAAACGTACCCCGATGCGAATTTGGAATCGCTCTTCATCCGGCTTACGGCCTCTTCTTCTACCTTAACTTAAACAATATGGCACGTTTTGTGTTACTATCGTATGTAGTTAAAACTATTCATGTTAAGATTTAACACTAAAAACGAAAAAACCATGAAACGTGTACTTTTATTTTCAGCATTATTTTTAGCGGGTGTAATTACAGCAAACGCGCAGGAGATCAATAAACCTCAGACGTCAGCCAATGTGGGAATGACCCCTGTTCAAAAGGGTAATTGGATTGTCGGCGGAAGCTTAGGAAGTTTGGGATACAGTTTTGAAGGGGAAAATTTCAATATCAGTTTGAATCCTCGTGCAGGATATTTTGTTTCAGATGGTGTGGCAATCGGATTGGGACTAATCGGCTCGTTGGCGACGGTACCCGATGACGATGACGTTTGGGGATATGGAGTTGCTCCGTTTGTACGCTACTATTTCCCTCAAGGATCCAGCGCAACGGGTCGATTCTTTGCGCAAGGTGATGTAGGTATTTCTGGC
The DNA here is from genome assembly GCF_042666505.1 of Parapedobacter sp. GCM10030251. Taxonomy (NCBI): domain Bacteria; kingdom Pseudomonadati; phylum Bacteroidota; class Sphingobacteriia; order Sphingobacteriales; family Sphingobacteriaceae; genus Parapedobacter; species Parapedobacter sp. GCM10030251. Next base: position 782,854 of record NZ_JBHTDN010000001.1, on the reverse strand, counting down.
AGCTCGCCGGGATCTGGTGCTTCCTTGGCACTTGGTGCTAATGTAGGGTATGCGCATTTTATCACCAATAGCGTTGCGCTTGAAGTCTCGGCTGGCTATAACTATAGCAAAGCTACTGTGTCAGGCTCAACCGGTCAAAGCGGCTTAGGAGTAGCACTTGGCTTCCAAATCTATCTCCCGGGGCAGCGATAAAAAATTTCTAATTAAAACGAACCAAAAAAGCGCGGGCAGTCTCTTGCCCGCGTTTTTCGTTTTTTATTTGCGGTGCGCGGATCCGTCAAACCCCACATCTATTCGTTCACTTCCATCTTTAAATTGGTTAAATTTGCAGGGTTATTATTAGACAGGCATGAAAAAAGCACATTTAGATAAAGCAATCCGCTTATTCGAACTATTCCGTAGACATCGGATCTCCGATGAAGACCTAGTTAAGGCAGAAAGCAAATCAGCATACTTGGATGAAAAAGTTGAAGAATTTCGGCTTTTGATCTCAATGAGCAAAGATGTAATCGCAGGACGGTATCACATGAACAAATGGAACTTGTCGATCATCATCGCGACGATTGCTTATGTTATCTCTCCCCTTGATGCGGTGCCTGATGTGCTCCCTTTAATGGGATGGATGGACGATGTAACCATCGTTACGTACGCTGTCTCGAAACTCACAGAAGAAATCAAGAAGTACAAGGCATTTACCCAGGCAAGACTAGCAGGTTAGTCGGTTTTCGTTTTTTGCGCAAAGACGGGAGATGTATGTAATGTATACCGTTTACGGTAGCTGCGGAGGCATGAACATGTGGAAGCCAAAGAAGCGAAATGCCCTCCACCGAAGCGTTGTGGGCTTCAGCTTGCTTTATACATGTGATTTCCCTATTTTCGGGGCATTGAAATCGCCAACAAATTGCTGAGTATCTACAAAAAGGAAATAGCGACCTACTTCAATTCGCTTATGGGGTATTTGGTGATTGGTTTTTTTTTGCTGATCACCGGTCTGTTGTTGTGGTTTTTTCCAGACACAAGCATTCCCGATTACGGATATGCGACACTTGAAAGCTTTTTTCAGCTCAGTCCGTATCTTTTTATGTTCCTTATTCCGGCGATTACCATGCGAAGTATTGCCGGAGAAAAAGCGGAGGGCACTTGGGAGTTATTGCTTACCCGACCGATAGGTATGTGGCATTTAATAATCGGCAAATATCTCGGCAGTCTAACCGTCGTTCTGTTAGCGCTTTTGCCCACACTTATCTATGCGTATACGATCTATCGGTTGGCGCTACCTGAAGGAAATATAGACACCGGCGCACTTTTGGGCTCTTACCTTGGTTTGGTGCTTTTGGGGGCGGTCTTTGCCGCCATCGGTTTATTCACCTCGGCGCTAAGCCGCAACGCTGTCATTTCTTTTCTGATTGCCGTGCTTCTATCGTTCCTGCTGTTCTATGCGTTTGACGCCCTTAGCAAAACGCCCTTTTTTAGTTCCCAAGCTTATTCGGTCTCCCGTTTGGGCGCCCAATCCCACTACGAAGCCATCAGCCGCGGCGTATTGGACAGCCGCGATGCGCTCTATTTCATCAGTGTGATCGCGGTGTTTCTGGGGTGTACCCATGCGGTTTTGAACAGAAGCCGGAATATGCAAAAAAAAAGAACAACCGCTGGGCTCGTGTTGATCGGAGGAGTCATTGTGATCAACGTGATTGGATCATTTTATTTTTCCCGTATCGATTTCACAGCAGAGAAACGGTTTACGCTATCTTCATTGTCGAAGCATACGGTAAGCCATCTTCAGCAAAAAGTTCACCTGACCCTGTTGCTTGATGGTCAGCTTCCTTCTGGTTTCGAACGGCTAAAAAGATCTGCCCTCGATTTAATGAACGACTTAGCGTCTTATTCGGCCGGTAAGATCACCTTTGAAGTTGTCAATCCGCTGGATGGAAATGCCCAGCAACAGCAAGCGAATACCGAGGCACTTGCAGACCGAGGCATTACGCCGACCAACCTGAATGTACGTACCGAGACCGGGTTTTCTCAGCAATTGATCTTTCCTGCGGCCTTGATTACTTATGGAGACCAAGAAATCCCTGTAAACTTACTGCTAAGCCGAGCCGGTGCATCTCACGAGACCGTGCTGAATAACTCCATACAAAATCTGGAATATGCGATACTATCCGCGCTACGTAAAATTGTTTCAGGTGGGCGCCCACTAATCGGCTTTACCGAAGGACATGGCGAACTGAACAACCTACAGCTTTTTGATGCTATTCAGGCGTTAACAACCGGATTTCAAGTGGGATTTGTAAACCTGGACAGCATTACTTTCGAAGGGCTCAGCCAACTGACCGCATTGGTCGTGGCCAAGCCAACCCAGCCGTTTAGCGAAGCCGAAAAATTCAAAATCGATCATTTTGTTATGAACGGCGGTAATGTTCTATGGGCAATTGACCAAACAGATGCTGAACTGGATAGCATGCGCACGACCGGGGAACAAACGATTATCGCCAGACAGCTGAACCTGGATGACCTGTTGTTTACTTACGGAATACGCTTTAACTATCAGCTTCTTGCAGACATGAATTGCGCCCAAATACCACTTGCAATGGGAAACGTAGGTAACCAAGCGCAGATTGAACTTGCCCCGTGGCTATTTCATCCCGTATTCATACCGACGGCACCTCATCTCATAGTTAAAAACCTAGAAGGTATTCGCAGCGAATTCGCCGGCACGTTGGATACGATCGCGGTACCGGGTATTTACAAGTCGGTCATTCTCCATTCCTCCCCCTTCTCACGATTATTGAATCTACCGGCAACGGTCTCACTGCAACTGGTGGAGGAAACACCCGATCCAACACAGTTCAGGAACAAGCCCTTTGCCGTGGCGGCATTGCTGGAAGGACCGTTTCCGTCCGCTTTTTTAAACCGGGCAGTTCCTCCTGAAATCAATGCCCCCATTCAAATACCTGTGCAGGGCAAACCCGCGAAAATGATCGCCATTGCCGACGGGGATGTATTCAGGGGACAGGTCAACCCTACCGATGGATCACCCTATCCCCTCGGCTGGGACCGCTATACCGAACAACAGTATGGCAACAAGTCCTTTCTTCTCAACGCCATCGACTATCTAACCGACGATGCGGATATCATCGCATTGCGCGGAAAGGAAATTAAGCTGCGGTTATTGGATCAGGTAAAAATCAGTGACGAGCGCCTGTACTGGCAGCTCGTGAATGTCGCTTTACCGCCTGCTCTGCTGGTATTGTTTGGATTCGTGCGAAGGTACCTCCGAAGACGGCGTTATGCGCAACCCATGATATAGGGCAGGCGAATAAGGAATAAAAAAGCCGCTCATTTCGAGCGGCCTGAGTACCTGGAGCGGGAATCGAACCCGCACTCGCTTTAGGGCGAACAGGATTTTAAGTCCTGCGTGTCTACCAGTTCCACCATCCAGGCAACAAACTTGATACTAACAATAAATCCCTTCTCTCTTTGCAAGAAGAAGGGATCTCTTGGAGCGAAAGACGAGGTTCGAACTCGCGACCTCAACCTTGGCAAGGTTGCGCTCTACCAACTGAGCTACTTTCGCTTGCTGTTTGTGGATGCAAATATAGTGCAGTTTTCCACTTCTGTCAACATTTTTTTAAAAAAAATCACAATTCGTTGTCACTCAAGAGTTCAACAATCAATTCGCTCTCGTACCCCCTACTCAACGCATATTGGTACAATTTATTTTTTCGTTTTTGGGGTTGCTTTTCTTTCTCCAATCGGCCCTTTGCCTGTAGAATACCAAGCAATTTATCCCGGTATTCTCGTTCATCCAAACTGGACAGAGCCATTTTTATGAGCGGCTGCGAAACCGACTTCTGAATCAATCCCTGTTTAATTCTGTAACGTCCCCACCCTTTCATACGAAACCGGCCCGATGCATAAGCTAATGCAAACCGCTCTTCGTTGAGAAAATTAGCACCAATCAACTCGGCGATAACTTCTTCCACGTCGGTGCGATGCAATCCCCAGCTATAAAGTTTGTCGCGCACCTCCTGCTGTGATCGCTCCTGATAGGCACAATACGCCTGTGCCTTTAATTTTGCCGCCAGGATCTCCATCTTGCCAAAATGGCAAAAAATTAGATCAGTACCTAAAAAATGTTGAAATTCGTGCCATGGATATCGACGAACGGTTTTACAGCATCCAGCAAATTTCGGCCATGATACCGACGGTCAGCAGTTTTATTGCAGACGAAGCCGCTACCGTGACTACCCTGCTCTATGATAGCAGGAAACTTTCAGACACCGTTCATGGGTTATTTTTTGCCTTGGAAGGGCGGCGCGACGGCCACGTATATATCAGCGATGCCTATAATCAAGGTATTCGTAATTTTGTGGTGGCTGAAGACAAGATCGAACCATATGCCTTTCCGAAAGCAAATTTCCTGATTGTACAGAACACCCTGGAGGCGCTCCAAACGCTTGCAGCGCGCCACCGTGACCGCTTCACGTTTCCGGTAATTGGCGTTACTGGAAGCAATGGAAAAACGGTTGTCAAAGAATGGCTGGTCCAGTTATTATCGCCCGACTACCAAATTGCCCGCAGTCCAAAAAGCTACAATTCACAAATCGGGGTCGCTCTGTCGCTGTGGCAACTCGATCGTACTGCCGATCTTGCCATTATCGAAGCAGGGATTAGTCGCCCGGGAGAAATGGCTGCATTGCAGCGCATGATCCGCCCGGATATTGCCATATTAACAAACATTGGTCCCGCCCACGAGGAAGGATTTACCTCGATCGACGAGAAAATTAGCGAAAAACTCAAACTTTTTGAAGGTGCTAAAACCGCAATTTTTTCGCCGGAATACCTGCGGGGTATGCTCGTTCCCACAACGGCGCGGCAATTGACCTGGGGAATGAATGACGAATCGTTACGCATCACCGGTTATCGACTGCTGGATGAAACCCGCTGCCAGATACATGCCCAGTATCTGGGCGAAGAAATCACCGTGATCATCCCCTTCACCGATGCAGCAGCACGCGAAAATGCGATATGCTGTTGGGCAGTCATGCTTGCAATGGGATACAGTCAGAAAGCAGTCACCGAGCGGATGGCATTGTTGCAACCCGTTGAAATGCGGCTGGAAATGAAAAAGGGAATAAATCAATGCACCGTTGTGGACGATAGCTACAGCAACGATCTTGCATCGCTTGCAATTGCACTCGACTTTTTGCAGCAACAACAGCAGCACGCTCAACTGACACTGGTTTTATCGGATATCCCTGGCGCGACGGCTCATGAAGAAGACATGTATGAAAGGGTGTCCAATTTACTCAAAAACAGCAAAATAAGCAGACTCATAACCATCGGCCCTTCGCTATCGAAATACGCAGCCAAATTTGCTTTTCTGAAACATGAAGCCTTTCCGGACACCGAATCATTCCTAGCCGCATTTCCTTCACTGACATTTCAAGATGAGGCCATCTTACTGAAAGGTGCCAGGAAATATACGTTTGAACGGATCAGCCGTCTACTGACAGCAAAGTCGCACGATACAGTGCTCGAAATTAACTTGAGTGCAGTGGAACACAACCTCAATCAATACAAAACTCTCCTGCCTCCATCCGTTAAGATGATGGCCATGGTGAAAGCCTTTTCTTACGGGAGTGGAAGCTTTGAGGTAGCCAATCTGCTACAGTTTAATAACGTGGATTATTTGGCTGTGGCTTATGTAGACGAAGGTGTGGAGTTACGGAAAGGTGGCATCCAATTGCCCATTATGGTGATGAGTCCAAGGCCCGCATCTTTTGATGCGCTTTTGGCATACCGATTGGAACCGGAGATCTATAGCTTTGCTATTTTAGAGGAATTCGTCGGGGTATTGAACGAAAAAAATTTTTTTGCTTATCCCATTCATCTTAAACTGGACACGGGAATGCATCGATTGGGATTCTCACCGAAAGATATCAACTTATTAGCTAGGTATTTATTGCAAACAACTACCGTAAAAGTACAATCGGTTTTCTCCCATTTGGCAGCAGCGGGAAATTCCGAACACGATGCATTTACCGAAACCCAAATTGCTACTTTTAAACAATTTGCTGAGCAATTAACTGCCACTTTGGGATATCCCGTTATTCGGCACATTGCCAACACCGCGGGCATACAGCGTTGGCCCCAATCGCATTTAGACATGGTACGGCTGGGTATCGGATTATATGGCATTGGTGAGAATCAAGGCAGGCAGGATCTCCCCCTGCAGTCAGCAAGTTCCCTGAAAGCGACCGTAATCCAAATACGACAAGTGCCTGCCGGGGAAAGTGTGGGATATGGCAGGCGGGGTATATTAACAAGAGACAGCGCGATTGCCACCGTCAGCATTGGCTACGCGGACGGCTATGACCGACGTTTCGGAAATGGTGTGGGACAGATGGTTATAGCCGGTACAACGGTGCCTACCGTGGGAGATGTTTGCATGGATATGACGATGGTGGATGTCAGCGGACTACAGGTCAGGGAAGGCGATGAAGTAACGGTCTTCGGAGATGTCGAAAAATTAGCCAAAACCATCAACACCATTCCGTATGAGTTATTGACGGGGATATCGCAGCGAGTCAAAAGGGTGTATTACTACGGATAGCGAATATTAACGATATGAAAAATAAAACGATACGACTATTTTTTAACTATTTGATCAAAGGAACCTTGGTGACATTGCCCTTGGCCGGGGCGCTGTTTATGATTGTGTGGATTGTAGCGAGTGTTGACTCGGCGCTCAACTTAAGTGGTTGGTTCTGGGAGGACGATACCGGAAGACCGCTTTATGTACCTGGGTTAGGTATATTGACCGTGATCATTGTACTTGTTGTTGTAGGGATGATATTCACAAACGTCGTCACCGAACCCATATACGCCTGGTTCAATAACCTGATTAATCGGATTCCCTTGTTCAACACTTTGTATTCATCGATCAAGGATTTCACCGAGGCATTTGTGGGGGATGCCAAGAAATTTAACGAACCCGTGCTGGTAGAAGTGAATGAAACTGGATTGAAAAAAATTGGTTTCCTAACCCAGCGCGATCTTCGGAAAATCGGTCTAGCAGGCGAAGTGATTGTGTATTTCCCCTATTCATATTCGTTTGCCGGCCAAGTAGTAATTGTTAAGACGGAACGGGTAAAGCCCTTGAATATGAGCGCGACCGACGCCATGAAACTCGTTGTATCGGGCGGTGTAAGCGGGTTGGAGTAACCGGGTTAAGACAGCACCTCTTTCAGAATCCGAAACGATTTCAATCTTGCGCCCTGATCGTAGATATTGCCGGTGGTCATGAGTTCATCGATGCCGGTTTCCGTCACGAATCTGGAGAGCTGCTGTGCCAATGTCTCCCGGCTTCCGATGAACGTGCAGGCGGTCATTTGTTTGACGGCGTTTTCCACATCAGGCGACCAGTATGGGTCCATGGAAGGGACCGGTGGCTGCAAGGGTCTGCGCGTATTGGTCACAATTCCTAAAAACATGCGATACATGCTGGTGGCCAGCACTTGTGCTTCCTCATCCGTTTCGGCCGCGATCACGTTCACGCAAGCGAGAACATAAGGCTGGTCCAATTGGGCGGACGGCTTGAAGTGTTGGCGGTAAATGGATATGGCGGCACGGAACTGCGCCGGTGCAAAATGTGCAGCGAACGCATAAGGCAGGCCCATTTCCGCGGCCAGGTAAGCGCTGTCAGTACTGGAACCCAGTATCCAGATTGGAATATCCAATCCTTCACCCGGAAATGCACGCACACGCCCATCGCTGTTGTCGTTGCTGAAATACAACTGCAATTCCCTGATGTCGGATGGAAAGTGGTAGGCTGTGTTCAGATTGTTACGACGTAAGGCCATGGCGGTTAACTGATCCGTCCCTGGTGCCCTACCCAATCCGAGATCGATACGCCCCGGATATAAGGTCTCCAGCGTACCGAATTGCTCGGCAATGGCTAACGGTGCATGATTCGGTAACATAATCCCGCCCGATCCGACGCGTATCGTTGAGGTTTTGTCGGCCACGTGGCCTATCAGAACCGATGTCGCCGAACTGGCAATATATTCCATGTTATGGTGCTCAGCGAGCCAGATTCGCACAAAGCCCAGCTGCTCCGCCTGACGGGCCACTTCTACCGTACGAGCGATCGCCGTTGCAGCGTCACCACCTTCAATAACTACAGAAAGATCCAATGCGGATAGCTTGAGTTGTTTAGCCATGCAGACAAATTACCGCATTGTCGCTATGAGAAGCAAGATGTCGTCAGCATTTTGATGTAAAGATGACCAAAAGCCGCCCGCCCATTCCTGCGCAAAAGAATAAATGGCCATCGCCACCATCACGGATTCGGTGGCGACGGCGCAAAGCTTCCACTTTCAACGGAAAATTACGGGCGGTGACAGAGGCCTGAACAGGCAACTTACTTTTCTTAAAATCAGCATATTGAACAACCTTATCTATACAAAACATCTTTCCCATGAAATTGGCTATTCGCTGTGAAGAGGTGTAGAGATGCGTGTGTGTACCTAACTTGCGGATTCCATAGTGCTGCGAGATCCACTTAAAAGCCCCGGATTTCAGGAGCGATGCATCAGGCTCATACAGATATCGCTCAGGATCACCGAGTTCAGCAACTGCAGTTTTCTCTGCTGTAATATCAAAGGTCAATGTCTCTGTACGGCCGCCCTGCAATGCAGCCACGACAACCCGGGGAATGCCGTCAAACGTACGGCTGCGAACCAATAGCAATTCCTTACATTCATTGTCGACACTGACTATGTGAACTTCGCTGACTTTGCGAAGCCGTTCCACGGCGGCCGAAATGTCTAGCAATGGAGCGCATTTAATGAGATTTTTCTCTGCCTTTTGCAATAACTCATCCTGCACCCCTACCACATCCGGTTCGCAATCTTCCAGCCTGAACACCTTGCGCTGTCCTAACCGTCTTGATGGATCCACATATAGGTAGTCAAACGCATCGTCGGCTTGACTCGTAAGATAGGTCAGGCCATCTGTCGCAATAAATTGCATTTGAGTTGCTTCCAGCTGAGCCGCATTATGCTGGGCGATCCGTGAGAGGGCCTGATTGGTTTCGCAGTGGACGACCATCTTTGCCGTGCGTGCAAAGAAGAATGCATCGACGCCCATGCCTCCGGTAAGGTCAATCACGCGCTGCGCCGGGGGAATGAGAGCGGCTTTATAATCGGCTGTTGCCTCGGACGACGCCTGCTCTATTGAAACTTTTTCGGGATAATAGATGTAAGGAGTTTTGTACCAGAGGGGCAGCTTTTTCCGACAGCGTTTACGGGCGTCGAGTTGCTGGGCGAGTTCCAACGACGACACATCCGCAAAGGGGCTCCTCTGCATTGCAATATCACTGGGCGGGACCGCTTCGTGTTCATGCAAATAACGTTGTACCTCCGGCGTCAGGATATGCGGGTTCATACGCGTTAGCTATTTAGACAATACCAAACGCTCAATACGCGAAAACGAATCCTCCGCAGCAAGTATTTGCTGTATTCGCGACTGATCCAGCGATGCCGCATCTACGCCCATTGCGTTCCGGAATCCGCCGAGCAAGTCATTCACCGGTAAGGTACGATTTATCCCATCTACGCCCCATGTTTGCAGGTAGCTGTTGAGTTTAGGCACAGTAATTCCGACATAAGGCACAGCATAACTCATCGCTGTGATTGCGCCGTGTAGACTGGTCCCTATATATACTTTGGCATTTGCAATCAGGCACATGATGTCCCAAATAGTCACTTCGTCGAAAACGGTGCATGGATGTTTCAACAACGGTGCGATGCGTTGCAATGCCAAGTGATCATCGTGGTTGAGTGCCTTCCCGATCGGACAGAAGCAAAGGTGAACACCGGGATGCCCATCTACGATTGCATCCAATTGCTGAGCAATGCGTTGCTCATTGTTTTTCGCGTGATTATCCTTGATCTGAAAAAACAGGTAGGTGCCTCGCTTTTCAGCTATGTATCGTCCAACCGACGCAGAGACCCGCTCATCCAGGAAAGATGTTGGATAAAACTTCGACATCAGAATTGCCGAGTCCGGATATAAGGAGGTCTGTACTCCTTGGGCGGTCAGGTTGCGCTGCGTGGCCCGATCCCGTACGGCAAAATAATCCACCTGTCGCAACTTATCGCGCAGATGGGGATACCGATCGAAGATTGCGGGGTCCAACTCCGAACCACCAAGCGAATTAAAAATCACATGATCTACACTCTGAAAGTCCGAACGGGTAAATACAAAAGGCAGATCGGTCTGGCCGTGCAACATGCGCTTAGCGAAGGCATTCAGATCGAACACCTTATTGATACGGCCATGAAAACGATGCGTACGCTTAAATGTCTTGTTCAATGCCAAGAGCAACGAGCTCCAGGTAACCGCGACAGCTTCGCCTCCGGCTACGATGACACTTGTATGGTTCCCTCCCTCGTTGCACCGGCGATAAAACGCCCGAATATCTTCCGTTAACTTGCCTCCCAATGCGCGTAAATCACTGTTTACGATGCCGAAAAAAGACGCGTCAAATGGCTTTCCATACGTATGGAGTTGAGCCTCGATAATCAATGGGAACAACAGATCGCCATAATTGAAGCGATCAAATGCACCGACGACCAGAATATTGTTTTTTTCTGTCAATTTACGAATGTTTAACGTGAATAATGAATCATTTCAATCGACGAGCCCTGATGCATGCAATTGCCAGATAAACGAAGAACTACGCAGCTCGTTCACGCTTGCCGTAACCTGAGCGACGCAGGTACGGATATCATCAGGGGTCGTAAACCTTCCTAGACTGAACCGGATGGAAGCATGTGCATCTGCATCCGAAAGTCCCATGGCTTTCAGCACATGAGACGGATCCCGTGTGCCACTTACGCAGGCCGACCCCGACGCTACGGCAATGTCAGGTAAGCTGACCATTACCTGATCGGCCCTGAGATGTCTGAACGCGACGTTGCTGACATTCGGCAACCTAGCTGTTTCCACCCCGTTTACGAAAGTCGCAGGCAACGCCGTTAATCCCTTTTCCAGCTGATCTCTCAGTTTCGCTAACCGAACGGAATCTGTTTCCAGTTCCTCTCGGGCAAGGATTGCTGCTTTCCCGAATCCGACGATACCTGGCACATTCAATGTTCCCGCTCGAAGCTTATTTTCTTGTCCCCCGCCATGCAATAGAATGCCAGTCTGTATGCGTCTGCTCTTGCGTTTGATATATAGCGCACCGGCGCCTTTAGGACCGTAAAATTTATGGCCGCTCAAACAAAGCAAGTCTATTCCTGTCTTTGCTACGTTTATGGGCACTTTCCCTGCTGCCTGCGTGGCATCACAAAAAAACAACACATCGCGCTGCGCAGTGATTTCCGCGATGTCCCGTACCGGATGAAGAACACCGGTTTCGTTATTCGCCTGCATCAGCGCAACCAACACCGTATCGGCCCGAATGGTTGCGTCAAGCTCAGCCAAGTCAAGAGTACCGTCCGCGGATACAGGCAAATACGAAACCTCCGCCCCCTGCTTTTCGAGGTAAGCAAAGGTATCCAATACAGCCTTGTGCTCGGTTTGGCAAGTGATAAAGTGCCTCCCTTTCGTTTGATAACGCTCATATACCCCTTTCAGCACCATATTGATGGCTTCCGTAGCTCCCGACGTGAAGGTAAGTTCACTAGAAGAAGCGCCAATGAGCGAAGCCACGCATTCTCTTGCATGTTCCACGGCCGCGGCCGCCTCCCGGCCTGCCCGATGGGTTACACTGGATGCGTTCGCAAAATGTGTGGTCAAATAGGGCATCATTGCATCCAGCACCCGCGGGTCAAGTGGCGTGGTCGCGTTGTTGTCAAGGTATATAAGCCTGTCCATGTTGCGAATTTATAAACAATTTTAGCGTATCATTTGTTCTCTCTTTATAACTTTACGGAAAAATAGCGAATCCATTGAAAACTAACTTAAACATTTCAAATGAAATTTACTAGAAAAGCAAGTGCCAATTGGCAAGGTACTGGAAAGGACGGAAAAGGAAGTGTTACCACGCAAAGCACCGTTTTGGATCAAACCCCGTATTCATACAAAACCCGATTTGAAGACGGCGTAGGAACTAATCCCGAGGAATTGATCGGTGCAGCGCACGCTGGATGCTTTACGATGCAGCTAAGCTTTTTGCTTAGTGAGAAAGGATACGAACCAACCAGTTTGGATACAGAAGCCAAGGTAACGTTTGAAGATGGCAGCATTACGGCGGTCCAGCTGGATCTTACCGGTAATGTGCCCGGCATTTCCGAATCCGATTTTAAGGAAATTGCAGAAAAGGCGAAGGAAATTTGCCCGATATCGAAATTACTGAATACTGCCATCGGATTGAATGCTGTTTTAAGTTAAGAGCGAACCGTTAGCGCCAAAAAAAATACAGCAATATTTTGGAATTGCGGCGTATCGCCATATATTTGCGCTCGTAACAACCTCCAGTAGCCGACGTAGCTCAGCTGGTAGAGCAACGCATTCGTAATGCGTAGGTCGTAGGTTCGAATCCCATCGTCGGCTCATTTCCTTCAAAAATTCCTAACCCCTTCCACGAGTGCATCATACACACGGCCATCCAAGGCCACGCTTTGCTTATGGGCCGGTAAAAAAGAAGCCGCTCGTCTTGCGACGAGCGGCCGCCCCCAATGGGGTTAGGGGGCTATCAACCTAAACCTATCCCCTTTTTAGCAAATCCAGTGCCAAACTTTTCCTAAATTTCTTGAAACAAATTATTAAGCAAACAATATTAGGCAAGGCTTGCTTTCAATTGTTCCAACAGGTCTTCAGAAGGTGCTTTGCGCGGTTTGATCTTTCGTACCGTAGGACGCTTACCCTTGGCCTTTGCACGGATAATTTTCATCAATTCTTTGCTATACTCATCGCGGTATGCCGTCACGTCGAAATCACTGGAGTGCCTTTTAATTAATTGCACGGCCATATCCATCTCCTGCTTGGCGATTTTGATGCGCTGACTGGGCTTAATTTCATCAACGGATCGAATTTCTTCTTCAAATCGCAGCTTATTAAGCAATAAAATACCTTGATGCGGTCTGATAACCGCAAGATTCTCGGTATTGCGCATTACAAAAGTTGAAAGGCCAGCCATCTTGGTCTTTTCCAACGCGTTAAGCAAAAGCACATAGGCTTTTTCCCCGCCTTTCTGTGCTTGCAGATAATAGGGGCTATCAAAATAAATACTGTCAATATCCGCCTCTTTGACAAAGGATTGAAGATTGATCATTTTCGTCTTTTCCGGACTGGCCTCTTCAAAATCTGCTTCGTCAAGAACAATGTAATTGTCATCCAGCATATATCCTCGCACAATCTGGTCCCAATCGACTTCTTTTCCCGTTCGTTCATTCACGCGTTTATATCGGATGCGCGAATGATCTTTGCGATCGAGCATATCCAAGTCGGGTCTACTGTCTGTTGTTGCACTGAATATTCTTACGGGAATATTGACCAATCCGAAGCCGATGGCTCCCGTCCATATTGCTCTCATTGTCGTACTTTTTGAAAGTACAACAATGAAAGCGGTGAAAATGTTGTTGCGTGGTTTAAAAAGCTGTTTAGCTTAGTTCGGCGCCGACGCGTTCCAGCAGGCGTTTCGTGGCCAGGATACCTTCCTCTTCACTAAGCTGGTCGCCTTCGTATTCAATGCCAACATATCCGGTATATCCAGCATTTTTTACAAGCTGAAGCATCCGGCGAAAGTCAATATTCACTTCGTTCCCTTGGTTGTCAAATACGTTGGCCTTGGCGCTTACGCCTTTTGCGAAGGGCATCAAGTCCTTCACACCCTGATACCGGTCATATTCGTAAAAGTTTCCAAAATCGGGCAGACTGCCACAATTTGCCTTCCCGACTCCCTGAAGTACCGCGCTTAACCAGTCGCCGTGAGAGGATATGCCTCCGTGATTTTCGACAATAACGCTGATGTCATAGGCGCTAGCAAACTCGCTCAACTTACCCAGGCCATCGATAGCTGCGGCTTTCACCTCGTCGGGCGTTCCTTTTCCGGCCGCGTTGACACGGATGGCATGGCAACCCAAAAATTTAGCCGCTTCCACCCATTTGTAATGATTTTCCACGGCCTGTTCCCGTTCCCCCTTATCTGTTGAACCTAACGGGCCTTCTCCGTCGATCATGATCAGAACATTCTTTACACCATTGTCCTTTGCTCGCTGATTCAAATCCGCCAGATATTTTTTATCCTGGGCTTTGTCTTTAAAAAACTGATTCACATACTCCACAGCGTAAATGCCGAATTTCTTTGCTGCCGTCTCCGGAAAATCAAGGTTGTTCAGCTTGCCGTCGAAAAGTGTCCGATGCAGTGACCATTCGGCTAATGAAATATCGAAAAATAGCTTTTTGCCCGTTGTTGTAGAAAACATTGAGGTTGCCACTGCCGGAAGTACTGTGGCGCTCAAAGCTCCTACTCCCAGGTGCTTCAAAAATGATCTTCTATCTGTCATTATATATACATTTAGTTAATGTTCTGTTTTCACTTTTAGGACGCCCGTTTCAAATATTTGCCCAACCATGCGCTAACACGTCTGCCAGGTGCATCGTTTTGATCGGTAACCGATGATGGTCTATATAACCTTGAAGGTGCAGTAAACAGGACGAATCGGTGGAGATAATGAAATCAGCTTCCATTTCCAAGGCCTGATGCACTTTTTGTTCGGCCATGGCGCTTGATATGGCTTCGAACTTTACCGCAAACGTACCCCCGAAACCGCAACACATATCGGTGTGCTTCATTTCCAGCAACTCAAGACCATCTACCTTGTTTAGTAACTGCCTTGGTTCATCCCGAATATGACACTCGCGCAATGCCGAACATGAATCATGATACACAGCGCGTCCTTCCAACTCAGCACCAAAATAGTCCTTTCTGAGTACATTCACAAGAAAATCAGAGAGCTCGTGGATATTCCCTTGAATAGCCCGGCAACGGTTATGAACCATCGTGTTGGTAAACAAGTTATTATAGGAGTTCTTGATCATACCGGTGCATGAAGCAGATGGAGACACAATGACTTGGTCATCTTCAAAATCATGCAAAAACTTATGGCCAACCTGCTTCGCTTCATCCCAAAAGCCAGCATTGTATGCCGGTTGTCCGCAACAGGTCTGTTGGGGATTATAAACCACAGTACACCCCGCTTTTTCCAAAATCCGAACGGTGTTGAAAGCCGTCTCGGGAAACAACTGATCAATAAAACATGGGATAAAGAGTTGAACCGTCATGCACAAACCTAATATCGACAAATTTAATGCAATCGATCGGGACGCGCTACGGTTTTTTTGTTAAAACTTGCATCCTTCCCAAAAGCATCAATCCTATTACAAAAAATATACCTAAGCACAGTGCCGAATAACGAATATTATTTGTTATCTGTTCTATGATGGCAAACGAAAAAAGTCCGATCACAATGGCCACCTTCTCTGTAACATCATAAAAACTGAAAAATGAAGCGGTATCTGCCTCATCAGGAGGTAATAATTTGGAATAGGTAGAACGAGAAAGCGATTGTATACCTCCCATCACCAGACCGACCAAAGCAGCCAAAATATAAAATTGAATTTCGTGATTGATGTAATACGCAGAGACACAGATTCCGATCCAGATACATACCACAAGCATCAGCACACGGACATTCCCTATGTAACGGGCAAGCAGCGACATCAGGTAAGCACCCCCAATAGCCACCAGCTGAATGATCAAAATGGTGGCAATCAGCTTGGGTGCGCCTAAATGCAATATTTTCTCGCCAAACGCGGCCGCCACGATCATCACAGTCTGAACTCCCATCGCATAAAAGAAAAAAGCAGGCAAAAATCGTTTGATTTCGGGTATTTCCCTGAGCCTACTCCATACCTCTCGAAGTTCTGCAAACCCCTTTCGTAACACGTGCTTCGTAATCCGTTGCCCATTTCGTTGATCACGAGGCAGCTTAACAAAAGGAATCTGTGCAAAGCCTATCCACCAAAGACCAACCAGTAAAAAAGACAACCGCGGAGCGAAACTTGGATCGGTGATGCCAAACCATTCTGGCTTCAGGATAAATACAAAACAGATAATCTGAATTGTTACGCATCCGACGTACCCGTAGGCAAATCCCTGTGCACTTACCCGGTCTTGCTGATCGACCGTTGCTATTTGGGGGAGGTACGAGTTATTGAACAGCACCCCACCTACGTAGCCCATGGCCGCCAGCGTGAAACAGATGATTCCCCATTCCAATGTTTCGAGTTTGAAGAAAAACAATCCCATACAGGCCATCCCCCCCAAATAAGTAAACCACCTCATAAACGCCTTTTTATTTCCTTTGAAATCGGCCACCGACGACAAGATCGGCAAAGCCAACGCCATCAGAAGATAAGCGGCTGATAACGCAAAATTGGACAGCGCCGTATTGACTACTTCGAATCCAAAGAACGTAACCCGATCGCCATGCGTTTCCGTAAAGGTTATGGCGGTGTAATAAGCAGGGAAAATAGTGGACGTTATCACCAGGTTATACGCCGAATTTGCCCAGTCGAACATCGCCCATGCGCGAATCGTGGGAGGATGATTTTTAAGCAGTGCTGAGGGTTTCATTAGGGTGGCTAAGATAGGCAAATCATCGATTCGTGAAACGTTAGGTCGAAAAAAAGAAAAAAAGGGAATCCGACGAACAGATTCATCGAGATTCCCTGATATGGTTTTTTGGTTTAACTAAGTAGCTACGTCAATTCCCTACCGATTCGTTCCAACAACGCCTTGGTTTTCAAGATTCCCTCGTCGGCCGGCAAGCGATGTCCCTCATACTCGATACCGATATAGCCACTGAATTTTGCATCGCGGACTTCATTTAGCACGCGCCGGTAATCAATGGTGGTCTCGTTATCCTGCTCGTCAAAATCGTAAGTCTTTGCACTTACGCCTTTGGCAAACGGCATCAGCTCCTTAAGTCCCTTATAGCGGTCATATTCATCCAGACATTCCGTGGTCAAATAGGCTTCCACGGTAGATTCGGTCGGTAGATTCCGTTTGATGCAAAAATTCCCTACGTCGGGCAAAGTCCCGCAATTCGGTAAGGCAATCTGCTTCATTATGCCGCTTAACCACGCGCCATCGGAGGAGTATCCGCCGTGATTTTCTACGATGACTGAAATGCCAAAATCGCTTGCAAACGCGGCTAACCTGGTCAAGCTCTCCACTACGTACCTGCCGGTTTCTTTCGGACCGCCCTCCCCTGCTGCATTTACCCGGATAGCGTGACAGCCCAGAAATTTGGCAGCTTCCACCCATTTATAATGATTTTCAACGGCTGCCTGTCGATTATTCTTGTCGGCGTCACCAAGGTCCCCCTCCAGATCGCACATGATCAACACACTCGTAATCCCATGGTCGTCGCACCGCTTTTTCAGTTCACCGAGGTACACACGGTCTTTCGCCTTATCCATAAAAAACTGGTTAACGTACTCCACTGCGTCGATACCGAACTTTTGCTTCGTGTATAACGGAAAATCCAGGTGGTCTAGTTGCCTACTGAAAAGTGCCCGGTACAATGACCATTCTGCCAATGAAATTTTAAAGAATAATTCAGGTGAACTTTCCTTGGTTTCGGCAGTCTTTTCTGATTTCCCTGCAGAATTGCACGAATATACAGATAGCATTGGCGCTGCCATAATGGCTGCCATTCCGGTTCCCAGCTGATGAATAAACTTTCTTCTTGAACGCATAACCTAGTATCCTGTGTTCTGAACCAATGCCCCGCCACTCCGGTCCAGCTGGTCCTGAGGGATCGGAAAATAGGTATTCTTGTCTGTAAACGTAAGTCCGCCGTAAGCGCTGATGATACCGCCCTCGAAAGCGGAATAGCTCTCCAACGTCTCCTTCGCAATCCCCCACCTTACCAAGTCGAAGAAGCGATGTCCTTCCAATGCTAATTCCAACCGACGCTCAAAGCGGATGGCGTTCAGGGCGTACTGCTCATCGGGAAATGCCGAATACGGTTTCACATTATAAGCCGCCACCTGTGTACCCCCCACCGTTTTTACAGGAATTTTAGCCGCTCTTGCCCTAACATTGTTCACACGTGCCAATGCGTAAGCCAAATCACCTGTTTTCGCTGCACATTCCGCGGCCATCAGGTAAACGTCGGCCAAGCGAATGATATTTACGTTCAATGAGGTCACATAGTTAACCCCGCCCGACTGCGTATTCCCCGCAAAATCAGCCTGGTCAATCATATGTTTGTATCCTACAAAAGGTCCGCCGAATGCAGGGTCACGCAACCAACCATCGCCAGGCATAATACCCCAATCGTGGTAGGGTACTCCCCGTCGGCCCACGGTATAATCCAGCCGAGGGTCTACCGCGAGCGTTTTATCCACCTCGTAGTTTGTTTTAGCGTTTCCCGTGAGCCCATAGTCCGATTTATACGGATCGTCCCGATAGGAACCGTCCAGCATAGGTAAACCCGCCGCCGTCACCCGGAAGGAATTAACCAGATCGAAGCTGGGATTGAAAAAACCGCAGCAGTTTGCCGGAGCCGAGCCATACAATCCGCCGAGCATATCGCCGACGTTCGCATTGTCGCCTCCACCGTCCGGATTGATCGCGTGCTGTGCCGCAAAAATTGATTCAGGCCCATTCTCCGTGTTTACGTCAAAATTATTCAGGAACGGCAGGTCTTCAAGATTGGGGCGCGAAGCGATCACCTCCTTAAACAACGCAAGCGCTTCCGGATATTTTTCCTGATAAAGGTAAACTTTCGCCAGATAGGATTTGGCGGCAATTCCATCGACACGTCCTGCGTCGCCCAGCGGTTTTTCATCTGAAAGGTTTTGCACGGCAAACTGAAAATCCGCCTCGATCATAGGCAACACGTCCACGTTGTTGGGCACCTGAGCGGCATCGGCGGTTGACACCGTCTCATCGATATAAGGAATGTTTCGGAACACCCGCCAAAGGAAGAAGTAGTAATGCCCCCTCAGCATTTTGGCTTCGGCTTCGATTTCTGCGGCCCGTTCAGCGGAAAACGTCTCGCCGTCCGTTGATTCCTGCACCACCTTAAGCTGACGCAACGTGGCGTTGCAGCGGGTGATCCCTTCATAATAATTGTTCCACATGGTGGACAAGTGCTCATTGACGCTGATGGCATTGTGCATTTCGATATCGAACATCACCGCTTGATCTGCCAACTCGCTTCCCTTATGGGCGTTGTCGGCCGCTACTTCCCCGAAAAGCCATTGACTCGGTGCCGAAGCATAATTACCCCAAGTTCCGTCACGGTTGCCATTCATCAAACCGTATGCACCCGTAAGCATCCATTCTACTGCTTTGGTATTACTCACCTGGTCATCGGTGAGCTGCCCTTGCGGACTCCGGTCCAAAAAGGATTCACTACAGCCTCCCACGCTCAACAACGTAATCGCAACCACTATTTTATAACATCTTTTCATTCCCGTATAGTTTACTTTTAAAAGCCTTATGAAACCTGCGCCGTCATTACCTTTTCCACCCGGTGCCGGCACGATAGGTTTCATGTTTAAATTTCGATCGATTGATAGGTTCATAGTGAGCCACTAAAAAGTCACACTTACGCCCAACAGATATTGGCGCGGAACGGGATAAACTCCCATATCCACTCCCGGCGCAGTAAAGTCGGACGAATACTGGCTCACCTCCGGATCCATTCCACTATATCCCGTAATCGTAAACAGATTGGTAGCACTCGCATATATTCTTAGGTTGGACACACGGCCCTGGAACATATGATTAACCGGAAGATTATAGCCCACCTGCAAGTTTCTCATGCGGAAAAAGCTACCATCCTGCACGTAGTAACTGGACGACTGGTATTCAATCGTAGGTGCCTTGGCATGCGGAGACGGCATCAAGCTGTTTGGATTACTCGGGCTCCATGCATCTAGTGTCCGGGTGCTCACGGCGCCAGGAAATGCATAAAAGTCCGTGTACTGACGGGTGAGGTCAAATAGCTCGTTACCCTGCGAACCGTTAAAGAACATGCTCACATCAAAGCGTTTGTAGGAAGCACCCAAACTTAAAGAGTAGATGAAATCGGGATGCGGATCACCGATAACGGTACGATCATTTCCGTCAATCACACCATCGGGAACGCCATCAGGCCCCGAAATATCAGCGAATTTAAATCCGCCCACCCGGGCATCCTCATACGATGCGCTATTAGCGATATCCTCTTCATTCTGATAGATACCAGCCACCTGATATCCGTAAAAGGCACCCAGTGGCGCTCCTGCTTTCAACACCGACGTGGTTACGCCGCGCAGCGTCAAATAGGGTTGCTCTTTGACGGACGGTGCCAACTCGATAATATCGTTCGTATACCGGGAGAAAAACACGCCCACATCGAATTGGAACGGGTTTTCACCCTCGCTTCCCATATAGTGATAGTTTAACGACACTTCAACCCCTTTATTCTGGATGTTACCGGAGTTAACAAAAGGTGAATTGCCCCTTCCTACAGCTGCCGCCGGTTGCGGAACGGGATATAATACCCCTGTCGTGCGTCGGTCAAACCACTCAACGGCTCCATCGATCGTATTATTGAAAAGCGTAAAGTCAAGTCCCACGTTGATCGATTTCAATTCCTCCCATTTCACCGCTTGGTTATCATAATTGCTTGTCCATAGGCCGCTGACGAGTTCGCTTCCGCCTGATATCGGGTAAAACGACTGGTTTACGCCAGATGCATACCGCCTCAAAAACTGAAATGTCGGTATCCGTTGATTGCCGGTTACTCCGTAGCCTGCCCGGAGTTTCAGGTCATCCACCCAAACCACCGTGTTCATAAAACTTTCACTCGATAAGCGCCAAGCAGCACTTGCAGCAGGAAATAGTCCATATCGATTGTCCGGACCGAAATTGGACGACCCGTCTCGCCGCAGGGTCGCCGACAACAGGTATCGGTCTTTAAAGGCGTAGTCGGCGCGGCCGAAAATTGAAAACAATGCGCTTTCGGAGCCTTCGCTCTCTCCACGGGTAGTCGCCGCCGTGTTCAGGTAATAGTAATTTAGGTCGCCCGCTATAAAAAAGTCATTTCCATTTCCCTGAAGCTGATGCCAATTCGATTCCACCGCTTCGGTGCCGACAAGTAACGTAAGATCATGTGCCTCATTAAATACATTTTTATACGTTGCTGTGTTGGTCCAGGTCCATTCCGAATTGTATCCTTGTGTCTCTTCCAGGGTGTTATTCGTAAAATTGCCTTCGGAACGTTCGGGATTTGGATAACCAATGGATTTGCTATTATAATTTTCATAGCGCAGCCCAAAAGTGGTCCGGAAACTCAGGCCTTTTGCCAATTTGAGATCTGCAAAGGCACTGCCAAAAAACTGTCCGCTGTTATTAACGTTATCTTTTGACCGGTACAGTACTGACAACGGATTGTCTGCATTTCCCATTTTATCCCCTCGGGTACCAGCGAAGTTACCCCTAATGTCGTAGACGGGAATGATGGTTTGGATTCGGTAAGCCCAGCCGATAGGCGACGCCTCTCCCTGGTATTCACCGGCCCTGTTGACATTTACTCCAAAGCCGTTTCCACGAGTATGCGAATATTGCATATTCTCACCAATGGTGAGCCGTTCATCCAGAAAGCTGAACGTAGTATTGCTGCGGATGGTATAGCGTTCAAAGCCTGTATACTGGTACGTGCCTTCCTGCTTGAAGGCGCCCCCGCTTAAGGCATACGTTGCATTTTCACCACCTCCCAATATACTTAGCTGGTAATTTTGCATGGGCGCATTCTGCGTAATAGCATCGAACCAGTTGGTCCCTGCTTTATTCGCACGCGTAATCTGATAAAATTGAGCCGGGTCCATCACATAATTGTATTTGGCAGGATCGGCATCCGCTTCGGTGATATCGTGACCGGTTTTAGTTCCTGCTAGCAGGTAATCAGGCAACGTCGGATTATTGGGATCCGATCCATAGTTAGTACCGCTTGTTTCACTGGTACCAGGCGTTTCGCCGGCATTCTTAAAACGTTGGTAAACATATTCCGCAAATTGTTGCGGGTTCAAGAATTCCGGGAACCGGTTCCGGTTAGGGCTCTGGGTACCGTAATACGCATCAAAAGTTATCTTTGGCGCACCTTTTTGGCCTTTCCGGGTTGTGATAATCACGACGCCGTTGTTCGCCCGTGCTCCGTATATGGAAGCCGCGGAAGCGTCCTTTAGCACCTGCATGGACTCAATGTCATTTGCGTTCAGCCATCCCAGCTTACCCTCGTAGGGCATTCCGTCAATCACATATAGGGGATCGTTGTTATTGATTGTGCTAAAACCCCGGATCCGTATTTGCGGTGTCGCACCCGGCGCGCCGTCATTAATAATCTGCACACCCGCAGCCTTGCCCTGAAGGGCCTCGATAGGGCTGGCAGCCGGTTGCTGTTTCAACCCCTTTACGTCGACCACCGCAACCGACCCCGTTAGATCTTTCACCCGTTGGGCGGAATAGCCCGTTACGACGACTTCATCCAATGCGCTTAGCGAGGCTTGCAGGGCAATATCATAAATCCGTTGTGTGCTATCCACTACGAATTCCTGGGTAACAAACCCGATATAACTCACTTCTACAACGTCTTTTGGCTGTACCTCTAACGAAAATTGCCCGTTGTCGTTTGCACTGGTGCCCCTGGTGGTACCCTTTACCTTAACCGCTGCACCGTAAATCGGCAGCTTATCGTCCGCACTCGAAACCTTACCTGTAATCGTAAACCCTTGAAATAAATTGAAAAGCAATATTTTGTCATTTGATATTTGGTAGGTGATCCCCAAGGGCTTAAATACCTCCTCCAGAATACTGTATAATTCCCCCTGTTTTGCGTACACTTTAAGTTTCCGGTCGGCTTTAATTGCGGACGAACTGTAAATGAATTTCACACCGGCCTGTTCTTCCAATTCTGTAATCAGGTCCTTAATCGAGGTACGTTTTGCCGAAAAAGCTACCCTTCTATCGAGCACACCCTGTGCATCAGCATCCGCCGCGTAAGTTGAACAAATTACAAAAGAGGTGATGAGGGCGTATAAAAAGGTTAATCTCATCGCTATGTTGATTAAAGCAATAATTCGATCTTTTTTCATATTTTTGATCAATTTATGGTTCGTAATTAGAACATGGAACTGTAAACTTCCCAGCACGATGAGGCTGGGAATTTGAGCCGGCAATACCCCCATATTGCCGGTTTCTTTTTGGGTTACGTTGGTTTGTTATTCATTATCATCCATTTGTCGTTAGGTTAGCAATTGGTTTTAACTAAGCGCCTTAAGCAATACTGTTCCAGGTGCCCCAGAAATACGAATGGGCTCCAAGTATTGTTTCAAGAATACGAATCTAGGGTCCGGACGGGTACGTCCGAGCCAGAAATCTATGTTTTCTCTTTCTTCATGTGCATATGACTTAGTGTGTTTGTGAATAAATTTGTGTGTTCGTTATGGTTTGCTATTACTTCTTTCGTATAGAAATGGTGGTTCCCGTTACTTCGTAGCGTGTGTTTGTGACCGTACAAATGATATCCAGTTGTTTAAACAATCCGATACCGCTGATATCACCGGTAAAAGTTATTCCATCCAGACCATGATCAGCCTTCACGTTTAACGCGTATAAGTTACTCAGCGTGTGTGCGAGATCCGGCATAGAAATGTCGCTGAATGTTTCCTGACGAATGGCGTCGAGATGCTCACTGACCGGCAAGGGATTCTCGGTAATCGCTGCTTCCAATGTTGTCGGCTGCAGTACCGCCTTCTGATTAGTGGTTAATGAAGCTTTCTCCGGCGCAGCCAGCAGCCGCTTTACAAAGTGGTTACGATCTACGTTGTAAAAAACATCCACTTTTCCGGAATATACAATCACTTCA
Organism: Parapedobacter sp. GCM10030251; assembly: GCF_042666505.1. Taxonomy (NCBI): domain Bacteria; kingdom Pseudomonadati; phylum Bacteroidota; class Sphingobacteriia; order Sphingobacteriales; family Sphingobacteriaceae; genus Parapedobacter; species Parapedobacter sp. GCM10030251. The sequence continues at coordinate 758,909 of NZ_JBHTDN010000001.1, read as the reverse complement.
CCCTTTGCGTTCCCTCTTGGAGCCTTGATTTTGAATTTTGTACCTAAAACCTTCGTGATCATTCCTTCGTGGAAAACCCAAAAGGGGTTATCCTTGTTTGCAGCTACGGCAAAAAAAGCGTCACCTGTCAAGCGTACCTCCCGATCGGTGCCTTTAAAGTGCTTCGGGTATTCCAATTGTGCGCCTGGATACAATTCGACTAGCGATTCGTCTGAAAGAATCACCTTCATAGCGGATTCCGTGGTGTTTTTCACAGTGATGATCGCCGCTGAATCCGTTTGTGAGGACGCAAATGATGGTTGAACCGGATAACAGACAATCCTAAGGTAGATCCAGGCACCTAATACAACCAGGAACAGGGCAACTGATGCGGCAATCCATCCGCCCAGCCGTCTTCTCAAATACCAAACAGTTGGGGTGATATTCTCGCCTTCCTCACCGATTTGCCGGCAAATCTTACTCCAGATCGCATTTTCAATGGCATCTACGTTGGCTTCGCTAATTCCGTCGCGGTCGTGCTCATCGAGCATATAATACCAATGATGGATTAACTGCTTTTCTTCGGGGGTACATCGCCCTTCCAAATATCGTTCCAGCAACCGGTGAAAATTTTCCCTACTCATGGATCGCCAACATTGGTTAGTTATTAATATAGTCTATCGAATGACAGCTACCCCTAAAAAAAAATTAAAAAATTTCCCGTATGAACAAAAGAACGGGAAGAAAATCCTTCAAGGCAAAACGCATCGTCTTGAGTGATTGGGTAATATGGTACTCCACGGCTTTTTCGGAAAGGTTAAGCTTATGAGCTATTTCTTTCACGGAATATTGACCGTTCCGGCTCATTGTGTAGACGGTTTTGGTCTTGGGCGGCATCATGGCTACACCTTTATCAATGGCGGCGTTCAGTTCCTTGAGCCGATAGGCGGTCTCTACCGGGTTGCCTAGATCATTTCGCGTATGCAGCAGAAGCTGTTCCTTATAGGTGTCTTCCTGCATCTGGGATTTGAGGTACGTAATAAAGCGAAAACGTACGGCGACAAACAAGTAAGAAGCAACGTTCCGTATCGTTGTATCCTTCCGCTTTTCCCATAGGGAAACAAATACCCCCTGCGTAAGGTCTTCAGCCAGCACAGAATCCCCCGATCGCCGCAGGACAAGGAGGTAACAACGCTTCCAATATCGCCTATATAATTCTTTAAAGGCCGCTTGGTCGTCGTTGTGTATCCGATCCAGCAGTGCATGGTCTGATAACGATATGTAAGCAGATTCTGCCAACAAAGGTTTGCTTTAGTTTTAATACTGGTTATGCAAACCTACCAACTTTGCTACATATATGCAAGGATAATCTCTATCTTTGGCCGCTACACAATATTGGAAACGGTGGAACACATTTTTTCTTTAGCCGGGCTAGGGATTGCCCTTTTTTTATTCGCGGGATGTGGCCATGTCCAGCGTCAGGGCGATACATCCACGGGCACCGGCATCGTTATACACTCGGAAAAGGCTTCGTTTTATATCGACACACTGCACACCGGGTTGGAGAACCCCTGGGGGATGACCTGGTTGCCCGAAGGCCGCTTCCTGGTAACCGAACGCAAAGGAGAAATATGGATCTTCGATAACGACCAATACACCGGTAAAAAACTAAGTGGATTCCCAGATGTTTATCAACGTGGGCAGGGAGGGCTTATGGACATCCAACTTCACCCTAATTATGCTGAAACTGGATGGATATACGTGACCTATGCAAAGCCCGGAAAAGACGGTGGGAGCACCGCTTTAATGCGATTTCAACTAATAGACAATCAAATAGATCATATAGAAACGATCTACCAGACGCTACCTTTATCGGCTGCCGGTATACATTTCGGCAGCCGGATTACATTTGACAAACGGGGATACCTTTATTTTAGCACAGGGGAGCGAGGTATAAAGGAAAATGCTCAGGATCTCGCTAATGATATGGGAAAAATTCATCGCTTACACGATGATGGGCGCATACCCACCGATAATCCGTTTGCCAACCAACCGGGGGCCAAACCGAGCATTTGGTCTTATGGACACCGAAACGTACAGGGATTGACGTACGATGCCGCGAATGATGTGCTTTATGCAACTGAGCACGGCCCGCGGGGAGGCGACGAACTCAATATCATCGATCGAGGCAAAAATTATGGCTGGCCTTCCATCACTTACGGAATCGACTACAGTGGAGCCATTATTTCCGAGCTGACTGAGCGAGAAGGCATGGAACAACCCATTCATTACTGGACGCCGTCCATTGCTACATGCGGACTTCTGTATTACACCGGCGATCGTTACCCGGGCTGGAAAAGCAATTTATTTACCGGTGCATTGGCCGGTAGGCACATGACCCGGATTGAGGTGATAAACGAACGATATATAGATGAGGAAAAACTTTTACAAAATATTGGGCGTGTACGTAACATTGCTCAAAGTCCCGATGGTTTGATTTACGTACTGACGGAAGATCCCGGGATGGTATTAAAACTCATCCCGGTGGATTGAAATGACGGGTACATTTGCCGAAAACTACGTATCTTTGCCATTATGAATGTTGATAGTTTGCTTGGACGTGCCCTGAATTTCGAGTTTCTCTCGATTGACGAAGGAATTTATTTATATAAGCATGCGCCGGTCGCGGACTTATCTTACGTAGCTAACGAATTGCGCAAACAACAGGTACCCCATGGCAAGGTTACCTGGCAGATAGACCGTAACGTCAATACCACCAATGTGTGCATTGCCAACTGTAAGTTCTGTAATTTTTTTCGCCGACCGGGACATGAGGAAAGTTACATCACGGATATTGAAACCTATAAGCGAAAGATAGCCGAAACGTTTCGATACGGAGGAGACCAATTATTATTGCAAGGTGGACACCACCCGGATTTGGGTCTGGCGTTTTATACCGATCTTTTTAGGCAATTAAAACAGCTGTATCCGACGCTTAAATTACATTCACTTGGCCCCCCTGAAGTGGCTCACATCGCCAAACTTGAGGGAATGTCCCATATCGATGTGCTCCGTGCATTAAAAGACGCGGGATTGGATTCCCTTCCGGGCGCGGGGGCAGAAATACTGAACGACCGTGTGAGACGGCTTATCTCGAAAGGCAAATGCGGGGGGAAAGAGTGGTTGGATGTGATGCGAGCGGCGCACCAGGTCGACTTACCCACGTCGGCGACGATGATGTTTGGCCACATCGAAACGATCGAAGAGCGGTTTGAACACCTCGTATGGATCAGACAGGTTCAGGAGGAACGTCCAGCAGGTACTCACGGCTTTATCGCTTTTATTCCGTGGCCTTTCCAAGACGATGGCACACTCCTCAAACGCCTGCGCGGAATTACCAACAATGTGACCGGCGAAGAATACATCCGCATGATCGCGTTAAGCCGCATTATGCTGCCTAACATCAAAAACATCCAAGCCTCTTGGCTTACGGTGGGAAAACAAGTGGCACAGCTTTGCCTACACGCCGGTGCCAACGATTTTGGATCCATTATGATCGAAGAAAATGTGGTATCCGCGGCAGGAGCTCCCCACCGTTTCACGTCAACATCCATCCAAGAAGCCATCCGCGAAGCCGGATTTCAACCTCAGCTCCGGACACAGAAATACGAATTCCGGGAAATACCTGACACAATGGTTGAGCAGGTTATTGACTATTAATTTTATTAGCGATTAATACGGACAACTTGGAAAATGTAATTCAACAGGTAGAAGCTTTGGTATACGCGTCTGAGTATGGAATTGGCGTAGCCGAAATTCAGCAGGTGTTAGAAGCTGCTACGGGCGATCGTGTCGAAGAACAGACCATCCTTGGCGCACTCGAAAACATTCAAACGCGTTACCTAAGCGACGAGCATGTGTTGGAATTGAAGTTCATCAACAACGGCTACCAATTTCTGACAAAATCACGGCATTATGACATAGTCAACCAATTACAGGCTCACCGGGCGAAGAAAAAACTCAGTCAAGCCGCGTTGGAGACTTTGGCCATCATTGCCTATCGGCAGCCGATCACCAAACTGGAAATCGAGCAGATCCGGGGCGTCAATTGCGATTACTCCGTGCAGCGCCTGCTCGAGAAAGAGCTGATAAAAATCATCGGTAAAGCGGACACATTGGGCAAACCTCTTCTGTATGGAACCAGTGACTTATTCATGGATCATTTTGGAATTGCCAGTACGGCAGACCTGCCGAAACTCAAAGAAATCGTACAGGAAGAAGACAATACAATCGGCGAGATCAGTGAGTAAATACTCAATATATTTTTTTTAAAAAAAGTGCTTTGATATCAAAAACTTGTTATTTTTATCCTATCAAAAAACAATACGCTTTTACATGATTATGAAAACGCCAATGATGCATGACAATGAGTTAGCGATTATGGAGGATGACGTTTTGGTCGCTTTGGACGGTGGACCCGATGATGAGGACGACAATTCGGATGACCTTTTCGAAGATGAGGAAAATTTCGACTTAGATGAATTCGACTCGCTGGATGAATTTGATGATTTCGATGACGAGGATGATTTTTAATAAAAAGCTTCGCATTTGAACAAAAACCATTACCTGCCAAGAACATAGGATTCTTACGTATCCCTATTGTACCGCGCAATGATTCCCACACACACCTACTACGGTTATCAACAACAACCTAGTAGATGTGTGTGTGTATTTTAAGAGCCTACTCCCTCATTTTATGCAGCTGTTCGTACAGTTCGATGACCTTCTTTTGAAGTTTAATCACTTCAGCGTCGCGTTCCTGAAGTTTTTTATTCGCGATAGTCAGCTCCGAAATATACTTTTTTTCTTCTTCGGAGTCGTTCGTAGCCAACAGTTGGACAACCGTCAGGCCAAATAAACGGGATATTTGATCCAATCGGGATAAATTGACGTCGGTTATACCCGTTTCAATTTTGGAAAAAGCCGGTATGGAGATGTCCAGCTGTTTAGCTACATCTTCCTGGCTCCACCCTTTTTGATGTCGCAAGAGTCTGATTTTTTTTCCTAATGCATTCATTGGTAAGATGATATAAAGTTCTAAGCAATTATGATGGCATGATATTCTTAACTAACAAACAAACTAATATAATTAAACTTTTATTTATATAAGAACTTATCGGCAAAATTAACAAGATTGATGCCGCCATAATTTCCTGAACTCATGAGCAATAGGTTTCTGCCGGTCGGATCCATGGCTGAGAGATATTGCTTCATGCTTTGCACGTTGCTGAAATAAACTAAATTGGGCTGATTGAACGAACTTTTAAGCACATCCTCAGAAATGGATCCAGCATTGCGTTGTTTAAGCGCTTCTTGATTGATAAATACCGCGGGATATTCGGCGTCATGCATCGTGTCTCTATACTCTTTGAGATATGCCTCATTGAGGCTGCTGTATGTATGTAATTCCACAATGGCTACCAGCGCTTTATCGGGAAATTGTTCTTTCAGCGCGTGGATACTGGCCTTCAGTTTAGCTGGTGTATGGGCGAAATCGTGATAAACCACACTGTCGTTGTCGCTGGCTACATATTCCAACCGGCGGGAGGCGCTTTTGAACTGCCTGATTGCGGTATAAAAGGCATCCCGTTCAACCCCCAACCATTCGCAGACGGTAAAGGCAGCGGCGATGTTGGATAAATTATGTCTACCGAAGACCTGTAGAGGAATATCGCCATTATGCGTATGCATATAGGTGATTCCCTTATTGATGGTATATTCAGGGGTACGGTATCCGTGTTTGTTGATTTTGGATCGATCTTCAAGCACTAGCCCCCGAAGTATCTGATCTTCTTTGTTGTAAACCAAGGTACCTTTTGGCTCAATGGTTTTAATGAACAGGCGAAACTGATTCACATAATTTTCAAACGTAGGAAATACGTTGACATGATCCCATCCAATGCCGCTGATAAGCGCGATATGCGGCTTATATAAGTGAAATTTCGGGCGTTGGTCAATTGCCGATGCAAGGTATTCGTCACCTTCAATGATCATTAGCGGTGCATCCTTCGTAAGCCTCACCATGTGATCAAATTCATCGAGCTTGGCCCCGACCAAATAGTCAAAGTCACGTCCAATGGATTTAAGTACGTGCATAATCATACTGGTGATCGTGGTTTTGCCGTGACTTCCACCGATAACAACCCGTGTTTTCTCACGGGTTTGTTCATAAATAAACTCCGGATACGAGCAGATACGGATTCCTAACTCCTGCGCCTTGATCAACTCAGGATTATCTGCCTTCGCATGCATACCCAGCACGACGGCATCGATATCTGCTGTGATACGCTCAGGGTCCCATCCGGATTTAGGGAGGAGATTTTCGTTGGCTAGGTTGGTCCGGGACGGCTCATAGATATGATCATCTGATCCGCTCACTATATACCCTTTCTTAGCCAATGCAATGGCAAGATTATGCATGATGCTTCCACCAATGGCGATGAAGTGTACCCGCATATTTATCCTTTTTTTCTAAAACACGCCGCCGCCCAACCACCTAACGTCCGATGGCTATCATACGTCAATGCAACATCAGCTCCGGCAACCTTCAGCGCTTCCAAGTCGTCCCCCTCGTAAAAGCCGCTCATGTACAATACCCCGCCTTCCGGCAGGGCTTGTGCGTAACGACCTAATTGATCCAATAATATATTGCGGTTTATGTTTGCCAGTATTACGTCAAACCGTTCGTTCGAAATCAGATCGGCGGTTCCGCATTTTGCCACAATTTGTGGTGTATGGTTCAGCGTTCTATTTTCCAGAACGCTATCGATGCATACCGGATCATTGTCAATAGCCCATATACGCGAAGCGCCCATCTTTGCCGCCAGTATTGCCAATATGCCGGTGCCGCACCCCATATCCAAAACTTCCTTTCCATCGAACGACTCTTCAAGCATGTAACACATAACCAGCGAAGTGGTTTGGTGATGCCCTGTACCAAATGCCATTTTGGGATCGATGATAATCTCGTATGGATAGGCGGGCTTAGAAGGATGAAACGTTGCCCGCACGTAGCATTGATCGGCCACGACTACCGGTTCGAAATTACTTTCCCAAACCGCATTCCAGTTTTGGGGAAGAATTTCCCGCACCGTAAACGTTACTTCAAAACCCACGGGTTGATGGATAAGCAACGATTCCAACGCCGGTAAGTCTAGTTGCTCCGAAGCGATATATGCGGCAAACCCTTTATCATTTGATTCAAACGTGTCGAATCCGATATCCGCCAGGTCGTGCATCAGCACATCCCGATGCCAAGCTTCACCTCCCTTGCAGATAAAGTTCACTTCACTGTATTTCATGGACACGGTAATCCGTACTTAGCGATTGAAAACTTTCACAATATCGACAAAATCGCGCGATTTCAACGATGCCCCGCCAATAAGTCCGCCGTCAATATCTGGTTGAGAAAAGAGATCCGGGGCATTTTTGGGATTGCAACTGCCGCCATAAAGTATCGTCGTACGATCGGCAAGTTCCTGGTGATACTGTTCCGCTAACTCGTTGCGGATGAACGCATGCACTTCTTGCGCTTGCTCTGGAGAAGCCGTAAGCCCAGTCCCAATCGCCCAAACGGGTTCGTAAGCCAATACTACCTTTTCGAAAGCTTCATTGGAAAGGTGAAAAAGACCTTTGGTTAATTGCTCGCTAATCACATCGAAATACCTCCCCGATTCCCGTTCCTCCCGCGTTTCGCCGATACAGAAAATGGGGATTAAATCGTGTTTCAATGCTGCATCTACCTTTTTGCTGAGTACATAATCGTCTTCGCCAAAATAGGCGCGGCGCTCCGAATGCCCCAGGATGACGTAGGTAGCCCCGGTAGACTTCACCTGTACCGCGGAAATCTCCCCTGTATAGGCTCCCGCTTCTTCGAAGTAGATATTTTGTGCCCCGATAGCAACCTGAGGCGTGCCTTTGGCCAACTGCGCAACAGCGTGCAGGTGAATGAAAGGGCTGCAAACGACCACTTGCTGGCCACCGATCGCCTCGTCCCTGACCATGTTTACAATTTCAGAAAAAAGACTCACACCCTGTTGGTGATCGAGATTCATTTTCCAATTTCCGGCTACGATTTTTTTTCGCATGACGTTTGATATTCTATTCTATGTAAATGATTAACTAATATTATACGCTTGTTCCCGGTGTCTTCTTGTCAATTCGAAAACGGCGGTCAACAACCTCTTTTCGACTTCGTTAAATTCTAAATCGCGCCGTTCGTATACCAACGACGCGGTTTCAAAAAATTTATCCAGTCGATAGGTCGAGAGACCATCCTTGTCTCCCCATGAAAAATCGGGGACAAACGTTGGCGGCATCCCTGTACCGAACACATTGGCGCCCACTCCCACCACAGTTCCCGTGTTAAAAGCGGTATTGATGGCACATCGCACATGATCGGCCATGATTGCGCCGCAGAATTGCAAACCGGAATCCCGATATGCCTGATTGCGGTAGTCGAATATACGTACAGACTTATAGGTATTTTTAAGATTGGAATTATTGGTATCTGCGCCCCAATTGCACCACTCCCCCATAACGGAACTTCCGAGATATCCATCGTGTCCTTTGGCCGATCTTCCCCATATGACGCAGGTGTTCAACTCGCCCCCTACACGTGAATAAGGTCCCACGGTTACGTTACTATATATCCGAGTTCCCATCTTTACCTGTGAATAATCTCCCAGCGCAAATGCGCCACGTATATGACTCCCTTCCCACACTTCGCTATTACGGCCGAGGTAGATGGGGCCTTTCAGGCTGTTAAACGTGGCAAATTCAGCTTGCGCCCCTTCCTCCGCAAAAATCTGGTCGCCCAAAAAACGATTACTTGCCGAAAGTGACGCTGAAGACCGGCCTTTGGTAAGCAGGTCAAAGTCCAAGTTGATTTGTTCACCGTTGTTAAGAAACAGGTCCTCGGGGTGATTAATCATTACCACATCGTGTGCATAAGCCACAGGCCGAAATTGTGCAATGACCTCCGGATGCCAGGGAAACAGCGATCCCGCCTCCCCCCGGAAAGCAACAAATTCGCTACCGGACATCAACACCTGCCCCACCTCCAGTGCCATCACGGCATCGAACAGTCGGTCGCTCGGGCAACAGTTGCCCCGGATAACCCATACTTCTCCGGCTACATCCCCCAACGGATATTTCTCGGCCAGGTGGTCCTCCGTCAGAAACGAATACGTAGCACCCAGCCATTTCCCCCATTTTTCGGCTATCGTCAATATTCCAACACGCAGATCGGACACCGGACGTGTCAATGCCAATGGATAAAGTCCCATTCGCCAATCCGCTTTATCAAACAGAACGATATGCATAGGTTTCCATTTAGAACGGCTAAAATAAAAAAGTCCCGATAAAATATCGGGACTAATATTTTTTTACCAGCGTATACCTTATTTATTGTAACGGTTGCGGAATTTATCGATACGGCCTGCGGTATCGACCAATTTCATCTTACCGGTATAATAAGGATGGGAGGTATGTGAAATTTCAAGCTTTACCAAAGGGTATTCGTTTCCATCTTCCCATTTGATGGTTTCTTTGCTGTCAATGCACGATTGCGTTAAAAATGCATAATCATTTGACATATCCTTGAAAACCACTAACCTGTAATTCGATGGATGCAAATCTTTCTTCATTTTATCTATGTATTACTATATTCTGATTAAGGCTGCAAAGATAGACTATTCTAAATTAATTTCCAACATTATTTTCAATCCCACATCTCTGCTGCCGTTACTGGAAAACAAGATCGCCAAAAAACTGCGGCAGGTGGAAGTTCGGGGTCGGATGGTCGATCCGATTCCAAGACAAAAAGTGCGGAATTGGCAATTCGTCTCCACATTTGTAAAAATTGCCGGTACAACGCATGCCACCAAACCCGGTAATCGCATGCGTATCAAAAACCGAAAATGGGATAACCAGCAACAATCCCCACCTCATTTCCGCGGTCAACGCTTCCTTTACAGGGACACTGGGAATAGCCTTCACGGTCTCGATCAGTTCCTTCGGCAATCTTCGGCGTTTTTCCAGGTCGGAATCTCCATAACCGATCAGCCCGGTGCCTGCGCAGTTAAACTCGAGGTTATAATAATGACGTGTGTCAAACGACAGAAAGAACTCGACACAACTGTCTTTGTAGACCGGATCATTGGTATTCGTATAGAAAGCCCTGACATGCTTTTCACGGACCAGGTAGCTTAGTAACAGGCAATCGCTGGCGTGTGCCAACTTAAAACGCACATGAGGCCGGTAAGGGAATGCAGGCCATGACACCTCCTCCACGTTGTGATCTGGCACGTCATCCATTGCCGAAAGTAACTTCTCGTGTGATGACTGGCGACTTATTCCATCCAGATAGGGAACCACTAAACTTTTTACAGATTTCATCCTATCAGGTTGCTGATCGATATTGACCTACTACATGATCTATAATCTCCCTCAATTCGGCCTCATGGTTTTCAAGTTGCGCCACAAGAGCAAGTTGCGCACGGGTACGCTGTAGATTATGATCTGCATGATGGACTTTGTAATAGTGATCCCCTTCCAAGAAATCGGTGAGAAACCGCACGGCCTGCATGTAGGGCAGCAACATCACTCCCTCAATGAGCGAATCCACCTCATCCTGCGTCAGAAAGTGGTGTGCTTCCTCAAAATATCCGGAAGCGTAAGCCCTGAACAGCGGAATATTGAGGGTGACCCTATCAAGATCAGCCTCATCTTCAGCGGCCTTGTTAATGATCGTGCGGATCGCATCACCGAAATCATAAGCAACGTATCCGGGCATCACGGTATCTAAGTCAATCACGCATTGGGCCTTGTCTTGTCTATCCAGCAATACGTTATTGAATTTGGTGTCGTTATGTGTGATGCGGACCGGTAGCCGGCCGCTCGTAGCCAAATCCAAAATCGTATGCATGCGCCTTTCCCGGTGTTTGATCGCGTCCAGTTCAGCCGATACCCGTCCCACGCGATTTGCCGAATCTGACGCTATTGCCTCATTTAACTTACCCAGACGCTTTCCAATATGGTGAAAGTCGGGCAGCACCTCATGAATAAGTCCGACATTCAGGTCGGACAACAATCGTTGAAATTGCCCAAATGCCTGTCCGCCTTCCCGGGCCTGTTGAGGGGTTTCCACAATATCATAGCTTCGCGTATCGGCGAGCAGCACCAGCATCCGCCAGAAATTGCCGGCCACGTCCACAAGATAAGGTGCCCCCTCCCGCGTCGGTATCAAGGTAAGCACCTTTTTTTCAACGTATTCATCTCCACCGCCCACTTGCTTATATTTTTCTTTCAAATGGCGAATTACCAGCTGCATATTATCCATCACGGCCGGAACATCTTTGAAGACGTGGTGGTTTATCCTTTGGAGAAGATACCCATCCGTCCGCCCTCCGTCAGTCAGCACGCGGTACGTATCATTGATGTGTCCGGATCCAAACGGTGAAATATCCGTAACGGTACCCTCGATATCAAATCGGTTTGCCAACGCCGATACCTGTTCTAAATTTAAATTGCGCATCATGTTAAATGAACATATCGTCTTTTGCTTGAAAAACAGCTCGCAATATGCACATTCGAAAGGTAATAACCATACCTTTTTACCACACAATCGTTTGCGTTATTTTTTAGAATGAAGGACCGTCGAGGTTACCCGAAAACGGCCTTTTGGCCATTAAATCGGGAAAGCAGATTCCATTGCGACAGGCGCCGCCGCCAATACCTCGTCACTTACTTCCTTGGCGAACTTTTTAAAATTTGCGTGGAAGAGTTTTGCCAATTGGCTTGCCTGTGCGTAATACGCTTGTTCGTCCGGCCAGAGTTGTATAGGGTCAAGCACGGCATCGGGTACGTCCGGACAGCTCGTCGGATACCGGAGCCGAAAAATCGGATGGATCCGGAACGTGGACTCCTTGAGTGTCCCGCTCAGCGCTGCTTGAATAATAGAGCGGGTATAACGCAGTTTTATGCGACGGCCAATCCCATAAGGCCCGGCAATCCAACCCGTATTAATCAACCAAACGTCGATTTTCCCCGCGACAAGTCTATCCTTTAAAAGTTCCGCATAGCGGGAAGGATGCAACGGCAGAAAGGCCTCGCCAAAACAAGCGGAAAAGACAGCCCTTGGTTCCGAAATCCCCTGTTCCGTACCCGCTATTTTAGCAGTATATCCAGACATGAAATGGTACATCGCCTGAGCGGTAGAAAGAAGCGAAACCGGCGGAATCACACCAAAAGCATCCGCGGTTAGGAAAAATATATTCTTCGGCGCGGAAGCCCTTCCCGAAGCGACGCCCCCCGGCACATGATGGATGGGATAGGCAACGCGTGTATTTTCCGTTTTCGAAACGTCGTCATAGTTTGGCACGCGCGTCCCCGGAAAAAAATTGATATTCTCGATCAGTGCCCCAAAGCGAACGGCGCGGAATATCTCCGGCTCTTTGTTTTCGTCCAGTCCAATACACTTGGCATAACATCCGCCTTCAAAATTGAAAACACCGTTGTTATCCCAGCCATGCTCATCATCACCGATAAGCATTCGACCCTTATCGGCGGAAAGCGTAGTTTTTCCGGTACCCGACAACCCGAAGAAAAGTGCAGTATGGCCATGGTCATCTGTATTCGCGGCACAATGCATTGACAATACACGTTTATTCAATGGCAGCGTATAGTTCAAAACGGAAAAAATGCTCTTCTTTATCTCGCCTGTATAGCCGGTTCCTGCAATAAGAACAACTTTTCGCTTAAAACTGATGACCACGAAATTGCCATGATGCAAACCTAACGCCTCCGGCTGCGTACAAGTGTACCCAGGAGCAGCCAACACTGACCACTCCGGACGTGCCGTTGGGTCGAAGGCGGCGGGTCGTATAAATAAGTTGTGTGCAAAAATATTCTGATAGGCGGTTTCTGTGATTGTCCGGATACCGATGCTATGGTTAGTGTCCGCCCCGGCTATGCCATCACGCACAAAAATATTTCGATCATTAAAATACACGCCTACTTGCTCAAACAGGAATTCGAAAGACGTCTCCGAAAGCGGCTGGTTCACGTTCCCCCACCACACCGTGTCTTCGGTAACTTCATCCCGCACGATATACCGATCAGCGGGTAACCTCCCCGTAAACCTGCCTGTATCAGCGGATAACGCACCGGTATCAGAAAGATTTCCCTCTCTGTTGACGATCGCATATTCAACCAATTCAGCCACACTCGCTTGATAGTGTACTCTATCTGTATTTCGGATAAACAGGTAAGTTAAATCAGGAATTGTCGTTTTTGAATCATTCATGGCACTTTATTTAAGAATTTCGCAAATCAAGTGCAGCAAATGTATGGATCAAATCTCATATTTTAAATCAAAAATTACTGAAAATCAGACTATTGTAAATAATACACTAAGTCAATCAATTGTCACACAGAACCGTTTATCGTTTTAGCCCCGATTAGAAAAAAATTTTCACAAAATTTTGATGCAAACGTTTACCGACATCGTCGGTTACTTTTAAAGGTTGCCGGCTTTTATTATCTTTAACGATTTGCCAATTACAGTAAAAATATGAACTTATACGCTATTGATACCGGATTCTTTAAGCTTGACGGCGGCGCCATGTTTGGCGTAGTTCCCAAATCCATATGGCAGCGAACCAATCCTGCTGATGAACGGAACATGTGTACATGGGCCAACCGGTTGTTGCTAATCGAGGATGGTCCACGTCTGATTTTAGTAGACACGGGAATCGGGAATAAACAGGGAGAGAAATTTTTCAGTCATTATTACCGGCATGGGGAAGCAACATTGGACAGTTCACTGGCCGCGCACGGCTTTCATCGCGACGATATTACCGATGTTTTTCTCACACACCTTCATTTTGACCACGTAGGTGGAGCAATTGTTCGCGAAAACGAGCAGCTCGTGCCTGCTTTCAAAAATGCCATTTACTGGAGCAACAAGCAGCACTGGGACTGGGCCTTGTTCCCGAATCACCGTGAAAAGCCCTCATTCCTGCAGGAGAACATTATTCCGATCTATGACAGCGGCCAACTCCGCTTCGTAGAAGCCGAGGACGGAGTTAGCTTTTCGGAAAACATTAAAATTCGCTTTGTGTACGGACATACGGATGCCATGATGCTTCCACAGATCAATTACAACGGAAAAACGTTGCTGTACATGGCCGATCTTCTTCCGTCGGCCGGCCATATTCCGCTACCCTATGTAATGAGCTACGACGTGCGCCCGCTCACCACCATGGAAGAGCGGAAAAATTATTGGCAGGAAGCGGTTGATCATGATTACGCGCTGTTCCTCGAGCATGATCCGGTAAACGAATGCTGCACGATACAGCTTACCGACAAGGGGTACCGTCTCAAAGACACGTTTTCCCTAAGCGAATGGCTTTAAATTCAAAAATTAAAGCCGCCATGGAATTGCACCCTGGCGGCTTTTGTTTAGTTTAGTTAGTGTATCGATTATACCGAGGCCTGGCTTTGGCGAATAATGTTCAACGCACCTCCGGCTCTAAACCAACCGATCTGCTGATCGTTGTAACTGTGGCTCACTTCAATCCGCTCTTCTGAACCGTCTGCGTGATGAAGCACCAGCGTAAGCGATTTGCCAGGAGCGAATTCCGTCAATCCGACGATGTCGATGGTATCATCTTCGAGAATCTTATTGTAATCGTCTTTGTTAACAAAGGTCAGCGCCAACATCCCCTGCTTTTTCAGATTAGTTTCATGGATACGCGCAAACGATTTTACCAATACCGCTCGCACGCCCAGATGGCGAGGTTCCATGGCCGCATGTTCACGCGACGAACCTTCCCCATAATTCTCGTCCCCAACCACGATCGAGCCGATTCCAGCCGCTTTGTAATCACGTTGTGTGGCCGGAACAGGACCGTATTCATTAGTTAATTGATTTTTTACCGAATCCGTTTTATCGTTAAAAAAGTTAACGGCTCCAATCAATAAATTATTGGAAATATTATCCAAATGCCCCCGGTATTTCAGCCAAGGGCCCGCCATTGAAATGTGGTCGGTCGTGCATTTGCCCTTTGCTTTGATAAGCAATTTTAATCCCTTGATATCCGTACCTTCCCACGCCGGGAACGGATCAAGCAATTGCAGGCGATCCGAAGTCGGCGATACGGCTACGACTACATGGCTGCCATCTTCAGCGGGCGCCTGGTAACCGGCATCTTCTACGTCAAAGCCCTTCTGCGGAAGCTCATCCCCAGAAGGCGGATCTAACTTCACGGATTCCCCTTTGCTATTCACCAATGTATCCGTAATTGGATTGAACGATAAATCACCGGAAATTGCGATCGCCGCCACCAGTTCCGGTGATGCTACGAACGCATAGGTGTTTGGATTTCCGTCCGCACGCTTGGCGAAGTTCCGGTTAAACGAATGAACGATCGTATTTTTTTCTGCCTTTTCCGCACCCACGCGGGCCCACATGCCGATACACGGTCCGCAAGCATTGGTAAAAATAGTGGCATCCAAATCGGTAAACGTATCCAACAAGCCATCCCGTTCAGCAGTGTACCGCACTTGTTCAGAGCCTGGATTGATACCGAATTCTGCCTTGGTCACCAGTCCTTTCTCCACAGCCTGTTTGGCTACCGACGCTGCACGCGATAGATCTTCATATGATGAGTTGGTGCAGGATCCGATCAATCCCCACTCAACCTTCAGGGGCCAGCCATTCTTTTCGGCTTCCTCCTTCATTTTTGAAACCGGAGTTGCCAAATCAGGGGTAAACGGTCCATTCAAATGCGGTTCCAACTCGGACAGGTTAATCTCGATCACTTGATCGAAATACTGTTCCGGATTAGCATAAACTTCGGGATCGGCAGTCAGATGTTCCTTGATTGCATTAGCCGCATCCGCTACGTCGGCGCGGTTGGTTGCCCGGAGATAACGCTCCATCGACTCATCGTAGCCAAATGTTGAAGTCGTTGCGCCAATCTCAGCTCCCATGTTACAAATCGTCCCCTTTCCCGTACAGGACATGGACGTTGCGCCTTCACCAAAATACTCGACGATGCAACCGGTCCCCCCCTTAACGGTCAGAATACCTGCGACTTTCAAAATAACGTCCTTTGGTGCTGTCCAACCGTTGAGTTTACCGGTCAATTTGATACCGATTAATTTCGGAAATTTAAGCTCCCAAGGCAGACCTGCCATCACGTCGCATGCATCCGCCCCTCCTACACCAATGGCTAGCATACCAAGCCCACCTGCGTTAACGGTGTGCGAGTCGGTACCGATCATCATACCGCCTGGAAACGCATAGTTTTCCAATACCACTTGGTGAATGATCCCTGCTCCGGGCTTCCAAAACCCAATTCCATACTTATTGGACACGGAAGCCAAAAAATTAAACACTTCCTTGCTCTCGGTCGTCGCTACCGCCAAATCCTTTTCTGCGCCTTCCTTGGCGCGAATCAGGTGATCGCAATGAACCGTGGATGGAACGGCAACCCGGGGCCGCCCCGCTTGCATGAATTGCAGAAGAGCCATCTGCGCGGTCGCGTCCTGCATCGCAACACGATCAGGCGCAAAGTCCACATAGGAAACTCCCCGTTCATATCGTTGAGTTGCATTGCCATCCCACAAGTGGGCGTATAAAATCTTTTCCGTCAGGGTCAAGGGCCTGTTCACCACTTTGCGGGCAGCTGCAATACGTTCGCTGTATTGCGCGTAGGCCTTTTTAATCATGTCGATATCGAATGCCATTTATCAAAAGAATGTTATCGTGTTATAAGAAGAAAACGACAGGTGAGGTGTCGTTGTATCACAAAACTGCGCGAAGTTACAAAAAAATCAAGTTACAACGAGGAATGAGCACCGGCGGATTCAATTTGGAAATATTCTAAACAACCACAGATTAGACCAATCAGGCAGAAATCAAATCGGGAGTGATCCGTTTCAACTCGGCAATGGTGTGTGTCGGGTTCTTTGCCGCAAAAATGGAATTTCCAGCCACCAATATGTCCGCTCCGGCTTTCAATAAAGCCAATGCGTTATGGCTGCTTACTCCGCCGTCTACCTCAATAAGTACCCGTTCGTTTCTGTCGGCGGCGAGATCTCTTAATTCCCGTATTTTTCGATAGGTCGCGTCAATAAATTTCTGACCGCCGAATCCAGGATTGACAGACATGACGAGAACCAAATCCACATCTTCGATGATTTCATGCAGGTGCGACACCGGCGTACTCGGGTTAATGGCCACTCCTGCCGTGCACCCCAATTCCTTAATGGCATGTACTGTACGGTTCAGGTGGGTGCAGGCTTCTAAATGCACCGTAATGTTATCGGCACCCGCTTCCTTGAATTGTCGGATGTATTTTTCGGGTTCGACGATCATGAGATGCACATCCAACGGCTTCCGCGCATAGTGAGCAATGGACGCCATCACTGGAAATCCAAAGGAAATATTGGGCACAAAAACCCCATCCATGATATCGATGTGAAACCAATCCGCCTCGCTCTGGTTAACCATGACTATGTCGTCATGTAAATGAGCAAAATCTGCGGAAAGAACAGAAGGAGCAACAAGGTGTCTGCGCTTGGACATGGTTCTTTTTCGGCAAAGATAACGAATTACAAGCGATCTTTGCCAAACAGAATTAACTGTCCTTATTTGTCGGCAAGAAAATCGAACCGGTCCCCCAACTCAGGAGAATGATTATCCGCAGGGTCTATTTCGTTGAGGTAGGCTGCTTCGGGATACAAACTGCCACTAAGCAACCTGTTTAGCCATTTCCGTACGAATGGATATTCAAATTCTGACTTATCCAGCGTAATCAAATATGCGTTATCGGTAATTTCAATACTTGATTTCGTCGTCATATTTCCAACAATTTAACTTCGGAAAAGGTACGGCTCAAATGATAAGCGAATATTAACCTTGATTTATCATACTGTTAAAATCCCATTCGGCAATTTTTTTTTACTTTTGGGATAAAATAGACAGTGTGGCACGATTAAAGATCAAATATAAGGCAACTGATACAGGAGGAAAGTATGCGATCCTTCCCAAGTATGGAATGATGTTAGCAAGCATTGTACTGATTACGGTATTCCTGCCCAAGCAACCCCGCTTCCGATACGAGTTTGAAAAAGGCAAAGTATGGATGCACGAAGATCTGATATCGCCTTATAACTTCGCTGTGCTAAAAACCCAAGCTGAACTTGAAAAGGACCGGGAAAATGTACTGAAATCCGTATATCCCATTTATGACAATCATACCCAGGTAAGCGAACAACAACTCACGCAATTTGAAACCGACCTCCCCGAAAAATGGCAAACCGGCGGGCTGGATACATTGGAAGAAAACCTGAACACGTACGAACAGGTAGGCAAACAGCTGCTCACAGACATCTATAAAAAGGGAGTTATTGCACTAAATAACAAATTTCAGGGGGAACAAACGCATTACAATTTTACTCTGCTTACCGACAATGTCGCTAAACAGTTGAACACGGCAGCAGTGTTTACACGTGAGTCGGCCGTTGAATTCATTAAGAAAAGCCTCGACAACCGATCGGCGATTAAGCAAAAGGATTGGCTGGCCAAATTATTAAATGACTATATCGCTGTAAATTATCTTTTTAATGAGTCGCTGACATCCCGGTTAGAAGAAGATGCATTGGCAAGCATCTCTACCACCAGAGGCATGGTGCAACGCGGCGAACTTATTGTAGCAAACGGCACCACCATCAATAACGAGACGTATCAGAAAATCGAATCGCTGCGCAAGGCATATGAAGAAGAGGCACGCATTGGCGGCAACCGTACCCTGGTTATGTTGGGTCAGTTTTTCATCGTCGCGCTGGTCGTTTCACTTCTTTTCGTTTTTATCTACCTATTTCGAAAGGATATCTACTACAACAACCGCCTGATTTTCCTTATTCTCATTGTCATCACTGGCATGTTGCTGGTATTATCATGGGCCATTAAAATTAATCTTCCCAGTCTATATTACATCCCATATTGCATCGTTCCCGTCATTATGCGGATCCTTTTCGACACGCGATTGGCACTTAACATTCATCTTTTGATGGTTTTATTGGCTGCTTTCTTTGTCCCTAACAGTTTCGAATTTGCATTCCTGCAATTTTCCACAGGTATGGTCGCCATCTACAGCATCAAAACGCTGGTGAAACGGGAACAATTCCTGATCTCATCTGCGATTATTTTGGGCACGTATCTGGTGGCGTATATTGGCATGGGTTTAATGCGCGACGGATCCTTCAATAATCTTTACTGGTCCGATATTGCGCCCTTCGTATTCAGCGTATTGCTCACGTTGTTGGCTTACCCGCTGATTTATGCGTTTGAGCGATTGTTTGGTATTATTTCAGACGTAACTCTCATGGAGTTAACTAATAGCAACTCCAAATTACTCCGGGAACTTTCTTACAAAGCACCGGGAACTTTTCAACATTCCATGCAAGTGGCCAATATTGCCGAGGCAGCGATATACAAGATCGGCGGAAATACGCTCTTGGTACGGGCAGGCGCCTTATACCACGATATCGGAAAAATGGCGAACCCGCAGTATTTTATTGAAAATCAAACGAAGGGGTACAATCCCCACGATGGCCTTTCTTTTGAACAAAGTGCACAGATTATCATTTCACATGTAGCAAAAGGTGTAGAGTTAGCCCGCAAACACCAGCTGCCAGAAGTAATCATTGACTTCATACGCACGCATCACGGCACCACCCGGGTCGATTATTTTTACCAGTCCTATATTAAATCGTTTCCTGAAAAATTTGTAGACGAAGAAGTATTCCACTATCCAGGGCCTATCCCGTTTTCTCGGGAGACCGCCGTATTGATGATGGCAGATTCGGTGGAGGCGGCATCCCGCAGCTTAAAGGAACCTACTGCGCAGAGCCTCAACGATTTAGTAGACAAAATTATCGAATCCAAATTGAGCCAAAAGCAACTCATCAATAGCAACATTACCTTGAAAGATATCACACAAATCAGCGAAATCTTCAAGGATATGCTGAAAAGCATCTATCATGTGCGTATTGACTACGAAGCCAATAAAAAAAGCAATGCATCTCAAAAAGCGGAAGCTGCGCAGTAAACCGGCTTGCACCTGAGAAATTTGCTTTTTTTAAATTCAGGTTTTTCAAATTCGTTTTTTTGTAGTACGTTTGCAGGCGCAAAACGGTGAGGTGCCTGAGAGGCCGAAAGGAACAGTTTGCTAAACTGTCGTACTGGAAACGGTACCGCGGGTTCGAATCCCGCCCTCACCGCAAGCAACGGCAAACCCGACTTTCGTCGGGTTTTTTTGTTTAACAGGTGGTAGCCTCCCCGCAAGAATTCCTATGAGGAAGATCCGGGAAGCCAACCCTTCATGCCCCGATCCTCAGCCGTACCGGGAAGGATGCTGTTAAGCAGGAATGCCCAAAGGCCCGACACGAGCATGGGCGTAGCCAATACAACATTAATAAATACCATCAACGATGTATTTCCATCTCGATCGGATGTTCTTCCATACCAATTTCACTATGGCACCGACGAAAAGCAAAATGATGCCCGCGACCAAGCATACAAAGCGGCTGGCACATTGAATAGGCCTAAGCTTGCTTGGAACGCAGCCCGATAAGCAGCGCTCCACCGAGATACTGCAACTTTTTTATTTTTTAAACTAATATGGAATCCCAACTGTTATCAGATGTAAACCATAGTCGTTGACGGTTTTCGGATGGGTATCGGATTCAGCAACTTTTATAAACGCCTTGGATTCGGTAAGATAAATTAGCGACATTATCAACGGAACGACTTTATCATTGAGTTTAAAAACGATAGCAGATGAAAACAACAATCGGCATTATAGCAGGAAGCCTGCGTAAAGAATCCTTTTCCAGAAAAATAGCCAAGGCATTAATCCCAATGGCGCCGGACGGTTATGAGTTCAAGCTTGTTGCCATTGACGATCTGCCGATATACAATCAGGATTTTGACGATCACAACGAAGTCCCCGAATCATATATTACGTTCAGAAATAATATCGAGTCGCTCGATGGCGTGATTTTTGTCACTCCTGAGTACAACAGATCAGTACCTGGTTGTCTGAAAAATGCCATAGATGTTGCCTCCAGGCCGTACGGCAAAAATAAATGGGATGGTAAGCCGGCAGCGGTTTTCAGCAATTCGCCCGGAGCAATTTCGGGTTTCGGTGCCAACCACCATTTACGTCAAAGCCTGGTATTCCTTAATGTACCGGTTATGCAGCAGCCCGAAGTGTATTTAGCTAATGTACAGGATCTACTCGATGAGAGTGGCAGTCTCAAAGATAACAAGACAAAGGATTTCCTTCAGCAAGCTGTCAACGCTTACATCACCTGGTTCAATAAAAATCATTCCACCAATTCCTGATCTTCATTGGTCCGTAATGAATGACCAGATCGCTTAGTGAATTGTAGTCATTTTACCTGAACATTTTCCTAGCGGCACTATTGGGTTTTTTGGTTGATAACACATGAAGCATATTGATTTGCGCCTGGACTTCCTGCTGGATTCTCGGATCACTGAATCCTTTGTGTTCGAGTATATCCAGATCTTCATCCTGGAGTTCCGTATCGATTACGCATATAAGGGTTTGGGTTAGGTTTAATTCGAAACCCCGCGCGCCTGTCATGCAATATTGCAATATATCATTTAACGAGACGATCAGTTCATAAAGCGCTCGTTCTTTCGGATAGGTTACATCCAGGTCGGCTTCGTCAATATTCTGAAGGACAGACATGAATTCTTCGAGTTTCCTGTTGGTTACCTGGCTTTCGCCGTCAACCATGTCCCATAAACAATCAAGGATATTTCGGATCATGGATGCTTCGGATCCCGATACATGCTTTTCCATAATATCCTCGCTTAAGGAGTATAATTCTTCGCAGAACCATGCTGCCCAAAAAATCAGGTTGTGATCGGGAATTGTGGCGGTCTTCTCCCTTACTTCTTTTAGGTATTCTTCAAAGTCCTTCATTCGACTATTGTAGAGTTATTTCAATTTCCCTTCTGATTGAAACGAACTTCGACAAGATAATGCTGATTTGCAAATCCCCGTGTTAATAAAAAAGGCAGCGGCGCTATAACAAACTTTTACAATCTTTGCAACCAATATGAATTTCTCACATTATACAGCACGTTGGGCTAGGTCCTGGAAAGGTTAAGCCAAAAATCCTGAATGGCATACTTTGCATAAGTTGTATATCTCCAACTAGAATTTTTACAGAAATTAACTTCGGTTAAACCCGACGACATGGTTGAATGAGTTGACGGGGCACAACTGGGTGAATAATTCCCGTGTTTCCGGCTTGATTTGGTTACAGCACAGAAGATCCGCCGTTGCCGGAACTTCTGTGCTGCCGTTTTAAAACGTCTCGCCGCCAACTTAATTAAACGCTCAATATCCACCTTACATCAAAAGCATCGGTTATTTCGATCAGCTTTTGGCCTCGGCCGTCATCCTTACCTATGGAAGAACCCGGTTTATTGAACCTCAGTTTTCCAATGAGCGCCTGCCTTTCTTTAGTATTTCGGCAATGCAGAAAAATAGACAGATAGTTACCGAGCGTCCTTCCTTCGTTGTGCACCAAGTCAGATCCGTAAATCGTTATCCCGTCGGAAACAAGTGATCCGCTTACCACAGGTACTTCTGTATAACCTTCTATCGTTCCTTCAAAGGTCTCAAAATTCAAGGTCCCGCCAAAGCAAGTTTGGTAAAAGGTGAGTGCCTTCCTACAATTACCTGAAAAGGTGATGAAGACTGCACTCACTATTTTACTACCTGCGAAAACCGTCACAGCGGGATCCATTACAGAGGGGTCCGTTATAGCTGATTCCATTACGCATCCGGAATTTCGGGCTCGACCAACTTCATCAGTTTGTCCAGCGACTCCTGCCAACCCAAATAACACATTTCTGCCGGTATTGCTGCAGGGATGCCTTCCTGCAGCACGCTTAGATCCGTGCCACACACGACCTTTTTTAGCCTTACAGTTGTGATCATTTCTCCTGGCAAGCTGGGGTCATCAAATGCGTCGGAGTATTTGATGAATTCATTAGGCTTGATCTCCAGATACGATCCACCGAAAGAGTGCCCATTCCCGGTGCTGAAATTGATAAACGTCATGTGATACTTTCCTCCTACCTTAAAATCCATTTGCTGGACCGTGCATAGAAAGCCATAAGGGGGTAGCCAAGTGGCATAGGCCAGTGGGTCGGCAAATGCTCGAAATACTTTTTCCGGACTTGCCTTGATGACCCGGTGTAATGAAACTGAATTACTTTCCATGATAGTAAATTCCAATTGTGACTGTTAATTAATTACTTCTTACTTTCCTTCGCTTTTTCCTCATTTTCCTTTTTCCGGAAGGCTATGATCTTCTTGATCAACTTTTCCGGCAGCGGCTTATCCGTTGGAATCTGGATAACCGACTTACTGGTTTTATAGCCTGCCAGATCCGCTTTGAAGTGCTCCCAAAACGCGTCGCTATAAGGATGCGACAAAGAGATATGTTTCGGAAATGCACAATAGTATATCAAATAGCCTTTGTATTTAAAGCAGGGAATTTGATAGCTGATGCTTTCCTCTGCATCGGGCACCACTTCATGAATGATCTTTCGGATAATCTGCATCCGCGCTAAGGATTCACCGCTAAATGCCTGATGATACTGATCGATGCTTTGATAATTCGTCTTAGCCATGGGTATAGATTTTTTGGTTATATACATACGAAACGGCCAGAATGCCCAACACCACCAGCGGCAATAGCATAAATCCAATGTTTTGATCTACAACCGCGTGGCTGATAAATGCGAAAATTAAATTAAAGGTAAGCCCTGCATACGCCCACTCCTTTAGTTTGCCGGGTATTCTGGGAAAGGATATGGCGATAACGCCGAGTACTTTAGCAATGACAAGTGCCTGGGCAAAATAGTCGGGGTAGCCCAAAGGCTTCGTGCCAGCGTTTACATACTGAGGTGCGAATAGCAGTGTGCTAAGCGGCATTACACCTTCCCAAAGAACGATGATGATCGTTGCGATCCAAAAGATGATTTTATTCTTTTTCACGTTAGTAGTTTTTAAATGGTATCAATTCGTTGATTCAACATATTTTACAAAGCTGTCCAAGATCGCTTGCCATCCCTGTTTCTGAAATTCAGGATCATTCTCGGTTTCCGCGTCAAATGTCGTAGCGATATGGGTTTGACCGTTCTGTGCTGAAAAAAAGGTCGTAGCCTTTCTTCCGTCTGGCATGGTGTATGAAATTTCCTTATGGAGTTCCACCTGATCATAAACACCTTCGAAATCAAACCCGAAGCTACCATCTTTGGCTTCCATCCTGGTCTTGAATTTACCGCCTACTCTCAGATCGTTTTCGCTGCTTGGGCTATGCCAGCTTGGATCCGCAGTATTCCACCGCATAATGTCGCTCGGTGTATTCCAAGCTTTCCAAACGTTTGCTACAGGAGCTTTTGCTGTTGCTTCTACCGTAATTCTTGTTACTTGTGCCATTGTTAGTTAGTTTTTTTAATAAAATTTATAGTTAGTTTTTTTAATAAAATTTACGATTCAAATTTACATCGGGCCGTCAAACTGCGGCTGTAGTAAAAATGACAATTTTAGGGGTGGATTATGACAAAACTATTTCATAACTTGCGGCTCAATACCGCTGTTTGATATGCAGATTTCTGTCTTTGTACCTGAATATGGGGTAATTGAGGCCGTTACACCGCCATTTAGAACCTTCCACACGGCCAATGAGTTTTTAACCACCTTTGGTAAAAAACCTATTTTCAAAGTTGAATACGTGGGCCTACAGGAATATGTACCGGCCAATAATGGCGAATATATTATCAAAACCGATAGGCTGCTTAAAGATGTATCGACGACTGATTTGCTGATTATCCCCCCCACCTTTGGAGATACCGTCAAAGGAATTCAAGCCAATGCCGAAGCGATCCCGTATTTTAAGCAGTTACACGAGAAAGGTTCGAGCCTTGCGAGCTTATGTATCGGCGCTTTTCTGCTTGCCGAAACTGGTTTGCTAAACGGCAAAAAATGCTCAACACATTGGGCGTATATTAGCGAGTTTAAGGAGAGATACCCCGATGTGGAAGTAGAAGATGGTGCGATCATCACGGAGCACGACAATATTTACAGCAGCGGCGGAGCGAGCAGCCTATGGAACTTAATATTATACCTGGTCGAGAAATTTTCAGACAGGGAGACCGCAATCATGATTTCAAAATATTTTGCGTTGGATATCGGAAGAGACAGCCAATCTCAATTTGCGATATTCAAAGGTCAACGAAATCACGGTCACGAGGATATTCAAAAGGTGCAGGATTACATTGAAAAACACTACTGTAATAAGCTATCCATAGAAACCTTGGCAAAACTGATTAATACGGGCCGGAGAACTTTTGAAAGAAAATTCAAAGAAGCTACCAACAATACGCCCATAGAGTACATACAGCGAGTGCGAATAGAGGCCGCCAAAAAATTCTTTGAGGCATCCCGCAGGAACGTAACCGAAATTATGTTTGACGTAGGCTACACGGACACAAAGGCATTCCGAGACACCTTTAAAAAAATTACAGGGCTTACGCCTATCGAGTACAGAAATAAGTTCGCTAGGGTGACAAATGAGGTATGACTCAAGACCCTAGGCAACTTTTCGGATCAAACTCCATGTCATTGCTATTTTCAGGGCTAGCATCGCACCAAGGAAGCCCAGCAGCGTTGCGTACCCGGTATAGGAAGCCAATTTCCCAAACAGCAGCGGCATAACCGTTATGCCAATATAGGCGCTGGCCATCTGCATGCCCATAATTGCCTGGGAATGCTTTTCGCCGAAATTGCGCGGCGTATCGTGCAGCAGACTTGGAAAAATGGGAGCACATCCCAAACCAACTAACAAAAAACCGGGCAGGAATAATGCCTTCACGGGCAGCAACAGCACCAATAATCCCAGACCGATCAATCCCTCGCCTATATAAACAAGCCGCTTGTTGCTCAGCCTGTCGGAAAGGAATCCCGACGCAAAACGGCCTGCGGTAATTCCCACAAAATAGACGGATATCAGCCTCGCAGCATCTTCCGGCTCGACGCCTCTGGTGAATACAAGAAAACTTGCGCCCCACAATCCGAAAGTTGCTTCGATTGTACAATAGCAGAAAAAGACTATGAGCGCCTGTTTCACTCCCTTGATTTTGAGCAACTGATAAAACGAGCGGCGTTCCCCCTCCCCTCTCGGGTTGTCGCTTGTTGCAGCGCCTCGTATCCAAAGCGGCGTTGAAGCCAGCAACACCGCAAATAGTGCAATCTGGATCCAACCGACCGTCCGATATCCACTGGTCCACGCTTCGCCAGCCGACAAGTAAGCAGCCATGATCATTGGGCCAGTGGCCGCCCCCACCCCCCAGAAACTATGCAGCCAATTCATATGCCGGGCCCGGTAGTGCAACGCCACGTAATTGTTGAGCCCCGCATCTACACAGCCTGCGCCAAGGCCAAGCGGAACCGCGAGCAAGCATAGGTAGCTGAAATGCTGTGATAGGGAATACCCCAATAGCGCCAACGCGGTGATCAATACACTTAAGGTTGTAATGGACGCGACACCAAATCGGTTAATCAATCTCGCGCTCAGCAGACTCGAAACAACCGTTCCCCCGGCCACGATCATGGAGATGATCCCGGCAAAGTGGACCGGAACCTCCAGGTCAACATACATCGTCGGCCATGCGGGCCCTAATAGGGAATCTGGAAGACCAAGGCTGACGAATGCGAGGTATATCACCACAAGCAGTAGGCCTCTTTTCACGTTCATGCTTTCGAATTAATGCTCATCTCGTTAACATCCGGGGGACGGCCAAAGCTATAAAAAAATTGCATTTAATCCACTTGCAGCCGGGGTTAAGCCTCACGTCTTTTAAAGTAAACGATTCGAGGCTCCTGCTGAGATTCGGTGATGCATATTGACCCTACGTAGCGCAAAGCAAAATCCGTACTTTTGTAATCTGAATTTGATTCGAAACAAAATGGGACACATCAGAGCTTATTACGAACGCGTAACGGAATTGAGCGAGTCCGATTGGCAGTATATCGCGGCATTATTTGAGTATGTAAAGTTTTCAAAAGGAGAAACCATCACAGAACAAGGCAATATTGAACACTTTCTGTATTTCATTGAGCAAGGGATTATCCGGTATTATATCTGTGACGAAACAGTGGAGACCACATTTGATTTCTGCTTCGAGAAGGCGTTTGCTAGTGCGTACAACTCGCTGATCACCCAAACCCCGTCGGAATACCGGCTTGGTGCATTATCCAATACGGTCGCCTGGCGGATATCTTATGAAAATCTCCAGAAGATGTATGACAATACCCGTATCGGGAATGCCGTCGGACGATTCCTTAGCGAAAAATTATATATCACAAAAAGCAGCCGGGAATTAGCGTTATTGAGGTTTACCGCGAAAGAACGTTATTGCCATCTCTTTTCGGAACGCCCCGAAATCATCAAGCACATCCCGCTGAAATACATCGCATCCTATATCGGCATCACACCGCAGGCCCTGAGCCGGATTCGCAGGGAAATTTGTTAACATAGATTCATTGCATTCAAACCCGTTTCTTCAGACCTTTGCCCTAAAAGGATTGAAAGTGATTTTACCCATACTTGCCTACGGACATGCCATTTTACGACAAAAGTGCCGGCCTGTCACCAAGGACGATCCGGAACTGAATGTATTAATCGACCACATGTGGGAGACCATGAATGGAGCGAACGGATGCGGACTGGCGGCTCCGCAGATTGGTGAACCCATCACGTTATTTATCGTGGATAGTCAATCGACATTCGAAAATTGTGAGCCGCAAGAACGGTCGCTTTATTTTCCTGCAGAGGACGAAGGAATTAGGGAAACATTCATTAACGCCCGAATAATCAACAGGACAAGTGAAGCCTGGGAGGATGAGGAAGGTTGTTTGAGCATTCCCCATCTTAGCCGAAAGGTAAAAAGACCTTGGACGATTGAGGTTGAATATATGGACCGGCAATTCATAACACATCTCAAGACATTCAGCGGTATGACCGCACGTATGATACAACATGAGTACGATCACACACAAGGTATTTTGTATCTGGATTATATACAGCCCCTTACACGAAAACTCATGGAAAGCAAGCTTCGGAAAATTTCAAAGGGACAAATCCGCGCAAATTATCCCATGCGTTACAAAAAATAATTGCAATATTTTTTATATTTGCACCGGTTTCATACAAGCCGACTAACTACTTCAATAGACTCCGTAGCTCAGCTGGTAGAGCAACTGACTCTTAATCAGTGGGTCGACAGTTCGAACCTGTCCGGGGTCACCTCTTGGGACAAGTCTAAAACAACCGACTTGTCCCATTTTTTTGCTCTCAGTCATTCCCTCATCGTTTCCGACGGTAATGTAACTGTGTTAATCCGGTGTCATATGTCTTTACCGTTACAACTTCAAGCAATTGTTCAGGCCTTCCGTCCTTAAAGAGTTTTACGCCGGCACCCAATAGTACGGGTATAATGGAAATTATAAACTCATCTACTAACTCATCTTTTAACAGTTCATTTATCACTTCTGCTCCACCGTCACAGTAGATATTCTTACCTTTCTCAGATTTTAACCGATTAACCAGTTGGGTCAAACTTCCTGTGTAAAATGTTGTTCTGCCCACACTTGGCCTATTGGTTCTTGTTATAACGAAAACATCTCTTTCTCCGTTATCATAATGAGAAGTGCCGATTTCCTTAAGCACATAATCATAGGTTTTCCTACCAATAATTAATGTGTCGATTGTGTCCGAAAATTCGGCATAACCATAATCTTCTCCATTTTTCTCTACAAGTTTCAAGAAACTTAGATCGTCATTTGGCTTTGCAATGTAGCCGTCTAAACTCATCGCAATGAAAAGTGATAATTTACGCATCTGTCTTAAATATTAAAGTCTATGCAAAATTACTTTCCCATAACCAGTAAACTTTGGAAAAATGCGACAAAATTAAAGTTGAGATGGGGCCATCCCTGTATTTCTTTTGATCTCGTTTGTTAAATGTGAATGGTCATAATAACCACACTCAAACGCGATATCTGCCAAACTTGTTCGTTGCTTGGATTCGTTTATTCTAAACAACGCATTTTGAAACCGAACAATACGAGCATACTCTTTTGGGGTGATCCCTAATTGTATATTGAACTTTCGCTCTAATTGCCTTACGGTTGTAAAGTTCTTTTTTGCGATTTCGCTTATAATTACCTGACCTTGCGATTGATGAATATCTTCCAAAACTGATTTCACGAGTCCGTTTACAGGTTGTAACCTGTGGATGAAAAACTCATGTAAATAGTGCACTCTATTATTCATAAATTTATCGATGTCAAAAGAGTGCCTTTTCTCGAGCTGAATCGTTTGGTCTATTATTTCATTTTGCGGAGCGTAGTTGTAGAAATTTGGGAATACGCCTGGTTTCAAACATACGCCGAACAAGTGCGTATTTTCATCTATGAAGCTGTCCTTAAAGGATGTCATTGCCCCTACTGCGTATGTTTTTCCAAAGTCCATTTTAGCCATTCCGTTATCTGTAATGCAGGTGTCTCCCAGATTGAGGATTACCCCTGCGCAGCCGTCAGGGAAATTTCTTTCCCATTGTTTATCCATATTTTCACCAGTAAGTTCCCAAAAGGTGTGAATATACGGTGCTAATGCTGAAGATGGCGTTATTTCCCTATACTGCATGTCTGATTATATTAGCCCGGAAATGGCCGTTAAACTGAATCGTCACAACTCATTCCATATTCGCCGGTAAAGGTACCGTTCTATAAATCAGCATTAATTTGCCAGCGTCATTTCGTCGATAAGGTGACCGGCTCCGGCGAACTTATCGATGATAAACAGCACGTAACGGATATCCACGGCGATGGTGCGTTGAAGTTCTTTGTCAAAGATCACGTCGCCGGCCATCGCCTCAATGTTTCCGTCGAATGCGATACCGATCAATTCTCCTTTTCCATTCAACACGGGTGAGCCGGAATTGCCCCCAGTAATATCGTTATCCGTTAGGAAATTGACAGGAAGGTTGCCCTCTTTATCTGCATACCGTCCATAATCCCGGTTTTCATAAAGGGTCCGTAGCCGTTCCGGAATATCAAATTCCTCGTCACCGGGTTTATATTTGGCAATGGTTCCCCTCAATGTCGTAAAATAATTGGCGCTGGCATCGTTCTTCGGATCAGGTGGCAATGGATTAATTTTGCCATAGGTTAGGCGAAGCGTACTATTGGCGTCTGGATAGTACGTCTTTTTGGGATTGCGCTTTCGTGTTCCTTCCACGTACAAGCGAAAAGCTCGTTGGAAACGCCCTTGGCGCTCCTGCTGCTCCGGTGAAGTCTGCCGGTACCGGTCAAGCAAGGCCTCCGAGAGCCGATACAGGGGATCTCGCTGCAAACTGAGCGTGTCGGGATCAGCGAGAAAAGCATCGACCCGTTCGCGGGATGCGAACACACTGGTTTCAAAAGCCGAATCGATATAGCCGGAAAAATCCCGGCGGTGATGCCGGTACAGTGAATCGATGTACACAGGTACTCCCCATTCGGCTGCCTTTTCGGTATATAGGTTCAATAGAGAAGCAAGCACATCGCGCTCCAGGGGTAAGTACAGATTATCATAGGTACCTTCGAGGCTCATGGTAATTTGCTGCGATACCTCTTTCCGCTTTGCTTCGTTCTGTGCCGCATAATATAGGAGGGCATTGCCCAGTGAGGAGGGCAGCGCCGCGAAGGTGCTGGACCGCAGCAACCCGATCAGGTAGTTGTCGTGCCGGGCTTTCAAGTCGGTTTCTTTATAATATTGATTAATGTCGTCAACAACAGCGCCGTAGCGTTCCCGGTTGCGCCGCTTCTGCGCCCATTTATCGAACCGGACTTCTTCTGCTGCCTTGATGCGGGCCGTTTGGTGCTGGGTGAGGGCATCGATCATTCCTTGCCGGTTCTTCCAATAATTGGCAACCTGGGAATACTTGGAGGCGTAATCCAGTTTAACCTTAGGATCGGCATCCATATATTTTTTCATCTGATCCATTCCAAGCTTGGAGGCTTCCACCCATGCCGGGTATGCATAGTTCACGTTCTGGTCCACACCGCCCGAGGGCATCCAGCGATTGGTACGGCCGGGGTATCCTAAAATCATCGCAAAGTCATCCGCGGTGTACCCGTTCAGGCTGACCGTGAGGTGATGTTTCGGCTTCAGCGGTACATTGTCTGCCGAATACGGCGCGGGATTACCGTCCCGGTCTGCGTATACCCGGAATAGCGAGAAATCGCCTGTATGGCGCGGCCATTCCCAGTTATCTGTATCACCTCCGAATTTACCGATGCTGTTCGGCGGTGTACCCACCAGCCGAACGTCGGGATAATCCTGATAAACAAAATAGTAATATTCATTACCTTCATAGAACGAACGTACGGAAACGGTATATTTCCCGCCTTCATTGTTTTCCTGTTCGATTTTAGCAATTTCCCGGTTGATCGCGCGTTCCCGGTCAGCCTCGGTCATTGTATCATCTACGACACTCAATATCCGCTGGGTGACGTCGTCCATTCGGACAAAGAAACGTACAGAGAGCGCTTTCGGCTTCAGTTCGTGCTGCCGGGTAGCCGCCCAGAACCCGTTGGTCAGGTAATCGTTTTCCGGGGTCGACAATTCAGCGATAGCACCATAACCGCAATGGTGATTGGTAAGCACGAGCCCTTGTCCGGAGACGATTTCGGCCGTACACCCGCCACCGAACTGCACAATAGCGTCTTTGATGCTGGAATGGTTGATGCTATAGATTTCCTCCGCGGTCAGCTGCAGTCCCATTTTTTGCATATCGCGCTCGTTAAGGCGCTTTAAGTGCATCAGGAACCACATGCCTTCGTCGGCAAGGGCGCTAAGCTTTAACGAAACAATAAGTACTAAAACGATGATTTTCTTCATAATGAAACAAACTAACTTCCTGAATTTAATCTTTCTGTGCCTCCGGCGGGTCCGGAAGTTCATGTGCGCAGGCAAAGCTACGGATACCCTGCAAATTATGCAATAAAGCTGCCGGGGTATTTTCATCGGTGAGCGATCAGAAGACTGCCCTGCCCGTTCATCGATGAGTGCGTAAGTATATTTCTTCCGGACTAGCGTTGGTCACCGGACTTTTCAGTCGTGGAATGGGGCGAAATCCCGTCAAATCAACCGCTGGGGTGAGGTAATCCTCCCGTATCGGTTCCTCACGCACCAGATCAGTGCTTAGGTACTTCTTGTTGCTGTCGCAAAGCAGCGTGACAACGGTAGCATCCGGACCGAGTCGCTGCTTAAGCCGGATGGCGCCAATCACGTTGGCCCCAGAAGAGATGCCCACCGCCAATCCCAGCACACAGGCCAGTTGCTGGGCCATCAGAATGGCGTCACCATCGCTGGCCTGGATCACCGCATCCAATTCGCTGAACCGAATAATAGGAGGAATAAACTCATCAGAAATGCCCTGAATCCGATGTGTACCAGCCTTGTAGCCGGTGCTTAGGGTAGGGCTCTCAGCCGGTTCAAGCGGATGGACTGAGATGGTGGCGTCACGACGCTTAAAGTAGCGGGCTGCCCCCATCACGGTGCCGCCTGTACCGACGCCAGCTACGAAAGCGTCGGGCTTGAGCCCCCACTGCTCCAACTGCAGCCAGATCTCCGGCATAGTCGTCAGTTCATGTGCTTCGGCGTTGCTGCCGTTCTCGAATTGACGGGGCAGGAAAACGTCGCCCATGACGGCCAGCTGCTCGCAATGTGCAATACTGCCGCAAAAACCTCCTTTCTCCCGGGATATTAATTCGACCTTTGCACCGAAGCTGCGGATAATATCCACCCGCTCTCTACTGAGCCAGTCGGGCATAACGATCGTCACCGGGTGGCCCAGTGCCCGGCCAATGGCAGCCAAGGAGATTCCGGTATTGCCACTAGTTGCCTCGACAATCATATTGCCAGGAGCGATCTGTCCGCGGGCGTACGCGCGCTGGAGGATATGAAGGGCCATACGGTCTTTCACACTGCCCGTCAGGTTATAGTGTTCACATTTCACATAGATACAATCAGGCCGGCCCTTGTATCGGTAGTCCAGCCGGAGCATCGGTGTATTACCCACGAGGTGCCAAAGCTGGCTGATGACGTTTTCGACAGTAGTCATTGTGTGCATTTTTTTACAAATCTCCACAACACCTAAAATAACCGCAACACATCGCATCAAAAACCGAATTTTAAACGGAAAAACATAAAACTCACCGAATATTTTCCTAATATTGCCCGGCCGACGGACGCCGTCGCTAATTTTTTAACCGGTTACGCCTATGGCCATATTAGACCCGATTGATCTAGAGCTGCTTCGCATTCTGCAACGAGATAATTCGCTTACAAACAAGGAACTGGGCGACCGGCTACACCGCTCACCTACCGCAATCCAGGAACGGCGGCGGAAACTGCTGGAACAAGGATACATCAAACGTTCGGTGGTAATTCTTGACAAACTGAAAATCGACCGGACGTTGACCGTTTTTGCCCACGTCTTTCTGAAAGAACATAGTGCCGAAGCCCTGGACCGCTTTGAACAGGAAGTAACGGCATTTCCGGAAGTGATGGAATGCTTGCAGATGGCCGGTAATCTTGATTTCATCCTTCGAATCGTTACCCGCGATATGGAAGGCTACAACCGGTTGTTGCGAGAACGGATCGCCACGTTGTCAAACATCGCGACCATCCAGAGCTTTTTTGTGTTGCGCGAGCCCAAAAGCGACACAGCCTATCCGATTTAGATTAATCGAAAAAGAAAAATCCGAACAACTCCCAGGCGCATTGGATACGAACGATGTGGAGATGCTCCAGACAAATTTACCAGTTGCGCATCACGTTCCGATGGTCTCCTATCAAAGGATTTATACAAAAACGAAAGCCAGCAAAAACAAACAATATCCGAGGTTTTTTGTGAACAAATTAAGGAGAAGTCACAAAAATGAAAAAGTGGGTAACGGAAATTCTGGCTCTTGATCCGGTTAGCGGTCACTTAAAAACCTACGGAGGACCACACATTGATGCGCCTACGTGGGAAGAAGCAACGTCATTCTGCCAAGCCAACGGACTCGGATACTGCAGGGTAGTCGGGCAACTTATCGCCGAAGTTGATGAAACCACCGGAGTAAAAGTAGACTATGATAACCTGAACTAACGCATAACTAATTTCAACGTAGGTCGCTTAAATCAAATAATTTTTGCCATATTTAGCGCACGAATAACGCTAACAACAGCGAACGGCTTCTAAAGAAATACAGATGAAACTTGCTACTTATAACGTAAATAGCATCAATGCGCGGCTTCCGATCGTGTTGCGATGGCTGGATGAATGCCAACCAGACGTCGTGTGCCTCCAGGAACTAAAAGCGATACAGGAGAACTTCCCGGTTGAAGCTTTGAAAAATGCCGGCTATGAATCCATCTGGCATGGGCAAAAAAGTTGGAACGGCGTAGCCATTCTTTCGCGCCTGGGAAGGCCAGCTGAGGTTTGCAGAGCGCTCCCTGGAGATCCAGATGATACGCATAGCCGCTATATCGAAGCAAAAATCAACGAAATAGTGGTCGGTTGTTTGTACTTACCTAACGGCAATCCGGCTCCAGGACCTAAGTTTGACTACAAACTCAGCTGGTTAGATCGCCTCATCGCCCACAGTCAATCACTGCTTGAACAAGGTTCGCCGGTAATATTGACCGGCGATTTTAATGTCATTCCCACAGAATCGGATGTGTACAAACCCGAACGATGGGTAGACGACGCACTCTTCCGTCCGGAAACTCGGGAATCCTTCCGTCGGTTGATTGCTCAGGGATGGACCGATGCGTTGAGAAAATTACATCCCGACGAAACCATTTACACATTCTGGGACTATTTCCGAAATGCATTCGGTCGCAATGCGGGGCTGCGCATCGATCATTTTCTACTGAGTCCTGCAGTGGTACCCAGGTTACGTGCGGCAGGTGTGGACCGGCATGTACGAGGGTGGGAAAAATCCAGTGATCACGCGCCGGTTTGGATCGAGTTAGATTGATTTGAGCTAATGCAAACAAAAGTTACCTAGTTACAGGGTTCGCTGCCCGTTAACCAAATCGCCCTCAGCTTTTTGGCTTGCGGTGATGCCAAATCGTCAATGACCAGCTTTTTAGCGTCATCGGGGTGATAGCGTATCCCTACCAAATCAAAGTAATCCTCATAAGGGATCGGCGTATTGCCTTGTGTATACTTCACCAGGAAATCCCTAGCTTCGCCATAACTTAGCTTCGCAATTTCGTCGAAAAGTTCCTCGTCCTCAAAAAACCGATCTTTTCCGTAACGGACTCCAAGGTCATGGGTCAAGTCCTTCAGGCCATACCCTCCTTCGGAAAGGTGCAACAGGTAAATATCCAAACAAGCTCCGATCAAGGCTCCCTTTTGATAGACATTTCCATACTGATCGGCATAGGTAGACGCTGCATATTTACTCAATTGAGTAAATGCCAGCGAATCGTCGTAATTCGCACGCGAATCAGCAATTTTGGCCGCTAGCTTATCCAAAAATTGCTCCGGAGTATTGATGCCGCTTTGTACTTGCACATGATGGGCAGTATATTCGGTCGTACCTTCGTAAAGCCATAGATGCTTGGACAACACGGCAGTGTCGTAATTAAATTCTTTTACTTCCCTCGAAGCAATGGTAAGCGGAGTGATAATATGAAAAAATTCGTGCGAAGACACGTCGACAATCATATTTTTCAGTACTTCCGAAGGCATTTCGGGAATATAGTAAAAAGAAGACATCGTGTGTTCCAATGCGCCGCCCAGCCCCAGCGGAAAAGACTGCTTAATCTTCATATCCTTGAAATAGTAAAGGAATGCATAGCGATCCGCGGGCAATTTGCCTCCCAGGTATTTTCGGGCCCCGTGAAGCAAACTGGTAAGCCAATTAGCAATTTCCCGCGATTGGATCAGCTTATTGGGCGAATACACAGACACCAATACCTCACAATTGCCAACTTGAACGGTTGTGGTGTCAGGAATACCGTACATGATCGGGGTATCATAAAGATCATCAAGGCTCTCCATATGGAAAACATCGCGGGTGGCGGTGCTTTCTACCGGAAGCTTAGCCGAAGATCCATAGAAACCGGATGGTTTTTCGAAAGTCAGCTCTATGGGCAGCTTATTATGTCCCTCCATGTACCCGAAAATACCTGGCGTATGGACAACTACGTTTTTATCTTCAATGTTCGTGGCCGCCATCGGATAAATATGATGTTCTTTGTCCGTATCAAAGATATCCTCAACTTCGTAGCTGATTTTGTAAAGCTTTTTGGCTTTGCCAATTTCCCACTGGTTGGTATTCAATTGCTTCACCGGCAGCCTCCTCCCCTTTCGGTCTACCGCCACGACGTGGGTTGCAAAAGCACCATAATCGCTGATGGCATAGGTACCCGGGATGATCTTGGGTAGCGCGAAGACAACCGTCGATTCGGTTATCTCCGGCGTGATAAGCGTTACGTTGAACCTGTCATCTTCAAGACGGGTTAAATCAACCGTATATTGGTAGCGTTGAGCCCATGCCATTTGCAGGGAAGCAATTCCTGCACATAGCAAAAGCAGTGCGTTTCTCTGATTATACATAGGAGCCAAATGTAACACATTTTGGCGAAATATGAGCCGGTCATACAATCCATCCCGATGCCGCTCCATCGCTAATTTGGTTGCTATTTTTCGTTTAGCCGTCGGATGATGTTGGCGAGTTGGTGGTTGTGCCGCAATGTGTGTACCAAGACGAAATTAAGCCATTCCATGCGGGTCAGGGCGCCCAGGGTAGGCAGCTCAAAATCAAGGCACGTCAGGGTCATATCTGCGTTGCTTTCTGCGAAATGCAGAATCGCCGTCGTTCGCGACGCTAAGGAATTTAGGAGTAAGTTTTTATCAAGTGATTCCTGACTTGGAAGAATGAACTCCGGGGATTGCATTTTTATCTCGAAATTAAGAAACTGCTCACTTAACGGCGTGATATAAGCCCCAGGATCACGCGTTGTAGGCTTGGTATGTCCGGTAAGGCATTCTACGACATTGTAAGATTGCCTCAAGTGATCGCCTACTTGCCCTGCGGTCCAGCTCCCCGGAAAGGGAACCGCGTTTAGCTCATTTTCATCAAGGGAAGATAAAACGGACGTCAATTCATTGAACGCATTTTTCAGCGAGTTGGATAAGTTCTCCTGCATACGAGTTTAACTAAAAAGTTCACCTCTGCAAATTTACGGTTATCACAGCCCGATGGCACGGCAGATTGTGACAATCGGAGGGCCTAAAAGGACAATCTTTGCGCGTAACAGGCCGCTACCATCTAGCCAAACGGTAGGCGCTGTCCCAAAACCGGTACTCCAGCCGACTGGCCGTAACAAAGGCTTCGATCATTTGTGCCCGCATTCGGTCCGTAGTAGCGCCCGCTGCCCTATTGCACCGGCTTATGGCTTGTTGCACAGATTCTGCAAAATCTTCTCCAGCGTACGTTTCAATCCATCGGCGGTATGGATTATCATGGGTTTTCTGGTGAGCATACGTGTAATCGCCCACTTCTTTGTAAATCCAAAAGCAAGGTAGCACCGCCGCCATTGCTACCTCCACGGGCTCCAGGGCAGCCACACTCTTTAGGTAATGGACATAGTGATGACAACCAGGCTCAAGTACGCCACGTTCGACAACGCCAAAATCGCGGAAATAGGATTCATGCAATGCGCTTTCCACGATAATCGCATTCGCTCCAAAGCGCATAAACGCCAGTGCGTCATCGTTGTCGGCAGCCCGGGTGCCGATAAGTGCCAATGCACGTCCGAAGTGCGCCAGGTAGCCGGAGTCCTGCGCCATGTAAAATTGAAATTTTTCCATCGGCAAAGTACCTTCCCGCAATTCGGTGAGAAACGGCATGCCAATGATCGATTGATAAATCGGCTCAATAGCCCTCCAAGCTTGCTCAGACCAGGTCATGTTTCCTAAGTGGTTGTGGGTTAAAAAAATGATTCAGGGGGCCATTACCTTTGCCGATCTGTACATCTCGGCCATAAAGAATGGCTTGATGCACATACTGCTGTCCTTTATCCACCGCTTCTAGTAGACTTTCCCCCAGGGCAATGAAACTGGCGATCGCTGAAGACAGCGTGCAGCCTGATCCGTGGGTATTATCCGTTTCGAACCTATCAAAGTTAAACTCGTGGGTAGAGCCTTGTGCGTCAAAAAACAGGGACGTCAGACGGGGGGTCTTTAAGTGACCGCCTTTCAGCAATACGGATCGGCATCCCAATTTGCGTATTTTTTCTCCGGCACGGCGCATGTCATCCAGCGTGCGTACTGGCATCTCGGCAAGAATAGCTGCTTCGTCCATGTTCGGAGTGATCACCGTCGCCAAAGGAAACATCCGCTCGACAATCGTCTCAATGGTATGATCGGCGATAAGT
The DNA here is from genome assembly GCF_042666505.1 of Parapedobacter sp. GCM10030251. NCBI lineage: Bacteria > Pseudomonadati > Bacteroidota > Sphingobacteriia > Sphingobacteriales > Sphingobacteriaceae > Parapedobacter > Parapedobacter sp. GCM10030251. Next base: position 720,257 of record NZ_JBHTDN010000001.1, on the reverse strand, counting down.
TGGTCGCCGCTCGTTGCCACCATCACCGGATCAAACACTACCGGAACATTTGGATACCGTGCAAGCGTATCCACAATGGTAGCCACCAGCTCACCGGTATGCACCATGCCGATTTTAATGGCATCGGGAAAGATGTCGTCGAGAATGGTTTCGATCTGCGCACCCACCGCGTGTTCCGGAATCGGGTAGATGGACCGCACGCCTCGTGTATTCTGCACAGGTAATGCGGTTAAAGCCGACGTTGCATAACAACCCAGCGCCGAAATCGTTTTGATATCGGCCTGTATCCCGGCGCCACCGCTGCCATCGAATCCGGCGATGGTCAATACGGAGGGGTAACGAAAGCTCTTTACATTCATATTGTGTTGTTAATAAGTTCTGTCAATTCACGAGCTGCCTCATAGGGACTATCCGCGGAGCAGATCGCCGAAACAACGGCAACGCAATTGGCGCCAGCCTGCATGACTTCTACCACATTATCGCGGTTCATGCGACCTATGGCAACCAGGGGCTTTCCGGTTTGTTGGCGGATTTTCCGTATCCCTTCTATACCCCATTCGGTCAGCGTGTCGCGCTTGGTAGGGGTACTGAAAACCGGGCTGATTCCCAAATAATCGGCTGCTTCGGTTTCGCGGCTATCTAGTTGTTCCAACTGCTCAATTGAATAACCGACCAAACCGGCGCCCTCCCAAATTTTGCGGACTGCCTGCGGGCGCACGTCGTTCCGGCCTACATGGATACCGGCTGCTCCCAACTGCATGGCCACGTCCAGATTATCGTTGATCACCAGCGGCACACCATAGCGATCGGTCACCGCCTTCAATCGGGTGGCATTTCTCAAAAACGCTTTTGTTTCGAGCTCCTTTTCGCGCAGCTGAAGTATTTCCACCCCGCCAAGGATCGCTTGTTCGGCCACCCAGACGAAGTCCCGGCCACGACAATCCGCCTCGGAAATCACCAAATACAACCGGTATGGAAATAAGGCACTAAATTGCATAAGATATCCGGATCCCTTTAACAAACTCTTCTTCCGTAATGCCGTACAATTTGTCGAGTAAGTTAACCTGCAAGCTGCCGGGGCCAGCACTCACTGCAGCCGCCAATTCACCGCTGATGCCTAAGAGTGCCATGGCCGCACTAACTGCTTCCATGGTATCCGTTACCACGGCAACAAAAGCGCCGATAATTGCAGTAGCGGAACAACCCAATCCGGTAACCTTGGTCATCAGCCGGTCGCCATTATCGATACGCACCGGCGGGCCTTCTCCAACCACAAGGTCCGTCTCTCCAGAGATGCACACAACGCTGCCATACTGCTCCGCGATAAACCGTGCTGCATCCAACGCTTCTTCACTGGCGGCGGTACTGTCCACCCCTTTGGTGGTTTTGCGATTCACCTTGGCCAAGGCCATAATTTCAGATGCATTGCCCCTGACCACCGTAGGCCGCATGGCCAGCAATTGGCTGAGAGCCTGATCGCGGTACGGGGTTGCCCCCGCCCCGACGGGATCGAGCACCCAGGGTTTGCCGGAACGCTGGGCGATGGCCGATGCCTGCAACATTGCCCCAAGCCAGTGTTCATCCAGTGTGCCGATGTTGATCACCAACGACTGGCAAATCTGAACCATGTCAGCCATTTCGCTTTCCGCGTGCGCCATGATTGGCGACGCACCCACCGCTAGAAGCGCATTGGCGGTAGTATTCATCACCACAAAATTTGTAATGTTCTGCACCAGCGGAGATTGCCGCCTTACAATCTGTACGTGATTCCAAAGTCGCTTTTCCATGTTTAAATCTCTAAATCAATGGCTAAAGCGGGTTCCTTTGGAACGATTGGAAGCGATTCGTCACAGGATGGGCATGACGACGGAACTTTTCCCTACGCCGGTATGAGCCGGATCAGGTTCAAAGGGTCTTTCTCAATTCTTTTCAGAATACCCCTAAAGCCGCATCAAAGATATAAAAAAATAGTGGTTTTTTTTTCACGCAGACCAAACAATAACAATCCCAAAACTTTAGTTTAAATAAGGAGAAAGGAAATATGATGACAACACCAGCCACATATAAAATAGGCGGCCAACTGGAAATCAACCGGATGGGCTTCGGAAGCATGCAACTTACAGGCCCCGGGGTGTGGGGCGACGCACCCGACCGTGAACTCGCCAAGCGTGTGCTGCTTTCCGCCGTTGAATCGGGAGTCAATTTCATCGATACAGCCGACTCGTACGGTCCGCACACCAATGAGAAGCTCATCCGGGAAGCATTGTCCCTGCATTATCCAGACATCGTCGTGGCTACAAAAGGCGGATTGGAGCGCACGGGGCCAAACCAATGGCCTGTCAATGGCCGGCCAGAACATATACGGCAAACCATCGACGACAGCCTCCAGCGATTGGGCAAGGATGAAATTCAACTATGGCAGCTGCATCGCATAGACCCTGATATACCGATCGAGGAAACGCTTGGGCCGGTGGCTGAAGCCGTGAAGGCCGGAAAAATCCTACATGTAGGCCTTTCAGAAGTGGGTATTTCCGATATCGAACGTGCCGAAAAGGTGGTGCCTATCGCCTCCGTACAGAACCTCTACAACCTGTCAGAACGCAAATGGGAATCGGTTGTTGACTATACAGCAGAGCGTGGATTGGCCTTCATACCTTGGTATCCTTTAGCTTCGGGCCCTGACAAGTTACAAACCAAAATCGGCGCGCTGGCGCAGAAATATCAGGCTACACCAGCCCAGGTTGCACTGGCGTGGTTATTGAAGCGATCGCCCAATATCCTGCTCATTCCGGGCACCAAATCACTCCAGCATTTACAAGAAAACTTAGCGGCGGTTCGAATCGGGCTGTCCGACGAGGATGTCGAAAGTTTAACGACGATGAGCAACGGGCATTCCAATCCGGCATGAACGATTTTATCTTAAAAGTGGTGGCAACGGTTGTCGGTGTCGGAGCTGCGTCGGGCTTGTTTTATCGAGACGACTCGGTATATCTCATTTCCGACAACACCAATTACCTGTATCGTTATTCGCTATCGGCCAATACGCTTAGCAAGACCTTACTGGTAGATGACGACACCCCCCGCGAGCAGCTCCCCAAAAAACAAAAACGAGATTTTGAAGCGATTTCGATTGCTGAAAACCGCTTCTATATTTATGGATCGGGATCAGGCAGTATCAGAAAACGAAATATACAGGTTGCCATTAACGTCGCTGACTCAGGCTGGCGCATGCAGAATGACCTGACGTCATTATACACACGCCTTCGCGGACTTTTCCATATTTCAGACGATGATTTCAATGTTGAAGGAGCCGTACATCACAATGGACAAACCTATCTCTTCAACCGCGGCAATGGCCCAGGACATGTGAACGGCATTTTCAGATTAGGTGCCGCCACACGCGACACGGCATTCATTCCCGTTGATTTGCCTAAATTGGAAGGCGTACAAACAGCTTTTACCGATGCGGTTGTGCTAGACGACAAACTGTACTTCCTTGCCGCCGCTGAAGATACGGAATCCACTTATCACGATGGTACCGTATATGGAACGCTTCTGGGTACGCTTTCCTTGCCAGACCTGTCTTTACAGCGCTGTGCGGTCATCTCTCCTTCTCATAAATTCGAAGGGCTCACGTTCGTTAGGCGGGATGCCAAGCGGTTAACTTTCTTTCTATGTGAAGATTCGGATACAGCCGGTCTGGAAACGAACATTTACCAATTGTCTATTTCCGAATAATCGGATCTGGTAACTCTTCAATCTTTCAGGGAAGCCATATCAATTACGAAGCGATAATGGACATCGCCTTTCAACAACCTTTCGTACGCCCTATTGACGTCTTGTATATGGATCAATTCAATGTCGTCCGTAATGTTTTTTACAAATGTAGGCGAATCCTTTCCTTTAATCCAACCGTGGTAACTCAGAAAGTTAGGAACCGTCAATGAATCCCTGGAATGTTCGTATCGTAAACTTTAGTTAGTAGTGTTCATTTTTCACCTTACGTGCCCATGTATCAAAAGGTGCCAGAAATTCTTCCTGGCGATAAAATTCGAATGGAATCTTCCGGTCATTAATGGAATGTATTATTTCCTCATAAATAAATGCATCGTCGAAACCTGCAGCCGCCGCATCCATACGAGTAGCGGCATACCATACCCGTTCTGGTCGTGCCCAATAAATCGCCCCCAAACACATGGGACAGGGTTCACAGGAAGTATAAAGCGTGCAACCACTTAACTGGAAATTGCCCAGGTGGGCGCATGCCGACCGGATGGCTACGATTTCTGCATGGGCAGTGGGATCCTTATCCGATAGAACCCGGTTGTAACCGCTGCCAATGATTTGCCCTCCTTTAACAATAAGGCAACCAAATGGCCCGCCATGGTTGCCTCTCACCCCTTCTTCGGCAAGTTCCACTGCTTGCTTAAGAAAAGAAAGGTCACTTTCGGTAATTCTGTTCATAATTAGTGCATTTACCCCCTTCACACCTTAGCCATTTGAAAGCCATTTTATCACCACGATCCAGGATAAAGATACACATATGCAGCAATTATTTTGCGTGTAACGGGAATTTCACTAAATTTGCGTCCGAAAAATAGAAATAAGCTATATGTAATCTTCCTTTCTTTCGTGAACCATCCGCCCGTGCTTGTCCCGGCAAGGGCTGTCCGTATACCCTACACGCTAAGAAATAATGATTACACTAGAAAACATAGCTTATTTGCTTCCCCATAAAGATTTGTTGTTCAACAACGTACATTTATCGGTCCGTAAGACTGAAAAAGTTGCTTTGATTGGCAATAATGGCGTCGGGAAATCCACCCTTTTGAAAATAATCGCCGGTGAATTGCAACCTTCGGAAGGTCAAAGGCAGGTTGACTCTACGCCCTATTACGTGCCGCAACTATTTGGGCAATGGAATCACCTTACCGTGGCTCAAGCGTTGGGAGTAGCCGAAAAGATCAATGCACTCCACGAAATCCTGGGCGGTCACGTGACTGAAGATAATCTCAGTGCACTAGATGATGACTGGGCGATTGAAGACCGCTGTACGGAAGCGCTTGGTAAATGGCAGCTAACCGACCTGGATGTATCGCAGCGGTTGGCGACCTTGAGCGGCGGACAGAAAACCAAAGTCTTTCTTGCGGGAATTTCCATCCATCAACCACACCTTATCTTACTGGATGAACCCAGCAACCACTTGGATACTGCCGGCAGGGATCTGTTGTATGAATTTGTGGAATCCACATCCCGGACAATGGTAACCGTAAGCCATGACCGGACACTGTTGAATTTGTTGAATACGGTTTGTGAGCTGGATCGTCAGGGCATTACCACCTATGGAGGCAATTATGATTTTTACGCCACGCAAAAGCAACTGGCGAACCAAGCCCTGCATCATGACATACTCGCCAAGGAAAGAACACTACGGAAAGCCAAGGAAAAGGAGCGCCAAACCCAAGAGCGGCAACAGCGGTTAGACGCGCGCGGAAAGAAGAAACAGGAAAAGGCCGGAGTAGCTCGCATTATGATGAATACATTACGCAACGGTGCCGAAAAAAGTACCGCTAAAGTAAAAAGTGTTCATGCCGATAAAATCAGCGGGATATCGAAGGAACTGCACGATCTGCGGAAGGAATTGCCTGGCGTCGACCAGATGAAATTCGACTTTGATAACTCGGAATTACATCGCGGCAAATTGCTATTTTCGGCTATTGGCATCAATTTCAGCTACAAAGAAACCTTACCTAATGAACCGTTACTTTGGAAAGAAAACCTGACTTTTCAAATCACCAGTGGCGAACGGATTGCCTTGAACGGGGACAACGGTTCGGGTAAAACCACGCTAATCAAAATGCTGTTGGGCGATCTAGAGCCGCAAACGGGCACACTCCAAAGAGCAGCTACCCATCGCGCCGTATACATAGACCAAGACTATTCGCTGATCGATAACCGCCTAGCCGTGTACGAACAAGCTCAATCATTCAACACTACCGCATTGCAAGAACACGAAATTAAACTCAGGCTCAATCGTTTTTTGTTTACAAGGGACGAATGGGATAAGCCCTGCAGCGCACTGAGTGGCGGTGAGCGGATGCGTCTGATGCTTTGCTGCCTGACGATTGGAAGCCAATCGCCGGATATCATCGTTCTGGATGAACCCACAAATAACCTGGACATCCAAAATGCAGAAATACTGACGGCAGCCATCAACGAATACCAGGGAACGCTGATTGTGGTATCCCACGATGATTATTTCTTACAGCAGATCCATATTGAACGGACACTCACACTCGCGCGCTACGCCGATATCCCCATAGGCTGACCATCAGTGCAACGAACGCCCAAACCAACATTTGCCAACAAACCAGCTGCCAGCCACCAAGGGCCCAACAGGTTACCCCGACCCAAGTGCCTAACGCGCCACCAATAAACATGAGCGTCATGTACATCGTATTGATCCGGCTATGCGCAGATTCGTCCAGCGTATAAATCTGTGCCAACGTACTCACCTGGGTTGCCTGCACCCCGATATCCATCAATACCGTCGCCACCAGGAAAGCGATAACAGAATGCGGGAACCACTGGATAACGAAGATGCTAACGATCACCAAGCCGACAGTAAGCACCTGATTTTTTGCCGGATTTCCCTTGTCTGCCAGTCGGCCAAACGCAGGTGCAACCAATGCCCCACCGATGGCCAGCACACCAAATAAGCCAATCGTATCGCTTTCATAATAAAACGGGGCTCCACTTAGGTGAAAAGTAAGCGTGGTCCAGAAGGAGCAGAACGTTCCGAATGTAAATATTCCCAGTGCCGATATGCGTCGCAGCAAGGCAAATCGCTTAAACTGCACCACTGTGGAAGCCAGCAACGCGGCATAATTGCCTCCGTAAACCGGCGGCACCTTCGGCAATAGCCATGCAACCAACCAGGTAGTGACAACCAAAAGACCGGCGGATATACCAAATACATGCCGCCATGAAAACCAATCGGCTATGCAGCCGCTGAAAATCCGTGCACCCAATATTCCCACCAATAAGCCAGTAAACACAATCCCTACCACTTTTCCCTTATCCCGGATAGCCATCGCAGCAGCCATCGGCACCATCACCTGCGTAGCCACTGCAAAAAAACCGATTAACAAACTCAGCGAATAGAGACCGAAAAGACTGTTAACCAACGTCATGCCAACCAGCGTAACCATGAGCAGGAGCTGTAACCTGATAATTAGGTTTTTCCGCTCCAACTTATCACCGAGAGGCGTCACAAAAAGCAATCCAAGCCCATAGCCTGCCTGTGAAAGCACCGGCAAGTACCCTACCTGATGCTCGTCCAATGATAGATCCTTTCCAATTGCTGTCAGAATCGGTTGATTATAGTAGATATTAGCCACACATACGCCAGCCGAGACTGCCAGAACGCCGATCTGTGTTTTTGAGATTCCCTTAACTGCTAAATTTTCCAACGGTATTTTCCTCCGCCGCAAATTTCCATTATTACCGCAGAAATTATAAACCCATCAGCAAATTTCATGTAACAAAATTCTACTTTTTTATCCACGCGGCATATAGATTGCCCCCATACTTTGATTTCCGGTGCCCCAATTGCTCAACCTGATTATAACCGGCGCGCAGAAACAAAGCACTGAGGGACCTGAAATCGACGGGGTATGGCACCCATGGGTTAGCGGCCAAGGTATCGTATTCCACCACAAGAAATGCGTGAAGCGGTTTGCAGTAGTTTGACAGGTTGTGAATTAAGACTTCTTTGTCGCGTACATAATGCATGGAATTCGCGAGCATAATACCGTCCAGGTCTGTTAAAGGCAGCGGCTCATGAACGAAATCCCCCTGTTGGAAGGTGATAGCCGCTCCTCCGGCCCTGTTGTTCAACTTCTGTGGCTGGACATCAACGGCATATAGGGTACTGCCATGGGGCAAAAGATTGCCCAGTGCATAGGTAAAGGTGCCCTTTCCGCATCCCAGATCGGCCCAGCGCTGCGGATCGGAAATGCCCGAAAAGGCACCTTGTATTAACGATGACCAATCATCCATGGCCTGAATGAGCTAATTACCGTGTAGTATACCCTCCGTTGGCAAAAATGGTTTGACCGGTGATCCACCAGCCGTCGGTTACGAGGAACTCGACCAACGGAGCAATGTCCCTAATGTCTGTAAGTCCGCCGAGTGCCGACGCCGATTTATGATAAGCCACCGCGTCCTCGCTTTCCTGTCCATAAAAAAATGGCGTATCCATCGGGCCTGGCGCCACGGCGGTAACGGATATGCCGCGATTACCAAATTCTTTGGATGCCATACGGGTGAAGTGCTCCACCGGTGGCAGATCATCCAGGTGCCGGTCCAATAGTTGGAAATATGCCTGCGTAATCTCTTCCCTTCTACCTGTCTTTTGAATGTTGTCCATTTAATTAGCTAGTCAAACCGTTGAGGTGAATATACAATTTCTTTACCAATTAGTGGAAATCGCGTCGTTTCCGTAAGAAATCCAGCATATCGATTTCATCAATGATACTAAAAATTTTTGCTTAAATTCGCGTCCATATCCAACACGCGACAACGATGTCCTACTGCGACTACATTCCGACGATGCAACCCGAAGCGCGCCGTGCGCTGCACAAAAATTACCACGACAACCATTACGGCTTTCCGATCCATGACGACAATGAGTTGTTTGGCCGCCTAATTCTGGAAATCAACCAGGCTGGCTTGAGTTGGGAGACCATTCTGCGCAAAGAGGAAGCTTTTCGGAAGGCGTACCACAATTTCGATATTGCGAAAGTAGCCGCCTATACAGAAATCGATCGAGAACGCCTATTATCCGATGCCGGCATTATCCGTAACCGACTTAAAATCAACGCTGCCATTGAAAATGCCAAGGCGATTGTTGCATTGCAAAATGAATATGGATCGTTTGAAAAATGGTTGGAACACCATCATCCCAAAACGCTTCCCGAATGGATGAAGCTGTTCAAAAAAACGTTCAAATTCACGGGAGGAGAGATCGTCAATGAATTTCTGATGAGTACGGGCTATCTTCCCGGCGCGCACGCCCCCCATTGTCCTGTGCACGCCGAAATATTGAAGGCAAAACCGCTTTGGGCCAGTAGATAGCTTTATTTCTTAAAAATAAAATACACCGCGAGAACCAAAAACACAAATCCGATTAAGTGATTGACCCGGAGTGGCTCGCTTTTAAAGAACACGATAGCGAATACGGCGAAGACCGTAAGCGTAATCACTTCCTGGATAACCTTTAGTTGCCAGAGGTTGAATGGCCCACCATTCTCACTGAAACCGATCCGGTTGGCCGGCACTTGCAAGGAATATTCAAATAAAGCGATACCCCAGCTGATAAAAATCACACCCACCAAACCCAGGTTGTTGAACCAGTTCATTTCCTTGAACTTCAAATGTCCGTACCAAGCAAGTGTCATAAATGCATTGGAAAGCACCAGCAATCCAATCGTTAAAACGGCTTTCTTTACCATATTCTGAGAACGACGTACGAAGGTACAACGAATTTGCAACTCACGAAAATGGCCGCCCCAAAGGAACGGCCATTTCATCAGCGGCATCGATAAATCACCAAATCACGATGCGCTTTTCCTTTGGCACAAACAACTTGTCACCCTCTTTGATATCAAATGCTTCATAAAACGCGTCCACATTTACAAGCGGGCCGATCGCCCGGTATTGTGCGGGCGAGTGTGGATCTGTTTTCACCTGATTGACCACAAATTCTTCCGTGGTCTTGGTGCGCCAGATCGTCGCCCACGAAAGGAAAAACCGTTGTTGCTGCGTAAAACCATCGATTTTCCCGGGGTTACCCTTATCGTTCAGGTACATTTCAAGTGCCTCATAAGCCACAGATACACCTCCCAGGTCACCGATATTCTCGCCCAGCGTAAATCGTCCGTTTACAAACACACCCGGTATGGGTTCATAGGCTTCAAACTGTGCTGCTAACGCAGCCGTTGTTTGGTCAAACTTCGTCTTATCTGCTTCTGTCCACCAATTATTGAGGTTTCCGTCTCCGTCATATTGCGAACCACTGTCGTCAAATCCGTGCGATAATTCATGGCCGATAACTGCGCCGATGCCACCAAAATTAACGGCAGGATCCGCTTTGTAATCATAAAAGGGCGGTTGCAAGATTGCTGCGGGGAAAACGATCTCGTTATAGAGCGGATTATAATAGGCATTAACCGTCTGCGGCGTCATTGCCCATTCAGATTTGTCGACCGGCTTGTCCTGCTTGGCCCGATTTTCTTCAAACTGCCAACGGCGGGCATTCAGCACATTCTCGAACAGCGAGGTACCCACCTGAAGTCGGGAATAATCTTTCCATTTATCCGGATAGCCAATTTTCACATGAAACTTGCTCAGCTTTTCCAGCGCCTTCTCCTTGGTCTCCGCAGACATCCACTGCAATTGACCGATTCGGTGTGCAAAGGATTTCCGCAGGTACGAAACCAACTCCTCAGCGGCGGCTTTTGCCTCTGCCGGGAAATACCGATCGACATACAGTTTACCCATCAGTTCGCCGGCCACCCCATTCACAAATTGCAGGCCCCGTTTATCGAGCGATTGTTGTTCTTGCTGCCCCTTCAACGTCTTTCCCCAAAAATCGAAACTGATCTGATCCAGCTCCCGGGTCAGGCTTGTCGCCGCATCATCGGCAATTCGATAGCGTAAAAGATCTTTAATGAGCGCTAAATTTTCCGGTTTCAGCACTTTGTCTAGGTTTTGATAATAGTTTAACTCGCCGATAATAACTGTATCGGCAGTGAACCCCAAATCCGTAAGGTATCGAGCTAGGTCAATGTTCTTCACCAGGTTTTTCAAATCCGCCACAGCTACAGGATTGTAACGGAGAGAAGCATTGCGTATTTGCTCCACTGTGAGCATGTGACCTGCCAATTCTTTTTCGAAAGCTACGATCTTGGGACCTTTTAAATCGCGCGTCAGCTGCCCGACTTTCGGCATCAGGACATTGATGTAGTTTTGGTAATTGGCCAGTGTTTTTTCATTCGCTTCATCTTCTTTCTGATAATAAGCTCTTCCCAATCCCAGGTTTGCAGCTCCTAGGTACAGGGCGTTTACATTACTGTTTTTCATGTGTGCGGACACGCCGACGCTGAAAAAAGGGTTGCCGCCAATCGGTGCCATTTCTACGAGATATCGATACAGGTCGTCGAAGTTCTGTATTTCATCTACCTTTTGAAGAAAGGGTTTGATCGGTGCGATCCCCACTTCTTCCCTTGTATCGAAATCGGTATAACTCCGGTACAAATCGGCGATTTTCTGTCCATCCGACCCCTTTGGATAATCCTCGCTCAAAGATTCTTTCAGGATTGCCAGCGTAGCTTCCTTGGTATTTTCTCCCAATTCATTGAAACTCCCCCACCGCGACTGATCCGAGGGGATTTCCACGGTTTTCATCCAATTTCCATTCACATAGTTATAAAAATCATCTTGTGGCCGCACCGAGGTATCCATAAAATCCGGGTTGATGGCGGGCTGTTGTTGAGCTGACGTAGTGAGGGTGGCAATCGTGCAAAATGCCACCAAGGTTACATACTTCCTGTTCATGTGCATTATTTTAATAAAAAAAGCAAAGTTAGAAAATAATTGCCTTATCTTCGCGGACACAAAAGTTAACCTTATGAAACTGGTACATAGCATCCAACTAGCCCCGCACTATCGGGACAGGGCTTGAGGGCCATCGGCAGCTTGACCTTTGGCATTTCCCTTTTTCAGGTTTTACCTGAAACAATCCGTTATTTTTTTACGTCTTAGTTTTAATCATTTTTTTCCGTCGGATCTGCCCGCGCGTCCCCGGAAAGGCAATAAACGAATCATTGATACCATGACACCTACTTGGAAGCGAACATTCGCCATCATATGGACCGGACAATTTGTGTCCTTGCTTAGTAGTTCTGCCGTAAATTTTGCGATCATCATCTGGCTCAGCCTCGAAACCGGTTCGGCCGAAGTACTGGCATTCGCGGCCATTGCTGCATTTCTTCCCCAAACCATTATTGGCCCATTTGCCGGTGTTTATATCGACCGCTGGGACCGCAAACGCACCATGATCGCGGCCGACGGGTTCATTGCGTTGTGTACCCTGTTCATGTCCTTACTTTTCTACCTCGGGTATTCCGAGCTGATTTTCATCTATATCCTGCTAGCCCTGCGGTCAGTTGGATCGGCCTTCCACATGCCTGCCATGCAGGCATCGGTCCCACTTCTTGCTCCCGAATCGGAATTGCTTCGCATTGGGGGGATCAACCAAGTCATCCAATCGGTATCGAGTATTGCTGGTCCGGCGCTCGGCGCATTGGCAATCGGCTTGATGGATATTGGCTATGTATTGCTACTCGACATCGGCGGGGCTGTCTTTGCCATCGCTTCTTTGCTATTGGTACACATTCCCAATCCCAAAAAAGATGCAACAGAACAACAGCAAGGGATAAAGCAGGTGCTACGCGACCTTCGTCTGGGCATAGCGGCGGTGACGTCAAACAAAGGCATATCCTGGCTTTTCGGATTTTCTATTCTGGCAACTTTCTGCATCATGCCCGTGGCTGTATTATTCCCGCTGCTGACGCTTCAGCATTTTGGTGGCGGAAAATTCGAAATGAGTGTGATCGAAGTGGTCTGGGGCATTGGTATGCTCGTAGGCGGCGGTTTATTGGGGATATTCAAGCCTACGATGAATAAGATTATCATCATCAATGCCATGCACATCTTGCTAGGTGTTAGTTTGGCTGCATCCGGTATACTTCCCGTCACGGGGTTTGTTTTCTTCGTGGCGCTCACCGTCCTTGGCGGCGTTGCCGCGTCGATTTATAATGCATCCTTTACAACCATTCTACAAGAAAAAATCGACCCAGCCATGCTTGGGCGGGTATTTTCCATGTACTTCAGCATTGCACTGCTACCATCCATGATCGGACTTCTCAGTACAGGCTTTTTAGCCGACACGGTTGGCATCGCCCTCACCTTTGTCATATTGGGCAGTGTAATCGGTGTGATTGGAATCGTATCGTTTTTCGTGCCCGAACTGATGAAACTGGGCGTCAATGAGGTTGCTTCTGAGGTGTTGGAAGAGGAAATGGGTACCAACTAACCCGTCTTCCTTTCCTGGATTTGTCTCGATTAAGCAAAACGGAGCGTCAACCGGGAAAATTGAAAGCGATGCTAAACGGAATTCCGACATCGTAACGATTAATAGTGAACCGGGGTCAACACTAAAAAAATAGCAATTTTGTCCCATTGTCCATAAATGAACAGCAGGTGTTCGGTATCGAACACCGCTGCGGTGGGACGCACACACATAATTCTCATTATCAGTAGGTTGTATTTTTGGCTTTAAATCTGTTCTTTTTGTCATAATGGATTCAGTCGAGTCTTTGCATTGTAGGTCTCGACAAATGAAGACCTGAGTGCAACTGGTTTAAAAACAAGAATTAAATGACCGAACTTAACATCATATTCCGGACGCTGTGGAAGCACAAGCTGTTCACGACCATCAATATCCTTTCGCTCACGTTTTGCCTCACCAGCGTTATCGCCATGCTGCTGTTGGTAAGCAAGCTGGTCACATTCGATGGTTTCCATGAGCAAGGCAACCGGCTCTATGGGCTACAGGAAGGTGATGACAAGAATCCGCTTGCACCGGGAACGGTCTTCCCGATCGCCGAACGGCTCCATACAGATTTTCCCGAGGTGGAACGGTACACCCGGATGCTTACCTGGGACAACTACCTGTTGGGCTACGGTGAGGGTGACTGGTCGGTCAACCCGGATTTTGTGGATCCAGACTTTCTTCACATGTTTACGTTCCCCCTTCTCTATGGTGATACTGCTACGGCGCTGACCGACATTAACAGCATTGTACTTTCCAACGAACTTGCGTTGCGGGTGTTCGGTGATATCAACCCTGTAGGAAAGGAAATCCGATGGAACGACTCACTGCGACTGACAGTGACGGGGGTGCTGGAACCGCTCCCGGGCGCATCATCATTGAATTTCACCGCGTTGATGCCGACGCAATGGCTATATCGCCATACGCCTTATTTCAGACAGATGGCTGATGAGGGGGAAGCCCGGTTCCTTACGTCCTACGTCCTACTCAAAGCGGATGCCGATCGTACCGCCTTCGAAGAAAAGCTGATGGCCGCTGCACCGCGCTATTACCCTCAAAAAGATCGACACCCCCAATTGGGACTTATCCTATTTAAGGATATCACGCCGCGCTATGAACCCATGCTGCCGTACTATGTGGGCGGCCTACGCCTCATCGTACTTTTTCTGGTGCTGATCGCAGGTGTCAACCTCATCAACCTCACGTCGGCATCGGCGTTGTATCGCATCCGCGAAATCGGTGTGCGCAGTGTATTGGGATCGTTGAAACGGCAGGTGCTCGGCTTATTCCTTTGGGAAACCGCCGCGGTTGTTAGTATATCGCTGATTATCAGTTTAGCGCTAATATCGCCGCTTATCCGATACTTCAACGCCGAAGTGCTCACCGAATTCTCCGTGGACTTCCGATGGCGATTGGATTATCCGGTGTTGATACAGGTAGGCCTTATTTTTATCGCACTTGCCTTCGTGGCTGCTTGGATTCCGACCCGGCGGCTTCTCCGTACTCCGGTGGCGCTCTCTTTGAAGGGACAAATAGCCATGCTACCGAAGCGCAACGCCTTGCAACAAAGCCTTATCGTACTTCAGTTTTCGCTTGCCGTCGTGTTCGTATTCCTCACGGTGGTGGTCCAACAGCAGATGTACCACATGAAACGGGCCGACTTGGGCTTCGACAAGGAACAGGTGATGGTAATCGATTCCTATTTGGGATTCAAAGATCGTGAAAAGGCTTATCAAACCCTAGACCACGCGATACGCGGGCTTAACCGGTTTCCCGAAGTGGAACGCTACTCCGTGGGGCAAAACGTTCCGGGGCAGTACCGGAATTGGTTCGACACCTTCCAATGCGACGGCAAAGAGGTCTATTGCAGGGTGAGCTATGACGTGGATAGCGCGTATTTCCCCGCCTATGGCATCCGGTTCCTCGCAGGCGCCAATTTTTATGACGAACGGGCGGTCGCCAGGCAGAATGCCGTCATCCTGAACCGCACCGCCGCCGAAGCATTTGGCTGGACGCCAGAAATAGCCATCGGTCAGTCCATCCACGCACAGGGCGAAGCGTCCGAAACCAGTACGGTCATTGGTGTGACGGAAGATTTCAACTACCGGTCACTTAACAGCGGCATTGAGCCTTTGGTTCATTTCGCCAATGTGAATGGTGCACCGACCATGCTCAACGGTGGACAATTCATTAGCATACGGCTTGATCCGGCAAAAGCGAAGCCGGTGGTCACTTACCTGCAGGAGACATTTGCCAAAATCCCAGCTACCGGTACGTTTTCGTATTCGTATAGCAACGAAGTTTTCGACAAGCAATACGAACGAGAAGACATGGTAATGACCCTGATAGCCACCGCCGGAGCCATCGCTATCTTCATTGCCTGTGCGGGCACGTTCGGCTTAGCGGCCCAGCTAGCGCGCCTGCGTACCAAGGAGATCGGCATCCGCAAGGTGTTGGGGGCTTCGGTCATCCAGCTGGTCCGCTTGCTGTCCCTGCGGTTTGTTTTGCTGGTAGCCTTATCACTGCTGGTTGCATTGCCCATTGGCTACTTAGGGGCGTCACTTTGGCTGGAGGCGTTCCCCTACCGGATTGAAATAGGTTGGTGGATGTTTGCATTGACCGCATGCATGGTAATGGCTATTGCCTTGATCACGGTCTCGCTTCGAGCGGTTAGGGCAGCGGTGGCCAATCCGGTGGATTCGTTGAGGGATGAGTGATGTATTAGTTTCCGCCTATTACATCGTCTGGATCCATGGCGCTTCGCCACTGTATCCTAGGCCCCCTAGCAACAGGCTGAACAAGTGTGGGTAGGAAGATAAGATGAGTGAAATGGAATGGATGAGAAGAACAAGAAATATGGACCGGTTCGTTTAACGAATAGGCGTCTTGTATAGACTATTAAGGAAATGATAAAGAACTACCTCAAAACTTCCTGGCGTTCCCTATGGAAAAACAAAGGATATTCCGCCATTAATATCATCGGGCTGTCCGCCGGTATCGCGGCCGTATTGGTCATCGCGCTGTGGGTGCAGAATCAATTGCAGTACGACAATTTTTATGCCCGTAAAGGTGATATCTATAAACTTTGGAACCGGTATTCGGATGAAGGGAAAGTAAGCGTCCATGACGTCACCTCCGGGCCTGCAGCCATGGCACTAATGGAAGATTATCCGGAAGTGGAACACGCCGCGCGCATGTATTGGTCTACCGACCGGCTATTGACCTACGGCAACCAAAGCCTCAAATCAGCGGGAAACGAGGTCGACCCCTCCTTTTTGCAAATTTTTGATTTCCCCGCGATAAGCGGGTCCCCCACCCATGCGCTGGATGGTCAAAAGAATATCGTCCTGACGCAACAACTAGCCAGGAGTTTATTTGGCAGTGAAGATCCGCTGGGGAAAATCGTAACACTGGACAATGAAGAACCGTATAAAGTGACTGCTGTGCTTGCAGACCTTCCCAGCCATACCGATTTTGATTTCGGCTACTTGATACCGCTCGACAACATTGAAACGTATGGAAACAACTGGAATACGTACACATTTTATACCTACGTCCGGCTACGCGCGGGAACGGACGCCGAAGCATTTAACCAAAAGATCGCCCCCCTCGTCCGTAAACACGTGCCCGACCTGAAGTCCAATTCGGTATTCCTCTATCCGATGTCCCGCATGCATCTGTATTCGCGCTTCGAAAATGGCATTCCGGTAGGCGGAAAAATCGAGGAAGTCCGTTTGGTTATCGGAATAGGCCTCTTGATCTTATGTATCGCCTGCATTAACTTCATCAATCTCAGCACGGCACGGAGCCAGAAACGTGCAAAAGAGGTCGGCGTTCGCAAGGTCGTGGGCGCTGGAAAGCGCAGCCTGATCGGGCAGTTCTTGACAGAATCCGTTTTGATTGCTTTTATTGCCGGGATACTTGCTATCGGCCTGAGCTTTGCCGCGCTCCCGCTGTTCAACGCGGTACTGGACAAGCCGCTTTCGCTTTCGGTAGCCGACCCCCTGCTTTGGTTGGCACTACTGGGCTTTATCCTGGGTACGGGATTACTGGCAGGTATTTACCCGGCATTTGTTCTCGCTGCTTTTCAGCCGGTCAAAACCCTAAAGGGCCTCATCAAGAAGAGCAGGTACACGTTAAGCCTGCGCGAAGTGTTGGTAATCATGCAATTCGGCATTGCCGTAGTCTTGATCGTCGCCACGCTGGTTATGCGTCTCCAGATCCGCCACGCCAGCGAACGTAACGTTGGGTATATGACATCGCAACTGATCGAAATTCCGATAGAGGGTGATGCTGCCAACCATTACGAAGCCATCAAGGCCGAATTGCTGCGCAGTGGCGCTGTCAAAGGCGTGACACGCACGGGCTGGTCGATCACGGTGAATGGATCCTCTACCAGTGGAAACATTTCGTGGGAAGGCGCTACGCCCGAACAGACCGAAAACTCGTCGTTTGTACTGGCACGCACGGAGAGTGATTTCATTAACACCCTGGGTTTGACACTCGTCGATGGTCGCGATTTGGATTACGCCCGTTTACCGGCAGACAGCAGTTCTGTTTTATTGAATGAAACGGCCGTCAAAACCATGGGGCTGGAAAATCCCATCGGCAAATACCTGAAAAAAGGCAATACAACCTACACCATCGTAGGCATATTCAAAGACTTCATCTATGATTCCCCTTACCGGGATGTATCGCCGATGCTGGTGTCTGCATCCAAGAACTGGCTGCTCAATATGATTATCCGTACCGACGAACACCGCCCGATGCAGCAGAACCTGCAAACCATAGCGGGTATCCTGAAGAAATTCAATCCGGCATACCCCTTCAATTATCAGTTTGTCGATGAGCGGTATGCCGAAAAGTTCAACGATCAGCAACAGATGGCTGCGTTATCACTTATATTTTCATTGCTAGCCATTTCTATTTCCTGTCTGGGGCTATTCGGACTGGCGTCGTACATCGCAGAAACCCGTATCAAAGAAATCGGCATCCGCAAGGTGCTGGGGGCTTCGGTATCCAGCGTTGCCGGATTGCTATCGAAAGATTTCGTGAAATTGGTACTGATTGGGGTAATCATCGCTTGTCCTGTCGCCTGGTGGGCCATGAACAAGTGGTTGGAAGACTTTGCGTACCGCATTGATACCCAATGGTGGATGTTTGCTGTGGCTGGATTGGCAGCGGTGGTAATAGCGTTGCTAACGGTGAGCGGACAGGCTATACGGGCGGCTGTGGCGAATCCGGTGGATAGCTTGAGGGATGAGTGATGTGTTAGTTTCAGCCTGTTACGCGTCGTCTGGATCCAGGGCGCTGCGCTGCTGTATCCTAGGCCGCCTTCGCAACAGGCTGAAAGAAGTGCGGGTAGGAAGGGAATTGCGGGTGTGGATTCAGGGCGCTTCGCTACTGTATCCTAGGCCGCCTTCGTAACAGACTGAAACAAGTGAGTGGAGGTTTTTGGCGACCGTATTGCATGAAAGCGTCAAGAAAATATAAAACGACAAAGAGCAAGAGAATAATGATACATAACTACATCAAAACTGCCCTACGAAACCTTTGGAGGACGCGTGGTTACAGCTCACTCAACATTTTGGGGCTTGCCGTGGGCATAGCAGCAGCTTCGCTTATTTTTTTATGGATTGAGGATGAAGTCGGGTACGACAGCCATTTCCCCAACAAAGAGGATATATACATTATAAAATCTGCACAGGGCACGGACGCAGTCTCGGGCTTACTTGGGCCCGTGATGAAGGCCGATATACCTGAAATCCGATATGCGGCACGGGCAAATTGGAGTAATTCCTATTTATTCACGGTCGGTGACAACGGTATTTACCAAAACGGCCACATCGTCGACCCTGAATTCATGGATATTTTCTCATTGGACTTTGTGGAAGGCAGCAGGGCTACAGCCATGGATAACCCCAATGACCTGGTTATTTCACAATCTGCTGCCGGACGTCTCTTCGGTGACAGTTCCGCACTTGGTAAATCCGTACGCGTCAATGGCAAGGAAGATTATATAATCTCCGGCGTGGTCAAAGACCTGCCCACAAACAGCACCGTCCAGTTTGATTGGCTCGTCCCGTTCGAAACCTTTGAAAAGGAAAACGGCTGGGTCAGGGATTGGCGGAATGCCGTAATCATGACCTATGTCCAGCTAGAACCCTCGGCAAATCTAGCCAACGTAAACCACATGCTCAATGAGGTGGTAATCCGTGAGTCGGGCAGTGAACCCGATAAGGTCCACAACTTCCTCTACCCGATGGAGCGCTGGCGACTTTACAATAATTTCGATGCGGATGGCAACGAGCAGGAAAGCCGCATGAAGTATGTCCGGCTGTTCGGTCTTATTGCATGGGTGGTGCTGCTGATTGCCTGTATCAACTTCATGAACCTCGCCACGGCCCGTTCTGAAAAGCGCGCTAAGGAGGTCAGTATGCGCAAAGTGGTCGGCGCCTCGAAAACCTCGCTTATCAGCCGGTTTTTGGGGGAATCGATTATTCTGGCCGCAATAGCGGGCCTGCTGTCGGTTGGGCTCGTTTATTTGGGTATCGGTGCATTCAATACCTTGGTCGAAAAAGAATTGGTAGTCGACCTGTTGAAACCCGAACACCACTACTTCCTTGTCGGTATCGTCTTGATCTGTGGCATCCTGTCTGGCGTCTACCCTGCTTTTTACCTTTCCGCGTTCAATCCGATAGCCACGCTGAAAGGGGCCAAACAAAAGGCGGGTGCGGCCGGGTTTATACGGCGTGGGCTAGTGATATTGCAGTATACCGCTTCCATTACACTCATCATCTGCACGACCGTCATCTTCCAGCAAATCCAACATGTTAAAGGCCGCGACCTGGGCTTTGAACTCAGCCGGGTGGTTACCGTACCGCTGCGGGGCGAAATGACCAAACATTACGATGCCATTAAACAACAACTCATGGCTACCGGTAATGTAGAGCGCACTGGATTGAGCAGTGGAAGTGTCCTTCATATCGGTGTGCGTACCAGCATGGACTGGGTAGGGAAAGATCCCAACGAGCAGGCTACGTTATCGTACCAATGGGCCGATGACGGCTTTATCCCCACGATGGGTATGGAACTGGTGGATGGGCGCAATTTTAGGCCGGCCATGCTGGGCGATAGCAGCAGCATCATCATCAACGAAGCTTTCGCAAAGTTGATCAGTCCCGACGGCAAGGCTGCCGGTAAAACGGTGTATTGGGACGGTGATCCGTACATGGTGGCTGGAGTGGTGAAAGACTTTATATACAACGATGTTTATGCACCTTCGGCACCGGTGTTCTTCCGCCCTTTCAACTTGTCCGGAGGTATTCTGAATATCAAAACCAGAGCAGGTGCAGACCTTCCAAAAATCATTGCCCAGATTGAGGAAGTTATGAAAGTTCATAATCCGGGGTACCCCTTCGAATACGGTTTCCTGGATGACCAGTTTAACGACATATTCAAGTCGGAGATGCTTATCCAGAAACTTGCCGGTGTATTCGCCCTATTATCCATCGTCGTTTCCTGCCTCGGCCTCTTCGGCCTGGCGGCATTTACTGCCGAACGGCGCATCAAAGAAATGGGTATCCGCAAGGTGCTGGGCGCCTCCGTTGCATCGTTGGTGGGATTACTCAATCGCGAATTCGTTATGCTCGTACTGGTGTCCTGCACACTAGCTTTCCCGGTTACTTGGTGGGTAATGAGCGATTGGCTGGGCAACTACCAGTATCGCATCGATCTGCATTGGTGGGTATTCGGGTTGGCGGGCTTGGGTGCCTTGCTCATTGCGATCTTCACTGTGAGTTCGCAGGCTATACGGGCAGCAATGGCCAACCCGGTGGATAGTTTGAGGGATGAATGATGTGAAGGTTTCAGCCTGTTACGCGTCGTCTGGATCCAGGGCGCTTCGCTACTGTATCCTAGGACGCCTTCGCAACAGGCCGAAACAAGTGCGGGTAGGAAGGGAATTGCGGGTGTGGATCCAGGGCGCTTCGCTACTGTATCCAAGACTGCCTTTCCAACAGGCTGAAACAATTGGGGCAGGAAAAGGAATGAGCGATTTAAGAAAACAAGGACGAAAAAATAACGAATAATGATAGGAAACAATTTTAAAATCGCATGGAGAAACCTCGGCAAACGCAGGGGTTTCTCCGTCCTAAATATCTCCGGATTAGCCCTTGGCTTGGCCAGCGCCTTGCTCATCCTCATGTGGGTAAAGCACGAACGGAGTGTCGACAAATTCCACGCCAAGGGCGACCGCCTATATGTGGTCATGAATCGCGGCATGCTGAACAATGAACTTCATTGCTGGCCCAATACCCCAAAACCCTTGGGCCCAACCCTTGTTGCTGATTATCCGGAGGTCGCACAAGCCACCCGCTATTCACGCACAGGCTTCCTCTTTACCGTGGAGGAAACCCAGGCCAACGCCGGGGGCGCGTTTGTGGACAGTACGTTCCTCTCCCTATTTGATTTTCCGCTCGTTGCTGGCAATCCCAAGATAGCACTATCCCATGCCAATGGCATCGTCCTCACCGAATCACTAGCCATGCGGCTGTTCGGCAAGACGGACGTACTGGGGCAACAGGTGCGCATAGACAGCGCCGACTACGCCATGGTATCGGGCGTACTTAAAAACCTGCCCACCAACACGCGGTTCCGGTTTGACTACCTGCTGCCGTGGACGTACATGGAACGCCTTGGCCGGTCGGACGACCTTTGGGGCAACAATTCCGTGACCACTTATGTGGAACTCGCTCCCCAGGCGCAATTGGCCCGGGTCAACCAAAACATCCAAGACGTTTCCATTAAAAACGGCGACACGAAAAACGAGATTTTCCTCCATTCGTTCCCGGATTGGTGGTTGCACTCCGAGTTTAAAAACGGCCACCTCGCCGGCGGGCGTATTGAAATGGTACAGCTCTTTACGGCTATTGCCGTATTTATTCTTCTTATTGCCTGCATCAATTTCATGAACCTATCCACCGCCCGCTCTGAAAAACGTGCCAAAGAGGTGGGGATACGGAAGGCCGTCGGCGCACGGCGGTATGCGCTCATGGGCCAGTTTCTAACGGAATCCATCCTGTTGGCGTCACTTGCAGGTGTACTATCCATTGCTATTGTATTCGTGAGCCTCCCTGCCTTTGGGGAATTGATAGGCACCAAGCTGGCCATCGACTTCAACAGCATATCCCTTTGGGTAGGCATCTTGGGGGTCATCCTGTTTACGGGAATCCTGGCAGGAAGCTATCCAGCCTTCTTCCTCTCCGGATTCGAGCCGGTGAAGGTACTCAAAGGCACGTTCAGAGGGTTCAACCAAGCGGTCAGCCCCCGCAAGGCTTTGGTCGTGCTGCAATTTACCATCGCCATTGTCCTCATGGCGGCCACACTAATTATCCGGCAACAGATCCAGCACGCTCAGAATCGACAGAACGGTTACGACAAAAACAACCTCATCTATGTCTTCCTATCGGGCGATATCCCCAAGAATTTTCCGTTGATTAAACACGCACTGCTCAACGATAACGTGGCAACGTCGATTACCCGTAGCCTCTCCCCCGTGACAAGCATCTGGAGCAACGGCTTTATTGATTGGGATGGAAAGACACCTGGCAACAGCCAGACTTTTGACCACCTCCATGTCGACGAAGACGCCGTGACGACCTTGGGTATGGAGCTGGTGCAAGGGCGGGATCTAGATCTCACCAACTTTCCGACCGACTCCAATGCCGCAATGATTACCGAATCCGCACAACGCGCCATGGGCCTTGATAATCCAATCGGCAAGACCATCCGTGACCAAGGGAGGAACTGGCATATCGTAGGTGTGGTGAAAGATGTGATCATGGGCTCTCCATTTGAACAAATCCGGCCCATTGTGATGTATGGTGCCAGCAGTTGGTTTTCCGTCATGCACATTAAATTTAACCCGGACTTATCCACACAGGTTGCGCTGGATAAAACCCGGCAAATCTTGAAGGAATATAACCCCAATGAGCCGTTTAATTACAGCTTCATCGATCAGGAGTATGCCGCAAAATTTAGGGATACCCAACGGCTAGGTAACATTGCGGGTCTCTTTACCTTCCTCACCATTTTCATCTCATGCCTCGGCCTATTTGGCCTTGCCGCCTACATGGCCGAGAATCGCACCAAGGAAATTGGGGTACGAAAGGTTTTGGGTGCATCCACACTGTCTTTGGTCAGCCTACTCAATAAGGAGTTTTTAACCCTGGTTGGTATTGCCTGCCTCGTAGCCATTCCAATCGCGCATTGGGTAATGGACAGCTGGCTGAATAAATTCACCTATCATATCGATATCCACTGGTGGGTATTTGCCTTCATCGGGTTCGGGGCTTTGTTCATCGCGCTGCTCACCGTGAGTGGGCAGGCTATACGGGCAGCAATGGCCAACCCGGTGAATAGTTTGCGTGACGAGTAAACGGAAGTGAAAGAGAAAAATAAAGAAACAAAAAAACAACGGTATGTTAAAACATATGCTGACCATTGCTTTCCGAAGTGTACGAAAACACCGGTCTTCTTTCGTCATTAACCTGGTGGGACTCTCGACAGGTCTGGCTTTTGCGTTTTTACTTTACTTGTGGGTACAAGATGAAAGGGCCGTAGATAAGTTTCACGCCAATGACGAAAGGCTCTACCAGGTGCTGCAAAAAAGCATCGAAAACGGCCAAATAAGAACTCTTGAGAATACGCAGGGACCCCTGTCAGAAGCGATGGAAAAAGACCTTCCAGATGTGGAAAAGTCTGTGATGGTAATGAATCTGGTGCGAGAAGGCATGGACATCACGATGAAGAGTGGTGTAAACTCATTCAAATCTGCCTGCTTGTTTTCGAGCCGTTCTTTTTTTGAAGTTTTCACGTTTCCACTCATACAAGGAGAATCCGCCGCCGTATTGAAGGAAAAAAACAGTGTCGTCATTTCCGAAGACATGGCATTAAAGCTATTCGGAACTACGGAGGCGGCATTGGGCAAACCCATCGAATGGAGCGCATTCGGCGTTGACCATCTGTCTGCGGTAACAGGCGTATTTAAAAATGTGGATCCCCGCTCCACGCTTCAATTCGATGTGGTACTAACCAAGCAAAAGTTGATTGAAGACGTCTGGACAAACGGCGCTTCCTGGAATAATACCGGTCCTCAAACGTATCTTTTATTAACGGAAGGAGTGGATGTAGCGGCGTTCAATAAAAAGATTGAACGGTATATCGACCGGTACCAAAACGGCAACATTTTCTCCCTTTTTATACGAAAATACTCCGATGCGTACCTCTATGGCAATTATGAGGGCGGCGAGCAGGCCGGCGGCAGGATTACCTATGTCAGGTTATTTTCTGCCATTGCCTTCCTGCTATTGCTGATTGCTTCGATCAACTTTATGAATCTATCGACGGCGAAAGTCTCAGGCAGAATGAAGGAAATCGGCATTAAGAAACTGCTGGGAAGCGGGCGACGGAGCTTGATTTACCAGTTTTTGGGCGAGTCGATTTTGGTCACGTTCGTGGCGGCGGTCATCGCGTTGGTCCTTGCGTCCGTATTGATGCCGCAGTTCAATTTCATTACGGGTAAGCAGTTGGCACTTCAGTACTCACCCAGCCAGCTGTTCGCATTTTTTTCACTTACGCTAATAACCGGCGTACTGGCCGGCAGCTATCCGGCTCTTTACCTTTCGGGATTCAGGCCCCTGGCTACACTTAAAGGAAAATTGGAAGGCAAGATCGGTCAGTTCCTTGTAAGAAAGGGATTGGTTATCTTTCAGTTTGTTGTATCGTTTGTGCTGATCGTATCGGTCCTTATCGTTTACCAACAAATTGAGTTTGCACGAAATAAGCCGGTCGGCTATGAAAAGGAACATGTCGTCTACTTTAATCTGGAGGGTAAAGCATTTGAACACAAAAACACACTCTTTGAAGAGATCAAAAAGGTTCCGGGCGTAATTCAGGCAGGCGGAATCAGTCAGACACTCATCACCGAGGACGGGGGATCCTCTACCTATGGATTGGAATGGCCCGGAAAGGACGCAAGCCGGAACATCGACTTCATGGTCCGGTCGGTTGACGAAAACCTGATTCCAACGCTTGGTATACGGCTGGACGAAGGAAAAATGTTTTCGAATGATTTGGGGGATAACGCGTCCTATCTCCTATTGAATGAAACCGCGGCAGCAGTCATGGGGTTAACGGATCCCGTTGGAACCAAGGTAACGTTTTGGGGGGAAGAAAAGACCGTACTGGGGGTGGTCAAGGATTTTCACACCGCATCCATTCACCAGCCTATCGCCCCCTTGGTTTTTTACTACAATCCCGAACAAATCGGTATGGCCATGGTGCGTATCCGGGAAGGGTCGGCACACAATGTCATTGCCGAGCTCCACCGCCTTTATTCAACATGGAATCCAGGTTATACGCTGGATCTGAAATTTTTGGAAGAATCCTTCCGGGCACAGTACTTGGCGGAAGAGCAGACGCTTGTCCTGGCAAAATATTTTGCCTTGCTAACGATTTTGATCTCATGTCTGGGATTATTTGGTCTCGCCGCCTTCGATACGGAACGCCGAACCAAAGAAATTGGCATTCGTAAAGTACTGGGTGCCTCGGTTGCAGGTATCGTGCAACTGCTCTCGAAGGATTTCGTGAAACTGGTTCTCGCGGCCATCGTCATTGCTTCGCCCCTGGCCTGGTGGATTATGCACAGCTGGCTGCAAGGCTTTGCCTACCGTATTGACATCCAATGGTGGATGTTTGCGGCGGCGGGGTTGGTTGCTGTGTTGATTGCGGTACTTACCGTGGGCGCTCAGGCCGTCAAAGCGGCGGTGGCCAATCCGGTGGATAGCTTGCGGGATGAATGAGAAGCGCCTGTAAAAAAAACGATTGTTTACTATGGCGTCGATAAATACTTCAAAACGACATGGTAGCTGCCATCTGATAACGCCGTAGCCACCGGCCCCGCCTCTTGGTCGGATACCGGCCGCACGGCATACAAACACATGGTTCTTCGATATCTCTTTGGAGCTCCGTTTGGTCTTCCTTTGATTTTGGTTTGGACTCCGTACTACCTTGGTTTGGCCGGCGTCGATCGAGCAGACCGAGTTGGCTCGGAGATCAAACGGAGCTCCGAAGCCAAATACGCCTCGGCGTCATACCATGTCGCTCTATCCCACTTCCGATGCCCTCCAAATGTGCCTTTCTCCCGTAGGTTTGCCGTGCACCCTTCGGTAAAGTGCCGCTTTTTGGCCTTTTTGCCGAGATATACTCGGGTATCACCGGGATATGGCCCGAATGAGGGATAAGGGAAGGTGGGCTGGAGGCAAACTTTAATACCTTTCGGTTATCCTACTTTTTATACAGATGCACATCGCGCTGGGGAAATGGAATTTCAATTCCGGCTCGGTCCAGCGCATCTTTGCAATCGATGATCAACTGTTCCTGCATCGTCCAAAAGTTTTCATTGGTAGTGGTAACGCGCACGGACAGGTTCACCGCACTGTCACCTAGTTCGGTGACTACGATCTGCGGTGCGGGGTCCTCGAATGCATATTCATTGCGCTTCACAACGTCCAGTAAAATCTGTTTGGCTTGCCTGAGGTCCACCGAATAGGAAACCCCGATATTGAACCAAGTACGTCGCGTACCCAGTAGCGTATAATTGGTGATGCTACTATTTGACAACTCGCCGTTGGGTACAACAACTAATTGGTTTTGGGGCGTATTCAATTTGGTATTGAAAATATCTATGTCATAAACGGTACCGGAAACGCCGGAATCAGATTCGATAAAGTCACCGATCCGAAAAGGCTTCAATACCAGGATAAGCACCCCGCCCGCAAAGTTGGCCAGCGATCCCTGCAGCGCCAATCCTATGGCCAGACCGGCAGCACCGATAATGGCAACAAAGGCGGAGGCCTGTACGCCCAACTGTGTAATAACCACGATAAACAACAGGATATTCAATATCCAGCCGATGAGGTTATTGAGAAACCGCTGAAGCGAGATATCCAGTTTTTGGCGTTCAAATGCCTTTGCAGCCAGGCGTTTAATCAACCGGATCAACCACGAGCCAATCAGGTAAATAAGCAGTGCCGATACGATGCCGGATAAAATCCTCGGGGCCCATTCCGCCGCAGATGCCAAAAAATTATCCCAATACCCTTGAATGTTTTTCGTTGTGATGTTTTGCATGATAGTGATGATTTTGTGATTAATGACAATGAACTCCAAAACTAAGGCTAATCATCTTATTATCCAAAAGACGGGGCTTGGGATCTGTGACTCCGCACAACAGGGCATCAGCGTAAACGGATTCGGTGGGCTGCAGACACAGCAAACCAGCCTGTTTATGCGGGCGACTCAGGTAGCCAGCCCTTCATACCCCGCTGCTCCGGTGTTCCGGGTAGAATATTATCGAGAAGGCAAGCCCAAAGACCCGATACCAGCATAGGGGTGGATAATACGACATTGACGAAAACCATCAGGGAAGTGTTTTCCAGCTCGACCGGGTTATCCTTCATATATGCAGGCAGGGACAAACCCAACATCAACGAGGTTCCTATCAATAGTTGATTTCGAGACATCTTTATTTCTGCCCGTAGAATCAGCTCTAGTCCGGTCATAGCCAGTATGCCGAATGCCGTTAAATACACGGCTCCGAGGATAACCTCCGGTATCTCTGCCATCACCGCCCCCAACTTACCAATCGTACCGATTAAAAGCAGGATGATACCCGCGACCACGCACACATACCTGCTGGCAATGCCGCTTAACCTGATCACGCCGATGTTCTGGGAAAACGTCGACGTGGCACTCCCTCCCAGTATACTGGAGATTATACTGCCAATCCCCTCGGTAGCGATCCCGCGGCTTATCCGCTTTACTTCTGGTGGGTCGGTCTTGGTTACCTTCGATAGCGCCATGTAATCGCCAAAGGATTCCAGCGATGCTGTCAAGTAGGGAATGGACATTGCGAAGATGAATCCAAGATTAAATTTTGGTGCACCCCAAGGAAAGATTTCCGGTGCAATGAACCAGTTGCTCTCGGCAATCGATCGGAGATTAATATACAGGAGATGCTTTTCGGGGAACCATCCCAGCCAGGTTCCTAGGATAGCCACACCATATGCAATAATAACTGCCAGGAACAGCGACATCGTTTTGGCCATCACCCCGAAGGCAAAACTAAAGAGAATGACCAATGCGATGACCACGATCGCATAATGCCAACCGTCGCCAATGAAATCGGTAATGACCGGCCATAGGCCCAATCCGATCATCATGATGATGATTCCCACGGTCATGGGGGAAATAAAACGACTTACCCATTTCAGGACGTTGAACAGTCCCAGGCTCGCTTGGAACACCGCCCCGATCAGCAATGCACCACCCAGGTACTGCATGGTGACCAGTGGGTCCGAATAAAGCGAAACGCCGAGTGAGCCCAAGGCAAGATAGGCCGGTATATGGCCCGATGTGGAACCTTGGATTGTAGGCATCCGTATTCCCAATGTAACCTGTAGGATAGTAGCTATCCCAACGGCCACGTTAATGTAGCCGATCAGCAAGCCAATCTGTGCAGTGTTCAGACCCACCGTAGTTCCTATGATCACGGCCGTGGTGATGCTGCCCAGGATCATTGCAAAAATATGCTGGAAACCATAGATTACCGATTTTCCGATCGGGGGCCTTTCATCCATCTTATAGACCAACGGCTTTTCTTCCGTATTCTTCGCCATAATGCTTAACATATGTCGTTTTCATAAATACAAATGGCAAAGGGCTTTTGTTAACTTTTATATTTTTTTAAACAGATGGAGGAACTAGACTGTTATCCGGATACAAACCATCATGGTCGGCAGCGTGGTGACAAAATAGTATCTATGATGGCCGGGAAGAAGAAGGGAACCATTGAATTGGAGTACGGTATCGACGACCGCCCCCGCTCAGGCAGGGACTGGATCGTATATACCTTGCAATACGTGGTTACCATGATCTATGCCGTTGTGTGGGGTTATGCCATTGTAGGCATTGGGATGGGATTCGAATCCGCTGAGCTTTCCGGTTACATGTCTTCGATTGTCGTCACTATCGGGCTCTCTACCTTAATTCAAGCTTGGCTGGGGCATCGAATGGCCATGGTTTCGGGACCGAATATCATTCCATCGCTTGCCATTGTTGCTGCCATCACGGCAGGTGGTAAGGAGTATGCGCAGCAGGCTTTCTTGGCTCAGGCCATTGCGGGCATTGTCGTTATCGCATTGGCGCTGCTGGGTATGGTGAAATTTATCAAGCGGATATGGAGTCCCCTGATCCTCGGCGTGATGGTGGTGGGCCTATCCATTTCCAAACAGGGGCTCATCCTGTTGACGGCTTCCGGCTTCGGATGGCAGTTCTTTGCGGCCATGGCCCTTGCTTTGGTCGGTATATTCACCGCCATCCGTGCGAAGGGTACATGGGGTACGCTTTCGGCGATGATCGTCATCATCCCGGGTTACCTGATCTTCATGATAAGTGGAAACTTCCAATGGGAGCTACTGCGGGAACCGAGCTTTTTTATCGTACCCCAAGCACTGCCCTATGGCATTGGTATACCGCCGCTTGACCTGATTGCCATCATGATCATCGTAAACCTAATGGCGGTGTTGAACATGTTCGGCAATCTCACCGGCTATGCAGATGTCGTCGGACATACATTGCAAGACAGCGCAATGAAGCGGTCCTTCCTGTATTTCGGATCAATCGAAACCTGTTTAGCCGGCTTACTGGGCGTCCCGGCTACAGTAGCCTATGGCGAGAACCTGGGCATCGTTATGCTGACACGGGTCGCTGCCCGGAGTTTTATCATAGCCGCCTCCCTCCTTTTTGTCGCGTTTGCTTTTATCGGACCGGTTGGTGGATTCATGGCAGCGATGCCCGAGCCGGTAGCGGGGGCCGTGCTATTAGGCATTGCATCGACGGTTATCGGGATCGGAGCGGGCATGATGGCGACTTCCCCTGACTTCGGCCGAAGGGAACAAAGCCTGGTCGGCTTTTCCGTGTTCCTGAGCCTGGGCTTATTCCTCCTTCCGCAGGATGTGTGGAAAGATGTCCCCAGGATTATAACAACCCTTTTCAGTAACCCGATCGTATCGGTCATCATCTTCGTGATGGTATTCGAGCAGCTCATTTTCCGGCAGAGGCAGCACAGGGAATAACAATTAAAAATTTAATAGCAATGGAAAATCAAGAAAAGCATAGGAAGGACGAACCTGCGGGATGGCAGCCTGGAACGGTTTCCGATATGGCCGATGAACGCCGATACGAAGATATGCTTGACAAAGGACGCGAAGCCGTTCTTGCCCAGGCGCAAAAGGACTATGACAGTTTCCAGATAGATCGGACGTTCCGTTTCCCGATCTGGCAGTATGGCAAGCCGAAGGGAAAGCTCTTCAAAGTGGAGTGCGAGGACAATCCAAAGTTCGGGGAAACTTCTTTCCTTGAATTCGATTCGGCAAGGACCGCATTTCTTTCCATCGATTTCCAAATCGATTTTTGCGGTGAAAAGGG
Organism: Parapedobacter sp. GCM10030251; assembly: GCF_042666505.1. Classification (NCBI taxonomy): domain Bacteria; kingdom Pseudomonadati; phylum Bacteroidota; class Sphingobacteriia; order Sphingobacteriales; family Sphingobacteriaceae; genus Parapedobacter; species Parapedobacter sp. GCM10030251. Next base: position 689,530 of record NZ_JBHTDN010000001.1, on the reverse strand, counting down.
ATATGTAGATGTCATGAAGTATCCGCTGGAAAACACGGCGGTGCCTTTGGCAGCTACCCTCCTTCGCCCGTCGAAAAAAATAAGGTAGGGAAACTAGCAACAAGGGCGGAAACACAAATGACAGCACCATAAACACACCCTGAGGAATACTGACACTCTGCGGAAAAGCTGCGTACTTAGCCAAGACCGCCAAGGCTAAATAGCTGTACCCCACGGCTGACGCCACTAACACCGTCAGCCAGTCGTCCGAAAAGAAGCACCCGACAGCAAGAATCATAGGAAGGAGCACAACCGTCAAATGCCGGAAGGCCGTTCTCACCTTTACCCCGAGGAAGGACTGAGGCGTCAAAGGGTAAACCCAAACGTACAAAGGGGGCTCGCTCCATGCATAGTAGTTGGCGCATACGAAAACGGCCAACAATAAAGTGGCTATGCTGAGATGCTCGTTATCCACATAAATACCGATGGCCATCAGTATATACGCGATGAGCAGCATTCCAACGGAATTTCTAAAACCTACGGCAAACTCAAAAGGCTGTACCGAGAATGGTGTGGATACTATGGTCATTCCGAAAGTGCCGATACGAAGCGGCAGCAAGGCAACAGCCAAGGCCACGAGGCCCAAAGCGAACCGCGGTTCGCCCTTATAAAGAAGAAATAGCATAAACGGAGCAACCATTAGCATATTCTCCAGCAAACGGATCCGCCAAAATTGGGCTCGGCTAAATACCTGTTTGAGAAAACGAATACGCGTTTGGCCGCTTAATTGAAAAAGCGCAAGCGTTGCCATGCCTCCATATCCCCATTTCGCGTAGGTCATGCGTGAAAAAAAAGCCTCCGATCCCATCAGAAACAGCAGCGGCAAACCAATGTAAACCAGCCATGGATTGACGCCCCAATCACCTACCGTTCGGTGCATTCTTTTTGTTTGCAGGATAAAGAAATACCGCAACGCCGCCATCAGGTAGTTTCCTGTGTTATCCACTTACCCACTGCCGGGGGCTGATAGTTCCGCATCTGATGAAGCAAATCCGGGATATCTGCACTCCACATCAACATCTGCCGGTTGATTTCTTTCAAAAACCCCTTTTCGACCATATGTCGCGCAAGCTCAATCAATTGGTCATAGAACCCCTTCGTATTCAACAGCCCCATGGGCTTCCGATGAAGCCCTAATTGTCCCCAGGTAAGCATCTCGAAAAATTCCTCTAGGGTACCAAAGCCACCGGGTAATGCAATGATTCCGTCGCTGAGCTGGTTCATCTTCGTTTTCCGTTCGTGCATCGTATCCACAAGGATGAGTTCCGTGAGTCGAGTATGCGCAATTTCTTTGGTCTGCAAGAAATAAGGCAGTACACCGATCACCCGGCCGCCATGCTGCAATGCACCGTTGGCCACAGCCCCCATAAGCCCTACTTTGGCTCCGCCATATACCAAACCGATACCGGAATCAGCCAACGTTTTACCTAGCAGGTAAGCTTGTTCCTCATAAATGGTGTCGGTTCCCTTACTTGAACCGCAGAAAACGACTACATTATTCATCGACTATACTTTTTGATGCAGACGGTACGCACCATCCGTTGATGATCTTCATGACAGATTGGTATCCCATTAAATGACACCATAGTGTTTAAGGGCGTTCCAGATACCGTGATCTTCGGTGGTGTCGGTTACGTAGTCCGCGACAGCCTTCACGTTATCGCCAGCGTTGGCCATGGCGACACCTATACCAGCCGTACGCAACATTTGAATATCGTTTCCGCCGTCGCCGAAAGCCATCGTCCGTGCCGCTGATAATCCGAACCGTGCAAAGAATTGCTCCATGCCGATTTGTTTGCTGATTCCACGCGCATTGACGTCGATAAATTCGGGGCACCAGCGACTCGACTCGCAGTTTTTCAGCACCTTATTGATCAAGTGGGCTTCCTTATCTTCGTCGATAAACAGATTGAGTTGCAGCACCTCGGTTTCCAATGCGTCGGCAAAAGGTTGCGGGCGAGGTACCTCAAGCTTCAACAGCTTGAAAATCGCGGTCACATCATCGGTGATATCACTGATGAACGATCCTTCGGTCGTCATTACGCCGACCGGAAAATTATCGATTGTATGCAGATGATTATGCAATAATCGAATATCATCAATATCAATCGTGTGCCGGAAAAACGGCTTGCCCACGTTATCCACGCAATAACTCCCATTGAAGGTGATAAAACCATCAAACCCATAAGATGCCAAAAACTGCGCATGTTCATAAGACCTGCCCGTCGACACGATAATTTTTATTCCTTGCATTTTGAGTAAAGCCAGGGCCTCCAGAGTGGAATCTGGTATTGCTTTGCTCTTCAGACCGAGGAGGGTGCCGTCAATATCAAAAAAAACAGCTTGAACTTTGGGATTTGACATGACACAAAGGTCGACATTCTGTCTGTAGTTTGCAATTTATACCGCTAGCATCCGCGCGACCATCAATATCCCACACATGGAAATTGAATCCGTAATCTCAGAGCGCATCACCATGGCTACGGCCTCTTGCAAGGGAATGCGCCTAATGTGCAGTTCTTCGGTTTCCTCCGGTTCCGCAACCCCTTGCCGCAGGCCCTGTGCAAGGAAGATAAAACCTTCTTCGTCCGTAACCGAATTGGAGGTATGAATACGGCCGATACGCTGCCAGCGTTCAGCGATGAGGCCTGTTTCTTCTTTGAGTTCGCGTTGGGCAGTCGCCAAGGGGTCTTCGCCAAGGGGTCCACCACCTTCTGGTATTTCCCACGAATATTCGCTTAAAGGATAGCGGTATTGGCCGACCAAATAAACAAACCCTTCTTCGTCTACGGGCACGATGCCAATGGCTTTGTTCTTGAATTTAACTACGCCGTATATGCCAGGGCTTCCAGCAGGCGTAACCACATCGCGGTGCTCCACCCGTATCCACGGATTTTCATACACGATTTCGCTGCCGATGGTATCCCAATTATTTGCTTCCATTCACTATTTGATCAATTCCACTTCCCAACTTCTTGTCCACGTTTTTCCCGCTTCGAGACGCTGGATACCTTCTTTGTCTTCCAACTGCTGGTTGTGCGTGGCCGCATCTGCGATACCGCACCAGGGTTCGAGGCAAACGAAATCTGCATCTTTTGCCGCCCATATACCAAAAAATGGAAAGTTTTCGTATCGGAAATGGATACTTTGCTCGTTTATGTTGTTGGCTAATGTGATTTCCCGGCTTTGCAACGTTTTCATTACCAACGCATCGCCGTAAAACAACTCATGACGCAACGGTAATCGGTGATTGTGCAGGGGAACGGTGTGGGTGTGACCGCCAATGAGATTTCCATCGAGAACGTGGCAATTCAACACCTCGTCATCAGGAAATTGCAGGTAATAGTCTTCGTAGCGAAGGCCATCTACATCCGTGCGCACGGCAAACGCTGGGTGCCCCCCGATGGAAAAAAACAGCGGTTCGTCGGTGGCGGGATTGCTAACCTCATACCTGCAACTCAAGGTGTATCCAGCTAGCTTATACCGTAGCGATAGCTGAAAAGCAAACGGATATACCCTACGCGTCTCTTCCGTGTCACGGAGGGTAAAAACGACCTCTTCGTCAGCGAGATGTTTATGCTCAAAAACGTGATCGCGTGCAAAACCATGACGAGGCAGATGGTAGGATTTGCCCTTGTAAAAATAGGTATCATCCTTCAGGGTACCTACGATGGGAAACAACACCGGACTCGTTTTGGCCCAATACGCCGGGTCAGCGCTCCACAAGCGCTCGACTCCATCCTGAATGCATTTCAAGCTTTTGAGCTCTGCTCCCTTCGCAGTGATTTCCGCTCGTATCAATCCATTTTCTAAAGTCATAGGAGCAAAACATTTTTTTCCGCCGCAAAAGTCGCTAAACCAATCGGCCTTTGCAACGGAAATCTTCGGTTCACTTCCATCCGCGGATTCGGTTATCATATTCACCTCTGAAGGTGCCGTAGGTCAATTCCAGCTTTGCTGGGGTAATCGGCCATTGCGGTCAATAACCCTTTCAGGTCCCCGTGAACCGATATTCCGATTTTTTACAAAACCATGGCGTTTGAAGTTGCCTTTCGCCTAAAAACCTTATTAACTTACCGCTGTTACTTAACAGTAAGCGCAACATATGAAACCTGAGATAATAAATCGAATGAAAAAAATCAAAATCGGCACATCGGATTTGGAAGTAGCACCGATTAACTTCGGCGGAAATGTATTTGGCTGGACGCTCAATGAAGCAGAGTCCTTTGCGATATTGGACGCGTTCGTGGAAGCCGGGTTCAACTTCATTGATACCGCGGATACCTATGCATGGTGGGTAAATGGCACAGGCGGGCAATCGGAAACCATTATCGGCAACTGGTTGAAGAGCCGCGGCAACCGCAGTCGGGTCGTCATCGCCACCAAGGTAGGTTCTGAAACCAAAGAACATGGGTTTGATATCAGCAAACCACATATCTTAAGGTCGGTAGACGAATCCCTCAAACGGCTGCAGACCGACTACATCGACTTGTATTATACCCATTATGACGACAATGAGACGCCTGTGGAGGAAACACTCTCGGCGTACGACGAGGTCATCAAGGCCGGCAAAGTGCGTTACGTTGCTGCCTCAAATGTGCCGCCTGCGCGATTGACGGAATCTTTTGAGGTGGCCGAGAAGGAAGGGCTCCCTCGCTATGTGGCCCTGCAGCCACATTACAACCTCGTGGAACGCGCCGGTTACGAAACCGATTATGCGCCATTGGCAGAGAAGTATGGGTTGACGGTGTTCCCATATTGGGCGTTGGCAGCAGGATTCCTCACAGGAAAATACCGGAGCGAAGCTGACCTTGGCAAGAGCGTGCGCGGTGGTGGCGTCAAAAAATACCTGAACCCCAAAGGCTTGGCAATCTTGGAAGCCCTTGATAACGTAGCCGCCAAACACCGATCGACCCCGGGTGCTGTGTCGCTCGCGTGGTTACTGGCGCAGCCGCACGTCGGAGCGCCGATTGTCAGCGCTACCAGCAGGCAACAATTGGATACAATCTTTGCTGCCCCTACGTTAGCATTGGACCGTGAAGACCTCGAACAATTAGATACTGTAAGCAAAGGATGACAACTCGAAGAACATTTATTCAGCAAGCTACCGTAATGGCCGCGGCAGGCGCAATGCTCACCCCAGAGAAAGGGTGGGCCGAAGCACGTCACGACCGTAGTCGAACCTCAACAATGGATGAATCAATGAGCAACGTATCAAAAACACTCGTATTTCCCAAACCTTACGGATTGGGCGGCGTAGGCCCCGGCAACGGCTGGCACACCAACACCAGCGAACAGATCCATCAAACCCTGGAAGCGGCATGGAACGCCGGCGTCCGCTACTACGACACCTCCCCTTTCTATGGATACGGTTTGAGTGAACGCCGCTTTGGGCATTTCCTATTTGAAAAAGACCGGTCTGAATACCTTTTATCCACAAAAGTAGGCCGGATATTCGAAGCCGACCCAAACTTTGAGCCCGGGTCGGCCGGACTATGGAAGGGTCAGCTTAATTTTAAGTTTCGCTACGACTACACGGCCGACGGCGTGAAACGTTCCCTGGAAGACAGTTTACAGCGTCTCGGTCTGTCGTCCATTGACGTCGTATTTGTGCACGACCTCTCGCCCGACAATGGCGATCTGGGCGACCGGTGGATGGAACAATTCGAGATCGCGGCCAAGGGTGCTTTCCCTGCGTTGACCAAATTGCGCGAAGAAGGGGTTATCAAAGCATGGGGCCTGGGTGTTAATCGACCGCAACCCATCTTGAAGGCCCTGGAGGTGGCCGATCCGGACGTTATGCTAGTCGCCATCCAATATACCTTGTTCGAACACGAAGATGCCCTTAAAAACCTGTTTCCCGCAATGGCGGCAAAAAATGTCAAGGCTGTCATCGGTGGTCCATTGAACGGTGGATTTGCGGCAGGCTTGGATCGCTGGAATTACGGGCCCGGTTTGCCGAAGGATATGGTGGAAAAACGCAACCGGATAAAAGCCATCGCCGATCCGTATAAAGTAAGTGTATCCACCCTTGCCCTGCAGTTCGCCGCACAGCATCCGGTGGTGGCGTCGGTCATCCCAGGAGCCAGCCGACCGGAACAGGTGAAAGAAAATATGCAATCGTTCCATACCGATGTACCTGCAGAACTGTGGAGGGCGTTGAAGGATGAAGGGCTTATTCATCCGGACAGTCCCGTGGGCTCATAAACATACAGGCTATGACAATCTCTAGGAAATACGGAATGATGACTATCCTGTTAACCTTTTTAGGAACGACGACCAGCCTGAATACCAGCGGTCAGCAACGTTATCATAGTGATCAGCTGATTCCCGTTGCCGACTTAGGCAAACGCCGGGCCATCGGTGTCAGTGTATCGTCGGAAAACAGGTTATTCGTTTCTTTTCCCAACCAGGGCAAAGACTATCGATACGGCCTCACGGAAATTGTGGACGGTCGGCCCCTGCCCTTTCCGGATGAGGCTTGGAACGCGTCCACGGGCGATTCCGCCACGCGCTTTGTCAATGTGCAGGACTTATACGTCGATACCGAAGACAATCTTTGGGTATTGGACTCCAAGCCGGCCCCCAAGGGTTCGATATTCGGTGGCGCGAACGGCAGCGGCACGCCAACCGAAGGTGCGTTCAAGCTATTGAAAATCAACCTCGGAACCAACCGGGTCGAGCGGGTGTATACGTTTGATGGTCTCGACAAGAGCACGTCCGGACTCAATGACATGCGTATCGATACGGATAAGGACTTAGCGTACCTGTCCGATCCCGGCCGTGCCGCCATTGTTGTGCTTGACCTCGCCTCCGGCACGACACGTACCGTACTCAAGGACCAACCGTTTACCACTGCGGATCCGGAGATTATCCTTACCTATGATGGTAAGGAAATGCGGGATGGGAAAGGAAATCCGTTCCGCTCGAATGTCAACGGCATTGCACTGACCAAAGACAATCGGTATTTCTACTTCAAGCCCATCAATAAGCTGAACCTCTATCGCATCGAAACCCGGTACCTAGCGGATCCGTCATTGATCGACCGCGAACTGGCGTCGCATGTGGAAGACATGGGCAAAACGACCGTGACCCACGGCCTTATTGCCGATCAAAAAGGCAATGTCTATTTGACTTCGTCCATGGACTACAGCATCAAGTACCTCTCACCCGATGGCAAGCTGCATACCCTTGTGCAGGATTCGCGCCTGCTTTGGCCGGATTCGTTTGGGATTGGTTCGGACGGATACCTCTATTTTTCGTGTGCGCAATTGCAGCGCGACCCGCAGTGGAACGATGGCGAAGATAAGGTCGCATATCCGTATCAGATTTATAAAGTAAAGTTGCCGTAGGCTTTACCACAAATGACGACTATTTATCACCGTAATGGCTAAATGCGGATTCAACTTTGACGGTGACAGTATGATCAATTACCTCATAAACCAGCCGATGTTTATGGGAAATACGCCTCGACCAGTGTCCTTTCATGTTATATTTTAACTGTTCGGGCTTACCAGTTCCTGTATACGGATGTTCCATGATTTCTACCAAAAGCTGCGTGAGCTTCTTGAAGGCAGGTTGATCGGTTTTTTTTAGCTTGGCTATATCTTTTTCCGCCTTTGTTGAAAAAGTTAGTTGATACGGCATGTCATAAAGACTCCAGGAAGGTTTGAAGTTCAGCTTTATTTTTGACAGTTTTGACTACCTTTCGTTGTTCGGGATCACTGATAGCCTCTTTCAAGCGTTCCACATTTCGTTTATCCGCATAATACAGATCCCCTGACGGACTGATTTCAAAAGGATTAATACGATGCTCCGCTGGTATTTCCATAAACCCCTTGACCCAGTTTTCATCAAGAAAAACCCGGTCAGGTTCATCACTTACAATCAGATTGACAAATTTCTTTCCACGCTTTACCGCTACGCGCTCCTTTTCGGCCAACTCGAAATATAATTTAGTTTCACTCCGAATTTCCCTTGTTGTAATCACTTTCATAACCTACACCGTTAACACTATTGTGTACACAAATGTAGCAACATTTATTGGGGTTTGCAAAACGGAAAAGTCTTACACAGAAATAATCCCCAACCAACTATCGTAGTCAGACCCGAAGCGATATTCCCCCGTGCAGCCAGCGGGCAGCGTCTTATTTCTATTCACATCCCCACCCCCTCTGGTAGTTCCCCGCGCCGAAACCGGTTCACGAGTTCATGCGCCAACCGAGTCGGTTCCGGTATCCGGTATTTTCCAATGCATTGCCGGATGATTTGCAGGCTGTTTTCCATGCCCAATAGGTGCCCCGGCGAAATGAATACGGGAGCGGTTTTGCTTTTGCTGCGAAACGCATAACCGATCTGCTCGGCACCGGCTATAATTGGGCTGTGATTGCCTACAAGCAGCCCCGGTTCGTCATAGCTGCCCGTCAACAGTTTCTTCGCACATCCGATACTGGGTTGCCCGGTCTCGACACCGAAGTGCGTCGCGATGCCCAAGCGGCGGGGGTGTGCCGCGGACGGACTGAACCAAGCCGACATCGCCGCACGGCGGGAGCGTTTCGGTCCGAACGAACTTGAAGGCGGTAAACAAAAACCCAAACTTGCCATCTTGGTTGCCCAGTTCAAGGATGTCATGATTGCCATTCTTGCCGTTGCAGCCGTCATTTCTTTCTTAGTCGGTGAGCATACCGATGCTTACGTCATTCTCGGCATCATTTTCGGCAATGGGATCATCGGCTACATCCAGGAAAGCCGCGCAGAGGCTTCCATCCAGAAACTCAGGCAAATGGCTGCTCAGCACACCTTAGTGGTTCGGAATGGCACTCCCTCCAAAATCGCGGCCAGCCAGCTGGTTCCGGGCGATGTCGTGCTCCTTAACGCGGGAGACATCGTTCCGGCCGATGGGCGATTATTGAAAATTAGTGCGCTGAAGATCGACGAGGCCATGCTCACGGGAGAAAGCCAATCCATCGAGAAACACACTGCCCCTATTCAAGGGGACGGCTTATTGCCCGGCGACCAGCTCAATTGTGTCTTTAAAGGAACGGTGGTAAGTAATGGATCGGCCCGGATGGTGGTTACTGAAACGGGGATGAACACCGAAATGGGAAAAATTGCCACCCTGCTCGAAAGCGAATCGCAACAAACTCCGCTGCAGCGACGGCTCCACAAATTCAGCAAACAGCTGGTCCTTATCGTACTGTTTATCTGCGTGGCCATATTTGCATACGGCTTATATCGCGGTGAAGAGCTGTTAACGATCTTTCTGACCGCCCTATCGCTAGCCGTTGCGGCACTGCCGGAAGCCTTGCCCGCCGTAATTACCATCGCCCTGGCAAACGGCGCAGCCCGAATGGTCAAGCAACGCGCGCTCATAAGAAGATTACCTGCCGTCGAAACACTCGGATCGGTCACCTATATCTGTAGCGACAAGACCGGCACGCTCACCAAAAACAAGATGACCGTGGAAAAAGTCTGGCATACGGAAGACAGGGAATCACTGCTATTGCATGCTTTCCTGCTCAACAACGAAATCCGGTTTGACGAACACGGAAACCCTTTGGGCGACTCTACGGAAGTGGCGTTGGTAACCTACGCAACGGAAAGCGGAATGAATAGACAGGAAGCGGAAAAGGAGTATCCGGTTGTAGGCACGTTGCCGTTTGATTCCGAACGCATGCGTATGAGCACTTTGCATAAGCGGGATGACAGGTACCTCCTGCTGGTAAAGGGTGCGCCGGGAAAAATTGCCGAGGCGTTGTCGATCGACTATGCGGATGAGAAAGAAGCGTGGCTGAATACCAACCGCGAATGGGCTCGTGAAGGCCTAAGGGTACTTTTCTTCGGCTACCGATGGCTGGATGAACAACCGGAAGAGCTGAATGCCTCGCTAGAAGCAAAACTGGATTTTCTGGGCATGGCGGGCATGATCGATCCACCGCGCGAAGAAGTCGTGGAAGCCATCGGCCAATGCCGGACGGCAGGGATCAAGCCGGTTATGATCACCGGCGATCAACCACTAACGGCGGTAGCCATTGCCGAACGGTTGAAACTGATCGCCTCCGGCGAGGAGAAGGCGCTTACCGGCGCCGATTTGAACAAACTCTCGGACGATGAGCTCAAAACTCAGGTTGCGCATACCGCTGTGTATGCGCGCGTGTCGCCCGAGCAGAAACTTAACATTGTGAAAGCCCTCCAGCAAAACGGCGAATTTGTGGCCATGACCGGCGATGGTGTCAACGATGCGCCTTCGTTGAAGCAAGCGGATATCGGGGTAGCCATGGGCATAACCGGAACCGATGTTGCGAAAGAAACAGCACACATGATTCTGCTGGATGATAATTTCGCCACCATCGTCAAAGCCGTCAAAGAGGGGCGCCGCATCTACGACAATATCCGCAAGTTTATCGGCTATGTATTGTCATGTAACCTTGGCGAGATCCTCGTTATCTTTTTCGCTCCGACGCTGGGATTGGCCATTCCATTGCTTCCAATCCATATCCTTTGGATAAACCTCGTCACAGACGGTTTGCCGGGATTGGCGCTGGCATCCGAACCAGCGGAGAAAAACACCATGCAACGACCGCCGCGGCGACCGGATGAAAGCCTCTTTGCCGGCGGACTTATTCCCCGGATCGTACTAACCGGAATATTGATGGCCATCGGAGCATTCACGCTGCAACTCGTAGCAATGAGCAAAGGCTATGATACCGCGACCCAGCAAACCATGGTATTCACGATGCTCAGTTTCGTGCAACTGGGAAACGCCTTAGTGGTCAGAAGTTTACATACATCCGTATTTCGACTTGCATTGCTCCGGAATCCGTTCTTACTTGCCACCATTCTATTTTCGATAGGGTTACAACTGCTACTGGTGTATGGCTCCTTTCTTCAACCGGTATTCAAAACCGTGGCATTGCCTGCTGAGGCCATGGGATTAATCGTTACGGTATCTGCCGCCTGTGTAATCGCCATCGATGGTTTGAAAATTTTGATCCCTAAAATATCAAACGGCTGATTGTTTGCTATACGTGGTACTTTTTTTGTTAGTTTTACGAAAAGTGCTTAGAAAAAGTTAATTGAGATGAATAATCTAAAATGGACCCTTTACTGCATGGTGGCCGTGACAGTCGCTGCTGTATCATGCCAAACCAAACGGACAGCTTCCTCCGAACAGGGGGCGGATACAGCGCACAACAGCCGCAATTCGCTGGATTGGAGCGGTACCTACCAAGGAACGCTTCCTTGCGCCGACTGCCCCGGCATCCGGTATGTACTCACATTGAATGAAAACAACACTTATCAACTAAAAACACGGTATCTAGAGCGGGGTGATTCCGTATTTACGGAGTCAGGCAAATTCACATGGGATAAAAATGGCAACCAGGTCACGCTTGCAGACCGCGGTGAAAAATTCCAGGTCGGCGAAAACCGACTATTCCACCTCGATATGGAAGGCAATCGCATCACGGGGAATCTGGCCGAACATTACGTATTGAATAGGGTGACGGAAACCATCACGGGAAGGTATTGGAAGCTGATCGAAATACAAGGACAGGCCGTTGCAGAGGGGTCAACGCAAAAAGAGCCCTATATCCAGTTAAATGGCGATGACCAGCGGGTGGAAGCTTCCGGCGGATGCAACGGCATGGGTGGCACGTACGAATTGTCTGAACCGAACCGGATCAAATTTTCGCAGCTGATCGGCACCATGATGGCCTGCGAAAACATGGAAGTGGAAAACGAGTTGAGACGTGCACTGGAATCGGCCGACAGCTATCATCTGCAAGGCGATACCCTCCAGCTATTTCGTGCAAGGATGGCGCCGTTGGCTAAATTTGTAGCCAAAGAAAAATGAGCGAATAAGCGATAAACCGGAGAACACATCCAATAAAAAAAGAGGCTTCGAAGAGCCTCTTTTTTTATTGGATTGTAACGTTACTTACTTCAATTCCAAAAATTTATTGTATTCGATTTCTTTCTTTTCGAGCTTCACCAAGCCTTTGAGGTAATCGAATACTTTCAGCGCTTTCATCTCTTCGAATAGACGGTTGGCTTGTTCCTTCTCACTAAGCAGCTGTACTGCATACTGTGCTAATTGTTGATCAGTAGGTTCTTGTCCGGGGCTATATAACTTGATCTGTGCAGCAATACGCTCCTTGGCCAATGCGAGCACTTCCTCGTATTTCACCTCCAAACCGTTTTGGGTGATGATACGGTTTTCGATCAATGTCCATTTCAGGTTCTTAACGAAATCCGCAAAACCTTCCTCCAGTTCATCTTCTTTAATCTCGGGATTGGTCGCTTTCAGCCATCTTTTGAGAAATGCTTCGGGAAAATCAACTTTCACCGCTTCCAACCCTTTCAGATATAGATCATTCTGTAAGCGCTGAGTGGCATTTTGCACGAACATGCTTTCAACCTCTTCCCGCACCTTCTCTTTAAATTCCGCCTCCGTTTTGACAACGCCTTCTCCGAATAACTTGTCGTAGAACTCTTGGGTCAATTCCGCTTCTTCGAGGCGATTTACGTTTTTAACAGTCAGCTTGAAGGTCGTGTTGCCTAACGATTCAACCTCTTCTTCTTTGATACCCACGATACGGGCGATATCAGATTCATTCTTGAAGGCCTTCTTGACGTCCAGCGTCAGCTCATCATCCTTTTTCAGCCCTATCAGTGTTTTTTTGATTTTTTTGTCTTCCACCAAATCGGTGCGTACTGAAGCTGTGTTGACAATCCCACCTTCCAGTTCATTTCCGTCGAAATCCAGCTGCTTCAACTCACCATACAGCACATCTCCGTCTTCAGAAACCTCCGGGTTGGTCATCTTACCGTAGCTGCGACGGAGGTTTTTGATACGTGCTTCCAGCGTCTCTTCATCCGCTTTGATCACATATTCTGGAAACTTCGACTTTTCATTGAATGGAATTTCAAATTGCGGCGCCAATCCGATTTCGTAATTAAAAGAAAACGCATCGTTAAAATCCCAATTATAATCACTTTTATCATCTTCCTTAGGTAGTGGCTGTCCTAAGATATCGAGTTTGTTTTCGCTGATATATTGATTGATCTTATCGCTTACCAACCGGTTGATCTCGTCAAAGAGAATGGCTTTCCCGTAAGTACGCCGGATATGGGAAGCTGGCACCATCCCCGCGCGGAATCCCGGCAGCTTGGCTTTCTTTGCTTGCTCCTTGATGGCTTTGTCTACTTGGGGATTGTAATCCTCGGGACTGAGGTCTACCCGGATGACGGCATTGATTTCGTCGATGTTCTGGTGTGAAATGTTCATACTCAATTTTAAGCGTTTATCGCATATATAAAAAATCCTCCCGATGCTTTCGGGAGGATCCAAGTGCGGAAGAAGGGACTCGAACCCCCACGCCTTTCGGCGCCAGATCCTAAGTCTGGTGCGGCTACCAATTACGCCACTTCCGCATAGGATTTTATTTGGACTGCAAAGGTAAAGTTAATTCTTTAAAATGACAACACCTTTTTTCACTTCAATTCTCAACGTATCTTCAATTTTCAATCCCTTTTACGACCAAACACAGAGAAATGCACATACCTACCTGGCCGGGCCTTCATATCGGCAATGAGTTCCTCCAAATTTTGCGAAGCTTGATTCAGATTAGTATATAATTGTTCGTCATTCAACAACATACCAATCGATCCTCCGCCCTGGTTGATGCGATCCGTAATGGATTGAAAATCGGCCATCGCCTTATTGGCACTGAGAATGGTTTGCGCAAAATTGGCCTTGGCTACCTGGTCCGTAATACTATCCAAATTAGCCAATACATTGCCAATGCGCTCGTTGTTATTCTTGAGATTGTCGGTTATGGATTCAACATTCCCCATGATGTGGCTGATCCGATTCCGTTCAGAAACGACAAGCCCATCCAACTGTTGGGTAATGCCCTCGAGATTTTGGAGGGAGTTGGCGATGCTGTTGATACTTCGGTTGAAGTCGCGCTGAAAATCTTTATTGATTGTGTTATTGATAGAGCTCAGTACCGAGTCTAACACCGCGGCGATGTCTTCAGCTTTCTTCTGAATCGGCTCAACCTGCTCCATGATATTTTTCTGGATCCCTGCACTCAGTTCATCACCATCCTTCGCATAGGTCGAGCCATCTCCAAGTTCAAAAATGATTGCCTTGCCGCCCAACAGGTCTGTACTGGCTAAACGCGCTACGGTATTGGCTGGTATGGCATAATTGCGCTGTACTTTGAATTCGGTCCGGATACGGCCGTCGGACTGCAATTGCATATCTGAAACGCGGCCAATCTGGTATCCATTTACGAGAACGGGCTTGGACTCAGTAAGCCCATCTACCCGGTCATACGTTGCATAAAAGGTGTTGTCACTGCTGAACACATCGTTTCCTTTGAGGAAGCTGTATCCCAAAATCAAGATGGCAATGGCTACCACCGCCAATATACCTACTTTCGTTTCGTTTGCTATTTTCAAAGCTTGTTAGTTATTGATTGTCAATTGCCTTATTCCATTTCGACCCGTTCTGGACGTCTGGCGGTTGCTTTCATTTCAGCAATGGCGACCTACCTTCCCGGATTACCAATAAACAACGTTCACCGCGCTTTGTTTAACACCACCTTAGCGTCTGCCGCCCGTCAACGCTCAACCTGTCGCTTATATGCTTTGATAGCCTCCACCAGATTATTTACAATCTCAGCTTGTCCCCTTTCCGAGTTCATAAACGTTTCCTCGTTCGGATTGCTTAAAAATCCGATTTCGGTTAACACGGCCGGCATTCCGGCACGCGCCAGCACAGCTAAACTCTGTTCTTGTACGCCGCGGTCTTCCCTACCAGACTTGACATATTGCTCCTGAATGAGCGATGCCAACCGGATACTCTTATCCCGAAATTGATTTTTCATCAGTGAAAACACGATATAACTCCCGGGATCGTTGGGATCGAAGCCCTGGTAGTTCTCCTGATAGTTGTCTTCTAGGAGAATATCAGCATTTTCCCGCAGCGCAGCATCTTGCTCGCCCAACCTACCAAACCCGGAAACGAACGTTTCTGTCCCCCTGACGGTCTTGTCCTGCACATAATAATATCTTCCTTTGCTATTACGTCGTTTGCGCGCAGGAGTAGCGTTGCAATGAATCGAGATAAATAGATCTGCTTTTTTATCATTCGCAAATTCAATGCGTTTATATAGTTCTACATCTACGTCTGTAGTACGCGTATAAAACACCTTCACCCCAGGTATTTCGGATTCAATGGCTTTTCCCAATTTTAAAGCTACTTGCAGCACCACGTCCTTCTCTAAAGATATTGCCCCCTTAGTGCCCGGCTTATCTCCGCCGTGTCCTGCATCCAGGACGATCGTTTTTACCGTATACAGAGAATCCTGATACTTATTTGCAAAAGAAATCGTTGGAATTAGTAGGTAAAAGGCGAGGAAACGAAATATATATGTTGCGGGATGTTTTATCATGTCGAGGTAGTACACCAAAATCCTAACTATTTTAATTAATTTTGTGCCAATTTTCAATTATTGCAAAAATAGTATTCATTGTCAAATTTGAGGTCTGTTGCTGTCTTTTTTCATCAAAATAAATTATTTTTTAACGGTGACGAAGCTTGCATGAGTTATTCTTTATTCATTTCTTCGGTTAAACGGCGACTCAAACAGGTCTCAATCCCACTACTAATCCTAACGGTATTTTCCTGTGTTTCGGTATCCGGACAGGAAAATCCCCCGGCAACGGCACCTCCCGACACCACCCGTAACACGCAGACAGACACACTGAAGGTGGATTCGCTCAACGGCCGATCCGACACTACCCGGCGCAGCTCGTCCGACGGGTTGAAAGCGATGGTTACGATTGCTGCGGCAGATTCTCAGGTGACCGACCTAAAGACCAATATCATCCATCTATACGGCGATGCGAAAGTCAAATACGAAACGTTTGAACTCGCGGCCGACTACATTCGTGTAAACCAGTCGACCAACGAAGTTTTTGCCAGCGGGCTCATCGATCACAACAATAAATACTCGGGACGGCCTGTTGTCATTATGGATAACGAACCCCCGAAAGCCGTGGATTCATTGCGCTATAATTTTGATACCGGCAATGGGGTCACGTTCGGCATTTTCACAGAAGTGGACGGCGGCTTTATCCAGGCAAGCCGGGTTCGAAAGAATCAATACAATGAGATGTCACTCTACCATGGCATGTATAGTACCTGTAATTTGCCCCAACCGCATACACATTTTGGCATCCAAATCAGCAAGGGAATCGTCACGGAGAACCAAATTATTTCTGGACCGGCCTACCTCGTGATGGAAGGAGTTCCCCTGCGATTCATCACCATTCCCTTCGGCTTTTTCCCTAAGCCGAACAAACGCTCATCGGGCTTTTTGTTTCCTACATTCGGTGAGGAATTCAATAGAGGCTTTTTTATGCGGGATATCGGCTGGTATCTGGCATTCAATGACTATTGGGACAGTGAATTGCGGGGAACGCTTTATTCAAAGGGTTCCTGGGAAACGGCAATCCTAACCCGTTACCGGGTAAATTATAAGTTCAATGGCGGATTTAACATCAATTTTGCGAATACAAAAAGTGGCGTAGAAGGAACAGACCAATATCGGGCGATGCACGATTTCCGGGTGAATTGGAACCATACCCAATTGCAGGAGGCCAATCCGGGCACCACGTTCAGTGCCAGCGTACAGTTCGGTACCAGCGGATATGCACACAACACGGCCGCCAATGCTTCCTACAATTACGAAGAAATCACCCGGAACACGATGAACTCCAGCATCAGCTACGGACGGACGTTTGCTGATGGCAAAGTGAATTTCACAGCCAGTATGCGGCATTCCCAGAACATGGCCGACCAGACGCTCTCCTTAGATCTCCCCACGTTTTCGCTCAGTGTAGCCTCTTTCAACCCCTTTGACTCCAAAGACCGCGTGGGTGAACAAAAATGGTACCAGCGGATCAATGTCAGTTACTCTTTACGGGGAGACAACACACTCAATGCCCGGGAAACCGGCTTATTCAGCAAAGAAACGCTAGACCAATTCCAACATGGCTTCCAGCATAGCATCCCAGTAAGCCTTTCGCTGAATGTGCTGAAATTCTTCCAGTTCAATACCAGCGTAAATTACAATGAGGGATGGCACTTCCAGACCTACCGGCGCAGGTTGGAAAATACGGTAAACGGATACGAAGAGTTACGTGATACGGTCAGGGGCTTCCGTCGGTCATACGATTATTCGGTGTCCTCCGGTTTATCCACCAAAATCTACGGGATGTATCCCAAAATCGGCAAAATACAGGCAATGCGCCATGTCATCACCCCTTCCTTTAACCTCAATTATCGGCCGGACTTCTCAGACCCAATGTACGGATTTTACCGCCGATACATCGATGCAAGGGGCGAAGAAAATCTATACTCGATCTTTCAGGGGAGCAAATATGGTTCTCCAGGAAGTGGTCGTTCCATGGGAATCGGCTTTTCCATTGATAACAACCTGGAAGCAAAAATCCTGAGTAAGAAGGATACCACAGACGGCGGCGTCAAAAAAGTACCTATCCTTCAGGGATTAACTTTTAGCGGAAACTATAATTTCGTGGCCGACTCCTTTAAATTATCCAATATCAACTTTTCGGGAAGGACCGCACTATTCAACCAGAAGATCAACCTCAATTTCAACGGAACATTCGACCCGTACAATTATGACCAAACCACAGGAAGACGGGTAAACCGTTATGCCATCAGGGACGGAAAACTTGCGCGTCTTACGCAATTTGGTTTGTCATTCGATTACAGTCTTAATCCCGATGCGAACAAAAGCCGCCAACAGGGACTTGATTCGCTGGACGCCCAGAAACCGAACATGACCCCCGAGCAACAGCAGCAATTAGCCCGCATCAGTTCGGATCCCAACGCGTTTGTGGATTTTAACATTCCCTGGAACCTGGCGGGGTCGTTCAGTTTCCAGTATTCAAATCCCGGAAACCGATCAACGGTTACGGCAACGTTAAACATTCACGGCGATTTCAGCCTGACCCCCAAATGGAAAGTCCAATTTAACTCGGGTTATGATTTCCGGCAGAAGGAAATTTCCATGACCCGTTTCAGCATATACCGCGATTTGCATTGCTGGGATATGTCTTTTGGCTGGGTACCTTTCGGGCGGTTCCAAAGCTATAACGTGACGATCCGCGCAAAGGCTTCCATCCTCCAGGACTTAAAACTGACCAAACGAAACGATAATTTCGGAGGCTTTTAGATATGCAAGCAGAAATCATTACCATTGGTGATGAAATCCTCATCGGACAAATCATCGACACCAATTCGGCCTGGATAGCGCAGCAATTGAATGCGATCGGTATCCGTGTCAAGCAGATAAGTTCTGTCGCGGATGATCCTGCGGATATCCTTGTAGCACTCACCCTGGCATCCGGCCGGGCGGATCTTATATTGGTTACGGGCGGGTTGGGCCCCACAAAAGACGACGTGACTAAACAAACGCTCTCACGGTATTTTGATTGCGGCCTCCGCCGTGCCCCCGAAGTATTGGCACACGTCGAAAGCATTTTTCAAAAGAGCAACCGGCCCATGTTGGAGATAAATCGGAGGCAGGCCGATGTCCTGGATAAAAGTGAGGTACTGTTTAACGAAATGGGAACCGCTCCTGGAATGTGGGTGATGCATCACCAAAAGCCATATGTAATTATGCCAGGTGTCCCCTTCGAGATGAAGCACATTATGCAGGAACGTGTGTTGCCCCGCCTCAGGAATCTCGAAGGACGTATCCCTGTGTGGCATCATACCGTGCTGACCGCTGGCATCGGTGAATCATTTCTTGCTGAAAAAATCGCGGATATAGAAGCTGCCTTGCCTTCTCATATCCACCTTGCCTATTTGCCCAAACCGGGCATCGTGCGGTTACGGCTTACAGCCATAGGAAAAAATCAGGAAGAACTGAAACTAGAAACACAGGCCTTCGTAAATCAATTAAAGGAGCGACTAGGCGAGCATTTTCTCTCGGACACCGACACCACGCTCGAAAATTTAATCCTTGATTTCATGAAGCAACGACAACTTTTGCTAGCAACGGCCGAGAGTTGTACGGGCGGAAGCATCGCCCGGCGAATCACGTCTCTACCGGGCAGCAGTTCGATATTTGAAGGAGGAGCAGTTACTTATTCAAATGCAATGAAGCAAACGGTGCTTGGCGTCATGCCTGAAACCCTTGACCGATATGGAGCGGTAAGTGAAGAAACGGTGCGCGAAATGGCAACCGGCGCCCAAGCAAATTTCCGTACAGACTACGCCATTGCCGTAAGCGGGATTGCCGGACCGGATGGAGGCACTCCGGAAAAACCCGTGGGACTGGTTTGGATAGCCGTAGCCGGAAAAAAACGGGTAATTACCCGCAAACATCTATTCGGTCAGGATCGGGCTGTTAACATTGAACGGTCTTCCACAGCGGCCCTCTGGATGCTTTGGCAACTGTTATATACCGAAACAAACGCAAATGGCACGGTTTAAGCCGACGAGCTACCGTTTGTTTAATATTTAATTCCGAGATTAATTCAATACACGAAATTAAATTTTGATGTTTGTTTTTTAGTCAATTATTTATGTAACTTAGACCGATTTTGATGGGTAAAGACGTAGACTATTTTATGATGTGCAGGTTGGTAAGTCGGTAAACTATATAGCGAGTATTTGCACAGACAGAATTAGAAATTCGATATGGCAGTATATAACCTACAATTGCCCAAAATGGGCGAAAGCGTTTCAGAAGCGACGGTAGTAAGATGGTTGAAACAGCCCGGCGATTCGATTGAAGAAGACGAACCCGTGTTAGAAATTGCCACAGACAAAGTGGATTCCGATGTGCCTTCCCCGGTAGCCGGAATTCTAAAGGAACAACGCTTTGCAGAAAACGCTGTGGCGCAAGTTGGCGACGTTATTGCGATTATTGAGACCGAAGCAACAGCAGACGAAAAAACTACCGACGAAATGGATAGGCGGTCTCCGGGAACTGAATCAGTCGAACCGTCCGATACGACAGACGTGCCCGGTATGGAGCAGTTACAGGAAACGAAAAACGAATCTGTTTCCAAGGGTTCTGAAGGGCGTTTCTACTCTCCCTTGGTTAAAAATATTGCCAGCGAGGAAGGGATTAGCGCAGCGGAGCTGGATAGTATTCCAGGTACGGGTAGTGAAGGAAGGGTAACCAAGCAGGATGTGCTGAACTACCTGGAAGCAAAGAGATCGGGCCAGCCGACACCAAACGACGAACACGAAACACGATCGGCCTCTCCTGTTGTCACTGAAACCACATTTTCGGCGCCGCCCCCGCCCGACAGGCAGGATTGGCAGCAAAGTGAAGTGGCTATTACGTTATCGCCACAGGATGAAATCATAGAGATGGACCGAATGCGGCGGCTGATCGCTGATCATATGGTACGAAGCGTACATACTTCTCCGCATGTGTGTTCATTTGTAGAGGCCGATGTCACAAACCTCGTTAACTGGCGGAACAAAATAAAAGACAGTTACGAAAAACGCGAAGGCGAAAAAATCACTTTTACACCGATTTTTATAGAGGCCGTGACCAAAGCGCTACGGGACTTTCCCATGGTGAACATTTCAGTCAATGGCACGCAAATCATCAAAAAACGCAATATTAATATCGGAATGGCGGCTGCATTGCCTTCCGGTAACCTGATTGTTCCGGTTATTAAAAATGCCGATCAACTGAGCCTTGTGGGGCTCAGCAAGGCAGTAAATGATTTAGCGAACCGCGCTCGGGGTAACCGTTTGAGGCCCGATGATATTCAGGACGGCACGTTTACGCTGACGAACATCGGTGCATTTGGCAATATCATGGGTACCCCCATCATCAATCAGCCCCAGGTAGCCATCCTGGCAGTCGGTACGATTACTAAAAAACCTGCAGTCATCGAAACTGAACATGGCGATCTGATCGGCATCAGGCACATGATGTACCTATCCTTGTCTTACGACCATCGCGTTGTAGACGGTGCACTTGGTGGACGGTTTGTCAAACGCGTAGCCGATTATCTTGAAAATTGGGATGTGAATCGCGAGATCTAAGCTGCTTGTGCCAGCTTTCCCGACACCTTCCGGTATCGTAAATATAACAACACGGACGAAGTGAGTAGTCCCAGTGTAAGTCCATACCAGATCCCCAACACGCCGAAGCCGAGTGCGAGGCCGAGCCCGTACGCCACGGGAAGCCCGATAACCCAGTAGGCGACAAACGTAATCAGGGTGGGGATGTTGACGTCGCCGATTCCGCGCAAAATCCCCAAGCCCACTACCTGCGTGCCATCAAAAAGTTGGAACAACCCTGCAATGACCAACAACTGGGCGGCGATGCCAATCACCAGGGTATCTTTGGTAAAAATCCATGGCAAGTATTGGCTTAAGAGCGCAAACAACAACGCCGTAATACCCATGAAAACCAATACAATGTGATAACTCGAAATCGCAAATCGCCTCAAACGGGGAAAATTCCGTTGGCCAAAACTATTGCCGGTTTTGATGGTAGCAGCGGCAGCGATACCACTCGCCATCATGTAGGTCATCGCAGCTAGCGTAATGGCTACCTGATGGGCAGCCTGCTCGCTGGCACCTATTGTACCCGCCATCACGGCAGCAGCGGCAAAAGCGCCTACCTCAAACACATATTGCATGGCAACCGGAGCACCGATTTTCAGAATGGCCAGGCACCGCGCTCCATCCAGGTACAGCAGCCTGAATTGTTGCAGATACCGTTTAAAATCGATGGATCGAAAAACATACGTACCCATCACGATGGCCATCAGAAAGCGATCAATCAAGGTGGCATACCCCACACCACTTATGCCCATCGGCTTCAATCCAAACATACCTTTTACGAAGACGATGGCCAACAATACATTTAGCACGTTTCCCCATATGGTAATACGCATGGCTTGTTTGGTAAAACCCAAGCCTTCCGCAAATTGCTTAAAGGCGTTAAATACCATCAACGGCATCATCGATAAACTGAGAATAAACAGGTACGGTTTGGCTTCCCGTACGACATCGGGGTCTTGATCGAGGTGATCGACGGCAGCCATGGAACCGAAGTACACCAAACAGAATAAAAGCGCACCAGCGAGCACGTTAATCCATAGACTATTGGAAAGCAGCACCCCGCATTCGACGTAATTCTTCCTTCCATTTTCCTGCGCAATCAGGGGGGTCAAACCGTACGAAATTCCAATGCCGATTACCATCACAATCATAAACACACTGTGCACCAACGATACCGCGGCGAGTGGTACCGTACCGGCAAAATGACCGACCACAATGCTATCCGCCGTGTGCACCAGCGTATGGCCCAATTGCGAAATCATCACAGGCCCTGCCAGTGCCAGCGTACTGAGAGAGTATAGCTTATATGATTTGAATCCTTGGCCCACCTTACACTCCATTTATCGGAGCGGCAAACTTAGACAATTTCCTTTATATGCAATATAAACTTATCGCCTATGTTTACACGATTGCTAGATACGTGCAAACTTCCGGACACGCCCCAGCCGATAAGTATGCAGGAACGGACACAAGCATCCGCAGTAGTTTCGTGGGCAGATAACCAAAATATTTGCGGAAAGCCGCTGAAAAATGTGAAGCATATTTATACCCGACTTCCTGTGCGACGGCAGACACTTTCAGGTTGTTGGCTAACAAGAGGGTCTTTGCAAGTTCCATGCGCCGCGCCGTAAGATACCCAAATACCGTCATCCCATATACTGCCTTGAAATGAGTTTTCAGCGTCGTTTCATTGGTGCCAACTGCGTGAGCCAGCCCAACCAGTGAATAGGGCGCTGCCGGATCGTCGTGCAGCATATTCCGGACCTGCCGGATACGTGCCAGCTCGTCAGGCCGTAGCAGCGTCACCGCCTCCTCCTCCCCGAATCGATCGGCTTTTTCCAAAAAAAGCACAAACAACTCAGCGAGCTTTACTTGCGTATAAGCCGCTTGCAAATACACCGGTTTCTTTTCATGAAGTATCTGTTGGATTAGGGTAATCTTCCTCATACCCAGTTGAATATTTTGCCCGGGCAGCAACCAGGCGCATTGGTCGGCTTTCAGGAAATCGTAAAGGCGCGGCTGGCTATCGGCGATGGGCAGTGAAACGTCTGAGCGCCCTACTACCAACATGAATAACTCACAGGCTCCTTCACCATGAAGGGCAATTTCTTGCGTACACCCCTCCCGTACCAGTGAACAATTGCCTTCTCCCGCTGAAAATACTTTCGTCTCGCCATCACATCTAACACGGATATCTCGTCCCTTTGATACAAAAAACAAGCGAATCTCCGACCGGGGCTGCGCCAAAACCCGCCAACGATAAGC
This sequence comes from Parapedobacter sp. GCM10030251, assembly GCF_042666505.1. Lineage (NCBI taxonomy): Bacteria > Pseudomonadati > Bacteroidota > Sphingobacteriia > Sphingobacteriales > Sphingobacteriaceae > Parapedobacter > Parapedobacter sp. GCM10030251. Next base: position 666,081 of record NZ_JBHTDN010000001.1, on the reverse strand, counting down.
TGCAGGATAAGAGGTACCGACCTGATAATAACTAAACATCCCGAAACGGCTTATCGTGATTGCTCCTCCCTTTACAGTTATCGAATGAATGCCTCCGTCGGCTAAGGCTTCATGCGTAAATTCGTCGCGCTCCAAGGAAAATTCCGCCATGTATAATTTGTATTCCGTTAATTATAATTTATAGGTCATCCATAGCCCTATATTTGCGCCAAATTTACATTATTTAGACTATATATAAATAATAATACTGAAAAATCCATGAAGCGATTCATATCTACCTTGCTTCTGCTTCTCGCAACGATGATGGCCACCGCCCAGACCAGCGAGTTACACGGCAGCATTACGGTGCCTTCCGGCACACCTGTCGTAGGTGCTTCGCTTCGGTTACAACCTGGCAACCGGGACGCGATGACGGATGAACGGGGCCGGTATGCGTTCGTGAACATTCCCTACGGCGACTATGAACTCGAGATTACCTCGCTGGAGATACAGCCCGTAAAAATCCGGTTAACTATCAACCAAACCCGCCAACGCAAGAACATCATTGTGAACGTACAGGAGTCTACCCAACTGGACGAAGCCAACGTATCCCGGAATAGCGAGAAACGGGCGATCGAAACCCAGGGCTTCGCCGTGGCAGTCGTAGAAACCAAAGAAGCATCAGTCCGGAATATACAAACGAACGAATTGCTGGATCGGACGGTCGGTGTCCGGGTTCGCCAGAATGGCGGATTGGGATCTAATGTCGTCTATAACCTAAATGGAATGTCTGGAAGAGCTGTTGGTATTTTTATTGATGGCATCGAGATTTCAACCTATGGTTCTTCATTCAATCTAAATAATATTCCTCCGGCGATGATTGAACGGATAGAGGTATATAAGGGAGTCCTCCCCGCTCATCTGTCCGGCGACCTGCTTGGCGGAGCCATCAATATAATCATGAAAAAGGGCACGTTAAATAACAACCTTACTGCGTCCGTTTCTTATGGTTCATTTAATACCCAGCAGGCTGATCTGAGCGGGATGTACCGGAATTCCAGCTCGGGCTTTACCATGAGAGCGTCCGGATTCTACAGTTATTCAGACAACGATTATGAAGTTTGGGGACCTTTTGTTCGGAATGAGTCTCCTACCGGCGTTATGGAACCGACGCGAGGCAAACGCTTCAATGACGCTTTCAAATCCTACGGAGGGCGTTTTGAATTCGGCTTTACGGGTGTGACTTGGGCCGATAATTTTATGCTAGGCTATGTTGGATCGGATACCTACAACGAAGTTCAACATGGTCAATACATGACCCGGCCTTACATGGGGAGATTTACAGAATCCCAAGCGCATGTCTTCAGTTTAAATTATACCAAGAAGGACCTGTTGCTACAGGGGCTGGAATTTTCGTTCAATGGCGTTTATAGCGATCGCGACCAATACATCCAAGATACGGTGAGCTGGCGGTATAATTGGAGTGGAGAAAAAATCATTGATATTCACGGAAAACCGTTCCGGTCAAGAGAAGGCGCCCAGCAAGGCCGACCGACCATGAATAATATCAATAGACGAATCAGTACGGTCAGGGCCGGACTAAACTACACGATCAGCCGACACCACAAGGTGGTTTTAAACCACGTATTTTATACGGTTGACCGGGAAGATTATGACCAACTACGAACCGTCTTAGAACAAAATTACCGGGTCACAAACGATTTATCAAAAAATGTATCGTCGCTGGCCTACGAAATGCAAGCATTCGATTCCCGATTAAAAACCAATATATTCGGCAAACTCTATCAGCAAAAAATAGATCGGGTCGAACCCGTTTCTGAAGTGGTGAATGGGCAAAATGTCCGGGTGGAGAAACACCTCTCCGATAACCGGAATACGGTAGGATACGGCTTAGCCGCTTCTTTCGCCGTAAAACCTAATCTCATCTTAATAACATCGGCAGAGAAGGCGGTACGCATGCCTGATGAGAGTGAAATATTCGGAGACCAGGCACAAAACATGACGGCTAACCTCTCCATCAGACCCGAATTCAGCAATAACTTCAACCTGGGAATCAGAGCCGGGTCGTATCACCTGAATAACCATGTCGTCTCCCTGTCGGTATCGGGCTTTATCCGCGATACAAAGGATAAGATTGCGATATTGTCTAATGACCGGAGCGTTACAAATGTAGAAACGTTGTACCAAGTCAATCTAGCGGGGGTCCAGGCTATCGGTTTTGAGGCGGAAGCCGGTTATAGCTACCAAAAATTGAATGTCATGCTGAATGTATCGAGATTCAACTCCGTCCTCAAGGATGAGGCTTCGTTGTACAACGACAGACAGATACCGAACGATCCCTTTTTTACGGCGAACGGCAACATACGGTACCGGTTGGAAAATACCATCCAAAAACAGTCGGCAATCAATCTCTACTATAATGCCGGTTATGTACATCCATTCGAGACCATCTGGAAAGTAAGGCCCAGCGACACGGACGTCACGCCGCCCCAATTCATCCAGGATATAGGGATAAGCTATTTGTTCCCTAACCGGAAGCTCACCCTAAGTTTCGATGCCAAGAATATATTCAACAGGGAAGCGTACGACAATTTTGCAGCGCAAAAGCCAGGACGATCCTTTTACGTCAAACTTAATTATACTATTAACAAGTTTTAGCAATCAAATTTAGACATAAATGAAAACTCAATTCGTAAAACTTTTGATGTGCGGAGCGGTAGTGACTGCTTTCACTGTTGCCAGTTGCAGTAAAGATGACAATGGGCCGGATAATAAAGAAGATTTAGGCGACGCCGATCGTTGGATTACGGTTGCCGGTGCGTTGATGCAAGAAACTCCTGGAAATGGAAACGGCGGCACGATGGTTTATTCGGTTAGTGTTGACGACGCAAAAAATCCAGACCGGTCCATCAGTGTGTACGACGATGGTTTTCAGGTGCGTTCCCAACGGACGGCCCGTCTTCAATCGTCAATGGATGGCAGTGTCCTTTTCAACATCGCTTACACAGGGCCTAATGGGGGTGAATTCTCTAAATATCAGGTAAACGGTGGGGATGACTATACCGAAATGGCCGACAAGGTAAATATCTCCAGCTACGCCACCGCTTCGCCAAGATGGTTAAAGTTGTTTGATGGCGATCAGACGGGCATTGCGGTCAACGTTTCCAACGTACAAATCACCACTGAAGCGGACGGCACGACCTACAAGTATGCGAGAGGATTGTCTACCGTTTTGTCCCTCGGTTTGCAACAAGTAGGTATTAAAACCTACGAGCAATATGAAATCCCACTAGCAGCCGAAGAAGAAGCACAAGGGTTCTACATCGGCCGATTGGACGGCCCGGTACTTAACAAGGCGGGAAATAAGCTGATTATTGGCGTTTCGAAAAGCAAATATGATCCCGCAACGGGCCAGCAAGACCGGTCGGGAACTATCCAAATACCCGCAAGATCGTTGGTCGTTGATTATCCGTCACTCAAAAACCCCACATTGATTTCCTCTACGGTCAGCACCGGAAACACAAATGGATACCGTAGCTTCAATGCATTTTTAGCCGAAGACGGCTACATTTATCAGGGCACACAGGAATCCGGGTCCTATTTCCTGAGAATTAACCAAAACAACGAGTATGACAACGACTATGCATTAAGTCTAAACGATGCACTGGGAATAGAAGGATCCTATATCGAGAGCTGGGTATACGCAGGCGACGGAATTGCCTACGTAATGTACACGCATGATGGCGCCGCCGTTTCCAATTTTAATGCAAACGAACAACAAAGCTTTATAGCGAGGGTCGACCTTCGCGCGAAAACAGCTCAGTTGGTTAATTTACCCTACGAGCCTGATCTTTATTTTTTCCAATACCAAGGATGGGTTGTAAACGGTGATGAGGTATTCGTCGCAGTGACGCCTGTTGGAAAAGACGGAAATATTTACATTTTGAACAGCCGGACAGGAACGGTGACTAAAGGTGCGAAACTGGTCAATAAAACCGGAAATCACTACATCGGCATCTTTTAGGATACTCGTGTGAATTGATGGATTGAAAGCCACCGATACTGAAATAGCGACGATAAAGAGGCTGTTTCCGGAAACCGCGCATAGCAATTTCCAGAGATGGTCTCCCGTCGTGTAGGATTAACCGCTTGGACTAACTAAACACCATGACCCGTAAAACGCGCAAGAAAACAACGTGGCAAAAAACCCGGAAATTTTTCAACGACATCCATCTCTGGACCGGCCTCATCAGTGGCATTGTTGTCATTCTGATTTGTTTCAGCGGCACGATTTACACCTACAATACCGAACTGCGTGAATGGGCTTCTCCCCATTTACATAACGTAAAAGTTCCGGCAAACGGAACGCGGATCCCGGTAGATTCGCTGATTCCAAAAATAACCAGCGAATCCGGCGGTACGGTCACCGCCGTCAGCATAGCGGCCAACCCCGCACGCACTTACCAGTTCACCGCACGCGTTGAGGGAGATAACAGCCGATTTGGCACGACATACTACGTCAATCCGTATACCGGAGACATCACCGGAACCTCCAAAGAAACAACCAGAACGGGCGATTTTATGCAAACCATGTTCAGTCTGCACCGCTGGCTCCTGTTGGATAACATTGAAGAACCGCTGATCGGCGATTTGCCCAACCGGCAACTGGGCAGCTATATTTCGGGTACCGCAACCATTTTGTTTACGCTCGGCGTCCTTACGGGTCTGATCATCTGGTTTCCCCAGAAATTACGGACCTGGCGGCAAGGGCTGACTATTAAATGGAGTGCGGGTTGGAAACGGATCAACCACGACCTCCACAATACGCTGGCCTTCTATTCCCTCATTTTCTTATTCGTAATGGGCATAACCGGCCCCCAATGGTCCTTCCCTTGGTACCGTACGGGTTTGCAAAAAGCCCTGGGCACTTACAAGGAACAACCCGCCGGACGTGGCGGAAGCGGGCATGGCGGAGGGGCTCCCGCCCCGGCAAACGCGGAAAGGCACGGTAGTAAAAACGGAAAGCAAGGCCAAAACGAGACTGGAAGCGCCGACAACAAGGAAACCGCGGCTGACTTATCCTTACTACCGTTTGCAAGGTACTTAGCAGCTGTTGATGAAGTACTGCCGTATGAGGGCGATTACCGGGTGACATTGCCCAAAGATGCACAGGCTCCCCTATCCGTCAGCAAAAACCGCGTCGGATTTTTCGCTCCGGCAGCCGGTGACCAGGTAACCATGGAGACCTCAACGGCAAACGTGAAGGAAGTGGAGATTTTTCGCGACAAGCCATTTAACGAACGCGTGGCCAGCTCCATAAAGGCATTGCACATAGGCAATATTTACGGCCAGTTCACAAAGCTTATCTACTTTTTAGCCTGCTTGATAGCCACGTCGCTACCCATTACCGGTACGCTGATCTGGCTCAACAAAATGAAAAAGAAAAGGCCGGTTCGGCGCTAAAACACGATTTTGGTTTCGCTTTTTTTCTCACAACTTATGGATATCACAAAATTTACCCCTACCTTAGCTGTGATTAAAATTGAGATTGTGTTATGTTGAGTACAGTATTGGCCTTCATGAACATTGGAACCAGCGAAATGATGCTGATCGTATTTGTGGCTCTGCTGCTGTTCGGAGGTAAAAAACTACCGGAATTAGCAAGGGGGCTGGGCCGTGGTATACGCGAGTTTAAAGACGCATCAGAAAGCATCAAACGGGATATCAGTGATCAGATTAATAATTTCGAAAAAGATATAGAAGTAAAAGACGTTATCGTACAGGACGAAGAGCCAAAGAAACTAAATCAAACCAATTCTTCCGCTCCTGCCGGTACGTATGAACATAATCCGGGGCGTGAGCCAGACTACTATGGCAGCGAAGGTCCCTATTACCACGACGACCAATACGGCACCACCGAAAACACCTCGGATGCCGGTGGTATGGACAGCACCCCAAAAACAACTCCGCAAGTAGATCCGCAACATCCGGTAAGTGACGAGAAAAACGCGTGACCCACGAAATTCGTATCTCCAGTGAACTTGCTTTGTCCGAGCGACAGGTAAGTATTGTTTTGGCACTTTTTGCAGAAGGTGCCACCATCCCGTTCATCGCGCGTTATCGCAAAGAGATGACCGGTAGCCTCGATGAAGTACAGGTTGCTCAAATACGGGACCGTGCGCAACAATTGCAGGAATTGGACAAGCGCAGGGAAAGCATCCTTAAATCGTTGGCCGATCAGGGAAAACTGACTTCCGAATTGGAACAGCAGGTAAAGGCCGCCGAAACAATGGCAACCCTGGAGGACATCTATTTGCCCTATAAACCAAAGCGAAAAACCCGGGCAAGCATCGCTCGTGAAAAAGGGCTGGAACCACTGGCACAACTTATCCTTCTACAGGATCGTACAGATATTATCGATGCGGCTCAAAACTTCGTTGACCCCGACAAAGGCATACAAGATGTGGAAGACGCGCTAGCCGGGGCACGTGACATCATTGCAGAAACCATTGCCGAAGATGCCAGCATCCGGGCACAGGTCCGGCAGACCTTTCTGGAAAAGGGGCAATTCGTATCCCGCGTGGTCCCGGGTAAAGAAGAGGAAGCCGTTAAATACACGGATTATTACGAGTGGTCTGAGCCCTTGAAGACTGCTCCCTCCCACCGGGTACTGGCCATGCGCCGTGGCGAGAAAGAAGAAATGCTTTACCTCGATATCGACGTACCGGAGAGCGAGGTACTTCCCCTATTGGATAACACGTACGTAAAAGGTGCTGGTGAAGCAAGTGCCCAGGTACGTATCGCCATGCTCGACGGCTATAAAAGGCTGCTTAAACCGTCGATGGAAACTGAAATACGGATGCTAACGCGTCAACGTGCAGATGACGAAGCGATCCGGGTTTTTGCCGAAAATGCCCGGCAGTTGCTACTTGCGGCCCCATTGGGTCAAAAGCGGGTAATGGCCATCGATCCCGGATTCCGCACGGGCTGCAAAACGGTCTGCCTTGACGAACAGGGCGCACTGCTTGAGCATACGGCCATCTTCCCCCATACAGGTGCGGCGAAAGCGGAAGAAGCGGCAAAGACCGTCCGCTATCTTACTGAGAAGCACCGCATACAGGCCATCGCTATCGGCAACGGTACCGCTGGTCGTGAAACGGAAGACTTTATCCGAAGGCTCGCCCTTCCGGGGGTGGTCATCGTCATGGTCAATGAAAGCGGTGCCTCCATTTATTCAGCCTCCGAAGTGGCACGCGATGAGTTCCCTGACCACGATGTAACGGTCCGCGGAGCGGTATCCATCGGCCGTCGGCTGGTGGATCCACTGGCCGAGCTCGTCAAAATCGATCCGAAATCCATCGGTGTAGGGCAATACCAACACGATGTCGATCAAACGAAACTCCAGACCGCTCTGGACGACACGGTCGTCAGCTGCGTCAATGCAGTGGGAGTAGAACTTAATACAGCATCGAAGCAAATCCTATCGTACGTTTCGGGTTTAGGCCCTTCATTGGCCCAGCAAATTGTTAATTTCCGGAATACCCATGGCGCCTTCCGGAATCGGGAATCACTGAAAAATGTGCCCCGCTTGGGTGAAAAAGTCTTCGAACAAGCTGCGGGATTCCTTCGCATACGGAATTCCGAGAATCCGCTCGATGCCAGTGCGGTACACCCCGAACGGTACCCTTTGGTCGAACAGATGGCAGCCGACCTTGGTTGCCGGGTTATCGATCTTTTGCAGGAAGAAAAACTCCGCAGTCAAATCGATCTAAAGAAATATGTGAACGAGGCTGTCGGAATGCCCACCCTACGGGATATCCTTTCCGAATTGGCTAAACCGGGACGGGATCCGCGTGAACAGTTTGAGCAATTTTCATTTACGGACGGTGTCAATACCATCAGCGATCTACGCCTGGGCATGAAGCTTCCGGGTATCGTTACCAACATTACCAACTTTGGTGCTTTTGTCGATATCGGTGTACATCAAGATGGTTTGGTACACCTGAGCCAATTAGCCAACCGCTATGTAAAAGATCCGAATGAAGTGGTGAAAGTCCAGCAAAAGGTGATGGTAACCGTGATTGAAGTCGATGAAAAGCGCAACCGGATCAGCCTTTCGATGAAAGAGACGGGAGGTTTCGAGGGCAGGAAATCCGAAAGACCCGAAAACCGAAAGACGGGAAACCGAAAGGCAGGCAACCGCGAGAGCGGAAAAACAAAACCTCCGAGACGGGAGGAAAACGACATGGCTTCAAAGCTGGCTGCGTTGCGGAATAAATTCGGATCCTGAAGTTAACCGAACAAATCGCTGGATAAATACCGATCGCCCCGATCGCATGCAATAAATACGATCACGCCTTCTTCCAGCTCGCTCGCCAACCGGCTTGCACACGCCATGGCCCCGCCGCTGCTCATTCCCACAAATATCCCCTCCTGCCTGGCTAGTTGCCTGGTCATTTCGACGGCTTCCGATTGGGAAACATCCATCACCCGGTCCACCCGTTGCGGGTCATAAATCTTGGGCAGGTATTCCGTGGGCCAACGCCGGATACCCGGTATCGAAGACTCTTCCGTAGGCTGGCAGCCCACAATCTGTACGGCCGGATTTTGCTCCTTAAAATACATGGAGTTACCCATGATGCTGCCCGTAGTTCCCATGGCACTTACAAAATGCGTGATTTGTCCGTCTGTATCCCGCCAGATTTCGGGGCCGGTTGTCTTGTAATGCGCAAGGTAATTATCGGGGTTAGCAAACTGATTCAAGATAAAGTAATCGCCTCGGCTTCCCTTCTCTTCGGCGTAGTCCCGGCACGCTTCAATAGATTCCAATAGCGTAACTTTCGCTCCGAAGGCTTCCATGGTCAATGTCCGCTCACGGGTGGAATTAGCCGGCATCACCAATTCGATTTCAAGGCCGTAAATACTGGCAATCATCGCGAGCGCGATGCCGGTATTCCCGCTGGTGGCCTCGATTAGCCGCATTCCGGGTTTAATATCACCGCGGTCCATCGCACTGCGGATCATATTGAGTGCTGCCCGGTCTTTCACGCTTCCGCCCGGGTTATTTCCTTCCAGCTTTACATACATCCGGACCCGGGGATTCGGATTCAGTTTCTTTATTTCAACGAGGGGCGTGTTACCCACGCAATCGATCAGCGTCTGCATTACCTAATGAGTTGCTTTTGAATCAACAATTTTTACGGTAGACTGATGATAAACGGTAGTATACGGTGGGATGCTGGATGTAAGCCATACGTTACCGCCAACTACGCTATCGTGTCCGACGACCGTATCACCGCCTAAGATGGTCGCTCCAGCGTAGATTACCACCCGGTCCTGTATCGTGGGATGCCGTCTCGTATTCGCCAGGAACTTTTCAACGCTCATTGCTCCCAACGTGACGCCCTGGTAAATTTTTACCTGATTACCAATTACTGCCGTTTCTCCGATCACCACGCCTGTGCCGTGATCAATACAAAAATGTTCGCCAATCTGCGCCGCGGGATGAATGTCGATACCCGTCTGCGAATGGCCATATTCCGTCAGGATGCGCGGAAGAAGCGGCACATCCAACACCATAAGCTGATGTGCAAGGCGATAGAGCGCAATGGCTAAAAATCCCGGATAGGTACGGATCACCTCAAACTGACTGGTTGCTGCTGGATCACCCTCATAAATCGCCGATGCATCTGTATACATCATCCGCTGCAGTTCAGGCAGCGATCCATAAAATTGCGTCACAACCAAGCCGTTGTTGCAATCTTCACAGGCCTTGGTTCGATTTAAAATACCCACCAGTTCCTTTTCAGACTGGGAAAATTGAGTCTTCAATTGTTCAACGGTCCGGTCGGGATGCGTTTGGCGTTCGGGAAACAGTAAATCCAGTAAGCCCAGTGCCCAGCCTGCGATCACCCCATTAGGCGGCACATCGTTGATTTCTTGTTGCTTACGGTAAAGCTGACTAAAAAACTCGTCATTCATCGTTTGTCGTCGTTGTAACGAAGCTAAGGACGCAAATAATTTGCAGCTTAACAACAATGTCGGTTAATTATTACAATAATTTAAATTGCAGTGACAGGTCGTTATTTTTTTCTAAGTTTGCGCTCATACCTTGTAATAGCATATAGACAGTATAACGAATGAAACTACTCGAAGGAAAAACAGCACTAATTACCGGTGCATCCAAAGGAATTGGCCGGAAAATAGCGGAAACATTTGCCATGCACGGTGCAAATGTAGCATTTACCTACCTGTCATCTGTAGAGAAAGGAGAAGCCCTTGAAAGGGAACTCCAGGTTCATGGCACGAAAATAAAAGGCTACCGTTCGGACGCATCCGTTTTTGACGAAGCCGAAAAATTAGTCAATGATATCGTTTCCGAATTTGGCACCCTTGACGCGGTGGTCAATAATGCCGGGATTACCAAGGACGGCCTCCTGCTTCGGATGACGGAAGACCAGTGGGACGACGTACTCGACATAAACTTAAAATCGGTTTTCAACGTCACGAAAGCCGCTTCTAAGATCATGATGAAAAACCGCAAAGGTGTGTTCATCAACATGAGTTCGGTAGTTGGCGTACAGGGAAACGCCGGACAAGCCAACTATGCCGCCTCGAAAGCCGGTATCATCGGTTTTTCCAAATCGATTGCCAAAGAGTTGGGATCGCGCAACATCCGTACGAATGTCATTGCACCCGGATTTATACGAACGGAAATGACCGAAGTCCTGGACCCGAAAGTCGTGGAAGGCTGGGAGCAAAACATCCCGCTGAAACGGGCCGGAGAAACCGAAGACGTCGCCAACGCCTGCCTGTTTCTCGCCTCTGACCTCGCTTCGTACATCAACGGACAAGTTCTTTCCGTGTGTGGCGGAATGTTATAGCGATTCAGGAAAATGGTATCGGCAGACCGTATATTTTCCATCGCTTCACCGCAGGAATTTGACAGCAGCTGCCTGGAAATCTTCGGGTATCAATCCCACCATTGTGCGGTATATGCCAAATACCTTGCTTTGTTGGGTATAGATCCGGATACTGTAAAACAGCCGGAAGCTATCCCCTTTCTGCCTATTGAATTCTTCAAGCAGCACCGCATCGTATCGGTAGCTCAGGAACCGGAGTTAACCTTCAGTAGTTCAGGCACCACGGGCAGCGTACAAAGCAAACACCATGTGGCGGATGTAGGCATCTATGAAAAAAGCTTCCGTACGGCCTTCGAACAGTTTTACGGCGCTCCAACGGACTGGACCATTCTGGCACTTCTTCCCTCCTACGTCGAGCGGGAAGGGTCGTCGCTTATCTACATGGTAGATGACTTAATCCGCGAAAGCAGGAATCCGTTAAGCGGCTACTTCCTGTACAACCACCAAGAGCTATTTGATCGTTTACAACACCTGAAAGCAACCGGCGGTAAAACGTTGCTGGTCGGCGTTACCTATGCGCTGTTGGATTTCGTGGAAAATTACCGGGCCGACTTTCCGGAGCTGGTGGTCATGGAAACGGGAGGCATGAAGGGTCGCCGGCGGGAGATGATCCGGGAGGAAGTACACGACCGGCTTCGCGATGGATTTAAGGTCAATGCAATACATTCCGAATACGGAATGACCGAATTGTTATCCCAAGCCTATTCAACCGGAAAGGGTTTATTCCGTTGCCCACCTTGGATGAAGGTCGTCATCCGGGATACAAACGACCCATTTAACGTCCTTCCGGACGGCCGTACAGGCGGCATCAATGTCATAGACCTGGCTAACATCCATTCCTGTTCCTTCATTGCCACGCAAGATTTAGGGAAGACATATTCCGACGGGCATTTCGAAGTATTGGGTCGCTTTGATCAAAGTGATATCAGAGGGTGCAACTTGTTAGTGCAATAAAATAGTCCGGTCCTTATTCAGCTTATTGCAGACTCGGGTCGCTGAACGTATCCCCCTGTTGCATATCGCCCGTATCAAATCCTTTTTTGAACCAATAAGCCCGCTGCTCAGAAGTACCGTGGGTAAAGGCTTCCGGCACGACATGCCCCTGCGACTGCATCTGCAAGCGATCATCACCAACGGCCGCAGCAGCTTCCATCCCCTCCCGGATGTCGTTATACTCCAGGTAAACGTCCGAATTTTTATTGGAATGATGCGCCCACACGCCTGCATAAAAGTCGGCCTGCAGTTCCAACATCACCTGCAACTTGTTATATTGAACCTCGCTGAGGCGCTGCCGCGCCGCATTTACTTTATCCATTGCCCCGGTTAACTTCTGAACGTGATGCCCCACTTCGTGCGCCAACACATAGGCCATCGCGAATTCACCCGTCGCGCCGAAGCGATTCCGCAATTCATCATTGAAACTAAGATCAATATACACTTTCTCATCGGCAGGACAATAAAACGGACCGTAGGCAGAAGCGCCCATACCGCATCCATCCGTGGGCGTCTGGTCGCGATACAACACCAGCGTATTCGAACGGAATTCCCGGCCTTGGGAACGGAAAATAGTCTGCCATACGTCTTCTGTGCTGGCATGAACTACCCGAACCAACTCGGTCAGCTCCCTTTCTTCAGCGCTAATCTCAACCGGCACCTCCGAGGTCTGCGTACCCGTGGTCTGCAATTGTTCCAGCATCTGCTGGGGATCCCCACCAAGCAATAGCCCGATAATCAACACAATAACACCACCGACGCCTCCCAATGCAAGTTTACCTCCGGAAGACATTCCCCGCCGATCCTCAAAATTGTCGCTTTGTCTGCCACCTTTCCAACGCATAATCGTAAAATTTGATGGATACTAAAAAAGCCTCACATGGATGCAAGGCTCTTCTACAAGATTGTTGCTTATTGGTTAATAAGAAAAGTCATCTTTGGAATCGATATCCTCAGCCACCTCAACACCGTTACTTTCATAACCGGGTTCGTAGCGTTTTTCAACTACTTCCTGATGGGCCTTGATATAATCAACGACTTCATTCAGCCCTTCCGCGAATTTTTCAAAATCCTCTTTATACAGGAATATTTTATGTTTGATAAACACGCCGTCCTCAAACCGCTTTTTGCTTTCCGTGACCGTGATGTAATAATCATTGGATCGCGTCGCCTTTACATCGAAAAAATAAGTGCGCTTACCTGCCCTTACCTTTTTTGAAAAAACCTCCTCACGCTCTTTGTTGTCAAAATCTCCCATTGTTAAGCTTTTTATTTCTTGTTGTCAGAATCGGGATAAATATAAAAGAATTTAGTTCATTAATGCAAATCTTTCCCTTAAATTGTAAAAAATATTTTTTGGCATATTTTCACCGAAATAAATCGGCAATTTACCGAGAAAAAGCCGTCGATCACCTAATGATGCTTGCAGAACGCATGGAATCGATATACCTTTGAACAAGTAATTTTTAACGTAAAAAGATTTTAACCAACTAGAATGAATACGCAACATCGCCCAACACGCTATAGCTCCAATGCAGGCAGAATGTGGGCCGGAATCATTATCGTATGCATTGGCACCATACTGCTTGCGGGAAAACTGGGACTTGATTGGCTCTTTCCCGACTGGCTATTCAATTGGGGCAATATGTGGCCGTCGATACTCATTGCCGTCGGCCTCATCATTGGTGGCAATTCAAACTTCAGGAACCCAGCCTCCTATATATTGTTGGGAATCGGGGCCTTCTTTCTGTTAAGGAATCTTACCGGTTTTTCCATAGGTCCGATCCTGTGGCCTGCTATAATCATTGGCATTGGCTTGTGGCTATTGTTGGGCAGGGGGCGCTCCGGTCCGATCTCGCCAAGACCGGATCGCCGACAGCGCTATCGCAATCGTTCCTATTCGGGCGATTACGAATGGGACAAACGTGTGGTAAATGAACCAACCGATAGCCCTGCCCCCGGCGGGGCTTCCGCGTTTAACGAGACCGAAGCATCCGAAGAATTTACAAACACCTTTTCAAGCGAAGACTACCTGAGGTCTACTTCGATTTTCGGCGATGTAAAAAAGACCATTATTACCAAACGCTTTCAGGGAGGGGAAGTGGTAAATATCTGCGGAGGTACCGACATCAACCTGATCCAAGCGGATATCCAACAACCCGTGATCATTGATGTGTTCCAGATTTTCGCCGGAATAAAAATCATCGTACCGTCGCACTGGAAAATCCATTCCGACGTGGTATCGGTATTCGGCGAAGTGGATGATAAACGCTTTACGCAAGGCATCCCTCAGGATGAACAAAAGGTGGTTTATATAAAGGGTACTTCGTTATTTGGAGGAATTACCATCAAAAGCATTTAATCGATATACGTGAGCAGTATCCCCTATATCTCATCCAGACAACGACTGATTAACATCAGCTGTTTTATCATCTGGATGATCTATGCGTTCATTCAAACGGCACTGCTCTGGTGGTTTGAAGTTGACTTTAACCTGGCGCTGAACGACAGTCTGGTAAGTGCGACGTTGACCTCACTTTGCTGCTACGTCATCGCCAATGCCCTGAATCACTACCTTCCCCGCCGAAAAGGTTATTTTTACATTGTCATCTGGGGACTTGTTTTGGCTGCAATCAGCGTATCCCTGGATCGCTGGATATTACAATTCATCATTCCTGACAAAAATTACCTCGGTCAGATAGACTTGTCATTGCCACTGCGTTTTTTTATTAATGCATTGCTCATTGCCTGGATCGCTATCATCAATATTCTCTGGAACATCCAGCAGGAATACAAGGAAAACGAGCAGCGGAAAGCTGACGCAGAACGCCTTGCACGTGAAGCAGAGCTTTACAACCTGCGACAGCAGCTGCAACCTCATTTTCTCTTCAACAGCCTTAATTCCATTATTGCCCTCATTGGCCGTAAACCTGAGGAAGCCCGAAACATGACCTTTCAACTGTCGGATTTTTTACGGGGTACGCTACGAAAGGACGACCAACAGTTAATCGCCCTGAAAGACGAGTTAGAGCACCTCCAACTGTATCTATCCATCGAAAAAGTACGTTTCGGACATCGGCTGGAAACGTTGGTAACCTATGACGAGGAGTGCTTGACGAAGACCTTACCCGCGATGATTATGCAACCGCTGGTGGAAAATGCCATCAAATATGGCTTGTATGATACGACGGAACGTGTGACCATCGAGGTCGCTTGCTCTTGCAACAATCACATGTTGGAAATACAAATCGAAAATCCGTACGATAGCCAAAGCAATAAACCACGGAGAGGTACTGGATTCGGACTTCGCGGTGTGGAGCGCCGCTTATATTTATTGTTTGGACGGACAGATTTGTTGGAAACTCACGCTACAACGCATATCTTTACCAGCATAATCAAGATTCCCCAATTATGATTAAAGCGGTGTTGATAGATGATGAACCTTTGGCACGGAGCATGGTGGCTGAGTACCTTGAAAGTTATCCGCAAATAGCCGTGGTAGCCGAATGCAACGATGGTTTTGAAGGTGCCAAGGCGATTATGCAACACCAGCCGGATTTGATATTCCTGGATATCCAGATGCCGAAAATCAACGGCTTTGAAATGCTGGAAATCATTGACAAACAACCGGCTGTCATTTTCACCACCGCTTTTGACGACCATGCAATACGAGCGTTTGAACAGCATGCGGTCGACTACTTACTGAAACCTATTACCAAAGCCCGCTTTGATCAGGCCGTTGCGAAATTTCTCGACGCCCGCCAGCTCACGACGGACAGGGAAAACACGCGAAAGCTAATCGACGACGTAAGCCATACGCCGGGCAAACTTGAGCGCATTGTGGTTAAGACCGGCACCAAAATCAAAATCATTCCGACAGCCAGCATGATTTGCCTCGAAGCGGATGACGACTATGTGAAAATCCACACCGATGAGGGCACATTTTTGAAGAACAGAACCATGGCTTCCTTTGAGGAGCAGTTGGACCCCCTCCAATTCGTTCGCGTTCACCGTTCATTTATTGTCAAAATTGACCACATTATCCGGCTGGAACCCCATGAAAAAGAGGGACACATTGCGGTCCTATCCGATGGCAAAAAAGTAAACGTAAGCAAAAACGGCTATACCCGTCTGAAACAATTGCTGGGAATGTAAATACGTTTCGTTAATTTTGCCAGATGTTTGGAATCATGATCAGAACCACCTGTGTCTTATTAAGTTCATTGTTTTTATTATCATCGGCGTTTGCACAAGAGGCGGATACTCCCCGAAGGATCAATCAGGCGATATTTAATAAAATCGAGTACCATTTCAATCAACAGGAGACTGATTCGATTTATGCGTTGGGCAGTCCGAAATTCAAGCAATCCCTTTCCCTGCAGGCGTTCCAAACGGTTATGTCCCAACAACTTTATCCGTTGGGACAGATTCAGTCGGCTGAATTAAAAAACTACGAGAAAGGCACGGGCATTTACAAGTTGAATTTCATCAGCACCCCCCTGCAATTGGTTTTGGGGTTGGACAGCCTCAACAAGATCGATGTCTTTCTTTTTCAGCCCTATGCGGGCGATCCGGCTCCTGAGAAAACGCCCCCCACCGAATCCGGTAACACGTCGGCATCCAAATTCGATCGGTACGTAGATTCGGTAGCATTAAGCTACAGCCGCAAAGGCCATACCCATGCACTGGCCATCGGTATTATCAACGCAGGCAAAACCAGCGGCTTTTACTATGGGGAAACCGAGACCGGAAACAAACAGCTTCCCGACGAAAATACATTGTTTGAAATCGGCTCTGTCAGCAAAACCTTCACCGCGACTTTACTTGCCTATTTTACGCAGCTCCAGCAAGTAAGTCTGGATGATCCGATTACCAAGTATCTGCCCGATTCGGTTGCTGCAAACCCCGATCTGCAACGGATTACCCTGATGCAATTGGCCAATCACACTTCCGGCCTCCCGCGAATGCCTGATAACATCGAAGCATCGGCGGCTAGCAATTCCCTAGACCCGTACCACGGTTACACAAAAGAACACTTATACACCTACCTGAAATCCTATAAAGCGGAGATTCCGCCGGATTCCCTGTATCAATACAGCAACCTTGGTTTTGGCATATTGGGCGATATCCTTTCAACCGTCTATGGAAAGCCATACGACGAGATGGTAAAGGAAATCATTTGTCAGCCCTTGGGATTGAAAAATACGACGGAACATCCGAATCCTGACAGCCAGTATGTAGCAAAGGGGTATAATGAAAAAGGTGCAGAGACACCTTTATGGACATTTGATGCGTTTACCGCGCACGGATCATTGAAGTCGACCGTATCCGATTTACTGTTATATGCCAAGGCGCATTTTAAAATGCCTGAAACCGATTTGGAACATGCGCTGGCACTCACACGCCAGTTCACGTATTTCAATCCCCCGGATACGGACATCGGACTGGCTTGGCACATGAACGTAGTCGGAGACGAACTCATCTATTGGCACAATGGCGGCACGTTCGGAAGCAGCAGTTACCTTGCTCTAACTCCGGACAGAAAAATGGCCATTGTTGTGCTGTCCAACACGGCAGAACCCGTGGATTCGGTTGCGCTGGCGATTTTAAAATACATGCTGAAGTAACCTACGCTCATACATCTTTACGCAGGATTTCAAGAGGCGGGCGCAGGGTGATGCCCCGGCTATTCAAAAGGCCAACGACAACCGTGATTGCCGTAATGCTTAGGATCAACAGCCCCATTGCAAGCAAGTTCGGCACGAAGGGTACCTCAAAGCTGAAAACAGCCAGCGCCCAGCCGCCGACCAAGGCCAGCAATACCCCGGCGAATGCTGCCAGCAACCCCAAAAAGAAATATTCGAGTGCGGTGATCGCTAAAATCTGCTTTCTCGATGCGCCCATGGTGCGAAGAAGAACGCTTTCCTTGATTCGCTGATACTTACTGATCATCACCGAGGCGACCAGCACGACAAAGCCTGTGATTATACTGAACCCTCCCATAAAGCGGACCACAAAACCAATTTTATCCAAAATCTTGTCCAATACCGATAAGATCAGTCCCAGGTCGATGATAGATACATTGGGAAATTGCCTCACAACAGCTTGCTGCAGCCGGGCGGATACCAACTCGTCTGGAACACGTGTCATCAGTACATGGAATTGGGGAGCATGGTCAATCACCCCCATCGGAAAGATCAACCGGAAATTCGTCTGCACCCGATTCCAGTCCACCTCTCGCAAACTGCCCACAATAGTGGGTATTCTGACGCCCTGTACATTAAACAAAAGCGTGTCCCCGATAGATACACGGATCCGGTTGGCATATCCTTCTTCCAATGATACGCGTGCAGTGTCTCCAGGAACGGTGTTGCCGATCCATTTACCGGAGGTGACCTTTTCCGAGTCGCTCAACCTCGCACGGTAGGTAGTTCGCAACTCGCCTCCTAAAGCGCGTCTCGACACCTGAAGGGTACTATCGGCCCGTGCCTGATCTGCGGTAATCCCATTGATCGCTTCCAGTTGCACGGTGACAATCGGCACTTCATCCATCACAGGGAGATCCTGGCTCTTAACCAATTGGGATATAGCCTGCTTTTGAGATGACTGGATGTCGAAAAGTACCATATTAGGCTGGTTGTCACTTGCAGACAAAGAAACGCGTGCGATAAGCATTTCCTGAACCAATAATAACGTCGCAATGAAAGCCGTGCCAAGCCCGATCGAAATTACCAAGATCACGGTTTGGTTATGGGGACGGAATAAATTGGAAAGCCCCTGTCTCCACAAATAACTCCAGGACACCGGAAAAAAGCGTCTAACCAACCAAATCAATAGATTTGCCGTCGCGAACAATACGGCAAATGCCAAGGCAACACCGGTCGTAAAAACGAGGGTCTGCAAAAAACCGCTCAACTGCAAATATGCATAGCCGAAGATAAACAAGCCAATCAGGCCGTAGACAATCCAGCTCAACCTATCCTTAATCGGATTTTGGGTAGTTAACGATAGCCGCAGTGTATTCAGGGGTGCAATATTCCGGATGCCGATCAACGGCAGCAAGGCGAACAGGACGGATATCCAAACCCCCAAACCGATACCTTGCAAGATGGCAGGCCAGGACAGGTCGCTGCTGATATCAACGGGAACAAAATCTTTGAAAATCAGCGGCAACACCTGTTGGATAAGGGTTCCAAGCATCGCCCCGATTACCGAACCGACCAATCCCACACCGATCACCTGTACAAGAAAAATCAAAAATGCTTGCCGTGAGCTGGCTCCCAGACAACGAAGAATGGCAATACTGCTCAGCTTTTCCTTGATGTAGATATGGATGGCGCTGGAAACGCCGATACATCCGAGCAACAGGGCCACGAAGCCCACCAACGACAGAAACTTATTCAAATCGGAAAATGACCTTCCGGTGTCTTGTTTACGTGAAGCGATCGTATCATACCCCATCCGGTGCACTTCAAGCAATGAATCCAGACCTTTGGCAAGCGCGTCAGCATTCGTTCCATCGGCCAAATGGAAATAGTAATGGTAATTAATCCGGCTGCCCTTCTGACTAAGTCCGGTAGCATCCAGATACGTCAATGGAATGAATACAGCCGGTGCTACCGCCGTAGAAATCCCACTTTGGCCCGGAGATTGGTCCAAGCGACCGGCGATCTCGAACATGACTTCACCTACTTTTACGGAATCGCCCACTTCCGCGCCAAATTGCAGCATGAGTGTTTTGTCGACCAATGCCTGCCGGCGGTCTCTGAAACTGGTGCCTGCCGATTCCGGCACAGTTTCCAGTTTTCCGTAATAGGGAAAGTCACCCCCCAAAGCCCTTAC
Organism: Parapedobacter sp. GCM10030251; assembly: GCF_042666505.1. NCBI lineage: Bacteria > Pseudomonadati > Bacteroidota > Sphingobacteriia > Sphingobacteriales > Sphingobacteriaceae > Parapedobacter > Parapedobacter sp. GCM10030251. Next base: position 646,324 of record NZ_JBHTDN010000001.1, on the reverse strand, counting down.
CTGCACCAAGCGGGTACCGCCATTTTTAACAAACAGCACCATGGAGGCGAAGCTCCGCTCTTCGGAGTGTCCCTTGCTTAAACCTCTGACCGAATCGATAAGCCGTTGCTCTTCTTTCTCCAGCGGGTGATTACTGTCGATCACGAGATCAGCTCCCACAAGCGAGGCCGCCTGGTTGTCGATATCTTTTTCGAGGTTATCGCCCAACGCATAAATCGCCACCAACGCAGCGATGCCGATGACAATCGATGAAACAAACAAAAACAACCGTGAACGGCTTCTGCGGCTGTCCCGCCATGCCATACGCACTATCCAGGAGATGGCCAATCTATTACGCGGTGAGGTGACTGCCATCTTACAATGCACTAGGTTTCGTTGCCTCATCCGAAATCACGGCGCCGCCTTTCATACGAATGACACGCTGGGTCTTGAATGCCAATTCCATATCGTGCGTCACCAGCACCAGCGTGGTTCCCATATCTGTATTGAGGTTGAACAACAGGCGTTCGATCGTATCGCTGGTCTCTGCATCCAGGTTTCCTGTCGGTTCATCAGCAAATAAAATCCTGGGCGAATTGGAGAAGGCCCTGGCTATCGAAACCCGTTGCTGTTCGCCTCCCGACATTTGCAAGGGATAGTGGTGACTCCGATCGGCCAAGCCGACTTTATCCAGCAGTTCCAATGCCCGGCTTCGACTGCCGGAGTCGCCGCGCAGTTCAAGGGGCACCATTACGTTTTCCAGGGCGGTCAGCGTGGGCAACAACTGAAAATTCTGGAAAACAAAACCTACGTACTGATTTCGGACCGCCGCCCGGTCGTCTTCGCCAAGTTCATCTAAACAGATCCCGTTTAATACGATACTTCCCTCGCTTACACGGTCCAGCCCCGCACATAACCCTAACAGTGTTGTCTTTCCGCTTCCGGAGGGCCCTACAATCGATACGGTTGAAGCCGCCTCGACGTCAAAACTAATACGTTGCAAAACGGTTAAAGATTTACCTGCGCTTTCATAGGTTTTACCAACTTCCTTTACACTTAATATAGACGCCACGTGCAATTTCATTTAAATCCAAGATTCCCCGTAAAAATAAAACTATTTGCAATCAGGACAAGAAACCTCATTGTGATATAACGCAGGAACAGGGATTTTGACACGTGACCCACAGCTTTGTTACGTGAAAATGCCGAAATAGCCGAGCAGCTGGACAAGCTTGTAAAAAAAATATTACAGCAACGCCTAATTACAGCGAATTGTGCCAATATTGCACCATGAAAATCCAACTTTCTTTTATCAGACGGAACACCGTCTTTTTTATACCGTTAGTATTGGCTTTCCACGCCACGTACGCACAAAAAAAACCTTTGGATCACAGCGTGTACGATAGCTGGCAAAGCATTGGTTCATCCGGAATTTCCCCGGACGGAAATTTCGTTTTTTATACGGTAACCCCGCAAGAAGGCGACGCCGAATTGATTATCACCACACCGCGCAATCAGCAGGTAGGAAAAATCAACCGGGGATTTCAGGCCGATTTCTCTGCAGACCAGCGGTTTCTCATCGCATTGATCAAACCTTTTTTCCACGAAACGAGAACAGCACGCATCAAAAAGAAAAAACCAGAGGAGATGCCCAAGGACTCATTGGCGATATTTGCCCTGGAAACCGATTCGCTCATTAAAATACCAAAGGTTAAATCGTATCAGATTCCCGAAGAGCCGAGTGAATACCTCGCGTATTTAAGCGAATGCATCCAAACCCCCAGAGACACGCTGCAAACCGATAGCACCAATAGAAACGACCCGTCGAACAAAAAGGCAATATCCATGTTGCATATACGGCATCTGCCAAGCGGCGAAGAAACCACGTTTGAGCGGGTGGACTCCTACCTTTTCAACAAAGAAGGAACCGCTTTGGTATTTGTACGCAATGCAGCGGAAAAAGATAGTGTGGGCGCAGACGCCGGACTGTATTACTACGATCTGGCAACCAAGGCCTCTCATCACATCAGCCGCGGAAAAGGCGTCTATAAAAACATTGCATTTGACGAATCTGCCGGTCAGCTGGCGTTTACGGCAGATAAAAGTCCCGAAAAATCCCTTCAGAAGGCATTTAAATTGTATTATTACGTCCCCGCACAAGATACAGCCATCATCATCGCCGACACGCACACCGAGGGTGTACCGCCCGATTGGTATGTAAGTGGTAATGGTGATGTGAGGTTTAGCAAAAACGGCGAAAAGCTCTTTTTTGGCATTGCCCCCATTCCGCCGACAAAAGACACCACCCTGGTAGAATTTGAACATGCCAACGTGGATATTTGGCATTGGAAAGACGATTATCTCCAAACCCAGCAATTGGTCAATCTCCGGAACGAGCAAAACCGGAGTTACCTTGCTGTTACGTATCCGAAGCAAGGAAGAAAAGTCATTCCACTGGCAGATGAACAGGTGCCTGAAGTACGGTTGACGTATGATGCCGATAACGAATTTGCATTGGGTACGACCGACGTTGGCAGGCGCATCGAAACGCAATGGCAGACGGGATCGCTCCAGGATATATATATTGTATCCACAACGGACGGAAGCCGAAAAAAAATAGCGGATAGCATCCGGGGGGCTATCGGCCTTTCACCGACTGGCAAATACGTTATCTGGCATAGCCGATCGGATAGCAGCTGGTATAATCACACCATCGGGTCGGGCACTACCGTACGGTTAAACGTTGATCTGCCCGTCAGCTTCTCCGATGAAGACAATGACGTGCCGGATGAGCCCAACAGTTACGGCATTGCTGGTTGGGGTGAAGAGGACGAAGAGGTGTTCATTAATGACAAATATGACATCTGGGTATTTAGTCCTGACGGCACCGAACGCCGAATCCTTACAAACGGCGTAGGCCGAAGCGAGCAAATTACCTTTAGATACACTCATTTTCCTGAAGGTGCGCGTTCTTCAAGGCGAGGCGGAAAACCCACGATTATCGACAGAAACAAACCCCTGGTTTTGGCCGCATTTAGTCATATCACCAAGGAAAACGGCTGGTATATATCCAACGGACGCAATAATCGCGACCCCAAGAAAATTGTCATGGGACCTTTCCGCTTTGGTGCCATCCAAAAAGCTGCAGAAAGCGAGCAGTACGTATATACCAAAGAAAATTACGTAAGCGCTCCCGACCTATACGCGTCGGCGGATTTTATAAGCGAAACCAAATTGAGCACCCTTAACCCTCAGCAGGCAAATTACAACTGGGGAACGGCCGAACTGATGAAATGGACGACGCCGCGGGGATACGCGGCCGAGGGTATCCTATACAAACCAGAAGATTTTGACCCCGGAAAAAAATATCCCGTCATTGCCTACTTCTACGAAAGGTTGTCAGACGGCCTACACACCTACATTCCGCCGACGCCAACGCCGTCGCGCCTTAACATCAGCTTCTTTGTAAGCAATGGATACCTCGTTTTCGCTCCGGATATCCGCTATGAAATCGGTCATCCCGGGCGATCAGCTGAAGAATACGTCAATTCGGGCATGGAAGAACTAAAAAAACAACCGTGGGTAGATGGCGGGAAACTGGGTCTCCAAGGGCAAAGCTGGGGCGGCTACCAAGTGGCTCACCTGATAACCCGCACCGACATGTATGCAGCAGCTTGGGCCGGCGCGCCGGTTGTCAACATGACGTCAGCATATGGGGGCATTCGATGGTCAAGTGGCATGAACCGTCAGTTCCAGTATGAGCGTACCCAAAGCCGCATAGGCGCCACACTGTGGGAGAACCCGGTTTTATATATCGAAAACTCACCTTTATTCCACCTGCCCAACGTAACCACGCCGGTGGCCATCATGAGTAACGATGCCGACGGTGCCGTTCCCTGGTATCAAGGTATCGAAATGTTTACCGCATTGCGCCGGTTACAGAAACCCGTTTGGCTACTCAACTACAATGGCGAGGCACACAATTTGGTACAACGGCAAAACCGTAAAGACATTCAACGCCGTGAATTGGAGTTTTTTGATCATTTTCTCAAGGGTAAACCCGCAGCTCCTTGGATAGAAAAGGGTGTACCTGCAACCCTAAAGGGTATTGATTGGGGCTTTGAAAACTAATTTCAACACAACATTGTCGCGCACCGACCATAAAAATATGCATGTTTTATTAGAAATAACGCAACAATAACCAACAAAACGGCGGAATTTTTCATAAAACACAAAAAATATTTTCATTTTTATCAAAAAAATAATGAAATGTCATTTTTTTTTTCGAATATTGGATCGGAATTTAAAAAAACAACAAAGCGCATCAAATAAATAAACAAGAATTAAATGTCAGAGTTAAGATTCAAGGCAGTCGAGACTGCCATATCCCGATTAAACAACAACAAAACATCTGAAACGATCAAGCCTTCTTCTTACTATTGCAAAAATGTGTTCACGACTGCTAAGATGAAGGAATACCTTCCGAAAAATGCCTATGCAGAATTGGTGGAAACGATCGATGAAGGAAAGGCAATCAGTCTGGACCTCGCTGAACACATTTCCCAAGCGATGAAAAGCTGGGCGATCACAAACGGTGTAACTCACTACACGCATTGGTTTCAACCACTCACCGGTGCTACGGCGGAAAAACACGATGCGTTTTTTGAGCCTTTGCCTGACGGGTCAGCGATTGATAAATTTACGGCCAGCGCATTGGTTCAACAGGAACCGGATGCTTCTAGCTTTCCCAGTGGCGGTATCCGTAACACGTTTGAAGCAAGGGGATATACCGGCTGGGACCCCTCCTCACCCGCGTTCATATACGAAACCGGAGGCAGCAAGACCCTTTGCATCCCTACTATTTTCGTTTCCTATACCGGCGAGGCGCTCGACTACAAGGCTCCCCTGCTGAAAGCGCTTAATGCCTTGGACAAGGCAGCCGTAGACGTGGCCAACTTCTTCGACAAATCGGTTACCAAAGTTTTCGCTTCGTTGGGTATCGAACAGGAGTATTTTCTCGTCGATTTAGCGTTGTTTAATGCCAGACCTGATTTACAGCTGACCGGTCGCACCCTGTTTGGACACATGTCTGCCAAAGGACAACAGCTGGAAGACCATTATTTCGGAGCGATTCCGGAGCGTGTGCTGGCATTCATGGTTGATCTGGAACAAGAGGCACTTAAATTGGGGATTCCGCTGAAAACCCGCCACAACGAGGTAGCTCCCTCGCAATTTGAATGCGCCCCGATGTTCGAGGAAATTAACCTGGCTATCGACCACAATCAGTTGCTCCTCAACTTGATGGAACAGGTAGCGCTCCGCCATAAATTCAAGGTACTGATTCACGAGAAGCCTTACGCCGACATAAATGGTTCGGGTAAACATAACAACTGGTCGATGATTACCAATACGGGCATCAACCTACTTTCTCCGGGAAAAACCCCGAAGAACAACCTGATGTTCCTTACCTTCTTCGTCAATGTCATCAAAGCGGTGCACGATCATGCGGACTTGCTGCGTGCTTCCATTGCCAGCGCGGCAAATGACCATCGCCTGGGTGCCAATGAAGCGCCGCCGGCCATTATCTCCATTTTCCTGGGAAGCCAGCTTAATGCCGTACTTGATGAAGTTGAAACAGCTAGGGTGGCTAAAAAAGTGAAAAACGAAGCCATGTTGTGGCACGGTATCCCCAAAATACCGGAATTGCAACTGGACAATACCGACCGCAATAGGACCTCTCCTTTCGCGTTTACCGGCAACAAATTTGAATTCCGGGCCGTGGGTTCGTCCGCCAATAGCGCCAGCCCGATGACGGTACTCACCGCGATCGTAGCTGATCAACTGATCGAGTTCAAGTCGGAAGTTGACAAACAGATCAAAAAAGGCACGAAAAAAGACCTGGCATTGCTGAATGTCGTGCGCAAATACATCAAAGAATCCAAGGCCATCCGCTTTGAAGGAAACGGATATAGCAAAGAGTGGGAAGAAGAAGCACACAAACGCGGCCTTTCCAACATCAAGACCACGCCTAAAGCGCTCGATGTATACGTCAGCGAAAAATCACTGGATTTGTTTGAACGGTTGTCCATATTGAGCAGGCGTGAAAGTGAAGCGCGGCACGAAATCCTTTTGGAAAGCTATTACAAGAAAATCCAGATCGAAGCCCGCGTTATTGGAGAAATCGTGAACAGTCTGATTGCTCCCGCAGCTTTCCACTATCAAAATGATTTGATCACGAATGTCAAAGGGCTAAAGGATCTGGGCCTCAAATCCGAAGCTTACAGTTCACAATCCAACCTTATTGAGCGGATTTCCAATCACATCAACACCATCCTGATTGATGCTGAGGCCATGCGCCAGGAACGCAAAAAGGCCAATGTATTGGAAGATGTCCGCGAAAAAGCGATCGCTTACGACGAAAATGTGAAGCCATACTTCGATAAGATCCGCTATCACATCAATAAGTTGGAACAGATTGTGGATGACGGACAATGGCCGTTGCCGAAATTGCGTGAGCTTTTATTTGTACGATAACTAACACCCTCTAAACTTAAATTTCGCGGCCTCCCATCGGAGGCCGCTTTTTTTCTTTTCTACCTGCCTCCATATCCCCCAATTCCAATTCCAGCGCCTTGTTACTTACCTGGATTTCGATCAAGGAGATGACCAAAGACGCAGCAAAGAACAACAAACTTAAGGCAAACGTGAGCTCCGTAAAAAATTGATCTCCCATGTAGATACAATACATACAGACAATGCAGGTAATGAAGCTTAATACGCCCATGGCTTGCATTTGCCTGATCAGTTTGAGCCGAAAGCGCAGATTCTTGATCTGTCCGTGTAAAACCCCGCTCTTATTGTGTTCAAGGTATTTCGCGTGTAAGCTGCGGACCAACGCCGCCAACGCAAGAAACCGATTGGTATAGGCCAACATAATCAAACTGATTGCCGGAAATAATAATGCTGCGGTATTGAATGTGATGCTCATCTTCACAAAAAAATTAAAAAAACTTTGCACAACCAAATCACACCGCCTATATTTGCAGCCGTTGTGTGTTTAGGCACACACAAATCAATTCCTCTTAAGGTCTTGGTTTATAAAGAAGTGGCGAGAGACTGGCTCAGTGACCCACTGGCAACCATCTGTAACGGCGGAAAAGGTGCCAATTCCTGTCCCAATCAATGTCGGTTGGGAGCATATAAATTATAAGACGATGAATACGTATTTGACAAGCAATTTTCATTTCTCATTTTCCCGGGCCAACCGAATGTGCCGTATAACAATGGGCATGCGCGATTGTTGCTAAACCGCTCGCTTGCTACCTGTAAGTAATTTGCCACGCGATGGCGGTTATGTACGCGAGCATCCCGTAATCTAACACTTAACAGAATAATCTATCTCAATCATTTTATAAAATAAATAAATCATGGCTAACGAAAATCTAAAATTTGAGACCCTGCAAGTACACGCCGGGCAAGTAGCTGACCCAACAACCGGCGCTCGCGCAGTTCCCATTTATCAAACCACTTCCTTTGTATTTAACAATGCGGAACACGGCGCCAATCTATTCGCCCTGAAGGAATTCGGAAATATTTATACCCGCATCATGAACCCTACCACCGACGTTTTTGAAAAACGTGTGGCTGCACTTGAAGGCGGTGTTGCCGGACTAGCCGTAGCATCGGGACAATCCGCCCAATTCATTGCGCTGACCAACATCATTGAAAGCGGCGAAAATTTCGTGACCAGTTCCAATCTCTATGGCGGAACGTACAACCAGTTCAAAGTTTCGTTTAAACGTCTCGGTATTGAGGCCCGGTTTACACAAAACGACGAACCCGAGAGTTTTGAAGCACTGATTGACGAAAAGACCAAAGCAATCTACGTCGAGACCATTGGCAACCCTAGCTATACCATCCCTGATTTCGATCGAATTGCAGCAGTGGCCAAGAAACACGACCTACCGTTGATCGTCGACAATACGTTCGGCGCTGCGGGTTATCTCTTCAAACCCATCGAACACGGTGCCAACGTGGTCGTACAAGCCGCCACAAAATGGATTGGTGGACACGGAAACAGCATTGCAGGCGTCATCGTCGATGGCGGCAACTATAATTGGGGTAATGGCAAATTCAAACAATTCAGTGAACCGTCCGAAGGTTATCACGGATTGGTTTTCAGCGACGTATTTGGCGTAGACAGCCCCTTAGGGAATATCCAATTCATCATACGTGCCCGCGTAGAAGGACTCCGGGATTTCGGACCGGCCTTATCACCTTTTAATGCCTTTTTATTGTTACAGGGCTTGGAAACGCTATCACTGCGTGTGCAGCGGCATGTAGACAACGCTTTGGAAATCGCCAAATGGCTCGAAAACCATCCGCAGGTCGAGCGTGTGAGCTATCCGGGACTAAAAAACCATCCGAATCATTCGCGCGCCCAAAAATACCTCAAAAATGGATTCGGCAGCGTACTGTCATTCAAAATAAAAGGCGAAGCCGAGAAAGCCAACACGTTTATCGATAACTTGGAACTGGTAAGCCATCTAGCGAATGTGGGCGATACCAAAACCTTGATTATCCACCCATCGGCAACCACGCATCAACAGCTCAGTGAAGCGGAGCAACGAAGTGCGGGCGTTTTCCCGGGAGAGCTGCGATTAGCCGTGGGTATCGAACACGTCGACGACATCAAAGCCGATTTGCAACAGGCGTTCGATAAAATCAAGTAAATTATGAGTATTCAAACATTCAGTTGTCCAACCTTCAGGTTCGAAAACGGAAAGCGGATCAGTAATCTTGAAATCGCTTACCATACCTATGGTACACTGAATGAACGGAAAGATAATGTAGTATGGGTATGCCATGCGCTAACGGCCAATTCGGATGTTTTCGAGTGGTGGCCAGGGTTGTTCGGCTCAACCGATTTCTTTAATCCCGGCGATTATTTCATTATTTGTGCAAATATCATCGGATCTCCGTATGGAAGCACGAATCCCCTGAGTATCGATCCGGCCACTGGACACCCCTATTACTTATCTTTCCCTCAATTCTCCATCAGAGACTTAGCGGATGCGCACCGGTTGCTTGCGGACTACCTGGGCATAAAAAAGATTGCATTGGCAATCGGTGGCTCGTTGGGCGGTCAACAAGCTTTGGAATGGGCGATCCTGGATCCCGACCGGATTGACCGACTGGTGCTCCTGGCAACAAACGCTGTCCATTCGCCGTGGGGCATCGCGTTTAATGAAAGCCAACGCCTTGCCATCAGTGCCGATCGGACTTTTTATGCCAACCATCCCAACGGAGGCGCCAAAGGATTAAAAGCAGCTCGTAGCATCGCGCTGCTTTCATATCGGGGTTATCCTACCTACGCGGCCACCCAATCGGAACCTTCGAACGAAAAAAATGACGGTTTCAGGGCTTCGACCTATCAGAATTACCAGGGAGAGAAATTGGTTAAACGCTTCAACGCGTACAGCTACTGGTTTCTGAGCAAAGCAATGGACAGCCATAACATCGGGCGTGGTCGCGCGGATATACCCAACGTGCTGCGCCAAATCAAGGCACAAACGTTGGTTATTGGTATCAGTAGCGACCTATTATTCCCAACCGGGGAACAGAAATTCCTGGCTGCGCATATTCCCGGGGCCGCCTATGCCGAAATTGACTCATTTTACGGACATGATGGCTTTCTGATTGAGACAAAACAGATTGCGTCAGCAATCGCGGACTTCTTTCACCATAACGAAGTATTTCGACAAAGAACGTATTATCAAAACGTTAGTTAACTTAATTACCATTATATCGACATAACAGCAAACATGAACAACAAACTTACCCTAGGGCTTTTCGGTTTCGGTGTGGTCGGACAAGGACTGCACGACATCATTAAGACCAAAAACCTCAACCTTGCCATCAAACGATTCGTTATCAAGCATCCTGAAAAAAAACGGACACTACCGGCAGAAATGTTTACGACCGACGCCAGACTGGTGTTAGATGACCCCGAAATCAATACCGTGGTCGAATTGATAGACGATGCCGAAGCCGCCTTCGAAATCGTGTCCACCGCACTGCGGTCGGGAAAAAATGTCGTTTCCGCGAATAAAAAAATGATTGCTACCCATCTCGAAGAACTGGTAGATATCCAACACGAATACGGCACAAGTCTGCTTTACGAGGGAGCAGTATGCGGCAGCATTCCCATTATCCGAAACCTGGAAGAATACTATGACAACGAACTTCTGCATTCCGTAATGGGTATCTTCAATGGTTCGTCAAATTACATCCTTTCCAAAATATTTAATGAAAACTTGGCGTATTCAACCGCATTGAAACAAGCACAGGACCTCGGCTTTGCTGAAACCGATCCCACGCTGGACGTTGGCGGATTCGATGCGAAATTTAAATTGGCCATCGTAGCTTCCCATGCATATGGTCTATACATATCCCCGGATGCCATTTTAAACATCGGGATTGATAAACTTGGTGCTTCCGATATCCAATTTGCACGGGAAAAAAAATTCAAGATCAAGTTAGTCCCCACCGCGCGGGAGATCAACGATAAAGCGGTCATTCTATACGTATTGCCGAAACTCGTTTCGTCCGACAACATCCTTTATGGTGTAGAAAACGAATATAACGGTGTACTGGTCAAAGCGGCGTTTGCTGATGAACAGTTTTTCTACGGAAAGGGAGCCGGTGGCCACCCCACGGGATCCGCGGTGTTGTCCGATATCGCCGCACTCCGATACGGGTACAGATACGAATACAAAAAGCACCTCGGCGCGGGGGAACTTACCTACAGCACCGATTGGGAAATCTGGGTTTACCTGCGCTATGAAGACGAACAACTGATCGACACGCTCGGATTCTCATCGATCAGTGAACGTTACTATGCGAACGATTTCAAATACGTGATCGGCAAAGTCAATCTCGGGAACATTTTAAAAAACCAGGAAGCGGTTAATCGTGAAGGGGTATTTATAGCGGAAATCGCATAGCACGTGGCGGACATTTTGTCAAAAAACAAATTAAAAAAAACATAACAGTTGTTTGTGCATTTATATTTGTATATTGTACAGAAATTATGATGCCATCATGCACTGCACCGTTGCTTTATTATTTGCATTTTTTAACGTCGTCGCCCTCGTTCAGCAGAACGAATCGGGAGTTGAAGCAAGCTCCTGGCAAACATACGGCTATATCGTACTAGGCGGAATTGTATTGATTGTAGCTGTTTTGGTGCTTGTTCGAAAACAATACCGGAAATTTAACGAATGATGACGCATAGCCCACGGTTGGCGCTAGCCAATTTCGTGGGCTATGATTCCCTTTTCAAACCGTATTTTTCAATCTTACTATACAAATGGCTGCGTTGGATGTCGATTTCATCGGCTGTTTTGGATACATTCCATCCATTTTTTTCCAATTTGTATTTAATGTATTCCTTTTCTGTATGGTCCTTGAAGTCCTGAAAAGATGAAAAACCGTCATAGTCCGGCAGGACACTATTTCCTCCAGCGTACGAGGTCGCAATCTCTGCCACTTTCACCACTTCCTCACGATTTACGGCAAAAGAACTGGGATTCGCAAACGTGCGTACGTCCCGGTCGGTGATCGATTTGTCACTCAGGATAATCAATCGTTCAACCAGATTGCGCAGTTCCCGGATATTACCTGTCCATGGCAACTCTTTTAACGCCTCCATTGCCTCCGCTGTGATCCGCTTCACCGGCATATTATACTCATTACACACCTCTTCGCAAAAATGCTCGGCCAACGTAGGTATGTCCTCTTTCCGTTCAGTAAGTGGGGGTACATGAATAATAATGACACTTAACCGGTGGTACAAGTCCATACGGAAATTGCCTGCATCGATCTCTTTGAGAAGGTCTTTGTTCGTGGCCGCAATTACCCGAACATTTACGCTGATTTCCTTTTCCCCTCCTACCCGTGTAATCTTGTTTTCTTGCAATGCTCTCAGCACTTTGGCCTGGGCTGAGAGGCTCATGTCTCCGATTTCGTCCAAAAACAGCGTTCCGTTGTGTGCCTGTTCAAACTTTCCGATACGTTGCTTTACAGCCGACGTAAATGACCCTTTTTCGTGCCCGAAAAGCTCACTTTCAATTAATTCGGACGGGATGGCAGCACAATTGACCTCAATCAGCGGAGCTCCGGCACGTGGCGATTTTTCATGCAGCCAACGTGCCACCAATTCCTTGCCGCTGCCGTTCGCCCCGGTTACCAGCACCCTTGCATCCGTTGGCGCAACCCGCTCGATCGTTTCTTTGATACGTTGGATCGCACCGGAATTCCCGAGGATATCCCGCGTTTTGCTTACTTTCCGTTTCAGCACTTTGGTTTCGGTAACCAATGTGCCGCGTTCCAAGGCATTGCGCACGGTAATCAACAACCGATTCAAATCGGGTGGTTTGGAAATAAAATCGTAGGCTCCCTTTTTACTCGCTTCAACAGCGGTTTCAATCGTACCATGCCCCGATATCATGATAAAAGGCAAATCCGGTTTGATGGCTAATGCTTCCGTGAGCACCTCCATACCGTCCATCTTACTCATTTTGATATCGCAAAGAACAAGGTCAATATCCTCTTTTTTGATAAGGGCTAAGCCATCGATGCCATTATCGGTGTCAATTACCTTATAATCTTCGTATTCAAGGATTTCCCTAAGGGTACTTCGAATGGCTCGCTCGTCGTCGATGATTAATATCTTGGTCATACTTGTATATTACAAAAAAGCAAACCCTATAAGCCGGATTCTGTTCCCGACAAGTCGGGTTCTATCATTTATCTAGGCCTGTCATCGCTGCCAGGCTCTATCGGTCTACCCGTTGCGGTGTCCACCTTCCGGCAGAACGGGAAGCGAGCAACTTCCTTCGATCCGCAACCTATTTGGCCTTTCAACCCCCGGGGTTTACCGCGATGCATGTCACCATGCAAAGCCGTGGGCTCTTACCCCACGTTTTCACCCTTATCCGCCAATCGGCGGACGGTATATTTTCTGTGGCACTTTCCGTATCCGCCAGCCGGCGGATCCTTCCCGTTAGGAAGCGAGGTGCTCTGTGTTGTCCGGACTTTCCTCCCCGGCTAATGCCGCGGCGATAGAACGGGCCTGCTTTTCGCTGCAAAGGTAAGCAATAAGTCACGAATTCAGAAGCGGGTGCCGGTTTTATACAGCCGCGCCCCGAATAGAAAGATCACCAAATAACAAATAATCGGCAGGTAATAGGCCGTTGCCACATCGTGGTCGGCAACCTTACCCATGACAAACGGAAATAACGCTGCGCCCACGACGCCCATTACGATAAAGGACGAAGCACGTTGCGTATGGGGCCCCAGATCCTTGAGACCAAGACTAAAAATGGTCGGAAACATGATGCTGAAGAAGAAATTAAGCATCAACAAAGCCACAAACGATGGCCAGCCCCAACTTTGCCCGATAAGTAAGCACATTGCCACATTACACAGGGCAAACACGGCCAACAGCCTATTGGGCGCGATGTATTTCATCAGAAAGGTACCCACAAACCTTCCCACGGTCATCATGACCATGCTCACCGCGAAATAGTACCCGGCCACCTCATCGCTGAGTCCCATCTTTTCGTGGCCGTAGTTAATGAAAAAAGCCCAAGTACCCCCTTGAGCCGCAGTGTTAAAAAATTGCGCAATAAACGCCCAAACAAAATGGCGGTGCTGAAAAAGTCCCTTTTTTGGAGGTATTGCCGTTGTCTGAGTACCGTCACTCCCATGACCATGTTCGGTTGGCAAGGCCGGGACACGGAGTAAACTGAACGCAACGGCTACCAGCGTGATCGTAATGCCAATACCTATGTAAAGCCACTTTACGGATGTAAGGCTTCCCGATGCGCCGATGTTCCCGCTGAGAATAAAATAACTGCCCAACGTGGGGCCTATGATCGTTCCCAAGCCGTTGAATGACTGCGCAAAATTGATCCGCCTATCGCTTGATGCCTGATCGCCAAGCACCGCGATAAAGGGGTGCGCCACGGTTTCCAGCGTAGCCAAGCCGCAGGCCAAAACGAACAGGGCTATTCGAAAAAAGCCGAACGATTCTGCATCGGCCGCAGGCACAAACAGAAAAGCGCCAACTGCATAAAGCGTTAAGCCTAACAGTACCCCGCGCTTGTACCCAAACCGCTTCATAAAGAGTCCCGCGGGAATCCCCATGACTGCGTATGCGCCAAAAATGGAAAACTGCACCAATCCCGATTCGGCCTTGGTTATTCCAAGTACCGTCTGGAAATGCTTGTTCAGGACATCTCCCATGGTAATGGCCACACCCCACAACAGGAATAATAAGGTGACGAATCCGAACACCAACAAATAGTTGCGCTCGGTAAGTTTTGCAGCATTTCTCTCCATTCGTAAGGTTTTTAAATTAGCGGTCCAAACTTAGCTAAAGTTGCTCTTTAATGCAATGAAAATCGCGTTCAACAAAACCGTTTCAGCTTTTCCCCAGCAATGCGGCATCAAATTGCCTGTGCAATCAGGTAGCCACTGGCCCACGCCCATTGGAAATTATACCCGCCCAGCCAACCGGTCATATCGACACACTCGCCACCGAAATACAATCCGCGTACGCTTTTTGCTTCCAGGGTCTCTCGCTCCAGTTCGTGTGTAGCAATTCCTCCCCGCATCACTTCCGCTTTATCGTATCCCTTATCGCCTGCCGGCTTTACCTCAAACCGGTGGATTGTCTCGGCAATCCGCTTTGCGTCCAATTTCCCTAGTGAAGCAATTTTGGTTTGAACGGGAAGAAAACGGCCGAGTGCCTCCACAAGCCTCTTCGGATAGAAATCGCCCAGAAGCTGACCAACCAACCGTTTCCCCCCCGCAGCTCGCTCTTCCTTAATTAACGCTTCCAAGGAATGTGTTGGAAGGAGGTCGAGCGCGATGGATTCCCCCGGTCGCCAGTAAGAAGAAATTTGTAATATGGCTGGGCCACTAAGCCCCCAATGCGTAAACAGGATATTTTCTTCGAAGCTGATGCGCTGATTGGATACGCGGCAAAACACGCTATTACCCGACAGTGCCGCAAACCAATCCGCATCTTTGCCCGTGACCGTCAGCGGAACGAGCGCCGGGGCGGTAGGTACGATGTCGAGTCCGAACTGACGAGCTATCCGTATCGCAAAATCACTGGCACCTAACTTCGCCACGGGGAGTCCACCGCTCGCCAGTACTACTTTTGGGGTAACCACACGGTGCACCACACCCATTCTTTCATAAGATATCACAAATGAACGGTCGGTCTGCTTTTCGACCGACAGTGCCTTGCTGCCGGTCTGAAGCCGCTGTCCATACCGGTGCATCAGACGTGTCAATGCAGACACGACATCCTTTGCATTGTTACTTGTCGGAAACAGTTGGCCGAGAGTCTTTTCCTTGCCGATGATTCCCTGTTGCGCAAAAAATTCAAGGGTATCATTTACCGTCCACCTGGTTAGGGCATGTTCAGCAAACGAAGGGTCAGCGGACACAAAATTTTCAAGGCCGGTATATAGATTGGTATAATTACAGCGTCCCCCGCCGGAAATACGGATTTTCGCTCCCGGTTGGTTGTTCCGTTCCAAAACCAATGTCAGTTTTCCCCGTAGCCCGGCCTGTATGGCGCACATCAGTCCGCAGGCACCGCCGCCGATAATTACAGCATCATATTGGCTATCTTCTGTCGTCAACGTGATCGTAGCCTAGCCAACCTAAAATTGTAAGTCCAGCGTTCGTTTCTCGGCCCAGCTCCTTTCGCCCATCTCAATTACGTAGATGACATTCCGGGCATGTTCGGGCTGTACCGCTAATTCCCTGCCGGCCGAAATCGCCTCGTACACGTTCCGATAAAAAGCGGGATAGTCTCCCTGTTCACTCTCGACATACTCGATGCGATCTTTGCCATTCTCCAGCACGTTAAGTTTTCCCCAGATTTCCGGAGGTTCCTTGCCCCAATTGGGATTCCCTTTAGGCGATAACCCGGCTCTCAGCGCCGCCTCCTGCGGATCCACTCCGGCTTTCACAAATGCGCCGTCCATTCCGTATAGCGCGTAGCGGGGTGTCGGCTCCTTGACGAGCATCGATCCTTTCAATGATACTTTAAGCTGGGGGTAATGCAGGATTACCTCAAAATCATCCACCGCGCCGGCGCCGGGACGCTGAATCCGTAAATCGGCGTTTATTGCCAGCGGCAAGCCGAAAAGTTGGAGAGTTTGGTCGACCAGGTGCGCGCCCAGGTCATACCATATTCCCGATCCGGGCAAGTCGGCTTCCCGCCATGCATTTGGCCGGAGCGCGTTACGGAACCGATCAAAGCGCGCTTCAAAAGAAACCAATCTGCCGAGTCTGCCACTTTTGGCTACTTTCCGTAACGTCAGGTAGTCACTGTGCCATCGGGAATTGTGATGCACACTCAATACCTTATTTTGTTGCCTCGCCAAGGCGATGAGTTCGTCTGCCTCACCTACCGTGATGGTAAATGGTTTCTCAACCACCACGTGCTTACCCGCTAGAAGAGCTGCTTTTGCAAGCGAATAGTGTACGTCATTGGACGTAGCAACCACCACCAAATCGATATCGTCGGCGTGGATGATGGCGTCGGCGTTATCGACGATCCGTGTATCTGGATACCGCCGTTGAAGCATTTCCAACTGCTCAGGGCGGCGCGCGCTTACCTTATGCAAGCGTAATCCATCCACTGAAGTAATAATTGGCGCATGGAACACCTGTCCACCTATGCCAAAGCCAATAAGGCCTACATGAATTGTTTTCTCCATTACATTCGTTCTGGCACCTCGATACCCAAGAGATTCATTCCGTCTGAAATGATGCGGGCAGTCGCCTCCGAAAGGTGCAACCTGAAATTCTTGATAGATTCCACTTCCGCTTTAAGAATGGATTCCTCGTGATAAAATTTATTGTACTGTTTGGCAAGCTCAAAACAATAATTGGCCAATTGCGCCGGACTGAATTCTCGTGCGGAAACTTCAATCACAGAAGGATAGTCGCCCAGTAACCGGATCAGGTCACGCTCGCTACCTGTCAATTCGCCTGGAACGGGTAATGGCGTGTTTTCCGAAAAGTTTCCTTTCGTCAAAACAGACCGGATACGTGCATGCGTATATTGAATAAACGGCCCCGTGTGACCTTGGAAATCGATGGACTCATTTGGATCAAAAAGTAAGCGCTTTTTGGGCTCCACTTTCAGCAGAAAATATTTCAGGGCGCCCATGCCGATAATGTGGTAAAGATGTGCCTTTTCCGCTTCCGATAGTCCCTCCGTCTTTCCCAGTTCTTCTGTTCTCCTCTTAGCCGTTTCCGTCATTTCATCCATCAGGTCATCCGCATCCACTACCGTACCCTCCCGCGATTTCATCTTGCCCGACGGTAAATCGACCATCCCATAAGATAGGTGAAAGAGACCGTCTGCCCATGATCTACCCAGTTTTTTTAAAATTAAAAAGAGTACGTTAAAGTGATAGTCCTGCTCGTTGCCTACTACGTAAATGGATTCATTCATCCCGAACTCGTCATACTTTAGCTGGGCTGTACCCAAATCCTGGGTGATGTAGACCGAGGTTCCGTCTCCGCGCAACACTAACTTTTCATCCAAACCGTCCTCCGTCAGGTCAATCCAAACCGAGTTGTCCGCCTTCCGGAAAAACACTCCCTTGTCCAGCCCCTCCTGAATGATATCTTTACCAAGCAGGTACGTATTGGACTCGTAATAATATTTGTCAAAATCCACGCCGAGCCGATTGTATGTGCGCTCAAAACCGGCATATACCCAACCATTCATCGTCTTCCACAACTCAATGACGGAGGCGTCGCCCGCTTCCCATTGCTGAAGCATCTGCTGGGCTTCCCGGATAATCGGCGCCTGCTTCTTGGCTTCATCTTCATCCAATCCCTGCGCCCGCAGTGCATCGACTTCCTGTTTATAAGCCTTGTCGAACAACACATAATATTTACCCACCAGGTGGTCACCCTTGAGACCGCTGCTTTCGGGTGTTTCGCCATTTCCCCATCGTTTCCATGCGAGCATCGACTTACAGATATGGATGCCGCGGTCGTTAACCAAATTGGCCTTTATCACCTCGTAGCCATAGCGCTTTAAAATCTCGGCTACCGAGTACCCTAATAAATTGTTACGGATGTGGCCCAGGTGCAGGGGTTTGTTGGTGTTTGGCGACGAATATTCTACCATCAGCTTTTTGCCGTTGGGTTCGAATGTACCAAAACTTTCCCGGGCAATCGCTGTTGTAAATAAATCCGCCCAATACGCATCGGAAAGATTGATATTTAAAAATCCTTTGATTACGTTGAAAGACGCAATCGCTGGAATACGGGGTAATAGATAATTTCCGATTTCCTGACCGGTCAACTCGGGCGTCTTTTTTGAAAATCGGGTAAACGGAAACGTAACGATCGTCAATTGTCCTTCAAATTCCTTTCGGGTTTCCTGCAGTGTAATTTGGTGATCGGGTACGTCCGAATGATATAATTCACTGACTGCCTGTTTGGTATATCGTATAAGTTGCTGCTGTATGGCGTTAATCATGTAAGTATTTAAGCATTAATTCCTTAGCATCGATATCGAAATCATAAAATTACAATTAGATAACTGTTTCATTTCGTACCGAAAACATATCTTTGCCAAACTTAGACAAACAGGCCTTTATATGCAAATGGATGTTTGTTGAATTCGTTTCTGCCATTGAAAAGCAGGGGGTTATTTAGAACAAAATATAAAAATGCAAAGCTATCAGGAATTTCTTGACCTAAGCGTGGGGTTTCCCCAAGATGGATTTGATATCATCGACGACGAACTGTATTTCCATGACCTGAACCTCATGGAAATGATTGAGACCTACGGAACGCCGTTGCGATTCACCTATTTGCCGATTATCAGTAAAAAGATTCAGCAGGCGAAGATATTGTTCCAAACGGCTATCTTGAAGCATAATTATCGGGGTTCCTATAAATATTGTTATTGTACAAAGAGCTCTCACTTCCGTCACGTGGTAGAGGAAGCTTTGAAAAACGACATCCACCTGGAGACCTCGTCGGCCTTCGATATGCCGATGATAGATGCCCTGGAAAAAAAGGGCATTGTCAATAAGGATATCACGGTGATATGCAACGGGTTTAAAACCTATCAATACAAGCAATACATCGTAGATATGCTACACGACGGATATAAGAACATTATACCGGTGTTGGACAATAAAGAAGAGTTTAATATCTACGACGATGAAGTTGAGTTGGAAGAGCCTTGCAATCTGGGAATCCGTATTGCGGCTGAAGAACAACCGGACTCGCAATTTTATACTTCCCGATTGGGCATTCGGCTAGAAGATATCCTGGATTTTTATAACAATAAAGTGGTACCGAATCCCAATTTCAGGGTGAAGCTGCTCCATTTCTTTATCAATTCGGGCATTTCCGATACACCTTATTATTGGAACGAACTCGAAAAATACGTTACACTCTACTGCAAATTCAAGAAAATAAATCCCGATTTGGATACCTTGGATATCGGAGGCGGAATGCCGTTCAAGGATTCGCTGGTGCATGATTTCGATTACGAGTATATGGTCAACGAAATCGTCAACCGGATCAAGCAGATCTGCGCCCAGCACGAAGTCATGGAGCCCGATATTATTACCGAATTCGGCAAGTATACGGTAGCGGAAGCTTCGGGTATTCTTTATAAAGTACTCGGGCGCAAACAGCAGAACGACCGGGAAAAATGGTTGATGCTGGACGGCTCGTTCATCACGAACCTTCCTGACGTTTGGGCGCTCAATCAAAAATACATACTCCTGCCCATCAACAACTGGGATTCGGAATACGAACGGGTGAACCTCGGCGGGATTACGTGCGACGGGCAGGATTATTACAACCAGGAGGCCCATATGAACAACGTGTTCATGCCCAAAACCCGTAAAATTCAGTACCTTGGATTCTTTCATACGGGTGCCTATCAAGAGGTATTGAGCGGATATGGCGGTATCCACCACTGCCTTCTCCCCTCACCCAAGCACGTGTTGGTGAGGCGTAACCGCGACG
The DNA here is from genome assembly GCF_042666505.1 of Parapedobacter sp. GCM10030251. Taxonomy (NCBI): domain Bacteria; kingdom Pseudomonadati; phylum Bacteroidota; class Sphingobacteriia; order Sphingobacteriales; family Sphingobacteriaceae; genus Parapedobacter; species Parapedobacter sp. GCM10030251. The sequence goes on along the minus strand of NZ_JBHTDN010000001.1, from coordinate 626,242 downwards.
AAACTTTCAACTTCGAAGTGTTCGGCGAGGAACAGAACAGCAAACAGGTATTAAGGCTGCTGGGATATCAATAGGGTGGAAAATGAAGATTTTGGTGACTGGCGCAGCCGGATTCATCGGCTTTCACGCTGTGCAGATGCTCCTTGCTGAGGGCCACACGGTGGTGGGCCTTGACAACCTCAACGATTATTATGATATCGGATTGAAATATGCACGTCTGGCGGAGTGCGGCATAGAACGGCCGCAAATACAGGAAAGCGAACCCATACCCAGTAAAACCCACGCGAATTATCGTTTCCAACAGTTGGACATTACCCGTGCAGACCAGCTGGATACACTTTTCCAACACGAAGAATTTGAGTGGGTACTTCACCTGGCAGCGCAGGTAGGGGTCCGGTATTCGCTCGAAAATCCGCAAGCTTACGTACATTCCAATCTAGTCGGGTTTGCCAATGTGCTGGAATGTTGTCGCCACCATCGCGTCCGTCACTTGATCTACGCTTCCAGTTCTTCGATCTACGGAGCAAACGATAAGATTCCTTTTTCAGAAGACGATCGCGTGGACCATCCCGTCAGCTTATACGCCGCCACCAAGCGAAGCAATGAACTAATGGCGCATACCTACAGCCATCTGTATGGATTAAAAACAACCGGTTTGCGATTTTTCACAGTGTACGGTCCATGGGGTCGCCCCGATATGGCAATGTTTCTATTCGTAGATGCAATTCTACAAGGCAGACCCTTACAGGTTTTTAACCATGGAAATCTATACCGTGACTTTACTTACGTAGGCGACGTCGTCAACAGCATCAAGCTCATTGTAGCAGCATCGGGTGAAAAATTGGCCCGGTATAACCTCTACAACGTCGGCAACGGCAGACCCGTCAGGCTATTGGATTTCATCGAATCCATTGAAAAGCACACCGGCAGAAAAGCTATCAAGGAATACCTGCCCATGCAGGCTGGTGATGTAGAGAAGACATGGGCTAACGTCGACAAATTACGGGCAGATTTCGGTTACCAGGTCCAAACTTCGGTGGATACCGGTGTAAAGAAATTCATCGAATGGTACCTAACCTACTACCATCCTGGTGGTATTGGAACAACTTTTGCAAAAACCTATTTTTGATAAAAATGATCATTTATGGTACACGTATACTATCGATCCCTGGCCCTGCTCCTGAGTGTTTTTTTGTGGACGGCCTGCGGCAGTGAAAAATCGATCAGCGACCGGGTGGCGTTGAGCGAGATTGCCCATTATATTGAATCCAATCCGGTTTATGAGACTGCCGCGGTGGACTATGGCGAAATAAAGTTCAGCCAGCGGTCGGACGCCGATCTTCTCGCAGCTTATCAACGATTGGAAAAAGAGGGCTACATTACCATGGAACGCCTCAAGGAGCGCAAAAAGTTCCTTTCCAAAGACAGCACCTTTGTTTATCTCGTGAAGCTAACGGACAAGTCCATTCCTCTTGTTCTGGAAAAAACCGACAAAAAAGTAACCGTGAAGACGTTTGAATATTCACTTGATGAAGAGGGTGGCGTGCTGATTGAACAGACCGGCAAAAACCGGGCGAAAGCAACGGTAACACTCCGGAAGGCCGAAACCGATTTTGCGGATTTTGCCAAAAAGGATCCGGACAACAACGCTTCATTTACGAAAAAGACCTATTCGCTGCGGTTCAATGGCGATGCCGGCTGGGAAGTTACCAAATAATGCGATATGAAAGGCTTAGGAACCCTCATCGCCGTGCAGGCGTTACTTTCCACAATTTCAGGCATACTGATGTCCCAAATGTCGCTGATCGGAAAAGTGGGGATCAGTGTATTGTATAGCGAGTACGGTATTTTCAAAATCTGGTGGAAGACCGCTATCCTGCTCTTTGTTATTCAACTGGTGCTTATCTTCGCTCTCTGGCTCATCAAGCGGCTCCTTGGGCGGCGCCTTGCCGTAACCGCAACCTTATTGGTTCTGCTGTTCGGGCTCGTTGGCGCCTACTTTACGTATGTGGATTTTACGACCACCTCTCACCGGATGTTGAAGGAAACTTTTCACAGCGGGGGCTATCTCTTCTGGGGTTCGTGGTCGCTGTCTTGCCTTTATTTTATGATTGTGCCGCGTCGCGGAAAGCGGGTTTCGCGAGTTACTACCGAGCCTCCCGCTGAGCCATCTGTCAGCGCGTCCGCACCGACGGATCCGATGTAAAAAAGCTGCGCATCTCGGAGAGGTCTGCTGGCGGTTTGCGTGCGGTCACCTTGCGGTAATGGTGCGAAAAACAGCCAGCAGACTGCCGGCTCACCGCAGGAAGACGGCTAAGCCACACGCAGCAGTCTGGCAACAGTCCGGCAGCAGCCTACATCGTGTAAGACGCCTCTCAAAATGAACGTATCTAAAAATATATCCCATCGCTTGACAGACTAACTATTTTAGTATATTTGCCCTATGGGGCAGCGTTCCGAAAACACCTTCTATGCGATTGTGGATATTGAAACCACGGGCGGCTATGCCGCTGGCAGCGGTATTACCGAAGTAGCGATACGGATCCACGATGGAACAAAAGTAGTCGAACGGTATGACTCGTTGGTCAATCCGCAGCGGCCCATTCCCCTCTACATCCAAGCCGTGACGGGCATTTCGCCCGAAATGGTGGCAGATAGCCCTACATTCAACGAGCTGGCGCCCCAGATTTTCGAATTACTGAAAGAAAGCGTATTTGTTGCCCATAACGTTAATTTTGACTATTCGTTCCTGAAATACCACCTAGAGCTGGCGGGGTTCTCACTTACCTCACCGAAACTGTGCACCGTCCGGCTAAGCCGGAAGATTCGGCCCGGGCTGCCCTCTTATAGTTTGGGCAGATTGTGCAATGCACTTGGCATCCCCATCAACAACCGGCACCGCGCAGGTGGCGACGCAGATGCCACCGCCATTCTGTTTGGAAATTTGGTGGAATGGGATGTCGACGGCCACCTGACGGAAATGCTGAAAAGGAAATCCAAACACCAACAGCTACCCCCTAATCTGGCCAAAGATCAATTCGATGTCTTGCCTGAAAGTACCGGAGTGTACTACTTCAAGGATCTGGGCGGAAAAATTATTTACGTGGGTAAAGCAAATAACATCCGCAGTCGTGTCGCGCAGCACTTCAGCGGCCATAACCCCAATCCCCAGCGCCAGCACTTTCTCCGTCACATTCATTCAATCGACTATGAACGTTGTGGTACCGAACTTATGGCGCTTTTACTGGAAGCGGCGGAAATCAAACGGTATTGGCCCGCGTATAACCGCTCGTTGAAACGCTTCGAGCCTAAATACGCTTTATATACCTACGAAGACAACGCCGGTTATCTCCGCTTGGCTATTGGAAAACATAGCCGTAATAATCATAACACACATCTCTTTCATAATCAATTAGACGCCATAAACCTACTTAACCTACTAATTTCCAAGTTTGCACTGCATCCACAATATTGTACATTTGGTGGGCCTCGCCAGCTGTCAGGAAAACCGGCAGCCCTTGCCCCGGAGGACCATAACCAGCGCGTAAACCAAGCACTCGATTACCTTGCGAACGAACTTCCGACATTTGCCATTTTTGATCGCGGAAGGGACGAAACCGAGGTCAGCTGCATTTGGGTGGAAAACGGTAAATTGCACGGCATGGGCCATATCAGTCATTCAGCGGATATCAGCGGTCCGGAAGAAATCAAAGAAATGCTCACTCCTTGCCTCAGCAACGGGTACATGATGCAACTGATTTTCAACTACGCACAAAGATATCCCCTAAAGGTATGGAAACCCGGTGCGGACATCGCCAAACTGTACGGGTCTAAATAACCGAAATTGTATCTGTTATCTTTTATTTCCGTATCCGAAATTTGTCGAACTTCAATACCAACATGGATAAAAAAAACGTAAATGCGTATCTGGCGTTAGCCGTAGTCTGTATCGTGTGGGGCACCACCTATTTTGCCATGCGCATCGGGGTCGCAACTTTTCCGGCGTTCCTATTTTCCGGCATCCGGCAAGTCATCGCTGGAGTCCTGATGATGGCGTTTCTATTACTAACGGGACAAAAACTGGTCATCAGCCGCCGCGATATCACGCGTCAATTCGTTGCCGGCACGTTGATGATTGCACTTGGCAATGGCGTGGTTGGATGGGCCGAACGTTATATCCCCAGTGGGTTGGCAGCACTGATCGTTTCCATCATGCCGGTCTACGTCGTAATCATCGGCTACGTCGCCGGTACCGACCGGAAAGCCATCAACATCCATTTGATCATCGGCTTATTGTTGGGATGCATCGGCGTCGGACTTATCTTCCGGGATAACCTTGCGGACCTGGCGAATCCGAATTACCTCTACGGCGTATTAGCCGCATTCTTCGCTTGTTTTTGCTGGGCGGCGGGAACGGTATATACCAAGCATAGGCCATCGGCGGCAAAAACGTTAGTGAATGTCGCTTTTCAACTAACCAGCGGAGGTATTATGCTGCTTTTGGCCAGTGTATTCCTCGATGACTATTCACAGTTGGCCACAGTTACTTCGGATAGCCTGTGGGCATTGGCATATCTGATCTTATTCGGATCGCTGGCCTCATACGGCTGCTTTTTGTACGCACTTAAGCATCTGCCGCCCGGACTGGCGTCGGTTTATGCCTATGTGAATCCGTTTATCGCGCTTCTTTTGGGATATTTCTTTCTCCATGAGCGACTGACCTGGACTACCGCATTTGCATTAATTGTCACGCTCGGCGGCGTATTTTTCATCAACCGGAGTTACCAACCAAAAGTTAACAAATGACAAAAGACGAACTAAAAATCATCCCCTACGAATCCCGATTCCAAGCAGATTTTGAACGGATTAATAACGCTTGGGTAACCCAATACTTCCAAATGGAACCCATGGATCGCTACGTCCATGCAAATCCGGAAGAAGCCATTTTAAAACCCGGAGGGAAAGTTTTCCTCGCACAGGTAGAAGAGCGAATCGTGGGCACCGTTGCGCTCATACGCATATCCGACGACGCCTATGAACTGGCTAAAATGGGCCTGGAAACCTCCTACCGCGGCCAGGGAATCGGAAAAAAGCTATGCGCAGTGGCCATACGCACGGCAACCGAATTGGGCGCCAAACGGTTAGTCTTATATTCAAATCATCGATTAATCCCTGCACTGACGCTATACCGATCGATGGGGTTCAGGGAAACGCCGCTCCAATCCTCGGAATATCAGCGTGCCGATGTCAGGATGGAATTGCTGCTATCGCCCGCCACGGATAAGTGATTCCTACCGTTTTAAAATGTGAATGCGGATATATCCCACAAAACCCAGCGCAATCAGCGCGCCGGCTATCCCTTGAAAAATTAAGGTGTAATGAATACCCCAGACATTCGCCAGTGCCCCAATCAATAGGCTCCCCAGCGGAAATATTCCCTGAAAAGCCATGATGTAATAGCTGATCGCGCGGGCGCGGTAAGCGGGCATAGCGTGGGTTTGGATATAGGTATTGATACTTGAGTTCTGAACCATCATACCCATGGATGCCAGCACGGTACATAACAACGCCAAGGGCAACCACGATGCAAAGGAGAGCATCAGAATTCCAAATGCAAATAGCCCGGCGGCCTTCATAACGCGGAAACGCAAGTTGGTACCCGCTTTGGTGAGCGCCATGTAGACCGCACCGATCATCGCACCCAGTCCTGCCGCGCTTTCAAACCAACTGAAGGTCGTTGCATCGCCGCTGAACATCTCCCGTGCAATAACCGGAAGAAGGGTGGTATAAGGAATAACTAACAAACTCGAGCCTCCCAACAACAGGATAAGTGATGAAAGATGAGGCGAATGACGTAAGTAACTGAAGCCTTCCTTAAGGCCTTGCCATGTACTTTCCTGCTTGACTACTGGCGTCGAAAAAGACAGTTTCATCGCGAGCAGTGTGCCCAATACCGCAATAAAGCTCACAAAATTGGCCGTAAAACAGACGGCCTCTCCATACGTGCTTAGCAGAATACCTCCTATTGCCGGCCCCACCATCCGGGCGGCATTGAACGCCGACGAATTGAGCGCGATTGCGTTGGGCAGGTCCGCCCGATCGGGAACCAGCTCAACCATCAGCGATTGCCTTGCCGTCACATCAAAGGTATTGATAATTCCCTGCAATAAACTAAGCGCCCCGATCCAGAAAACACTGTAGTTCCCCAAAAATACCAGCAGTGCCAACGCACCGGCCTGAAACATCAGTCCGCTTTGTGTAATGAGCAGAATCCGGTATTTATTATGACGGTCTACGAAACTGCCAATAAACGGTGACAACACCAACGAAGGTACCAGCGACAGGAACGAAACCAACCCCAGAACAAAGGCCGACTCCGTAAGCCGGTATACGAGCCAACTTACCGCAATGCGCTGCATCCACGTGCCCATCAGCGAAATAGCTTGTCCGATGAAATGCAGCTTGTAGTTACGATGTTTAAATGCTCGCAGAATGTACATGTTTAGCGATTGATGGGTGCTGGACTGCCCGAATAAATGCAAAATCCATACCACAGCGGGTTAAAACTTTTTCGATAATTACGACAATTATGCGTAATTTTACAACTTGTAACTGAACAGATTGTTCATTAACCCTATATTTAGTTTATACATATGAAATTTTTCATTGATACTGCCAACCTTCAACAGATCAAAGAAGCCCAGGACCTGGGTGTACTGGATGGTGTAACCACCAACCCCAGCCTGATGGCCAAAGAGGGAATTACCGGACAAGAGAACATCATCAACCACTACAAGGCGATCTGTGACATCGTTGAGGGCGATGTAAGTGCGGAAGTAATCGCTACCGACTTTGACAACATCATCAAAGAGGGTGAAGCGCTGGCAAAACTCAACGACAAAATAGTCGTGAAAGTACCGATGATCAAAGAAGGCGTAAAAGCCATCAAATACTTTAGCAGCAACGGGATCAAAACCAACTGCACACTGGTATTCTCATCAGGGCAGGCATTGTTAGCGGCAAAAGCGGGCGCAACCTATGTATCTCCCTTCCTAGGGCGCTTGGATGACATTTCAACAGACGGTCTGTCGTTGATTGAAGACATCCGGTTGATTTACGACAACTACGGCTACGAAACGCAGATACTCGCCGCGTCCATCCGCCACGTGATGCATATCGTGGAATGCGCAAAAATCGGAGCGGACGTCATGACGGGACCGCTGTCCGCCATACTGGGCTTGCTCAAGCATCCGCTTACGGATAATGGCCTTGCTCAATTTCTGGCAGATCACGCCAAAGCGGCGGGAAAATAACAATACCCTGCCCACGGTCCCGGACCGTGGGCTGCTAATACGGTGCATCATGGTACCAACAACGGAAAAAGTCAAAGCCACAGCCGACGATAGATTTATCCGCCTGCTCCGCCAGAACAATCTGAAAGTAACGCAGCCGAGGCTCGGAGTACTGAAAATCATCTCCGGGAAAGAGACCGCCATTTCGCAACCGGATCTCGAAAAAATGCTGGGTGATACCGTCGATCGTGTGACACTTTATCGGGTGTTGGCGACTTTTGAAGAAAAGGGGATTCTCCATAAAATATTTGATCTCCACGGCACCGCTACCTATGCCCTGTGCTCGACCGAATGTGATGAGCATCACCATCACGACGAACATGTACATTTCATTTGCTCGGTGTGCAACAGCATCTACTGCCTTGACGACATCAAACTGCCCAAAATCAACCTTCCGGAAGGATACCAACTTCAGTCGGTCGGTATCAACGCTGTGGGGCTCTGTGCGGAATGCAAGGCGCTTACCAAATAAATCTGCCGGCAGATTGACATTAAGCAACGCATAGCTAAACATTAACCAATAAGCCTCAAACCATCAACACAATCAATAACTTATAACGATTAGTTTAAACGTAAAGTTCATATGATGTGTTTAGCAAATCAATCGCTTAAACGCGTTGTTAAGCGAACATCCTCCGGCCTTGCACGAGCACATTCTTTAAGCTAAAATACTTCTATAGTTTAAGCTAAAACAAAAACATACAAACAATAAATATCTTTTTATCAAATAGTTGATAATTTTATGTAAACTACTGGTTACAATTTGGTGTTTAGCAACCCCGCCTTTGTTTTCCGGTCGGCATTTGTTATTTATTTGTATCTTAGCGAGGAAAATGACTTGGATTAAGACACACGTTACGCGTTTCAGGAAGTTTGGCAAAACCCGGAAAGGCAGAACCATCATTGTGTCCATCGTCCTATTGTGGGCACTCTTTTACGCCGCTTTGCCCAAACCACTTTTCCACTCGCCTACTTCGTACGTAATTGAAGATAACGCAGGAAACCTGCTGGGCGCTTCCATTGCAGCCGACGGGCAATGGCGTTTTCCGGCTACCGGCGTGGTTCCGGATAAGTTTGCCAGGTGCATCGTGGCCTTCGAAGATAAGCGGTTTTATTTTCACCCCGGCGTGGATCCCATCGCAGTCGCCCGTGCCGTTTTTCAAAATCTTTCAGGCAGACGAGTGGTCAGCGGCGGCAGTACATTGAACATGCAGGTTATCCGGATGAGCCGTAACAAACCGCGCACAGCCTGGCAAAAACTGATCGAAGCATTTTTGGCGCTTCGGCTGGAGGCAGGCTACAGCAAATCTTCCATTCTGCGGTTATATAGCGCGAATGCTCCCTTTGGCAGCAATGTCGTCGGGCTGGACGCCGCCGCCTGGCGTTACTTCGGGCGTCCGCCGGCACAGCTCTCATGGGCGGAGACTGCTATGCTCGCTGTATTACCGAATGCCCCGAGCCTCATACATCCCGGGCGCAACCGTACGATCCTGCTCGCCAAACGGAATACGCTGCTGGATAAGCTGGCTTCGATGGGGACACTCGATTCCAGCACCGCTGAACTCGCCAAACTGGAACCCTTGCCCGACAAGCCTCACCCACTCCCCCGGATTGCCCCACATCTTTTGGAACGTTTTAAGAAAGAACGGGCTCAACTCGGTGTTAACTCGACGCGCGTCCGCACCTCGGTCGATGTTGAGCTACAGCAACAGGTTTCCGACATCGTCGACCGTTACCATCGAAACCTCAGCGCAAACGGCATTCACAACGCCGCGGCACTCGTGCTGGATGTGGAAACGGGACATGCCCTCGCATACGTTGGCAACGTACACACGCCTCGATCCGATGAATCGGAAAACCAGGTAGACATGATCACGTCGTTGCGGAGCCCGGGCAGTACCCTAAAACCGCTCCTCTATGCAGCTATGCTTACGGATGGACTCCTATTACCTCACACGTTGATTCCGGATATTCCCACTCAAATTGGCGGGTATATGCCGCAAAATTATGACCTCGGATACGATGGTGCCATACCTGCATCCCGGGCACTGAGCCGTTCGCTCAATATACCTGCCGTGAAAATGTTGCAGCAGTACAAGTACCAGCGCTTTCATCCCTACCTGAAACGCTTGGGAATCCATAGTCTTAACCGCCCGGCAGATTTCTATGGCCTATCGATGATCCTGGGCGGATGCGAAGTGACGCCCTGGGAGCTGGCCGGGGTCTACGCCAGCATGGCCCGCACGTTAAACCATTACAAGCGCTACGATGCAAATTACAACCCGGACGACTACCATGCGCCTTCTTACTTAAAAAGTAACGTCAGAGCGCCCCAAAAAGCGCCAGAGCGGGCTTCCGTAATCGACCATGCTTCGCTGTATTTTACATTCCAGGCCATGAACGAGGTAATGCGGCCCGGAGAAGAAGCCTTGTGGGAACAATTTGCGTCTTCCAAAAAAATCGCCTGGAAAACCGGCACCAGCTTTGGGTTCCGTGATGGATGGGCCGTGGGTCTTACGCCCACCCATGTCGTGTGCGTATGGGTGGGCAATGCGGACGGTGAAGGCCGACCGGGACTCACCGGTATTGAAACCGCAGCTCCGATCCTCTTTGACATTTTCGACCTGCTGCCATCTTCGGAGTGGTTTACAGCCCCCCTCGACCGCATGGTGCAAACAGCGGTTTGCCGGGAAAGCGGCTACCTGGCTGGACCTGATTGTGCGCACGCTGACACGGTTTACATTCCCGTTCCCGGTCACCGGTCGGCAGCCTGCCCCTATCACCAAACCATTCATACGAACCTGGAAGGCACTTTGCAGGTTACGGCCGACTGCCTGGCGCCAGACCAGATGGTGCCGGCCAAATGGTTTGTTTTACCGCCCGCAATGGAATATTATTACAAACCGCGCCACAGTAATTACCGTGAACTTCCGCCATTCGCACCGGACTGCCACCCCGATGGCGAGGCACGCGTGATGGAAATGATTTATCCCAAAGACCATGCAAAGATTTATATACCGCTGGAAATCGATGGACAGCGGGGACGGGTCATCTTCAATGCTGCCCATCGGAAAGCGGGCAGTCGGATCTATTGGCACCTGGATGACGCATTTGTCGGCGAAACACAAACCTTCCATCAATTGGCACTCCATATACCTGCCGGGCCTCATCGCATCACCTTAGTAGACGACAGGGGCACCCGCATCAGCCAGCGGTTTGAAATTTTAGAAAAATAACGATGCTCGAAACGATCGATTTACAACAAGTATTGGTATTGGATATCGAAACGGTATCCCAAAAAGCCACTTATGCCGAACTACCCGCCCATTTGCAACAGTTGTGGGCACATAAAGTACGGAATACCCTCAAAGAAGGAGAAACGGCAACCGATGTCTACCCGAACGCGGGACTGCACGCCGAATTTGGAAAAATCATCTGCCTATCGGTGGGTGTCTTTCACCATCGGGGCGGCCAAACCGGCTTCCGGATCAAATCGTTTGCCCATGCGGACGAACGAGAACTGCTGATCGGGTTTTCGGATTTACTGCGGTCACAACCCGCCAACCTTATTCTCTGTGCGCACAATGGACGGAATTTTGATTTTCCTTTTATCTGCAGAAGGATGTTGATTAACAGCTTACCCATCCCGGCACAACTGGACATATCGGGTAAAAAGCCTTGGGAAACCAACCATTTGGACACCCTGGAACTGTGGCGATTTGGCGATTTCCGCAGTTACATCTCACTCAACCTGCTGGCTGCGGTGCTGGACATTCCCACGCCAAAAGACGACATCAGCGGCGAAGACGTGTACCGGGTATACCACGAGGAAAACAATTTGGAGCGTATCCGTGTCTATTGCGAAAAGGATGTCATCACCACGGCACAGATATTGCGCAGATTGCGGGGCGAACCGTTGATCGAACCGGCCACAATCAGCTTCGCCGACTAGAAACAGAATCAACGTTAGAAAACAAAAACAACCATGTCAAATAAAAAAAACCAAGCATTTAAACATATTCTCACGCAGTTGATCTCCGATGTCATCGAAAAATCGGGAAATAAGGCCCTGAATTATAAGCAGGTCGCTGCCAAGCTGAACCTTACGGATACCGAGTCGCGCAACACCATCCTCGATATCCTGCAGGAAGAGGCCCGCACCGGATTATTGCGAGAAGTGGAGAAAGGCAAGTACGCCCTGAAAGAATTGAAAGCCTTCGTGGTGGGCCGTGTAGACATGACGGCCGACGGCTCCGCTTTCATCGTACCGGAGGATGAATTCGAAGACGACATCTACATTGCCCCCCGTAAATTGCGTCAGGCATTGCACGGCGACCGCGTAAAGGTGCATACGTACGAAAAAAGACGCGGCAAGCGCAAGGAAGGGGAAGTCGTCGAAATTCTTGAACGCGCCCGCACCGAATTTACCGGTACCATCAACATATCGCCGCGTTTTGCTTTTTTGATCGCTGACGACCGCAAAATGTTAAATGACATCTTTGTGCCATTGGCCGATCTCAATGGTGCGCAGGATGGCGAAAAGGTGGTGGTGACCATTACCGAATGGCCGCAGGACAGCAAGAATCCGGTGGGTAAGGTGAAGCATGTACTGGGTAAAAAAGGTGAGAATGACACCGAGATGAACGCCATCCTGGCCGACTTCGGCTTTCCGCTGGAGTTTCCCCACGCCGTGGAGCAAGCAGCCAGTGCCTTTTCACAGACGATTTCTCCGGACGAAATTGCCAAACGGCGCGATTTCCGGTCCGTTACCACCTTCACCATCGACCCCGCTGATGCCAAGGACTTTGACGATGCCATTTCCTTCCAGCAACTTCCCAACGGCCATTATGAAATCGGCGTTCACATTGCAGATGTCACGCATTTTGTTCAGCCGGATTCACCGTTGGACAAAGAAGCCTTTGAACGCGGCACCTCCGTTTACCTCGTGGACCGCGTTATCCCGATGCTTCCCGAACGCTTGTCCAACGACTTGTGCTCTTTGCGTCCACACGAAGACCGGCTGGTATTTTCGGCCATATTCGAGATGGATGAGCAGGCCAACGTTATCCAAGAATGGTTCGGCAAAGGCATCATCCATTCCGATAGGCGGTTCAGCTATGAAGAGGCCCAAGAGATACTGGAAAACAAGCAGGGTGAATTCAGCCAGGAACTGCTTACATTGAACAAGCTGGCTTACATCCTGCGCGACCGCAAATTCAAGCACGGCGCCATCAGCTTCGAAACCACGGAGGTTAAGTTCAATCTGGATGAACATGGCAAACCACTCGGGGTATACGTCAAAGAGCGAAAAGATGCACACCGGTTGATTGAAGATTTCATGCTGCTGGCCAACCGTCGCGTCGCGGAATTCATCGGCAAACAGGGAAAGGGCAACAACAAAAAGACGTTCGTATACCGGGTGCACGATGTACCGAAAGAGGAAAGTATTACGGCCTTTGCACAATTTGCCGCCCGCTTCGGATATAAGCTCAATACGAAATCGGACCGCGAAACCGCCCGTTCGCTCAATGCCCTGATGGAACGGGTGGAAGGCACCAAGGAGCAGAATGTGCTGACGACGCTCGCCATCCGTTCCATGGCCAAGGCCATTTATACCACCAAGAAAACCAGCCACTACGGACTGGCGTTCGACTACTATACCCACTTCACCTCTCCGATCCGGCGTTATCCCGACGTGATGGTACACCGCTTATTGGAGCATTATCTTGAAGGCGGAAAATCGGTTAACGCTGAAGCTTACGAGAAGCTCTGCGAGCACTCCTCCCAAATGGAAAAGAAAGCGGCAGATGCCGAACGCGCTTCAGTGAAATACAAACAGGCTGAATTTTTACAGGATCAGGTGGGCGAAACGTACCTGGGTATCGTTTCGGGCGTGACCGAATGGGGCATGTATGTCGAGATCGAAGAAAATAAATGCGAGGGAATGGTCCGCTTGCGTGACATTACGGACGATTTTTATGCGCTGGATGAAAAGAATTACGCCATCATTGGCCAGCGGAAGAAAAAACGGTACCAATTGGGTGACGAAGTACAGATACGGGTGAAAAAAGTGGACCTGGCCAAACGGCAGATTGATTTTACGTTGATTTCATAAACTATTTCTGAACGCCGGCCCCAAACATTCCGTCTGGTTTTTTGTTTCATTCCCGAATCTTTCATAAATAGGGTTATCGTATTTATTCACTATCTTTGAAAGTAAGGAACATTAGTTAAACGGCTTTATCGGAATCGCATGCAAGAAACCCCTACCAAACGGCCCTACGCATTGGAATTGGCTGCAAGCCTGTTTTCCCTGGCACTCATCATTGCCTTGATGTATGTCCTGCAAAGTGTATTGCTCCCCCTTATGTTCTCAATCCTCATCTCCATCTCGCTCTACCCGGTGGCAGGCTCGCTGGAGCGGTTGCGGCTGGGGAAAGCCTTTTCTGCGCTGTTAGCGGTTATTCTGGCCATCGCCATCCTCTCCGGCCTGATCTGGTTTATTGTCCACCAAGTGATTGTCATCGGCCGCGACGGGGCGGAAATCCAGACGAAATTCCTCTCCATTTTTGACACCATACAACATTGGCTGCAGGACCGTTTCGGACTGGAACCCACAGAGGTGGTGGAGCGGTTGCGGGGACAGGCAAATCAGATCCTTTCCAATGCGGCGTCTTATCTTACCGCAGCATTCGGCTCGTTGGGAAATGTATTGGCCGGGGTGATTTTGGTACCGCTGTTTTCCTTTTTTTTACTCTACTACCGGGTTTTCTTCCGTGAATTCTTTTTCCGCGCATTTCGCTCAACACCGCAGGATGTGGTCCACAATACCCTCAATAAGATTTATACCGTAGTGCAAAGTTACCTGCTAGGGCTGGTCACGGTCATGGGCATTGTGGCCATACTCAATACGGTAGGGCTGTGGATCATGGGTATTCAATATGCCTGGTTTTTCGGCACGCTGGCTTCTCTGCTGATGTTACTTCCCTATATCGGAATCGCCATCGGCTCGATACTTCCGGCATTATTTGCGTTGGCAACCAAAGACACCGCTTGGTATGCAGTCGGAGTCATCGCCTGGTTCCAGGTCGTACAGTTTTTGGAAGGCAACGTGATCACACCCAACATTGTAGGCAGCAAAGTAAGCATCAATCCCTTAATGGCCATCATTTCCATCTTATTGGGCGGCATGCTTTTCGGCCTTGCCGGATTGATCCTGGCGCTGCCGCTTACCGCCACAATTAAGGTCATTTTTGACGCTGTGCCGTCGATGAATGCATTCGGATTCCTGATCGGGGAACCTGAAAAATACCACCTTAAGCGGTATTCAACCAAAATTCTCCTGAAGCGGTGGAATTTACGCGATATCCTGGAGGCCAAAGAGAAAAAGAACCAAGCAACCAAAGAAGACAAAACATCAGCGGAAGACTAACCTTTCACAGGTTCGCGAGCGTTGGCGGGTTGTAAAAATCCATTGATATTCGTGAACAATTGGCTTAATGCACTGTTAAACTCTTAGGTACTTAAATGCAGACGCCATGAAAAGAAAGAACATTGCAGAAACCCCGGAACAGAACCGTAACAGGGAGATGGGAAATCCCACATCCGACAAGACATTCAAGGACATGCGCACCCTAAAGCGCCACCAAGGCCTGCCCAATGCGGGAGGTGTCCGCACGGGCAAGTCCAAAATCGATAACGGCCAAGGCAATGAAAACAGCTAATCTCACTGTACATCTATTTTCGGTGGCATCAATTTATACACGACCGGCGTCACCACCCGTGAAAGCAGGGTTGAGCTAATCAATCCGCCGATCATTACCACCGCTAATGGCGAAATCAACGGATTGCTTGACCACGCTATTGGCAGCAGTCCTCCTATTGCGGTCAGCGAAGTAAGGATGATGGGCAGAAACCGCATTTCGCCGGCCTTTTCGATTGCCTCGTTCAGTTCCATGCCTTCCCTGCGTAGCTGATTCGTGAAATCGACCAGTAGAATGGTGTTTTTTACCTCGATCCCTGCGAGCGCCACCAATCCGATCGTAGCAACGAAAGACAGGGTATTGCCGGTAACCAACAGCGCCAATACGGCTCCCACGATCCCCAGCGGAATGACTGAAAGGACAATCAGCGTGCTTTTCAGGGTCTTGAATTCAAGCACGAGCACCGCGATAAACAGAAACACGGTAACAAGAATAACCGTACCGAATCCACCGAACGATTGTTCGCGGCTCTCCACCTCCCCGCCCATCTCGTAATGATATCCGGCAGGCAGTTTTAAGGCGTCCATCTGGCCGGCCACATCCTCTATCACTTCGTCGTTGGTATATCCGGCGTTCACGAAACAATTGACTGACACCGTACGTTCGCGATTGATATGGTAAATTGCGGGTGGCGAAGGCTCAAGCTTCAGCGTGGCCAGTTGACTGAAGGGTATTGCCGTTCCCTGTACATTGTCAATGTAGATCTGATCAAACACCGACAAATCGGGATACGATGCCCTGGGTACGCTGAGCCGCACCAGGTAATCGTCATCGTCAGAAACAGGGTCTGTATACGTCGTTACATCCACGCCAGCCAGCACCATGCGCACAGTGCGATCGATGTTGGCGGTAGGTACCCCAAGCGCCAATGCCTTATCCCGCTGGATGTCCACCTGTATATCGGTTTTGTCATTGCTTACGGGATTATTTATATATAACGTGCCGGGTGTCCGTTCCATCATTCGCTCCACCCGGTAAGCGAGTTGCTTCAAGGTATCCAGGTTGTCCCCGAAGAGACGCACTTCCACCGGGGAGATCACGGGCACGCCCTGCTCGAAGTTCTTGACCTCTACCTTAGCCCCCAGGTACGGCGTCCATCGCTGCCGAAGCCGCTCGATCAACGCTTCTTTATCTTTCGCCGAGGTTTCCGGCTGCAGTTGCACAAAGATTTCAGCGAAATCCGCCCTTTCATTGGCCTGTTCCACGTTGTAGTAAATCCGTGGGTTTCCTTTGCCCACGTTGGAGGCAAAGTACCGCACTTCCGGCAATGAATCCAGTTCCTTTTCGATCTGGCGCGTAATGCTGTCGGTTGTATAGATGTTCGCTTGCAGGGGCGCGCTGATCCGGATCAGAAATTGCGGCTTTTCCGATGCCGGAAACAGGCTGAATCCGATGACCGGAATAAGCGCCAGGGCACCTACAAAAATGACCACGGCGATAGCAACCGAATGCCAGGGACGTTTCAGTGCACGGTCAAGCAACACCGAATACGTACGATGTATCGTACGTTGCAGCCAGCGCAGCACCGCGTTCCCTTCCGGGTGTTCGTGCGGCTTCAGCAGGCGGCTGGAAAGAAACGGCACGACCAGCAGGGCCACGATCATGGACGCCAATACCGAGCCAATGACCGACATGGGCAGACTGCGGATAAAGTCGCCCGCCTGTTCGGGCATAAACATGAGCGGCATGAAGGCAATGGCCAACGTAGCGGTACACCCCACCACCGCCAACGCAATCTGATGCGTACCCTTGATGGCCGCCTCGACACGCGAAAACCCCTCACGCATCCACCGTTCGATATTTTCGACAACGACAATGCTATCGTCGACCACCAGTCCCAACGCTACCACGAACCCAACGATACTTAACTGGTTCAACGAGTAGCCGAGCACATTGAGCAAAATCACGCCCATGGCCAATGAAAGCGGCACGGCGATCATAACGACCAGAGACGCCCGTGTGCCAAGCGGCAGTAAGGTAATGAGCACCAGGGTCACTGCAATCAGGAAGTCAACTCCAAGACCGCTCAGCCGTTTATTCACATTTTCTCCCTGATCAAAGTGCAGCACCATGTCGATATTGTCCGGTAGGCGCCCCCTGAATTGGTCAAGCACCTGAAGATAGACCTCCTGTGTGCGACTGATATTTTCTCCGGCTTTCTGTGCCGCATTGACAAACACGGCCCGGTGCCCATTCAAGCGGGTAATGTGCGTTTCCGGAGCGAAATCAGCGTATACATCGGCAACATCCCTCAACAAAATGTTCTTGCCCTGCGCGCTTGAGACGATGGTATTCCGGATCCCCTCTATGCTCTGATAATTGCCGCTGGTTTTGATGCTGAACACCCTTCCTCCAGCCAGCACACTGCCGCCCGGAATATTCGCCCCTTCACTTTGGATGGCTTGCATCACCTGGTTGAGCGGAATTCCCAATTGTGCAAGCCGGGCAGGTTCTACGTCCACACGGATCAGCTGATCCGTCAGGCCACTTACTTTGACTTCCTTGAGCGACTTCACCTGCTCCAAGGCCTCCTTCAGATCGTCCGACACCTCTTTCATCATTTTTCGCGACGCGTTTTCAGAAATCAGTGCCACTTGCAGGACATTGACCCCAGTCGGGTCGATTTGCTGTACGTCGATGCTGTAAAGTTCAGCCGGCAATCGGGGTCGCAGTGCGCTGACCTCGCGGATCAGCTCCTGGTATTTATTATCGTAATCCACGCCGTGCTCATATTCTACAAACAGTACGGCCAAACCGTTCACGATCGTCGTCCGGATGCGCTTGATGTTATCCAAGTCGTATAGTCGGGACTCGATGGGCTTCACGACCAGTTGTTCCATATCCTTGGGATTGGTACCCGGATATATCACCACCACCGGGAAATTAGGCGGCTGCATTTCAGGGTCTTCCGCACGAGGCATGGTTAGGATGCTGCTCACCCCGATGGCAATGACCATCAGCACCATGATGAGCGTAAACTGGTAATTCTTAATCGGATATTTAATCAAATCCATGGCCAATCTATTTTACCGCGATTTTTGAACCGTCCCGGAGATAGGGGCTGCCTGACACGATCAACGAGGTAGCATGCTCCAATCCTCCTGTCACCACCACATGGTCTTTCTGTATTTCCCCGATTTGTACCGGAATGCGACGTGCCGTTTGACCGTCGTCGGTCACAAATACATAACCGGTACCCGCATCACCATCCAACAGCGCCTCATAAGGTATATACCAAGCACCCGTTTGTGCCGACAGGCGGATCTCCGCCTTACCGAACATACCCGAAGCGACGTCAGGAAGCCCCTGTTCGTTCAATTTCAAATAAATGGCGAAGGTTCCGGATTGTGGATCGATTCCTTCCGATTTGCGGTGAACCGTCGCTTGAAAGCGCGCTCCCCCCGCCGCATCGGTGGTCACCGCTGCCAGATCGCCCAATTGGATAGCCGACCATTGTCGATCGCTCACTCCCACTTTAAGCAGCCAACCGCTACGTCCGGTGCTGCTCACCACCAGAACCGGGCTACCCGGTCCGACCACCTGCCCCGGACTGGCAGGGCGTTGCAACACATAACCGTCGAACGCCGCACGGATATGGGTATGGCCAAGGTTATATGCGGCGCGTTCCGCGTCTTGCTTCGCAGCCTCGTACGCTGTTTCCGCATTTTCCATCTGCTCCTGGGTGGCAACACTGTCGAGAAACAGTTGTCGCGCGCGCCGGTAGTCGCGCTCGGCCTTCTCCACTCCCAGCTGCGCCTGTCTCACCGCGGTGTTGACTTCGGTCGATTCCAACGATGCCAGTACCTGCCCTTTACGGAAGGAGTCCCCTTCCCTGACACCAATCTGCTGAATGACACCGCCATTCTTAAATGCCAGAACCGTTTCATCGTCGGTTGTAAAGGTACCGGTGGCACGGATTAACTGACTGGTATCACGCGTTGCCAATTGGATGGTGCGCACCGGGATCACGTCGCTGTCTGCCAACCCGTCGGTGCGTTGCTCACCACGGCTGCAGGCACTCAAGCATAGCGCAACGGCTATGAGATGATGGCTGAATGTTTTCACGTCCATTGTCTTGATTTTTATGGGGTAAGGGGATAACTTGCTTGTTCACGTTCGAGCGTTGCAGATGCAGAAAGCACTTGGTACGTACTGATCAGCAAGGCCATGCTGGCCGAAGTATACTGATTGCGTGCATCAACCGTCTCTATGTAGCTATTCGTTCCGGCTTGGTAACCTTTGTCAATCAGCCGCCGGTAAGCCCGGGCAGCTTCCAATTGCGTTTTCGACGACTCATAATTTTTCCAAGCCGACTGGAGGTTGTGGTAGGCAACGGAATTGGTTAGCCGCAATTGCCGCCTTGCATCTTCCAGCTTCAATTGCGCATCCTGCAGATCTAAGCGCGATTGCTGGATTTTATACGTATTGCGGTTGCCGCTGAAAATCGGAAATTCCAATTGTAATCCGGCCATGTAATAACGTGTCTGTCCGTTGAAATGGAAACCTTCCGACTGCGACCCCAGATCAAGGAAGGCATTCAATTTAGGAACGGCAAACCGTTGATCCATTTTTAACTTCGTCGAACGCATGTCGATGGCCGTTGCCAGCGACCTCAATTCTTCCCGCTCGTCGCGGATAGGATTATCGCTGTGCAATGCCGTCGCAGCCTCCAAAAGCGCAGCATCGTGATCAAAAACCGTATCAATCGCTGCTTCTTCCGAACGATTGAGCAGGCTGTTGAAATAGGCCCGCGCGTTTCTGACTTTCAATTCAGCGTCCGTTAACTTCGCTGTAGATTCCGCAACTTCACTGTTTGATCGCAATACATAGGCGGGAAGTCCTTTCCCATTCTCCACCAGCTTTTCATTGGTACGCTGCCCCTCCCGGGCAGATTCCAACGCTGCCTGGTAAATATCCGTTGCCCGCAGGGCGCTAAGGTAATTGAAGTAGGCTACCTTGATCTCCTTAATCAACTCACGCTTGTAAATTGCCAAGTCCAATTCGCTGAGCAGCAACTGCTGTTCATGAATACGCTTGTTCATGCCGATATCGGTATTGATAAGTGGCAAGGTAGTGCGGATGTGCGCGTCGTAATAGTTCTTCGGCAGGAAATTGATGGTCTCATTTTCTATTTCGGGAAATGATCCCGTTCCGGTCAACTGGTTTAACGTACGATAAACGGGGTTGAGCAAATCACCTATCGGAAGCGGGATATTCCGGCC
The DNA here is from genome assembly GCF_042666505.1 of Parapedobacter sp. GCM10030251. Lineage (NCBI taxonomy): Bacteria > Pseudomonadati > Bacteroidota > Sphingobacteriia > Sphingobacteriales > Sphingobacteriaceae > Parapedobacter > Parapedobacter sp. GCM10030251. The sequence goes on along the minus strand of NZ_JBHTDN010000001.1, from coordinate 605,905 downwards.
GCCGTCGGCCGTCTGATACCCGGCTTGGAACGCAACGGTCGGAAGATACAGGCTTTTGGCCGCCTTCAGTGCATACCTGGCTTTTTGAAGCGACACGTCGCGCTGTTTCATCACCAGATTACTCGCCAACCCTTCCTGGACGTATCGATCCAACGTCTCCTGCGCCATTCCTTCACCAAGAGAAAGGCCTAACAGAATTGTTAATAGTGTTCTCATTATTAACAGTGTTTACTATTGAACAAAAAAATTCATTTGAATCGCTCGAGTAGTTGCAAATATGCTCCGAACACACGGTCCAACAACGTGTCCTGCTTCACAAGCTCTATGTGGCTGCATTTTTCGGCAATGTGTTTAAAATGGCTGGTAATATGCAACGAGCACAGCCCGTGCACCACGCTCCACGAGAGCATCGCCATTTCCTCGGCTTGTATATCATGAAAGTAACCACGTGCCTTACAGCCTTCCACGGTTTCTATCAACGCATCAAATACCCGTTCGCCCTCCTCCCATTCATCCTCCGGATGGTGTGCTTGCAGATACTGCATGGGTTCTTTTAAGATAAACATTAACTCGTAAAAATCAGGGTGATCGATCGCGAACTGGATGTATCCTTTACCCATTGCCTTCAAACGCTCAAAGGGATCGTCCACATAGGCAAGTGTGGAGAACCGCTCGCGCAGTAAACCGAACCCTTCTTGATGGAGTGCGTAAGCGATATCGGTTTTATCCTTGTAGTACAAATAAATTGTCGTCGGACTGAACTCGATCTCCGCCGCGATTTTCCGGATGGAGGTCGCCTCATACCCCTCAGTGACAAATAGTTTCTTCGCCGCCTCGAGAATCCGGGCCTTCAGATCTTCCCGGTGCCTTTCCTTTCTTTCTTTGATACCCATACCGATTAATTAACAAGGCAAAGTTAATTAACACTGTTAATTTATCAAGTATTTTTTTATTTTTTTCTACATTAACGCTCATTACTCACCAAAAAACCGGCAAACAACCCGACGATAAGAACATTATTCACTATATAAACCATAATTTTGAATATTATTCAAATTATCACTATATTTGCAGAATAATGAACAAGATAGAATATAATTTAGATCAGACTGATTATACCATCTTAAGATTGATGCAGGAGAACGCTCGCATCAGCAATGCGGACATCGCCCGTGAATTGGGGATGGCTCCTTCAGCTATTTTGGAGCGGATAAAAAAGTTGGAGCAGCGGGAAGTGATTTTACAATACCGAACCAAAATCAATCCCGTCGCCTTAGGTCAAACTTTACTATCCTTCATTTTTATCCGTGCAGCGGATGGCATCGGGTGCGCGACCACGGGGCAAGCCCTGGCCGCCATCCCTGAAGTGCAGGAGGTACACGATATTGCAGGCGACGACGGTTACCTGGTAAAAGTCCGAACCGCAGATTCTACGGCGCTGGTCGAACTGATGCGTAATTCGTTTGCGAAAATACCCAGTATTATCTCTACCCGGACGACCATCGTATTAGAGACCGTCAAAGAGGAACAACAATTGGTGATCCCCGGATTGGATGGATAGGAACAAGGAAACGCAGAACCGCGGGATAAGGAAAGAGAATAAACTATATGACAACGGAGACAACACAAGCTACGCATTCCAGATTAAAGGTTGTTGCGGCATTTGCCATGATTTACGTAGTCTGGGGGTCGACATTTTTTTTCATTCACAAGGCGTTGGCCGGCTTCGGCCCATTCTTGCTGGGGGCCGTACGGTTTATCACCGCCGGGCTTCTCATGCTGGCTTGGTGTTATTTCAAGGGGTACCGGATTTTCCACCGGCCGACCATCCTGCATGCAGGACTAATGGGTTTGTTGCTCCTATATGTCGACAACGGCATCATTATCTGGGTTGAGCAGTTCATGCCGAGCGGACTCGTTGCGATCATGTCGGCCTCTGCCGCCATTTGGTTCATCGTACTGGATAAACCCAATTGGAAAGTCAATTTCGGCAATCTCCCGGTGGTGATCGGTCTTTTTATGGGTTTTTTCGGCGTGGTCATGCTCTTTGGCGACCGACTGGCTCAAGCACTGGACGCGTCGCAACGGCAAGCAAACGCCTTGGGCATGTCACTTCTCTTACTCGGTACACTGGCCTGGACCATCGGCTCGCTATATTCCAAATATTACGGCCGGTCCAAAGGCGGGGAAAGCGGGAATGGCCTGGTGGGCACGGCATGGCAGATGTTCATTGCCGGAGCCGCTTTTACGCTCACGGCCGCAGGCCGGGGGGAAATTACGAGCTTCCGTATCGATATGGTGCCGGCCTCTGCGTGGTGGGCCATTGCCTATCTGATCGGCATGGGATCCATTGTTGCATACAGCTCATACATCTGGCTTTTGCAGATTCGGCCGGCGACAGAAGTAAGCACACACACCTATGTGAACCCCATTGTCGCTGTAATGCTCGGTGCCTGGTTTGCCCATGAAACGGTTTCCTATTCCCAATTGATCGCACTAATGGTTATTTTGGCGAGCGTCTTCCTGATTAACTGGGATGCATATAATCTATCTGCACTCTTCTCCAAACGCAAAAGCCGCTATGCGCGGCTCCGCGAAAACGTGCGCACACGGGCAAAAATCCGCGCCTCGCTTCCGACCTCTTCGGAAACCCCGCCTGTGGAAAAGCGTTTCCCGACCAACGGTTAACCCGCTATTAAAAAGTTGGCTCGTGCCCACAGCTTCTCATAAACTTTTTCACAATTTAACATAGGTTGGCTACCTTTGCCTACCCACGGCCATGCGCCAAAATGGGAAGTTTGCCACATCATGAAGTATTTTACCGCCAGAAGCTGCTTTGCATTGTTCACCATCGCCCTTGGTTTGGGAAGCACTTCGTGCCATCGCTATTTTTCGCCGCAAGGGCAAGCCTACACCCAGCTTCAAATTGACAGCACGCTGACAGGCGATCCTTCCTTTGTGCGGCTGTATGCGCCCTACCGACTGAAACTGGAAGCCGAAATGAGCCGTGTGGTTGGCCATACCGATGTGGACTTGACCAAACCCAGCAACGTACCGGAGACACGGCTCGGCAATTTTTTTGCCGATGCGTTACTGGCCGAAGGAAAAAAACTGTATCCGGATGCCGAGTTCTCCTTCGGCACGAAAGGCGGTCTGCGCATGGAATTGCAGAAAGGAGATATCACGGTCGGCAAGCTGTTTGAACTGATGCCCTTCGAAAACGAATTGGTACTGTTGGAGCTTTCGGGAGAAAATATCGAGCAGTTGGCTCAGTTCATTGCTGCCACCGGGGGACAGCCCGTGGCGGGGTTACGCATGCAAATCAAGGATGGCAAAGCAACGGGCATCACCATTGGCGGGAAGCCGCTGAACCCGTCGCGCACTTACAAATTGATCACCTACGATTACCTCGCCAATGGAGGCGATAATTCCCGTGGACTGAATAATCCGGTTAGCCGGATTAATCTCGGACAGAAGGTGCGGGACGCACTAATCACGTATGTCAGCGAACAAGCGCGGGCAGGTAATCACATTAATACACAACTCGATGAACGAATTATCCGCTATCAGTAGACGTTATTTTCTGAAACAAGCGGGTAAACTGGCCGCGCTTTCTGCAACGGGAGGGATTCCGTTGACTGCTTTGGCTGACGACGATCACGCCGCACTGACCATCCTGCACACCAATGATGTGCATAGCCGCATCGATCCATTTCCCATGGACGGCTCGCGCAACCAGGGATTGGGTGGCGTAGCACGCCGGGCGACGCTGGTGGAACGCATCCGGAAGGAACACCGCAATGTACTTTTGCTCGATGCAGGGGATACCGTACAAGGGACTCCTTACTTTAATCTCTTTGGGGGAAAAGTGGAACTGGAACTCATGAGCAAGATGCGCTACGACGCCAGCACATTGGGCAACCATGAGTTTGACAACGGACTCGAGGGCTTGGCCAAGATGCTCGCCTATGCTAAATTCCCTTTCCTTACGGCTAATTATGACTTCAGTAACACCCCCTTGAAAGGAAAGACACGTGATTATATAATTATTAAGAAACAAAGCCTTCGAATCGGGATATTCGGCTTGGGAATCCGACTGGCCGGGCTGGTCGACCCACACAACTACGGCGATACCCAGTATTTAGATCCCATCCATACCGCGAATACGTTCGCAGCGAGACTTAAGCACGACTATAAATGTAACCTGGTCGTCTGTTTGTCGCACCTGGGATATCGGTATGCGAATAATCAGGTTTCCGACCGAACACTAGCAGCCAATACGCGCGATATCGATCTCATCATCGGCGGGCATACCCATACGTTTATGCCCGAACCGGAACATATCCGCAATCTTGACGGACGGATGACCACCGTCAATCAGGTAGGGTTTGCGGGCATTAATGTGGGTAGACTTGATTATGTATTTGAGCGGCAGACCGGAAAAAAAACACTTGTAACGGCGGGGGCTTACAAGATTTCGGAGCGCCTGTCTTCCTTGACGGGCCACGGTTAATAGGATTTAGCAGATCAACGCCGATTTCTTGCCATCGCTCCGTAAACTAAGCGATTGAGCGACGTAAATCCGCCACAATCCGTGTAATTTATGTTATCCGATTTCTATCACGATCATGAAAGAACTTTTACGCATATACGTTGACTCATACAGAGGCTTGTCGAAATCTGCATGGATGTTGGCATTGGTCATGTTGATCAACCGTACCGGCGCCATGGTCCTCCCTTTCCTAAGCATTTATATGACCCAGGCACTGAACTTTACGATCAAGGAAGTTGGCGTTGTTCTGGCCTGTTTTGGACTGGGTGCCGTCACAGGCTCCTGGTTGGGGGGATGGTTAACCGACCGTTATGGTAATTTCTGGGTACAGACGTTAAGTCTGCTTATGTCTGCTCCGCTTTTTTTGGTGATTCCGCAATTTACGTCTGTCGAGGCGCTTGCGGGTATTATTTACGTGTTAAGTGTGACCACGGAATCCTTCCGTCCGGCCAATTCCGTTTCGGTAGCCCGGTATGCGAAGCCTGAAAACATTACGCGTGCATTTTCCCTTAACCGGATGGCCATCAACCTCGGTTTCTCCATCGGCCCGGCCTTGGGAGGCTTTCTGGCCTCATTTTCCTATAACTGGATTTTCTATGGCAACGCCCTGGGCGCCTTCGCGGCGACACTCACCTTCGTCGCCTTTTTTTATAACCGCAAAGGAAACGTCAAGGCGGGCCGTACTGAATCGGCTCACCCCCCTGCTCCCCTTACCCGGTCCCCCTATCGCGATGGGATTTTCTTATTATTCAGTGTACTTTGCTGCATCTATGCGATCTGCTTTTTCCAACTGTTAAGTACACTTCCCCTATTTTATCAAAAAGGCCACGCACTTACGGAAAGCCAGGTAGGAATTATTCTCGGGTTCAGCGGATTTGTGGTAGTTGTTTTCGAAATGTTACTTGTGCACATCGCAGAACGGCGTCTTTCCTATGCAAGCAGCATTTTCTGGGGAACCGCTTTGTGCGCCGTTTCTTTTGCGCTGCTTCCCATCCCTACAGGTTATTGGATACTGTACGTATCGATTTTTCTGATGAGCATTTCAGAAATTTTGGCTATGCCTTTTATGGCTTCGGTGGCGGTAAAACGCGCTTCGAAACAAAATCAGGGAGCGTATATGGGACTCAATGCATTGGCCTTTTCCGCCGCACATGTTTTTTCTCCATTCGTTGGCACCCACGTCGCCGATAACTATGGGTTCGACATCCTATGGTGGGGCACGGCGGTAGTACTGATCGCCATTTCAGGGGGACTCTATTTCGTCGTGAAGAAAATGTGAGGAATAGCTCATTTACTTCACCAGGGGATTTTTTTCCTTTGCAAAAAGTTTATACACCTGCTTATCCACCCAAGCCGGAAATAACTTATTCATCCACACGGCCAATTTACCCTGCCGGGTCATCACTAAGGTGCGCCTGCGCCGGACTACCCCCAGCACGATGCGTTCGGCGACCTCCTGGGCCGTCATCATTTGAGCTTCATCCATACTGGTCTCGCCGTGTGCGGCGCCTGCGGCGTCCAGCGCGGTTTGGCGGATATTGGAAGCCGTAAAACCTGGGCAAGCCAACATCACATGCAGCCCGGTTTTCAGATTTTCGACGCGAAGCGATTCCATAAATCCATGAATGGCAAATTTGGACGCCGAATAGCCGGTACGTCCGGGTAAACCCCGGAAACCCGCAATGGACGAGACAGCCACCACGGATCCCCCACTGCGAAGCAACTCGCCTATCGCATATTTGGTGCAATATACCGTACCCCAGAAATTGACATCCATTAGTCTGTGTAATACGGCCAAATCCAATTCCCCAAAGAGCGCCCGCATGCTAATGCCTGCATTGTTCACCAATACATCCACGCCGCCGAAGGTAGTCACGGCCTGCTGGATGAGTAGTTGGCAATCGGCTTCCTTTGCCACGTCACACTGCACCGCCAGGGCGCGTATGCGATAATTTGTTTCCAAAGACTGAGCAAGGGTACATAAATCAACATAACGCCTTGCAGCCAACACGAGGTTGGCACCTTGCTGCGCAAATACTTCCGCACAGGCCAATCCGATACCGGACGATGCACCCGTGATAATGACCGTTTTGTTTTTCAATTCGTCCACCGACTGTTTTTATGAAGGGCCTCCAATGCGTACACCATCGGTATTTTACTACCCAGGTGCGCAATCCTGAACTTTCCCGGCTCGTATTCAACCGTATGTTGAAAACAGTTATAGGGGGAATAGTCAAATTCTTCAAAGGAACGAAGTTCAAGTCCCGCATTCACGATGGCCTGCAGCACTTTTCCTATTCCGTGGTTCCAGCAGACATATTGCGTCTCCAGGGGCGCCTCACGGTCGGCATACGTACCCGATTGGGTCTCGACAAACGCCTCTGAACTGGAGTAAGGATAGGCAATCTGGACAAAATCATCGTCAAACATCCATACCACCGGGTGGAATTCCACAAACACAAACCGCCCGCCCGGCTTTAGAAAATGCGACACAACCGCCCCCCACCTATCCAGATCGGGCAGCCATCCGATGGTACCGTAGCTGGTGAACACGATATCAAACTGCCCACCCAATTGATTGGGCAGATCATAAACATCGCAACAGATAAAATCTACCGATACCCCGGTCCGTTCGGCAAACAGCCGGCCTTTTTCAATGGCTCTATCCGAAAGGTCAACAGCAGTCACGGAAGCCCCCATTCGAGCCAGCGAGATACTGTCTTGGCCAAAATGACATTGTAAATGGAGCACGGATTTTCCCGTAACGTCGCCTAATAACCTGAGTTCAATTGAGTTTAACGTCGATTTTCCCTTAAGGAATCGTTCATTGCCATAAAAATCCGATTGGATATGTACATCCACCCGATCGTTCCAGGATTGCCTGTTCTTGCCGATATAATCCAACTCTTCCATTTAGGCAATACTCCGTTCATAAGGCACGCGGGTGGCAATAGAGCGCCCCAGGGTTACCTCATCCACATATTCCAATTCGCCACCGAAAGCGATACCCCGGGCAATTGTACTGATCTGTATGCCAAAATCTTTGAGCTTCTTATACAGGTAAAAAATAGTCGTATCTCCTTCCATGGTTGCGCTTAAAGCAAGGATCACTTCATGAATTCCCCCCTTTTCCAGACGGCTAACTAAGCTGTCAATCTGGAGGTCCGACGGGCCGATGCCATCCATCGGCGATATCAGTCCACCCAATACGTGGTATACGCCGTGATATTGATTCGTATTTTCGATGGCCATCACGTCGCGCGTATCCTCAACCACACAGATCAGCCCCTTATCACGCTTATGCGAAGCACATATCTCGCAAATTGTGTGATCGGAAATATTATGGCACGTCGTGCAATACCGGATTTCCTGTTTCAGGCGATTCAACGCTTCGGTAAACCGCATGACATCGGCTTCAGGCTGTTTCAGTAGGTGCAGCACGAGGCGCAAGGCCGTCTTCTGCCCTACCCCGGGCAAACGCCCAAATTCCAGCACCGCCTGTTCCAGCAACTTCGAAGAAAAGTTCATGATGCAAAGATACATTTTTAGGCCGGAAACTCGGTAAAACGCGATGGCACACCGCGTTCTATCCATTGAGTGAAAATTATTACATTAGCGAAAATCAAAATTACCAACTATGGCAAGAACACGAGAAGATAAAATCATGCGGGCCTTTGAAAACAAGACCTGGCAGGAGATCAAGGTGAAGGATTCCTGGCAGATTTTCAAAATCATGGCTGAGTTCGTCGATGGATTCGAAAAACTGGCAAAAATAGGCCCGTGTGTATCGATGTTTGGGTCGGCGCGCACGCCGCAGGACCATAAGAATTATCAGCTAGCCGAAGACATCGCCCGATTGCTTACCGAGCGCGGTTACGGAGTCGTATCGGGCGGTGGACCGGGCATTATGGAAGCCGCTAACAAAGGCGCGTACGAGGCAGGCGGAAAATCGGTGGGTATTAACATCGAGCTCCCGTTTGAGCAATTCCATAACCCCTATATCGATCGAGACAAACTCCTTCAGTTCAATTATTTCTTTGTCCGGAAAGTCATGTTCATGAAGTACTCCCAAGGGTTTATTGTCCTGCCGGGAGGATTCGGCACGATGGACGAGCTCTTTGAGGCCATTACCTTGATACAAACCGGTAAAATTGCCCGGTTCCCGATCGTATTGGTTGGCCAAGACTACTGGGGCGGCCTTTTCGATTGGGTAAAAAACAGAATGTTGGAAGAAGGGAATATCAGCCCCGAAGATCTTAATTTGTACCGCCTGGTGGATACTGCTGAAGAGGCGGCTGGCCATATCTTCCGGTTCTACGATAAGTATCTGCTCAAACCGAATTTTTAAAGTGGAACTCATGCCGCTCATTATCGACGGCAGTCTGAATAGTACCCGCTGAAAATGCAGCCCCTTAAAGGTACACAACAGGTACATAACAAGTACAGATTAGGTATATATATTTTAAGGAATACACCGATAAATGCTCCCTAGAATATGGACCGTACAGGCTATAAACCTAGTTTCCCCTATTTCCCTGCCGCGGGCGAATACCCGTCATCGGGCTCTCCGCCATCTCCGTTGTGCGGCCTCTGGTCGTTATACTGCTTGTCATTCATCGCCTGACGGCAGAAATGAGTATAAAAATTTACACAATTTATATTAAGTTGTAACGGTTATAATATATTAAAAGCACCAATTATAGTATTTTTATAGTGAAAAAGACGATAAAAAGACGATAAATACGCGGTAAAAAGACTTTAAATTATAATGATATAACTGGTATTTTAAAGCTTTTGATCTAGCCTAATCCTGGAAAATAGTTAATCTCTCCTCTGCTGTTTTCCCGAACGGGTTCAACAATTGCACTTGCTCCGACTTCCTGCTATTTTTTCATATAATCTACTAACAAACAGACAATTATTCAGTATCATCTGAACAAATCAGGACAAAATTTCCGATTCCACAATCAAATTACCTATGGTACTTGTTTTGATTACACATGGATAAATTTGACGATTATGAATTTCAACAATTATACAATAAAAGCCCAGGAAGCCATCCAAAAGGCATCCGAGATTGCGGTGGGCAACCAACAGCAATCCATCGAAACAGCACACCTGCTGAAGGGATTGTTGCTGGTGGATGAAAACGTGGTAAGCCATCTGCTTAAAAAGTTGAATGTAAACGTAAAACATGTTGAGGAAGAACTCGATAAACAGATCGGTACGTTTCCAAAAGTAAGCGGCAGTAACATCTACCTCGCCTCATCGGCCAATAATGCGCTGCAAAAAGCCCAATCTTATCTGAAGGAATTCAAAGATGAGTTTGTCTCCATAGAACATATTTTACTGGGAATCCTGAATGCGGGCGACAAAACCGCCTCGCTTCTGAAGGATCAAGGCGTAACGGAAAAAGACCTGAAAAAAGCGATCAGCGATTTACGGGGCAATGCTCGGGTGACCGACCAGAATGCAGAGGCCACTTACAACGCACTTAACAAATACGCACGAAACCTCAACGAGTTTGCCGAATCAGGAAAGCTGGATCCCGTTATTGGTCGCGACGAAGAGATCCGGAGAGTGATTCAGATTTTATCGCGCCGTACCAAAAACAATCCGATCCTTGTGGGGGAACCGGGAGTGGGAAAAACTGCGATCGCCGAAGGTATCGCCCATCGGATCATCAAGGGGGATGTGCCCGAAAACCTGAAAACCAAGACGGTCTTCTCACTGGACATGGGTGCCCTCATTGCCGGAGCTAAATATAAGGGCGAATTTGAGGAACGTCTCAAAGCCGTTGTGAAAGAAGTAACCCAGAGCGATGGGGAGATTATTCTCTTTATCGACGAAATCCATACGCTGGTTGGTGCTGGAGGTGGCGAAGGAGCTATGGACGCTGCAAACATCCTGAAACCGGCCCTGGCCCGCGGCGAGCTACGGGCCATCGGGGCCACCACACTGAACGAATACCAAAAATACTTTGAAAAGGACAAGGCGCTGGAACGCCGCTTTCAAAAGGTAATGGTGGAGGAACCCGACACGCAGGATGCGATTTCCATCTTACGTGGTTTGAAGGAACGATATGAAACCCATCACAAGGTGCGTATCCTCGACGAGGCGATCATCGCGGCGGTAGAACTTTCACAGCGTTACATTGCAGATCGCTTCTTGCCCGACAAGGCCATCGACCTCATGGACGAAGCAGCTTCCAAGCTCCGGCTCGAAATGGACTCCGTGCCCGAAGCGGTCGACGAAATTGAGCGCCGCATCATGCAACTGGAAATCGAACGGGAGGCCATCAAACGCGAGAAGGATGCGAAGAAGGTCGACGAGCTGAGTGAGGAAATTGCAAACCTTAGTGCCGAGCGGGATTCGCTGCGGGCAGCATGGCAAAGCGAAAAAACACTGGTAGATAACATCAACCAGGAATTAGAACAAATCGAAAACTACAAAATAGAGGCCGACCAAGCCGAGCGGGCCGGCGATTATGGCCGGGTAGCCGAAATCCGGTACGGCCGGATCAAGGAATCACAGGACAAGGTTGAGGTACTCAAAAAAGAGCTGGCCGAAAAGCAGAGCGATAGCCGGATGCTGAAGGAAGAAGTTACGGCCGAGGATATTGCAGGCGTGGTATCGCGGTGGACCGGCATTCCGGTTACCAGAATGGTACAGAGCGAACGTGACAAATTGCTGCATCTTGAAGAAGAATTACACAAGCGGGTAGCGGGCCAGGAAGAGGCTATTGAGGCCATTTCCGATGCGATCCGACGCTCTCGTGCAGGCCTCAGCGACAAACGACGGCCCATCGGTTCGTTTATCTTCCTGGGTACCACCGGCGTGGGAAAAACCGAATTGGCAAAGGCGCTGGCGGAGTTTCTATTCAACGATGAGCAATCGATGGTCCGTATCGATATGAGCGAGTATCAAGAGCGGCATTCGGTCTCCCGCCTTATTGGCGCCCCTCCGGGATATGTGGGATACGATGAAGGCGGTCAGCTCACAGAAGCCATCCGGCGGAGACCTTATGCAGTGGTGCTACTGGACGAGATCGAGAAAGCACATCCCGACGTCTTCAACATCCTGTTGCAAGTGCTGGATGACGGGCACCTTACGGACAACAAAGGCCGGATCGTGAATTTCAAAAACACGATCATCATCATGACGTCCAACATCGGATCGCATCTCATTCAGGAAAATTTCAGCCAGCTGGACGACGGAAATAAGGACGAAATCATGGCCAAAACGCAAAGTGAGGTATATGAGCTGCTTCAGAAGACTATACGACCCGAATTTCTTAACCGGATTGATGAAGTAATCATGTTTGCCCCGCTTAGCCGCGAAGAGCTTGGTAAGATCGTACAAATGCAATTTGCTAACGTACAAAACCAACTTGCCGAAATGGGTATTCACCTTAGCGCAAGCGAAGAGGCGTTGGACTGGCTAGCACAATTGGGATACGACCCTCAATACGGTGCCCGTCCGCTGAAACGGGTTATTCAAAAGCACATTTTGAATGAACTCTCAAAAGAGATCCTGGCGGGCAAGATCGACAAAGAAAGCCATATCAAGCTGGATATGTTCGATAATAAATTTGTGTTTCTGAATCAATAGCCGTACCGGCCATCCATCATCACCGATACATGTCGGCTATCAACACGAAGTTGGTAGCCGATTTTTTTGGTGGTGCGTGTCATTATCTGCCCCTGCAATTGTCGCATATGCACAGTAAGCGGCGAACTATTGTTGCCGAAATTTGTCGTATACAAAATAACAAGACATATGAACAAGCTTCTCAGAACCGGCCTTTATCTTACTACGGTTACCCTAGTAACGGCCTCGTGCCAACCCAAATCGCCAAAAGATCAAAACCTGTCGACGGAACCGCAAGATACCGTTAGCGCCCGGTACACAGCACCAGTGGATAGCGGCTATGCCGCGGTGAACGGGTTAAACCTGTACTATGAGGTATATGGTCAAGGAAAGCCGCTCGTATTGCTCCACGGATCTTTTATGAATATACCTCTGAACTGGGGGCACATCATTCCGCTGTTGGCAACCGACCGGAAACTAATTGTGCCCGAAATGCAGGGGCACGGCCGAACGCGGGATATACCCCGTGAACTTAGCTATGAAGGCATGGCAGACGACGTGTCCGCACTGCTTACCCACCTCGATATAGACAGCGCGGACATATTGGGGTATAGTATGGGCGGCGGGGTGGCATTCCAAACCGCTGTGCGTCACCCGGAACAGGTTCGCAGACTGGTAATTTTGTCAGGTACGTATACGCACGACGGGTGGTGGCCTGACGTAGAAGCCAGCTTCGGTACGTTTACCGCAGATATGTTCGAGGGTTCCCCCATTAGAACGCAGTATGACAGCCTGGGAAATGACCCGGCCCATTTCCCGGAATTCGTAAAAAAGGTAATCGGCATAGACCTCAAGCCCTATGATTGGTCGGCGGACGTTAAAAACATTCAAGCCCCCATCTTTATGGCCATTGGCGATGCCGATGGAGTGCAATATGAGCATGCGCTGGAACTATTCCGGGCAAAAGGGGGCGGGAAAATGGGCGATATACACGGACTGCCCAAGTCGAGGCTTGCCATCCTACCGGGCACAACCCATATCGGCATGATGCAGCGGACGGATTGGCTGATACCGATGATTACCGATTTTTTGGATTCCGATCTTCGTTCAAATCCACCTACATTCTAACCTCAATCATTTTTAGCATAATTTTTGGTAACTTTACGTAAAATCGGGAATTAGTCATGCCGACCCAAAATATACAATCCACGGGAAGTGTGCGGCGCAAGGTCATTTTTGTGTTTGTCTCTTGCGCGATTGCATTGGTATTGGCATGGGTGATCAGCCGCGTGGCCTTCACGGAAATGATGGACACCGTGGACAGCATTACGACTCCCGATCCCAAATTAGAACATGTGAGCCGGATATCCAGAGATATCATGCGGCTGGACCAATTGCAACGTTCCCAAGCGTTTCTGGAAAACGGCACTTCTTATAAGAGCTTTTCACGGGAATCGGCTAAAATCCTATTATCGTTGGACTCCCTTAGTCACTCATACGAAGGAAGTGCCGTACAACAAGCCCGGATTGATTCGATCAAGGCGTTGCTGCAGCAGCGGGACAACCTGTTCAAATCTTACGTAAAGGTACGAGAAAAGGTGGTGGATAGCCGCGAGTTTTCGGAACAATTGCAGTCTCTTAGTAGTATTTTATACGAACCGGCACCCGACAGCAAGGTGGTGACCACCGAACGTAAACGCCGCACAACTACCATTGCCGGAGACACCAGCGCAGTAACCCAAATACCTATCGATAGCGATGACCGCGGCTTTTTCTCCCGCCTTTTCGGACGTAAAAAGCAGGAACAGCCCCTACCCGTCGTAGAAGAGCGACGGATGGTGGAGGAAGAATTGGAAACCATAGTCGATACCATCCGGGGCACCCGACGCGATAGCACGCTGGCCCGTATCGATAGCGCGGTTCAGCGCTTCGAGACACTTCAGCAGCAACAGCGAGAACAATTCGTAAGCCGGGAAATGGAACTGACCATTGCCAGTAATGCCTTAATCAGTAACATGCTCAGCATCCTTCATTCTGTAGAAAATGAAGCGATGCAGCAAATGGAAATAGACAATCAACAGGCCATGTCGGTCGTAAATGATAGCGTTTGGCGAATAAGCGCGATTATCCTGGCATTTTTCGTCATCACGGCCATTATGCTGTACTTAATCCTGGGGGATATCCGCCGTAACAACGCCTACCGATTAGCGTTGGAAGCAGCAAAAGAGGAAGCGGAATATCATGCCGCTGCCAAACAGCGCTTCCTCGCCAACATGAGCCATGAGCTGCGTACGCCACTTCAATCCATCATCGGTTATTCGGAACAGTTGAAGCAGGAACATTCGGAGGAAGATGCCAAAATTGATGCGATCTACCAATCGTCAGAACACCTTCTTCAAATCGTCAATGAAATTTTGGACTACAGCCGGATTACCTCGGGCAAGATTGTGCTCAACGAAAAGCCTTTCTCCGTGGAAGATTTGGCGAACAACGTGGTTGCGGTGATGAAGACGCAGGCACAGACCAAGGGGTTGACGTTGGAGTTCAATACCCGGATTCTGGGATTCGGGGAGGTGATCGGCGATGCTTTCCGGATCAAACAGATCTTGTTCAATCTGTTGAGTAACGCCATCAAATTTACCGATCGGGGTAAGGTGACCCTCAACGTGAGCACGGTGGTCTACGCGGAAAAGACCGAATTAAACATTGTTGTGAAAGACACCGGCAAGGGAATACCTGCGGACGACCTGGATCGCATATTCAACGACTTTGAGCAATCGGAAAATGCCAACTCGGGAGAACATTTCGGCAGCGGACTGGGATTGAGTATTGTCAAGGCGATCTGTGAAAGTATGCAGGGCGATATCCGCGTGGAAAGCAAAAAAGGGTATGGATCGGTTTTCAAAGTGAATCTTCCGCTTAAAACAGCGAGTTCCCTAACTCCCGAAAGGACTCCCAATGCTGTTCAACAGGCTCAAAAACCATTTGAGGGACGTGTATGGATCATCGACGATGACCGCCTGATCCTGGGGCTCTGCAAAAATATACTCAGCAAATATCACGTTTCCTATCGCTGCTTCACCTCTCCTACCGAAGTATTATCGGCCGACTGGGACCCGCTGGTTAAAACCGTCTTGATGGACATCCGGATGCCTGAAATGAACGGGATGCAGCTAAACCGCGAATTGCGTAAAAAGATCGGAACGGAGGATGTAGCGATCTATGCATGTACGGCGCAGGTACTGCCCGAAGAGCAGGAGCACATCCTCGCTCAGGGATTTGACGGATTGTTGCTCAAACCGTTCAAGGAGGCGGACTTGCTGCGCTTGCTGAATATAACGCTTCCGCTGACCGCATCAACGCAAACGCGCACAACCATCCAGCAATTTGCCGACGACGAAAAGCAAACCAATGATATCATCGCCCTGTATATCCGTGACACGACCGACGATATCAGCGCGTTGAAAGAAAACTATCGAACTCAGGATTTACCGGGCGTCGAATTGCTTTTGCATCGCCTTGCCGGACGCACCGCGCAAATCGGTGCCGACAAAATTGCCTTCCAGCTACGGAAAATGGAAATCGACGTCCGCAATAACGAATTACCTGAGCGAACTGCGCTGGAAGGTATCGTTAGCCAACTTACGGACCTGATATTGCAACTGCAAATACAGGGAGTCCGCCAGGAAGCAAGCGTTTAAAGAAACTTAGCGTTCTTCGACGAGTTTGCAGCCCAAGCATGCACCGCGGCTACGTTGAATTCACTATCTTTGCCCAAAAACAACATATATGCCCCATACCCCGCCTTCCCCCCAGCAAACGCCCGCCAAAGCATTTGAACGTCTATTAACGGTGCTCAATACCCTGCGGACGGATTGCCCATGGGATCGGAAACAAACCATGGAATCCCTGCGCCATCTCAGCATTGAGGAAATGTACGAACTGGGTGACGCCATTCTGGACAACGATCTCCCCGAAGTAAAAAAGGAATTGGGTGACCTGATGATGCATCTCGTATTTTATGCCCGCATTGCGGAGGAACAAGGAGCTTTTGACATCGTCGATGTATTGAACACCGTATGTGAGAAGTTGATTTCCCGGCATCCGCATATCTATGGGGATGTGGACGTCCGTAATGAAGACGAAGTGAAGCGCAATTGGGAGCAGCTCAAACTCAATGAAGGGAACACCTCTGTATTGGCCGGGGTACCTCGCTCGCTACCCGCGCTCGTAAAAGCTTACCGGATACAGGATAAGGTACGTGGCGTGGGATTCGATTGGGAAGAGAAAACGCAGGTATGGGAAAAAGTGGAAGAAGAATTGGCAGAGTTCAAGCGCGAATTTGACGTTTCCCAAGCACAAGCCATCAATACCGAAAGGGCTGAAGCTGAATTCGGTGACCTCCTGTTTTCGCTGGTCAATTACGCCAGGTTTGTGGGCATTAACCCTGAAAACGCGCTGGAACGGACCAACAAAAAATTCATCAAACGTTTCGCCCATCTCGAAGCCCGTGCAAAAGAAACTGGCAGGAACCTGAAAGAGATGACGCTTGCGGAAATGGACGTTTTTTGGGAAGAGGCCAAAAACCTGTAAAAACTATAATTCGCCGTGCTGAAATAAATTTTCAGCAGCCCCCTGTTTCTTCAGCAACACAAAATGTGACCGTACGGCCTTGATTGCCGGATAACATGTGTACGGTAAGTTATATTCCTTAGCATACCGCTTGATAATCGGCGTGATATACGGATAATACGTATGTGCCACATGCGGAAATAAATGGTGCGCTACGTGATGCGTAAAGCCACCAAACAGGAAATTAGCCAAGGGGTTATCCGCACTGAAGTCTTTGGTCACCATCATCTGATGTTCCGCCCAGGTTACGTCCATCTTCCCGTCTGCCGGCGGCAAGGGGAAAATCGCTGTCTCATCTACGTGGGTGGAGATTAACGCAATAACCCCTAGCAAGCTTCCGAAAATATGCATGCACAACCACCCCAGCACGACGACATACCAAGGTTGGCTCAGCACCATAATGGGGACGCCAACCAAATAAAACAGATTGAAGATTTTCGCCGCAAACAATTTGTAATACTCAATACGCGGAATTTTCATAATCCGTTTTACATAATTGTCCTTCGTGCCGAAAAAATCCTTAAAATCACGGATGAATAACCAATTGAGTGTATACAGCGGGTACAACAGAAACATGTAAATATGTTGATACCGGTGCTGATTCAGGTATTCGCTGTCCGGAAATATCCGTACCAAGTCGCTCTGCTTGATGTCGGTATCCCAATGCTGGATATTCGGGTAAGGGTGATGAAGCACGTTATGCCGTTTTCCCCAAAGCCAACTGTTGCTTCCGAAAAACTCGAGCACATACATGAACCGCTGGTTATGCTTCCGCTTTTTAAATACAGCGCCATGGGCGGCATCGTGGAATGCATTAATGAACAGCATAATCATCGAAAAACCCAGCAGGATGTAAAACAGAAACAACAGCGGGGTATGATTTCCGAATAACAATATACACGAATAAAATCCAACATAAAGGAAAAGCAACAAATAGGTTTTCAGTACATTCCGACGCTGGATGCGCTTATCACCCAACACCTTCTCCTGCACTTCTTTTTGGAGTTTCTTAAAAAAGTCATCCGGTCCCGGCTTTCTGTATGTCGGTTTTACAAGTGTTTCCATATTCACCGATTTATTCCATTGAACGACAAAAATAACGATAATAGCCCATAAACACGCCACTAAACAATGATTTGATTATCCACATTGACAATACAATGACCAATCGCCCGCTCCGGCTTATTCAAATTAGCGGATAATTTCCGTATTTTCGCCGCCATTATGGAAACAGTTGTAAGCGGTATCCGCAGTACCGGGAAGCTTCATTTGGGAAACTACTACGGCGCAATCAGAAACTTTGTTAAAATGCAGCATGAATACAATTGCTATTTTTTCATTGCTGATCTGCATTCACTGACAACCCACCCCACGCCGGAAGATTTGTACGCCAATGTCCGGCAGGTTATGGTGGAGTACCTCGCTGCAGGTATCGATCCGGAAGTGGCTACGATTTACATCCAATCCGATGTGCCAGAAGTGGTAGAACTCTATCTATACCTCAACATGAACGCCTATATCGGTGAACTGGAACGGGCAGCATCCTTCAAGGATAAGGTACGTGCGAATCCGGACAACGTCAATGCCGGACTGCTTACGTATCCGGTCCTGATGGCGGCAGACATCCTGCTGCACCATGCGGTCAAAGTTCCCGTAGGCAAAGACCAGGAACAGCACCTGGAAATGACGCGTACATTTGCCAATCGATTTAACCGTTTGTATCGGACCGATTATTTTACCGAACCCCATGCCTTTTCATTTAGCAAACAGCTTGTCAAAATACCGGGGTTGGACGGGAAAGGAAAGATGGGCAAATCCGAAGGCGAAGGTAACGCCGTGTATTTATCTGACTCGCCGGAAACGATCCGGAAGAAAGTGATGCGGGCGGTGACAGACAGCGGACCAACCGTTCCGAACCAGCCAAAACCGGAAGCGATCCAAAACCTCTTCACGTTGATGGAAGCCGTGTCCACTTCCGACACGGTAGCCCATTTCAACGAATTGTATGATACCTGTCAAATCCGCTACGGGGATCTCAAAAAGCAATTGGCCGAAGACATGATTGCAGCCACCGCCCCTGTCCGGGAACGCATCCATGATATTTCCAATGATAACGACTATATTAGCAAAGTAATCAGATACGGAAATGAAAAGGCACGGGAAAGTGCTCGTAAAACCGTAGCCGAAGTTCGCGAAATCATCGGTTTTAGGAAGTTTTAGCATGCACATTGCCATCGTAGGAAATATCGGAGCCGGAAAAACAACGCTTACCAAGCTGTTGGCCGACCACCTCAAATGGGAACCGCAATTCGAGGCGGTTGATGACAATCCTTATCTGGAAGATTTTTACAGCGATATGAAACGCTGGGCATTCAACCTGCAAATCTATTTTCTGAATAGCAGGTTCAGGCACATCGTTCAATTGCAGCAAAAGGAAACCAACATTATCCAAGACCGGACGATTTACGAAGACGCCTACATTTTTGCCGAGAACCTGTACGACATGGGCTTGATGAGCGCCCGCGATTTCGAGAATTACAGCAATATTTTTGAGAGCATCATTTCTTATATCAAACCGCCCGATTTGCTTATATACCTTAGGGCGTCCGTCCCTACGCTGGTGGAAAACATTCAGACCCGGGGACGAGAATATGAAGCAAACATACGGCTGGATTACCTGTCCAAGCTGAATGCCAAGTATGAGAAATGGATCAAGAATTACAAAGACGGAAAATTACTCATTTTGGACAAAGACAAACTCGACTTCGCCAACAATCGGGATGACCTGGGGTTTGTGATCCAGAGGATAGAAACCGAATTGTTTGGTTTGTTTTAGCATTCCCATGTCCCCAAGTAAAACCATCGGTATTATTCCCGCTCGCTACGCTTCCAGCCGTTTTCCCGGAAAGCCCCTTGTAGACATTGCAGGGAAGAGCATGATCCAGCGTGTTTATGAACAGGCCATCAAAAGTAAGCGGCTGGACGAAGTCATTGTTGCCACAGACGACGAACGCATACAAGAACACGTACGATCTTTCGGAGCGCCGGTCGCAATGACAGCCGAAGCTCATCAAAGTGGAACGGATCGCTGTGCAGAAGTGATCGCCCTGACACCCGGATTCGACATAGCCATCAATATACAGGGTGATGAGCCGTACATCGATCCGGAACAGATCGATTTATTGGTCGATTGTTTTCAGAAGCCCGAAGTACAGATTGCCACCCTGATCAAACGGATCACCACCATGGATGTACTATTCAATCCGAATATTCCGAAAGTGGTGATCGATAGCACTGGAAAAGCCATCTATTTCAGTAGGCAGACCATTCCCTATTTCCGCAATGCGCCTTCGCAGGATTGGCCCTATTCACACACTTATTACAAACACATCGGCATCTACGGATACCGGACAGAAGTCTTGGCTGAGTTGACAAAACTCCCGGTTTCTTCCCTGGAACGCGCGGAATCGCTGGAACAGCTTAGATGGCTGGAAAACGGCTATCACATCCAGACTGCCGAGACCTCCTTTGAAACACTTGCGGTGGATACCCCCGAAGATCTGGAAAAACTGCTTGCGCAAAAAAAGCCACAATAGTGTGGCTTTTTGGCATAACTTGCGACAGATTTATTGCGTAAGGATTGCACGGAAGTTTTTCACACTTGCGGCCACATCGCCGACGTTGTTTTCCCAGTTGTGTTCGTATTCAGCTGAGATATTCCCTTTAAATCCCTGTCTTTTTAATTCGGCTATTACCGCTTTGACATCGCACACGCCGGTACCCCAATGTACATCGTGTGCATTGCGCGATTTCTCGGATAAGTCCTTAAAATGCAAACTGACAAGATGGCCTTCGTATTGCTTCAGGCTGGCCACTGGATCCAAGCCGGATCTCACCCAGTGTCCGATATCGGCGCAGGCGCCTACGTAGGGGCTATTGGCCTTCGCTACCGCAGCCAACACCACTTTCGGATCCCAATAGTGTGAGGGTTGCGGGTGGTTATGGATGCCCAATTTGATTTTATATTGATTGGCAAGCTGACCAATCAAGGGCATAAACTTTTCATCGGGTTCGGAATTGATTACCTTAACACCCATTGCCTTGGCAAACTCAAATATCTGTTTCCATTCCTCCTCGGTATTGCCGTTTACCACACCGAATGCACACAGCTTCACCTTTTTCTTCTTTAATGCGCGTAAAATCGCCTTACGTTGGGCTGCGTCCATTTTATAATCCATCGTTCCTTCCATTCCTCCACCCAGTTTCTGTCCGGGATAGGCTTCCACACTATGTAAACCGGCTTCCAGTGTCTTATCGACGGCTTCAAAAAAACTAAACCGATTGAACGAATAGGTCTGTGCGGAAAGGTACCAGTCCAACTTTTTTTCCGGTTGCTGGGCATATGACGTCGTTATACCGGCAGCGAGCATAACAAACCCCACGATGGTTACTAATCTTAACTGCTTTTTCATTTTGAGTGTTTATTGATTTCTAATCTGTTTTTTGCGTTTGCTCCAATTTGGCATTACCGATGCAGGTCGTAGTGAAATGACCGCACCGACTGACGTAATGTTGCCCGATGCACATCGGAAAGCGGCTTGGCATGGCGCAGCGCCAGAATTGCATCGTCCAATTGCGCCGAGGTGCGCATTCCTAATGCCGCTGTAGCCACCGCCGGATGCGCCCAAACGTATCCCAGCGCCACCTCCAATTTGCTCAACCCCGACTCCGTGGCTACCTTTGCCAAGGTTTTTGCAGCCCGGGCTACTTCGCCGTCGGTATATTGCAGATAGTTCGCCGCCGGCTTGCCCAGCAGCAGTCCCTGCGCAACGGCACCCCGGCAAATTACGCCGATGCCATGTTGATGCAGCAGATCCAATAGGGCTTCTTCCGGTCGGCGGTCAAGCAAACTGTACTGCATCATGACACTGACGATGTTCGAGCGCTTCACGTATTCCCGGATCACGTTAGGCCGGATTGACGAAATACCATACCAGCGGATCTTCCCCTGCTTCTTCAGCAACTCGAAGGCTTCTATGGTTTCGTCAATCGGATCATCAATCGTACCGCCGTGCAATTGGTACAGATCGATGTAATCGGTTTTAAGCCGTCTTAGGCTTTGTTCAGCGCATTTCAGAATGTACGCCTTGCTCGGGTTCCAATCCCATCCGGTGCCATCGGGTCGCCATTGGTTGCCTACCTTGGTTGCCAGAATAACCTCCTTACGTATGGGCTTTAGCGTTTCCCCCACATAAAGCTCATTCAATCCCTTTTGATATAAATCCGCTGTGTCGAAAAAATTGATACCTGCCTCCGCGGCTTTCCGCAGCAGATCCCTGTACAAAGCTGCATTTTCACCCAGTGACATGCAACCGAAGCTTACGGGGCTGATCTGTAAATCGGATGTACCTAACGGATTCATTTCCATACGTTACCTGGGAAATTAGTTAGCCGGCTCCTCGATGGAATCAGTTACACTGGGCGCTTGTGTTGCCTTTTTTACCGAAATGAGCTCAACGTCAAATATCAGGGCGCTGTAAGGCGGAATATCCTGTCCGGCTCCCCGTTCTCCATATCCGAGATTATAGGGTATGTAAATGCGATATTGAGCGCCTTGCGGCATCAGTTGGATTCCCTCCTGCCAGCCTTCGATGACCCGGTCAAGTGTAAAGGTAGCGGGTTCACCCCGGTCGATTGAACTATCGAACACCTTGCCATCACTGAGCTGTCCCTTATAGTGCACCGTAACGGTGTCTGAAAGTGTGGGCTTCACCCCGGTCCCCTGACGAATAACCTCGTATTGAAGGCCCGAGGACGTGGAAACCACGCCGGGTTTCACCTTATTACTTTCCATAAATGCATCGGCTTTTTGCTTTAGTTGCGCATTCATCTTTTCGCGTGCGGCCGTAATGGCCTCCATAATCAGCTCACGCTCCTCGGTTTCGTCAAAGTTGGCCGCTTTTCCGGTCAATACATCGGTCACCGCCTGGGCCAAAACGGTAGCGTTTAACTCTTCAATACCCGTTCGTTTCAGGTCCCGGGCAATCGAAGCGCCGAAAGCGTACGCTATGGAATCAGCACGACTTTTTAATGGAATTGCGGTGTGGGGCTGTTGGGCATATGCCGAACCGGCAGTCAGTACCAGGCAACCGGCGGCTGCCATACGTAAAAAATTCATCGAAAAAATAATTAGTCGTGTCAAATATACACACTTATTTTTGTCCATTGCCGTTTTCTTCAAATTATTGATGAGCCTATTCTAACATCAGGCAGATTTCCTAACGTTGTTCAAGCCGCCTGCCTTGATTAAAGAGCTAACGTGACCGTTTGGCAAGGTTCGGTAAAAACGCGGCGACAATACCAATCAGCGGCAAAAACGCACATAAGTGATATACGTAATCGATCCCGTGGTGATCCGCGAGTTTTCCCAACACGGCCGAACCTATGCCGCCCATGCCGAATGCAAACCCAAAAAACAGTCCCGACACCATTCCGACATTACCGGGCAACAGTTCCTGGGCATAGACCAGAATGGCTGAAAATGCAGAGGCGATAATCACCCCGATCACAAAGGACAAAATAACGGTCCAAAACAAGTTGGCATAAGGAAGGGCTAGCGTAAATGGTGAAGCACCGAGAATGGAAATCCAGATTACATATTTCCGCCCGATCCGATCCCCTACCGGTCCGCCGATCATCGTACCCGCCGCGACCGCAAAAAGAAAGACAAATAAATACAATTGGGAATGCTGAACGGAAACTCCGAATTTATCCATCAGATAGAACGTATAGTAGCTGGTAAGGCTAGCCATGTAAAAATATTTGGAAAAAATCAGCACCAGCAATACAACGATGGACAAGATGACCGTTCCACGGGGCAGCGATTGGTGTGTGACCTCCTTGATTTTATGCTTACGAAGGATATAATTACGAATGGACTTGGGTTTATACCATTTTCCAATCCGGTAAAGAATTACAATGGCAGCCAATGCCGCAAACGAAAACCAGATGACATTAAATTGGCCAAAAGGCGCAATCAGCATTGCCGCTAACAACGGACCGATGGCACTACCTGCATTTCCGCCTACCTGAAACAACGACTGGGCAAAACCACGTCTGCCACCAGACGCTATATAGGCCATACGGGAAGCTTCGGGGTGAAATACGGAAGATCCTGCCCCCACAAACGCTACCGCAACGAGTATCCAGGAATAGCTGGATGCAAAAGCCATCATCACCAATCCGGCAAGGCTGAACCCCATACCCACCGGCAGGGCGTAGGGATACGGTCGGCTATCGGTAACCACGCCTACCAATGGCTGCAGTAAGGACGAGGACAACTGAAAAATCAAGGTAATTACACCGATTTGCGAAAAGCTCAGATGAAAAGAGTCTTTAACGATCGGATAAATAGCCGGAATGAGCGACTGGATGGTATCGTTGAGCAGATGCGAAAAACTCAGCGCGAATAATACGGGGTAAATGGTTGCGGAAGCCTGTTTGGTAGCCGCTGCTGTGTCGGTATCCATGAGCACAAAATAAAATAAGATTTGTGCAAAGCTAATACTCTTCTTCCAAAACTTGTTCGTTTACCGGTACGACTTTTTTCTTTCTTCCCGTAATCATCTTAACCAGTACGGGCGCGGTAGCAGCGATGACGATCCCCATAATTACGTATTCAAGGTTTCGCTGTACCCAATCATTTTCACCCAGCAGATAACCCAGCGTAACCAAGCTACCAACCCATAGGATGCCGCCAACTACGTTGTAAAATGCAAATTTTTTGAAATCCATTTCGACGATACCGGCAACAATGGGAGCAAATGTCCGCACTACGGGGAGAAAACGCGCAAGAATAATGGCTACCCCACCTCTTTTTTCGTAAAACTCCTGGGCACGGAAGATGTACTCTTTTTTGAAAAGCCAGTTGTCTTTCATCTTGAGTAAGCGGTGCCCAAAATATTTACCGCTCCAGTATCCCAAAAAGTTACCCGCGATACCGGCTGCCGAAATCAGCGCGATCCAATACAACAGTGTCAATACGGAATCTACCGGCCCCAGTGTGAGGTTGGCGATAATAATACCGGCAATGAACAAAATCGGGTCTCCGGGAAGGAAAAAACCAACCAGGATTCCGGTTTCCGCAAAGACAATAAACAACAATAAATACAGTCCACCATGTGCAACAATCCAATCAGGATTGGTTAGGTTGTTCAAAAAATCAAGAAACTCCGCCACTGACTATCTAAAAATATAACACGCAAAGAAATGTACGAATGCTGGAAAATTCCTGTACAAAATCGTGCCATGATGAGCAAGTCGGATTATTTTTCAGCGTTGGTGAGATTGAAATGTCATTGAGGTGACAAACACTCAAAAAAAGCGGCAGCAAAAACCCCGGGGTTTTGCTGCCGACAAAAAAGGTAAAAAAGTCGATCAGTTGGCCTTCTTTAGATAGATCTCAGCCTCATACCGTTCGGTTTGGGGGGCCGCATCGTCTCCTTCGACATTCGCATGCCCCTCGATAAACCACTCCATATCCGTCGCGGTCAATTTTTTGATTTGAATAACCGCAAATGTCCCGTCAACGTCGTTGACCGACAACGTCTTGCCGCCGTTGGACAAGGAATAGGTTGTTTCGATTGTCCCATCGATATCATCCCCTGTGACACGAACCCGGTTTTCATCGATAAACTGAATACGCATATCAAAGGTGAAACCATCATCCGGATTTTCGGTATCAATTTCGTACGACAATTCACCGCCGATGTATTCGCGTTCAACTGCTCTCACTGCCTCCCAGGTACCGATCAACGGATGGTCTTCTTCTATCGTGGGGTTTCCCTTTTTTGAGCATGAACCAAGCGATATCAAGAGCGCGCCAAAAAACAGATAGGTTAGTAAATGTTTCATTTTTTTGTTTTAGTAATGAATGGATTCTGATTTCTGATATTTACCAGAGACAAAATAACGGGAATTACACACGTCATCCAATACCCAATAGTAGGTATTTCCGAGGGATTAACACCTAAGCGCAGCGAATGGGTGAGTTTGCGGCGGTTATCGGGAGAGAAAAGTGCGATACCATTTCCCAGAATCTTTTACGATCCGCTGTTGTGTATCGAAATCTACATGAACCAAGCCGAACCGCGCATGGTAACCTTCGGCCCATTCAAAGTTATCGGTAAGCGTCCAAACGAAGTAACCATGGACATTCAGCCCGTCCTGTTTTGCCCGAAGTACCTGGGCAAGATGGTCTATCAGGTATTGTTTCCGCTCCGCGTCTTTTACCTGACCATCCAACACCGTATCTGCAAATGCCGCCCCATTTTCCGTGACGATCAGCTTGGGAATATTCGGATATGAACTAAATTTCTTAATCATTTCATAAATGGCCGGCGGAAACACCTCCCACCCCATGGCTGTGATGGCAGGCACCTTGCGTTTTATAGCCGGCACCAGCCGTGCCTGCAGATATGGCACAAACGGGGAACTTGCCACGACTTCGCGCGTATAATTTTGGATGCCTATAAAATCAAAATCAAACGGCAAGGCCTTTTCATCTTCGGCCTGCATATACTTCTCGATGGCGGCCAACGCTTTCAAATCGGCGGTAGGATACCCCAATCCAAGAACCGGCTCAATAAACAGCCGGTTAATCAGTGCATCGGCCCGTATCGCGGCGTCAACATCGCGGCGGCGACTGCTTGCCGGGTGGATGCTCGAACAGGAAAACGTAGTACCAACTTCGCCATTCTGCACTTCCGACCGAATGAGACGGCCTATCCGTCCCATAGCGAGTGCCGCATGATGTGCTGCTGGAAAGAAATTGCGGACCCCGGTTAACCCCGGCGCGTGGACGCCAAAAAAATAGCCTGCACCGGTAAAGACGGCAGGTTCATTGAGTACCATCCAACGCTTCACCCGGTCACCAAGACGACTGACAACATACCCAGCGTATTCCTCCATCCACGACAGAATGTCGCGGTTGGTCCACCCGCCTTTCTCTTGAAGCGCCTGTGGCAGGTCCCAGTGATAGAGGGTAACCCAAGGCGTAATTCCCTGCTCCAGACAACCGTCCACCACCCGATTATAGAAGTCCAACCCTTTCAAATTGGGTTTTCCCACGCCCTTCGGAAAGACACGTGGCCAAGCGATGGAAAACCGGAAATTGGGAATGTTCAGTTTCCGCACCCATGCGATATCCTGCTGATAGCCATAATAAAAATTACACGCCGTACAAGCATGCTGCGCACCTTTGATTTTTCCTTTCCGGTTCGTGAAAACATCCCAAATGGATGGCCCTTTGCCGTCGGCATCCCAGGCTCCCTCTGTCTGGAAGGCGGCGCTGGAAACACCCCATTCGAAATGGGGTCCGAAATCTTCTTTTACCATAGACTACACAACTGTTTTAGGCAGGTGTACCTCCAATAAATCATCAACGATTGCCTGCGTGCAATCGGGATAGTCTACCGCAACGGCATGTCTGCTATTGAGCCACGCTTCAATCGCGACATCGTTTTTGGGTTTCAAACTTTTAATCACGGGAACCCCCAGTTCCCCTAACGCAGCGGCATTAAGGTGCTGTTCGTATTGGTTTTTCATGGGAACAACCAATAGCTTTTTGCGGAGGTAAAGCGCTTCGGCCGGTGTCTCGAAGCCCGCACCGCACAGCACACCTGCGGAGGTCGCCATGCTCTGGATGAATTTTTCATTGGCAATGGGCTGAACACTCACGTTGCGCAATACAAACGGCGTTTTGTTGTGCTTTGAAAACACTTCCCACCGGATATCGGGAAAACGCATCAATTGCTTAAGCAATCGAGCATCGTCATATGCCGGAAGATAAACGGTATAGTGGCCGAGGTCCCTTACATCCAATCGGCGTACCTGCTGACGGATGACCGGGGTGAATATTCGATCATTATACCGCTTGAAATGAAAGCCATAGTTAATCGATGCCGGCGCGTAATTACGCATAATAAACTTCCCCAGCATATCCTGGTCTTTGGGTTTGGGTGCCTGGACGTCCATTGCTGCAGCCTGGTGGCTAAGGCCGATGCATAACTTTTCACGGGTGCTACAGGCCCAAGCCGATATCGGTTCAAAGTCGTTTATGACCAAGTCGTAATTTTCGATAGGCAATGTATTAACCTCGTGGACTAACCGCCTAACGGTAGAACTCATAAAAGTTTTCCAGAGATCTACTCCACCCTTTTTCCCAAAAATAAAGCTAAGGCCATGCATGCGGTATTTTACAGCAAACGGCAGTTCCAGATCGGCTTGGATTCCGCTTACCAATACATCTACGTCAGCCCGCTTCTGAAGACACGGAACGACATCCATTGCCCTGCTGAGATGCCCGTTTCCCGTCCCCTGTACTGCGTAAAGTATTTTCATAGTTGAAAGTTGAAAGCTATTAACTTCCCTTTTCAGTGCCTGAATGCAGACGCCAAAAAACGCAAAAAAATACGGCTTTTCAAACTTGTGAACCAATGAATTAATTTCTTCATTACCCTATGTGTTAATTTATATTCTAATAACGCCAACTTAGGTTACTTCACTGTTAAAAACGGATAAACAATTTGTAATCTTTCCTTCCTTATTTTAGTTTTAGCGAATGAACCGAATCTACCTATTACCAATCGCCGCTTTGGCCGTCATTCTGCTTTCCTCGTGGGGTTTCCATGCCCATAAGCTCATTAATCGGATGGCTGTATTTACGCTACCTGCAAACATGGCTGGCTTTTACAAGCCTCGCATAGATTACATGACGGAACACGCCGTCGAT
Source organism: Parapedobacter sp. GCM10030251 (assembly GCF_042666505.1). Classification (NCBI taxonomy): domain Bacteria; kingdom Pseudomonadati; phylum Bacteroidota; class Sphingobacteriia; order Sphingobacteriales; family Sphingobacteriaceae; genus Parapedobacter; species Parapedobacter sp. GCM10030251. The sequence continues at coordinate 577,340 of NZ_JBHTDN010000001.1, read as the reverse complement.
GCGGACAAACGTTGCTACGTAGACACGGCCGAGTCATCTCGGCATTTCATCGATGCAGATGAATACGGCGAATATCCCTTTGACACGATACCGGTACATTGGACCGCCGCTGTGGAAAAATTCACCGAACGGCGTTTGCTTCTTTCCGGCATTCTTCCCTGGCAGATAAACCGAAGTTATTATGCCCTGACAAAAGCGTTCGGCGAAAAAGACCTTCCCCGGATCCTGCGTCATTCGTCTGATATCGGCCATTACCTTGCTGATGCGCATGTCCCTCTGCACACCACCAGCAATTATAACGGACAGAAGACTGGTCAAGTGGGTATCCATGCGTTTTGGGAGAGCCGCTTACCGGAATTGTTTGCTGATCGGTATGACTTCTGGGTGGGAAAGGCCCGATATGTGAATTCTCCCTTAGATGAGGCCTGGCGCATCGTGCAGGAAAGCCACGCGCTGGTAGACTCGGTATTGAACATCGAAGCAGCGCTGAATGCCGCATTTCCACCCGACCGTAAATTCGGCTACATCGAACGGAACAACATACTGATCAAGACTTATTCCGATGCCTATGCAGGAGCCTATCACGATGCCCTCCAAGGAATGGTCGAACGGCGGATGCGCGGGGCCATACATGCGATCGGATGTTTTTGGTTTTCGGCCTGGGTGGACGCCGGACAGCCTGATATCCGTCACCTCACCGCAACGTCTTCAGCGTTGGACACTATTCATTTGCCTCCTGGCCGACAGAAGATCATCGGCCGCGAAGAGTGGCACTGACCGCCTCTTCCATGAGGCCAACCGCCTCCGTAAGTTCGTCTGTGGAGAGACTGCCAAATCCCAGCCGGATACCCGCGTACTGCGCCGACTGGTAAAGCAGATAGCGGGGTAAAAACAGGTCGCGGGCAGCACAGGCTTTCCGGAATTGCATCAGGTTGCACTGATTCGACCAGCGTGTCCAAATCGCCAGTCCACCGGTTGGCACGTCAAAATCCAAGTGGCCATTCAACCGTTCCCTTAGCAACCACACCAGGTGATCACGGCGGGTTCTGTACGCCTTCAGAGCCATCTTCAGATAGCGGTGAATTTCACCGTCTGCGATCATCTCCCCCAGCGCCAACTCCGTAAGCGTGTCTCCATGCCTATCCATGATTCCAAGCAGCTTATCCATCTCATCGATTAAATTGGTAGGGGCGATCACAAATCCGGACCGAAAACCGGGGGCCATCGACTTCCCGAAGGTGCCTACGTAAACCACCATACCCTCCGTGTCGGCACTGGCCAGAGGCAACAGCGGACTGCCTTCGTAGTGGAAATCGTAATCATAATCGTCCTCCAGAATAATAAACCCGTATCTCCCAGCCAGTTCCAGCAATTCGGTGCGGCGCTGCGCACTCAGCACCACGGTTGTCGGGTAATGATGGTGGGGCGTAATGTACAGCATTCTGAACGGGCTGGTTTCACAAAGCCTACGGACGGCGGTAATGTCAAGGCCTTCATTGTCGACCGGCACCGTGACGATATCCGCTCCTGCTTTCTGGAGGATCATATTGGTAGCAAAATAGCTGAGTTCGCCCACAACCACACGGTCTCCGGGTGAAATCAGGGTCTCAGCAACCAGGTAAATACTCAGTTCGAGACTGCGCGTGACCAATATGTTTCTTTTCGAGATATGTAGCCCCCTCGTCAGGTTCAGGAAATTGGCCAGGTTTTCTTTGTAATATTCACTTCCGTTCAGGTTTCTATACCCGAATTTCCTTTGATTTCCTTTACGTTTCATATTTACCTGGAGCAGCCGCGATAAGTAACCGACATGCGAAAATCGGGCGTCAGGAAGCCCGTCGTCAAGACTGATCCGAGCCTGCGTCTGGTCGAACGGATTGTCCAACACCGTCCATCGTTTGAAAGGAAAGCCTGTCTGCGTAGGGTAGAAAGCCAATCCCCGGTTGTTAAGCCTATGGGCTTTCTCTGTTTTTCCATTCCGGACAAACGTACCTCGACTTGGATGGGTTTCCGTCCATCCCTGTGCTTCAAGCTCCTCATAGCTGGCCACCACCGTGTTCCGATGCAGTCCCAATAAAACCCCCATACGCCGGCTTCCCGGCAATTTCTGCCCATCCATCAGGTATCCGCGTTGAATGGCATTGATCAACTGGTGCGCAACCTGTAGGTATACGGGTGTGGCAGATAGGCGATCCACGATAACAAAACTACGATAAGGCACAGAAACTGGACTATCCATAAAATAAAAACTGGCACATCTTGATGTGCCGGTAAGATACGACTTTTGCAAAAAAACAATCAAATGAATGCATCTTTACGTTTACCATCTGTCGTTGGACTATTTATCCTATATCTCCCCTACGCGTCCGTCGCCCAAACCACGCTTTCGGCGGACACCGTAATGCAGCAGGACGAACAGACGATCCCGTTAGGTGAGGTTGTCATTACGGAAAACCGTTTACAGCTTCCATTCACGAAACAAAACCGCAATATTCAGGTAATCGACCGGAAACAGATCGAAGCCTTGCCGGGACACTCCCTTAATGAATTGCTGAGCAACGTGGCCGGCGTAGATCTGCGGCAGCGTGGCCCCTTTGGCGCTCAGGCCGACGTAAGCATCGATGGAGGTAGTTTTGAACAAACCTTAGTGCTTGTCAACGGCGTTAAGGTACTTGACGCGCAGACCGCCCATAACGGACTCAATGTGCCGATTCCTACCGACGCAATCGAACGGATCGAAATCATCCGGGGTCCGGCTGCCCGGATTTATGGTATCAATAGCCTTACAGGCGCAATCAATATCGTGACCCGGAAGCCCGAAAATTCCGGTGGATCCGCCCGCGCATACATCGGATCCGGGTTTAAACAGGATACGGCCAACCACAATGCGATTTTCAATGGCCGGGGAATCCAGTTGGGCGGCAACCTCGTCGGAAAGCTAGCCACACACTCACTTTACGGTAGCCATGAATCCAGCAATGGGTACCGCTATAACACCGCATTCCGCAACCATAAGGTGTTCTATCAGGGGGAAATCACGTCAGGTCGTACCGGCGCGTTTTCGCTGATGGGCGGATATCTATCCAATGATTTCGGCGCCAACGGCTTCTATGCCGCCCCTGGTGATAAGGAGTCGAGAGAAATTGTACAGACGGTATTGGCCGCGCTGGGATACCGGGGCCGGGTAACAGAACGTTTCACGTTGTCTCCGCGTGTCAGCTACCGCTACGCGTACGACGACTACCGGTATTTCCGGCACGACATCAGCCGGGCGCGAAGCCAACATCACGGTCATTCGCTCAACACCGAAATCAATGGCACCCTGCAAACCGTCGCGGGAGACGTCGGTGTTGGATTGGAAATGCGGAATGAAACGATCCGGAGCACAAACATTGGAGACCACGACCGGAACAACTTTGGCATGTATGCCGAGTTCAAAACCGAAAAAATCAATCGGCTCCTGCTAAATGCCGGTGCCTACATCAACTATAACAGCGACTACGGCTGGCAATTATTTCCAGGTATCGATTTGGGTTATCAACTCGACGAACATTGGAAATTGGTCGCACATACTGGTACCGGGCAGCGCATCCCATCGTTTACCGATCTCTACCTGGATCAGCGTCCCGGCAATATCGGAAATCCCCACGTTGCACCGGAGACGGCTTGGCACGCCGAAGGTGGAATAAAATATGCCGGTCGGCGACTGATCGCGCATGCCAACTACTTTTACCGGGACATCGATGATTTCATCGACTGGATACGGGAAACCCCGGAAGAGCCGTATCAGCCCATCAACTTTTCCCAAAGCCGCGTGCACGGCATTTCTGCTTCCGCAAATTACAGGCTATCCGAACCGGCCTCTGCGGTCGCTTGGATGGCCGGTCTTTCCTATACTTGGCTTTCCCCCTCAATCTTGACGACCTCGGAACACCTGGTCCATTCCAAATACGCAATCGAAAGTTTACGCCATCAACTGGTTGCCAGTCTTAATTTGGCTATGCGCCGATTTTCGGTCTCTGCGATTACCCGCTTCAATGAACGCATAACTTACAAAAGCTATTTCGTAAGCGATATGCGAATTGCCTACCGTTTTAAACCGGGAGAAATTTACCTGGACGCTCAGAATGTTTTTGATGTTACTTACATCGAAGCTGCGGCTGTACCCATGCCGGGGAGGTGGTTTAGCCTGGGTGTAACCTATAGGATGTGAATTCAGGTTGACGAGCCTCTATTCAGTAAGCTGCGGAGTACGGGAGATACCCCCTACTCCGCAGCATTTTCCTTTTGCTAGTACCCAGGCTTTTTCTCCAACAACCGCCATACAACTGCGGCTACCACTGCGCCGACAATCGGGGCAACGATAAACAACCATAGCTGACTTAATGCAGCTCCGCCAGCAAGGATAGCCGGACCAAAACTACGGGCGGGATTAACCGAAGTGCCCGTAATGGGAATAGCCACGAGGTGAATGAGTACCAACGTTAAGCCAATTGCCAATCCGGCCATGGTTCCGTTGCCCCATTTCGAGGTGGTTCCAAATATGACAAACAAAAACAAGAAAGTAAGCACAGCTTCCGTAAGGAATGCAGCCGTAGTTCCATATTCATTCTGATAGCCCTCTCCCCATCCGTTGGCGCCGTAAGCCCATTCACCGGGTGTGAAGCCCGCCAGCTGACCCGACAAAATCTGCTGCAATACAAATGCCCCTAGCAGTGCGCCAATAAATTGCGCGATGATGTACGTGATGGCATCGGCAACGGAAATCTTGCCGTTGACCAGCATAGCAATGGTGATTGCCGGATTGATATGGCATCCGCTGATACCGCCAATGGCATAGGCAAAGACAACGACGGATAGACCAAAGGCAAATGCGATTCCCAAAAGCCCCAATCCCGAAAGACCGGCAAGGGTATCCGCTCCGGCCACCGCGGCCGCCCCGCAGCCAAAAAGTACCAGACCGAAGGTACCGACCAGTTCAGCCACAAATTTTGTTGATGATTTAATTTCCATGATGTTTTTATGATATTGGTGTTTTCAAAACTAATGTCTTTTTCCAAAAAAACAAAAAAACAAAATAGGCGTGCTCTATACAAAAAGCCCCGTTTCACAACGAGGCCTTTCCATTTAACCAAACCTAACAAAATGAATGCTGCTTTTTGTTGAAGCAAAAGTATGTGGGGCTTGTTATGCTTGGATTAAGCACTGATTAACATATTATCAAATGTGCCTTTATGCTGTTCTTAGCCCCGGCCGAATAATCAAGTACTTCATATGTGCCGCATGTAATCGGCATTACCGCCGGCGTGCCTAGCTACTTACCGCATGATAGTTTCCCTGTAAGATCGAGATAAGCCTGTATGGAATGGTGGACAAACACCTCTTTTTGATTATCGGGGAATTTCTGGAAATAGGCTTCATCAGGCATCAATATGACGAAGCTGCCGGCACGTGTGTAGTTATTTGACGGATAATAAGAAGGTGCTTTGAATTGAGGATACTGTTTCCGGACGTATTTTGAGGTCATGTCGCCCAGGTATTTTTCATACCTTTTCTGGGCTCTCCGAGTGTGTTTGGTCAGTTGCCCGTACAGATGTTTCAGGAAAACCCGCTGTGGAAGCCGCTGCTTGCTAATCGCCGCACCCGCATTGGCGAAAGGGTTGGTTGCATTGAAATCACCGACCGTCTGGATAGAAATCGGCGTTTCGGGCACCCAGTCTGCCGCGTTCACCACATTGAAACACCACCCACCAGCGGTCTGGCTTTCCAATTCATAGGCATAGTATAAATTACCCGGTTTGGGTGCCGCACTGCAATACGTTTTGAACCGAATGCTGTCAGACAATCGGCCCGTCTCTACCAGATGCCTCAAGTGCGACGTGAGCAAATAAGCAATGGCACCGCCTTGGCTATGCCCCATTATGATGAAATCCCGCGTGCCGGATGCAAAACTGGAATCGATTTTTGCGAGGATGTCATCTACCAGGAAAGCCGTAGCGACGAGCCATCCCACGTGCACCGCGGCTTTGGGGTCCTTTGCGAGTTTGTAATGGAAGCGTAAGCTGTCAGAAAGCTGAATTTCACCTGTGGCTGGAACCATGGCCGCATAGAAATTGGCTAGCCAGCTGGTTGCATTGGCCGTCGTACCACGTATGCTAATGACTGCGACGCCATCTTCCGAATTGTACAGTTCCCAGCTGTTATCCAGCCCGACAACGGGTGACCGGTATTTCTGCTTAAATCTTGTGGATTCATCGATCCCACGGTAGAAAATAGAATCCCCCCATCGGGAATAGGCCTTTAGTAATTCGGTATATTCGACTTTGTCAAAACCCGCCTTCAGACTCTGGGCAAAAGAAAAGCTACAGGCCAAGCCCGTAAGCGTAAGCAATATCGCAAGTACTTTTTTCACTCCAAATAGATTATATCTGATCGCTATTACAAATATTGGTAAAATTATGCCGACTTCGCTGTTTTTAGTGTATATACAAAAAAGGTTGGCCCAATGAGCCAACCTTTTTTTGTATTAAGTTATCTTTGTTAGTCCAATCCTACAGTCCAGCCATTTGCCCATTCGGGCTTAGCTGTACCTGCTCCAGCGCCTGTTGCTGTGTTATCTTCCGTAAATATAGCCATTACGTCAGCCGCTGTGCCGTCGGTTTTCTTGCCCTTTGCTTTGGTCGTTACGTTATCGAATTTCACGCGCGTGGCTTTTAAGGATCCATCGCCGACAAACGCAACGCCTTCATCGTGTTCAACATCAAAACCTGTAGCCCAATTGCTCAATACAACGTTCTCAAACGCTGCTTTCGTTCCAACACGTAGTTTCAATGCTTGCGGTTCACCGCCTTCTCCATTGCCGATCAGCGTCAGATTCTTGATAGTAGGGTTAGAAACCGGTGTAGCCGTGTGGTTATTGCTATTGTTGTCTGCTTCGATACCGCGGTTACCATCATTTGTACGGACACCATACCAATTCTCACCGGTTCCAACCCAACCCTCGGTCCAGTCAAACAAATCATCGCCAACAAACTCGGCGGAAAAGTTTGTCACCACCAGGTTTTTTGCGTTGACAGTTCCGCCAAACCACTCAAAGCCGTCGTCAGAACCTTCATGGATTTGAACATTCTCAACGACCGTACCACTGCCTACACCAAAGAATGAAAGGCCGTTGAATTCCTTTTCGTCATTATAAGAGTAACCCGAATATTCAATCCTTAAGTATTTGATCGAACCGGAATTATCGCTGGCATTGGAACCACCGTAAGCCAAGTCCCCTACTTCGGACTGAGCCGTTTCGCCTTTATTGATCGGTGCAGCACCGCAAAGCACTAAACCACCCCACGCACCGGGCTTCTTTTCCGCAGCGGTAAATACAACCGGATCGGTAGCGGTACCCTGCACATCAATCTTCGCTCCGCGAGATATTCCGATAAAGCGAACCGCAGCAAATTGATTGGCGGGTAGTGCAGTAGCTTCGATCGTCACACCCGGTTTAATCGTTAACTTCGCACCTTCCTTTACAACCAGCGCTCCCGTCAGCTTATACGTGCCCTCATCCAGAACAACTTCACCGCTATTGATTTCTCCTTTTAAGTCGTCACGGTTGACAACGAAATCACCATCGTTACCCGGTTCTGGATTATCGTCGTCACTACAAGAGGCGACCATTACTGCAACTGCCAGTACTGCAGCACCCATCATCCATCTAAGAGTCTTTTTCATTTCCATGTTCAGTTTTTTTAAATTATCTGTATTACGACACAAAATTGTATATTAATAGTAACCTGACCATTAATTCCATATAATCAAATTGTTAACTAGCCAGCAATACCAATTAAAGCTGGTAACTAACGCCTAATGAGAAGAATCGTCCTTTCTTATAGGTAAGCACCGGAACATGTCCACTTGCATTCTCCTGGATCCTACGGTATTCCGGATCGAGTATATTTCTAAGCAACAAATCCACACCGATCCTCCGGCTAACTTTGCTCCGAATGATAAAGTCGAGCGTTCCCACACCCCGGTCCACTAAATTGCCTTTCTCCTCGTTACCCAGTGAATAAATCTTATCTGAAAAATAGGAATAAGCAAGTGTTCCCATCACATTGCGCTCATTCTGCCAACGTTTGGTAAAAGTAAGATCAGCGTTGATCAATAGATCGGAAGCCCCCGCAAAGTTGGAGCGGCTATGTGTGGGGCGGATATCAAATCTGGTTTCCCGCCTTACCTTTTCGGTGTTAATTTCCTGATCCGTGTTCATGTAAGCAACGTTCAAACCCGCGGAGAATAAATTCCGATCGTTATTCCATTTAATAACATCCTTCTTCACCTCCATTTCAACGCCAATTGCTGTTCCAACATCCCCGATATTTACCCAGGAAATATCGTTGGCAGTAGCTGCAATGTTGATTTCATTAATGGGATTCTGGATGTATTTCCCGAATGCGGCCACAGTAATCAGCTCCGAAGATGAGGGAAACAGCTCCCACTTCAGATCCAGGTTATAGTTGTCCGAAGGATATAGAAACGGGTTTCCTTGCTCAGATACCGTACCATCGTCAAATACAAACGGCGCGCGTTCTTTGAATTGCGGCAATGTATACGTTTTGCTCGCGCCTAAGCGGAGATTCTGCTTTTCGTTTAATTCGTATTTCAAGTTCAAACTTGGCAGAATCGGATTCCTTGTTAACGTATTGTTTCCCCCTTCGGGAAAGAATTGGGTTACCCAATCGACGTATTGCCGGATATTTTCGTAGCGGACTCCCACCACGGAAGTCAGCCGATCTGTCAGATCATACTCCAAGCTGACGTAACCCGCATGGATCTGTTGATCGCCGCTATACAGCTGCGGGGATTCCCCGGCGAACCCGGTGATGTTAAAATAACCATTAGCAAAGCTTTCTTGATTATATAAAGCGTCCAAGTTATTGGGATCAACGATTACAGCTCTACCTTGAGAGGTATGCTCGAAGTTAAATTGGATAGATTCAAACTCCCGCTTTTTGATTCGCCCTTGATACCCCAATCGAATGACACCTTTCGGAGCTTCCGTATTTCCGATTTTATAACTTCCATTCAAATTAACCGCATATTCATTTTCGTCTAACCGTTGATTGAAGCGGTTATTATCCGAATCCGCAAACTCAGCAATCCTATATCCCTGACCGTCGACGTATCGAAGCACATTTTCGATCCGATCAGGCATAATATAGGCAACACGATTCGCAGATACTCCCCAATCCACATCCATCCGATCGGTCAATTGGTGTGTGCCTAGTAATTGATTGACAAAGACTCGGTTTTGCGCGTACGAACCTAACCTCCGTAAGCCGGTCGTCCCCTCAGTGATATCGCGGAAATAGCCATTGTAATTGTCATTCCACTGATCACTGCTGTTGACAAACAAAAAGTTATACGACAACTTATGCTCCGAATTAATCAGGTACTTGGCGTTAAATAACCCGGTCGTATTGGTTTTGTACCCGAAGCGGTTTTGCTCGGACCAACGGATTCTTGCTCCCTGTGCACTCACGTCGTTATTGACCCCTTCACGGTATTCGTATCCATTTCCAAAGCTAGCGGTCGCAAACAAATTGAGCCGCCCTTCACTACCGAGGTTAACTGATTTCCCGCCCAATAATCGTACACTGGCAGGATAAGGGCTGCGGGATACCGGATTTGCACTATTGGAAAAGTTGAAGCCGCTCAGTGGATTTTGCGGGAGGGTGTATTCTGAAAATCCCCACCTGTCACCGTTTTGAAGCTGCATGAAAGCTTGGGAGTGAGATAGGGCATTGGTGTTCAAGGTGGATGACACGGAAACTTCGAACATTCCCTCCCCGGAGTACTCTTTTGAATAGATATCGATATTTCCTCCACCGAAGTCGCCAAACATTTTACTGTTATAGAGTTTGTCCACGGCAACAAATTCAATGACATCCGTGGAAAATAGATCCAATGCAATGTTCTTCAATTTTGGATCATTGGAAGGCAACGGCAAGCCATTGAAAGAAGTGGTATTGTAGCGATCGCCCATACCACGGATATACACCTGTGTGCCTCCTTCTTCCTTAGATATTCCTGACATCTTTGCAACCGCATTCGCAGCGTCACTCGCTCCAATTCTTGATAACTCCTGCGCACCAATCCGTTGAATCACCAAGCTAGCCTTCTTTTGTTCGGCCAGTAAGGCAATGTCGGTGCCGCGCCGCCGTGTAGTGGTCACCACCACCTCATCCATCATCTCACCGGCCTCCTCGAGATTAATATCCAGGATGGTTTCTGCACCCTCTTTTACCACAACGTTTTCAACCCGAATCGTCGAGTAGCCCACATAACTTACTTGAAGGACGTACTGACCAGCAGGAATCCCCGTAAGCAAGAAAGCGCCTTTATCATCGGAAATCGTGCCATGTGTGGTCCCTACGATGCCAATTGAAGCACCAACGATATCCGCGCTAGTGGCCGCATCTTTAACCGTCCCTTTAATAATGCCCTGCTGGGCTTGCGCATTCAAGCCAAGTACAGCTAGGAAGCAACTGATAAACAGTACACAACTTTTAACTTTTCTATTTTGCATGGTCTGATAAAATTCCCTGCAATAATCCTAACTTAACATTACCTAAACGTTAGTGTTACATAAAGGAATACTTAGATTTATGTTAACTAAATGTTACCAAGAGAAAACATGTGAAGGATGGGCATCGTCAAACTGTCAATATCAATAAAGTTGCATTAATAGGGCGTATATTTGAAAGGAATACCTTAAACTTGCCAAACGGAACAGATGTAAGACGACATGGAGGACAACAAACAGACCGTTATCCGTTTAAATGGAATCAGCTATCGGTATCCTCAAGGGGAATCGCTGAAGTTTGCCGATATCGAAGTGGCCCGCGGCCAACACACCCTGATATTAGGCGATTCCGGCAGTGGAAAGACTACCCTGCTGCATATTCTGAGTGGACTGTTGAAGCCCGAAACGGGAACCGTACAAATTGACGGGCAACTGCTCTACGACCTTCCGGCACGAAAGCTGGATGAATTCCGCGGACAGCGCATCGGACTTATTTTTCAGGAAGCCCATTTGGTAAAAAGTCTTACCATAAAGGAAAACCTACAGATTGCGCAGGGATTTGCCGGTGCTAAGGTGAATCACCAGCGAATCGAAGAGGTATTAGCCTTATTAAATTTGGAACATAAGGGCGACAGCTACCCTGGCAAACTAAGCCGTGGGCAAATGCAACGCGCGGCAATTGCACGCGCCGTGATAAACCGGCCGGCAATTTTGGTAGCCGACGAACCTACAGCGTCTCTAGACGACCGAAATACGGAAAGCGTCCTGAATCTGTTGCGCACTCAAGCCGAACAACAAGGCGCAACGCTGATAATCGCCACCCACGACAAACGGGTCAAAACACAGATAACCCGTGCGTACTACGTAGGCAGGTGAGTTTGTTAAATGAATAACAACCGTTATGAATAGTATTCAAATTGCTTGGAAGAACATTCGCCAAAATGCGGCGACATCGCTATTGGGGATTTTACTCACGGCATTCGGCACAGGTATTTTATGCGTACTCCTGCTAACTTCCCATCAAATTGAAGAGCAGCTGGGCAACAACAGCCGAGGTATTGATTTGGTGGTAGGTGCCAAAGGAAGTCCTATACAACTCATCCTTAGCAGCATTTACCACATGGACAACCCTACCGGCAACATTAGTTTAGCAGAAGCTCAACAACTCGCAGCCAACCCGATGGTCAAACTAGCGGTGCCGCTTTCATTGGGAGACAATTACCGGGGTCATCGGATTGTCGGTACCGACAGCACGTTCCTGCAATTATACGGACTGGAACTAGCGGAAGGCCGTATCTGGGAGGGCGACTTCCAAGCTGTCATCGGTGCTGACGTTGCCCGGAAGAACCGCTTAAAAATCGGTGATAAAATATACGGTGCTCATGGTCTTAGCAGCGAGGGTCATACCCATGACGAACATGCCTATACCGTCACAGGAATTTTTAAACCGGCTCATCACATCGCAGATCGGCTGGTGTTGACAAACCTGGCCAGCGTATGGCGTATGCATGGAGCCCACGATGATGAAGAGCAGCACGAAGACGAAGGCCATATGCATAGCCACGATCTGGCCGGCGTGGAAGAACACGAGCACCACCACGGCGAGGATCATGACCATGAGGAAGAGCCCGAAGAACCTCAGCTGGTAAAAAGCATAATGGGCGACATCGGTTCGGGCGAACGCGAAATCACCAGTATGCTGATTCAATATCGGAATCCCGCAGCCATTGGCATGTTTCCCCGGCTGGTCAACCAAAATACCGCCATGCAGGCGGCCTCCCCCGCCATCGAAAGCGCACGATTGTTTTCGCTATTGGGAATCGGTATCGATTCGTTACAAGTGCTGGCGTATGTCATCATGTTGATGGCTGCCCTCAGCGTTTTTATCAGTTTATACAATGCACTGAAAAATCGCAAATATGATTTGGCCATCATGCGAACGTTGGGAGCATCCCAGGGAAAACTGTTCGGCATAGTGATTGCCGAAGGAATATTGCTTACCTTTGTAGGTGCGATCGTGGGAATTTTGATCGGGCATGTGGCCGTCTACCTGATCGGCACCAGCACAGGTGGTACAGCAACGCTTTTGGAGGCGCTGGATTTATTGCCGCAGGAGGCTTGGTTGCTCGCGATCGGCGTTGCCATCGGTTTTGTGGCTGCCGTGATCCCCGCTGTCAAGGCTTATAAGACTTCGATTTCGCAGACGTTATCAGGAAACTAGCATAGGATATGAGAAAATATTTTGCAATTATAGCGTTCATTACACTCGGAGCAACATTGGCTAGTGCGCAGGACGTGCCATTTGGCGAAGTTCCGGACCATACACCAATGATGAATAGCACTTGGGAGACGATCAATAAATTGATGTACAAGGTAACCCATAAAGACAATAAAACCATATACACCCCCCATTTTCCCGATGAACTAAAAGCCATTGATAAGAAAACGGTCACCCTTCCCGGCTATCTGGTACCTATCAGCGGCGGGCGAGATCACGAAACGTTTATGCTGTCCGTCTTACCGGTCATGCAATGCATGTTTTGCGGTCAGGGAGATATTCCGCCCATGGTCGAAATATTCATGAAAAAAGGAAAAAAGGTACGCTTTACCGAAGAACCGATAAAAATAACGGGCACGGTACGGCTAAATCCGAATACCCAAGAAGGAAATTCCGAGATTCAAATACTCAACGCAGAATTGATGGAGTAACGCGAAATTCAGCGTAACGCTCTTCGATTCCCGACAGCCACCTCCATACACGCCATCAATGCAGCAGTTTCCGTTCGCAGCCGTGATGAACCCAAGGTAATGGGCACATAACCGGCGTCCAAGGCGGCATCGATTTCGGACGGACTGAAATCACCTTCCGGACCGATCAGAATGACGTAGCGGCCTTGCGCCTCGATCCGATCCGTCAGATAGGTCTTTTCGCCCTCTGCACAGTGGGCGATGAACTTCCGTGCTTCGGTCTCCTGCCTTCTCAAGAAGTCCGACAGCTTCACTGCCTCATTCAACTTTGGAAGATAAGCTTTAAGTGACTGCTTCATGGCAGCAACCATCACTTTAAGCAACCGTTCGGACTTTACTTCTTTCCGCTCGGAATGCTCGCAGATAATCGGGGTGATTTCATCGATGCCCACCTCCGTGGCTTTCTCAAGAAACCACTCGATGCGATCGATGTTTTTGGTTGGCGCAACGGCAATATGCAGGTAATAGGCCCGATTTTCGTGGTCGGCTTTGAACGTTTCGATCGCTATCACGGTTCGCTTGGGATTAGCATCCGCAATCCGCCCGAAATACACCCCTCCCCTACCGTCTACCAGTTGGATCGGGTGCCCTGCCGACAGCCGTAGTACGCGGATGGCATGCTTGCTTTCCTCTTCGCTCAGCACGTGGGATGGATCGTGAGGCCGGATATCGGGCGTATAAAACAACTGCTGCGTCACGGTTGGCTACTCCATATCCTCATCCAGATCTTCCTGTATGAGTTCCAATTTTACAAACTCGATATTCTGCTGGGTTTTCTTCATGATAATGAAGTTATAACCGTGGAATTCCTTATGTTCACCCACATCGGGGATTTTATCGAACAGATCACTTACCAAGCCGGAAATGGTATCGTAGTCATTGCTTTCCGGCAGTTCTTTTGGCAAAAACTCGTTTACATCATGCACGTTGGCACTTGCATCCACCATATATTCGGTGTCCGAAATACGCTCGACAACAGGCGTCTCTTCATCGTATTCGTCTTGGATTTCGCCCACCAGCTCTTCCACGATGTCTTCCAGCGTAACCATCCCTGCGGTTCCTCCAAATTCATCCAATACGACGGCGATCTGCATGCGTTTCTGCTGAAATTCCGCCATCAGGTCGTTGATCTTCTTGGTCTCCGGGATGAAGTAAGGCTTCCGGATGATGTTGCGGAGCACCAGCTCTTTTCCCTTGGCAATAATGGGCAGAATGTCTTTGGTATGTACTATCCCGATAATCTGGTCGATATTGTCGTCATAAATCGGTATACGTGAATACCCTTCCTTGGTGATACGTTCGATGAATTCAACACCGGGGCAATTCATCTCTACCGCATAGATTTTCGTACGCGGTACCATGATGCTCTTTACCATCCGCTCGTTGAAGTCAAAAACGTTTTTTATGAGCTCGTGTTCTGCGGTATCCAACGCACCGCTTTCCCTGCCCTGATCAAGCAGGTACTGCAACTCTTCAGACGAGTGATGGGCTTCTCCGACGTTGACTTCAAATCCCATCAACCGGAGAATCAGATTTGCGAAACCGTTCAGTATCCAAATAATCGGCCGGAAGATCAAATAGAAGAAGCGTAAAGGTACGGCAATACTCATGGTGGTACCGACAGGACGCTGGATGGCTATGGACTTGGGTGCCAGCTCTCCGAAGACAATATGCAGCACGGTAATGATACCGAAAGCAAGTACATGTCCCAGATTTTTGGCCAGCGTTCCCGTTAGCTCGACATTAAACCAACCGAAAATGACCGTCACGATATCGGTCATCACCGCTTCGCCAACCCAGCCCAACGCAAGGGAAGACAACGTTATACCCAACTGAGTGGCCGCTAAGTACCCGTCCAGGTGACTGGTAATGTGTTTGGCCACATGGGCTACTTGACTGCCCGTTTTAATTTTGATTTCAATCTGCGACGCCCTGACCTTTACGATCGCGAATTCGGCGGCCACAAAAAAGCCGTTGGCGGCAACCAAAAAGAACGTCCAGAAAATTTCCCAGCCCATTAGGTCGTCGTTAGGTTAGCAAATTCCTTTTGGTACAACTCAATACTTTCCTGAATAACTTGATAGGCGTATGAGCGGCCAAAAAGACGTTCTATCGTAACGTTTTTACGCTCGAGTGCTTTATAGTCCTGAAAAAAACGAACGATTTCCTTCATGGTATGCGGCGGCAATTCCGATAGGTCATTAATGTAGTTGACGGACATGTCATTTTTGGCAACGGCAATGATCTTGTCGTCCTGCTCCCCGTTATCGATCATGTGCATTACTCCGATGACTTTAGCTTCGATAATGCTCATGGGATAAACATCTACTGAGCAAAGCACCAGAATATCCAAAGGATCTTTGTCGTCGCAATAGGTTTTAGGGATAAACCCATAATTAGCGGGATACATCACCGACGAAAATAATACGCGGTCCAATTTGATAAGGCCGCTTTCCTTGTCGATTTCGTACTTGGCCTTGGAACCTTTTGGAATTTCAATAATAGCATTAACCGAAGATGGAAGGTCATCGCCGGGTGACACGTCATGCCAGGGGTGTGATTTACTCATGGGAATAAGAATCTATGGTGGTTATTCTTTTATTTCAGTCTTTTGATCTCTGTTCAGGCGAAGCTTTCTTCTAATTAGCGCAACCAATATGGGGGAAAAAGAAATCACGATGAAGCCAACAATAATGTATTCAATATAATGACTGATCTGTGGAAATTCACGTCCTAAAAAAAAGCCCGATAGGGTGAGCAGCAAAACCCAGATAGCCGCTCCAGCCACATTGTATAGTACAAATTTCCGAAAATTCAATTGCACAATGCCTGCCAATATCGGTGCAAAGGTACGGATAATTGGCACGAAACGTCCTATGATCAACGCCGGCCCGCCATATTTGTGGTAAAATTCCTCGGCCATCACTACATATCGGCGTTTGAAAAGCCAGGTATCCTTTCGTTTAAATAGCATAGGCCCCGTTCGCCAACCAAACCAATACCCGGTAAAATTTCCCAGTACCCCGGCCACAAAAAGCCCCACACAAAGCGTGGTGATATCTACATCCAACATACCGGAAGCACAAAAAAGACCCGCTAAAAACAGCAGGTAGTCTCCGGGAAGGAAAAAACCAAAGAACAAACCGGTCTCTGCAAACACGATAAATACAACAAGATAGAAACCTCCAGACCTTAACAGCGCTTCGGCGTCCAATAACTGCAAAAAAGATTCCCAGAACTCTTGCATAACTATCACCTACAAACTTACACAAATTGACGGGATCGACAAAGGCGATTTTTGCCGCCCGGCTCCATCGGTAAGGATTTATGATTTACGCGTGAGTGATGAGATGGCATTCCGGATGGCTTCTGCGCTTTCCGCAAATTCATCGTGACTGAGCTTAAGTTTGGGACGATCGAAATTCAGATCTCCTATGCCATTGATCGGCACCAAATGAACATGCGCATGAGCAACTTCCAAGCCGATCACTGCCACGCCAATCCGCTCGCATGGGTAAACCTGTTTGATTCCCTGGGCTACGATTTTCGCAAATACCCACAGCCCCATATAGTCATCGTCTGCCATGTCAAACAGGTAGTCCGTCTCCTGTTTGGGAATCACGAGCACATGTCCTTTGGTCAATGGATTAATATCTAAAAAAGCGAGGTAATCGTTGCTTTCGGCGACCTTATAAGCCGGGATTTCGCCGTCAACAATTTTTGAAAATATGGTAGGCATATTGTTTTCGTTAATCATCAATGATACAAAGATAAAAAAACGGCTGTTTTGTGAAACAGCCGCCGTATAATATTAGCTTGCTATGTGCGGTTATGGCAGACCCGCACATAACCGACACCTACAGCTATCTGGAAATGTCCAGGATTTCCAATTCTACCTGGCCTGCGGGCACTTGTATCTGCGCTTTATCACCAATCGATTTACCGAGTAGGCCCTGCGCGATCGGAGATTTAACCGAAATTTTTCCAGCCTTCAAATCTGCCTCCGTTTCGGACACCAGTTGATAAGTCATTACAGCGCCGTTTTTTACATTCTTTAATTTTACAATGGACAGCGCCAACACCTTGGAGGTATCCAATGTTGATTCGTCGATAACACGGGCATTGGCCAAGCTTTCTTCCAGCTTCGCAATTTTGGCCTCGTGCAACCCCTGTGCCTCTTTAGCGGCATCGTATTCGGCGTTTTCAGACAAATCGCCTTTGTCTCGCGCTTCGGCAATGGCTTTTGCGATCTTTGCCCTGCCCTCCGTTTTGAGATACTGCAACTCCTCTTTGAGTCTTTCCAATCCCTCTTTGCTGTAATACGTTACTTCTGCCATAATCTGTTATAAATTAAAAAAATAAAGTCAAAAAAAGAAGCAAGACCATACCGTCCTAGTGGTATGGCCTTGCTCATAGGACGAAGATATAAAAATGTTTTTAAATAAACAAAAAAAGATTAGGGGTTGTCCACAAACTTGTATCCCATTCCCCTGACCGTCTGTAAATAAGCGGGCTTGTCGGCATTCACCTCGATCTTTTTACGCAGACGTACAATATGCATGTCTAACGTCCGGGTGTTAACATTGGAGCTATACCCCCAAACCACCTGCATGAGCTCATCGCGACTGATTACACGACCCACATTCTGCAAAAAGTACAGCAAGATACGGTTCTCGAGTATGGTTAGCTCGATTTTCTTACCCTCACGCACCAGCGAATGGATATTCGGGTGATGCTCCGTGTCGCCAAATGTGTATAAATCCGCTCCCTGGTGGTTGACAAAATATTTTATTTTGTTTTCGATCATGGCGACCAGGACGTCCATGCTGAACGGCTTCGTTATATAGTCTGAAACACCGAAGCTATATGCGTCAATTTTATCCACATCCTGTGACTTGGCCGTCATCATGATTATGAGATTAACAAAGCCTTCTTTACGCAGATTGGCACATATCTCGGAACCCTGTTTGCCCGGAAGCATCCAGTCGAGCAAAACGATATCGGGTTTTTGTTCGAGTATTAATTTCTCAGCGTCGTCGCCGTTGCCCGTCTGGACCACTTGGTAATTTTCAGATTCGAGGCGATGCGCCACCAGAAAACGTAAATTTTCATCATCCTCGACGATCGCTATTTTGACATTCTTATACATATGCTGATACGATTTCTAAGTAAAAAGTAAAAAGTAAAAAGTAAAAAAACCACAGCTGGTTAATCTAATGGAAATACGATGGTAAATATCGTTCCCTTATCCAACTCGCTCTCTACGGAGATGTCCCCGCCCATAAAGTTAACCAGCTCCTTACAAAAAGCCAATCCAAGTCCCACGCTACCCTGCTGGTTATATTGATTCTGCACGCGATAAAACTTTTTAAAAATATGCATTAATTCTTTTTTTGCAATACCAATGCCTTTATCCGCAAACCGCATAATTATTTGCTTTTTGGTTTGTTTAATGGTTATATCCAATACCTTGTTATCTCGTTTGGAGTATTTATATGCGTTATCAATCAAATTCTGGAATATACTGCCCAACAGAACCGGATCAATATACAAGGTTCTTCTTACGTCCACTTCACAATGGAGGATTAAATCTCCGTATTTAAATTGGGAAGCGGCCAACACTTTGTCACAAAATTCGTGCAAATCGACTTCCTCCCGCTTTATTTTTATCGATTTATTTTCAATTTGCGTAAATGATAGCAGGGTGTTCATCAGGTTGTTAAGCTTATCAGCTTCTTCATCCAAAATCTTCCCATATTGCATACGCTCTTTTTCCGACAACTGTTTGCCACTCCGGATATTGTTACCGGCAATTTTGATTACGCTTACAGGGGTTTTGAATTCGTGGGTTAAATTATTGATAAAATCGTACTGTAATTTAAACATCCGCTCATTCACGTAGAGGTTGCGATAGGTGAGATAGGCGATGACAGCCAGAAGGAGGTAAATAGCGACCACACCGGCCATTACAGGCAGAAACCTCCGGTTGATTTCAGATTGCAGGAATGCACGGCTGGAACTGAAATAAATCTTATAATCGGCCAGCGCCCCGGGCAGCGGGGTCTCTGTGGTAAATAGTTCCGTATCCGTCTCGATCGATTCATAGACCAACGGTTGAATTTGAATGCGTTGATACAGTTCAGGTATGTTATTGGTCAGCGAAAGTTTATTGGGGTCAATAAAAAACGTAAGAATATCCTGTTCGTAAACGGCCTCATGTGCGACCTTGCCATACATCAGTTCCTTATACGTTTTCAGATCGTCTCTCCGCGGAATGTTCATATAGGAAATTTTTCCCGGCGTAACGGCATAAAACACCTTGAAAATATCCTCATCCTGAATTGCCTTAGCGGTGTCTACCCGTTCAATAAATGCTGCAAACTTGACAGCCATATTATTAAAATCATCGGACAACGAAAGCGGTAGATGTCCATTTTTCGGCACGGCTGGCCAGGCATCGCCGGTTTCCCTTTCTGGACTAAACTGATACACGCCTTTGGGATAAACAACCAAGTTATTTGCCAACAAACCATATTTTATGTGCTCATTGTTGCTCAGTGACACATCGTAAAAGACAATGCGTTCGACAAATGGGTAGGCACGGAACACGCTATCGGCGTATGTAGCCACACCGGCGGAATCCAAATATCCTTGATAAAACGATATTTCCGGAATCCGGTTATGGAAAAAATCGTTAAACGTACCAAGGTTATGTTCCAACACCTCGACCTTCCGGGACGCAAATTCATTTTCCACATAGGTAACCGTGAGATCGCGGGCGAGGAAAGCAGCTAATACGAAGGATGCAATCACTACTACAATAAAAGCGCTAACCAACAAGTAGTTTACGCGGTATGTATTGCGCCGGTGGGTCATTTCAAATATTTATCGAAAAATTCGCCCAGTTCTTTATAAAACAGGATACGATTTTCTTCGTTACGGAAATACCGCCCTTCCTCCTCCTTCAATATATACGTGATGGGGATTTTTCGCTTTTTTAGCTTTTGTACAAATTGGTTAGTCTCGTTCACGGTGCTCCAGCTGTCTCTTCCACCCTGCGCAATAAACACGGGAATGGTTATCTGATCGGAATGAAAAACCGGCGACATCGATTTGATCAGTTCCGGTTCGGTCTCCGGATTGCCGACGGTCTCGTAATACATCTGCAAATACGGTTTGAAATAAGGTGGCACTTCCTTCAGATACGTAAACAGATTGATGAATCCGGAATAGGATGCAGCGCATGCATACAGATCGGAATGGAAGCAGGCACCATGCAATGCAGAATACCCCCCGAAGCCTGCACCATAAATGCCAATGCGGGTCGAGTCGACCCGTCCTTCGTGAATTAACCAACGCACACCATCGGTGATGTCGTCTTGTATTTTGCCGCCCCACTCTTTGGATCCAGCTGACCAAAACTCTTTCCCGTATCCCGTGGAACCCCGGTAGTTAACCTGGAACACTGCATAGCCTCGGCTGGCGAAAAATTGCACTTCGGGATTAAAACCCCATCGATCGCGATCGCTTGGGCCGCTATGGGGATACACAATTACCGGAGGTTTCTTACCGCTTGCTTTGGGTGGCATGGTTAGGTATCCGTGTATCCGACGTCCATCCCGAGCGTGATAGGTAATGGGTTTCATTTCTGCCAATTGGCAATCGTTCAAAGCGGGGTTGTTATCTACCAACTTGGTCAGCTCATCCTGGGGCATGTCATAATAATACACAGCACCGGGGTCCTTGTCGGTATACGAACGCACAATGAACCGGCGCCGGGCCGTATCCCGGTCCAGAATAATCAATTCGTGCCCGTCCAGCTTCTGTGACAACTTATGGTATACGCTTTCTGTTTGCTTATTCAGAAAATGACGTTCTTTTTTCCAGGTGAAATAACTTGCATACGACATTTCGCCGCGATCCGTCGAATATCCTCCGTGGCTCACATCGACGTCGGGATGGCTATAAATCATCCGCACCTCGGCTCCGGTATTCATGTCAATCTCGACAAGCGCTAGTTTATCGCGGCCGATATTAGACAGGGCAAATATGTGGCTTCTGTTTTCGCCCGAAAATCCCAGTGGCATAATCGAATTCCGAAAACTGTTGCTAACCACCGCCCGGAAGGGCTCCTTTTCGCTGTCGCGGTATAACATCGTTTCCTTCAGGCTGTCACTGGCAAGCGCCAATCGCAATTCCCCGTTAAGGTCTGCATACCATTTAATGATATTTCCAGGATTTCTCGCCACCAATTCTTTATGGCAAGCGTCGGTGCGAAGGCGATACACGTCAAACACGGACGAATCCCGCTCATTGAGCGAAATTAAAAATCCATTGTCTATCACTTTGGATGGAGATATCCAACGCAGCTTAACCGTTGATGGCGGCATAAGGTGCCTTACTCCCAGCGTGGCGCGGTTGACAGCAAATACCTGCAAGCTGTCCCTTCGCTTATCCTTGGTAAAAATCAATTCCTCATCATTTGCCCAAAAGCAAGATTGGACACCGAGCTCCGTTTCCGATGTAATCCGTTGGTGGCGGTTTCCGTCGTCCAAATGGATAATAAAAATATTTTTCTGGCCTTCATACACGCCTAGATAGGCGATGTATTTACCGCTGGGTGATATCCGGAAATTGGTTCTTTCAGGTTCGGAAAAGAAATCAGCCACCGGTATAGCACGATCCCTTGCGCTATCGCAGCTAACCAGATGGCCAACGACGCTTACGGTCACTAGCAAAAAAACAACACTGCGTACCATATTAATCAATCCCGCTCCTTTCCTCAAAGGTGGAAAATTTTACGATAAAACCGGTTTATGCAACCTTAATTTTACATGTAAGGCGCGAGAGTTTCGGAATGCACGTCAGGTACATAAAAAAACAATTACTCGCAACGCGCACGATTACGTATCTTCGCGCCATGTATCTATACAACGCCACAATCATCGCCGAAAACGAAATTGGCGAAGCTATCCGCACCTATCTCAGCGGGCAGTTAGCCGATGGAGTCGGAAACAGCGAAGTCCAGCTGTCATTTCTGGAAATGCTGGATTCCCCCCACGAGGGCGTTACCTATTGCATTCAGTTACGTGCCGACAACCGCGATAAAATCGCTGCATTTCAGGAGACCCGCTTAACCGAGATCCGGGCGCAAATAGAAACCACTTATGTCGGAAAAGTACTGTTTTTTGACAGCATTATGAAATATATCAATCTGTAAGTTCCATGAAATTTATACCTACCCCGATACCCGATCTACTCATCATCGAATCACAGGTATGGAAAGATGACCGGGGCTTCTTCATCGAAACCTATAATCAACGGCCGTTCGATGCGGAAGGAATTTCGGCGACTTTTGTACAAGACAATCTTTCCTGCTCTCACCGCGGTGTATTACGTGGTATGCATGCGCAGGCCGGACCGAATGCCCAGGGCAAACTGGTGCGGGTATTACGCGGCCGCGTATTGGATGTCGCGGTCGATATCCGGAAGCACTCGGATACATTCGGACAAAGTTTCTCGCTCATACTGGATGAGCACGAGGCCAAATCCCTGTGGATCCCCCCCGGCTTTCTGCATGGATTTCTCTCACTCGAAGATAATACGTTGTTTGCTTATAAGGTGACCGGCTTTTATGATAAAGCCGGGGAATTGGGTGTCAGGTGGGACGACCCCGACCTGGCTATCGATTGGCCGTTTACACCTAGTGAACTGATCGTTTCCGAAAAAGATCAACAGCTGCCATTCCTCAAAGATATAATCAGTCCATTTTGATCGGGCACTCCCTATCATTCGCCGGGGGAATGATCTTCGTATTTCGGGTCGTATTTCACCTTTGGGGTCAGGTAGTACAGGAGAATGAGCCGGGAGTAACGGAAATTGAAGGGGGCAAAAACAAATATAACCCCTAGCAACACGAACAGGTAGACCCAGGGAGACTCGCTTTTTGTAAATTCGTAGGTAAGTAATCCGGCGACGACAACCTGGGCAACCGAAAGGCCGTAGCTTACGTACATGGCCGCGTAAAAATAGCCGGGCTCAATCTCAAAACGAAACCCGCAATAGGGGCAGATATCATTCATCCGTTGTCGACGGAATCCGTATGTATTGCCCACGAACATCTTTCCGACGCGGCATTTGGGACATTTAGAAGCCAACATTGCCTTTACCTTCGATGTGTGGGTAACCGCCATCAGCAGATCAATTCAATACAATCGGATCGTTATCGACATTTACTGTTTTTTTACCACGGTACTTCTTGTACCACAACACGCCCACTCCCACGGCCGCCAAGTAGGGAATCGCCAATAAAAACAGGATTCCCTTATTCAGTCCTTTTCCTTGGGTATTGCCGTTTTCGGTCGCATTTTCGGCGGTTAGTGTGCACATGGCGCATTGAGCATGCATCCGTTGGGGAACGGAAACCGCCAGAATAACCGCCAATAAGGCTGTTGCCGAAACATGTTTTATCCAACTCATGATACAAAAGTACACAAAAGTTTTTTGGAAACCACAAGCCGGGGTTGTCTAAAAAGGCGGCCCTTTTCATTTCAACATAATGCATGATTTAATGTACATTTGTATAGGAAAGACTAGTATCTTTGTGTGACCAAGCGGATGTTTAAAGATTTGATTGATGCATGATTGTTATTACGGATAGTAATATCATTTTCAGTGCGTTGATATCCCCTAATGGAACAGTGGCGCAAATCTTAAAAGCAAAAAGCAGGTTACAGTTTTTTGCGCCAAGTTATTTATTTGAAGAAGTGAACAGGCACTTAGCTAAAATAGAAGAATTATCCCCACTTAATATACAAAATTTGGACACTCGACACCGCACTTAGAAAAGGGTTAGAGAAAAAAGGTTATAACATCTGTATAACTACAACGGAGATTAAGAAAAGTCTATATAAAAAATAATCCCCGGCCGCTTTTTGACCGGGGAAATTCTTTAAAAAAACTTTTTAGACAGCCCCTTATTCCGTTATCGTAACGGTCACCTCCCGGATCACCTCTTTAGCATCATCAATGGTAGTATTAGAAGCAATAAAATACGCTCGATACGTACCGGCTTGCTTGTAAACATGCCTGTATTCAGTCACCGCATCGTTACGGATGCCTTTGACCGGAAGGGACAAGTCCGGTCCCAAATCAACCTTATCGGTATATAAAGGCCGGCTTATGGCCCAGTGTTCTCGCAGCGGGTCGTTGTAGGGGCTTTCCGGATCATAGGGTACGAACTCAGGCGGTTCCGCACCGGGAAGATATTCCGGACTTTCGGGATCGTATATCGGATTTTCCGGGTCATAAATCGGATTTGCCGGATTATAAATTGGATCGGATGGATCTTTATAAACGTTACCCAGCAAACTCACCCGGGTCGCTGTTATCTGCGAGCGTACAGGCGTGTTTTCAGGATCCTCATCAACGATCGTGAAACCGGCGCGTGCCTGATCGGTAATCAACACATTGGCATCGTTAAACTGCGTGTTACTGGTTAACGTGAAGGTCTGTATCATCCAATTCCGGCTCAATCCGTTTTCTGCCTGCGGTCTTGTCACATACCTGAATCCTATGTATAGAGGTTTACCTGCTTCAATCAGGTCGGAGAGATCTACCGTACCCGATGCTAAAAACGTTGCTGACGTCCCCAGCGCAAACCGGTTCGTGACCTCTGTCCAATTGGCCGCACGCACACTTTCTATGGACTCATAATTTCCATCAAAGTCTGTTGACACCCATATGGAAAGCTGATTTTCCTGTGCTCCGCCCGTTACCCCGCTTGTAAATGCCATGGTCGCTCCCTGATCATCGAGCGCTACGATCCGCCCATCCCTAAACGCATAGTCATTGGCTACTTCGCCGGAGTAAAAAGCGATCACATCCGCGTTACCTGTTAAATTAAAAACCACTTCTTCACCTACTTGATACGAAGCAGCTGCAAGTGCTGCATCAAAGTCGGGCGCGTCACCTACTAACAGTTCTTTGGTGCAGGAAGTGAAAAGCAACACTCCCAGACAGCTTATATATTGCACAATTCTCATACTCTTATATTTTTACTGACATACTTACCAACCGGGGTTCTGTACCATAGCCCGATTGACACTTATTTCGCTATCCGGAATCGGGCTAAGCAAATC
The DNA here is from genome assembly GCF_042666505.1 of Parapedobacter sp. GCM10030251. NCBI lineage: Bacteria > Pseudomonadati > Bacteroidota > Sphingobacteriia > Sphingobacteriales > Sphingobacteriaceae > Parapedobacter > Parapedobacter sp. GCM10030251. Next base: position 551,873 of record NZ_JBHTDN010000001.1, on the reverse strand, counting down.
CCTTTCCGACACGTTACTGTAATATTGCGCATAGAATGCGCCCGGCACATCTTGCTGTATGGTATTTCCCATATCCTGATGGACTTCCAGAAATAATCCCCAGCGTAGCAAGTCGGCTTTCCGTGACAATTCAAAATTGAATTCCCGCATCCGTTCATCTTGGATGACAGCAAGTAAACTTTCCTTGGTGGCGGTTTGTTCTTCCGTTAAATTGGCATCCTCGGCTTGATAAATAACTGCTTCTGCCATGGCACCGCTGCCGGTTTCCGACTCGAATGTAACCGTTGGTGGAGCCGTATAACGGCCTTCTTGATAATACATCACCCCTGTCGAATCGCGATTGAGCACGAAGCCTATTACTTCGCCCGCCTCGTTAATGACACCCCTAGCGGCCGCGCCGCTACCGTTCTCCGTTCCAAAAACGACCCGTGGGGGTGTTTCGTAACCCGACCCGCCGTTTATCATCCTGAATCCCCTAACCCCTCTCGACCACGATCGCTGCCTTACCTGGTTGATGATATCCACCGCTTCTGCGGTGGGCCCGTTGATAGCGTTCTCTGCTTCCGCGTACATCAACAAAACATCCGTAAAACGCAATAAAGGCACATTCTGAGGCGTTCGATTGCCCGCTTTGGGTAACAACGTTTCGTATTCCCGCCGCCACTTGGCAGGCCGCATTACGTATTTCGCTGCTTCGGTCGAAGGCGGACCCGATAGGTTCTTCTCACCGTTGACCTGGCTATTCACATACGTAAAGTGCGCAATACTGAACCACTTGCGCAGGTCACCGGGTTCAAACACGTTATAAAACTTCGCGGTTATACTCATGTAGGAATCCGCCCGTCCCGTTGCGGAACCATTGGCGGAGCTAGGGCCGTTGATATATCCCTGATTGCCTGTCTCCGTGTACTCATCCGTCAGGTTACCCCAGAACTCTGCTTCCCAGATGCTTTCTTTGATATCATACTGATCACCAGCGAGTTTTTTGAATATATCCGGATAGCTGGGGTTCATCTCGTGCCCGGCCTCCGTATCGTCCATCACCATACGCGCCCAGCGCTTCACCTCTGCATACCGGCTTTCGTCCCGCAACGGATAACCGGCCATTACCAAATTCACCCGTGCCAATATACCGCGTACTGCCGATTTGCTGATCGCTCCACCGAATCCCAGCGAGGATATATTCGGCACGAGAGGTTCTGCGGCCACCATATCGGCCAATATCTGGTCATAGACTTCCCGCACCGTATTCCGCGCAATATTTACATCCACAATCGATGCGGTAGGTTCTGTCTTTATGGGTACCCCACCGTAGTACTGCACCAGGATAAAATAAAAATAGCCCCTGAGAAACAACGCTTCTCCCCGGATCACATCCCGAATCTGCTGATTGATCGCAGGGTTCTTATCGACATTGGCCAATACATTGTTCGCCCGGTTAATGCCGTTGAATAGATTAGACCAAACCCCCGTGTTGTATGGGTCGGCTGTACCATAAAAGTAATTCCACGGCCCGCTCGTTAGTGTTGAACGGTTCATATACCCTTCATCGGCTGTCCAGGCCAACAAATATTGCGTATTGGTTCCGTACAGGGATCCGTTGCCTAATATGTCGTAAATACTTGTCCGGGCAGCTTGTAGTTGTTGCTCGGTCTCATAATAATTGTCCGGATTCAAAAAATCCGTGGGTTCCGTTTTCAGGAAATCCTGGCAGGCACTGAAAGTCGCTAACGCCAGGAATGCCGTGGTAAAATATCTTGTTTTCATTTCCATTGAATTATCATCTAAAACCCTGCTTTCAATCCGAATGTAATCGTACGCGCCTGTGGGTAGGAGGAGAAGTCAAATCCTGGCGACAGCACCGAGTTTAATATGGACACTTCTGGATCCATACCGGAGTACCGGGTCCACGTAATCAGATTCTGGGCCGCAACCGTTAGGGTTAGATTATTCAGGTACGCACCCTTGATCAAACGGGCTGGCAGCGAATAGTCCAGCGACAAGGTTTTCAGGCGCAGGTAAGATCCGTCTTCCACTACCCGAGAAGAATAAAAACCGATGGGCCCCTGGCCACGCGTCCGGTAATTTTCGTTGGTCTGGTTTTCGGGACTCCACCTGTTTATGTACGTCGCAAATTGATTCATCTGCGCGAAACCGTTGCTGTTGCCCTCCATAGCCAGCCGGTTTGCATTGTAAATATGGTTTCCATAAGACCATTGGAAGAACACATTGAGGCTAAACCCTTTGTAACCGAAGTTATTGGCGAAACCACCGATGTGGATTGGCTGCCCCCGACCGATAATGGTCAAGTCATTGTCATCGACGATGCCATCTCCGTTTAGATCGCGGTATTTGATGTCACCCGGCTGTATCGTATTCCGTACCGCGCCATTTGTCGGCACGTCGTTTTTCAGGATGTAAACCCCCGGAGACGGGTTATCAAAATGCTCGTATTGGTAGTTACCTTCCCAGACAAACCCCATCATCATGCCTGCGGGTTGACCGACCTCCGAGATGTACAATGGCTTATTGAATTGTGAAAAATACCTTCCATTGGCATACAACGCTTGCTGGCCTTCGTTCAGGGCCATTACGGTATTCTTGTTGAAGCTGATGTTGAAGCTGCTTGACCAAGTGAAATGCTCGTTTTGGACATTCGTTGAATTCAGCGTGATTTCCAACCCTTCATTGCGTAATTTCCCAATGTTTTTCCGGGCTGATGTGAACCCTGTGGTCGGAGGCAGCGTTGCCTGTATCAGCATATCTTCCGTCGTTCGCCGATATAAATCCAGTTCCAGAGAAAACCGATCATTCAGCAAGCCCAATTCATAGCCCGCATCGATGGTCTTGATATTCTCCCAACGCAGGTCGGGATTGCCAACATTCGAGGGATATACGGCACCTACCGGCGCTGCCCCGTTAAACGAATAGCCGTTTATATTGTAGACCAACTGGGGAAGCCAATCAAAATCCCCTACCCGGTTGTTCCCCGAACTACCATAGCTTGCGCGAATTTTTGACGTCGACACGAAAGGGAGTGCTTCTTCGAAAAAGCGCTCGTTGCTCATATTCCAGCCGATCGCTACACCCGGAAAGTATCCCCAATGATTCCGGAACTTCGACGACCCGTCGGCCCGGAATGTAAACGTTAACAGGTATTTCGACCGGTAGTTGTAATCGAGCCGGGCTGCATATGACAGCATGGCATTGCGGGTTGATAAGGAAACGGGGTTATAAGCCACTCCCTGATCCAATCCGTCCATCCCCAGGTTTTCATTAGGCAGGTACCTGCCTGAGTAGCCTGCTTGTTCGCTGCTTACGCTATTCAGGCTGAAAACGCCCAGCGCCGTCAGGTTGTGATCCTCATTAAAAGTTTTCTGGTAGGTCAACGTATTTTCGTTGGAGAAACTCGTGGTAAAGATATCCAGCGTGGACCCGTTAACGCCATTAAGATTATTGGGATTGTTCGGGCTGCCTTGCGACGTCTTTGAATTAAAAAAGCGATCCAGACGTTCCACGCCATGCCGGATACCCGCAGTCGATTTCAATGTCAGGCCCTCTATGACTTCATAACTGATGTATCCATTGCCGTCCAACAAATTGGTATAGTTATGCTGATATTGGTTTTCAAGGTCAATAAACGGGTTAACCCGAAAATCCGATGTACCTATTGCTGATTCATCCACCGGTTCATCGATCAGGTCGACATCGCTGGACAAGGCAACGACTGGACGATACATCCACGTTCTCATCATAATGGTACTGGTGGCGTTGCTGCTGGCGTATGCGGAATTAATAACCAGTCCATTGGTATGCACACCGGTATAGTTGGCTGTCACCCCCATTCGGATTCTGCTTCCGATATCCTGATCGATCGTTACCCTCCCCGAATATCGATTGTAACCCGTGTTGATGATAGACCCTTTTTGGTCGTACATATTGCCCGAAACCGAATATTTCGTGCTCTCCGTACCGCCCCTTATGGCCAGATTATAAATTTGTACGGCTCCCGTGCGAAAAACCATATCCTGCCAGTCAATGCCTTTCACGTTCCGGTAGTCCTCCAGCGTTTCCCCTTTGGCGAAATATGCTAAGGTCGATGAATGCGTAGGATTAAGTTCTTGTTGGTACTTCAGGTATTCGTAAGGAGACATTAATGGAATCTTCTGGGGCTCCGACTGAAACCCCAACGAACTGCCAGCGGTGATGACCGGCTCACCGATCGCGCCACGCTTCGTCTGGATCAATACCACACCGTTTGCGCCTCTCGATCCGTAGACCGCGGTCGACGACGCATCCTTCAATATGGTCATGGATTCGATATCTTCGATGTTAAGTGTCGAGGGATCAAGCTCTTCGATCGGAAACCCATCGACCACGTATAAAGGGGTCGTACTTTGCGTCAACGATCCCGCACCCCGGATCATGATGTTAATGCCTCCTCCGGGCTGACCATCGCTGCCCGACACCTGTACACCGGCAACGCGACCTGCCAATGCTTCGGCAAAATTCCCCACAGGTGCTTTGGCCATATCTTTAACGTCGACCTGCCCCACGGACCCCGTAAGATCCGTCTTTCTAACAGAACCGTATCCAATGACCACGACCTCTTCCAAACTGGATAAATCTTCTTCCAGCGAGACGTTAACACGGTCGGACGACCCGACCTGCTTTTCAACCGTTTTCATTCCAACGTATGAAAACACCAATACATCTCCGGTTGCCGCTTCAATGCTATAATGCCCCTTTGCATCCGTGGCCGTAGCTTTTCCCGATTCCTTTACCTGAACTTTTACACCTTGCAAAGGAGAATGGTTCTGCATGTTTTCAACAGTGCCTGTGACTGTCCTGCTTTGCTGCGCACGGGCAAGGGGAAACATCCCCAAACTGACAGAAAAAAACAGGGCAACCGGCAAATAGGCTCCCCGCCATCGACTTTTTAGTAACCTTTTCATATAATTTAGTACAAAAGTTAACACACCCGTGCAACCGCGCTGAAACAACCCGGTTTCAGCGGCTATTACAAATAAAAAAATCCCTCTGCGTACAGTACGAAACCGTAGATAGGTTACAATTGGTTGCCCCGTAAATAGGGTCGAAACAATACGATACGCATCCTTGCGATAATACCGTTTGTTTTAGTATCTGACACAAATATAAAAAAATAACGTGTACGTACACGTTATTTCGTATTTTTTTTTTCAAAAAGCCCAAAATAGCTTGCTACCGGTGTTTATTGGCCGCCGAAAAATAGGTTAAGCGTTACTGAACACTTCAAATCGGTCCCAAAATCCGTCTTTTGGTGTTCCGGCGAATAACTCAAGAGGCTCTTTCCGAATGGGATGAACGAATGATAGTTTTCTGGCGTGCAAGCAGATGGATCGTCTGAGGCTTCCTCTGGGATAACCGTATTTATGATCACCGACAATGGGACACCCCATAGAGGCCAATTGTGCACGGATTTGGTGAGTCCGGCCAGTCAGTGGATAGACTTCCAACAAATAGTACCCGTCTAACTCGCCCAGTAATTTGTAATCCAACTCGGCATATACACGCCCGTCGGCCGCTGTCTTATGTACTTTGGTAATGTTCTGCGTACGATCCCTGGAAAGCCAATGAACCAACTTTCCTTCCGGCTCCTCCGGCGGCTGCCGCACGACGGCCCAATAGGTTTTACGGATTTCACGATCCTTAAACAATTGTTGCATCCGCTCCAACCCCTTGCTCGTCTTGGCGAAAAGGATCAGTCCGCTGACTGGGCGGTCTAGTCGGTGTACCACTCCCACAAAAGCACCGTTGGGCTTCTCGTATTTTCTTGTTAAATACTTGTTTACCATATCCTCCAAAGGCTCATCACCTCCGGGATCCGCTTGTACTAGGTACCCTGCACGCTTATTCACGGCAAGCAAATGGTTATCTTCGTAGATGACATCGTTGTCGGTAATAGGCATAATATGTATCTCACTTGTGGAGCAAAGATAAAAATTATGGGGTTACCATCAAATCCACAAATTCATTAACCGGCATCCGGGATAACGTTTCTCGGTCCAATGAAGCGTCCAGGATCTGTTTTTGTTGCTTGAAAGAAAATATACGGGCAAGATTCGTTTTATATTTTTCAATCAACACAGGCATGCCCTCAGCACGCCGGCGTTTGTGGCCTATCGGGTACTCGACGATCTCTTCTGCCAATACCGTTCCGTCACTAAGCGTCACGGTAAGTGCATTGGCGATGGAGCGTTTTTCGGGATCGTGATAATCTTTCGTAAATTGATCATCCTCCTGTGTCTCCATTTTTTCGCGTAACCTATCGATGCGGGGGTCGGCAGCTATGTTGTCTTCATAATCAGCCGCCGTAAGCCTGCCGTAAAGCAACGGCACAGCCACCATGTACTGAATGCAATGATCGCGATCCGCAGGGTTATGCAAAGGCCCTTTTTTGTCAATAATACGGATAGCGGCCTCGTGGGTTCGAATACGAATATGCTGGATATCGTCGGCCGTCCGTCCCAGGTCCGTTAATTTGCGATACAAGGTCATTGCAGCCTCCACCGCCGTCTGCGCGTGGAACTCGGCGGGAAAAGAGATTTTGAAAAGCACATTTTCCATGACATAAGCGCCGTATTCCCGTTGAAACCGAAACGGCTGCCCTTTGAAGAGCACATCGTAAAATCCCCAATTCTTGGCCGTAAGAACCGATGGATAGCCCATTTCACCTGTTTTTGCTATCAAAGCGAGCCTCACCGCTCGTGAAGTAGCATCCCCCGCGGCCCATGATTTTCGGCTTCCCGTATTAGGTGCATGCCGGTATGTGCGGAGTGCATGACCATCAACGAACGCATGCGATACGGCATTGATCAATTCATCGCGGCTGAGTCCCATCAGCTTGCCAACGGTTGCTACTGATGCCAGCTTTACCAAAAGTACATGGTCAAGGCCTACCCGATTAAATGAGTTTTCGAGTGCCATCACCCCCTGTATTTCGTGTGCGCGAATCATAGCATCGAGCACATCTTTCATGGTCAGCGGGTCTTTGCCATTGGCAACAGCCGTGCGTGAAAGCCAATCGGCTGTGGCCAATATGCCGCCCAAATTGTCCGAGGGGTGCCCCCATTCCGCCGCAAGCCATGTATCGTTGAAATCCAACCACCGGATCATGGTGCCAATGTTAAATGCTGCCTGTACCGGATCCAGTTGATAGGATGTGCCAGGTACCTTGGCTCCGTAAGGCACCGTAGTGCCACTCACAATGGGGCCAAGCATTTTCGTGCAGGCCGGATACGTTAGGGCTTCAAAACCACAACCGAGTGTGTCCAACAAGCAGTAATGTGCTGTTTGAAATGCTGCTTCGCTAGTGATCCGGTAATCGATTATGTAGTCAACAATGTCGGTGATAACCTGATCTGTTTCTGGACGTACGTTTGAAATGTGGGATGACATATTTTTTTAGACTTCTTAATTAGTGGAAAATGGAAAACTTGAGTCAAATGGAAAGTGGAAACAAGGTGGCAATTGTAAACGATTCAACTTCGACTACCTAGTGGCACAAACGATCGCTGTTCGGGCCCGATATAGTTTGCGCTGGGCCTGATAATTTTACCATCTTGACGCTGCTCAATAACGTGGGCGCTCCAGCCGGTTACCCTTGCGATGACAAAAAGCGGCGTAAAGAACGCGGTTGGTATACCCATCAGGTGGTAAGAAACCGCCGAAAACCAGTCCAGATTGGGAAACATTCTTTTCTCCTCCCAAAGCAGTGTTTCCAATTGCTCGGCAATGTCAAACAACCCCATGTCGCCCGATTCCTCAGATAATTGCTTGGCAACACGTTTGATAATCACGTTTCTGGGGTCAGAAAGCGTATACACCGGATGCCCGAATCCGATGATTACTTCCTTGCGTTCCAGTCGCTGCTTAATATCGGCTACAGCTTCCTGTGCATTTCCATAACGGCTTTGGATTTCGTAAGCTACTTCGTTCGCACCGCCATGTTTAGGCCCTCTGAGTGCTCCAATGCTCCCTGTAATGCATGCGTACATGTCCGATCCTGTACCGGCAATGACCCTTCCCGCAAAGGTTGAAGCGTTAAATTCATGCTCAGCATAAAGGTTTAGCGATATGGCCATTGATTTAGCCCATGACGCAGAGGGTTCCCGTCCGTGCAACAGATGAAGAAAATGTGCGCCGATCGATTCGTCATCGGTTTCCACTTCAATCCGTCTTCCGTGATGTGCAAAATGGTACCAATACAGTAAAGCAGAAGCATAAGACGCCAAAAGTTTATCGGCAATATCGCGCGCGCCCACCGGATTGTGGTCGTCCTTTTCAGGATAAATGGTTCCTAGTACCGATGTATAGGTGCGTAGCACATCCATGGGATGCGCTGCAGCACGGATTTGCTCCAACACGTTCTTGGCAATTTGTGGTAATCCACGAAGGGCTTTCAACTTTTGTTGATAGGCCTGAAGCTGCACGCGATTGGGCAACCGTTCGTGGATCAGCAGATGCGCCACCTCCTCGAAGGAGGCGCCCTCGGCTAAATCCAGGATATCATATCCTCTATAGTGCAAGTCATTACCGCTTCTTCCTACGGAGCACAACGCGGTATTGCCGGCAGCAACACCGGATAGTGCCACTGATTTCTTGGGCTTACCCACGGTTTGTTGATTGCTATCGCTCATAATGTGTAGTTTTATCCGTTATTAGCAGCTGGGAATCGGCTGAGCCGGATTTCTGATTCCAACATCGCCTATTTCCCATACAACTCATCTAATTTTTGTTCAAACGCATGGTAATTGATACTTTCATACAATTCCGAACGTGTCTGCATGGTATCCAGCACATTCTTTTGCGTGCCATCGTTCCGGATATGTGTGTAAACGTTGAGCGCCGCCTTGTTAGCCGCTCGAAAGGCCGATAAGGGGTAGAGCACCATCGCAACCCCAACCGCCGACAACTCCGTCACCGTCCACAAAGGTGTCATTCCGAATTCAGTAATATTGGCCAACACCGGGAGACCTGTTGCATCGGCGAATGCGCGATACTGAGCTAATTCGCTCACGGCCTCGGCAAAAATAAAATCAGCGCCGGCCTCTGCATATGCCGCAGCCCTTTCGAGCGTTAGTTCCAGCCCTTCGCTCGCCAAGGCATCGGTCCGCGCACCGATTAAAAATTGCGCATCCGTACGAGCATCCACCGCGGCTTTCAGCCGGTCTGTCATTTCGGTTTTGCTCACGAGTTCCTTATTGGGGCGATGCCCACATCGTTTTGCGCCCGCCTGGTCTTCCATGTGCAACGCTGCAGCGCCGGCCTTGATCAGGCTTTTCACGGTGCGAGCTACGTTGAATGCCGACGGACCGAATCCGGTATCTACGTCTACCAACAAGGGTGTATCGCAGACATTGGTTATACGTTCAACATCAATGAGCACGTCCTGCAATGTAGTAATTCCCAAATCGGGCAAGCCCAGTGATCCCGCCGCGACGCCACCGCCAGAAAGGTAGATCGCACCAAAGCCTGCCTGCGTGGCTAACAAGGCGTGATTGCCATTGAGTGTGCCTACAACCTGTAGTGGCTGTTCAACCTTCATGGCAGCACGCCAACGCGTCCCCGGTGAAGATAAGCTATTGGAGAAAGATTCCGGGCGCATCATGTTTTAATAAACAAAGAGGGTATGGTTGGGTAATTTGCGATCGCTTTTGTAAGACTGGGCTCGAATATTTTCTGAAAAAAAGACTTGTGTGGCCTTGCAAACATAAGTAAATCCAACCCCTCTGTTTGTGCGATCTGTGTAACCGCATTAATGTTTGCTTTTTCCACGGGAATCGCGTGGTAAGAAACGCCCCAGTCCGGATAGGCCTCCGCCACCTTACGTTGCCAATGTGCCAACTCTTTCTCAGGCGCTTTCTCGTCTTTCTTGAAAAAATGCACCATAGCCAAATGCGGTCTGAGGGTAATGGCTTGTTGAAAAGCAAACAGCGCATCCAGCTCGTCGTCGTCATAGGCAGTGAAGAAACCTACTCGCTGAAAAGCAAAATCGGGCGTATCGATGGGCACCACCAATACCGGTACGGGCGACTTCTTGATCACTTCATACGTGGTGCTGCCTAAAATGCTTTCAGTTATGTTGGTGGCTCCTTTTGTACCCATAACTACCAAGGAATTCTCTCCTTTCTTGAGCTTATCCATCACCACTTCAATCATAAACCCCTTGACACATTCGCCTTCGATATCAACGTCGGGAAATTGCTTAGTTAGCGTCCCAACAAGATCTTTCATCGCCTCACCGGATTCGGTCTCCGCCCACTTAATTTGTTTCACGCTATTGCCTTCCTCACCGTAGCCTGCGTAAAGCGCGATATATACGTGAAGCAATTGCACTTTCTGCCCTGCCGCATCAGCCAACGCACAGGCATACTCAGCAGCTACGAAAGCATTTTCCGAAAAATCAGTAGGAACCAAGATTGTTTTCATATCGCTATTATGGATTATCGTGGGTAAGTTACGAATTCCCCGGTTAATATACGACTCGATTGCCCGCTTTCTTTTGAAGCTACTAAACGCCACCGTTAACACCGTCACCCGAAACCTGTCGCTGTTAATGCGTTCCGGTCGGATCGCTGCGCGCCGCGACGGCGAACTTTATGTAAAAATCTTACCATGCTTATTATATTCTTTTTTTTCTTACGTTTGCCTTATGTCAGTAAACAAAGAGATCAAACGTATCACTACCCACACCATCCAAACGATGAAGGATAATGGCGAAAAGATAGCCGTATTGACGGGCTATGACTATTCGATGGCAAAGGTGTTGGATGATGCAGGAATTGATATTATATTGGTCGGCGATTCTGCCGCCAATGTGATGGCCGGCTATGAGACAACCGTGCCGATCACATTGGAGGAAATGATGTTTCACGCTTCGTCGGTGGTTCGCGCCGCTAAACGCGCTTTAGTTATTGTCGATTTACCCTTTGGCACTTATCAAGGCGAAAGCAGCGATGCATTAAAAGCCGCTGTTCGTGTCATGAAAGAGACCGGCGCCCACGGTCTCAAAGTAGAAGGCGGAGTCGAAATTCACGAAACGGTGCGGCGCATTGTCAATGCAGGTATCCCTGTAATGGGCCATCTGGGCCTTACTCCCCAGTCCATATACAAATTCGGAACGTATACGGTCCGGGCAAAAGACGAAGCTGAAGCTAACAAATTAAAAACGGATGCCAAATACCTGGAAGACGCCGGATGCTTCGCTGTGGTATTGGAAAAGATTCCTTCGAAACTGGCGGCAGAAGTAACAGCAAGCCTACGCATCCCCACCATCGGTATCGGTGCCGGCGTAGCTTGCGACGGACAGGTATTGGTCGTACACGACATGTTAGGACTAAATAAAGGATTTAAACCTAAATTTCTCAGGCAGTACCTTAATTTATATGAAGAGATAAACGAGGCTGTCGGCCGATACATCCGCGATGTGAAAGGATCCGATTTCCCCAATGAAACTGAACAGTACTAACGCATCTAACGCTATCTGATTCCATTTTTCTCCAACAATTTCCAAGTTGGGATTGTTACCCTCACACAAACTTCCGCCCTCTCCGGCGCGGATAAAACGAGGAAATATGGAGACTGTCATTTTTGAAAACACCTTGCGATCGTACCTGATTGTGCTGGGCGTTGTCGCGCTTGGTATCCTCGCGGTCAAATGGTTTAAGCGCTTTCTGTTGAGCGGGCTTACGCGGATCGTTAAAAAGTCCGATACAACCTTTGACGACTTTCTGTTACAGGGAATCAGTCATGCGATCCTTCCCCTTTTGTACTTCGGTGTATGTTATTTTGCGCTCAATAGTCTCACGTTACCCGACTGGCTTCATCGGGCATTGGACATCGCTGGCATGTTTCTGTGGACGTTCTTGGTGACGCGACTTGTCATTTTCTCGATCCATTATTTCCTGGGAAATTACCTGAAGCGGAGAGGTAGGGGCGATTCCGGCATCCAGCAAATGAAGGGTATTGTAATGATTTTGTCTGCATTGTTATGGATTATTGCCATTCTCTTTTTCATCAGTAACCTGGGTTACAACGTGGCTACACTGCTTACGGGATTAGGGATCGGGGGCATTGCCATTGCGTTAGCGACACAGAATATCATTGCTGATTTGTTTAATTACTTTGTACTTTTCTTCGACCGTCCTTTTGAGGTCGGTGATTTCGTTGTGGTGGAGGATAAAAGTGGCACGATTGAATCCATTGGTGTGAAAACCACCAGAATCCGGGCACTGACGGGCGAGCAATTGGTTTTTTCGAATACGGACCTGACTAATTCACGCCTGCATAATTTTAAGCGAATGCAAAGGAGACGTATTGTTTTCACGCTAGGCGTCACGTATGATATACCGAAGGAAAAATTAGTCAAAATCCCGCAGATCATCCGCGAAGCGATCACCACACAATCGGATACGCTGTTTGACCGCGCGCATTTCCTGGCATACGGCGATTTCAGTTTGATTTTTGAAGTAGTGTATTTTGTGTTAACGGACGACTTTAATAAGTATATGGACATCAATCAGTCGATGAACCTTCACATCTTCGAGGCGTTTCAGGCAGAGGGAATTGAATTTGCTTACCCAACACAAAGCTTAATTGTACGGAATCCGTCCACGGCAAACGAACCGGATACTGGCGTCAACCATTAATCGCCTGCCAGATTTGATCCTTTAGTTGTTGAATATTTTTATTTGAAACGGAGGAAATAAACACGTAGGGAATTTCATCGGGAATTTCCTTTTTCATCTCCTGCTGGAGTTCATCGTCTAGCAAGTCTGATTTGGTAATGGCTAAAATGCGGGGCTTATCTTTCAATTCAGGATTGAATGCGATCAATTCGTTCAAGAGTATCCGATATTCTTCCTTGATGGTGCGGTTGGTATCGGCCGGAACCATAAACAATAATACGGCATTGCGTTCTATGTGGCGTAGAAATCGATGCCCCAATCCTTTTCCTTCAGACGCGCCTTCAATAATGCCTGGGATATCCGCCATGACAAACGACCGGTTGTCGCGGTAGGAAACGATGCCCAGATTTGGCACCAGCGTAGTAAAAGGATAATCGGCAATCTCGGGCTTAGCCGCAGATAGGACAGATAATAAGGTAGATTTCCCCGCGTTGGGAAACCCGACCAAGCCAACATCAGCCAGTACCTTCAGTTCTAGGACAATCCATTCCTCTCTCCCCGGCTCACCCGGCTGCGCAAAACGTGGGGTTTGCTGGGTTGGGGTTTTAAAATGCCAATTGCCAAGTCCGCCCCGCCCGCCCGGCGTCAATACTTTGGTTTCACCGTCTTCGGTTAAATCAAAAAGCACCTCATTGGTGTCTGCATAGCGCGCCACGGTACCTAAAGGTACTTCCAACACTTCGTCCTTTCCGTTGGCACCATGTTTCAGCGCACTACCGCCCGGCTGGCCATCCTCTGCAATAATATGCTTTCGGTATTTCAGGTGCAGCAAGGTCCAGAGCTGCGCATTGCCTTTTAACAGGATATGCCCGCCGCGGCCGCCGTCGCCACCGTCAGGGCCACCTTTTGCCGTGAATTTATCGCGATGCAAATGCGCCGAACCTGCGCCTCCGCGTCCGGATCGGCAGCATACCTTTACATAATCGACAAAATTTGATCCTTGGGCCACTTCGTCAGCGTTCGAATATCAGCTTTCGGCCATTAACCGTCGGCTACCAACAAATTTCAATTCTTCAAACGATCTACAATATCCGTGATTTCACCAAAAATGGCATCAATGTTACCAATGCCGTTGACTTTGGCTAGTTTGCCTTGATTTTCATAGTAAGGCAGCACATGGATCGTTTTGCTAAAATATTCTTCAATGCGTTTTTTCAATTTCTCACTGTCATCGTCCGCACGATTGCTTACGGCCTTCCGTTTGGCAATCCTCGCGGTCAATTCCTCCTCCGTTACATCCAATGCGATGACACCCGCTATAGCGGTTCCCTTGGATTCCAGAAAACGATCCAGGGCCTCTGCTTGAGCTACGGTCCGTGGAAAACCATCGAAAATAAACCCTTTCGCTTCGGGATTTTTAACAATCTCCTCCTCCAACATCGCGATGGTGATCGAATCGGGCACCAATTCACCGTCGGCAATCAGTTTGCTTACCCGCTGCCCCAACTCCGTTTGGTTGCTGATGTGCGCGCGGAAAAGATCGCCCGTGGAGATGTGCACCAATTGATAGCGCTCGATAAGCTTCTGCGATTGGGTGCCCTTCCCTGCTCCCGGAGGGCCAAATAACACAAGGTTTAGCATAATATACGCGTGAAAAATAATAGCCTAACCAACGTTATGATTAGGCTATGAAAGTGAAACATGTGCGCTTGAAGGGAGTCGAACCCCTAACCTCCTGATCCGTAGTCAGGTGCTCTATCCAGTTAAGCTACAAGCGCATTCCCGAATCGGTTTGCAAAGATAGAAATCTGAATGATATCAACGAAATATTTTTAGAAAAAATAGACCCTGTCCAATCCGAAGTTGGATTAGTTCCTTGATTTTATTACTTTTAAAGTTCAAACATATCCTTCTTTTTATTTGTTACGTCCCTATATGGAATATAAAAAAAACCTGATCAAGCGAAAAAGAATCCGCCTTGGCGACATTAGCATAAGCTATTTATTAAAGGAAGCACTGGATGCAGAACACACCGTCGTATTCCTACATGGTTTTCCGTTCAACAAAAACATGTGGATCCCGCAATTGGATTCGCTGCCATCTCAGGTGACAGGCATCGCGGTGGATGTCCGGGGGCATGGGAACAGTACAGTAGGTCATGGTTTTTTCAGCGTGGATGTATTCGCCAAGGACCTATTGGCATTTCTCAGAAAATTGTCGGTAAAAAAATCCATCCTTTGTGGCGTATCCATGGGCGGTTACATTGCGTTACGCGCTTACCAGATCCAACCGGAGGCATTTTCGGGATTAATCTTAAGCGATACGCACTCGCTGGCTGATGACAATGCAGCGAAGTTGAAGCGCTTTGACAGCATCCAATCCGTACTCAAAAATGGAAGGCGGCCCTTTTCCATCGGCTTTGTAAACAACGTCTTTTCCCAAAAAAGTCTTTTGGAAAACAGGGATGCCGTCGACCTCATCAAGAGCAGTATCCGCAGAAACACCGAAAGCAGTATTTGCGCTACGCTGCTTGCATTGGCCTCCCGCACGGATACTACCGATAGTCTGAAAGACATAACCGTTCCAGTACTGGTTATCCGCGGGGCGGAAGATAAGATTACCACCAAAGAGCAAGCCGATATCCTGGTATCGGAAATACCTGATTCCGTATATGTGGAGATGACCGAATGCGGCCATCTTCCGAATCTCGAGAATCCCGCGTCATTCAACCGCGAGATAACCGCGTTTTTAACCCGTATTTAGTATAGGTCCTGCCGGCCAAACATTCGCCATGCAGTCAGCCGATTGTAAAAATCACTCGGTAAATTGCATTATTGGACCAAGCCCAATTAATTTGTTTGGATTTCGGCTCGAATAGCATGAAAAAAATCATCAAACGAATGCTTCTATACTTTTTTGTAATCTGTGCGGTTCTGGTAGTTGCCGTACTTATTTTCCTTCAACAACCCCAATTCGGCAAAGCACCTGCCGGGCAGCGGTTAGAGCGAATCAAAAGCTCGCCGAATTACAAAAAGGGAAGCTTCCAAAATTTGGAAAATACGCCCGATCTAGCCGAAGGCGCCAACATGATTTCGGTTATCTGGAGTTTCTTATTCAACAAGACCCCAAGACAGGTTCCCGTTGATACCCTTCCGCATGTGCAAACAGACATCCATGCCTTGGATTCCCGGATCGACGCGTTGATTTGGTTTGGCCATTCTTCCTATTTCCTTCAAATAGATGGCAAAAGGTTGCTGGTGGACCCTGTATTCAATGGAAATGCATCGCCGGTGTCATTCACAACGAAAAGTTTTCCAGGAACGACAAACTATCATTCCGAAGACATGCCTAAAATCGACTACCTGATTATTACGCACGACCATTGGGATCATCTTGACTACGCTACAGTCAAAAAGCTCCAACCCAAAGTGGCTCAGGTCATCTGCCCATTGGGTGTGGGCGCCCACCTCGAATACTGGGGGTATGCACCATCAAAGATCATCGAACTTGATTGGCACGAAACCGCTGATTTGACAGATGGGTTTGCCATACATGCTACCCCGGGCCGCCATTTTTCGGGTCGGGGTTTTAAGCGAAACGGCACACTGTGGGCCTCCTTTGTGTTAAATGCCCCATCGCAGCGCATTTTCATCGGTGGCGACAGTGGTTATGGAAAGCATTTTGCCGAGATTGGCAAACAATACGGGCCTTTTGACCTGGCATTCCTGGAAGATGGACAATATAATCCGGCATGGATTTATATACATATGCTTCCGGAACAGGTGCTGCAAGCCGCGCAAGATTTAAATGCGCAGTCGGTTTTTCCGGTCCACAATTCGAAATTTTCGCTCGCCATGCACGCCTGGGATGAGCCCCTGGCGCGCGTCACCGAAGCCAACAGAAACGTAGGCCTCCCCCTCTTAACCCCAAAAATCGGTCAATTGGTATTATTGAACGATTCTGCCCAGGTATTCAATCATTGGTGGGAAGACGTTCGTTAGGGACAGTATACACGTCCACTGAAAAGAAATCGCTTTGTAACCGCTTTCTACTAACTTCTGCGGAAAACAGTCCCATTCATTAACTGCAAATGAGGAAATTAGCCCAAAAATTCTTTACTTTCGCTCCCACAACTCCTATACAATGAAGTGCATCAATTCGATCTCACGCATGAGCATTCCCGGGATTGCCATCCTAGCAATTATTGTCGTACTGACATGGCAATGCAGCGGCCCTGCGGAACCCAATGCAGGCAATGCGGCCTTCGCTAAGTATGTCGAAGGTTATACCACCGGGGTAATATCGCGTGAAAGCACCATACGCTTACGTCTTGCTTCACAGGTGAACCATTTTCAGGAAACTAACGCGGAAGATACGCGAAAGCTTTTCACCATCCATCCGGCAATAAAAGGAAAAACACGTTGGATAGACGCCCGTACGGTCGAGTTTATTCCCGAAAAGCAATTCGAGCCTTCCAAGGAGTATCAGGTTTCGTTTAACCTTGGAGAAATCGTTGAGGTACCGGATGCGCTCAAAAATTTTATTTTCGACTTCAAAATCATCGACCCCTCCTATCATGTCGAATTAGATGGACTTAAAGCCCAAACTACCTCCTCCGCAGATCTTATGAAATTGACCGGAAGTCTTTCTTTTGCCGATATCGAAGCGGTGGACAACATTGAAAAAATCCTAAAAGCGACGGCCGATAACGGTAAGCTACTGACCATCAAATGGCAGCACAACGCCCAGACGCGTCTATCTTCCTTTACCATAGACTCGCTCAAAAAACGCCAAGATGCTTATGAAGTATTATTGAATTGGGACGGCTCTGCCATACGTTCGAAGAAAACCGGTCAAAAAAAGATCGAAGTACCTGCCAACGACGTATTTAAGGTACTTGATATCCGTGCCGTGCATGAACCCGAGCAATTTGTGCTTGTTCAGTTTTCCGACCCCATTCTGGTGGCCCAGCAGCTCGATGGCCTCATTGGAATCAGCGGTGTGAGCGATACCCGGTATACCATCGACGGCAGCGAGGTAAAGGTATATGCACCCGACCGGCTTGAAGGTGATTATGCAATTGCGATAAACGAAGGGATCGAAAACATCAGCGGAAAAAAAATCACGGCCGCCTATTCCGCCAATGTCAACTTCGAAAACCGGTTACCGTCGGTTAGTATTCCAGGAAAAGGCACCATTCTGCCTGGGGCAGGCAGGCTAACGATGCCGTTCGAAGCCGTAAACCTACGGGCGGTAGACGTAACCATCGTAAAAATCTACGAAAACAACGTCCCTCAGTATTTCCAGACCACCTACGACAGTAAGTATGAACTGCGCCGTGTTGCCAAGCCGGTCGTTCAGAAAACCATCGCACTGGATGCAGATAAAAGTGTGAACCTACGTAAGAAGAACCGCTTTTCGCTGGACATCGACAATCTATTGAAAACCGAGCCGGGTGCAATTTACCGGGTTTTGATCGGTTTCCGCCACAGCTATTCAGTTTATCCCTGCGGGGATGCAGATCTGCGAGAAATAGAGGACGCCGAGAACGAACAAGGCAACAATTACTATTCCGACAACATAGATGAAGACGACGAGTTCTGGTCGCGCTACAACAGTTACTATCCGTACGACTACGACTGGAACGAGCGCGACAATCCCTGCCACAGCTCGTATTATACAACGGAGCGCTGGGCCAGCCGCGACATGCTGGCATCCAACATTGGGCTCATTGCCAAGCGGGGCAACGACAACAGCGTCACCGTGATTGCCACCGATATTCTTACGACCCAGCCGATGCAGGGGGTCGAAGTGAAATTGCTGGATTACCAACAGCAGGTCATTCAAACAGCCACCACCGATAACGAGGGTTTTGCGCGCATCGAGGCTTCCCGAAAGCCGTTTATGCTCATCGCATCTAAAAACGATGAACGAGGTTACCTGAAATTGGATGATGGCTCCACCCTACCCTTAAGCCGATTTGATGTGGGAGGAGATGTGGTACAAAAAGGTATCAAAGGATTTATCTACGGTGAACGGGGTGTTTGGCGTCCGGGCGACTCACTTTACCTCAGCTTCATCATGGAAAACCAATCGGCCAACCTCCCGGCGGAGCACCCGGTCACTTTTGAATTGTATAACCCGAAGGGCCAGCTGGCCAGGCGGATGGTCGAATCCAAGCAAACCAACGGCTTTTATACCTTCAAAACCAAAACGGAAACCACAGCGCCTACAGGTAACTGGCTGGCGAAGGTAAGCGTGGGTGGCGCGACATTTCAGAAAACGTTGAAAATAGAGACCGTAATGCCCAACCGCCTGCGGATTACGCTGGATTTCGGCAATCGCAAGGTCTTGAACAAGAACAGCAACACGCCCGTTGCGCTTTCGGCAAAATGGCTCTTCGGCGCGGATGTACAAAATCTCAAGGCACGTGTCGAAGCTGTGGTAACACCGGTCAAAACAACATTTCCCGATTATAAACCCTATACCTTTGACGATCCGACACGTACGTTTACTTCGGAAAGCCAGGTGCTATTTGACGGCACCCTGAACCAACAGGGCAATGCCGCTTTTCCCGCCGACATTGCGGCCACCAACGGGGCCCCGGGTATGCTGCGTGCCAGTTTCACCACTCGCGTGTTTGAACCCGGCGGCAACTTCAGTATCGATAACATCAGCATGCCTTACAGCCCTTACGCCAGTTATGTCGGGCTACGCACTCCTGAAGGCGATCGCCTTTCGGGCATGCTGCTAACGGATCAGGACCACGAGTTGGATATCGTAGATGTGGACGCAAACGGAAAAAAAGTCTCCGGAACCCGCCGTGTACAGGTAGAATTCTATAAGATCCGTTGGCAATGGTGGTGGAACCAAGAGGAAGAATACCTTGGCAACTTTACGCAGGACCAATACAATCAATTGCTCAAAAAAGAAACCATCACCCTGAACAATGGCCGTGGAAAATGGAACATCCGCGTAAACTATCCCGACTGGGGGCGCTATTTGGTGCGGGTGGTCGACCTGGAAAGCGGCCACGCCACTGGAAAAACGTTGTACATCGACTGGCCGGGATGGGCCCAACGCGAGCAGCAAAGCAATCCGACGGAAGCATCCATGCTGTCGTTTACGTCTGATAAAGAAACCTATCAGGCGGGTGAGGAAGTGACCATAACCATTCCCTCTTCGGAAGGTGGCCGCGGCCTTATTAGTATTGAAAATGGCAGCCGGGTACTGCAAAGCTGGTGGATCAAAACCCAACAGGGACAAACGGTTTATAAATTCAAGGTGACCGAAGAGATGGCACCCAATGTATTTGTAAACGTTACCTTATTGCAACCCCACGAGCAGACCGCCAATGACCTCCCCATCCGGATGTACGGCGTAATACCGCTGCTGGTCGAAAATCCCAAGACCGTCTTAACCCCACAGATCAGCATGACAGACGTACTGCGTCCGGAAACCAAATCGAGCATCACGGTATCCGAATCCAATGGGAAAGCGATGACGTATACCATTGCCCTGGTAGACGAAGGGCTGCTCGATCTCACGCGGTTTAAGACACCGGATCCGCATGCCAGTTTCTACGCGCGAGAAGCACTTGGCGTCAAATCATGGGATCTATTTGATCAGGTGCTGGGCGCTTGGGGAGGTGATCTGGAACGCATTTTAAGCATTGGGGGCGACGGCGAAATCGACCGAAATGTAAACCCGGCGAAAGCCAATCGCTTCCAGCCCGTGGTCAAGTTCCTCGGGCCTTTCACCCTCCGCAAGGGCGGAAAAAACAAACATGACTTCACCCTGCCCCAATACATTGGTTCGGTACGGGCCATGGTTGTAGCCGGACAGGATGGCGCGTACGGCTTTGCAGAAAAAGCGGTTGCCGTGAAAAAGCCGCTCATGTTACTAGCCACCCTGCCCCGCGTGATCGGCCCTGGTGAAACATTTAGGCTGCCGCTCACCGTGTTTGCCATGGAAAACAACATCAAACAGGTAAGTCTCGAGGTCACTGCCACCGATGGACTATCCGTGCAAAACGGCAAACAGATCCTGACCTTCACGCAACAGGGCGAACAAATGGCCTATGCCTCCGTAAAAACCGGCAACCGTACGGGTGTTGGCAAATTGCGTGCGGTCGCAAAAAGCGGCAATGAGACGGCGGTGTACGAAATTGAAAGCGACATCCGTAACCCGAATCCGTTCATCACCTCGGTTGACAAGGCAGAAATCAATGGCAACTCAGCATGGCAAGGGGAAATCGTACCGCTGGGCCCTGGCAACGGCAATACCGCTATGGTGGAAATCTCGTCATTGCCGCCGATTAACCTCAGCAAACGGCTGAATTTCCTGATCCGCTATCCGTATGGCTGCGTGGAGCAGGTGACATCCAGTGTGTTTCCGCAGCTTATGCTCGATCGGCTGGTCGAACTGAAAGAACAGGAAAAAGCGGCAATAGCCAGAAACATCAAGGCCGGCATTAACCGACTGCGGAATTACCAATTGGCTAACGGAGGTCTCGGCTATTGGCCGGGTGCGCACGAAGCCAATGAATGGGGCACCAACTATGCCGGACACTTCCTACTGGAAGCGAAGGCCAAGGGATATACATTGCCGGCCGGATTCCTGGAAGCATGGCTGCGCTATCAGCGGAATACGGCTCAAAATTGGGCACCCGACCAATATAACTGGCGAGGCGGGGATCTGGTACAAGCCTACCGGCTTTACCTGCTTGCGCTTGCAAAGGCACCCGAACTAGGGGCAATGAACCGACTCAAGGAATTCCCCTATCTATCGGATGAGGCTGCCTGGCGGCTCGCCGCAGCCTATCAGCTTGCCGGACAGGGTATTGTTGCCAACCAACTGGTTAAAAACCGTCCTACTGAAGGCAAACCCTATGAAAATGCCGGATATACGTTTGGGTCGGCGCTGCGTGACCGCGCAATGATCCTGGAGACCCTTGATCTTATGGAGCGTCGGCAAGAGGCAGAAAAAGTATTGCTTGCGGTTGCCGCCGGATTGGACACTGACAACTGGTACAGCACGCAGACTACGGCGTATGCCTTGTTAGCCATCGGCAAGTTTGGCGACGAGCGGGCAGGTAAGAACAACTTCACCTACAACCTTAATGGCAAGTCCAACACCGTTTCTGCAACGACCTATGTATACCGCATTCCGATTAGTTTCAGCAATAAAAGCAATCAGATACAGGTGCAGAACTCAGGCAACAACAAGCTGTACGTGCGCGTGGTGCGTGAAGGTCAGCTTCCTGCCGGAGAAAATCCACCCGTTCATAACAACCCCGAATTGCTGACCATGAATGTACAGTACACCGATCGGGAAGGACAGGAAATCGACCCGGGGTTATTGACACAGGGCACCGACTTCATTGCGGAAGTTACGTTAAAGAATACAGGAAGTATGGGAATGTATGAGCACATGGCACTTGCCCAGATATTCCCTTCCGGTTGGGAAATTATCAATACCCGGCTCAATGACAATGAATCGGCTCTTCGCTCATCACCGTTCACCTATCAGGATATACGTGACGATCGGGTGCTTACCCACTTCAATATCCAGCAACAGGAAACCCTCACTTACCGGGTACTGCTCAACGCATCGTATGTAGGCCGTTATTTCCTACCCGCAATAAGTGTCGAGGCAATGTACGATAACCGGATACAGGCCTTAACAGCAGGTCGGTGGGTCGAGGTGACGGAATAAATGGAATTGCCGCCTTTCACTCTTAATTTAACAAAGCTTGCTCAATAAGCTCCCCATAAAATTCCGTTTCCGTTATACCGGCGGCACGCACCTGTTGGGGAATGAAGCTTTGGGCGGTCTGCCCAGGTACCGTATTTATTTCAATGAAATAGAAACGGTCTGTTCCTTCCTCCAAGAAGTAATCAACGCGTACCATCCCCTTACAGTTCAGTCGGATGTAAATTGCTTTTACCAATCTTTCCACGCGTGATCGTTGTTCGGAAGTGAGGTCTGCGGGCGTTATTTCTTGAGTTAGTCCTGGCACATATTTAGCTTCAAAGTCGAAAAATTCGCGTTCGGTGATCACTTCTGTCGCCGGCAAGACAACAATCTTATCTGCCCGGCGATACACACCCACCGAAAATTCACGCCCCTTTACAAATTCTTCAACGATAACCTGTCTACCTGTATTTTCCGCATTAAATGCCTTTTCAAGGGCATCCGTCAAGTCATGTTCTGCATTTACCTTGGTCATCCCGATACTGCTTCCCCCCGCATTGGGTTTGACGAAATAAGGGAGCGATAGTTCACGGCGCACCCGGTTTGCGGCCTCCATACGTTCGGTGTCAAACAATTGTACAGACTTAGCCAGATACAGTTCAGGAATCCCCGCCAATACGGCTTTCGTATAGGCCTTATTCATGGTCAATGCGGAGGTAAGGGAATCACAGGTGGTATACCGTAGCCCTACCATATCGAAATATCCCTGAAGACGGCCGTCCTCACCCGGAGAGCCATGCAGCATAATGAATGCCAGATCGAAATAAACGACCTGTCCATCCATAGGCAGCGTAAAATGATCTCGGTCGATTAAATACTTGACGCCATTGTCGCCGACATGAAACCAACTGTCGAGGGTGATGGTGATCTTGTAGACGTCATAATTGGTTTTATCCAGCTGTTCATAAACAAATTCGGCGCTTTTGAATGAAACTTCGGATTCGCCGGTATATCCGCCGGTTATCAGGGCTATCTTTTTTTTCATGATTCAGCAAACATAGACAACCCGTAGAACAAATACAATACCGAAGCCCCGCTTCCGACCTATTCTTTCGCTACCGTAACGCCCGTTTGCGTATACGATGCGTAACTTGCATATCAAAGCAAGTTTATCTAAGTTTGTTGCCCCATCCCCTGTTAATTTACTGGGGCTGTAAACTGTGGCGCTAATATTGCTAAACATCACGTAAATCGCATTTAGCCGTCAATTTGATAGATGAATATGGTAAAATTCTTCCAATATCTGAGAACAGAAACATTCCGAAAAAACCTCATTGGTGCGTTGATCGGCTTGACCGTCTTTTTTTTGATTATTGTCTTTGGCCTTCGTCAATATACCCGGCATAATGAATCTGTCCAAGTACCGGAGCTCAAAGGGCTGGTGATTGAAGAAGCGATAAAAAAACTGGAAGCTTCGGGCTTCGAATATGATTTGGACTCAATCTATCAGGTAGATGCGAAACCTGGTCTCGTCATCGAACAAGATCCGGATCCGAATACGAAAGTAAAAAAGAACCGGACACTTTATCTGACCATCATCACACGTACGGCTCCCGAAGTAGCCTTTCCCGAACTGGTGGAGAAAACCTTTGTCGAAGCCCGTGCGATTCTAACTAGTTACGGTCTCAAATTGGGCGACACTACGTACATCCCCGATATTGCGCGTGACGTCGTATTGGATGTCAAATTTGGCGGTGAACGACTCAATGCCGGACGGCCGATTCCAAAAGGATCAACCGTAGACCTCGTTCTGGGAAATGGTAAGGGCGCAAGTGAAGTACAGGTACCCGATCTCGTTGGACTGACGTTAGATCAGGTTCGTTTCGCGCTTCAGGGCAACTCATTAACCCTGGGAACCGTTAATTACATGGGTTTAATAGCGGATAGTGCCAGCGCAACCGTAATTTCCCAGACACCGACACCGGAAGATCCAGCCGTCAGCATAGGCACTCCGATCAATATCGCGCTTGCAAATCAATAATCGGCGACTGAAGCAGCAAACAACTATATGAAAAAAGTGAAAAAGGGCGGGTTACTAAAAATCATACTGGCGGTATCTGCGGCGGTCGTTGCGGTGGGATGCATCATCGCCTTTAAATACTATCGGGGCTTTTTTGCACCCAATGTCACCGCCAATGCCGAGTATCTCTATATCTATTCACACTGGGATTTTGAAGACGTGATTCACAACATCGGCGAACTTCACCTGGTTGACGATACCGCGACTTTCCGTTGGGCCGCGAAGAAAATGGAATATCCCGGTCGCGTGAAACCCGGAAAATATAAATTGGACCCCGGCATGAATAACCGTACATTGATCAACAAATTAGGCGGTGGATTTCAGGAGCCGGTGAAACTTCGCTTTGAAAATGTACGACTTAAAGAAAACCTTGCGGCCGTATTGGCAAACCAGCTGGAGCCTGATTCTATTGCATTCATCAATTTATTAAACAACGATAGTTTAGCGAGAAGTTACGGGTTTGATGCCGAAAATTTCTTCAGCATGTTCATTCCCAATACGTACGAGTTTTATTGGAATACCTCTGTGGATGCGTTTGCCAAGCGTATGCACGAAGAGTATCAAAAATTTTGGAATAAAGAACGAACGGAAAAAGCAGCCAACCTTAATCTCACTCCGCAGCAAGTAAGTGTATTAGCCTCTATTGTAAAAGGAGAAGCTCTCCACACGGATGAGATGCCTACAATAGCGGGGCTGTACCTCAATAGGCTGCAAAAAGGCATGCTGCTGCAAGCCGACCCTACGGTGATTTTCGCGAATAACGATTTCACCATCCGGCGCGTGCTTTACAGACACCTGCGTACGGATTCACCCTATAACACCTACCTGTACCGCGGGTTGCCGCCGGGTCCGATTATGATGCCCAGTATTTCATCTATTGACGCGGTATTAAACTATCAGCAACATAATTTTTTATACATGTGTGCCAAGGAAGACTTTTCCGGCTATCATAATTTTGCCGTAACTCAGGCCGAACACAATATAAATGCCCGGAAATTCCAACAGGCATTGAATGAACGAAACATCAAGCGCTAAATGTACACGTTTGAAACAAAGGTACGAGTCAGGTATGCTGAAACCGACCAAATGGGGTATGTCTATTACGGCAATTATGCTATGTATTATGAAGTGGGCCGGGTTGAGTTGTTTCGGAGTCTGGGTTTTTCGTACAAGGCTCTGGAAGACAGCGGCATCATGTTGCCGGTTATTGAATTACAATCAAAATTCCTGAAACCGGCAACCTATGACGAAGAGATAACCGTAAAGGCATCTTTGAACGAAAAACCGTCCGTAAAAATCCGTTTCGATTATGAGTTGTTCAATCAACGTGGAGAATTGTTGAATACGGGTAGTACGACGTTGGTTTTTGTAGATAAGCAACGTAACAAACCGTGCGTAGCCCCTGCTGATTTCCTAGCCCGGCTGCGAAGGCACTTTGAGTGATCATGAACTGGGCGCATCGAACATTGTTGAGATTCAAACCTTACTTCCAATTCATTGAATGGACCAAGGTTGTTGTGCTTCCGGGGTTTGGTTCGTTGCCCCTCTACACCGTTGCCATCTTTTTTTTTCAAGAAATCGCCCGGGAGTCCATTCTTAATAAGGCCTCTTCTTTGGCTTACAATTTTATGCTGGCTATTTTCCCCGGTATTATCTTTCTCTTCACACTTATTCCGTATATACCCATTGACAATTTTCAGGAGCAGTTGCTCGACTTCATGGAAGTGGTTATGCCGGAGAATGCGTTTCTTACCGTTGAGTCGACGTTAGAGGATATTGTGAAAAACCAAAATAGCGGTTTACTGTCCATCGGTTTTATATTGGCCACTTTCTTTGCTACCAATGGCGTCAGTTCGTTGATGCTTGCCTTCAACAAGGCTTCCTTGATTATAGAAAGCCGCAGTTGGGGACAACAGCGCCTGGTCGCCATAGGCCTGACATTGATGATTATCATCGCGTTAGCTGTTGGAATGACTATTTTCACGGCTGCAGGCTACGTAATCCGATATTTGCAAGACAACATTGAAATCAATGCGGCTTTTTGGGGCTTCGTTATCACCGCGTCTCGCTGGTTTATATTATTCGGCATTTATTTTTTTACCGTTAGCATTCTCTACAAATTTGGTCCCGCTTCATCAAAAAAATGGAAACTCTTCAGTCCGGGTGCAATGTTGGCAACGATATTGGCTATTTTAACATTTTCCGGGTTTGCCTTTTACATTAACAACTTTAATGCATACAACAAACTGTATGGCTCAATAGGCACGCTTATCGTGATCATGATCTGGCTCTACCTTAACTCGCTTATTCTATTGGTGGGTTTTGAGCTAAACGCCAGCATTGCTCTTTCCAAACAAAGCATTAAAATTGTCAGGCCGCGTAAGTTTAATACCTTTAAAACCGATACAGCATCCGAAAAGCTCCCGACAAAGGATTCCAAGCACCTCAATTAATTTCTTAGTTACATTTTTTTGCCATATTTTTGCCCATTCACAAAATGCTCGTTCAGGCATTTTGTTGACGGTGTCAAGGCTCGTCAACCACTTAACCATGAAACCTGCATGAGCTATCAAATAAAAAAACATAAAGGAGGCAAATCTCCGGAACGCCGTTACATAAAAAATATAGACAGCATTCATTGATGCCAACAAAAAACAATTAATGAATCAATAATCTATCCGATGAAAAAAAAGGCCAAAAAGACGCCGACGGTAAGAATTATACTATTGTGCAGTTTCGTAATTTCATTTCTGTTCATCGGGACCATTTTCGTCTATCAGTATGGTCAGTACCGTGCATTGGAAAGGCGATTGACCGAGGCCTATAAACTTCAACAGCGCAATTCTGAAGGTTTAAATTATCTGTTTTCGACCTATAGCGAAGCTGAAAATCAATTCAGGCTATATACGTTAGAATTTAGCGATAGCAGTTATTCTGCCTATCTTAATAAACTCAACCTACTTAAACACTTTGTCGATTCGTTGCAATCGTTTCCTTTTGTCGGCAACCCACCCAATAACCCCGCACTCAAAGTAGCGGACCAACAAAAAATCGCACTTGAATTTGCTGCGCTGAAAAAGCGGTTGGATCATTTGGTGCACCATACCAGTGATTCGCTGAGCATATTAACCCAAAGTGTATCCCGAAAGCCCGTTTCAACGCCCGAAATTGAGTCGGTGGTTGATCACGTTTTCAAGGATACTACAAGAAAAACCACTGCCGACACCATTGTCAGGAAACGTCCTGGCCTATTTAAGCGGATCTTTGACTCGAAAGACGACACCATTGTACTTACCCGTGAACACGATCGTCTCGACGTTGAACGAATATCGGTACTTAAAAAGAACCTTTCCTCCGTTCAGACAGGAATTGAACAGTCATATCTCACTACCATTGACAAACTCCGGAATACGTTCCTGAGGCTTCAAGACAAAGAAAGAGAGCTGGTCAGCACCAATTTCGACTTATTAAACGAACTTAAGACGAGCATGGAAACGATTAAAACGCTCGACCACTATGCGCTACACCAATCCGAAGAGAACAGTTCCTCCCTTTACCGAAAAAATGTGGATGTATTCGGCAAACAGCTGATTTTTGCGCTGGCTCTTATGTTGGTAATGATTGTTGCACTGGTGTATTACCAGCTCTATGCAACTTCTTATGAACGGCGACTTCGCGTAGAAAAAGACTATGCCGCAAAACTTGCTGAGGAAAAAACCAGTGTGCTCGCCAATATAAGTCACGAAATACGTACGCCACTTAATTCGTTGCTCGGAGTGGTTGACTTACTAAAAAACCGTGCTAAATCGGATAGCATCGATGGGAAACTTATCGATTCTGCATATTATAACATCAACATTATCAGCAATAACATTACGGATATTCTCAGCTTAAGCAAACTGGAGGCTGCTAATAAAGGCAACATCTCGATGGAGTATTTTTCCCCAAACCGGGTCTTTTTGGAGTTGGTGACGTTGCATGCAAACCAAGCAGAGTTGAAAAGCCTCCAACTGGAAACACAAATCGACATCGATCCTCGATTCAGCTTACTAAGCAACGAATTCAGGGTGAAGCAGGTGGCCTCGAATTTTCTAAGTAACGCAATCAAATATACGGGAAAAGGGAAGATTACATTTCGCGCATCGTTGTCGACCACTAAAAATGGTCAGAGCTTACACATAGAAGTGGAAGATACGGGTATCGGAATCAAAGAGGAGGACCGGCGTCAAGTATTCCGCAAATATTTCACAGCCAACACAAATACCGGAGGCATCGGCCTAGGGCTGTATATTTCAAAAATTATGGTTGAAGAATTAGGGGGCAACATCGGTGTGAAGAGCAAAGTGAATATAGGCTCGGTCTTCTTTGCTGACATTCCCTTTTCTGACAGCCGGATGGAGGCTCACGCGCACAAAAAGGCAACGTTGTCAGACCTTTCACCGAGTCTTCGTCTCCTGGTCGTGGATGATAATCCCATCAATATTCTCCTGATGAAACAGTTTTTTAAAGGAGTTGGGAGGGTATATACCGTCAATAACGGTGAAGACGCATTGGCGCTGATGAACGAGCATCCGATCGATCTAGTCATTACCGACATCCATATGCCTGGCATCAGCGGTATACAACTACTTGAAAAAATAAGAGCGGATGAACGCTTCAAATCTACAAAAGTCGTAGCTATTTCAGCAGACATGTCCACTTTAAAATATTCCGAAGAGACCCAAGCAGAAGCGTTCTTCGATGGTTTTATTGAAAAACCGTTTACCGAAGTTGAGATTGTGAAAACTATCCTAAAAGCGCTTTCCTAATCGTGTCGAATCCATTACGAATTCTTATTGCCGAAGAGGTGACGTACGGGTCGTGTCGCGCGGTACGTCTTCCGAGTTCGGACTGCTTTCGGGCGCTTTATCGATCAACTCCATAAATTGGTCAAGCTTCGGTGTGATGATGATTTGAGTACGGCGGTTACGTGTTTTTCCGCTTTCACTGTCGTTACCAGCGACGGGATTGTATTCCCCCCGCCCTGCGGCGGTAAGGCGTTTGGGATCTACCCCGTACTCGTTTTGCAATGCCTGAACAACGGATGACCCGCGCAATACACTTAAGTCCCAGTTATTACGAATATTGGGTTGGGAAATAGGTACGTTATCGGTATTACCTTCAACCAGCACGTCGTAATCCCGGTAATCCGCGATAATCTTCGCAATCTTGCTAAGTGTTTCTCCAGCTCGGTCAGAGATCTCATAACTACCGGACTTATATAACATGTTGTCTGATAATGAAATGTAAACCACCCCTTTCAGTACCTGTACATCCACGTCCTGCATCTCCTCGCGGCTCAGTGAGCGGGTCAGCCGATTGGTTAACACCATGTTAAGCGAATCGCTTTTATTCTTGGTATTCACCAAATGCTGGATGTACCGGTTGGAGGCATTGATCTCGTCCACTAACTTGGAAATATTTACGTTCCCCTGGTTAGACGACGTAAGACATTGATTGAGTGCCTCTTGCAATGATTTCACATTGGCTCGTTCGGATGCAATTTGATCTTCCAAACTAGTTACACGGGTATTTGCCGAAGAAAGTTGCTGCTGGGCTTCTTGATATTTCTCGGTCAAGGCCTGCTCCTTGGCACGCATTTCATCATGACGGGCTTGCAATGACCGAAACTTCTTATTACTCACACACCCCGACAACAGTAACGCTGCCGACAGAAAAGCTACGCCTGCATATATTGATAACCGTTTCATAACGTCTCCTTTTTTATCCTCAAAGCAATCTATGCCAACTTGATGCCAAAAATGTTTTTTTTATAATAACTCCCTATAAATAAAAGTTTTTCATACCTTTGCAGTCCTGATAAAAATCGGGAAAAAGGAGAAAAATGAATTAATGGCAAAAAAACAAGAAGCAGAAAAGGAACTGGCAGCAAAAAAAGCTGAACTCCAAGACGCTGAGGACACCTTGGTGAAGGAGAAGGAAGACATCGAGTCGGAGGCCGATTCGAAGTTTATCGATGAAATCAAATCAACCACCTGGAGCACACCCGACAATGACTTTGATTGGGACAGGGATGAGAAAGGATTTGGCAATTACAGCGACGAAGAGCGTACCAAATTGGAAAATCTCTACGCTGGCACCTTCAACTCGGTTAACAAAGGTGAAATTGTGCAGGGCACCGTTGTATCCATCAACAACAAAGATGTGGTACTCAACATCGGGTTCAAGTCAGATGGCCTGGTATCCCTTTCTGAATTCCGCGATACCCCGGATTTGAAAGTGGGCGACGTGGTAGACGTATTTGTTGAATCACAAGAAGATGCCAACGGACAGCTGGTACTTTCGCGCAAGCGCGCCAAAACCCAGAAATCTTGGGAGGAAATCAACGAGGCATTGGAAAACGACACCATCATAGACGGTTTTGTAAAAAGCCGTACCAAGGGTGGCCTTATTGTCGATATCAAAGGGGTGGAAGCCTTCTTGCCCGGATCTCAAATTGATATTAAACCTATCCGCGACTACGACATCTATGTGGGTAAAACCATGGAATTCAAGGTGGTGAAAATCAACCATGAATTTAAGAACGTGGTCGTTTCGCATAAAGTACTTATCGAGGACGATTTGGAAAATCAAAAGACCGAAATCGTTTCCAAACTCGAAAAGGGACAGGTATTGGAAGGCACCGTCAAGAATATCACCGACTTCGGCGTATTTATCGATCTTGGTGGCGTAGACGGTCTGTTGCACATTACCGACATTTCTTGGGGCCGTATCGAACATCCGAAGGAAGTATTGCAACTTGATCAGACCGTCAACGTTGTTGTACTGGATTTCGACGACGAAAAGAAGCGCATCGCACTTGGTTTGAAGCAATTGACCGAACATCCTTGGGAATCATTGGATACGTCGCTGGAAGTAGGCTCAAAGGTAAAAGGCAAGATCGTGACCGTAGCCGATTACGGAGCATTCCTCGAAATTACTCCGGGAGTGGAAGGACTCATTCACGTATCGGAAATGTCCTGGTCTCAAAATCTGCGTAGCCCTCAGGAGTTCCTGAAAGTCGGCGACGAAGTAGAAGCCCAAATCCTTACGCTGGATCGCGACGAGCGCAAAATGAGCCTCGGCATCAAACAATTGACGCCTGACCCATGGAAAAACATCGCTGAACGCTATCCGATCGGGTCTAAGCAAAAGGCGGTAGTGAAAAACATGACCAACTTCGGTGTGTTTGTTGAGCTGGAGGAAGGCATTGACGGATTGGTTCACATATCAGACCTCTCTTGGTCTAAGAAAATTAATCACCCCAACGAATTCACCAAAGTGGGTGAAGAATTGGAAGTTGTGGTATTAGAACTGGATGAGGAAAACCGGAAATTGAGTCTCGGCCATAAGCAACTGGAAGAAAATCCATGGGATACGTTCGAAACCATTTTCACACTGGATTCAATACACCAAGGAACGGTGATTAAAGTAGGTGAAAAAGGGAACATCGTATCTCTGCCGTATGGTGTTGAAGGTTTCTGTCCCGCTAAACACAGCGTGAAGGAAGACGGAAGCGTGCTGAAATTGGACGAAACGGCTGACTTCAAAATCATTGAATTCAACAAGGACAACAAGCGTGTAGTTATTTCTCATTCCCGTATCTGGGAAGACCAACGTGCTGAAGCGCGTATGGAAGAATTCAACAACCGCAAGAAAGAAGCCAAAGCCGCTTCATCCGCCGTACGGAAGGTGAAAGATTCGGTAGAAAAGTCTACCTTAGGCGATCTGGATGTTCTTGCACAATTGAAAGAGCAATTAGAAGACGAAGAAAGCGCAAAGAAAGCTAAAAAGTAAGCGTCTTAACCGAAAACTCACTCCCCGCTCCCCAAAAGAGCGGGGATTTTTTTTGCTTATGTGGAATAAATTTGTAATTTGGTTGTGAAAAGGGAATTCACCAGCGAGCGTCAGATCACGATCAACAGGCCGAAAGACGAAGTGTTTGACTATATCAAACACCTTAGCAATCAAAAAACTATGATACGTGGCATAAAATGGATCCGGACGCCCAGACAACGACACGACGCACGGACGGCACCGTTGGCCTTGTATATGCGTGGGATGGTGTATGGGACTTTTTTTTGACATCGGCGACGATTTTGAGGAAGGGTTGAAAGGGTTGAAGACCGTCTTAGAAAATCAGTAGTATGAGTGAAGCGAATGGCTGGGAAGAAGAATTGGCGCGGTTAACCGCCATCCTTCGAAAAACCGATCTTGAAGAAACAATCAAATGGG
Organism: Parapedobacter sp. GCM10030251; assembly: GCF_042666505.1. NCBI lineage: Bacteria > Pseudomonadati > Bacteroidota > Sphingobacteriia > Sphingobacteriales > Sphingobacteriaceae > Parapedobacter > Parapedobacter sp. GCM10030251. The sequence continues at coordinate 519,152 of NZ_JBHTDN010000001.1, read as the reverse complement.
GAATGCCCGTATTCACATATAAACGGCGGAACGTTGTAGGAATAGCAGGTTTCAAGTCCCATTTTACCTTGTGGTTCTATAATGGCGTTTTCTTGAGTGATGAAGCCCAGGTGCTGACAAACGCACAGGAAGGCAAAACGAAATCGTTACGGCAATGGCGCTTCACCTCACACACAGAAATTGATGAACCATTGATCCTTTCTTATATCAATGAAGCAATTGATAACGAAAAGCAAGGGAAAGTCAGGAAGCCAGAAGCGAAAGGAAGATTACCCGTTCCGCTGCATTTAAAAAATGCCCTGGAGGAAGACGAGCCCCTTAAGCAACGTTTTGAAAAACTTTCTCTCTACAAACAAAACGAATATGTGGAGTACATCACCGAAGCTAAGCAGGAAACCACCAAAATTTCTCGGATTGAGAAAATCAGGCCCCTCATCCTGCAAGGAATAGGACTGCATGATAAGTATAAACCTCATAAGTAACTGCATGCCCCCCGCAAAAAATAAAACGGTCGAGACTACCGCCAGTGTAGTCGACTTTCTTGATACCCTTGCCGACGACGCCAAACGGAAAGACAGCTTGCGCCTCACGGAAATCATAAAAGCCGAAACCGGCTTCGAACCCCGTATGTGGGGCACCAGTATCATCGGTTTTGGGAGTTACCATTATCACTATGATAGCGGACGAGAGGGAGATGCACCCCTGGTAGGCTTCTCTCCACGCAAAAATGAATTCGCCCTTTACCTGGCGCAGGATTTCGAAGAACGGGAAGAACTACTTCGCCAGTTTGGCAAGCACAAAACTGGCAAAGCTTGTATATATGTAAAGAAATTAGCCGATATCAATGAAGGTATCCTCAAAAGAATGATAGCGGCCTCGGTGAACTCGACACGGAAAAAGTATCCCGTCTGACGTTACGCCAACAAGATCGTAAAGACTGAAGGTAGGGACTACCTTCAGTCAACGACACTACCCAATGATTGCATTGAGGGTCGAACTTGGTCGCATAGCTTCGGCTGCCAACCTATCGTCGGGAAAATAGTAGCCCCCTATATCCTGTGGCTTACCCTGGGCACCAATCAATTCTTCGTTGATCGTGCTTTCATTTGCCTTTAATTTCTCGGCAATGGGGGTGAATCGGGCCTTAAGTTCCTCGTCTTTATCCTGCGAAGCCAACGCTTCGGCCCAGTACAATGCCAAGTAAAAGTGCGATCCTCTATTATCCAGCTGTCCGACTTTCCGGGCCGGCGACTTGTCATTTTCCAAGAACTTCTCCGTGGCAGCATCCAGCGCCTCCGCCAGTACCAAGGCCTTGGCATTACCCTGCGTTTGCCCCACATGTTCCAGCGATACCGCTAACGCAAGAAATTCACCCAAGGAATCCCAACGCAGATATCCCTCCTGAAGGAATTGATCAACATGTTTAGGAGCTGATCCGCCCGCACCGGTCTCGAACAAACCACCGCCGTTCATCAAAGGAACGATCGACAGCATCTTGGCTGAGGTGCCTAGTTCCAGAATTGGAAATAAATCGGTCAGATAGTCCCGTAGCACGTTGCCTGTCACTGAAATGGTATCTTCTCCCCTACGAATACGTTCCAACGAAAATTTAGTGGCAGCTACCGGATTCAGGATTCGGATGTCCAATCCGTTCAGATCATGCTCTTTTAAATACGTATTGACCTTCGCGATAATTTGCCGGTCATGTGCACGGTTTTCATCCAGCCAGAATACGGCTGGTGTATTTGACAGACGTGCACGATTTACAGCCAGTTTTACCCAGTCGCGGATCGGTGCGTCTTTCGTCTGACACATTCGGAAAATATCGCCGGTATCCACCTGTTGTGCCATCAACACATTGCCATCAGCATCCACCACCCGAATCGTACCTTTAGCCGTGGCCTGGAACGTCTTGTCATGCGAGCCATACTCTTCCGCTTTCTGGGCCATAAGCCCAACGTTGGAGACAGACCCCATGGTTGACGGATCAAACGCACCGTGCGTCTTGCAATCCTCAATCGTTGCCACGTACACGCCGGCATACGAGCGGTCGGGAATAAGCGCAACGGTATCCTGCAGTTCCCCGTTTTTGTTCCACATTTTTCCAGAACTCCGTATCATCGCGGGCATAGATGCATCCACAATCACGTCCGATGGAACGTGTAGATTCGTGATGCCTTTATCCGAATTGACCATTGCTAGGTCGGGTCCGTTTTCAACGGCTTCAACCAATGCCTTTTTTACTTCTTCTTCTTGTGCATGACCCGCAATTTTGGCGTATACATCGCCTAATCCGTTGCGGGTATCCACACCAAGCTGGTCGAACAGCTCGGCATATTTAGTAAACACATCGCCAAAATAAACCTCAACGATGGCACCGAAAATAATGGGGTCAGACACCTTCATCATGGTGGCTTTCAAGTGAGCAGAAAGCAATACACCGGCCTCTTTAGCGGCGTTAATTTCTTTCGCTACAAAGCTTTTCAACGCGCTAATGCTCATCCGTGATGAGTCGATTACCTCTCCTGCCAACAATTTAGCTGGTGCTTTTAATGAGGTAACCCTACCGTCTTCGCCGACAAACTCAATCGCGAACGTTGTGTCGCGAGGTATGGTAATCGATTGTTCGCTTCCGTAAAAGTCGCCATCCGACATTGAAGCCACCCGCGTTTCGGAGTCAGCGACCCACGCTCCCATGGAATGGGGATGCTGCTTCGCGTAGTTCTTCACCGCCCTGGGCGCCCGACGATCTGAATTCCCTTCTCTTAACACCGGATTGACCGCAGACCCCAGTACTTTTGCATATTGTGCTTTGATCGCTTTTTCCTCTTCCGTTTTTGGCTCCTCAGGATACGTTGGCACCGGATATCCCTTGGCCTGCAACTCGGCGATGGCCGCTTTCAGTTGCGGTATAGACGCCGAGATATTGGGCAATTTAATGATATTAGCTTCAGGTGTGGTAGCTAACTGGCCGAGCTCAGCCAAAGCATCTCCCGTTTTTTGGTTATCCGCCAAATACTCGGGAAAATTGGCAAGAATCCTGCCCGCCAATGAAATGTCTTTTTCCACAACCGATATGCCAGCTGGTGCAGTGAAGGTCTTTACTATAGGCAAAAATGAATACGTGGCCAATAAGGGGGCCTCATCTGTTTTGGTGTAATGAATTTTGGCGTTTTCAGACATGGTCTCTGTATAACTTATGTTAAAGGTGTGATGGCTTTATGCCATTGAGCGGCCACAAACTTAGGGAAAATGCTTCGCATTCGCGAATCCTTGCTAAAAAAACAAGTGGATACTCAGTGCAGATAATACATATCTCCATTCACCTTCAACTTTCCTTCGTCCAGCCGTTTACGGATAAATCCCAAACGGTCTTCGACGTTACCGGATACCATACCGGTAACGAGCTTATCGATCGTTGCGGGGCCATCGGTTAATATTTCGACCAGTTCGCTCATTAATTTATCTTCCAAGCCTTCAACCTTTACGGCTTTCAGGCAAAGATCACATATTCCGCAACGTTCGGATTTAGGTTCGCCGAAGTAAGCCAACAGAAATTTGCTACGGCATTTCCTATGATCCAAATACTGGATAACCGCGTCCATTTGCTGCTGTCTTACGTCCTTCCGTTCGCGGATATATTGGCTGTCTATGTGTAGACGCTTATTGTCCATTCGGGGTCGCAAAAATTGCAATTGTGGACTGTCCGTCTGAGGAAGGTAACTCAGTATCTGGCTTTTTTTCAGATACTCAATCATTTCAATGACAAGCGCCGCGGGCTTGCCTAAGCGCCTTGCCAATTCGGGCTCCCGTATGGGAATGAAATGATCGAAAGCACCGCCCTGGCTCCGAAGAATGGCTTTGATCAACCCATCATAGGTTGCATTCTCGACTTGGAATTTATATAAATTCGGTTGATCGACTTCAAATTTAATCCGTGAAGGTAAATACACAGCTTCACTTACGTTGATCCAACCGTCACGTTCCAAAAATTTAAGGGCACTGATGGTCATCAAGGCATCCAACTTGTAACGACTGCAAAAATCGGCTACATCAAAATCAAGCGTAAGCCCCTCTCCTGCTCCGTATGCCAATTGATAGTAATTGGCTAACTGTTGATATACCTGCCTGATAAAGTCGAGCGGGGGAAAGCTTAATTGGTGTTTCCTCCTTAGTTGATCGCGATCGCTCTGATGATGCAGCAACACCGCATAAGCCTTCTTTCCGTCACGCCCAGCCCGCCCGGCTTCCTGATAGTAGGCTTCCAGCGATTCAGGCAAGTCCAAATGTATCACGAAGCGGACATCCGGCTTATCGATTCCCATTCCGAAAGCGTTAGTTGCCACGATTATACGGATATCGTTGTTTTTCCATCCCTCCTGTTTACGGGCACGGTCGACCGTGTCCAGTCCGGCATGATAGAAGTCCGCAGAAATCCCTTCGTTTCGTAAGACTCGGGTCACTTCCTGCGTCTCGCGTCGATTACGCACATAGACAATCCCACTTCCACCCAACTTCCGGATGACGCGCAGCATCCGACCGGTTTTATTCTCCTCATCAAAAGCCATGTAGGCTAAATTTCTGCGAAAGAAACTTTTTTTCAACACATGACGCTCCCGGAACGAGAGCTTTTGTTGGATATCATCCACAACGTTCGCAGTTGCCGTAGCGGTAAGCGCCAAAAACGGGACGTTCGGATGGAGGGAACGCAATACGACAACCTCAAGGTATGATGGCCTGAAATCATATCCCCATTGGGAAATACAGTGGGCTTCGTCTATCGCAAACAGATTGACATTCATGTAGCGGATCCGTTCACGGACCATCTCGTTATGAAGTCGCTCAGGTGAGAGGTATAGGAATTTCACGGGCCCATAGATGCAGTTATCCAATGCGATATCGACCTCCCTTTTGGTTAGTCCCGAAAAAATAGCGATCGCCTCAATGCCTCTCGATTTAAGGTTTTCGACCTGATCTTTCATCAATGCGATGAGCGGGGTTACTACAATACATATTCCATCTTTTGCCATTGCTGGCACTTGAAAGCAGATTGACTTGCCCCCACCTGTGGGCATCAGGGCCAACGTATCACGACCGGCCAATACCGACTGAATGATCTCCTCCTGCAGCGGACGAAACGATTCATAATGCCAGTACGTGCGAAGAATTTTGACAATGTCCATGATGTCGGGATTATCAGCAGTCCAAAATTACACAATTTTCCCGGTTGGCCCCGTTAGTGCACGGCGCATTTAATCTGCTCGGAGCAGCGCAGGCCTCAAGGAGATGCCAGTACGAGTCCAAGCAAAATTGCCCTTCAATACGTAAAGTGGAATCTGGTTGGCCTTGGCTTCTCGTATCAGACGCTCAATCGTAGTGCGATGATTGGAGCCGTCAATGACCAACTGCTTACATCTGACGGTATTTAAAAGTTCGACTAACGGTATTTTCGGGTTATTTCTAACCAATAAAATATCCACTTCGAGTTGCCCCTCATAGGTTTCATCCCCATCATAAACCATGATCCGGGTATCGCCAAACTGAATAAGTTTGTTTTTTATAAAAATCAATTCGGTATTGTAGCTGCTGTCTTGCGACGCAAAATAAATTTGATCCGGAGGCACCAAACGTTCTAGTCCGGGCAATACGGCATATCCGATCGTCCGGTTGTCCAACGACACCAAGTTACTGTATACCCATGCCTTTCCCTTGTTAATCAGTCCAATGGCAATATCCTGTTTTACATTAAAAATAATAATTTCCCTATGATAATAGGTTCGAATACGGGAAATGGAGGAAGCAGCCAGCAGGATAAAAAGAACCAACCCACCACTGTAAAACCAGAATTTACTTCGGTAAAGCAACGCAAGCGCAACCGAAAAAAACAACAGGTAAATCAATAAACAGTCCCATTCCGTCAGCCAAATACCCCCGATAGTTGCCTGTGGCAGTTGCTCAATCTTATACAATATGGAATTGACCGCCAAAATTCCCTTTTCAAGCAGTCCACCCACCAATAAGACTAACGCACCCTCCGGTAAAATCAGCAGGGCAAAGCCCAAGTACATGATGCCGCTCACCGGCAGCACGATAAAAAGGTTAGCCACCAAAAAATATAACGGAAATTGATGGAAATAGAAGGTAGCTAGCGGTCCGGCACCCGCCTGGGCTGATACTGACATCCAAACGTACTTACCGATTGGGTTAATCAACCGGTGTTTTGGTAAAAATCCCAGTCGAGACAGCGGAGCTAAAAAAACGATGCCCAATACCGCTAGGTAAGACAGTTGAAATCCGATGTCAGCCATGAATTTGGGGTCATGCAGCAACAGGAAAAATGCCGACGCGGAAATGCTGTTATAAATTCTATTTTCTTGGCGGAAAGCCGACGCCGAAATCACAAAACTGATCATTAAGGATGCACGTAGCACCGAGGGTGAAAATCCGGTAAGGACCGCATAACTCCAAACGGCTACCATTGAAACGATCGCATTGACCACCCGAAACTTACCCCTCCTTCCCATCCACCCCATTAGTTTGGAAAACAGCCAGAAAACAATAACAACGTGCATTCCCGACACACTCAAGACATGGATGGTTCCGGTATGGGAAAACGCTTGGATCAGCTCTTCACTTAAGTCTGCCCGATATCCCAAAATCAGCGTTGACGCTACCGAAAATGCATCTTTATCCGGAAGATATCGTTTAAACTTAGCAACCAGGTGCTTCCGAAATTTGAGCGCCCGTGCTACCAAGGGGTTACCTTTCCCGCTTGCTATCTTCTGTATTTCCGTCAGCGAAAAATAGCTCTGATGCCATATATTTTTGTTAGCCAGGTATCCTCGATAATCCAACTCACCGGGGTTATAAGGGGGCGGTATTTCACGATACCGAGCCGGCACGAGAAATTCATCACCGTAGTTGGCCTGGAGATTCCGGCTTTCCTGTAAGGTCACCGTAATCATTAGCTTGCCGCCTGCATACGTAATACCTTCCTCGCCATATGCCTTGGTGACTTCCAAAGAAAACCTCAGGTGATCACCGCGGATAACGGGCTCATCGATTACCTTTCCGATCAAAGCGCGGTAATCACCGCGACTAAAATGGAACTTGTCAATCTCGGGATGTGTCCGCCAAGTGGACACATGTCCCCAAGTAAATAAATTCAGAAAGACGAAAAACCCCATTAACCCATAATAGCGCTGTTGCCGGAATCTCGTATATAATGCCATACACACAAACGCAAACAAGGAGACTATCAATACCCCGCAGGTTGCGGCATAGAGGTTCCGGTCAGGCTCATATAAGTAGCTTGTTATGATTCCCAATGCGAGCGCCGCCAAAAAACGGACAAAGGGAACATGTCCTTTATGAAGTGGAATAGGTTGCTTCATTATAAAAAGCCAAATTAAGAAATTCGGTTTAATTTTTGCTTTTTTCTAAATTCGAAAAGTTTTAGGCATCTTCGCTAAACCTTTTAAAAGGCACTATGTTTATCGTACAAGGGAAATCTTAAATTAGTTAACAGACATTGAACAAGGTAGGCAGGATAGCAATTAAGACACTTCTCTGGATCATCGGGGGCATCATCGGGCTGATATTACTTCTTTTTATACTCATCCGCATTCCCGCCGTCCAAAACTACCTGGTTCAAAAAATCACATCGTACCTAGAAAACAAAATAAAAACTCCCGTCCGAATTGCACACGTGAGTCTTGACCTTCCCAAAATGCTGGTTCTTGAGGGTGTGTATTTTGAAGATCAAACGCAAGACACGCTGCTTGCTGGCGAAAAGCTCAGGGTGGACATCAGCATGCTGAAGTTATTGAAAAATACAGTTGAAATCAGTCAAGTCGATTTACAGGGAATCACCGCTAAAATAAACCGAACGCTACCTGACAGCAGTTTCAATTTCGATTACATCATCCGGGCTTTTGTCTCCGAACAAAATGAACCCGCATCGCCGGATAGTTCAGCCCCGATGAATTTTAACATCGACAAAGTGAATCTTGATCGCATCCGCTTTCTTTATCGCGACGAGGTGATCGGGATGGCGGCGGAAGTCAACCTCAATCACTTGGATACCCGCATCGAAACGTTCGATCTGACAGGCAACATGCACTTTGGTATTCCGCGCATCAACGTAAATGGGCTACAAGGATCGGTCAGGCAATGGGCGGTTGCTGTTTCGGAAGAGACGCCAGATGCGGACGACTTTGGTATCCCCGACACGGCCGACACCTCCTTACTGCCTGATTTGGACTTCGAGACGTTCAACCTTTCCGGAATAGACTTTGCCTATACGGACGAAGCAAGTGCGATGGATACCCGATTTAAGATTACTAAACTTTTGGCACGGTTAAACCAGCTGGATCTTAATAAAGAAGTGGTGAACATCCGCGAAATCGATTTGGACGGGTCAGATTCACGCGTTTTCTTCGGCCAGACCGTCCCCTCTCCCTCTCCAGTTGACACATCTGCGGGGGAGCCCGTCAACTGGCGGGTCAACGCTACCACCATCCGTATCGCTAACACTAATTTTGCCTTTGAGGATGCCAACCAGCCCCGCGTTGCCAAAGGGTTCGACTATGGCAACATTGGCATTACCGGCTTGGAAGGGGAATTGACCGATTTTTCTTATTCTCCCGATACGATCCGGGGACGGGTATCCGGACTTAAAGCTGAAGACCACAGCGGGTTTGTATTAAATCGGTTGCAAGCTGATTTTGTCTATACCAATCAAGGTGCGGAATTAGACGACCTGTATGCCGAAACACCTCACACGCTTATCCGCGATTACATACGGATTCGTTATCCCGCGTTGGAGACCATTACGGAGCAACTGGATAAAATTGAACTAACTGCCGACATCAAAGAGAGTCATCTAGGCATGGAAGATGTGCTACATTTCGTGCCAGATCTCGACACCATGGAAGTGATGAAACCCCTGTGGGCTCACACGTTTCATGTGAATACAGAGATCGATGGGAGATTAGGCGATCTTCAGATTCCGAGCCTAGAAATTACGACACTTGACAAGACGCGTATCGTGGCCGATGCAACCCTGAAAGGCTTACCGGATATCGACAATTTTACCATCGATCTCAACCTGCATGAATTGACTACGGGAAAAAGCGATTTGGATCGCTTGATTGCAAAAAGTATGTTGCCAGATAGCATTAACTTCCCTGAGGACATTCAGCTCGCAGGGACGTTCAATGGCGGATTAAACGGCTTTCAAACCGATATGCAGCTCCGTACCACCATGGGCAATGCCAGCGTAGACGCCGATTATCGAGCCAACGGCCAGACCAAAGACACCACCTACAATGCTCAGGTAAGTATCCAGGATATTGATATCGGTAGGCTGATGAAGATGGATTCGGTACTGGGCAAACTTTCATTTGCGGCACACGCCAAAGGAACCGGACTGGATCCGGCCACGGCCATCGCAGATATCCAGGGAAAATTGGTCCGCCTGGAAGCGATGGGATACGAATATTCAGATATCGGCATCGCTGCCACCGCAAAAAGCGGTGACATTTCGGCAACCGTAACGAGTGACGATCCGAATATTCAGTTTAACCTAGACGCACACGCGGATATGCGCGGTCAGTATCCGAAAGCGAATATAAACCTGATGGTAGATAGCATTAACCTTAAAAATCTCAATTTGATGAACGATGAGTTCCGATATCACGGCCGCTTGGTTGCCGATCTGGAAACTGCGGACATTGATCATCTGAACGGGACTATTGATATCGTCAATTCTTCCATCGCCTACAACAACGAGCGATATACACTGGACACGGTAAGGCTACGCGCCGTAGCCCAGGATAGCTCAAATTTGCTGCAATTGCGATCCGAATTTCTGAACGCCCATATGATCGGCAATTACAAATTAAGTGAGTTAAGCACATCCCTACAAGACATCGTAGCCGTTTACTACCAACCTGATTCCATCGCTCCTGTGTACAACTACACTCCGCAGCGCTTTGATTTCAGTGCGCAATTTACCCGTTCGCGGTTTATACGAGGCCTTGTGCCCGACCTTACGGAAATGGACGATATAACGCTGGACGGATCATTTAACAGCGAGGATAAAATGCTGCTCGTCAAGGCTGTTGCACCGCATATTGTCTATGCTGGCACCACCGTCGACCATGTAGGGTTTGACATCAACACGTACGACAGCACTCTGTATTATAACGCATTGATCAATCGGATCGGCGTGGGAAACATTGAGCTCATCAATACCCTGCTTAGCGGAACCGTGCAACATAATCAATTGGATTTCGGATTATGGATTAAGGACGATGCCGACAAAGAACGCTACCATTTGGGAATGGCTCTCCAAGTGGATGCCGGTAATTTTCTGTTCAACCTAAAGGAAGGTGGCTTGATGCTTAATTACGATCAATGGCAGGTAAACCCCCAAAATGCAATTTCCTTTGGGAAGGACGGCCTCCGTGTGCATCAGTTCGACCTGAGCAATAACGGGCAGGAAATGACTTTACAATCCCAAGACTCGACGCTTAATGCTCCGCTTGATCTGGTTTTCAAGAACTTCCGAATCGAAACCTTCAGCAAGATGCTCGAAAGCGACTTGCTCAACATGGGGGGTGGCATCAACGGGACGGCGACTGTCTCCCGGCTCGAATCTTCACCGGTCTTTGTATCCGATATCACGATCGACCAGTTTTACTTTGGCACGGACACCGTCGGCGATATCAATCTCAAAGTCAACAACGAACGGGAAAACGTCTTCGCTGCTGACGTCAGCATCACCGGAAACGGAAACGATGTACGACTTACGGGTGACTTCATAAGCCCGCCCAACGGCGCGTCCCAATTGGACTTTGTATTGAATATCAATCCCTTGTCAATGCCTACACTGGAAGCGTTCAGCTTGGGCTATCTCCGCAATACCTCTGGCGCCATTAACGGCAAACTCAACATAACGGGCTCCCCGGATCAACCCCGCATCAACGGTGCACTTAATTTTGACAAAGCGAGTCTAAATGTGGCGATGCTGAACGCGACCTTTAACGTTGATGGACAAAGCATTCATTTCAACGACAACGGACTACGTTTCAACCGATTTCAATTCAAAGACAACAAGGGCAATACCGCGGTGCTGAACGGAACAGTCAGCACGAAGACTTACACGGACTACGCATTCGGATTAACGCTTAGGGCCGATGACTTCCAAGTACTGAATTCTACCCAGCAGGACAACGATATGTATTACGGAACTCTCTTTATATCGACCAACCTCAATATAACTGGCGATATGGAAAGTCCAACCGTACAAGGCACCCTTCGCGTAGAAGACAAGACCGACGTAACCTTTGTATTACCCAACGATGACCCGGGCATGGTGGATCGACAGGGGATCGTACGTTTCGTGGATAGAGGCGACACCACACGAACCAACGTGTTCGCGGGAGTCGATTCACTTACCCATACCGAATTAAGCGGCATCAACCTCTCTGTAAATATTGCCACCGACAAGGATGCCGCATTCACGGTGGTTATCGATCCGGGAAGCCAGGATGCGCTACGGATACAAGGTGAAGCTGAGCTGAACGCTGGCATGAACCCAAGCGGAGATATCCGTCTTACCGGCACCTATACGGTTGAATCCGGTAATTATTCATTTTCATTTGGGCCGGTAAAGCGGCTTTTCGAGTTTGAAAAGGGCAGTACGCTAACCTGGTCAGGTGATCCGATGGATGCGCGTCTGAATATTACTGCGGTCTATAAACTAAAAGCCCCTACGCTCGAACTTGTTCAAGCACAAATCGGGAATCAACAATCCGGACTCTATAAACAGCGAATACCGTTTGATGTAAAGCTGCAAATCAGCGAACAACTCTTTCAACCCCAATTGAAGTTTGATATCGATTTAGATGAAAACAATGCCGTGGCCTCCCAAGACGTAGTAAGCCGGGTCAATACAGGATTAACGCAGCTGCGCGAAAATGAGTCCGAAATGAACAAGCAAGTTTTCTCGCTGATTGTATTAGGCCGGTTTATGGCAGCTAATCCATTTGAAAGCCTTTCCGGAGGCGGAGGCGCCGAAGCGATAGCCCGCAGTACCGTGAGTTCCTTTCTAAGCAGTCAGCTCAATCGCTTGGCCGGCGATCTGATACAGGGCGTCGAGTTCGATTTTAATCTCCAATCCGAAGAAGATTATTCCACAGGAACCGGACAGAACCGGACGGATCTCAACGTGGGCGTTTCCAAAATGCTGTTCAATGACCGCATGAAAGTGACCGTAGGTTCGAACTTCGAATTGGAGGGAAATGCCAGACCGGGCGAGCAGACCACCAACATAGCAGGAGACATTTCCGTAGACTACCAATTGACGGAAGACGGGCGTTATCTGGTTCGTGCATACCGGAAAAACCAATATCAGGTAACGTTGCAAGGGCAATTCGTAGAAACGGGTCTTGGCTTTATCATGAACATAGATTACGATGAGTTCAAGGAAATATTCAATAGGCGCAACCGCCAAGCACAAGAATTCAACACGGATTCCCGCCGGTTTAGGAGACGGTGGGATGCGGAACGGATAGAAACGGATTCTGCCTATCGGGATAGCGTTAGAAAAGTAATACTTGACAGCCTACAGAAGCATGATCCTGAATTCAGGGAGCGAATGGAGAGACGGCGCCGGGAGCGGGAAAATAAGAAAAACGATGCGTCATCAAATACCCAATCGCGAAACAGTCAGATCGTGGCTTGGCGTGAAGAGCAAAATGAAAATGAATAATATATTTATCCGTTTAAGTCCTATGGTGGTAGCTGCCCTGTTTTTCATTGGCTGCAGCAACATCAAATACTTACCCGAGGGCGAAAATCTTTACGTAAAGGGCGAAGTCAAAATCGACACAGATACGATACCGGATCGGTACATTGCTCCCTTGACGACGAATCTTGAAGACTTGCTTCGGCCTAAACCCAACACCACCATTTTGGGAATGCGCCCTCAGCTTTATTTATATAACATTGCCGGCGAACCTAAGAGTGACCGGGGATTTCGCAATTGGCTAAAAAACAAGGTGGGGCAACCGCCTGTATTGCTTAGTGATGTGAACCGTGAATATAACGAAAACATACTCCGTAACCGACTGGAAAATCTTGGTTTCTTTAATGCCCAGGTTGCATCTGATACCACCATCGAAAACCGTAAAGCAACCGTGACATATACGGCGACCCCGCACATTATCTACCGAATTAATTCGGTTACGTTCGAAGTGGATAGTAGCGAATTGGGCAAGGCAATCAAAGCCACCGAGCCTGAGTCACTTTTACAACCCGGCCGCCCCTACAGCCTGGATAACATCATAGCCGAGCGCGAGCGCATCGACTGGGCCATCAAAAACGCTGGTTACTATTATTTCAGTCCGGATCATTTAATCGTAGAGGTGGACAGCACAGGCAAAGATCATCATGTTGATCTCTTTGTAAAAGTCAAAGAAGAAACCCCTGCGAAAGCCAAACAGCCCTATTACATTAACAACATTTATATTTACCCGAATTACAAGCTTACCGAAAGCGGATATCAACGCGCTGATTCCACCCAAGCGGAGCGCTATCGTGGTTATTATATCATCGATCCTGAACATACATTTAGACGATTTGCATTAGCCAATGCCATCATTTTTTATCCCGGTGAGCTCTATACCCGTGGCGATCAATCCCGAACCCTTCGACAACTGGTTGGAATGGGAAACTTCAGCTTTGTGCGCAACGAATTCGTAGACGTCGATTCTGGAAAGACAAATCGGTTGGATGCGTATTACTACCTCACCCCCATGCCCAAACGCGGTCTCCGCACGGAACTACTTGGTAAAACCGCTGCCGTATACAACGGCTCGGAGATCAATGTAAATTGGCAGCATCGCAATGCATTCAAAAGCGCAGAATTGCTCACATTCACTGTATTTGGTGGATTTGAAACGCAAACGGGGGGCAACGTCAATTTAAATTCCAGTTTTTACCGGTACGGAGCCGAAGTCAGCCTTTCTTTTCCGCGCATGATCGCCCCATTCAATTGGCAGCCAACGCGAAAATATGTACCGCGGTCTATTTTTCAAGTAGGCTATGAGTACCTGAATCGTCGGACTGCTTACAGTCTGAATTCCATGCGCTTTTCTTTTGGTTACCAATGGCAGGAAAGCATTGAAAAAAATCACGATCTGAAAGTCCTCGAAGTTGCGTATGTGCAACCGCGTAACATTACAGAATCGTATCAGGCCATGCTAGATACAGTACCTCCGCTTCGCCACGCCATCGAACCGATGTTTACCTTCGGTCCACTGTACAATTACACCCGCACCAATACGACGAATGCAGAACTTAAGCACACGTACTACATCAAAGGCGGTCTGGACCTTTCGGCCAATCTTTATGGGATTATTCGCGGAGCAAATGCCCGCAAAGGGAGACAATACCAAATCTTAGATGCCTACTTTTCGCAATACGTGAAGATGGAAGCTGATTTCAGGCACTACATGAAGCTTGGTGCGAACGCCACATTGGCCTCACGTGCCATGGCTGGCTTTGGATATTCCTATGGAAATTCTACGCAACTCCCCTATGTAAAGCAGTTTTTTATGGGAGGCCCCAACGGATTAAGAGCTTTCCGGGCCCGAGCGTTAGGGCCGGGCTCGTATACGCCTGAATTCTATGGTGAAGATAATTTCTTCGCCGATCAAACGGGGGATATAAAATTTGAACTAAATACCGAATACCGTGCGAAATTAGCAAGTATTATCCATTGGGCAGCGTTTATCGATGCCGGTAATATTTGGCTCCAGCATTCCGACCCCAACAAGCCCGGAGCCGCATTCAGCCGCCATTTCATCAACGAGATGGCCGTCGGCGCGGGCTTGGGGCTTCGCTTCGACCTGAGTTTCCTCATCCTTCGGACTGATTTAGCCATGCCTTTACGTATTCCTTACCGGCCCAAAGGTGAGCGATGGGTATTGGATGAAATCAATTTCCGCAACAGCGATTGGCGACGGAATAACCTGGTATTCAATCTGGCCATTGGGTATCCTTTTTAAGTTGAAAGTTATGGAAGTTGAAATCTGAAAAGAGGTTGATTTTTTCATTTTCAGTTTTTCAGTTCAATTCTCATTTTCAACTTTCCAATTCATTCTCATTTTCAAATCTCAATTCAATTCCCCCATTCTCAACTATAATAATTATCTTAGCTACCGTTCCAAAAAAACACGAATGGAAACCAACTAAAAGATAACTTATGAAGATAACCGTTGTAGGTGCCGGCGCCGTTGGTGCCACTACTGCTGACAACATTGTTCGCAGCGAATTAGCTGAAGAAGTAGTATTACTCGATATCAAGGAAGGATTTGCCGAAGGCAAAGCGCAGGATATATCACAAACTGCGGCGTTGTTGGGCTTTGATTCAAAAATCATCGGTGTAACGAATGATTACAGTCAAACAGCAGGCTCTACCGTTGCTGTCATCACGTCGGGAATCCCGCGCAAACCGGGGATGACCCGTGAAGAGCTAATTGGCACAAATGCCAACATTGTTCGCGAAGTAGCGGAAAACCTGCTAAAACACTCACCGGATATCATCTTAGTCGTTGTGTCAAACCCCATGGACACCATGACCTATTTGGCACTTAAAGCTACGGGATTACCCAAAAACAGGATTATCGGTATGGGAGGCACGCTCGACTCTTCACGTTTCCGGTATCAGCTTAGCCTGAGACTTGGCGCCTCTCCTGCAGATCTCAACGCAATTGTTATTGGTGGTCATGGCGACACCACGATGATTCCGCTGATCAAACATGCGACCTGGAACAGCTTGCCTGTAACCCAGTTTCTGTCGGAAGAAGAACAGCAACACATCGTCGCCGACACCATGGTTGGTGGCGCAACCCTTACTAAGTTGATTGGTACTTCTGCATGGTATGCCCCTGGGGCTTCGAGTGCAGCCGTCGTAGCAAGTATCGTTCGAGACCAAAAGAAACTGTTTACCGCTTCGGTATATTTAGAAGGTGAGTATGGACAGGAGGATATCAACTTGGGTGTTCCCGTGGTCCTTGGTAAAAACGGATGGGAGCGTATCCTTGAACTTCCACTTGATGAAAGCGAAAAGGCCTCCTTTGCAAAGAGCGCCGAGGCAGTACGTAACATGAATAATGTACTCAGAGAAATCGGGGCCCTGTAATCCATGGTTTACATTCCCCTGACCTTACTTAATCTCCAAGACGATGGCTTCCACCTTTTGTTGGAAGTCATTGTTTTTGGTAGGCATTTTAAAGCCGTTTTAGATACCGGCGCTTCCAAAACGGTATTTGACAAAGCAACGGTTGAAACCCACCTCCACCCAGACAGTATTCTGCGGCATACAGACATGGTATCAACCGGGTTGGGGACCACCTCCATGCCCAGCTTCGTGTTAACCGTACCGGACCTCCAAATCGGCGACCTGCATCTCCGAGACTATGAGGTAGCAATACTCGATTTGTCTTCCATCAACTATGCCTATGAGCAATTGGAGGTAGAACCGGTCATCGGCGTTATCGGTGGCGATATCCTCAATCGGTATGGCGGTGTCATTGACTATCGAAAGAATCTGCTAAAACTCCGGCAACGCGCCGTTTATGGAGCGATCCGTTCGAAGTAGAATACGCCTTTTTTGTTAGCGACAGCGATGTCCAATAACCCATCGCCGTTTATATCCTCCACCACATTATTCAGTCCCACACCCGAATCGTTATCAATGACGTGCAAAGTCCATGTAGGTGTCTTACCCTTTTCGAATTCCAACCAGAAAATCGTTGGGTCATTTGACTCGCCCGGGTCATGGCCTTGGTGAGCGAAATAACGCATACCTGTTACCAAATCCATATCGCCGTCGCCATCTAAGTCTACCAATGATAACGCATGGGTTTGGGAATAGTCGCTATTGATTTCGTGAAGTTTCCACGTCGTCTTTCCGCCCGCATCACGTCCTTGCTCATGCCACCACATCCCAAACCGATGGGCCGACGAGCTGATGACATCCGAATAACCGTCGCCATTTACATCTATCGCATACATCTGGGCAGCATTCAGTCCCAACTCTGCTGGATGGAACGTCCAGTTTGGCTGCGTGGGGTCTGCTGGCGCCTCCCACCACCCGTCTTTGATGATGACATCCCCGCGACCATCCCCGTTGATATCCCCCAAACCGAGTCCGTGGGAAAAAATCTCGGTACCGGGCATTTTTGGTTCACTGATCGGATGGCGGGTCCACGTGGTATCTCCCTTGACGGAGGGGCATCGGAACCAAACCATCTCCCCCGTGTGTGGATCGCCACATAAAATGTCGGCACGGCCATCGCCATCAATGTCAACAAATGCCGGCGATTCATTAGATGCTGTCTTGGCCAAGGTGTGCCGTTTCCAAAATCCACCCGCTGCACCTGGATTTTGATACCACCATACCTCCTTACCGGGAAAGTCCACCCGTATGTAATCCACCCAGCCATCCTGATCGATATCGATCGTGAAGTTCAACATGGAATTGCTGTATCCCGTTGTACCGTCGAATACCTGATCTTCGGGATAGATGTCATGTACCTTCTTCCAGTCGGGCCCTTCAAACCATTTGGCACCGGCAATGATGTCTACAGCCCCATCCCGGTTAACATCCGCCACAGCTACGCCCTCCGAAATAAACTCGGTAGTCAATATGTGTTTTTTAAAGGTTACCGTATTCCCGTTCACCTTCTCCGCCTGACTCACTGCATCCTGGCATACCAGCGACAAAGCCAGCGATGCTATGGAAAGCCTGATCAATTTATTTTTTTCCATCCGCTATACGTCTTGAAACAAATTCCTGCAAATTCGGCAATTTCGAGTTTTTTGCCAATTCGGCAGCACGTTGTGCATCTGCGCCAACCAGTGGCTCCAACGCATACCAAACCATCAGGGGAATATTCGGGTCTGCCGCATCCTCCTCGTGTGCGGCGAGGTTTTTAACGATCTCCCACCGTTGATCCGGAGCTATCCGTTGAAGCGCCGATGCAAGATACAAGCGCACCAGTGCAGACGTATCCCGCTTTGCCATCGATTCAAACCGGCGTTGCGCCCCGGCCGGCACCGTTTTATCTTCCGCAATCAGTTGAATAGCCCAAGCCCGCACGTACTCATCGGCATGATCCAACAAGCTCTCGGCCTGCTCGTCGTTGATCCCCTTCGTGACATGCAGAGCCCACAAAGCGCGCAGTTTACGGGTGACATCCGGATTGTCGTTGAATATCTTCCATAAGCCTGCGTGGACTTCGGCATTGCCTCCCCGTTCCTGCAGCAATCGGCGGCTGTGCACCACATAAAATTCATTCTCATGGAGTTGGTAAGCTACCAGTTCCGCATTGGTCTTCTTTCCCAAATCCACGGTAACCCATTGATCCTTTTCGTGGGAGATTTTGAAAATACGTCCCAATGTCTTGTCGTGCACATCGGGATTGGGACTATGGCATTGATTTTTGTCGTACCAATCATTCACATACACCGATCCGCTGGGGGCAATCTGGAAATTCAACCATTGCGACCAAAAATCGTTATTCAGGATAAAATCTTTGCCGTGATGGGCTACGTATCCTGACCCCGATCGTTCGGTTATATCCATATTGACACGGAAGCCATTGATGTTGTTCATAAAAATCGCATTCCGATCGATCCCCCAATGCTTGTTACCCAGGTAAAACATCGCTCCCGCATGCGCATGGCCTCCACCGGCTGCGGCGGACCGGAAATTACCCGCATGCGGTCCCTGATCTCCTAACCAATGAACATGGTCAGCGATGGTCTTGATATCCTCGTACGTATAAGGGTTAAAATGTGCACCGGCCTGTCGAAGATACCTTCCACCAGGAACGATGTGGTACAAATGAGGAATCACGCAAACCGTAGCGAATGCATGACCGTAGTCGTTAAAATCGATTCCCCAGGGGTTGCTCGTTCCATGGGCAAATACTTCAAACTCATGTTTTGTAGGGTGGTAACGCCATACGCCCGCATTGAGTTGGGTGCGCTCATTGTCAGGCGTACCCGGTTTACCCACGTTCGAGTGGGTAAAAACACCATGTGTACCATAGAGCCAGCCATCCGGTCCCCATCTGAACGTGTTTAACACTTCGTGGGTATCTTCGTACCCGAATCCGTCGAGCATCACCTGAGGCTCGCCCGCAGGCAAATCTTTTTCCTGGTCGATCGGGATGTACAACAAGTTGGGAGCAGCACCTACCCAAACGCCGCCGAATCCCAACGCAATGCCACTTACCAAGTTGAGCTGTTCCATAAAGACTTTCCGGCTATCCAGCGTACCATCGCCATCTGTATCTTCAAAAATCAAAATGCGGTCCTTGCCTTGGCCTTCCGCGGCCCTGACGGGGTATGTGTGGGCCTCTACTACCCATAGGCGTCCGCGATCATCCAATGTAAATGCGATCGGCCGTACAACATCCGGTTCCGCCGCTGCAAGGGTAATTTTGAATCCTTCGGGCACATCCATTGCCTCAGCCGCTTCCTTCCCGGAAAGCCCGGCATGCGGCACGGGATCACGAGGGGGCAGGATAATCACATCATCCGGCCGCAATTCGTTAGCGTACGTAGGCCGCTTGCTATGAAAGCGGAAATCGTCGAATGAAATATGTGCCCATGGATTATCTGCGACGTACGGAATTTCAGGCATCGTACCGGTCTCTTCATCGACCACGCGGATGTATATCTCTCTGTTTCTATGCGGCGTCATATCCACTACCACAGGCCGGAACGCTGCATGTTCGGGATTGCCTGGATTATTATCGTTTATATAGCCCGAAATCTTAAAAATAACCGAATCGGTTTTCGCGTCCACCAACTCAACTCGTAACCCTTCCATTGCCCCACCGGTAATCCGGAAGGAAGCCCACGGGTGTGTTACGTTAAACGACGTTGAAGTAAGTGTTCCTTTTGCTTTATAATTCAACGTACCTCCACTGGTTACATAGTAGTCGCCCGCTTGTTTCAGCACCACGCTATCCGGATACCAAGGTCCGGGGTCAAACGCTACCGCCTTCGGGCCAAATGCGTCACCGGTGGCTTTCCAATCTTGTAAACTTGCGCGTTCAAATCCGAAATTCAATGGCTTCCCATCGGCGTTGCGTGGCGAGCTGCCCCAGTTATCGTCCGTTGCAGTTACCGCTTCAATCTGGTCAACAATTTTAAAGTCGCCGTGCATCGATTGCTTATGATTGGGTAAACTACAATAATAGGTATCGTCTTCCATTGCTATGAAGATAATACTGGTGGTATCTCCCTGTTCGAGCATTGTCTCGCTTTTTATATCCGATTGCTTTTCAAACGTGATATCGTGGGCCATGAGCTCTCCGTTAATCAACGAAATCTTTACCCGCTCACCTTTCTTTGCACGCAATATTGGATTGTGCTGCCCGTCGATATCGCCACCTACCCCCGTATAGCCGACCATCTTGGCATTTAACACATATTCTCGGTCAATTTGCTGCGAATCAACCGAATCGGTGTCGCCCGTACAACACACGAGGAATACCGCAACAACTACGTAAACAAAGCGAATAACAAATAGGCGCGACTGCATAAAATGGTATCTAAAGAATTTGTAGGTTAAAAACGTGGGGCGCAACATGCCTTTATTCAGTAACATGTCTGTATTCAGTTAAGGGGTGTAAGGGTTACATCTCGAATTTCGATTTTTGCAGTTCCGCCGCTATGGAGTTGGAACGCTATTACGCCGCTAAGTGGAATCGTTGGGTCCTTTTCTGTATAGTCACAAGTTTTGACTCCATTGATGTAAAGTTCGTGACGGTTGCCACGGACCCGCACGGTGTAACTATTCCATCCGTCCCTTTTAAGTAGATGCCAAACCGTGCGCAAATTGCCTTGAACCAACAAACCGCGGCGGTGCTCATCGTAAATATCCCCCCAATGCCCATCCCCGATGTCTGCCTGATACCCAATGATATCCTTGTCGACCACCTTAGAACGGTATTGGATACCACCGTTGATAAATCCCGTTCCGGGATCACCCGAAAGGCGGAAAAGACAACTAAGCTCAAAATCACCGTATTCATCGACAGTTCGCAGATACGTATTTTTAGGCACTGGGTTGACTCCATCTCCCCCGACAATCAGGCTATCCTTTGCCTGCCAATATTTCGCGTCATCAGGATCAATCGGCTTCCAGCCGTCCAAGGTCTTCCCATCAAATAACGTAATCGTCTTTTCTGCTTTTTCCGATGGTACCGGCCGCTGCGCATATACCGGCGTAAGGTATACCGCCATAAAGGAAGATAACAAAAGTACTCGCATGCTCTTTTCGCTAACTAAGGCAATAATATCTAACAAAGATAGAGACACGCTCTGCGGCAAGCCACTCATTTCCTATCCTATTCTAACTGTTTTTTGTCCTAATTGATCAATTTATGGAAAAGAAAAGGTCAGTAGTTAGCGCAATGACGCTTGGGTTTACTACTTACCACTTCGGTACATGAGGGCTTACACCGCACGTCTTCAGTTGTACCCTACGGTATTATGTAACGTACCGATCGAATCGATGGTAATATCGACTTCGTCGCCTGGCGTCAGTGTAAAATTAGCAGGCGGAACGAGGCAAGTACCCGTCATCAGGTAGCTTCCGTATATAAATTGGCATTCGCGGTACAGGTAGGCCGCTAGCTCTTCCAAGGGGCGTTTTATTCGATTGATCGGAACGGATTCATTGAACAGCACTTTGCCTGCCCTTGAGATCTGCATGGCGATAATCGTCTCGGGGTCGATGAGCAGTTCCGGCACATACAGACACGGACCCAATGCGGCGCTTCGGTCGTATACTTTTGCTTGCGGTAGATAAAGCGCGTTCTCTCCTTCAATACTACGCGAACTCATATCGTTTCCTATGGTATACCCTTGGATGCTTCCCCATGAATTGATGAAAAGGGTGAGTTCCGGTTCAGGTACATCCCATGCAGAATCCTTGCGGATACTAACCGTCTGTCCATGGCCGACGACCCGATGCGGCAACGCTTTGAAAAACAATTCAGGTCGATCAGCATGATACACCTTGTCATACAAATCGGCACCACCAGAATCTTTAGCCTCTTCCATACGCGCTTCCATACTCCTGAAATAAGTTACCCCGGCAGCCCACACTTCCTGATTTCCAATCGGCGGCAATAACTCACTGGCGATCCAGCTTTCTGCTTCTTGCTCTTCCACTATCGGCATCGATTTTAACCGTTCCTGAAGATATTTGTACAGCTGGTCCCGATTAATAAGTTGATCCCAATCTTGATCAATTCGATAGTAGCCACCTACTTTGTCGAGCAGAATACCTCGTGTAGTTTTGTACAACTTCATCTATTTTTAGTCTTTATTGGCCTCCTTCAATAAATCCATTGGTTATCCGTGGTCATACCTACGCTTGGTCAGGACGTGTCCGGCAAGCGAATCCGCTCGCTTCCCACTTCTATCCCTTCATTTCTACGTTGTTATGCCGGTTATCCGCAGCCATCCTATTGCCATTGCCTTTTGCTTTAGATCGACTTTCGGGTCAGCTCGCCGTCTACTTTCCGCCAAATGCCCGGCTGGTTGCCATTCCTTAATTCGATGGGCAATAAGCGATCGGGATAATTCTGGTAACTCACCGGCCGTGTAAAACGGTAGATGGCCTGGGTACCCACAGACGTGCTCCGGGCATCTGTCGTAGCAGGGAAAGGTCCGCCGTGAACCATGGCATGGCATACTTCCACGCCTGTGGGCGCTCCGTTGATGACCAGTCTACCCGCCTTATGTTCCAATACCCGAAATAAGACGCGGAATGAATCGATATCCACATCCGTACACCAAACTCCAACAGTTAGCTGCCCGTCCAATACATTTGCAATTTCTACCAATTGCGCTTCATCATCGGCAACGACGTGGATGGATGCCGGCCCAAAATACTCTTCCCGCAGTGTTTTATCTCGAAGAAAATCGCTCCCGCTAACACGGAAGGCTACCGGAACGGCGACTTCGGCCAACTCCGATTTTTTACCTTCACCCAAAAGGCTAAGTGTGCCCATGGATTTCAAACGTTCTACACCCATTGTGTACGCCCGGTAGATGCCCGGTGTTAACATGGCATGGCAGGTCTGCTCCGCCAACTGCTTACCATAAAGCGACAGAAAATGTTCCGTGTCGGGCGATTGCAGCAGGACCATCAATCCCGGATTGGTGCAAAACTGCCCTGCCCCCAAAGTATTGGACGCCACCAAACCTGTGGCGGTTGCCTCCGCATGAAGCTTCAATCGATCAGGCAGCAAAAAAACCGGGTTGATACTTCCCATTTCTGCGTAAACCGGGATCGGCACCGATCTCTTTGCCGCTGCGTCGTACAGTGCCTTACCCCCGGCAAAGGAGCCTGTAAACGCAACCGCCGTGATCAACGGATGGGTAACCACCTGTATACCTACATCCCTTGCGACCATCAACAAAGTGAATACGCCGATGGGCATACCCGTTTGGCGAGCGGCCCTTTCGATGCAGCTGCCTACCAGCAACGACGTCTGCGGATGGCCTTCGTGCACTTTGTACAAGACGGGACACCCTGCGGCCAAAGCCGATATCGTATCACCCCCGGCCACTGAGAAAGCAAACGGGAAATTGCTTGCCCCATACACACATACCGGACCGATGGGCAATTGCATCTGCCGTATGTCCGGTTTGGGAATCGGCGTGCGTTGCGGATCAGCGGTATCAATAATCGCATTTACCCATGATCCTTCCGCTAATACTCCGGCAAACAAATTGATTTGATTGATCGTCCGATCAATCTCCCCTCGAAGACGCCCCTCGGGAAGATGCGTCTCCCGTTGACTGACTTCAATCAAATCGGTTCGGATGGTATCAATTTCACGGCCGATCTGCCGTAAAAAATCCATGCGTTGGGGCACCGGATATTGTCTGTATGATTCAAACGCATCGCTTGCACGTTGAATATATTCTTCAACTTCTGCCCATTCCAATAAGGCAGGAGATTCGTTCTCTCGCTCGTCTGTCATCTGTATTTTCAATTCATGGTTAGATAATTGGATATACGTTTTCAAAAAAGTTAAGACAAAATAAGCTAACAATTTGATGGCTTTCCACCAATTTGTTAGCTTATTCTGATAGTATATTAGCTTATAAAAGTACTATCGACGCAAAGCTTGCAGCATCAATCCTTCAATGACGTCGGCAATATGCGAATACGGGTATTTATGACTAATGAAATAGTGACCTGCATCGACTGTCGGGTCCCAGGCGTTCGAACCATCCTCGCTCACGATAAACTTCCCGGGTCCATTTACGTAAAAGTATTCTTCAGGATTGCGTACGGCAACCAATACCGCGGTTTGATCCCATGAATTTCGGCTGGCTTCACCATCTTTGGTGTAAGTCTTAAAGTTATAAGCATATCCTTTACTCACCGGATTATTCTCGCCTTGTTGGGCAACCTTACCTCCCGTAAAAATTTTGACGCCGATCTCAAAACCGCTGAACAATATAGGCTTGGGCCACTTCCTGATCGCATTTAGAGAAGCCTGCGGATGTTGAACGACATTGAATTCAACACCTTCAGGGAATGCACCTGCCATAGCCACAAGTTGCTTCACCTTGGCCTTTACGAGATCTATCCCGTTCAATTTAGAATGTTCGTCGGGCTGTGAATCCAATAATGCACTGATATTGGACAAAAAACCAACAGTTACGATGGTTACGGAATTGTCTGGCTGGGCAGCGAGTACCCGGCGGTATACATCAACCGCACTCGGATACCGCTTTGTGCGCACATCCGGTGCAAAATTATTGATAAGCGTGTCGTTCCATCCATTTTGAGCGGTAAAATCAGGCGCGCCTTGAACTGCAGCACCAACCGGCAGACTATCCCGTCCAAAGTAACGATTGAAAACCTCGATGGTCGGTGCAATAGATGGATGTGCGTCGCTGGCGACTGTAGCCAGTACTTCGCACTCTCCACTATCAGCAAGCGCATGCAATACCGCAATGGCCCCCACGTCGTCATAGTCAGGCCCCATATCGGTATCGAAAAGGATTTTGGGAACATCTCCGGTAGCGCTCATCGCCGGCTTTTCATCATTGCATCCTTGCGTCAACAAAACGCTAAAAAACAAAATTCGTAAATAGCTCATCGTAAAATTCCTTGCGTACTCGTCCAAATGAAAACAAGCACAAACATAGATAAATTATTGATTTTTAATTGCTCTTTGTAGCAGGACCCAACGGATTACTAAAATCCAGGGTTTTGCGTTAGATTCTTGTTTAAATTAATTTCGGTGCGTCCAAGCCTACGCGCTCAAACACCTCAACGAATGTGAGATCCATGTAAATATCGTCAAACAGCCCCGGAAACTCATCCATCCATTTCTTAACATACCCTTCGTACCACGGAATTGTCTGATAGTCTTGTATGAACGTGCCGTTATACCGGAATTCCGTAGGGCCTCCAAAAGCCACGCCAATGGTTTGGCCCGCCCAACCACCTTTGATTTTGTCTTTCAGTACGGAAAGTGGAATTTTTTTCAAGTGTGGTTTCACGCGGCCAGCATAATCATGAGCATTGGCATTCATACCGAGACACGCCAACACACAAATCAATAATTTCATTTTCTTCATGATTTATATTTTTAGTTAATATTTGTCTCAACATCATGAATGCGCTAAATTATTTGTTCATCCGTTTTCAAATAGGCGATGATATCTACGACATCCCGGTCGCCCAGGTGTTCGAAGAGCCCTGGGGGCATCATGGAGACAGCCGCTGTCTCCCGGGATTGAATGGTCGATTTGTTAATCAATACGGGCTCCTCTTGCCCGACCACCCGGAGCGACAGTTGCCGCTGGTCTTCGCTCACCACATTGCCTGAGTAGGTTCGTCCATCGCGCGTATTGATAACCACCATTTTATAATCGTCCTGGATTTCGGCACTCGGTTCGAGCACATTTAATAGGATATAATCCACATCCCGTCGGTTCGATCCGGTAAGGTCAGGCCCCATTACGCCACCCTCGCCGTACATCTTGTGGCAGCTGCCGCAGGTTTGTTGAAACAAGGTTTTTCCGCGCTTTACATCTGCTTTGGCCAATGCTTCGGAGCTAAGCATTTTCCGATACTTCTCATAGGCGGCCTGATCACTGGCTACCGTTTCAATCGGCCCCCACACCTCGATGAACCCACTTCCTACCACGCGCAGCAATTGCCTGGCCACGTTGGCGGGCACCTCTTTCTTTGGAATCCGCCCGGCTTTGATCTCGGCCATCAGCAGGTTGCCATACCGCGTACGGGAGGAAAGCGTTTGTATCGCCTCTGTCTTTTCGGCTGGCGAAAAACTATGGTACCCCTCAATTAAGCGCTTACCGAGCGGTTCGTTATCAAAAGCGGCAACGGCGCGGATCGCTTCGCTTCGCATTGCCGGTTCTTGCAGGAGCTGCGGCAACTCAGCGGTGAGCTGCGGTTGTTGTTGCGCGGCCAGCATCTGGAGGGCCTTCCTGCGCTCGCTGATCGGCTTCTGCTCGTCCTTGAGCAACGCAAATGCCCGCTGGGTCGCTTCCCGGTCGCCGAACAGTCCGGAAATCCTCGTGGCGAGTTCGCCTACGCTACCTTTGCCTTGCTGCAATTTCTCCGAAGCCGCCTTCCAGTTGGCGGGCATCTTCAGGTCGGTCCTTCCTTCCATCCCACTGAGCATGCCGACCAGCAAGTCTTCCGTATTGCCTCGTTGCATTCCGATCAAAGCCACCAGCCGTTGCAGTTCGTCGCCATCCACGGCCCTTCTCGCAACGTATTGCGTCACCATGGGTATGCGGGAAACGCCGCCGAGCGCTAAAAACCTGCTGGGATTTTCCGCTATCAACGGTTCGATGCCATACCAAATCATCTTGGGCAGATTGTGGTCTTGCCCGTCTTCTTTTTTCTGGAGGAGGTTGATGGCAATTGCCCATTTTTCGTCGTTGGCTATCCGTTGCAATGCAGCGGCCAGGTAGAGACGAACCACCGGTGAGCGGTCATGTTGCGCCATCGACCGGAATTTGGCCAGCGCTCCTGCCGACGGCGATTTATCTTCGCACAGCAGTTGGATGGCCCAGGCGCGGATATAAGGGTCTTTGTCGTCCAACGACTCCTGCAGGTCTTCGGGCGTCAGGCCGCCGGTGATGTGCAAACTCCACATCGCCCGCAATCGCCAATCGGGATTTTTTTCTTTATCAAAGATCGCTTTCAGTTGCGAATGGGTATTTGCCTGAAGCTTTCCGCCGGTGGCCCGCTTGTGCAGGATGCCCCTGGCCCTCCGGGCGTGCCAATCGCTGGCGTTGGTCTGCAGTTCGACGAGCTGCTCATCGGTCAGCGTATTTAAGTCGGCATATCGCCCTGGAAAGTCCTTTGCCGACGATTTGGAAGGCATAATGCGAAAAATCCGACCGGTTTCAGAATTCAGCACATCCTGGCCGCAGATATCTGCGTCGTGCCAATCCAGGACATATAGCCCGCCTTCCGGACCGATTTCCATGCTGAATCCGACCCATTGGGCATTGTTAGCCCTCATAAAATCGTCGCCATGCACGCCCACATAGCCCGAGCCTTTCGGCTCCAGGATATCCGACAACACCGCGTGTTCGTGAATATTGGCCATGAAAATCCGGCCCTGTTCTTCTTTGGGAAAGGCGTCCGACTGATAGATCCGGGCGCCACCATGGGCGGAGCTATGCCGGTGGTCGGCGATTGTTTTGATGTCCTCGTACACGTAGGGATTGAAATGCTGCCCGCCCTGCCGGTGGTAAATACCCCCCGGAATCACGTGCCACAAATGGGGAATCACGCACGCCGTCATGAACAGCTGGCCTTTCGCATCGTAGTCGATGCCCCAGGGATTGCTGAACCCATGGGCCACCACCTCAAACCGGTGCTTAACCGGATGGTAACGCCACACCCCCCCATTGATATCCACACCATCCGCTTCGAGCAGATTTTCCGGAAATTCGTCGTTGTGAAAATAAAGCTTGGCATCCCCGTTGGGTTTCCGGATTTTGGAAGGCGTCGCAAACCCCTGCAGCCCATAAAGCCAGCCGTCGGGTCCCCAATGCAGGCTGTTTAACGTTTCGTGCCGGTCGCGTATACCCCATCCGGTAAGCAAAATCTCGACATCTTCCATATCGGCCTTGTCGTTGCCATCCTTATCCGGCACAAAAAGGAGGTTGGGCGGCGCCCCCACGAAAAGTCCGTCAAATCCGACCGCGATGGCTGCTGGAAAAGCCAACCCTTCCATGAATACCTGCTGGCTATCTGCCACACCGTCGCCGTCGGTGTCCTCCAGAATCAGAATGCGACTGGTCCCCGCATTGGAAAAGCCGTGCCCGCGCGACTCATAGTCCTTGTTCTCGGCTACCCAAAGACGCCCCTTATCATCCCAGCAGAAGGCCATGGGCTGGGTCATCATCGGCTCCGCAGCCCACACGTTCACTTCGTATCCCGCTTTCACGGTCATGGCATCAACCGCTTCTTTCGGCGTTAAGAACTTGGCGTTCCGCCCTTCCGCTTGCGCCAACGACCACAGCTCGGTCATGCTGTATTCCCCATCCCGCCCGGCAAATTGAGTCCACGCTTCGTTTACCGCCATCTCGTTCAGCTCGCCGGTATGTATAACCAAGCGATGCTTGATGGTTTGGGTCTGCCCCTTATGCCAATTCCAGTCGTTATCGCGGGTGTACGCTGGCCCCAGGCCAAGCTGAGTATCTACACGCCATTTGTTGGGGAACCCGGGGTTTTCAGGATGGTCAAAAATGGATACGTGTGCCCAATCGCTCCGCCCGTCTATTTTCATACCGACATCAGCCCACATCGCCGCTTGGCCTTCGGCGTATTCATTTTTGCTTCGAGCCGCGTTGACGATTTCCCCTTCGATACCCTCCCGCCATGGCATGCGCAGGAAAAGGCCTCCATAATCGTATTTGCCGATTGACAGGTCCTTCAACGCTTCACCTTTCCACTCCAGATCCAGTAGATATTGGCCGTCGATGAATTGCAGCGACCAATTTTGGGTTTCCTGCATTACAGGCGTTCCCTGTTCATCCAACAGTTGATAAATGGTCTGCCACTTGACCGCGTCCCCCTGTTCTTCCAAGGTGTTCAATGCCGCTTTCTTCCAATAATCGCCCTGCGGGTTGTGGAAATAATCCCTGCCGTTGACCCGCGTAAATCCCCAATATAACCCCGTCTGGTGTTTGTGATGACCCGGACTGTACTCGGTCAATACCCCGTCGCCATCTGGCGCAACGATGGGGTGGATGTATGGCCTGAAATCGGCTTTGGCATGCTGTACAAGAATAGGCGTATCGCCATCCTCCCTAAAAATGGAAATCGTTCCTTCCGCCTCGTCCTTTACCAATTTCAAAGGGATGGCTACGGAATCCTGTCCGTTATCCGCAGCCCCCGAACGCGGGCCACAGGCACAGCCGAAACAGCCGGCGATAGCTAACAAAATGAAAAATAAGCCAAGTGAATGCTTCTGCATAATGATTACATATTGGTTATTGTCCGCGGGTGTCAGGCATCCGCGGATTAAAAACTATTCGCCCGCTGCAATTACCAGCCCCAGCCCAACCACAAACAGCACGAACATCGCGGCAACAAGCCCGTTCACGGTTTTGGAGGTTCCTTTGAACTCCTTCCAGATCAACACACCCCACAGGGCAGCTACTAACGTAGCCCCTTGGCCGAGTCCATACGATATGGCGGGGCCAGCCTTGCCTGCGGCAATGAGGTTGAACAGGTTGCCGATTCCCCAGATACATCCGCCAAGGATGCCCACCAGATGGATACCCAGCCGTCCCCGTACGTATTCGCCATAGTTGATGGGGGCGCCTTCGAGCGGCCGGCGCATCAACAGGGTATTGAACAGCAGATTGCTTAGCACGATACCGGATGCAAACACCACAAACGCGGTATAGGGCGTCATTTTACCGGCAGCGGGTGACACAAAATTCTCCAAATCCATTCCAGCGGCGATAAACGGATAAAACGTAGACATCAACACGCCGGCGATAACCGAAACCGCAATCCATTTTCCCACGCCTTTTTTGCCCGTACTGCCGGAATGTTTTCCGTAGGCTACCGCATTAAGAATGATCGCCGCGGTGACGAGACCGACGCCCGTGAAGAGCAATACCGGATTCCCTTTGCTCAACATCAAGTAATTGATCAGCACACCGATAACCAACGCCAAACCGATTCCAACCGGAAAGGCCACCGCCATTCCTGCCCCCGCGATAGCGGCTGTCAACAAGATATTCGCAAGATTGAATACCACACCACCGATCAACGCACTGCGGATGTTGCTACCTTCTGCCTGCCCCAGATCGTCCAGGAAAGACCTGCCCGATTCACCCATGCTGCCCATGGTAAATGCACCGACAAGTGCAAGCAGGAAAATTCCCCAAACGTAATCCCAATAGAATAGCTCGAATCGCCATTCGTGTTGTACCAACTTCTGCGTATTGGCCCAAGAGCCCCAACACAGCATCGTGATTAAGCAAAACACGACCGCCAACACATAACTTTCTACGATAAACATAACTTAATGGTTTTGGAACTGGTTTATAACGACTTTTATGTCATACTATTCAACAACACCTCGTTGCGGAAAGGAATGGACGACTGTGCGCCCATGCGCGTCACGGCAATTGAAGCCGCCCTGCAAGCGAACGAAACCGCATCCTTCAAGGCTTTCCCTTCGCTTAAGGCAACCGCAAGTGCGCCATTGAATACGTCACCTGCCGCCGTGGTATCCACGGTTTCCACCTGAGGAGCCGGAATGTGGTGGAACACGCCGGCTTCCAGCAACACGGCCCCTTGCCTTCCCAATGTGATAATAACATGATTGACACCCTGTGCATGAATACGTTCTGCAGCGGCTTTCGCACTTGGAATATCTACAATCTGCATTCCCGACAACATTTCCGCCTCGTTAACATTAGGCGTAATAATATCAATCAAATTAAACATAGCCGGTACCAAGCTATTGGCAGGCGCTGGGTTAAGAATAACTTGCATGCCCCTGCCCCGCGCGATGCGAGCTGCATGCTCCACCGTTGGCATCGGTATTTCCAACTGAACCAATAAAATTTTGCTGTACGGATAGTTGTTCAATACCTCTTCCACATCGTTAGGTTCCAAATGCGCATTCGCTCCTGGAGCTACTACGATGCTATTTTCGCCACGTTCGTCTACGGTAATCAGTGCGATGCCGGATGGACAATTGTCATCAGCCAACATCCCATTGGTATCAACCCCTTCTTCATCAAATAATTGAGACGATTGCTTTCCGAAAATGTCATCACCGATTTTGCCAATAAACGTTACATCTCCACCTAAACGTGCAACAGCCACCGCTTGATTCGCTCCCTTTCCACCGGGATTCATTAAAAAAGACCCACCCAAGACCGTCTCTCCCGGCTGCGGAATATGGCTTGTTTTAACAACCATATCCATATTCATACTACCTACAACGATTATTTTATTGCTCATATAATTGGTTAAAGAAATCTTTTCGTTTATAAATACTATCAAAAGTAGGTGGTATATTTTTGAAAAAACCGCCTTTTTTATATAATTTTATGAATTACAATACCCAAAAATACACCACATAAATTATATAATTATTTGATAATGATCCATTTAATATTAAATACATATATTATATATCGTCCACTACCCGATTAGTTTGAATCCCGATGTTATTCTACGAGCTCGAAAAACTCATAAAATCTCTTTCTGCAGCGGAAAAAAAGCTCTTCCAGCAACACGCAACGCAGCTCAAAGGCGACAAAGACTATATCGCATTATATCAACAAATCGCCGGGCAAACAGGCATTGCAGGTATGACCTCCTGGCAAGAGCAATTCAGAAAAGCTTATCCCGCCAAATCACTCGAAAACACTGCCGCTTACTTATATAAAATACTCACCGATATCCTTGTGCAGGTACGTATCGAACAGGACGCCTGGTACCAACAATACCAATGCCTCCTGAAAGCGAGACTGTGTTTTGAGCGTTCCATTCCCACAAGAGCGTTCAAGGAACTTCACAAGGCCTCAAAACTAGCGACCGCGAATCAACATCACCCGGTGGCCTATCAAGCAGCCCGTATGGAACTAACCGCCCTTTCTGATCTGGGTTTCCCCGGACTCAGTGAACAACAACTGGTAGACAAACAGATGAAGGCAAAACATACACTGCAATCGCTCCGACAGATCCAAGAACATTATTCCCTTTACGAACTTCTCAGCCATCGACTCACAAAAGGCAAGCGTACAAAAAACAATATACAGGATAAGCAACTAAATGATCTGATTCTGAGCGAACTTAGCCTTTCTACCCGAGGCAGTCAGTATCAGTTCGAACCACAGAAATTACATTTGCTTTTTCAATCCTTCTTTTTTATCCATACCGGCGAATATCGCTCGGCGTTACGGATATTCGACGAACTCACCAAACTAACGGAAGCCAACGAGCCCATTTGGGACTATCCGCCTTATGATTATCTGTCAGCACTTGATGGGATCCTTGACAGTCTCCGGAGTATTGGTTACTATCAAGAGATGTCCCCCTTTATTGAAAAATTAACCGCACTATCAGAACGCCCCTATCCCGAACATTTTAAAAGCGTAGCCACGTTAACGGCGGAAGTATATCGGCTAAACAAGGTCCTCGGCTGTAGGCAATACGAGATGGCTGCTCAATTTTTAACAAGTTCCTACGTTCTTGGGAACGCACAAAAATCGATTCCTGGCCACGAAAAGCAAGTGGAGTATTATTTTTTTGCAGCACTCACTCATTTTATGCAACAACAATGGAGTAAGGCGAAAAAACAGCTAAACCTGCTCATTGATGCAGCGAAACAAACCCCGCAACACCTCGCCTACCGGGCCGGCCGTTTACTCTACATTCTTCTCAGTTATGAAATGGATGACTTGGCTTATATCGAGCATGAAATCCGATCATACAAAAGAGCGTTCAGCAAACACGGCAAGGCTTATAAAACGGAAAAACTCATTTTTAACGCCATTGCATCGGACCCGAAGCGCAGGGGAAGAACCTGGAAGGCTGCTGCACGCAAAAAAGTTGCTGCAAAATTGAAAGAAATTGAAACAGATAAACGGGAACTTCAGTTGACGAAATTTGCCGATTTCGGACAATGGATGCTGGCCAATCTATATTGAAAACCAAAAAAAATACCCTTCTAGAGGGTATTGTAAGGATCGGCATGGACAAAATCCGTTATTCTTTATCCCCATTTCCAATTACGAAAAACTCCACACGCCTGTTCCACTGATGCTCCTCTTCCGTACATTCTACGCCTTTGGCGCAATGGTTAGCCAGTTTCGTAAAACCATATCCCTTCGCTACCAAACGGTCGGCCGCGATTCCTTTGCTGACCAAGTAGGCTACCGCCGAATCAGCACGCCGCTGAGTCAATTTTATATTATACGCAGCTGTTCCTCTGGAGTCCGCATGTGCACTCAGTTCAATGCGCACACTAGGGTCACTATTTAAAAATGCAGCTATTTTATCCAATTCCAATGCCGCGTCTGGGCGGATGTCCGCCTTGTCGAAGTCAAAATAGATATTACGCAGTACGACGACTTCCTTCTCTTCAACCGGAGACAGATAAATATCTTTTTGCAGCGTGGTGCTGGAATCGATGCCTGAAGTGGAAAAAGCCATTGGTGTAAATGCTCGAAATCCGGTCTGCTCGGCAGTAAGGGTGTAATCTGTATTTTCCGCCAAATTAAACTTAAATTTTCCGTCCGACCCGGCGTTAACGACCACGGCGTTCATCTCATCTCCGGCTGGCGTAAGGGTCACCCTCGCCCCGGAAACGGGCAACTTGGTCTTTTCGTTGTAGACTCCTCCCTCTAGATCAATTTGCACCACCTTATTCAGGTTAAACCAATAGATATCATCCGCTCCGGCGCCACCGCTCCGGTTTGAAGCTACATATCCTTCCAATTCCCTATCAAAACGGATGGAAAAGTCGTCATAAGGTGAATTAAATGGGAAGCCTAAGTTAACGGCTTTGGCTGAGGTTCCGTTTTTCTCCAATCGATACACATCCAATCCGCCCATACCCAAATGGCCATCCGACGAAAAGTAAAAGTCGCCTTGGTTATCGATCGCCGGAAACCGCTCATCACCGGGCGTATTGACTGCGTCGCCTAAATTGACCGCATCGCCCCAAGCTCCGTCTCCCTGACGGACGACATAATAGATATCAGTTCCTCCCTTACCTCCCGACATATCAGAGGTAAAATAAAGTGTATCGCCCGACGTGGACAGGAAAGGATCGCCAACCGACCACTCCGTAATATTATTGTAACGAAAAGGAACCGCGCCTTCACCCCAATTTGCGGCGTCTAATGAATTCGAAAAAATTTCGATATTCACCGTAACATCCTTCCCTGCGTTACGTTTTTCCTCGCGGGTCAGGTTACGGGTTACCGCAAAATAGACTTCATTCCGTTGTTTGGAAAACGTCGCAGGCCCAAAATGATTGGCCCCGTCTCCCCATTTGGCGTCGACCTTGCCCACCGACTCCTCCTTCGCAACATACATAGATAGATAGGGGTTTCCTGTCCACCCGTAGATGACGTCCGGCTTGGCAGCCCCATCAAACCGATCCGATGCAAAATAAAGGCCATCCGGTCCTTTTGTAGCGCCAAACTCGGCCTGCGGACTATTCCAGTTCTTCTGATTTTTCACCTCGACGGCTTTCATCGGATTTTCTAACCACACCACGGCCGAATCGCAAGAGGCATACAACATCGCAAGTTCCTCACGCGAAATGATACCTTCCGCTTTCAAAGCAACACGTTGATATTGTGCCTTGGCTTCCCTGAATTTGGAGTTATTACGGAGCACATGGCCATATTGCAGGATATGGTCGATCTTTGCTTCGTCATGGTTGGCCAAACGCGCGTACCAGGTTTCCGCCTCGCGGTAATTCCGGATGTGGTAGTAAGACTCTGCCAAACGTTCCGCTGTTCTGATATCGGCTTTCACCTCGTATGCCCGTTGATAAAGCTCTATGGCTTTTACAAAGTTAAATGTGTCGAACTCCCGATCAGCAGATTTCAACAGGGAATACTGTGCTCGCAGGGGTAAGACCGCTAATAAACAGAATCCAAAAACCAGCGTAACCGTATTATTAAAGAATTTCATAGGTAGGTGTTATTTTGTAGCGTGTCAGCATGGATTAATAAATGTCCCAAATTAGAAGTAGCGCGGTGTACGTACGCGCTGCGTTCCTCTACTCAGCGAATATCCCAACGATATTTCATGAGTTCCCCCCACCTGGTTGTTAATTCGATTGAGTGCATAATCAAAGGAATAGCCAATGCGAAACTGACCTGCTGCGACAAATTCCGCGAGGGCGATGATCGAGTTTGGCCGTTTCAGGCTTTCGCTCAGTTGCTCTCCATTGGAAAGCGCGGTACGGTAAGAAAGTCCAAACGTAAACTGCTCGGCAAAAATGACAGCTGCATTCAAATCCGTTGTCCACGCACGGTTTCCCGCATTATTTGCATTTTTCACCAAAATAGATGGTTTCAATAGAATGTCGGTAGCTAACGGAACGATGCCGCCGCCGGTAATGTAATATTGTGTAACCGGAGGAATACGGGTACTTCCGTTATCGTCGTTGAATATGAGTTGCGAAATCAAATTGTCTACGCCAACACCTGCATAAAAAGTATTGGTAGAATAAAATACGCCGAACCGGGCATCGGGTAAAAACGAATTTTCAATGTTGATAGACTCCGGATCCTGGGTACGTGCCGCAGCATTATCAAATCCCGAATGGATAAACCCCAATCCTAGGCCGAACGCCAGTCTATCCTCGGGATCCCAACCAACACGCAGGCGGTATGCATAATTTGCATAGGCATAAACTCGTTTTTCCAATCCCACTCGGTCACTCATTAAATTTAACCCCAACCCGACATTATCTCCCGAGGTACGCATATCCGCCGCTAAAGCCAGCGTACTTGGTCCACCAGGCATTCCAGTCCATTGCGACCGGTAATACGTATGAAAATTTACGGGTCCACGATAACCGGCATACGCAGGGTTGATATACAACCCATTGAACATATACTGGCTGTACTGCACCACCTGCTGGGCAAATGCAGGAGCGGATAAAAGGACTATTAGCAATAGAAAATAATACTTCTTCATGTCTTTATCTGTTATTGGATGTGGTCAAATCAGCATCGTTTTAGTGAACCTGCCGAGCGTATCGCTCGGCAGGTTATCTTCATTTAGCGACCGGTTACTCTAATGAGGGCTACAGCACCTTTATAGATCCGCCATTCGCCATTATTGCCATTGCGGACGCGCAGGATATAATAGTACGTACCCTCAGCAAGTGAACCTCCATCCCAGTCGTTATTATAGTTGTTGCTCTTATAGACCTGGTTGCCCCACCGGTTAATCACCGTCAATTCCCGACCTTGGTATTGCAGCAGGTTTTTGATGACAAACAAGTCGTTCAACCCATCGCCGTTCGGTGTGAACAGATTCGGAATAATCAACGTTGCATCCACCGGAACAGGGTCTGTGTCGTCCTCGTCATCCGGATCGTCGGTATCCGGATCCCGGTCGGGCGCCCACACGCTTATACCATTTGTAATAGTACCCGCGGCCGTCGCGGCGACGTCTGCCGTAATCTTAATTACGATGATTGAATTTACGTCGATGACATCGGTTGTTGTAATCGTGGCTTGATTTCCGGTACCAACAACTGACGCCGCACCTGAAACCACTTGGTAGCCTGTAATGGTCACACCCGCTCCCGGACGTTCCCGGAGCGCGATTTCCTTACCGGATTCAATCGCCATCGGTCCGTTGTTCGTTACAGTCACAGTGAAGGTAGTGGTCTGTCCGGCAGTCACGAGCGATTGATCCGCAACTTTCTCGACGCTGAGCACGTAAGGCCGTTCTACCGGAATTTCAGGTGTTTCGTCCTCGTCGTCTTCGTCATCCGTGCCAGGATTTTTATCGGGCCCCCACACCGCTATGCCGTTCGAAATAGTCGAGCCAGCGGGTGCCGTAACGTTTGCCGTAATGTCGAATGTAATAGATCCGCCCACCGCAATGGCTGCTGTCGTCGTCAATTGACGGTTATTTCCGCTTCCACCAATAGTTGCATTCCCAGAAGTTACGTCATATCCGGTAATCACCAGTCCTGCACTCGGACGTTCTTCTACTGCGATGGTTTTGCCTACTGCGATAACAGCCGGGCCATTATTGGTTACCGTCACGGTAAACGAGGTGGTTCCACCCGCTATTACACGTTGATCATTTGCTGATTTGGTAACACTCAAAACAGACTCGTGATCTACTGGGATCGGAGGTGTATCGTCCTCGTCATCCTCCGGATCGGTTTCCGGATCTTTGTCTGGTCCCCAAACCGTGATGCCGTTGGTAATGGTTTCACCCGCATTTGCGGCCACATTCGCCGTTACCTTCACAACAATGGTAGCGCCCACAGCAATCGCTCCACTCGTGGTCACCGTTGCGGAGTTGCCTGTTCCGGCAGCTGTACCATTGCCCGAGGTCACCTCGTAGCCGGTGATGGTTACACCTTGGCCCGGACGTTCCGTCAGGCTGATCACCTTACCGCTCGCTATTACAGCCGGACCTTCGTTGGTAATCGTTAATGTGAAGCTAGTGCTTTCGCCCGCCTTAACCCGAGCTTGGTCGGCCACTTTCGTGATGCTCAAAACCGCTTCACGGTCTACCGGTATGGGTGGGGTATCGTCCTCATCATCCTCTGGATCGGTTTCCGGATCTTTGTCCGGTCCCCAAACCGTAATACCGTTGGTGATGGTTTCACCCGCGTTTGCGGCGACATTTGCCGTCACTTTCACCGTAATGGTACCACCTACGGCAATCTTACCCGTTGTCGTTAACACCGCGGTATTTCCGCTGCCGGCAACGGTAGCTGTACCGGCGGTCACTTCGTATCCGGTGATGGTGACACCCTCACCTGGACGTTCCGTCAGACTGATTTCCTTACCAACCTGGATAAAGGAAGGACCGTTGTTAGTAATGTTCAGCGTGAAGCTGGTGCTCTCGCCCGCTTTCACACGTGCCTCATCTGCCACTTTGGTGATACCCAAGGTAGACACACGGTCTACCGGTATCGGTGGCGTATCGTCCTCATCGTCTTTCGGATCAGTTTCCGGATCTTTATCTGGCCCCCACACATCGATACCGTTGGCAATCGTTTCTGGAGCATCCGCATCAACAGTCGCGGTCACTTTTACCGTAATAGTACCTCCCGTAGGAATAAGGGCATTTGCCGTTACTGTTGCGGAATTACCACTTCCATTAGCCGTTCCGTTGCCGGAGGTTACCTCGTAGCCGGTGATGACAACACCTTCGCTTGGACGCTCGCCCAGCTTGATGATATCTCCACTTTGAATAGCGCCCGGACCTTCATTGGTAATCGTCAGCGTAAACGTTGTGCTCTCTCCAGCTATTACGCGATCTTGATCGGCTGTTTTGGTTATTGACAATAACGCGGTACAATCATTAATCACAGGTGTTACTGCCAACCTTTCGGCACTTTCACAATTATCGCCCATTTGAGTAGCGTAGTAGGTCACGCCGTTTTCAAGTACCGTAGTTGCTGGCAGCACCTCTGTGGATGTTGCGGAAGCGTACCATTTAATGTCGGTACCCGCCACCTGCAGATCTGCCAACGTCATGTTATCCGTTTCGCAGAATTCAGGTGCTGCATTATCAATGGTCGGTGCCGGCGTTTCGGTGATCGTCACCGTCACCGCCGTCCGGTCAACGCTCTCGCAGTTCTCGCCCACCTGGGCAGCGTAGTACGTACCTGCCGTCAAAGCCGCATCCGCAGCAAGCGGTGTGCCGCCCGTGGCCGCGCTGTACCATACAACCGCACCTGTGGCACCGTCCGTGTTCAGGTCGGCAACCGTCGGCATATCAATCTCGCAGAACACCTGCGCAAGCTCGGTCAATGCCGGTGCCGGGGTTTCGGTGATCGTCACCGTCACCGCCGTCCGGTCAGCGCTCTCGCAGTTCTCGCCCACCTGGGCAGCGTAGTACGTACCTGCCGTCAAAGCCGCATCCGCAGCAAGCGGTGTGCCGCCCGTGGCCGCGCTGTACCATACAACCGCACCTGTGGCACCGTCCGTGTTCAGGTCGGCAACCGTCGGCATATCAATCTCGCAGAACACCTGCGCAAGCTCGGTCAATGCCGGTGCCGGGGTTTCGGTGATCGTCACCGTCACCGCCGTCCGGTCAGCGCTCTCGCAGTTCTCGCCCACCTGGGCAGCGTAGTAGGTACCTGCCGTCAAAGCCGCATCCGCAGCAAGCGGTGTACCGCCCGTAGCCGCGCTGTACCATACAACCGTACCCGTGGCACCGTCCGTGTTCAGGTCGGCAACCGTCGGCATATCAATCTCGCAGAACACCTGCGCAAGCTCGGTCAATGCCGGTGCCGGGGGTTCGGTGATCGTCACCGTCACCGCCGTCCGGTCAGCGCTCTCGCAGTTCTCGCCCACCTGGGCAGCGTAGTAGGTACCTGCCGTCAAAGCCGCATCCGCAGCAAGCGGTGTGCCGCCCGTGGCCGCGCTGTACCATACAACCGTACCCGTGGTACCGTCCGTGTTCAGGTCGGCAACCGTAGGCATATCAATCTCGCAGAATACCTGCGCAAGCTCGGTCAGTACCGGTGCAGGTTCTTCATCTACTGTAATAGTAATGGATGCCAAATCGCCAGCGCCATTTTCGCAACCGTCGGCCCCACTCCTTACGCTTACGTAGTATGTATAATTGCCAGCTGAGAGGCCAGAAATGGTCATCTCGCCATTCAGGATGGTATACGTTGCGCCATTTACTTCAGCACCATCAACAATCGGCTCTGATTTATCGGCGTCGAAGTACCAGTTAAATTGTGGGTCAGCAATGGTTGCCACAGCGGTGGCCGTAAGCACAACCTCATCTTCGACGCAATAAATATCTTCATCGGCTTCCACCGTGATATCATCGGCAGTTGGTGATTCCAAGACATTGATGACAATGGGAATTCGCGCGCCGTAGTCACAACCGAATCGCTTCGGTTGAACATACAACGTCCGCAGTCCCGGTGCCCAATCCGTCGGAACCGTAAATACCAGTCCTTCGGCAATCGCTGTTCCACCTGTCATATTCTCGTACCACTCGTATGTTGTACCACAGTCATCGGCCTCAAGCGTGATATCCCCACCTTGGCAGACTTCCACAATGCCGTCAACCGGCACGGGCGCGACGATATTAATGTCTGCTATCCGTTGGATCCTGAATACATCCAAGCTCGTCAATGCACTAGCAATCCCTCCTGCACGTACCTCTACCCGATCAAATGGTGTTTCAACCGGGAATGAAACAATATTAATGTCTGAAGAGCCATCCAACAGCCGCACATTCAGCAAAGCTCCGCTGACAGCGGTTTCCTTAACCAGCGTATTTCCGTTGTATGCGCGGACCCAGATGCCAGCTAGCACGCTAGCATCCAGCAATCCGCCAGACGGATTACGCAAGATCACCTGAACCGAATCGCCCGCTTTTGCCTGCGATGGATAAATGGTGGTCAAATGTACATGTCCAGCAACTCCTACGTTTTGACGAATGGTTGCAAATTGACTTAAGTCGTCTTCAGCAACCGCCCACTTGTTGGTCACACCATTCAATGAACCCAATACACCGGAAGTCGAACCCGTTAGTATATCACTCACCTCTTCACAGTCGGCCAACTCAGTAACCTTCGTATTTACATAAGCAGCATGTACATCAATCGCACCTGCAAGTGAGATCAGCGCAGAACGAACCCGGACGCGTACCCCGTTAAAAGTAACATCATCGGCCGTCGGTATCATCACATCTCCTTGGTCGGCTCCAGCCAATAGGCTCAGCAACCAACCTGAATTTAAGGAGACGGCCGTACCCACTGGAGTTCCGTCTTGCAACGGTTGAAGGCTGACCTCTACACCGCCAAGCAGAT
This sequence comes from Parapedobacter sp. GCM10030251, assembly GCF_042666505.1. NCBI lineage: Bacteria > Pseudomonadati > Bacteroidota > Sphingobacteriia > Sphingobacteriales > Sphingobacteriaceae > Parapedobacter > Parapedobacter sp. GCM10030251. The sequence goes on along the minus strand of NZ_JBHTDN010000001.1, from coordinate 478,002 downwards.
CCACTCCCTGCCTTGTGCCCAACTTCACGTGAATATCCTCACTTGTGAACGATTGGCCGAAGCCAAGGTCGAAATTACGTACACCGAACAACAACAGTGGAATCTGCACATTGGCACTATCTACCAAATCGCCGCCAATAGCGCTATTTGGACTTGTAATTCCGGCGGTCGAGCCAATGACTTCGGTAGCATAGATCCGCTCGTATCCCGGAGGACAGGCATTCGGATCGAACACAACAATGCTGATCGATGTTGTAGTACTGCAATCACCACTTTCGGCTACAACGGTATAAATATAAGTGCCAGGCGTATTGAACGGACCGACGGTACCGGATACGGGATTTCCGTCCGGATCAAGCCACGTTACGGTAGCACCTGCAGGGTCCGTGGTGACCCCCGGAAGCTGTACCGTTCCACCGATTGCTATCGCGTAATTTGCAGGGCCATCCAAGGTGATTTTCGGAGTGGGATTCGCCGCTATCGTTACGGCGTCTGAGGGCGCACTCGGACAGCCATTTGGTCCGGTTACCACCACGGTATAATCACCCCCTTCAGTAACAACCAATTGCTGACGAGTCGAATCGGCCAACGCTACGCCATCTTTGTACCACTGATTGCCCGTTGTCGCACTTGAAGTTAAGATAATAACGCTTCCTTCACAAATTTCCGGCACACCGTCGTAGGTAATCGTCGGCTGGGCAGGCAACGGAAGTACCTCTACGGTTACACCCGCCGAAATACCACTCTCGCATCCTGTAGCATTCAGGGCTTTCACCGTATATACACCATCTTCGTCGGCCACTAGGGTCGCGCTGGTTTCTCCTGTTAATTCAACACCGTCCAAATACCAGATATAGCTAGCAGCACCCGCCGTTGCCGTCAATTCCACAGATTCACCTTCGCAGATTTCCGCGTCTCCGCCCACAATCGTGATGGTCGGAACTTCCGGTGTTTCTTCTACCGTAACGGAGATCGTTGCTGGCGGATTGTTGAAACAGAAACCGGCACCGTTTACAACCACATAATACGTTGTGGATGCGGTTGGACTAACGGTTATCGTTGCACCCTGCATTGGTGTACCCGTTAAGCCGGCATTCGTATACCATAAGAATATTGCATCTGGTATAGTTACCCCATTTAACGTAGCGGTCAGTTGGATCTCTTCTCCTTCACAGATGGCATCCTGGTCGGCATCTAAGGCTATGTTCCCAGCACTCACCGTCACACAATCGGTAGGCATGCTGTGTTCAGCCGTCTTGGTCTCATCAGCTGTATCGTCTTCATTACGGAATGTAACCGTGGCTGTATTGTCGATTGATGTTACATCGTCCGGATCGAATGCGACCACTTCGACTACATAAGTAAAGGTACGTGTCTCGCCTACGGCCAGATCGAACGGTGGGAATGAAACATCACCTCCGCTTTCCGTACCACCGTCTGCACTGCTAACAAACGTCGTGTTTGTCGGCACCAGTCCGTCGACAGTAACGCCCGTCAAGTCTTTATTGCCGGTATTCGTTACCGTGACGGTATAGGTAATGTTATCTCCAGAAATTGCCTGTCCGGTGTTAGCACCGTCACTCACGCCGTTTAGCGCGATGTCAATATCGTGAATTGCCTCGACGGGGATTTCTGTTCCCGTATCACCGGTATCGTCCGGATCTGTCGGATTTTCATTATCTACTGGCGGGAAGCTTTCCTCAGGTGTAGTCACTTCGTCGCTGACGACTGTTGCTACGTTCCGGATCACATCGATGCCGGTAAGATCTTCAGCCACTTCAACGGTAAACGTTAAGCCCGGTGAAGTCGCTCCGACAACTAAAGTCGGAATCGTAAATGTTACTGTACCACCGGCGTGGTTTCCACCTGACACCCAGGTTACGCCCGCTGGCAGCACATCGCTGATCGTCAGATTAGTCAGGTTCACATTACCGGTATTTCTTACATAAATCGTATATTCAACGGTCTCTCCGCCACTCACAGCCGTAACAGTGGCATCTCCATTCACTTCATAAGCTTTCCAGGAGACCACCGAAGACACATGGTCAACAGGGATATCGGTACCGGTATCACCGCTGTCGTCCGGATCTGTCGGGTTTTCATTGTCAATTGGCGGAAAGCTTTCTTCCGGAACTGCTATTTCATCACTTACCACAGTAGCCACATTGCGGACTACGTCGATACCCGTGAGGTTTTCATTGACGGTAACGGTAAATACCTGCGGATCTGAGGTCGCACCAACCGGCAATGTCCCAATAGTGAACTGCACCGTATTACCGCTAAGCGATCCACCGGAAACATAGTCCACACCTTCAGGCAACACGTCCGAGATCACAACATTGGTTAAATCCTGATTGCCCAAGTTGCGTACATAGATGCTATATTCAACCGTTTCTCCGCCGCTAACCGAAGTTGTGGAAGCGCCTCCCGTAATGGCATAGGCTTTCCAAGAAACCAGCGAACTAATTTGCTCTACGGGAATAATTGTTCCGGTATCACCACTCTCATCCGGATCTGTCGGATTTTGGTTATCCAATGGCGGGAAAGTTTCCTTTCCAGGATCGCTCGCATCCGTTTTAATAAGCGCGACGTTGACAATCTCACTCACGCCGGTCAAATTTGCGTCAACCGCAACCGTAAAGCTGACTGTAGCTTCACCGTCAACAGGGACATCGATACCACTAAATGTAACGGTATTACCGTCTAATGTGCCATCTGCACTTTCTACAAATGTTGTATTTGCAGGGAGGGCGTCGGTGATTATCAAATCCTGAAGCGCTACCTGACCCGTATTGCGGACATGAATGGTGTATACTACTTCTTCACCGCCTTTCACGGAGGCAACGGTCGCGTCGCCATCCACCACATAGCTCTTCCAAGCAACGAATTGCGGCACATTGCAGTCTTTTTCTACCGCATATACCCGCAAGGCCGGAAGTACACTAAGGCCGGCCACTCCGGAAATCCCCACACTGATCCGATCATATTCCACTCCCGGCGCGAATGGTATCGTAGCCCTTCCGCCGTTATTCAGCAGGCCAAGTACATTCACGCCATTGATAATACCGCCATTCCATTCCAATTCGGCCACTTCAACCAAATCGTTGTAAGCCTTGATCTCGATGCTTCCTAACAAGTTCAGATCAACAGCACCCATTTCATAAGAAAGCGTGACATTCACCACTTCACTTGGAAGCGCTGGCTTTCTAAAATCGAAGTACTGCTCAACGGATTTTCCGACGGCAACAGCCCCCAGATTAATTTGGGAATAATTGTCTGTATTGTCATCAATAGCATGTGACGCATCGGTTACTCCAGAACCACCGAGATCAGCCAAATCCAGGTCAAGCCCGGTAGCATCAAATGAAGTGACAAACACAGGCTGGCAATCAGCCGTTGGATTATCCACGCAGGCACCATATACATGCATGGTGTTTGGCTGAGTCAATAAGCCCAGAGCAGAATTAGTATGATCTGTAATTCGGATTGCATTAAATTCCTGGCTTGGCGTGATGGCAATGTAATACCGCCCGAATTTATCCTGTACAATACGGATACGGTCAGTATTGCCTCCAAAATTATTGTTGCTCCCGCCTTGTAAAACGATGGCATCGTTGTTTTTCGCTTGAACTGAGAAGTAATGATCGCCTAAGACTAAATTGTTCACCACTGAAGCCAGCGCACCGCCGATGCTACCACCCAACAAATTGTCCAGCAAAGTCGGGTCGAAATCAATGCGCACATACGCTGTTTTTCCCGCTTCGATGGTCTGGCCAAAGCCCAATTCCACAAAGCCTTCGTATTCATTGATACCCAGCAATGTTCCTGCACCCGAATTCAATACCGCATACGTATCAAAGTCTTCGTCAAATAAGTTCTGTATGTCATCCGCATTAGATGCGGCGACCACCTCAGTGATACAAGTCGGGTTTTCAAAAGGCGACTCTGTTGCCGGATCAGGTGGGCATCCTGCACCAATCCGTTTTACTTCATATAGTCGCACCGGCGAGCTCAACGTCGCGTTTAGTAGCGAGTTAACCTTTACGTCTACCCGGTCGTACGGCAATTGAGTCTCGAAAGTGAGTGTCTGAATACCTCCGGAATTGAATAATATGTTCAATAAATTCAGGTCATTTATTAAACCTCCGTCCTGCAGCGTAAAGGTTTCCTGTTCCTGCGATCCATTGTAGGTTACTACTTCATAGTTTCCAAGGACATCGACAGTCAATAACGTCGGTGCGCTCATTTGGAGACGTATACGAAGTTCGTCCCCCGGTTGAGACAACTGGTTGAAATAAATCCGTTGCGACACCTCCGCTGCTACAGCAACCGTTCCGGTACTGATTTCCGAATAATCGGATGAATTGCCGTTGATCGCATGATCCGCATTAATGACACCCGCGCCATTTAACGCACCCAAGGACAATCCCGTTTGGTCAAAGGAAGTGAACTGAGCCGGTAGACAGGCATCCACTCCGATTTCCTGGCAGGCTTCGTAAATATTCATTTCACTTCCCCCTTGAGTGGTACCCACTAAAGCGGGGAAGTGTTCTGTAATCCGGATATTGCGATAAGGTTCATCGGGGGTAACCGCGATGTAATACCGGCCGATATTATCCTGTACCAAGCGAAGATCACCGCCCTCGACATCCGTAAACCCGCTTTGGCTGGATCCGGTTAAAACGGGATTACCGTTAATACTGGGCTTGGCCTCTATTGAAAAATAGTGATCGCCCAGCAATAAACCGCCCACATTATCTACGAGGGTTCCCAGCGTTCCACTCAAAAAGCGCCCCAAGAGATCGTCTTCCATATCAATACGAATGTAAGTCGTCTTGTTGGCTGGGATTTCCGTAGCAAATTCATATTCGAGGAAGCCCGAGTAAGCTCCGATTCCCAGCAGCGCACCGCTGCTAGCGGATAACGTCGCAAAAGTCTCATTATTTCCGTCTGCCGCCCGATGCGGGAAGTTCGCGTGATCCCACGCCACGACCTCTGCCTCACAAGAAGCTTGCTCAAAAGGCGTTTCCGTAGGATCGGGTATAGTTAGTTCCGGATCCGGACAATCGGCACTAAAGCGCTCTATGCTGTAAATCTCCAGCGGATTATCGATCACATTTGCGGACACCAACGATTCGATACCTACAGCCACACGATCAAATGCTCTGCCTGGAGCGATCGGGATATTAAGCATTTCTTGGTTGGCGATTAGTTCCAGCAAATCCGCGCCAGAAATCAATCCGCTAGTAAGCCGTTGTGAATAGACCTCTTCATTTCCGTTAAAAGCCTTGATGACGATACTTCCCAGTACCTCGGCTGTTACAGCACCTCCCGGCATCTTCAGCTTCACACGGAAGTGATCGGTCTCTGCCGAGAGCGAGTGGTAATTCACATATTGGTAAACAGAAGCACCAACCCCAACATTGCCAATATTGATTTTTGAAGCGGTTGTTGGATTCCCATCAATGACATGAGGCGCATCCGTCACGCCGACATTGCCAAGCGGGGTCACGCCTAAACTAATGCCACTTCCATCGACATAGGTAGCAAAAGCAGGATCACAAATCTCATCGCTATTTTCGTAACAAACGCTATAAACGTTTAAATACTTATCCGGAGCTAACACACCCAAAGCAGCAACGGTATGGTCGACTAAACGAATGTTTGTAAATTCCTCTTCTGCCTTGATCGCAATATAATACCGACCCAACCGGTCCTGTACAATTCTAACTTGACCGTTCGCATTGTCAAAGAAATCATTTCCCGAGGTAGTTAATACGGGAGATCCACTATTGGTCAATACAACGTCAAAATAGTGATTGCCTAAAACCAAATTGTCCAGTAGATAGGCGACGACATTCCCTAAGCTGCCGGCCAGCAAGGCTTTTAACACGTTCTCGTCATAATCAATTCGAACGTAAGCAGTTTTTCCAACTGGAACCGGGCTGTCGAAAGCCACCTCTAAGTGCCCTTCGTTACCTCCTAGGCCAATCAATACACCTGCATCCGAGCGAACAGTGGCATAGCTATCAAAGTCTCCGTCTACGGCATTCTGCCCATCGTCCACGTTTTGCATGGCTACAATAGTTGCATTTGCACAAACCGGATCAATCAGCGGACTCGGAGTTGGTGGAGGAGGCGGACACGATGCACTGGTTCGACTTACGCCATATAAACGTAACCCGGAACCAACATTAAGATTCGCCGTTGAATTGAGTACCACTTCCACCCGGTCATATTGGCCTGCTACATCAAATGGTATCGTAACAATCCCACCACTGCCTAGAAGTCCCAAAACGTCCAGCCCGCCAATCAACCCACCGTTGATTACCTGTTCGAATACCTGTGTGTTTCCATTGTATGCTCTGACTCCGTAGGCGCCCAAAAGATTCACGTTCAACGCCGTGGGGTTAACCTGAAGCCTAACATTGAGTGTAGAATTGGGTTCAGATAATTCAGGAAAATAAATATTCTGAGAAGCTGTGGCACCTGCAGCTAGTAATCCCAATCTGATCTCCGAATAGTTTGAAGTATTTTCGTCAATTACGAATTCAGGATTGATGACAGTTTCCGATAAATCTACATTAATACCTTGTGAACGTCCTAAATCGGTAATCAGTACGGATGTACATGCATCTACTCCCTCTAGATAATAAGCATCGTATGTTTTAGACGTCAATGATGACCCTAAATTAATCCCCAACAAGCTGGTTTGATACCTCAAACTAAACCGAACCGAATTAAAATTCGAACCTGTAGAGGTTACCAAAAAACATAGGTTTCCCTCGGCATCACGTACAATGTCTTTATAAATTCCTGCAGTAATTTCGGTACCATTACTACTAGAGGTGGCTCCCGAATAGACCGATGCATTTACGATATTGCTCTCTACTAGACCTAATAATCCCCCGACAAGATTTAGCAGATCCAGGTTAACCCCCGCAGATGTCGGCAAATCAAAAGGTATTAAAACCTTTGTTCCTGGTGTTAAATTATCGGCGAATTTATACTGGACCCACGCCTCTCCATTAGCACCGATGTTTAATAACGGAATTGTCATCGTCGTGGCCTGTAAGCTAGCCGAAAAATTTGTTCCAACGACACCAGATGGCGTGGCGCTTGCTATTTCTGAGGGCGGATTATTGACTTCTCCGGCTTCACCAATCAATTGCCTCCAAGCTCTTATCCCAGAAGACACATTATTCGCATACTCCCGCTCCTGTCCCATCACCTCCCCAAAAGGAGAAAACAGCACCACAATGGCAGCTACGCAACAAATAATAAAATTCAAGAAATTAGTTTTCAGATAAGTAGATGATGCTTCCATATAACAATGGGTTTATAAGCGTAAAATGTTTTTCAATAGATAATCAGCGTTTTTTGTGCATTACGCACAAAAAAATTTTGTTTGTTTTTCATTAGGCAATGAAATGATCCAAAGAGGAAAGCTTTCTATTGCCAAAAATGGTATGGTTATTGCACTTTTATAGCCGGTAGATGTTTTTGACATTTCCGGAGAGCGCCTTGTTCTTCGGAAATGTCTCTTTGTAATAAGCTACTCTGCATAACCTTATTTCTCGCAAAGATAATTGGGTCACAAGTCGGTTAGGTTGTTCACTCTATTCATTTTGCATATCATCTGTTCATTTCATTCACGTTATATGGTATGTTATGCGTACCAACAAATTATGTGTAAGTTTGCTATTAGGCAGCCTAACCATGAGTTCATGAAAGGCTTCCTTAAATTAAACCTTCGCTGCCAAAGCGGGAAAACAAGCAGAGCTGACGTTCAAATTATTCAGACAGATGAATTAGGCAAAACGGAAAATATTCTATCTTTGGCGAACGCGAATCATGCACTAATAGAAGTAAGAAGACGCAATCACCGAAAACGAAAGTAATAATTAGCATGTGACAACAAGCACTGATTGCCGATTCACCTTTGAAAAACTTAAAAAACAATAAGTGGGAGATTAATCAACGTTAATCAGGTTTATTGTTCTAACATCTACCTTTACATGAAAACATACCTACAAGCTTATTTCGATAAGCTAAAGTCATTGGTGTTGGGCAAGTCCCAAATTGCGCAGATTGTCCCTGCCGATTGTTACCGGCTGGCCCTCGAAATTAAATCCGCAACTAATAAAAGTGTCAGCGAAACCACGCTTAAGCGTGTCTTTGGTTTCGCATCTTCAGTACACCAGCCATCTATATACACGCTTAATGCGCTGGCGGAATATTGCAATTTTGAAAGTTGGGACCATTTCTACACCCAAATGGAACAAGGCAAGCTACAAACATCACATCAGCGCTCGTGGGGTGAGATTTCTTTGAATGCGACCAAAATCAGCTTATTCAATATTCAAAGCAATAAACATAAATGCGGCATTCCCTATCACCTCACGATAGAGAGAGAATTCGTGCAGATTTTTATGGATCATTTTCTCAGCAGCGGCGCCACTACAGGCATCCTAAGCGGGGATACGGGGCATGGAAAAACCATCGCCGTATCTCGCTGGGTAGAAAAACAAATCTGCCAGAATCATGCAGCTTCAATGAACGACATTTACCTGTTTACAAACAGCCTTTCCCTTCTCCAAGGCACGGCTTTCGGCTACCATAGCAATCGTTGGCTGGCACACCTGTTGGGGTTCGACACCGGCGATTTACTGGATGCCTTTATGGAGCACCACAGAGATACTGCACCTGGCAACTTTTACCTGGTCATCGATGAGCTGCATAGTGATTTGATTGCCGACCGGCAATTTTACAGCATAATCAATCAATTTGCAGAAATGGTATGCCATTTCGCCCAATATAAATGGTTTCGCATCGTTTTGATATTACGCACGGCAACCTTGTATAAATACGAAAGCCTGTTCAAAGACACGATCATAAACCCTCAGTGGTTTTCGGTTCTGAGTGGAGCATCCGGCCATGAATCGGCTAAAATCCCTGCTTTCTCAAACGCCGAATTACACCAGCTTCTACGGAACGTCAACGGCAAGTCGAAGTCGTATCACTTGCTAAAGGCCGATCACAATCTCCTCGTCCGTATCCCGCTTTTCTTCCAATATTATTATGAATTAAACGGAGAAGAGCTAAATCCAGGGCAGACGACGTCGTTCGATGAATATTTGGTCATCACACAATATCTAAAAAAGAAGGTCTTCAACGGCGTCAACACGTTGGCGAAACAAGCGATGATGGAAGAACTGTCGTTGCTTATTGAACAAAATGGCAACCTATTGCAGGTAACCAAAAAACAGGCATACGCTATTATTAAGCAATATAAAACGGCTTATAACGACTTGCTTCACTCCGGCGTCCTTGTCGAAACCAGCGATGGGCTCGAGGTCCGGCAACAGACGGTCATTCAATTTCAGTCAAACACGGTTGCCACTTATTTTATGGCACTCGGACTGTTTAACAGCCGGTGCCAGGTGGAAGAGCTCATCCATAAACTGGATCGGGCGGAGTTTAACAATCAAACCAAAATCCAACAGCTTAAATGGTTGTTACTATTTTATATCGAATCCGGCGATATGAGACTGATCAATCAATTCGAGTCGATACCTTTCCTAAAGGAGGATCGATTCGAAGTAATCGCTTTTATATGTGACGGGCTTGATAAACTCAGCGAGAATACCGGCTCAGCTAATAAAGACAAAACGAAGTTCCGGCTGCACAATAGTCGGTTTGTTGAGTACATGCTCAATCATTCCTGTTTTCAAACAGAATATGAACGCAATATTGCCAAGCTTCTGGCGTTCGACCTCTCAGAGACACACGAAATCATCCTTCGCAGCAAGCTTGCTTTCATAGCGCTGTTGAAATGGGAAGAAGAAGACCTGCTTCGGCAACTTGATGTACTTTCCGCAAAGCAGCCTGAGGCCTTTACGAACTTCTTAATTAACCCACTCCGCGTACTTTCTTACCTCTACCAATATTTTAAGGAAGGCGTAGTAGATCAGGACATTAGCCGTGAGCTCAATGCACTGCCGCACAAACTTTCGATGTTAGCCCATGCATCGGGCGGACAATTATTTGATTTACTGATCTATATATTGGTTAAAGTATCCGGCAATGTGCAAATAGCCCGGTGGTACAGTGAGTTAGTACGTCGCCGGTTTGAAGAATTAGATCCGGCACATACATTTGAAGCAGATTTCACTTCGCTTATCTATGGACTATATCTTCTTGAATGCAACGAACCTGAACTGGCGGTATCTCTCGTCGCCAAGGGAAATACAGCGTCGTTAAACAACTTGTCCTATCGCCTCTTACATGCATTCTTCCATATCGAGTCCGGCAAACTTACGCACAACCGCGATCATCGGATTCTTGGACAACACGCTATAGCCATATGCGAAACCTACGGTTTTAAACTACTTGAAGCCTATTGTAGGATTCTCATTCTGGAAGAGGTACCCAAGGACGAGCAGGTACAGCATATCAATAACCTAAAATATCAGTTTGCTGCCTTCGGTTACACAATAGGATTGGGCGCATTGACAAAAAAATACGGTTAATGGGCCACCATTTCGTTAATACGGAATGTTTAGTTTCTTAAAAACGAAATGCCATAGCCAGATCGGCCCCAATACCAGCATCTGCGAAAAAACACTGAATGGTACAGGTTTTTTTTCCATTCGTTTGCCGAAATACAACACAAGGAATGACATCAATAGCAGCAACGCACATACCATCCAAACCGCAGGGCCACCAGCTCGTTCTATATACTCCAGCCGCACAATAAAGAAGCTGAATACACCCACCGTAAGCAGCACCGCGTAGGACAGCGTTGTGGCTAGCCGGAGATAGTAGTAGATAAATCCTGCAATGAAAAACGAGCCCCAATTAAGAAAAGTATCATACCCATTTCTCTTCAGAAATCCGATTTCAGGAAACGGAATCATCCACACCAAGCCCAATACCGCAAACGAAAAAACAGGGATAGCTACGTACTGGATCACGCGATTTACCGGATTTTGAAACTGCTTATCGAATGTTTCAAAGTACACATCCACTTTCCGCTTGGGAGTGATCTGCGATTTCTGTTGTTTCGTCTTGATTCTGGCCATTCTCTTATTTCGCATAAGAAACCGACCGGGTTTCGCGAATGACCGTCACCTTAATTTGCCCCGGATAAGTCATTTCCGTTTGTATCCGTGTGGAAATATCCGCAGCAAGCAATTCTGCTTGCGCATCCGATACCCGCTCGCTCTGAACCACCACCCGCAACTCACGCCCAGCCTGTATAGCGAAGGTCTTTTCAACCCCCGGATAAGACAACGCCAATTCCTCCAACTCCTTGAGTCGTTTGATGTAATTTTCAACAACTTCCCTGCGGGCTCCCGGCCGGGCTCCCGAAATCGCATCACATGCCTGGACAATCGGCGAAATCAGCGAGGTCATCTCGATTTCATCGTGGTGAGCTCCAATGGCATTGCATACATCGGGGTGTTCTTTATATTTTTCCGCCAGTTGCATCCCCAGAATGGCGTGGGGCAGCTCGGGGTTATCATCGGGTACCTTACCGATATCGTGTAGCAAACCGGCGCGTTTGGCATGCTTTACGTTAAGTCCTAACTCAGCTGCCATTGTTGCACTGAAATTCGCAACTTCCCGGGAGTGTTGCAACAAATTTTGCCCATATGATGAACGGTAACGCATGCGGCCCACCATACGGATCAGCTCAGGATGAAGCCCATGAATACCTAAGTCGATTACGGTACGTTCTCCGATTTCAACAATCTCATCTTCGATTTGATTCTTGGTTTTCGCCACTACTTCTTCAATACGGGCAGGGTGTATACGCCCGTCCGTCACCAATCGGTGAAGGGCTAAACGTGCAATTTCACGGCGTACGGGATCAAAGCCGGAGAGAATAATTGCTTCCGGCGTATCGTCGACAATAATCTCAACCCCGGTGGCTGCTTCAAGTGCACGGATATTCCGTCCCTCACGACCAATGATACGTCCCTTGATTTCGTCATTCTCAATGTTAAAGATCGATACGGTATTCTCAATAGCACTCTCCGTAGCGGTCCGCTGAATGGTCTGAATAACCACTTTCTTCGCCTCTTTTGTCGCCGTCAGCTTTGCTTCATCTACAATGTCCTTGATCTGGATGACTGCTTGGGAACGAGCTTCCTCTTTGAGATTTTCGACAAGTTGATTTTTGGCTTCTTCGGCCGACAGGCCTGCCATGGTTTCCAGTTGCTTGATGTGTTGTGATTTGAGTTGCTCTACTTCTTCCTGCTTCTTTTCATTTAGTTCGGTAAGCCGCTCCAGGTTTTTCCGAGTGTTTTCCAGCTCCTGCTTTTCGCGATTCAGGTTTTCCAATTTCTGATTTAGCGACTGTTCCTTCTGCCGGATACTTCCTTCACGCTGACTCAATGCATTGTTTTTCTGACTGGTTTCTTTTTCATGCTCTGCCTTCAGTTGCAAAAACTTTTCCTTCGCTTCTAACAGCCGTTGTTTCTTCAGATGTTCACCCGCTTGTTCAGCCTCCTTAAGGATTTTTTTGGCTTTGCTCTGAGCCGCTACTTCCTGCTTTTTAAATAGAAATCGCAAGGCGAAGCGACCCACTGCTACCCCCACAATAAACGCTATGCCGACGTATATATACTCCATTGTTGCTTATTTTTATTTTACTTAATTATTCATTTATCCTATATACTTCACGTTGCTATTTCATTTTGTTTATCGCCCTTCGATTACCTACCGATTCGGCAAAAAAAAACCGCAATTAAATAACCAGGTCTCATGTATTATAAACTTCCTTACACAGGTTTAGCGTACTGATCCTGACCAGATGGCATCTGCAAAATGGCCTACATCTCATTTACGCCTTTGTGATATTGAAGCGTTAAGTTTAAAATAGTGAAACCCGAATTTAACTGCGGTAAATTCGTGTTAAAGCTCTGATAATTAAGAACGTTATTTATTAAAGAATTCGGTCAACATGTTGTCCAGTTCATTTACAGCTTTTACGACACCGACTTCGTCCACGGTTGACTTGCGTTCCGCCTTGAGCATTCCCGTAGCGTAATGAAGTACACACATCGATAATAAATCCTGTTTATCCCTTACTGCATAATTTTCCTGAAACTCTTTAATTCTGTCGTTTATCAATTTTGATGCTCGCCGGATTACCTCCTCCTCCTCCATATCCACTCGCAAGGGATAAATCCGGTCTGCAATGTTTATTTTTATGGAAATTTCTCCCATGTTTGAGCTAATTCACTATACGTCACTTTCCCGCTCATTACCTGAGCAACTCGATACATCTATCTATTTCCCGCACAAAATCGTTAATTTTTTGCTTTGTGTCAAGTATTTTTTCATTTATTACCGTTTTGTCGACCTGCCCCTCCTCTAACGAACGAGCCACAGCGAGCGCCTTTAACTTCTCTTCCAGCTGCTTATTCTTATCATTACTTGTATCAAATGCTACCTTTAACGACTGCACTTCAAGCCGGAGCATATCGTTTTCCTCTTGTAGGGACGCGCACAAGTTTAACAACTTCCGTGTGTTGTCTACCACATTTGCCAATTGTGCCGCTACCGATGACATTTTTTTGTAGTTCTTTTTTTAAAATTGAAATGGAATAATTAGTTGAAAATGAATATCTTCCGCTTCCAATTTTCACAACTTACAATCCCCCACTTTCAACTCACTTCCTCACTTCCGCACCTGTTTCTTTTTCAAAATTATAAATTAATTTTTTAACTATCGCATCAATCTGTTTATCATTAAGTGTCTTTTCTTCATCTTGTAAAACAAACTGAAGCGCATAGGATTTTTTTCCCGCGGGCAATTTATCACCGGTGTATACGTCAAACACGCTTACACTCTTTAACAGTTTCCGTTCACTTTTTTCAGCGATTTCTTTCAGCTTACCGAAGCTCACATCCGCATCAATCAGTAAAGAAAGGTCTCTCCGTACCGCTGGAAACTTTGGTACTTCCCGGTAGGTAATTTTGTTTTTTCGAATGGCTTTAAGTACCGATCCCCAATCAAAGTCGGCATAAAACACCTCTCCGTCCACATCGGCTTTTTTCAAGGACTGCGGATTTACCGCCCCGAAGGAAACCAGCGCCTTACCTCCCCGTTCATAAGTCAATCCGTACTGATAATGAGATTCCGGTGCATCTGTCGCTTGAAATCCCGTTATGTTTAACCGACGCAAAAGCGCATCGACCGCCGCTTTGATGTAATAAAATGACACGGGTTTGGGCGCCTGGTTCCATTGCTGGGAATCCTGTTTACCCACAACGGCCAAAGCCAGGCGCTGCGTTTCAAGAAACAATTCCTGGTCTAGGCGGTAGGTACTTCCAAACTCAAATAATTTCAAATCAACCTGCTTGCGTTTTTGGTTATAGGCTATGGTATCCAACACAGAAAAAAGCAGGTTCTGCCGCATCACTTCCAAGTCAGTACTCAACGGGTTCAGAATCCGGACGGCCGCATCAGCGTCATCCAAATAGTCCATTTTCGTCAACGAATTGGATAGAATTTCACGGAAACCATTCCCAATTAACAAATCAGCCACCTGATTTTGTACTACCTCCTTATCCGGTCTGGGCGATGTGTTTAATGAGGCCTTGATTTGCCGCTTAATTTCGATACGGTTGTATCCATAGATGCGGAGCACCTCTTCGACAATGTCCACCTCGCGGGTCACATCTACTTTATAGGGCGGTACCTGCACGGTCAATACGTCATTGGTTTCGGCCAATACAGTAATACCCAGTGCCTCGATGATTGCTTTAATCTCCGATTCCGGAATAGCTTTCCCGATTAATCGTTGCACGGCCGCATACCGCACATCGAACGTAAACGGCGGAATAGGTGCCGGATATAAATCGGAAATGGTGGTAGAAACATGGCCTCCCGCAACTTCCGTTATAAGCTGTGCAGCTCTTTTCAGTGCAAAAACGGTTATATTTGGATCGGTACCTCGTTCGAAACGGAAGGAAGCGTCAGTTTTGAGTCCATGCCGCTTAGCGGTTTTCCTCACGGAAACCGGATGAAAATAGGCACTTTCCAAAAACACCGCGGTGGTTCTATCGGTAACGCCCGAATGCACACCACCAAATACCCCCGCGATGCATAACGGCTTCTCTGCATCACAGATCATAAGATCAGCCTCATCCAAAACACGTTCTATCCCGTCCAAGGTAATAAAGGGTTCAGCGGGTCGTGCCTTGCGTACGACTACCTCATTGCCCGACAGTTTACTGGCATCGAAAGCGTGCAACGGCTGCCCCAATTCATGCAACACATAATTGGTCACGTCCACAATGTTGTTGATCGGGCGTACGCCGATTGCCTTCAAACGGTCTTTCAGCCATTGCGGGGATTCGTCAACCTGAACACCGCTGATGGTCACCGAACTGTAGCGCGGGCAGGCATCGGCATCCTCTATCGAAACGGGTAATGCATCGTGATTACCCGGTGTAAATGACATGATATCCGGCAATTCATACCCGCTACGCAGATAGGCGGCGATATCCCGAGCCACGCCCAAATGCGAAGCTGCATCAGCACGATTCGGCGTAAGCCCGATTTCAAAAATGAAATCATCGTGAACACCAAAATAATCTTTGGCAGCAGTGCCTACCGGCGCATCAACCGGTAAAATCATAATGCCTTCGTGCGAAGTACCTATACCAATCTCATCTTCCGCA
Source organism: Parapedobacter sp. GCM10030251 (assembly GCF_042666505.1). Lineage (NCBI taxonomy): Bacteria > Pseudomonadati > Bacteroidota > Sphingobacteriia > Sphingobacteriales > Sphingobacteriaceae > Parapedobacter > Parapedobacter sp. GCM10030251. The sequence goes on along the minus strand of NZ_JBHTDN010000001.1, from coordinate 462,303 downwards.
CAAATCATTCCCTCCGACACCTCTCCGCGGATTTTGGATTTACCGATCTTAAACGGTTCTCCCGCCGTCGGATAAACCGTAGTGCCCACAGTAGCCACGACAACACGCTGGCCAACCGCTACGTTGGGAGCTCCGCAGACGATTGGCAGGAGCGTTCCCCCGCCGATATCGACGGTCGTAACCCGCAACCGATCCGCATTCAGATGGGGTATACAAGTCTTCACCTCGCCGATAACCAACCCCTCCAAGCCTCCCGGCAAGCTTTGCACCCTTTCCAATGACTCCACCTCTAGCCCGATATCCGTAAGAATCCCCGAAAGTTCCTCGGGTGTTTTGCCTGTTTGTATAAAATCGTTAAGCCAATTGTATGATATCTTCATCCTGATTTCGGAATTTGTGCAAACTTAGATTTTTTTTTGCGTTTCACAAACATACGCCCCTATTCACAGCAACCCGCTATCCCGAAAACTGTAATACCCACCATTTGTAAAGATAATGTGGTCGTTGATGGAAAAGTCGAATAACTTAGCAGCGTCATTCAATTTATTGGTTAACTGGATATCCATGTTGCTCGGCTTCAACGTACCGGAGGGATGATTGTGTGTTAGGATCATACTGGTAGCGCGATATTCCAGTGCAAGGCGAAAGATTTCCTTGATATCGACCGGTGTAAAATCGTTTCCACCTTTCCCTATTAATACATTGGCAATCAGCTTACAGCCACCAGCTAAGAAGAGCACCCAAAACTCCTCATAGGACAAGTCTTTATAAACTTGATCCATGTATTCATATACGCGCCTGCTATTGTTCAATACCGGGCGCCTCTCTTCCCTCAGTTCCTTCCTCCTCCTGCCCAATTCGAGTGCAGCGACGACCGTAATAGCCTTCGCTTCGCCGATTCCTTTGTATTGGCATAATTGGGATACCGAAAGCCGTGATAACCTATTCAGATTATTCCCTCTATCGTGAAGGATCCGACGACAAAGCTCAACGGCGGACTCCTCTCGTGAGCCACTCCCAATCAAAATGGCTAACAGTTCGGCATCGGTAAGCGCCCTGCGCCCTTGTTCCATTAGTTTTTCGCGAGGCCGATCCGCCTCAGCCCAAGCTTTGATAGCTACTCGTGATGATTGGTTCATAGGTTTCTGTTAAGGTTGTTGTACGAATAGCCAAATATACGGATTTCTACGATTTCCGGTATTAAAATAAATTAAAGAAGTTGTCCCTTTTTATGGCTGACTTTATTTCGATCCAACTTATCGAAATAAATATAGGAGGTAACCAAAATGGCTAGAACGATCAACGGCGTAACGACCGCTGGCAGGGGATCGCCGCTTGAAGCATGTGCAATGAATGCTGATACCACGGTAATTAGAAACCCGCAATAGGCCATGATTTTAATAGGCCTCGGCACGGCAGGCAACAGCAACGAAATAGCTCCCAGCAATTTAGCAACTGCCAATTCCACGCGGAAGTAATCGGAAAACCCCAAGTGCTTGAATGCAGCTTTCATTTCCTCTGCGGTGAGATAGCTGTATGAACTGAATAACATCAAAGCCGAAAAAACTCCCGTAGATACCCAAAAAATTAACTTTTGTGTTTTCATATTGATCCTTTTGTAATTTTTGACAAAGGTAACTGAATACGCTATCATAAAGATACCACTATACAAAATGATACCGATATCCTTTTGTATAGTAATGATTACTAACTTTGCATCATGGGTAGTTTATTGATACATGATCAGGAAACCTGCACCGAAAGCCTCAATGCCGTAAGGGATGCACTCTATGTGCTCAACGGGAAGTGGAAGATGTTGGTAATCGTCGCCTTGTCTACGGGACCGAGGCGATTCAAAGACATTCAGCGTGCCGTAGAAGGCATTACCCCCAAGGTGCTTTCAAAGGAACTCCGTGAACTTGAGCTCAACGAATTTGTTGAGCGGAAGGTTTATGATACGATTCCCGTACAAATCACCTATGAACTTACCCCTTACAGCGATTCATTGAAAGAAATCATCAGCGCTTTGGTCATTTGGGGCAAGCAGCACCGGGAATATATTTCAAGGAAACGAAAAAACGAAACGACTTAGTAGGGTCCCACTCCTTTTGACTTCCGGACTTGCCAACTAAACGTTATCTTTGCAGTCCAATTTTAAAAACATGAGTAGAGCAATCATTAAGACTGAAAAAGGTGACCTAACGGTACAGTTCTATGACAAGGACGCACCGGGAACCGTAGATAACTTTTTGAAACTGGCTAAATCAGGCTATTATGATGGAGTGACTTTCCACCGTGTAATACCTGACTTCGTCATCCAGGGCGGCGATCCGACGGGTACGGGTGCAGGCGGTCCTGGATACAGCATTAAATGTGAACTGGACGGAGACAACCAATATCACGATCGGGGTGTACTGTCTATGGCACATCGCGGACGTGACACCGGAGGCTCCCAATTTTTCATCTGCCATAGCCGTACCAATACCGCTCACCTTGACAGACACCATACCTGTTTCGGGAAGGTTGTTGAAAACGTGGATGTCATCGATAGCATCCGCCAAGGAGACAAGATATTGGGTATAGAAATTATTGAAGAAAAAACGACATGAATCTAAAAGCACTTGTATCCGTTACGGGCAAACCCGGCCTCTTTAAGTTGGTCGGACAGAATAAAAGTGGCTTCATCCTTGAGACCTTAGACGATCAGAAGAAAAAATCGGTCGTAAACCTGGCCACAAACAAAATGGCGACTTTGGAGGACATCACCGTCTATGGCTTCGAAGAGGAATTGAAACTGATTGATATACTTGAACGGATGAAAGAAAAAGGAACTGCGCCTGATCCGAAATCTGACGGAAAGACCCTACGGGAATTTTTCAGGGAAGTAGCTCCTGGACATGACGAAGAACGTGTTTATTCCTCGGATATCAAAAAAATCATCAATTGGTATCAAATCATCCGAGAACTGCCCTTATTCGACGAGGAAACGCCTGCACAGGTAGCCGATGAAAATAAAGCAGACGATGAAGCCCTAACTACATCGACAACATGAAAGTGCCCTGATAAAAGGATTACTCCTTTTATCAGGATTCCACCATTCAAAATCCGGCAAGATCTACGATCAGAATAGAAAAATGATGGCAGCCATCAAGGCAATACCGATAATCACCATCAACCAGAACATCCTGCTTTCGCTGGTCGTATCCGCTCCTTTATAGTGGTATTTCCGTTTGGGAATATTAATCATAGTATTTTGTTAACAATTGTTTTATCCTATTGTTTGGATGCTTGAATCCTGCATTTTCCATACGAAACCTAACAAGTTCTGAATCACTCGTGGTGGTATGGCTCCCGTTTCAAGATCGTAAAAGCACGATACAGCTGCTCCACAAAAAGAAGTCTGATCATTTGATGCGAAAACGTCATTTTAGAGAGCGATAGCTGCGCCTTGGCCTGCTGATAAATCCGCTTGTCGAAACCGTAAGGGCCGCCAATCACGAATACGACATGCTGTGTACTACTCACCATAAGCTTATTAAGGTATTCGGCAAATTCAACAGACCGATATGCCTTGCCGTGCTCATCCAGCAGGATCAGTTGATCTCCTGGTGACACATGCTTTTCGATGAGAACCGCCTCCTTCGCCCGCTGCACATCCATACTTAGCGACTTCGCATTCTTGACATCCGGCAACAGGACCAAATGGAAATGAATGTAATGTTTCAGCCTTTGCTCAAACTTGTCGATCATCGCCTTTAGTTGAGGATCATCCGTCTTTCCAATACACAATAATGTTATGCGCATTATAACTTAACTATTGTCAGCTTTTCCGGAACAATTTTAAACAAATTATTTATGAGAATCGTATTTTAGCTGGAATTGAAGGAAAAACCGGCACCGGTTAACGCCCCAATCAACATCGCCCAATTGGAGAATGAACTTTGGTTAAGCAGCAAGGTGTTTTCACCAGCGATATCCCCCGGGTGGAAAATGGCGCACTTATACCGGGATCTGAACGCCCTGTGCTACAAGTTCGGCAAGTATTTGGTGCGGGAATTACCTATAAGTTTTAAGGGTTATTATCCATCGGCTTTCGGCATCGATTCATAGCAGATCGCTGGTAGCCGATGGATGTTTATTGACAACCGATTGACTATTCCTCCACTTCTTCCTCAATGATAACGAAAACGTCCTCGTTCTCCTTTTTCATCTTGTATTTTTCCCGAGCCACCCGTTGCAAAGCCTGTGGATCGCTATTGAGGTCGTGGATGGATTTTGTCACTTTCTCTATTTCGGTCGTATAAAACGACTTCTCGGCTCGCAATTCCTTTAATTGGCTGTAGTAACTATACTGGGTGGCAACGTCGTGGCGATCGAAAAACAGCATCCAGATTGTGAAAGCTACGCCGGCAATGATGTACTTATTTCGAATGGTGGACAGCAATCGTTCCATACTACAAATGTAGTATAAAAATATCCACATTTCCAAATCATGAAGGGACTCCTCTGTCGCATATTACAGCAGGCCCACGATCCCACCGAACCGGTAGCACAGGCCAATTTCATGCGTACTATTATTGATGCTGCGACTTAATGGTTCGTTCCTAGGGTTGAATTGGTAACTGTAACCCACGCCGAATCCCGAAAAATTCAGCTGTACCATCCCTGCAAGATCTCCGTAACTGCGGATGTTCATTCCCAACCCTGCTATGCGCTTCACAAAAAACATGGCAGAGGCTTCTGCTTGTGGCCGCAGGTTCTCTGAATAGGTGATCAACATTGAGGGCCGGAATTGGAAATCCACCCCCAAATCGAACAGGGCACCGGCGGTCACGTGGTAGACGTTTCTGAAATTATAGCGCGAGTCTCCGGCCAATCCCAGGTTCCCCAGCATCAACCGGGGAAGCGACAAACCCACGTAATATTTCTCCGGACGATACAGCATAATCCCGAAACCAACCAACGCGTCCGTCTCGCGGATGTCTTCACGTACCGTCGGATCGATTGGGTCTAGCCCCGAGTAGTTCCCCTGCATATAACTCATCCCCGCGTTGAGTGCTAATCCGAGGTATTCCTTCTCTGATATCCGTACACTCTTAGCGAAAAAAGCAGAGGCTTCGGTAAGCTTTTCAACCGCCAAGCTCTCGTGGCGAACGGTAACTCCGGCTGTTGCTCCGATGCGTTGCATACCGACATGCCCACTACCCCAAATCACGCTAGGCGCACCATCGATTCCAACCCATTGACGGCGACCCACGACGGATATCGCTCCCTCTTGCTGTAGTAAGCTTCCCGCCGGGTTGATGGAGGTGCGGAGTTGCCCATGCTGCGTGTAGGTAAGTGGCTGTTGAGCCTTTAGTGCGATAGCCAACAGCATAAGCACCGTTCCTGTTAGCATTGACCGTTGAATACGTTTCATATACTTCTTTGTTGTGAGCCTGTGAGTTTGCGAACCTGTGAACGAGGGATCCTATTCCCTAGTACCTAAGCACAAACCACCCTTTCTCGTATTTCCAAGTTCCATTCACTTTAATTTCAGCCACGTAAAAATAAGTTCCGGCTGGCAACAACATTTGTCCCGTGCTGACACCGCGGAACGCAATACTTCCGTTATTATACCCTTTCGCTTCATAAAGAACGGTACCGTTCCGGTTAAATACCACTACCTTATTTTCAGGATAATCCTTAATACCTTCGATCAATAGATACTCATTGATGCCATCGCCGTTGGGCGACACTACCTTACTCACGCGCATCGGCAGTTCCGCCCCGGGGTCGATTACCCGTACGGTAATGACTACCGGATCAGCCGCCTGATAGTTGCCATCTCCCCCCTGATTGGCGGTGATTCGCACGGTACCAAGCCGGTGAACATGAAGTTTGGAGCCTTCCAACGTGGCTACTTCCGGATCGTCGATCGAGAGAAATACCGGCAGACCGCTGCTTGCCGATACCTCCAGCTGGACAGAACCCGCGTCGCGATGCACCTGCTCTACCTGGGCAAACTCGATGATCTGAGATGACTTGCTGACCATCAGGATACGGCTTACTTCCGGACGGTTGCTGTAATTGCTGTTCGCAGGAACGGTCGCTTTGATGGTGGTCGTTCCGGCACCGTTGATCGTAATGCGGCCAGTTGAATTGATCTCGGCCACTGCCGGATCGCTGCTCGTGTAACTCACCACCTCCCCGCTGCTGGCAGTCGCTCCCGCATCAAAAGCCCCATCCCCGTAGGTCTTCTCGGGTAATGGCTGGAAATCGATGCTCCGTTCCGCCGGCGTGATTGTCAGCGTGGCCCTCAATGTCAGCGTTTCATAATTACCGCCGCTGATGGTCGCCGTCGCTTCATACACCCCAACCTCCGTATGGCGGTTGTTCGAATATGTCACTTTGGTACCAGCGGGGAGATCCCCTTCTAGGAGGATTTCCCGTTCTGTACCTTGGTAGATATAGGTGATGTTCTCAAATTTAATTCCGTCAATCGTAGTGCGGCCAATGGTTAACGACCCTGCTTTAAATAAGATATTATAATTATCACCCGCCGACAGGGTTCCCTGCGTGATGGCATAGTTGCCTACATCCTCGCCCGCTTCACGGTTCAATGCTCCCGTGAACGTATCCCCACCGATCAATTCCGGCATGACGGTATAGGTCAGTACCGGATCATCCGTACCGAATACCTTGATCTGGTTAGTTGCCGTGACCATGATTGTTAGCGGCCTGATAGTCAGCGTAGCCGTCAACTCCGCGTCTTCGTAGTTGTTCCCTCCATCGATCAACGCGGTGACTTCATACGTACCTGCATGAGTTGCGCTGTTGCCCAGCTCGCCGTCAATAGTATAGCTCATCGTTACACCCGCCGGCAGGTCACCCGTAATGGCGAGCGCATGTTCCGTACCATCGTACGTAAACGACGCATCGGCAAAGTTGACGCCCTCATAGTCTGCAGGCGTAATAGTTAACGTACTTGGTTCGAAAATAATTACGTAATTATCAGTTAGCGACAAACTACCTCGCGTGATCACATAGCTGCCTACATTTTCACCTGGCTCACGACCAAGCCTACCGGTAAACACATCCGCTCCGATCAGTTCCGGCGTAAACGTATATGTCAATGGAGGATCGGCCGCATGAAATACTTTCATCTGGGTATCCGCAGTCACCGTGACACTGAACGGCAGAATCGTCAAATCTGCGGTTAATACCTGCGTTAGGTAATTATCCCCGCTGATCGTAGCACTCACCCGATAGGTACCTGCATCAATTGCCCCATTACCCACCTCGCCATCAATCGTATAACTTACCGTCGTACCCTCGGGCAGTTCACCCCTAATGGCGAGTGCATGTTCCGCACCGTTATAAGTGAGGGTGGTATCTGCAAATGCGATACCTGTGATGATAGCCGGAGCAATTATGAAGTCGCCTCCGACGAAGGTCATTGCGTAGTTATCACTAAGGGAGAGATCGCCTTGTGTAATGATATATGTGCCTACACCTTCGCCTACATCGCGATCCAAGGCTCCGGTGAACGTATCGTTGCCAATCAATGCCGGCGTAAACGTGTAGGTCAGCTCCGGATCAGCCGTGCCGAATGCTTTGGTTCGGTCTTCCGCCGTGACGGTGATTTCACGCGGCGTGATCGTCAGTGTAGCTGCGAGCTCCGCGTCCTCGTAATTCTCGCCGCCGTCGACGCGGGCGGTGACTTCGTACGTCCCCGCGTTGGTAGCGGTGTTTCCGGGTTCGCCGTTGATTGTATAGCTTACTGACACCCCGTCGGGCAGGTCGCCCGTGATAGACAGCAATTTGGCCGTACCATCAAACTCCACGCTTTCATCTTGAAGCGAGACATCCGTTAGCGGCATGTAATACCGTACCGCCAACACGTTGGATGCCCTATTTCCGATGCCGACAAGGTTGATGACCGCATCGGCCGGAACCGACACATGCACAATGCCTCCAACCACGGGTGTTACCAGCATTGAATAACTGATGTTGTCCGAAGTCGTCAGGTTGCTCACCGTTGCATTGGTTGCAACGATATCGGCGGTTGTAAATCCGGTAACTGGCTCGCTAAATACGGCGGTTACCGAAAAAGGCGCGTTCACCGGCGATGACGCCATCGTACTTACCGTCACGACGGGGCGTGGAGCCACTTCCAATATAAATATATCTGTCACCGTTCCTCCGTTACCATCATCGGCGGTCACTGCGATGTCGATAACGCCTACATCCGAATTTCCCGGCGTGCCGCTGAACGTTCTGGTGACTTCGTCAAAATCGAGCCAATCCGGCAAGGATTTCCCGTCGCTCCCTTCAGCCCCGTAAGTCAGCACGTCATCCGCATTCGTATCTTCAAAAGTGTCTTCAGCAAACTGAAAGCTGAACGGCGTATCCTCCACCGCTTCCTGATCCGGGATGGGACGGGCTATGGTTGGTACCGAGTTGACCCTCAGGAGGAGCGTACTGCCATTCTGTATGTGGTAGTCAGCCAGTGTCCGGCCGTCTTCCAAGGCGACCCCTTCAAAGAAAAGCAGTTGCAGATGAGGCGGAATAGCTACCTGGTCTTGAATCCGTTGCTTTACCTGCTGGACCGCATCGCTTGCCGCTGCCCGGATGATCAAGGTATTACCCGATTCGGTTTTCACGAAGACGACCATCGACTCGCATGCAGGCATATCCCCCACTATCACCCAGCCGTGGTCGTCTATCAACGACTGTCGCGCTTCGGCACCGGCACAGTATACCAAACCACCTGCCCCCAACCGAATACCGTCCGGCAAAGCGCTTTTTGCGGCCCAGCCGATCAGCGTGGCATCGTAGTTTTCAAGCGAGAGACCGGAGCCGTTGAGCATATTCATCATATCGGTCACACCGGAAATATCCCACCCCGACAAATCCTGATCGAACGCAGTAGCACCCAGAAACATCGCACTCATGTCCGTTACGTTTGATACGTCCCAGTTTGTTAGATCTTGGTTAAAAGCTGTGGCGTTCATGAACATCGCATACATATCCGTTACGCCGGATACATCCCAACCGCTTATGTCACTATTGAAAGCAGTCGCACTGGAAAACATTCCCCTCATGTTCGTGATGCCGGAGACATCCCAGCCACTTAAGTCCCCGTTGAACTCGAGCGCTTGCACGAACATGTACTCCAGATCCGTAACATTGGTCAGATCCGGAACATCTGTAGCGTTGTGTACCAAGTTGGCGGCACGGGCAAAAGCCCTGTTCATCGACGTCCATTGGATATCGCCCCATTGCTCGATTGACAAAATCTTTTCCATATCTCCCCCTACCGCTACTGTTCCGAAACTAATGCGGGGAAAGTCGCCCGTAATCTCCACACGGTAGGTGCCCGCCTCCGGGAAGGTAAGGGTAAGGGTACCCGTGACGCCCGTTTCCGTCCCGTGGACACCCGGATCATCGACATTTTCCCAGTAGACATCGTAAAGATAACCGGTCCCCACCGTAGGGATGGTAATCTGGTTATCTTGAGACGTACCTGGATTGTCCGTTTTCCAGGTCGTGACAAATGGACGTTGAATGATTCCCTGATATTCATACGAACCCATATCGATCACCCCGCCAGCGGCAAGGTTATACACCCGCGGGTTCCCAGCCAGGTCAGGATCGTTTGCCAAATCACCGCCAGCATCGATATAGGCGGTGTTACTGCCCGCATTGATGGCAGGGCTCCTTGACTGGAGGCTGTAATCCCCGTTGATAGCATCGGTAAAAAGCGGATCCGTGTCCAGACCTCCGCCCATGCCACCGTGTATGATGCTATTTGAAACCGGCAACCCGCCTCCGGCATTAAAGATAGACGCCGTCGCCGAAGTTTCACTGCCCTCGGCCTGATTGCGCCAAATAATGGAATTAATCAACGATAGCCTACCGTTCCATCCGGAAGCAATTGCACCACCTCGCGCCGCGCTGACATTCCCGGTAAAGGTCGCATTGACAACGGTAATGGAAGAGTTTTCTGCAAATAAACCTCCCCCTTGTGCCGCTTCGTTATCAGTAAACAGCACATTTGTTAGTACGGGTTCATAGGCGGCTGAAAAGTGGGCGCCTCCGCCGTCTCCCGCCGCAAAATTGTCGGCAAAGATAACATTGGAGATAAAGGGGCCACCGGATCCCACATAGAGCCCTCCGCCTTCGTTGCTACCACCGTCACCGTCCGCATTTCCGCCTGTAACGGTAAATCCGTCCAATATGGCCGAAATACCCACGCCAGACCCATTGACCACGTGGTAGGTATTACCATTCAGCAAGCCATCGCCGTTAATATCGCCACTGAGGACCGCAGAATTGGCTTTGAAGTCGCGCTGACTGATTGATGTTTCCGCCGGATCTCCGGCAAATCCGCCATAGAGTTCCACGTTATTCAACAACCGGAAACTAGAAGCCCGGTCGGATTCATTGGCCGTGGGGTAATAAACGCCGTCGGCCACCCAAATCTGCAACGCACCGTCCGTTGTGCCGTCCCAATTTTCAGCCGCCCATGCAAGGGCATCCCGAAGTTCGGGTACGGCGTTGGCCCAGCTGTCGCCCGCTCCCGTATAGCCAGCGGCTCCCGTATTGACGTTGATGTCGACATAAAGCACGTTGTTTTCGTCGGGTGTAAGCAGCAATTCGAGCACAAGGTGCAAGGTACTTCCGTCTTGTATGTTATAATCGGCCAGCGTCCTGCCGTCTTCCAATTGAGTTCCAGCAAAAATTAGGCGTTGCCGGTCTGCGGGAATACCCTCTTTATCTTGGATTTTCTGCTTTACCTGTTGAATGGCATCTGACGAGAAGACATCCAAGGTAATGGTTTTTCCGGTCAGTGTCTTGACAAAAATCTGGATGCCCGGGCATTCCCGTTGATCACCCGTGATTGCCCAGCCATAATCAGCAATCAATTGCTGCCGGGCACTGGCTCCGGCGCAGTAGGTTAAGCCGCCAACCCCAAACTCAACATTCCTTTGGACAGCGGGCCGCGCCGCCCAAGCGATCAGCGTGGCATCGTAGCTTTCACGCGATAGGCCGGCACTGGTCAACATATCGCCCATATTGGCAACCTGGCTCACGTCCCACTGGCCAAGAGGCTGATTGAAAGCGCTTGCGCCTTGAAACATACCGTACATACTGGTTACGCCGGATACATCCCAACTGCCCACGGTTCCGTTAAAATGATCGGCGCCCCAGAACAGGCGCTCCATATTTTGAACGTTCGACACATTCCAGCCACTGAGGTCCTGGTTAAATGCCTTTGCGTCCTCAAACATACCGTACATCGTCGTCACATTGGAAACGTTCCAATTGCCTATGGCGCCATTGAAATTAGCGGCACCCGAAAACATACGCTCCATATCTTCGACATTGGATACGTTCCACGCATTGAGGTCCTGGTCAAAAGCAACGGCCAATGCGAACATATTCGACATGTTTGACACATTGTCCACCGTCCAGCGGCTGATATCCCGGTTGAAAAGAACGGCGTCATAAAACATGCTACCCATATCTTGTACGCTGGAAACGTCCCAGCCACCGATATCCTGATTAAAAGCAAATGCCCCAAAAAACAGCTCCCGCATATTCTCTACGCCCGAAACGTTCCAGCCACCGATATTCCGGTTAAATTCCCTGGCCTGGCCAAACATGGCACTCATATCCGTCACCTGCGAAACGTCCCAGCCACCGATGTCCCCATTAAATTTTTCGGCCCCATAGAACATCCGCGACATATCGGTTACCCTTGCAACATTCCATGCACTAAGGTTTTGGTTGAATGCCGCAGCGTTATGGAACAACCTTGACATATCCGTGATGTTGGAGACATCCCAATGCCCGATTGGCGCGTTAAATGACCTGGCGCCGGAAAACATTTCCTTAAGCGACGTAACACCGCTTAAGTCGGGTGCATCATTGGCGTTTACCTGAAGACGTGTGGCGTTCAGAAACGCCCGTTCCATAGACGTCCATGCGATGTCGCCCCATTGTTCTACCGATAGTATCTGGAGCGGTGAAGGCAGAAGGCCCGGGGACTGTGACGGGTTAGTTTCTGGTAACCTTTCCATACCGAGTCGAGGAAATTGGCCTGAAATCTCGATCCGGACGGTCTGGCTCATCATCGGCCCTACGGAAAGGGTGAAATCGCCCGTCACACCGGTTGCCGTACCGCTTGTCCCACCGACGATCTCCCAATAGACATTGTAGTTATAAGCCTCACCTGGAATGGTCGGGATGACCAGTTGGCTGTTTTGTGCGGTAAACGCGTCGAACTCCCATGTTGTGATGAAATTACCGGGATCGCCCGGCGTAATGACGGCCCCGGCACCGTCGCAATCCGTTGCTTCGGTATCGCCCGTAATCGTCCAGCCTTTATCGATCAATTGCTGCCGTGCTTCCGCAGCAGCTGTGCCGGGGCAGTATTCTTGGCCTGTTGCATGCAATATGATATTAGAAGGTGCCGTTGGTAGGGCTGCCCAGCCGATCAATGTGGCACCATAACTGCTGGTGGAGAGACCGGTTGCCAGTAGCATATCTTCCATATTCGTCACCCCCGAAATGTCCCAATCGCCCAAGGATTGATCAAAATCCATCGCGAATGCGAACATACTTCCCATATCGGTTACGTTGGGAGTCGCCCACCCACTCAAATCCTGGTTAAAATCCGCTGCACTATAAAACATGAAAGACATGTCCTTTACGGAAGTAACGGTCCATGCTCCGATGTCTTGGTTGAACACGGAGGCTTGCCAGAACATTCCCCGCATGTTGGCTACGCTGGATACATTCCAATTGCTAATATTGCCATTGAACGCGAATGCGCTATAGAACATATTGCTCATATCGGTTATCCCCGAAACATCCCATCCACTAAGGTCGCCGTTAAATGCCTGCGCATTATAAAACATCCGTGACAGTGATGACACGCCACTTAAGTTTGGCGCATCGGTAGCGTTAAGCACCATATTCCTGGCACCTGAAAAAGCAGCTTCCATAGAAGACCAGGCCATATCGCCCCACTGTTCGATACTCGTTAGCCGATCTGCTATCTCCATACCGACGCCCTGAAGCCGTATGGCCGGAAAATTCCCGGTAATCGATACGGTGTATGTCCCGGGGTTGGAGTAAGTATGCGTTGCATCGCCGGTTTGACCGGCGGACATATTTCCGTCGCCCCAATTTACGGCATAATTATACCCCGTTACATCATCGTTTACCGGAATCGTGATGCTTTCATTGGGCGCTTCCGTCGTCCACGTAGTGATAAACGGTCGCTGTGCCGATGCCGTTAAACCGAACAATGTAAAAGTGAATATTACCCATAGACGCGTAAGTCGCACCGGTAAAAGCGGTAGAAGTCTTTCCATAGCGCTGCAAATAGACCACAAATCTCGCTAAAATGGTATCCCCCTTTTGGGGGAGGAAAGTTCCTTCCGTGCTACCTGTATTTCCTGCTGATGAGCGCGTGGCGGCTATTTACCGCCAACTTTTCGTAAATGTGTTTAATGTGGTATTTGACGGTTTCCAACGAAATATCGAGGCGGATGGCCACTTCTTTATTGGTGAGCCCTTCTTCGATGGCAGCAACGATCTGCGCTTCCCGTGGAGTCAGGTTTTCGTGAAGGTCGTCCGTGTTTTTAGGATTAAAATATTCGACCACCATGCGGGCGATGCCGGGCGACATAGGGGCACCACCCTCATGCAGCGAAGCCACCGCTTCTTTGATTTTCTGTAATGGGGTCTGCTTGAGGAGATACCCTGATGCGCCGTTACAAAGCGCCTGGAACACCCGATTGGCGTCGTCATAAACCGTCAGCATAATCACCTGGCACTTCGGTGCGTGCTTCTTAATACGCTGCACCCCCTTGATACCCGATTCACCGGGGAGACCGATATCGGAAAGAACGACATCCAAAAAAACATCCGCTTTCCAACCTTCAAAAAATGCTTCCACCGAATGTGCGGATAACTGACAGGAAAACCCGGTTTGGTTATCGAAAAAATTAACCAATGTGGTTCTGATCTGTTCATCGTCTTCTATAATGCCCAAACGTATCATCGTGTAAAGGTACGGCTTAGTTGACAATGCCTATATCCCCCTTTTGGGTGGTAGGTCCAGCGTAAGCCGGAACATCCCGTGCTCATCCATAACGGAAAGTGTTCCGCCGGTTTTCGCAGCCCGTAGCCGCATATTTTCCAGTCCCCGACCGCCTTGTTGGTCGGCCACTCCATTGCTCTTTCGGGTATAGTGATTGCCAACCACCAATCGGACGGTTGCCTCCACATGCAGGGAAATCACGATTTCCGAACCATCGCTGTACTTAATCGCATTGGTCAGCGCTTCTTTAAAGATCAAAAATAAGTTCTGCCTGACCGTTTGCGAAACTCGTCCCGCTTCCATATCACCATGCTCCTCAAACCGGTAACTGAAATCCAGCTCCTCCCGAAGTTTGTAGAGGTAATCTTTCATGCGGATAACCAGCTCTTTCATCGTGTCAAACCGCGAGTCGATCGACCATACCATATCGCTCATGGTCAACAGCGCCTGTTTACTTGTATCCGCAATCAGCTCCAACTGCTTGCCCTGCTTTTCATCCATCCGGCTTGTGGCCGATAGCGTATTTGCCTGAAAAAAGATACGGGTCAGCGAACTCCCGACTTCATCGTGCAGGTCGGCAGCGATCCGGTTCCGGATCGCCTGTTCGCGTCGAATTTTCTGGATCCGGCTGCGGTACCAGAGTGCCAAGAGCAATAGGACAACGGCAATGATCAACGCGGTAAACCACCACGTTTGAAAATAATAAGGTTGCTTGACCACCGTAATCTCCTTATCCACGCTGCCCGTTCCGGTACTTCGGGTTTGCAGCTGAATGCTGTAACTGCCCGGCGAAGGCTCGATCAACGAAATAAATTGGCCCAACTCAAGAGGTTCCCACGTACCGTTGTTGAATGCGTAACGAATTTCGCTATCGGCGCGGTAGTTTCCCGGAGTTCCTACAAAAAGTCCTGTCAAACTTTGCCCCGGTTGGAGCACAAGCGTGCGTTCGCCACGGTAAGGCCAGCTATAATCTGCCGATTTCGTTCCCGTATGCCCGGCTAGGGTATGAGTTTCGGTGACGTAGCTCTCCAGTTGATCTCGCCCGTTAAACCAATCGTACGTCATATCCAGCACGGTGTACCCCATCAGTCCGCCGACAAATATCCGGTTTCGGGCAGTATCCAGAAACGACGCGCCCGAATTGAATTCAGATTGGCTCAATCCTTCAGCCGTTCCAATGCGTCTAATACGTTGCCGTCCATCAATCAGATTCAGCCCATTGGCTGTGCCTACTACCATTATGCCATTCACCCATTCCAAACTGTAAATCAAATTATTACTCAATCCTTCCGCCGTTGTTAGACGGCGCAACACCCGTCCCTCCGCATCAATCGCGACCAGTCCATCGCCCTGCGTGGCCAGCCAAAGCGTGTCGTTAACAACGATCGACTTAAATACGCCGATGTTGCCGGATTTTGGGTATTTTTTTGTTAATACGCCTTTATTGAGCGCAAAAAGGCCAATATTGGTACTTAATAACAAGTCGTGACCTTTACGTTGTTGCATATAGCGAATCTGGATATCCAACGCGTGCGGCTGGCCCGCGGTCAATTCGTATCGATCCAGGTGGTGATTTTTTTTATCGAGCAGCCAAAGGCCATTCATACCGCCAATCAGGTAATCCGTTTTGGTCTCGGCAAGACACATTACATAGATGGGCAAGTGGGCGGCGTATTTCTCGCGCGCGTTTTCGGAGAGCGTGTAGCGGAAATCTGTAATCCGGCGTTGACTCCGGTTAAAGACTTTCAGGAAGCCCCCCTCAGTACCTACGAGCAATTCATTGTCGTTCATCGGTAGCAGCGCGTAACCATGCCTGAGTTCTTGAAATGTCTGCACGGAGCCATCAGGTGCGATGTAGCCAGCCCCGTTATAAGTCGCATAAAACAATGCACCGTCCGGGTAAACATAAATTCCCCGTGTACTCTTGTTGCGGCCCGGATTGACCGGAATAAGCTGCGAAAGACCGCTCGTTTTGGGATATGCCACGAAAATCCCCTCTTCGGTTCCCAATAGCGCCTCTTCCCCGACTAGATTTACCGAGGTGGTCCGGAATCGGTGTTTGGAGGGAATCGGCAATCGTTGACGAAGGCGGATGTTTGCATCCAGTAGATAGATCGCTTCGTCGTCGGCGTAGGCATGCCTGCCGTTACCTTCCTTCAATACATAGTATTTGTCTTCCGATATGGCAAAATCAACAGGCTTAATTTGCGTTACCACGCCCTTCTCAAGCCGGTAGTGAACCGGTTCGGAAACGTCCAGAAACAGGGTATCTCCCCTTGCAACCAAATTCTTGACCAACGCTTGCAGGCCCGGGAGCTGACGGTAGTGCGCTTGCCAATTCCGACCCGGATCAATTGACAGTAAGCCTCCCCCCGTTGTACCCACCCAGATATTCCCCTTCCAGAAGGTCATACTCCGCGGCGACACTTTATTGCTTGCCGCCTTTCCTTGTTCATACAATTCGTCGATCCGTATATACTGGTCGCCTTTCAGTAAGAGCAGGTGTCCGTTTTCATAGGCGACCAAAACGGTCGAGTCGGCCAGTTGCACCATGGCATATACCGCACGGTCCTGGATCGGTGGCAGCAGGATTGAGTCCACCGCATGTACTTTCCACGTTTTTAGATCGAGATAACTTAGGTTGGCGTTGCCCGCCATCCACAGCCGATTCCGATAGTCAATCAAAATGCGCTGGGGCATATCGTCGGTGAGCCGTTGATCTGAAATGGTTTTCAAAATATCCAACGAGCGATAACCATCATATCTATAGATCTCGCCATTGGTCAAGAACCAGATAAAGCCCAGGCTATCTACCGATACATCCTTGACGAGTACCTCATCGCGATCGGGAAACAACTTAAGTTTGGTAATAGCATATTCCTGACCATGCCCACGCAATGCGGCAAGCAATAGCGCCATGCAGCAGCGTATAGGAAAACGCCATTTTCTCAGTAAGCTGAATGGTAGAAGCACCCCCAAAGGTAATACAATTCAGCAAATTCGAAACCAATCGTTTATGTTTTACAATAGTCTATCCGCATTCCCAAAACGATAACTAAGCCCGATTTCGTGAGTACTGTTGTTGATGCTACGGCTGAGCGGCTCGTTCTTCGGATTGAACTGATAGCTATAGCCAATGCCAAAACCTGAAAAGTTGAACTGTGCCATCCCTGCAAGGTCACCATAGCTACGAGCATTCAATCCGACTCCGAAAACACGTTTCACAAAGAACATCGCCGATGCCTCGGCCTGTGGACGCAAGCTCTCCGAATAGGTAACCAATATCGATGGCCGGAACTGGAAATCCGTCCCCAGATCAAACAATGCACCGGCCGTCAGGTGGTAAACGTTTCTAAAATTGTAACGCGAGTCGCCCGTCAAGCCCAGATTTCCAAGCATCAAACGGGGAAGCGATAATCCTACATAGTATTTCTCAGGACGGTACAGCATGATCCCGAAACCCACCAGCGCATCCGTCTCCCGGATGTCTTCACGTACGGTGGGGTCAAGGGGATCAAGTCCCGAATAATTTCCCGCCATGTAGCTCACCCCTGCGTTGAGCGACAATCCCAAGTACTCCTTCTCCGATATCCGCACCGCTTTGGCAAAAAAAGCAGACACTTCGGTAAGTTTTTCTACCGCGAGGCTTTCGTGACGGATGTTGATACCCCCTGTCGCGCCGATGTGCTGCATACCGAAATGTCCGCTTCCCCAGAATACCGTAGGTGCGCCATCGATGCCCACCCATTGCCGCCGGCCGATGACTGAAACTTCCCCATCGGGAGCCATTAAGCTGGCCGCTGGATTGAGAGCCGCCTTCACCTGCCCATGTTGGGTGTAAGTGAGCGGCTGTTGGGCCTTTAGTGTGATAGCCAACAGCATCAGCACCGTACCTGTTAGCATTGACCATTGAATCCGTTTCATATACTTCTTTGTTGTGAGCCTATGATTTTATGAACCTGTGAACAAGGGGACCCTATTCCCTAGTACCTAAGCACAAACCATCCTTTTTCATATTTCCATTGACCGTTTATCCGGATCTCTGCGACATAAAAATACGTTCCCGCTGGCAAGCGCTGCTGCCCGGTACTGACTCCCCGGAAGGCGATACTGCCGTTGTTGTATCCTTTTGCTTCATAGAGCACCGTACCGTTCCGGTTGAACACCATCACCTTGTTGTCGGGATAATCCTTGATACCTTCAATAATCAGGTGTTCATTAATGCCATCACCGTTCGGTGAAACCACCTTGCTCACCCGCATCGGCAATTCAGCAGCGGGGTCGACCACACGCACGGTGATGGTTACCGGCCCGGCAGCTTTGTGGTTGTCATCCCCTCCTTGGGTAGCCGTGATGCGCACCGTTCCCAGCCGGTGGATGTGAAGCGAGGTGCCGTCCACGGTAGCTACTTCCGGATCGTCAACCGAGAGAGAAACCGGCAGGTCACTGCTTGCCGACACATCCAGCTGGACAGTCCCCGCGTCGCGATGTACTTCCCCTACTTCAGCAAACTCGATGGTTTGGGATGATTTATCGACCACCAGGGTGCGGTTCACTTCAGGGCGGTTGCGGTAATTGCCGTTCGCCGGCACGGTCGCCGTAATCGTTGTTGTCCCCGTACCGTTGATTGTAATGCGGCCGGACGGGTTAACCTCGGCTACTCCTGGATCGCTGCTCGTATAGCTCACCACCTCCCCACTGCTGGCCGTCGCTCCCGCATCGAAAGCCTCATCTCCAAAAGTCTTCTCGGGCAATCGCGGGAAATCGATGCTACGTTCGGCAGGCGTAATCTTCAACCCGGCCTTCAGTATCAGCGTTTCGTAATTGCTGCCGCTGATTGTGGCCGTGACTTCCTGGCTGCCAACGTCCGTGCGGCTATTGTTTCCGTAGCTCACCGAAGTGCCCTCGGGCAGTGTGCCCGTGATGGCCAGTGATTTCGCCGTGCCGTCGTACACGAAGCTGCCGTCTTCCAGCGTGACGCCGGTGATGGAAGCAGGCGTGATCGTCAGCTCGGCTCCCACGAAGGTAATCGCATAGTTACCGCTGAGCGACAGCGTTCCCTGCGTGATCACGTATCTACCCACAGCCTCGCCTTCCTCACGGGCCAGTTCTCCCGTGAAGGCATCCCCCGCCACCAGTGCCGGGATCACCCCGTAGGTCAGTCCGGGGTCATCCGTGCCGAAGACCTTGGTCCTGTCCGCCGCCGTGACCGTGACCGGCAATGGGGCCACCGTCAGCTCTGCCGCCAGTACCAACGTCCGGTAGTTGCTGCCGCTGATCGTGGCCGTTACTTCATGGCTGCCCACGTCCGTGCGGCTGTTGTTTCCGTAGCTCACCGAAGTGCCCGCGGGCAGTGTGCCCGTGATGGCCAGTGATTTCGCCGTGCCGTCGTACACAAAGCTGCCCTCTTCCAGCGTGACGCCGGTGATGGAAGCAGGCGTGATCGTCAGTTCTGCGGTCAGCACCAGATCCTCATAGTTGTCGCCGCTGATGGTGGCCGTCACTTCCTGGCTGCCAACCTCCGTGCGGCTGTTGTTTCCGTAGCTCACCGAAGTGCCCGCGGGCAGCGTGCCCGTGATGGCCAGTGATTTCGCCGTGCCGTCGTACACAAAGCTGCCCTCTTCCAGCGTAATGCCCGTGATGATTTCATCGAACTGGACAACCAGGGTATTCGATGCATCGTTCCCGTTGTCTGCGATATTGACCGCCACATCGGCAGCCACGGAAAGCTGAACACCGCCACGTACGGCAGGTGTCACCAGGAACGTATAGGAGATATTGTCGCTGGTCTGAAGATCACCCGGCGTGCCGTTGCTGACGGTAATGTCATCCACCGTAAACCCGGTAACCGCCTCGCTGAAGGCCGCCGTAACGGTGAACGGTCCGTTCACCGGCGATGCCGATTCCGTAGACAGGGTAACCGTCGGCCGGACCGAATACACAAAGACCTGATCCGTCGGTGCCGCGTTATGTAACGTCAGCGACGCCCCGTTGCCCGCATGATCGCGGAGCGTACCGCCGTTCAGGATCATATCACCGCCCAATGCGATCCCGTCCAGGTCCGCCTCCCCGGCCCGTACCACATAGCGGAAGGCCAGCGCACCGGTGCCCGATCCGCTCACGTAAGCCGCCTGCACGGTAGCCGTCCCGATTGTCACTTCAAAATAAGGCGTGCCCGCGGACGCATCGACCGTAACGTCTTCACTGAAATGCACCGTGAAATCCAGCGGATCGCCTTCCACATGGTATCCATCGGCCGGAACATCCACCGAAGTGATCACCGGTGGCACCGCATCGACCCATACGTTGTCCGTGCTACCTACACCAGCTAGGGTAAGGGTCGCGTCGTTGCCAGCATCGTCCCGCAGCACACCGCCATCCAGTAAGATCTCAGGCCCAATTTCGATGCCATTCGTATCCAGTTCGCCATCCTGCACCGCATAGCTGAATGTGAGGGTGTTGCGGGTGGTGTCGATAAGGTGCGCCTGTACGGTGGTACTGCCAATGATCACAGGTAAAGTCAGCCTACCGCTGATTGTAGGTATGTCTTCGTTATAGTGCACCCTAAAGTTGAGCACATTGCCACTGCGATAGGCACCATCGGTCGGTACATCCACGGAAGTAACCACCGGTGCGGTGCCATCGTACGTTAAGTTAAGCGCATTGGAAGCCGTATTGCCGTTGCCTGCAATGTTCTCGACTACCTCTGTGGGCACCAAGAGACTGACCCCTCCGTCGGCCACGGGCGTCACCAATACCGTATAGGTGATATTATCGGATGTCTGCAGGTCGCTCAGTCCGGCATTTGTGACAGAGAAATCTCCCACGGTGAAGCCAGTCACGGCTTCGCTGAAGGTTGCGGTTACCGTAAAAGCACCGTTTACCAGCGGTACAGCCGTGGTCGAAAGCGCCGCTGACGGATATACCGCGTATATCAGCACACCACCCGTAGGTTCAGGATTATTCAACTCCAGTGTCGCATCATTACCTGCGGCGTCGCGGATTGTCGCGCCATTCCGGATTATGCTACCACCCACGGCAATGCCGTCCAAATCCGTATCCCCGGTTTGGACCATATAGCGGAAGACCAATGCATTGCTGCCCGAGCCACTTACGTAACTCGCCGGTACAGTGACCGTGCCGATCGTCACGTCGAGGTAGGGCGTTCCGCCAGACACATCGACGGTAACGTTTTCACTGACACGCACGGTAAAGTCCAACGGATCGCCTTCCACATGGTAGCCGTCGGTTGGGACGGCCACGGAGATAACCGCAGGTGCCACACCGTCGATCACAAGATCGTGCTGACCTGCTATTGAGCCCGCTCCGCCAACCATGGGGAGCGTCAGCGCCGCATCCACTCCTGCGCTGTTCCGTATTGTGGCACTGTTAAGCGCCAGTGCCCCGGTAGAGGTGTAGGCCAGATCGGCACTCACATCTCCCGCCTGAACGGTATAGTGAAACAACAGGGCATTCGATCCCGATCCGGAAATATACGCAGCCTCACGATCCACACTGCCAGTCTCGAGCAATAGAGTGGGCATACCTCCGCTTTCGTCTACCGTTACGGCCTGGTCGAAGGTTACCGTCAGGGAAATCACATCTCCTATTTTATATAAACCATCCGGTGTAGCCGAACCGACGGCCGTGACCACCGGATTGATGGGGTTGACGGTGATACCGATGACATCGGTATCGGTCTGCGCACCGCCAGACCCAGTCAACCCAAGATCATCGGTGATAATCTGCAGGTTAGCGGTTCCGTTGTAGCCGCTTGTTGGGGCAAACGAAAGCCCTGCAAGCGCAAGGTTGATATCTGCAATGCTACCCTCGAAAGTCATCGTTCCGCTAGCCGTTCCGCTGCCTACCGAGAAGCTTAATCCCGTGGTCGTTGACAGCGTTAGCAGGCCATTCGTGGCCGTCAGCGTTACCCGTATGGTACCTCCTCCGGCATCGACATCGGCTACCGAAATGGCATTGCCGTTGCCTTCGCTGAACACCAGTATCCCGTCCTGGTCGACCGATTGAGCGCCGGGCACGGTATTCACCGGAGCATCGTTTATCGCCGTCACGACCAGGGTTATGGTTTGGGTATCCTGCTGTGCCCCGCCTGTTCCCGTATTGCCGTTATCGTTTATATTCACGGTCAGCACCACGTTCGAGGTCGCATCCAGTGCGGTAATATACGTCACACTGCCTATTGCAACAAAGGTATTGATGTCGGCCAGCGATCCGGTAAGCACCAGTCCACTCGTTCCCGATCCGGCAACCGTCACGCCGCCGGCTGTTACCGCCGTGAGCGTTCCGTTGGCCACCGAGAAGGTGGCGGCAACGGGGCTGCTGCCCGCATCCACGTCGGAAAAGCTGATGCCGGTGAGCGGCGCCGGTACGTCCTCATCCACCGCGATGGTGGCCGGTACGGTCACCACAGGCGCGTCGTTGACACCCGTAATCTGAAGGGTAACCGTTCCGAAATCCTGCTGGACCCCACCCGTTCCCGTATTGCCGTTGTCGTTTATCGTTACATTCAGTGTCACATCGCCGGTTGCGTTAGGCGGCGGGGTATACGTAATCCCCGACGATGCAATAAAAGCGTTGATGTCTGCGATTGTACCGATCAATGTCAAAGCACTGGCCGTTCCGCCAACGGTGACACCGCTTCCACTGGTCGCCGACAGCGACCCGGTCGTAACCGAGAAGGTAGCCGTGGTCGGCGCCGCTCCCGCGTCCGCATCACTGAAGCTGATGCTTGTAATGGCTCTTGCTACATCTTCGGTAACAGTTATCAAGGCCGGAGCCGTTATCACCGGCGCTGAATTCACGGCCACCACAGCGACTGACTTAGTCGCGGGTGCGCTGTCATCGGTTCCGTCGCCTATCACAAAGCTGACCGTACGCGTAGCGACATCCGGATTCCCTGAAGTATTGCTATAGGTGACGGCCCGGAGGGCGGCCTCCCACTCGGCCAATGTTGCCGTGGCACCGGCTGATGTGAGCGTCAGTGTGCCGGTAGCCAAATTGTAACTGCCCGTGATATTACCCATGTTAACACCGTCGTTGGTAAAGCCAAGCACATCTTCAACGGCTTGGAAATTGCCGGTAATGGCTACCGTGGCCCAAGCCAAGGTCACGTTGTCGGCATCGTTTACGGTTAGTCCGCCATCTATCGAGACTGGCGTGGGGCTACCGCTCACTGGCTCCGTGAACGTGGTTATCCCGCCGGTGGTGGTGATTTCTGGCAGGTAATTGACGCTCTTGGTCACGTTATCCGTGACTGGGGCGCCCGCGTTATCGGATGCATCGGTGAGCGTCACGCTCAACGTAAGTGTACCATTGGACAAGCCCGACACGTCGATTCCCGTTATCTGTTCGCCAGTAGCGGCGATTGGCCCGCTGCCCGTCACCGGTGTGCCTCCACCGCTGCTGGTGATCGTGTAATTAAAACTGGCTCCGGCTTCTGCCCCGGTAAACGTAAAACTCAGGGCAGCGTGGTTGGCTAGTGTAATTTCTGCTTGATCTATCGACACCGAATAGCCGGACGGCACTATATCGTCTACCACGGTAATCGTGAACGGCTTCTGGAATGTACCGCCGTTTTGATCATCCGTCTGGATGCGAACGGCGTAACTGCCCGCAGCAAGACCGGCAGCATCGTTTACACGCAACGAGCTGCCACTAATATTAAAACTCGCGTTATCGGTATCACCGGTGCCCGTCGCCAATGTATAGATAAACGTATTGTCCGCATCGGCATCCGTCGTGCTGAGTGTACCCACTGCGGCGTTGATACCGTCACTTTGGTTCACGGTAGCATTGCTAAGCGCGATGTCCGTGGGTACCTGATTCGGTGGGGCCAAGCGCAGGTACCGGCCATCAGCTGGCTCAGGTGTGCCGGCGTCGTCTTGTGCGTCATTCACATAAATGCGTCCACCGGAGGTTACCACCATGCCCCACGGGAAAAAATAGTTTTCGGATGAGCTGACCAAACCAGCGTATAAAGTAGTGCCGGTGGCATTGGATTCGACAGGAAAGTTATACCGCACTACCTGCGCCGCGGTAGCACTGGTCACCTCAACCGAATACAAGTTGCCCGTAGCATCCACGGCCAGCGCCGAAATACTCTTTCCTGTGCTGATTACCTGCGTGGAGTATCCCGGGGTTGCCAACTTAATCAGCCGTCCACCATCGTTTGCCGTACCGGGAGCCGGGTCGTTGGTCAAAAAATCCGTGATGTAGATGTTATCCTCGGCGTCGACCACCATTGCAACCGGATAGCTAATGTCTTCGTTATCTGGATGGGGGAACGGGATGCTGCCCAGCACCGTACCGGGGCCGAGTTCATTAGCAGCGGCGTATTTTACAATGCGATACTGTTCATCGCCGTCGCCCAAGGTCCCCGGTGAAGGATCGAGGAATTCGGCTGCAATGATGTTGTCGTTATGGTCTACCGTCAAGGTGGAAAAGTAGCGTCCGCTTTGGATAGTAGATGCCATATATCCCGGTGCCGTCAATTTAATGATCTCCCAGTCGTTAGATGGGTTCGGGTTGCTGATATACACATCGCCCCGCGAATTAACGGCAAGCCCCCAGGGCATTTCTACTCCCGCAGTGGAGAGGGTCAGCGCCGGATTCAAGACTTGGGGCGTTCCCTCGCCACCCAAATACCGCACTACGGTGTAAGCACCCGAAACGGCACGCACCGCGTATACATTGCCAGAAGCGTCTTTTGCCAAAGCAGTTTGTGAACCTCCGGGGTTAATGACTGTGCTCGTGTATTGCGCATAACTCCCCAAAAAGGAGCAAAGTCCGACAACGAATAGTAGAAGTTTTTTCATCATGGTAGAAGTCTTGGAAGGCATGATCTTCCGGTAAAACGTCAAATGCAGAGAAAAGGATTTTGCCAGCCCGTAACGGTTTCACGGTGGATGACCTCTAGCTCACTTGCGTCGAATGACACACCTTTTTGCTGATCGACAATTATTTTTTTTCTGTTATTTCCAGTGGTCGTTTTCACCACGCTTACGTTTGGCCGTGCATTCCCCGAAAGGGGGTAAAACGTCCGTTCGCCGCGCGGCCCCTCGATGGTGCCGGCCCGCAGCTGGCTTTTCACAGCGTCCCAATGTCCCTTGCGCGCATGGGGAAGCACTTCGCGCCAGGCCAGGCCCGCTTCATATCCCATTAGGGCAAACACGTTTGCTGGTTGCTTCGCCGCCTGCTCAAACGCCTTAACGAACAATCGGTTAGCTTGGCTTTCGTCTTCGCGAAGCCATGTCTGTGCGGCATAAAAGGTGAGGTTTGCGCCCTGCACGTCGTCCAGCATATCATCATAGGCCATCGTTTCCTGCACCAACAGAGGAATGTGTCCGTTCAAGCCGCTATCCGCCCATTGGCGCAGAAACTGCGTGCCCATGCTGCCACAGAAAATCGCGTGCACGTAAGCAGGTGGATCGGCTTTCCATTTCGTAAACAGCTCACCCAAGTCCAATTTCAGCGGGTCGTGGGGCTCAAACGGCAATACCGAAAATGCCAACCTCGATCCTCCCGCCGCCGCCATGCCCTGCTGGAAGGCACTATTTAGGTGATACCCCGCTTCGTAAACCGGTGCCACCATATGCCCGCCATCGCCAAAAGTGCGCTGCGCCCATTGCCCGAGGGCATACTGCGATTGCCACAACTGGTGAGACGCGTAGAACACATCCGGGCTGAGGTAGGAAAAATACGGCACGTATTCACCCATATCGAAGAAAAAGGCGGGTTTACCGCTATTTTCGATCAGCGGTATCATTCCCGGCACCGTCTTGTAACTCACCAAACCGGAAAGCACATTGACCTGGTTAAAAAACAGCAGCTTCCGGGCTGCTTCCTCGACGGCCTTTTCGCCGCCCTGGTGCGTATATTCGGGAATAAACTGAACCGTCTGCTGCCGTGCGGGATCGAGGCCCATCCCCAATAGCCAGCCCGTGATCAAATGGGCAGAATAGTGTGGATAAACACCCGAATACGGGGTCAACAGTCCAACGGTCAATGCAGGCTTCATGGTACTGGCCGATGCGCGTTAATTCCTGGATGGAAAAATCCCTTCGACGGCTATGATGTAATTCATCGCAAGGTAGGGATTTTGGATACTGAACGGTTGGCTGCCGCCTGCCACCTCTATGGTCACACTACCTGTTACCGTACCGGCAGCCAGTGTTGTCGTATTATCCGCCGGTGCGTATCCCTTGATGCTTGTTGCGCTCGGGCCACTTCCAATCCTCGGCAATACAGCCGGTACGAGCGACGGCCCGGGAATATTGGTCGTAGCGGCCGCCGTGCTGGCTGCTGGGGTTGCCTGCAGTCCGTTGACGGTCGCAAGGTGGTTATGTGCCGGCATATTGGTAATCAATAACGTCGTGGTCGGCGCCCCGCCGAGTTGTCCAAGCGAATAAGGTGGAAGCCCGGGCCCCTGTCCCGCGCCGATGGGCGCGCGTCCGCGCAGATCGGGCAAGGCAAACGTGGTCTGGCCATTCCCCCCGTAAGTAGTTCCCAACAGCGAAAACAAGGCTGAATTCTGCGCGATAGACAAAATCTGCCCCTGACAAAACGCCCAACCCCGGGGTGCGAAGTTGCCTCCGAATAACGCAATAAATGCCATTAGTGTTTCCATTTCAAATCAAATTTATGGTTAAGTAATCTGTTGTTTTGTTCTGTTAATCTTTTGGTTTGCTGACTATACGCGAATCCTTGAATCTACAATTATTGTTCCCCTGTCTTGATGAGTTATCCGTTGGAAACTGCATAAGTCTGTTTCATTTAGACTGACAAGCACATAATTGCCGTCCGCATCTTTCATGTTGACAAGCTGATTGGCTTTTCGCATTTCGGACGCCGTAGGTATGAACCACTGATCCACGCCTCGGCTTTCCGCTATTATCTGCTTAACCAAAGGTTTATTGAAGGCCGGTCCCGATACCATACAGTAGACCTGTTTACACCCGGTTAGTTGCCTAAGCTTATCCGATTTAACCATGGCTGCTTTGATTCCGTTTGCGATGCCGGAAATCTGGTTATCCAGCGTCAATCCAAAAATTGCCGTTCGGCATCGGCCAATCTGACGGATGAGATATGGGCTTTTATTTCCCGTTGCCGCAACGTCATAACGGCCGCCAACTCCATTAGGGAGAAGTACCAGGTGGTCGTCTTCCACCACCCAAAGTTCACTGGCGCCTAAGCGGAGCGTTTCCAGATTTCTTTCGGCTTCGTGCAACAGCATTCCATGGATACCCTGCGGCAGCTTAAGTAGATCATTGGCTATGCCGCCAATATGCAATACGGCGGAAAAAGAAGTCGAGGAAAACACCAACGACGAATCAGACAGATAAGCCGTCAATGCGGCGATGCCCATCCCCTTTAAAAAATTACGTCTAGGCAATAGCATATCAACGCGTCGTTAGTATGTTCAAATAGGCTACGTATAACGACGCGATATTAGGAGAGTGTTGCAATGAGCGATCAACGAAGAAGCTGTGCGGTAGATGTCCTTCCATTAGTTTATTAATATGTATTATTGATTGATATTGATAGACGGCAAAACTAGCCAAACGCTCCTAAAAAACACCTATACTTTAGTCTAGTATTTATCAAAACCTTGCGGGAATAATCCTACTTTTGCATGAAATTCACTACCGTTTGTCTACCAGCCATGAAAAGCAGTACTTTCTTCCGTATCGGTGTTGTCTTTTTTTCTTTTTTTTGTTCAGCTTTTGTTGTCAAGGCAGCGTCCGAAGCTAGGTCCTCATCTGTCGTAAATAATCTTAAATTTAAGGCGATTGCAGGAAACCAATCTCTGTCGGTCGCACAGGATACGCAGGGTTATACGTGGATCCGCGGCGTAATCCCTCAAGCCCTATTGGGTAGATCGGTGGTCTTCCAGATCCCATCGGCACGTATCCATGACTATAAATTTTACGTGTCTCGGGACGGGAAGCCGACCATCATACCCAGCAGTACGGTGAACCAATCGGGTTTTACAAATCGCTCCCGCTTCCCTCAATACGAATTCATTCCAAACGATTCCCTATATTACGTGCAACTAGATAATCACGTTCCACAAGTGATAACGGTACAACTAAGGGAAAGACACGCATTTACACAATCGGAATCACTGCAAATGCTTCGCATCGGACTGTACTACGGGCTCGCGCTGATGTCGTTGATATTCAACCTTGTCTTTTATCTCATCTTCAAAGACAAACGGTTCGTCGCCTATTGCACCCTTTTATTCTTCACGTTTCTTTCTTTCCTTTACGAAGACGGGATGTTTTTCTATCTCTCCGCTGGCCGCTGGAACATGGATTACCCAACCATGTTATTCAGCATACTGACGTCCATCGTTTCCGTACCATTCACCTATTACTTCCTGGATCTTAACACCTCTTTCAATCGCTTCAAAAGGGTATATGTGCTGATTTCCCTGCTTATGCTGGCCGCCTCTGTCGTTTACGTGTTTACGAAGAGTACAATTGTTTATGCGATCATTTACACTTCTTGTTTCGTTTTTCCGTTGACCTGCCTATACGTGGCTGCAAAAAGATTCCGTACAGATGTTTATGCTCGCTTCCTCCTGCTTTCGCTCGGCTTTGTCATGGTGATTGGGTTGTTATACCTATTAAATACCCGCATCGATTCAATGGCTTTTTCCGCATTTGACATCACCACGTTCCGATTGGTGAGCGCGCTTGAAATCATCAGCATTAGTTTTGCGATCATCTTTAAAGCAAGGTCGCTACAGCATGAAAACGAACGGTACCGTAGAGAGCTTGACAACTACTTCAACGCCTTGGAAATCAAAGAAGCCGAATCATGTCGTCTTAAAAATGGCTTTGTCGATATCCCGGCCAAGAACGACATGAAAAAAAGCATGATAGATACCTTAAAAAATCAATATGAGCTTACCGATCGCGAAATTGAAGTTTTGCAGTGCATTTGGGAAGGGTTAACAAACAAAGAAATCGCTGAGCGGCTCTGCATCACCCTTAGTACAACTAAATACCACGTCAGCAACCTCTATCTCAAAATGGACGCCAAAAACCGGAACCAAGTGCAGGTACTTCAAAAATCGCTGTGGATATGAGCATAATATGTTTTGCCCGACTACCGCTGGTCTGTTCTCCTATGATAAAGACCGAAATCGATTCTTATGCCACAAACTGGCAACCCCATTTCAACCAGGCACATTATCACGGCGAGTGGAACGTGCTGCCGCTACGGTCACCCGGTGGCCATGACACTCCGGTTGCCGACCTGTTGGGAAGAGTGACTTATGCTGATACTGTTCACATGCAGCACTTTCCGGCTGTTGCCGCCTTGGTTCGTTCGTTGGATTGCCCCGTACAGTCCGTACGATTTCTGAATTTAAAAGCCGGTGCTGATATCAAGCCGCACCGCGATCACGAACTGGCGTTCGAAAAAGGAGAGGCCCGCCTTCACTTTCCGCTCGTAACCAACCCGCAGGTGGAGTTTTACGTGGAAGATACCCGCTTGGATATGCAGCCAGGTGCGTGTTGGTACATCAACGCTAACCTCATCCATCGGGCAAGTAACAAAGGAGACACCGACCGCATTCATCTGGTAATAGATTGCCTGGTAAACGATTGGTTGCGAGAGTTGTTCAGCCGTGCCGATATACAGACGAAAGAAGAGAAAATTGATCTCGAGAAACAAAAGCAGGTAATTGCGGCATTGCGACTACAGAACACCCCTACTGCCACACAACTTGCGGATCAATTGGAAAAGGATCTATGAATGAACCAATAGTCAAAATTGCCGATTTGCAGCGCGGCATATCGCCGATCCGGGATTGGTATCCCTCTCGCCTCCGCGCCGGAAAGTCCGGCATTTGGTGCGAATGGATTCAACTGAAAGACATCCCGTTCACCGATCCGTTTTTCGATGAAACCTTGGTCAAAGGCCTTAGCAAAGCTGCCAACTCCTGCCGTTTCCGACCAGCGAGCTCCCTCGACTTGCTGGCGGACTGGAGCAGGACATTGCCGCATATTCAGCCCACGGCTTTTATCTTCCATGTTTCGCGATGCGGTTCTACCCTGCTTTCACAGCTGCTGGGACTACACCCTCACTGCATCAGCCTAGCTGAAGTTCCGTTTTTCGATGACATTATTCGATTACCCTTTAAAACCGAAACTCCGCCGAATTTTTCTGTCGCCGAAACGCTGGCAGCCGCCATTCGTTTATATGGACAGCAACGCACGGGTCTTGAACAGCACCTTGTTATTAAATTGGATAGCTGGCATATTTTCTTTTGGCGACAATTTCGTGCCCTGTATCCCGAGGTTCCGTTTATACTCCTTTACCGACGGCCCGATGAGGTGGTGCGATCACATCGGAAGCTCAGGGGTATGCACGCCGTACCGGGTGTGATTGAACCGATGGTTTTTGGATTTCACCCCGAAGAGGTGTATTCGACTGATTTGGATGGCTATCTCGCACGGGTACTGGAACGTTATTTCGATATGTACCTAGACGTCGTATCGGAAGATCGTTTCACCACGCTCCTTAATTATGCCGATGGGCCGAAGGCTCTATTGCATAACGTAGCCTCAAATTGCGGGTTACCGCTTGATAATTCCTATCTCGCGAACGTTGCTAAGCGGACGGCATTCCATTCCAAGCACCCCACCCGTGTATTCTCAGAAGAAAAAGAAGCCTTAGATGCCTCCCCTTATCTAGCTACGGTCTTCAGGAGTTATGACCAGCTGGAACAATTACGATTGCGAACAAAAAAGGGAAGCCAGTATTCCTAGCCTCCCTTTAAAAATGACTTATGATAACGCGTTATTTTGCGAATTTGAAGCTTTTACCCAAGAATCGCGCGCTGCTACCCAATTCCTCTTCGATACGGAGTAATTGGTTGTATTTAGCGATCCGATCAGAGCGCGATGCCGACCCGGTTTTAATCTGTCCGCAATTAAGCGCCACTGCTAGATCGGCAATGGTATAATCTTCCGTTTCACCGCTCCTATGGCTCATGACTGAAGTATATCCATTAGTTTGTGCGAGTGATACCGCATTGATCGTTTCGGTCAGCGAACCGATCTGATTTACCTTTACCAGAATGGAATTCGCCGTATCGGTATCGATACCTTGCTGCAGCCTTTTGGTGTTGGTAACAAACAGGTCGTCTCCTACCAATTGAACGTTTGCACCGATCTTGTCGGTCAAGACCTTCCACCCAGCCCAATCGTCTTCAGCCATGCCGTCTTCGATGGAAATAATGGGATATTTGCCGGTCAGTTCAGCAAGGTAAGCTGCTTGCTCTTCGCTTGTGCGCACCGCACCCTTATCGCCTTCGAATTTTGTGTAATCGTATTTGCCATCTTTGTAAAACTCAGATGAAGCACAATCCAATGCCAGATAGATATCACTACCCGGTTTGTATCCCGCCTTTTCGATGGCCTTCAAAATGGTTTCCACGGCATCCTCAGTGCCATCAAAAGCAGGCGCAAACCCACCCTCATCACCGACAGCGGTAGATAACCCCCGGTCGTGCAAAATCTTTTTCAGGTTGTGGAATACTTCTGCACCCCAACGCAATGCCTCAGAAAACGAAGGTGCGCCTACCGGCATGATCATAAATTCCTGAAACGCGATCGGTGCATCGGAGTGCGATCCACCATTGATGATGTTCATCATTGGAATCGGCAATGTGTTGGCATTCACACCGCCGATGTACCGGTAGACCGGCTGCCGACTTTCCTGCGCAGCCGCTTTAGCCACGGCCAAGGAAACGCCCAAGATCGCATTAGCACCCAAATTGCCCTTATTTTCGGTCCCATCGAGATCAATCATCACCTTATCGATAGCGTTCTGTTCGAAAACATCGATGCCTTGAAGCGCTTCCGCAATTTTGGTATTCACGTTTTCAACCGCTTTCAAAACTCCTTTTCCGAGATATTTTGCCTTGTCTCCGTCCCGCAATTCAACGGCCTCATGTACACCTGTGGAAGCACCCGATGGAACGGCCGCACGGCCAACGAATCCATTTTCAGTAGTCACATCTACCTCGATGGTAGGATTACCGCGCGAATCCAGTATTTGCCGCGCATGTACGTCGATGATCAAACTCATGTATTTCTTTTATTTTAAAAGGTTACTATTACGATAGCTTTCAAAGTTAGTGTCACATTTACACGAAGCAACACACCTCCAAAGGTAATTATATTTAGTTGAAAATTGAAAATCCTTGTTTAATTGAAAATTGAACGATACAATCAACTTTCAACTTTTAATTCGCCAACTCCAATTTTCCCCGCTCCATTAATTGAACAAAATCGTCAAACAGGTAACGCGAATCATGCGGACCGGGCGACGATTCAGGGTGGTATTGCACCGAAAATGCATTTTTGCCTTTCATTCGGATTCCCTCAATGGAATGATCGTTGAGATTAACATGTGTGATCTCTACTTTATCCGATTGCTCGATGTCTTCAGCCACGACCCCGAAACCGTGGTTTTGGCTGGTGATCTCACACCGGTCGGCTACGATATTCTTCACCGGATGGTTAATGCCACGGTGACCGTTGAACATCTTCCTTGTACGGATGCCGTTGGCCAATGCCAGCAATTGATGTCCCAAACAAATCCCAAAAAGCGGCTTATCAGCTGCCACGATATCCTTGACCGTTTGTATGGCATAATCCATGGCTGCAGGATCACCGGGACCGTTCGAGATAAAATAGCCGTCGGCACCCCAAGCATCCATTTCAGCAAACGTAGTCTTCGCCGGAAAAATCTTCGCATACACTTTTCTAGCATCGAAATTACGCAGGATATTTTTCTTGATTCCCAGATCTAGCACGGCTACGCGAAGCGGCGCATCCTCGTTGCCATAATAATAAGGGGTGTCGGTCGTCACCACAGACGACAATTCTAATCCGGCCATCGAAGGCACTTTGGCCAATTCGTCCCTTAAGGTATCGATATCCAATATTTCCGAAGAAATGATGGCGTTCATGGCGCCCTTGTCGCGAATATGGCGTACCAGTGAACGGGTATCGATATCCGAAATACCCACCAGGTTGCCCTCTTCGAAATAGGTTTGGATCGATGAGTCAGCCATTTTTCGGCTGTAATTGATGCTATAATTCTTGCAGACCAGTCCGGCAATCTGAATCTTGTTCGATTCAGATTCCTCCCCCGCTATGCCATAATTACCAATATGCGCATTCGTGGTCACCATAATCTGCCCATAGTACGATGGATCGGTAAAAATCTCCTGATAACCCGTGGTGCCTGTATTGAAACAGATCTCGCCCGTCGTGGTACCAATTTTTCCTGCCGCCTTGCCATGGTAGACGGTTCCGTCTTCCAATAACAAAATTGCTGGAAGTTTGCTGTAGTTAGTCATTCGTTATCCTGTTGTTGATGGTTTGCTACGTTGATAAAGCTGTCAATATATCCATAAAAAAAGCCCTCAACGGGCCTAAAACGGTTAGAAATGAAGTGCGTATCGGAAAGATTTCCGGGCTTGGGGCATTTCGTCCTGAAGCAATGTACTCCAAATTTCACGAGGGACAAAGGTAAGGGTTTTTCACCGTTTTTTAAAAATTTTTTATACAGAGTTTGTACCGGTTGTCTATCTGTTGCCAGCCTGCTTTTAGACTGCTCCGCATAACCACGCTGTCACAGAGCGGTCCGCGGGCGTTCACCTTGCTGTAACAGTGCGATATGCCGCACGGTGACCGCACTGAGATAGCCCGCTGAGCGCCACCTGACTCCTCCATCATGCACCACAGTCTGGCACCGGTTGGGGTGCTTTATTAATCCACGTGCCCGACGCCTAAAGCATTCATATAACTGAAAGGAATATGAATAAAATGAACGGAATATGAACTTAAACGATCGCCTATTTTTGCGAGGCAGATACTTATTACATTTACCTTAACTCCACCTCTTGTTGCACACACCTATGAATTGATATGTACCCTCTCGTCCTATCCGTATCTTTCCGTTCGCTCCGCTTTTTTTCGGTGATATTGCTGCTGTTTGGAGCGGTGAAGAAGGGGTATGGTCAACGGGTGTATGCGGATGCGCAACGAAACGGGACAACATCAGGCCTTGGAAATTCAGCAACCGTAACTCAACCGCTTCTTTCCGTAAATTCCAACCTATCAGATTTCACAACACTGACGGCATCTAGCACAGTGGGCACTGCAACTGCTTGGCAGCAACTGATATTTTCAAACACACTCGTAGCCAATTCTATCGTATACCTTAAATTCGCTAGCACAAACGCCCTTCTAGGCGGTGGCGTAGCCGTACAAGCTTACGCCAATAGTACGAGCGGTTCAGATGGCTCAGTTGTAGCTACGCAATCATCTACTTTCACTCCCAAACCGGGCAAGCCAACGATCTCCATTCAGGCCAATCCATAGATACGTCTAATACATGAATTACACACTTCTCAAGATTCAAAATCTTCGGCGGTGAGGATTGTGGAAGGCAGAAATAATGGCGATTCCCGGGATTAAATACATTGGGTGCTTACTGATGCTGTACATGGCACTCCCTGTTTCCGCACAGATTGAGCAATCCGTGCACATTGTGCCGGGTAGCTCGGTCGTGTTACGTGCGAATGCCACGAACGCCCTGTCCTACCTCTGGTTCCGCAATAGCGAACCGATAAACGGTTTTCATGATCAACAACTCACCGTGTCAGAGGCCGGCACCTATACTGTAATGGCACTAGGTAACGAATGCAATTCCGACCTCTCCGTACCCGTTATGTACCTCTATAAGGATACGTAGCCTACGAATAATTTGGATATCCCGCTAACATCCTCTGACGGGAGCCGGCGATAATGCATATAAAATAAAAAATTTGCTTAGGCGTGGAAGTGACGCTCACTGAAGGAGAATCTACAAGGTCACTCCGTATAAAAATCAATGAGCGAAGCCGCGTATACCGTCCGCCAGCCATCTATGATATCATCGTAATCTTCATCGGGAATATGGGTCTGCCTCACCTCCATGGAAGTTCCGTGCTTGTGCGGATGAAGTTTGATGGTCACGATGGAAGGTACGTCCTGTTCGCCAAAATACCATTGTTGCTCGATTTTCTTACCCTGCTCAAAGGATAAGTTCTTACCTACGATCGCCCCATCCCAAAGTGAAAACTCCGTACCCGGTTCAGCGGTCATTACCACCTCGTCGCCTGTCCAGAGCCGAATGGTTTCGGCCGTGGTTAACGCTAAATAAAGCAATTCGGGCTCAGCGGGTATGATAAAATATTCTTTATAATCCTTCATATGTTTAGCACGATCGTACAAACTTAGTATTTCTTCTGATTCGCTTTTTTATTTCTTCCATTAATACTTAAAATATATATCTTTGCAAATAAGATACTTTTTAGCAAAAATAGTTGTGGAGACCTCTTACCATAAAAAAAAGATACACGAATTCCGCACGTTAGGCAGACGTTACTCGGATACGTCCATCTTGATGCATGAAGCGATTGCCCGCAAGGCGGGCCTTTCGGGTACCGACCATAAGTACCTAGGATTACTAATCGAGCGGGGAGCCATAACCGCAGGGGAATTTTCTAAATTGACGGGCTTAACCACCGGAGCCGTCACAGGCTTGGTAGACCGACTGGAGAAGAAGAACCTGGCCAAGCGGGAATTCGACAAACACGACCGACGTAAGGTAATCATTGTCCCCCGAACGGAAACAGCTATGAAACTGCTGCGGCCTTTGTTTTCAGAACTTGACAGGAAAACAACCGCATTGGTTAGCTCCTTCTCGGATCAAGAACTCGACGTACTTGAAAGGTATTTTCGGTCGGCTATACAAATTATGAATGAAACCATAGAAAGCTTACATACGGATAATTAAGATGGAGCAACTAACTGCAAATTACCTGACAAGGGCTGAGATATGGCTGTCCATTACCATACTGGCCTATTTCCTGATGAATGGCGCCTAAGTATTTGAAACGGCGGTCATCGTACCCAATGGACCGTCTCCCCGCCAGAATCGCTGTCGCTGTTAGGGGGAAAATACGGACTTAACCTGAAAGCCTTTTGGATCGTCATTCACTCATTGCATGAGCTTACTTTCTTATTGGCGCTCATCTTCTGCTGGAAGATAGATTCGGTCCGAAACTGGTTATTACTTTTGCTTTTACTTCACGTCGCCGTACGTGTTTGGACGCTCACGTATTTTGCGCCGAATATCATCGATTTTCAAAAAATCGCGGCATCTCCGGCAACAGACACAGACCTGCTCGCCCGTACAGCTCAGTGGCGTGTCCTGAATTATATCCGTGTGGGAATTTTTCTGGCGATATCATTCGGACTCATTCCTTTATACATCCTGGTCACGAATTTACGCGTCAAACTTTTTTAAGTCAGGAATGATCCCCAGATACTTTACCCACAGATAACAGGAATACGGTACTAACAATCAACAGCGCTCCCAGCCAATCCAACGCCTGGAAGGAAACGCCCAGCCACAACACCGCGAGCAGCGTGGCAGAAAGCGGCTCGGCTGAGGTAAGTAAACTGGCCTTTTGCCCACCGATCAATTGGACGGCTTTCAGGTATACGTAAAACGGCACTAACGTACCGAACAAGACGACAAATAGGGTGTTTGCGTAGGTATATTCATCCCATTCAATGCCTGCCACATCCCATGGCGGCCTAAGCAACGAGATCGCCACGCCTCCAATAAACAACCCCCAGCCAATAACACTCAGGGCACTGTATTTGTCGAGCAATCTGCCCGGCATCAGAGTATATAAGGCCAGACTTACCGCCGATGCCATTCCCAGCGCAAAAGCCAACGGTGATATACTCAACGAGCGGATATTACCGTGGGTCACCAAGAGGAAGGTCCCCAGCACCGCAAGAAAAATAGCGAGGTATCCCATTGCGTTGAGACGCTTGCCGTATCGAACGGCCAGGTAAATAGCAATCAATACCGGAGCCGAAAATTGTAGAATGGTGGCCGTTGCCGCATTAGAGTGTTTGATCGCTGCAAAGTAGGAATACTGCACAGTGAGCATACCTAGGATGCCAAAAATAAGCAAACGTCGGCGATCGCTCCTATCCCGCCAAATCAACCACATGTGGCGATCCTTCCGTAACAAAGCCACCAACAACAGCAGTATACCGGCGCCTAGCATACGTACGGCCATCAGCCATTCCACGGCCATTGCCCGCTCTTGAAACAAAAATTGTCCACAGGTTCCTGACACTCCCCACAACGTGGCCGCTAACAGGGCCATGAGTACCCCCTTCAGATGATTGTCCATTTTTATCGTTATTGCGGCTTCGCCCGTTCATACTGTACAGGCCATGTAACATCGGCTTTCAAGTCAGCAGCCGCCCGCAAAGGAAAATAGGGATTACGTAGGAACTCCCGGGCCATCATTACCGCATCGGCATCTCCATTGGCTAAAATCGCTTCCGCCTGTGCGGCATCTGTTATTAAGCCAACGGTGGAAGTTAAGATGCCCGTTTCTTTTTTGATTCTGGCGGCAAAAGGCAATTGGTAGGCTGGTCCCACCGGAATCTGCTGGTAGCTCACCAACCCGCCTGTTGATACATCGATTAGGTCTACACCTGCCGTTTTCAATACCGTTGCCAACCGTACGGAGTCGTCAGCATTCCAGCCATCCTCCGCCCAGTCCGTAGCCGAAATTCGGACAAATAAAGGTAAATCTGCCGGCCATGCCGACTTTACGCCCGCAACGACGTCAAGCAGCAACCGGATGCGGTTTTCAAAAGGTCCACCATAGTCGTCTTCCCGCTGATTACTCAATGGCGAAAGGAACTGGTGTAGCAAATAACCATGCGCCGCATGAATTTCAGCAACCTGAAAGCCTGCGCGGAACGCGCGCGCTGCCGCCTCGGTGAAGTCGGCGATAACTTTGTGGATGCCCTCGCGGTCCAATTCCACAGGCATCGGATAATAGTCCGCAAATGCTACGGCCGATGGCGCTACCGGCACCCATCCCCCCTCTTCTTCGGTCACCCTTCCCCTGCCCTTCCAAGGTACGGCTGTGCTGGCCTTCCGGCCGGCGTGCGCGAGCTGGATACCTGGCACGCATCGTCGTCCCTTAATAAAAGTGGTGATCTGCGCTAGCTTTTCGATGTGCTCATCTTTCCAGATGCCCAGGTCATACGGGGAGATCCGACCCTCGGGAGAAACCGCCGTAGCTTCGGAGATGACCAGGGACACCCCTCCTACCGCCCGGCTTCCCAAATGCACCAGGTGCCAATCGTCAGCGAATCCATCCACAGACGAATACTGGCACATGGGCGACACGATCAGTCGATTTTTCAAGGTAACCCCCTTAATGGTCAAGGGGCTGAAAAGCACAGACATATATTTTGCAGTTATCGGACTGCAAACTAAGCGAAAATCGCTTTTATTTGCAATAGTGGTCAATCGCCTGTTTCAAAAACCGGCCGAACGCTACCCCTCCAACTTCGGTATAACGGGGATCAGCCATGTAGAGTTCTCCAAGTCCTTTGTAAGCTTCTACCTGATCGCCCGGTTTACCCCAAAACCGCAGGATATAGTGATAGTGCTTGTCAATCTCCTGTTGAACCGGTTCGGAAACGGGATCTATACCCTGACTGCAAAAGTAGGCCAATGTTTCCCAGTTTTCCTTAAAGCCACTCTTTAATTTCTCAAACTCGTCCTTGCCCATGCCGACAAGTACCTGCTCCGAGTGCGTTACCTGATCTGGCCATTTCGCCAAGGCTTCCTTTCGCCATGCGGTGGCCTGCTCCTTTGGGAGCCCCTCGTACAATTCTTCGTAGTTCATCTTGATCTTTCCTTTGATATGTAAAATAGTTTTATCCAATGTCGACATGAGCCGGTCGATACGCTTCCGACGTGCTTTCAGCAGCTGCTTTTGACTTTCCAGTGCACTTATCAAGTCAAAATCCGGACGGTTGATCAATGCGGCGATTTCCTTTAGTCCGAAATCCAGCTCCTTGTAGAAAAGGATTTGCTGTAACTGCAGCAGCTCACTTTTGCCGTATAGCCGATACCCTGCAGCGGTGCGGATCGATGGTTTGAGCAGACCAATCCGATCGTAATGATGGAGCGTGCGCACACTCACACCGGCCGCCTTCGCAAGCTTCTTTACCGTGTATGCTGTCAGGTCATTATCCATTGTTCCGACAAAGGTAGGCTATGACGTAAGGTAAGAGTCAAGAACTTTTTTCACTTTTTTTTAATTTGTGCCTTTGAGCATAAAAAAGACCCGGCGATGGCTCATGGCTTTAATCTCCGAGGCGGCATCGACACTAAAAGAAAAAGCGGTACCTTTAAGCAGCGGGAATGTACGTACCTGCGGTCGATCCGCAAACGTTTGGTCGTCCTCAGACAAAGAATATGCTGCAGTTAGGGCGTAAATAGGAAGAAGAAAATAAGTGGTAAGGGGGCAATAGACCAAACTAAAAGGGCCGGAGATAAGGCCTACTCGTGAAAGGTGAGAATGCCCAAGGGATGGACAAGAATATTATGAGTAGACCAACGGTAAACCAAAGGGCCATGGTTTTGTACTTGGCGGAATCTGTCGGTTTCCGCTTGGCTTTGGCTGAACCGAAGGTAATCACAATGACGGCAAACACCATCATCGTAATATGTTCCATACCAAAAAAACGAAGATCCCGCTGGTGTACGGCTTCCCGGAAATTGTGCAGGAAATGCGTCACAATTGGGCTGACGACATACAGTGCTCCCCCCAAAAGTAGCTGAATATGGGCGACGGTTGCTGTCCAATGCCTAACGGAATTATCGAAATGTGAAAACTGCTTTCTGGTTAGCCATCCCCTGTATCCACGAAAGATCGCGAAAAGCAAGCTGCCCAATACCATCCAGCGAACCAATGAATGCAGGGCCAATAACGTTACAAACATGCTAGGATTAACTATTGCTCCGGATGCGCTTGCAAATAAACGAAAAAAGTTAATGGATAAGACGTCGGATTTTATGTCAAAAAAGACAAACATTTGTCGCTTTTTTGAAAAGCGAATCCCCAAGCTATTGCTATGTTTGCAGCACGAATTAACCATTTGTATAACCCAGATTGAACGGCATGTCAGAAAAAATCCGCGGAGTATTCTCCACAATAGGTTTTATTAGTTTATTTTCCCTCATTTGTTCGCCCGCCGAGTCCTTCAGTCAGCTCCCTTCCACTCGTACGAACTATCAACTCCCTAAAGACTCGGGCATTGCTCCTTACCCCATTGTATCCGGTGGCGCTTTCACCGGAAAACAAGTCACAGCCTCACCTGACCCCTTGGTATCCTATGTTTGGGAACACAAAAGCGAAGAACTCCAGGTATATCACCTGAAACCGGTACAGGTTCATTCGGAGACAGCCGCCAGCTTTGAGGGAACGGAATCTGCCCTGACCGATGACTGCTCGATCACTGTCAATGGTGAAGGCTCCATCCGTTTTGACTTCGGTGTGGAAAGTGCTGCATGGATCGAATTTGACAGTCCAGATCTAACGGGAGAAGTGCAGATGAGTATCAGCGAATACAATCAGCCTGCGATTGTCAATTCAGGGCCGCAATCCCCTCATAAGACCGGGATACCGGTGAAACACGGAAATACCTATCGATTGGAGCTAAATGCGGAACTTTATGAAGGCGTCCGGTTCGGATGGATCCATGTAACGAGATTTGACAGGCCTTGGCACATTAAGAATGTCCGCCTGGTCTGCCAGACCAAACCCGTAAACTACGCTGGGCACTTCGAGAGTTCCGACACCATACTGAATCGGATTTGGTACACCGGGGCTTACGCCGTTAAACTGAATTTGCTGAAAGACCATATCGGCGCCATTCTGATGGACCGGGGCGATCGTCACTCATGGACGGGAGATGCACATGTTTCCCAAGCGGTGAGCATGATCGCCTTTGGTAATTACGAAATGGTACGCCATAACTTACAGCGAACAGCAGAAGACAACAATTCCATAGAAAGTTATTCGCTGTTATGGATTCACAGCCTGCTCGACTACTACCGTTATTCTGGCGACGAAGCGTTTCTGCGGTCCCACCTGGGCACCCTGAAACGGAAGCTCAATCATGCGGCACAGGTAATCGCCGACGATGCCAACCTGGGATTTTACGGGTGGGATGAACGGCTGGGCGCGGGATTCGAAACCCCCAATATACCTCAAAACCGACATGCATACAGATTATTATATATTCAGACATGCACGGAACTCGCCAAGGTATTGGCCGCGTTTGGAGAAGAGGAACTAAGCGTTAACTACAAGCGGTTGGGCGACCAAAAACTTGCCGAGATTAGGAAGAATCCGCGATGG
The DNA here is from genome assembly GCF_042666505.1 of Parapedobacter sp. GCM10030251. Taxonomy (NCBI): domain Bacteria; kingdom Pseudomonadati; phylum Bacteroidota; class Sphingobacteriia; order Sphingobacteriales; family Sphingobacteriaceae; genus Parapedobacter; species Parapedobacter sp. GCM10030251. Next base: position 420,853 of record NZ_JBHTDN010000001.1, on the reverse strand, counting down.
TACCAATCCATTGGATTACATGCGGCCGCCGAGGCAATGAACGGTGGCTACCTGACTCACCAGGAGTCAACAGCGCTGGTACGTCACTATTTTCTCGACCGGTCAAACATCGTCTCTTTTTCTCCCTTCAATCAATATTTTATCATCAAAGCCCTAGCTGCCGGCGGTCTGCACGGCGAAGCGTTGTTGGCAATCGACAAGACCTGGGGCGGACAACTTCGGCTTGGGGCGACCACGTTTTGGGAGTGTTTCCGTCCGGAATGGTCAAACCTGTTTCTGCCCAATGACCCCATTCCAAACGGCCAGCACGGTTACACTAGCCTATGTCACCCGTGGAGCAGCGGCGCAACCCGGTGGCTTTCTGAAGAAATACTGGGTATCAAACCGATATCGCCGGGATTTAAACGTTTTCGAGTTATTCCCCATCTCTCCAACTCTTTAAACGCCGTAAGCGGCGGTCTGCCCACACCGCTCGGGGCCATCCGTTTTGGCATCGACGTAAACAAGGGTACGGCGTACCTTCATTCACCCACAGGCAGTCTGGCTACCATCGGGCTTCCAAAAATGGGAAAACGCATGCGGCGCATTACCGTGAACGGCCACGATGTTTACCCCCGTCGCAATGCGCAGAACCCACCCTACGCGATCCCAACGGAAGACGATGGATTCGTATACCTTCCCGATCTTCCTTCCGGTTCTTATGAAATCGATATGGAGTATGAAGATGAACAACGTAAAAGCCATCCTCCTAAAACAAAAAAGAGAAACGCCAACCATACCGAATTGGTTTCGGTCGATAGCACTACCTCTACCGATTGGGTGGACCGGTATGGACGGGACGGTTATTTCCTTTTTGATCATCAGGGCAATGCGGCTCAGCAAAACACGCTCCCGGACTATGTGGAAAAAATCGTATGGAAGAACGAAGGAACGGGCGCCCCTCGTTTGGGCAACTGGCCATTAGACGGCCATGGTCCTTTGCCGATATTAGCTACGCAAAATCCAATGGCCTGCTATCAAACCTACTGTCTCGACATCCTGGCCCAACCGGAAAAAGTCTATCAATTTACGCTTCGTACCGCAGAACTCGGCACAAACGGTAAATTTGTCATTGATCTTTTTGACGAACGGACCAAAAATTTGATACACCCGACCATCCTGGTAAAGACAACCGGCAATGTTCGTTATTATACGTTTAGGACAAGGGGACCTGTGCGGGTTAGGCTTAGTCACGTTGCTGGCGAAGATGCAGGCCTTTCCGGCATTTTCTTCCAATAGGCGCTATGGGAAGCGTCTTGAATAACGCAGAACGAATAATGGATCTGCTTGATTCCCGCATTTTTTTTCACGTTATTCGTACCAGGTATGAAGCGCTTACAGCCCGAAGATTTGCTCAATGACTTCCTGCAAGGAGATACGGATGCGTTTACCCAGATCGTAAAGATGCATAACCGAGCGCTTCGCTATTTTTCCTGGACCATGGTGAAAGACCGGGAGGCTGCCGAAGAAATCGCTAATGACAGCTTCTTCAAATTGTGGCAGTCCCGCGGCAATTTCGATTCAATGGCTGCTATCCGCTCGTTTCTCTATGTCGTAACCCGCAACGCTTGCCTGAATTACGTACAATCACCGCGACACCGGCAACGGGCGGGCATGGTGGAGGCCGAGCAGCTTTTGAGCAGTGACCCGGATGTGGAATCGCGGCTGATCGAGCTGGAACTATTGGATGCCATCTACCGGGAGATTGAGAAACTCCCGCAAAAGCAACGGGACGTCTTTCGTCTTGTATTTTTTGAAGGGCTAACTGTGCAAGAAATTTCCGAGAAGCTCGGTATAACGGCTAACGCCGTCTACCTGAATAAATCACTCGCCGTTAAATCACTCCAACATGCGTTTAAAGGTTATGACGTGATGCTTTATCTTGCATTTTTGACGTATCTCGGAAAAAATTAATTTTTTTTCAATTTTCATTACAGATTCTGAATGCGTTTCGGTTCTATACCTAAAACGGCCGTATGGCCATTGAACGACCGAAAAGAATGGAAAGAAGCGCGATCGTATCGCTATTACGCAAATACCAAAGCGGGGAATTAACCGCTGCGGAGCGAGCAGAGCTACAGAAATGGGCAAATCGTCATCCGGCCAATCAGGCACTGGTAGAACGTGCTGCCGATGCGACGTGGCTCAGCCAAGCATTATCAGATTACGATCAAGTGCTCAATGACGATCACAGTACGGCGGCACAATTGACCCAGCATATCACGGGCCGCATTGACTTGCTGTCTGCCAAACCGGCGAAACTACGCAAATGGCTCCCTTATGCAGCCGCAGCAATTCTTGCCGTTGCCATTGGCACATGGTTCTACACCGGGACCGAACCGCTTCCTCCCCTTGGCCCCGAATTCACCGATATACCACCCGGAGGTAATCGCGCAACCTTGACGCTTGCCAGTGGTCAAACAATCGCCCTCAGCGACGCTCACGAAGGAATCGTCCTCCGCAAAGACAGTGCCGTGTACAATGACGGGACCATTCTGGCCCTCCCGCCTTCAGACACGCTTGTACTCACCACCCCTAAAGGCGGTACTTACCAGATCACGCTTTCCGATGGTTCGAAAATCTGGCTCAATGCGGCCTCGACACTTAAATATCCCTCCCGATTTAGTGGTGAAATACGCCAAGTTGAATTTTCGGGGGAGGGTTATTTTGAAATAGAAAGAGACTCCCGTAAACCATTTCGGGTGATCAGCAAAGGGCAGCAAGTGGAAGTATTGGGCACGGCATTTAACCTTTCAGCTTATCCTGATGACGAGATCATACGGACCACGCTGTTATCGGGTAAGGTACAGGTTATCCGGGATAGTCATACCGGAACTACTGAGTCTACGGTACTTTCTCCTTCGGAGCAGGCTCTTAACACCAAGTCCCATTTGCGAAAAGAAGCCGTGGATCCCAACCGAGAAATTGCATGGCGCGATGGAGTCTTTACATTCCGCCAGGAAAAACTGGGGGATATCATGCGCAAAGTAGCGCGGTGGTATGATGTTGAAGTCGAATTCCAAGACGATGTCATAAACCGTACGTTCAGTGGGACCGTATCCCGCTATGCGACTATCAGCGAAGTGCTGGGCACGCTTTCCCTAACCGATCGGGTACAGTTTGATGTGCAGAACCGGACCATACGAGTTAAATCAAAATAATTATGAACCAAGTAAGCAAAAAACAATGAGAAGACCGAAAACTACAAAACACCCCTAGCCGGAATCCTGGGTAGTAGCATGCCGAAAAGCGGAACCCTGAGTTGCGATCAGGATTCCGTAAACTGCCCTGGTTATCCCACATGTTTCATTTCAAGAGAGTTTTAACCAAAGACTAACAAATGTATAAAATTTTTATGAGTAAGATTTTATGCCTACCGTGGCGTGGCATAAAAAAAACCCTGTTACTAATGAACCTAAGCGTATTTTCGCTTTCAATCACGATATTCCAGGTACTCGCCGTTGGAACCGCGGCACAGACCATTTCGCTTTCCGAAAAAAGCGCACCGTTGGCACAGGTGCTCGATAAGGTCACCAACCAGAGTGGTTTTTACTTTTTGTATGATGACGAGAGCATTCGAAACGCGGATCCGGTAACGATCGAAATGAAGAATGTTCCGTTGGACGAAGCTTTACAGCGGATATTCGCCGCTACGCCCCTCCGTTACACCAAAAAAGGAAAGACCATCGTCATCAAACCGTCGAATAAGATCACCCGACCGGCGGCCAACGTACGATCCAATCTTCAACAACCAAGAGTGGTGAGGGGGAAAGTCGTGGATCAGGACGACAACCCCATCCAGGGAGTAACTATTACCGTGAAGGGCACGAATACAACCACAACCTCGGACGAAGAGGGCAATTATCAGATCGCGTTGATTCAGGGAACGGACGTACTTGTCTTCAATACACTGGGGTTCGAAGCAACTGAGATTCCCGTGGGTAATCAACAGACGGTCAATGTCTCATTGATCCCCAAGGTAAGCGACTTGGAAGAAGTGGTAGTCATCGGCATGGATAACCGACAAACCAAGCGCTCGGTTACCGGAGCTATCGCGACGATACAAACCAAAGAGTTAAAGCAAAGTCCGGTAGCCAACCTGAGTAACGCATTGGCCGGTAGGCTCCCTGGCTTAATTACCGTACAGCAAAGCGGGCAACCGGGCAATGACGAGGCAACCTTGTACATCCGCGGAAAAGGCACTTACGGGAATTCAGCTCCCTTGGTTGTCATCGATGGGTTGCCCAGGGCTCAGGCAGACTTTAATCAACTGGATGCCAACGAAATCGAGTCGGTAACTATTTTGAAAGACGCGGCTTCTTCTGCGCTATATGGAATTCAGGGCGCCAATGGAGTAATCGTCGTTACGACCAAAAGAGGAACCAGTAACCGAAAGCCCGAAATCAATTTCACGGCACAACAGGCAATACAACAACCCATCCGTCTGCCGAGCATGATGGGCGCTTACGACCAGGCATTGTACTTTAAAGACGTGGATATGAACTCGGATGTCCCGGTCAGGTATACGGATGAAGTGTTGGAAATTATCCGTACGGGAGCAGATCCGTATCAGTATCCCGACGTAAATTGGTTTGATGTCGTTTTAAAAGATCGATCGCTGCAAAATCAGTACAACGTGAACATCACGGGAAGTGCCGCTGCCGGGCTGCGATACTTTATTTCGGGCAGTTACATTAAACAGGGTACACTGTTGAAACACCAGGACATTTTTGAAGACAACTACGGAGTCCGGAGCAAGTTTGACCGCTATAACTTCCGCTCGAACGTGGATTTGGATGCCACACCGAGGCTGAATATCCGAATTGATTTGGCGGGGCGACTGGAAAACCGGACGGGACCCGGACCCGGCTTCGGGGAAATTTTCTCGGATATTACCGGGAGGTACCCCTCCAGTCAGCCTGTTTTTAATCCGGACGGGAGTTTAGGGGCAGGCAGTGCCTTGGAAATCCCCTATCACAGTAATCCGTATGGGCTCGTTACCCAAAACGGCTACTATGCCGATTATACCAACGTCATGTACGGTACGCTGGCAGCCAAGCATAAACTTGATTTTATTACCGAAGGCTTAGATGCGCAGATTTATTTTAGCTTTGAAAATAACAACAATAAGATTACCCGTAGGTTGCAGGATTTCGATTCATTTTGGTTCCGGGGGAACAACAATGCGGGCAATCCGGTTTATCAGCAACACACCATCGCCTCCCGATTGGCGACTTCAGGATCAAGCTTTATCCAGCGCTATAATTACCTTGATTTCCGGGTCAATTACAACAAGTCGTTCGGGGAACATGCCATCACCGGCCAATTGCTTGCGAACCGCACCCTGCGGATGGTAAATGACGAGCTACCCTATGCCTACCAGGGCGTGAGCGGCCACTTTACCTACGATTTTAAATCAAAGTATTTCCTAGAACTGAATCTGGGATACAACGGATCGGAAAATTTTCCGCCGGATAGGCGTTATGGTTTCTTTCCGGCGGTTTCGGCAGGGTGGGTCCTCAGCGACGAACGCTTTTTCGCATGGGATTTTGTAAAATACCTGAAATTCAGGGGATCTTATGGTATTGCGGGCAACGACAAAATTGGCGGGGAACGCTGGCTGTACATTACCGATTTTGCACCCGGCGGGGGATACCGGTTCGGCGTTTCGCCGGTCAACGTACCGGGATACAACGAAAACCGTGTTGGCAATAATTACGTTACGTGGGAACGCGCTGTAAAAAGCAACTTCGGATTCGATCTATCACTCTTTAGGCAAAATGAAATCGGCTTATCATTCGATGTATTCAGGGAAAAACGTAATAACATCCTGACTCCCCCGGGCGACGTGCCTGATTTCGTCGCTATTTCCGGTTTGGCTCCCCGGAACAGCGGTGTGGTACTGAATCGTGGGTTTGAGGGAGAAATACGTTTTCAAAAAAGGCTTAGCGAAAAATTCAGTATGTTCACCAATCTCCAGCTTACCTATGCCCGCAACAAAGTGCTGGAAAACGACCAGCCCAATCCAGCATTCGATTACCAGGACCTGCGCGGATACGAAATCGGATATAACCTGGGATACCGGTCGCTTGGCTTTTTCCGCAATGAACAGGATATTGCCAACAGTCCGACGCAAAGCTTTGCCAATAAGGTGATACCGGGTGACATCAAATATGCAGATATAAATCAGGATGGCGTAATCAATGCGTTTGACCGGATACCGGTGCGTACGCAAAGCATACCGCGTTACATCGGGGGACTTTCCATGGGTGCCTCTTTTGCAAGGTTTGACGCGAGCATACTGCTCAATGGCGCACGAGGAAGAACCACATATGTTTACGGATACCCCGGAAGCTTGCTCAATCTTCGCCGGTGGACGCCCGAAAACCAAGACCACGCACTAATGCCCGTGGCCAGCGCCTCCAACAACAATACCGTATTGTCAGACCAATTTGTGCAAAAGGCTGATTACCTAAAAATCAGAAATGCGGAACTGGGGTATGAGTTTTCGGCGCGCTTATTAACGCCCTTGAAAATCAGCTATTCCCGGTTATACGTAAACGCCCAAAATTTAGCGGTATGGGACACCCTATGGTTAAAAGACCGGGATCCCGAATCTCCGGAAGGATACATCGTGTATCCGATCCAACGTATCATCAATTTCGGGATTAACATCAGACTTTAAAAAAATGAAAAAGTTCTTGCGAAGTTTAGCGATTGCAATATACACATTAGGCACGGTATGCCTATTCAATGCATGCAGTAAGGAATATCTGGAAAGAACACCGAGCGACTTCATCAGTGTGGAAGAGGTGTTTACCAACTTGGAGAATGCGGAAGCATTTTTGAACAATGCTTATGGCGCATTGCCCGACTTTCAACGCCAGTCGGTAGATAAGATATCGGACTACATGTTGGGCGGCGGTACAGACGAGATCGGCTTTCAGCAAAGTTCATTTGTGGTAGGCACACCTTACGATTTCAATAACGGTAATTGGAATGCCGTGGTTTTTCCGTTACAACACCTATGGTTTGATTATTATGCCGCCATCCGGCGAATCAATGTATTTCTTGCAAACTACGATAAAATCCCCAACGAGGTGAGCAGTAGTGCGTCCGGAAGGAAGGAACGGTTGCTTGGAGAAGCCTATGGATTGCGGGGGTTCTACTATTTTGAACTCTTTAAGATGTGGGGTGGAGTACCGCTGATAGACAAACCCTTGGAACCTGAACTGCGGGAAAGCGTCCACCTTTCGCGCAGCACTCCGGAAGAGACGGTAGCGTTCATACAGGCAGACCTCAATCAGGCAATCCAATTGTTGCCAGCAAAACATGACGATAGTCAGTATGGCCGCTTTTCTGCAACCATAGCCCGCGCTTTGCTGTCGAGGTTATCGTTGTTTTTTGCCAGCGAACTTTGGAATCCTACCGCCGATCCGGGACGTTGGTCGGCCGCTGCGACAGCGTCAAAGGAAGCGCTCGAGTATGCCGAAAGCAACGGCTATGCATTGTCGCTTACGGCTTCCGGTGGACGTCGGGCCTATGAGCGCATATTTCTGGAACTTAACAACCCGGAGGTCATCTGGTCCAAAAGCTCAGGAGATATCACGAGCTACGGCTGGGATTATTACAATTCGCCAATTGGCTATGGTGGTTGGTATGTCAATAGTCCCCTACAGGAAATGGTTGATGCCTACGAGATGGAGAACGGGGAACTGCCCGTACTTGGTTATTCACCGACGGGCGAACAGATCGTAAACCCCAATGCGGGCTATGACCCACAAAATCCATTTGTGAACCGGGACCCGCGCTTTTACCAGAGCATTCTATATCATGGTGCCATGTGGCAGGGAAGGGCCGTAAACATTGCGCCGGGTGGAGCAGACAACGTAACGATCGGTGCCATTCAACGGGTCAATTATTTTGTCCGAAAATACCTATTGGAGAGCCACAATCTTTTTACCGATGCAGGGAACACCTACAGACGTTTTGCCATTATCCGCCTTGCCGAGCTTTATTTGAATTATGCCGAAGCACTCAATGAGTCCGAAGGTCCTACGGCAGCGGTTTATCAGGCAATCAATACCATACGCAATCGATCCGATATGCCGGACTTACCCATAGGGCTGTCAAAGGACGAAATGCGGGCCCGCATACGGCACGAGCGACGGATTGAACTGGCTTTTGAAGATCATCGCTTCTGGGACGTAAGAAGATGGAAGATAGCCGCCACCGTCGATAATGGACCGGTTCACAAATTGGTTGTGGATGCTAACGGGACGTTCACCTATCCCGTCCACCAAACACGCATATTCGATGAGCGAAAACACTACCTATTTCCAATTCCGCAATCAGAATTGGACAAGAACCCCAATATGGTTCAAAATCCCGGGTGGTAATCGTCATAAAAACATTAATAATAAGCACATAATAAGATGAAAGTTGATTCAAGAAGAAATTTTATAAAGAACGTAGGTTTATTCTCTACGGCGTTAGTAGTAGCTCCTTTAGTGTCCTGTGGAAAACGTGTGAATGGTTCGTCGTCCGGTGACCACGATAGCATCCCTCCCGCTCCTACCGGAAACGAACATTTTTTTCAGACGCGGGGTGCCATTTTAGCTTGGGAAGACATCACGTCGCTTGACTGGCCGATGCTGGCCAGTCAAGCAGGTCTGACCACCCTGAGCGTGCATACCTCCGACACCAACATGCAGTCGGCAGCTTTCAAAAAATTTCTGCTGGATTGCCAAGGCTTTAACATCGCCGTGGAATACGAACAGCATGCCATGGCGGAACTGTTGCCCCGGTCGCTATTCGCCCGACAACCTGAGTTATTCCGTATGGATGAAAAAGGCAATCGAACAGATGATTTTAACTGCTGCCCTTCTTCGACCGAAGCGCTTGAAATCATCGCCAGAAATGCGCGTGAACGAGCGCTGAAACAACAGCCAACGACAGGCCGTTACTACTTCTGGCTGGATGATGGCGGAAAAAAATGCCATTGCCCGGACTGCAAAGAATGGGAAGATAGCGATCAGGCACTGGTCATCGAAAATCGGATCGTACGCGAATTGAAAGAACTTGACCCGCGCAATTCACTGGCACACCTTGCCTACCAAAGCACCATGAAAGCGCCGAAAGCTATCAAGCCCGAACCGGGTATTTTCCTGGAATACGCACCCTTTTTCCGGAGTTGGAGCCGGCCGTTGGCGGATCGGAATGCGAAACGGGAAGGAATGACCATCACACACGGGGAATATATCGACCATCTGGCGGCCAATCTTTCTGTATTCCCAAAAGATACGGCGCAGGTATTGGAATACTGGCTAGATGTGTCCTTATTCAGCGATTGGAAAAAACCAGCGGTAAAACTGCCCTGGAATAGGGATGTGTTTTTATCGGATATCGATACTTATGCCAAGATGGGAATCCGTCATATTACTACCTTTGCGGTGTATATCGACGGCGCGTATGAAAAAGCGCATAAAGATTTGTCGTTTATCAAAGAATATGGCAATGGACTATTGAACTATCAAGGATAAAATTTAAGGAATTATGGAACCTAACAGAATGAACCGAATGGTTGTTGTCATCGCGAGTGTGCTGATTCTGGAACTGCTTTTCAAGGGGTGTATGGACGCCCCTCAAGGGAGCCACCTCGCGCTGAAGGCCAACCCGGTCGCGGTAACGATTGACGGCAAGCTGACGGACGGTGAGTGGGAGAACGCAAACGTCGTGCGGGGATTTGTCAAACCCTGGGATGAAGGACCGGATAACGAAACGACTCTTTGGGTTCAATCTGATAGCAGTTATTTCTATTTTGCTTTTGACGTGGCCGATAAACAAATTGTGGTTGTTCCCGTCGAAAGCGAACAGGCCGTTGCAAGCGGTGATCGGGTGGAATTATTTTTTGCCGGAGATAAGGGCCTAGCTGATTACTATTGTTTCGAAATGGGGCCAGACGGTCGTGTATTGGACTATCGCGCGTCCTTTTACCGCCAGTTCGACAACGCGTGGGACTTTCCGGATCTGGACGTGATCGGCGTCAGAAATGACCGCGGGTATGTCGTGGAAGGCAAAATTCCTTTTTCCAAATTAAATGAATTGGGTATCGTGAAGCAGCGCGGTACCCGCTCATTTTTCTTTATGGGCGCCTATCGCGGAGAATACAGCACCAAAAATCAAGGGGATACAACCATACAGTGGATTACCTGGGTGGATCCGGATGTCGCAGATCCCGACTTCCATATTCCGTCGTCGTTCGGCGAAGTTAGCTACGACCTTCCAATTCCACCACCCGCTTCTCCACGGATTCCATGATTTCGGTTAGACTGGTGATCGCCTCGTCTTTAATTTGGCTGTCACCTATTTTCTGCTCAAGGCGCCTCATCCGCACCACTAATTCATCCAAGCGCTCCTGAACGGCTTGAAAATCTACCGGTATCTGCGGTTCCTTTTTCTTAAACAAGGGCAAGGCAGCAGCGATTAATGCGATGATGCCAATGGTGAGGGCGAGGTAAGCAATCATGGGGTCTTCTTTTTCTGGGTTATCATTTTGATTAGTGAGCTGCTCAGGGTAAATCACTTGTGATCCTTCCGAAGTATCACCGGATTCCGGGGTGGTGTCGGCAACGATTTGTTCCATAGGGGTTTCTTCCGCAGATGGATGTACCAAGCTTTCGGTACGCGCGACGTAGGTGCCATAACCCGAAAGCTGTTTTCGATAGCCCTTTCCCGGCCGCTCGAATATATCGGCAAATATTTGGTTACGTAATGTAACCAACCCTGCCTCATCGGTTGCTTTCATGGACCGCCAAGCGTTATACCACCGCTCAATGCCGTTGACGGGGTTGCTGGATAACTGTTGGCTGAAGCAATCGTAGTCCAACGTTTCGCAGGATATCCTGAAACTGGTATCCGGTGAAACGGCTTTATCCGTTGCTAAAAAATTTATGGTTTCCCTGATGAGCTCATATTTAGCCCGATCTGTCTGACCCTGCGCGAAGGCACTTAAAACCATCAAACTTGTATATACCAAAGTCAACAAACCTCTCCGCATATCTTAAACGTTAGTTACCGAACTTAACTTTATCTTTCTTACGGGCTAAATTACTCTTTTTTTTAAATATCCCGCATCTACTGACGGCGCTTTTGGGAGACACCTTGCCCATCCAGCAATTCCATGAGTCGCTCAAGCAGCGGGATTTGCCGTTCATTGATTAACTGCTTAGCTTCTGCGAGAGTAAACCATCCCGATTTGTCGATCTCGGGGAATGAAAGCCGCTTACCGGAACGTGGGGGCCACTCTAACTCGAAGGTGTTGCTTACCACCTTCTTGGGATCCAGGTCCCCTTCCACTGCCCAGCAAAACACGTGCTTGCCCCCCTTTTGAACGATCGCGTCCAACGGAATGAAGGGACCGGAGAGACGCAGCCCCGTCTCCTCTTCGAATTCTCGGATAGCCGTATCCAACGGGTTCTCAGCGGGAACGATCTCACCTTTGGGAATGGTCCATGCGCCGTTGTCCTTCTTAGCAAAAAAAGGGCCTCCCGGATGCACGAGGAAAAATTGGGGATCCGGACTTTTTCGGCGGAACAACAGAATGCCGGCACTTTGTTTCATGGTGATTACCTCCACAATTTTACTAAATTCGTGACATGAAAACAAACCGCATCTTTCTATTGCTGCCTTTCGTTCTTATGACGGTCCTAAGCACATCCTGTGTCAAAGATTCTGTGGAAGCACCGCCTGCCCTGGAACAGCTCGTCGAAACGAGTGTCGCCTATGGACCGGATGACAGGCAGCGCATGGCGGTGACTTTGCCCGAAGGACGCGATACGGAAACCCCCATTGTCATCTTGATCCACGGTGGGGCGTGGATAAGTGGAGATAAGGAAGACTTAAGTGGCTTGCAACAATTTCTATTGGAAAACCAAATTGGCTCGGTCAGCATAAATTATCGATTCGCGTCTGACAATCACCATTTTGAAGGTTTGATGGAAGACGTCGGATTGGCGTTAGCATCCGTTAATGCGCATGCGCGGGATTGGGGTATCCGGACAGACGGCTATCAACTGCTGGGTGTTAGCGCAGGTGCCCACATGGCGTTGCTTTATGCCTATCACTTTGGGCAGAATACCGGAATTAATTCGGTTATTTCCGCGGCAGGCCCTACCGCATTTCCCGACGAATTTCTGGATGCTGCAGCCGCCAGCCCCTTGAGAGCCCCCATCGAAGCAATGGTAGGCGCATCCCTGGAAATCCCCTATTCCCCACGGTTTGCCGCTGCCAGTCCCCTTACCTACGCAGATGATGCCATTCCCACCTTATTGATCCACGGCACGGCAGATACCACCGTGCCATATGCACTATCCACCTCCCTTGCATCCGTGTTGCAAAACCGCGGAAAAACCGTACAATTAATCACGCTTACGGGAGCGGGACACGACTTTCTTGGGGATCCGACTGCAGCGGTACAGGCGTTGAATAGCGTGCTGAATTGGATAAAAGCCCATGGATAACTGCTCATGCTTTGCTTGTCTTTAGCCGCTTTTTTAGGCCTGACAACTCTCACGGGAGGGGGGCCTCCGCGGTTCTCTACCGAAACTATTGACAATCAAGTAACAGGGGGACAGAACTTGGCTATTGGCGACGTAGATGGCGACGGCAAGTTGGACATTTTACTTGCGGAGTCAAATCAGCTTGTCTGGTATCGCAATGGCGACTGGAAACGATTCGTCATGGCAGATAACCTGACTAATCCTGAAGGCACCTGTATTGCCATCCGCGACCTGGATGGAAAAGCCGAGATTGCCGTAGCATCGGGTTCGGTGCATTACTTGGCACGTCCTGAAGACCCAACTCATCGATGGACACCGGTACGGATCCACCCATCCCCTCCCGCCCATCAGCTGCAATGGGTGAAAGTAAGTGAAGGCAGACACCAATTGGTAATACTACCGAGACTTCCTGAGCAAAACGGGAACGGTCCGACTCAGACACCAACAATATGGGCTTACGAAAAACCAACAGACCCGACCTTACCATGGAAACAACGGTTAATCATGCTACCCATGCCTCTTGCCTACGATTTGGAAGTGTACGATTATGGCGATCGGGAGGTTTTTTACGTCAGTGGAGACGGCGGTGTTATGGGTTTTTTCTTTAAAGATGGCCGTTGGAAGCGCAATACTGCCGACTGGCTGGCTCGGGGACGGCAACTTGGCAAGGTTCGCTTTGGCGCCGTGGCCAGCCGGAATGCGCATGTCTTTACGGCGTTCGAACCGCTCCACGGCAACATGGTAACGATTTATACACCTGGACTCACCGATAGCCTCTTGGCGTACGACAAGATCAAGCGGATTGTACTTGAGCGGAAGATCCACGGAGGCACGGGACTGGAAATAGCGGACTTATTAAACATTGGACGGGATCAGGTGATAGCCGGATGGAAAAGGCCCAATGACGATGGTTTTTTCGGCATTAAATTGTATGTGCCATTCAATAAGTATTGGGAGGCTATGGATGTGTATTGGGTAGATCGCGGGGGGATCGACTGTGAGGGCCTGGCGATTGCTGATATGGATAACGATGGAAAGCCCGACATCGTCGCTTATGGGGGCGTAACCCGTAACCTGAATATTTACTGGAATCGGACGGAGTAACCGTCAACGCTTTTCGTCGTTAACCTCTATCCAATAGCCATCAGGATCCTGGATATAGAGTTGCTTGACACCATCCACACGCGTCCCTACTTTACCCGGCTCATTCTTCACGTCGTAATACGTAATACCGAACTTGCCGAGCCGATCCACAAACTCGTCTATAGACGCTACGCTGAAGCAGATATGGGTATTGCGGCTATGCTGCTTTCGCTCGGTTGCATCCGCAACCAGGTGGAGGGAAAACCCGGGAGCAATCTCCAGCCACACGTGTTTTCCTATTTTGAAAGGTTCGGGAAGGGTGTCCAATTGCAATACTTCCCGGTAAAACGAAGCACTCTCTTTAAGATTCAACACAGACAACGCAATGTGGTTGAAACTTCCCTTATTGGTTTGTGAATAACCGCTTATTGAACTTCCGAAAAGGCACAGTCCCAATAGCGCGCATACGATGAATGATTTTTTCATAGGATCACGGATATAACAGATATGATTGGCGCATTTTTTTGTAGTCACTCAATCCCGGTTCCCACGATTTCCGGATTTCTTCCTCACTCATGCCAGCCATCACCTGCGTTTTAAATTCGTCGTTGCCGATCAGCGCTTCAATCCGGCCCATGGCGGCGCTTTGCGAGGAGTCAAAAAAGCGCTCTTTCTCGGGGAAAGCTTTATAGAACTCAAACATCCATTGCAGATTAATTCTTCCCGTGGCATGCAGGCCCTTAATATCGTAGTTTCTCAGGTCTATACCATAGCATATTTTATCCTTATGCAGCGGCGCTTCCGACATGCCCGGTATACTTACCGGCTTAAAAGAAAATTCATATTGATCCTTCAACTCCGGTGCTCCCAATACCGCAAATGGCATATAGGTACCTCTCCCCTGGCTGATAATCGTGCCTTCAAACAAACATAAAGACGGATAAAGGATAATAGATGCTTGGGTATTAAGATTGGGTGAGGGACTTACCGGCAATTCGTAGTACAGGTCGTGGGTATAATGCTTCAAGGGAATAACCTTGATGTCACATTGGACACCGTTGGCGAGCCATCCCTCTCCATTCAACATGCGGGCGAACTCCCCCATGGTCATCCCGTGGGTGATCGGTATCGGGAACTTCCCAATACCCGACTTAAACCGCATATCCAACACCGGTCCATCTACAAAACCATTGGGATTGGGACGGTCTAAGATAATCAGTTGCTTGCCATGTTCCGCACAGGCTTCCATGATGTCCGCCAGGGTATTGATGTAGGTGTAAAACCGGCAACCGACATCCTGAATGTCAAAAACAAGAATATCCAACGCCTCCATCTGTGCCTTGGATGGCTTCCGGTTCTTACCATATAATGAAACAATCGGTATACTGGTCTGGGAGTCAATTTCATCCGTAACCGCTGCGCCGTTGCTTGCATTCTGGCGAAACCCGTGTTCAGGTCCGAAAATCATCTTAATATCAACCCCCAGGCCGAATAAGCTGTCCACACTTAACTGATTGCCAATAATGGAAGTTTGATTGATCACCATTCCAACACGTTTGCCGGTTAGGTAAGGCACGTAGCTTTCCACCTGATCGGCCCCTGTGACAATGCCGGACGGCTCGCTGATGGTTTTATTGACAGCGTCCGGCTTGCCGACGGCCTTATTGCCATTGTCCGAGCGCTCCGCCGCCCCACTGCATGAAACCAGTATCAACAAAGCTATCATCCACTTATTCGTCATGTCAGACATTTTGGAACCGGCAATTTAGGCAAAAGTTTGGTTTGACGCAAAAAGAAACCTGAATCTAACGGCCGAAACCGAAGGATACCATATAAACCCTATCTTTGACCGACCAATTGTCGTCATCGATATGAATAGATTAACTTTTTTTCTCTTTAAGATAGCGCTGTTGTTGGCGTCATTTTCTGTTAAAAGCCAACCTGCTCCGGATGAAATCCATTTTGTACGGCAAGGGGTACGGCGATTCATTTTTGATGATACACAAACTATTCCGCTGGCTGCCCTCCACCCCAATGAAATTATCGGAATGCAAGCCATGTACCCGGTTATCCACCACATGGAAGCCCATGCGGAGTTGAATGTGCTCGATGGGCAGCTTCGGATCACGGCAGAAGCCGAAACCCAGACCTCCGTTTGGTTCGGTGGGTTCAACCCGTTTGCTACCTATACGCTTGATTTGGCATCCTGTGAGGGAGAAGGCGCGTTCGGCTTTGAGTTTTCAGGTGCGACAAAGAAAGAACGTTTTTTAATTACGGTAAATTATCAGGATAATTGGATTACCGATGTACAACAACTGTTGATAAGGAACGATAAGATCGTGGTGAGCGAATCCATTGCCACTGCCATTCCTCCCACATTAACTTCCCGGGGTAAATTCATACTCCAAATGCTGGGAAGCGGGTTGACATTATATAGCCAAAACGACGGACTCCCCCTGCCAATAGCCCAGTCTGACTTCAGCCAGCACATCGATCTGCGGAAAAAAGACTACGTACATAGTTTCCAATCAAACTTGTTCGTGCAGATTGAATCCGGAGCCGTCCACCTGAATAAGGTGACGTCCGTACTTGGCAGTGGCATGGGCTTGGCAGATATCCGTGCGATCACCTACGAGGATGGGACGCCGTTGTTGGATCAAGGCCGGATTTGGTATACGATGACCATCCGGGGACGGGCATTGCCTCATCATGTGCAGGGTGTTTTCAGCATGAATCCCTCCGTATTTGACCTTCGGTTTGAGGGGGTGATTTTGTTTGATCGGCAAGACGGCATACTTCGGAATGAAGTTGCCTCTCATATCTTTTACGACAGAAACGACAAAGTCTGGCGAGGCATTACCACCGGATTCAGTGCATATGCCCATCCGGATGAGCAAAAACAACTGTTAGCTGTAGAAAGCGCAAAAGATCCTCGATTCGGCTTTTCTGTCATGCAGGCTACGCCTTTTGGCGTGGTGGGTGATATCGAAGACCCACACATTTTATTCGATGAAACAGCCCAAAAATGGCGGATACTAACCTGCGAAAACAACGATGGCTATAAGGCCATTCTATTGGAATCAGACTCGTGGAACAAAGATTACCGCCGCATTGCCGGCCCAGTGGCCCATAATTCCACGGGAACATCTATTCAGCGTATAGGCGGAAAACTTTATTGCTTTTCCGGAAGCCAAAAACGAAAGATCTTTATCTATTCATATCCCGATCTCCACGAAGCCGGCACGCTCAACATGGACTTGCCTCCCTGGGATGAAAAATCTGGCACCCGGGTCTGGCCCAATGTGATAGAGCTACCCGAAGGTTATCCATTCCGCTACATAGCGCTGATGATGGATCGATTTAATTATCCCGGATCGACCGGGCCGAACTGGACGTATGGAGCCTTGTATCTATACCACGGTTACGATAGCCCCTAGCGGGATGTTTTTTGGCACGGCTTATTGTCTGCTTGCCGTAAAAATTAAACGAAAAGAGGTACAGGTTGGCAGTTAGGTACTGACATCAGAAAAATTGGTTCTATAATTGTCGGCCCTCCAAGCCGGTCACTTTTCGTACGCGCCGGATACAAAAAAATCGGGATGGACATGAAGGTTCCATCAGACTATTAAGAACAGACAATTTTAATGAAGCTATTATTATCTTATCTCAGCAGATACAAGGGATTGATCCTTTTGGCGCTGTTGCTCGCCGCGATCAATCAGGTCTTCTCCTTGTTAAACCCCTACATCCTGGGTAATCTGATTATCGACCCTTATGCCAACAAAGCGGCGGAATTTCGCACCCAGAATGCCGATACGGCCTTCTTCCGCGGAATAACCATCGGTCTCCTGCTGATTATCGGCGTGGCCATGGTTTCCCGGATTGCCAAGGCATTTCAGGATTACGTGGTCAATGTGATCATTCAGAAATTCGGTGCCCGGCTTTATACCGACGGCCTGCGGCATGCATTGCAGTTGCCTTACCAAGATTTTGAAGACCAACGGAGCGGTGAGACGCTATCGGTGCTGGTAAAGGCGCGGGCAGATTGTGAGAAGTTCATCACCAATTTCGTCAACGTATTGTTTGCGACATTGGTAGGCATTGTTTTCGTCGTTATCGTATCATTCCGGCTTAGTCCATCACTGCCGGTAATCTATCTGGTCGGTGCATTCATATTGGCTTTTCTGACAAGCTACCTAAGCAAAAAAATCAAGTTCATCCAGAAAAATATTCTGCGCGAAACCAATGCCTTATCTGGATCTACTACCGAATCACTGCGCAATATTGAGCTCGTCAAGAGCCTTGGGCTGACCCAACAGGAAATCGGGCGTCTGAACAGCACCACCCTGAAAATCCTGAAGCTGGAACTCCGCAAAGTGAAAAGTATCCGTGCGGTAAGCTTTGTGCAGGGCACGTTCGTCAACTTCCTGCAACAATGTATTATGTTCGCTTTGTTATTTTTCGTCTTCCGGGATCAGATTACGGTAGGGCAAATGATGATGATGCAATTTTATTCGTTTTTCATCTTCGGCCCGTTGCAGGAACTGGGTAACATCATCCTATCCTACCGCGAGGCAGAGGCGTCATTGAACAACCTGCAGGATCTGTTCAGCAGGAAGCCGGAGTATCAGCCCGCCAACCCCGAAAAAATTAATGCCATCACCAGCTTACGGTTCGACAACGTACACTTCAAACACCAGTCGGCCGTGCGACCGGCGCTGGAGGGGATTTCGTTCGAGGTGAAAAGGGGTGAAACCATTGCCTTTGTCGGTCCCTCCGGTGCGGGTAAAACCACACTTGTAAAACTATTGGTAGGCCTTTACCATCCCAGTGAAGGGCTCATTTTCTACAATGATTTCCGCGGCGATCGCATAGACTTCGACGAATTCCGCCACCAGATCGGCTTTGTCACACAGGATACCCAGCTGTTTTCGGGCACCATACGGGAGAACCTACTCTTCGTAAATCCCGAAGCAACCGATGAGCAGATCATGGACGTGTTGCGCAAAGCGGCGGGTCAAAACATCCTGGCCCGTGCAGATAAAGGGCTGGACACGGTAATTGGCGAAGGCGGATTGAAGTTATCAGGAGGTGAAAGACAACGGCTTTCAATTGCAAGGGCGTTATTAAGGCGACCGCACTTGATGATTTTCGATGAAGCTACTTCTGCGTTGGATTCGATTACCGAGGAAGAGATTTCCACTACCATCCGTCAGATCACGGCAGAACGTCAGCACATTACCATCATGATTGCCCATCGCCTGTCGACGATCATGCATGCCGACCGGATTTTCGTATTGGAAAAGGGGAAAATTGCCGAAACAGGGAGCCACGGGGCACTACTCGACATGAAAGGGCTTTACTATGCGATGTGGCGGCAACAGATTGGCGAACGCAAGGAGGAGGCGCCTATGCCGGCCTAAGAGCGCCCAAAGCTAACGTAAAATCTCCGCCACACGACCGATCTGTCCATCCTCCAGGCGTACCTTGATTCCCCTGGAATGAAAGGGTGCGGAAGTGAGGATGTCTTTTACGACACCCTCTGTGAGTTTACCGGTACGCTGGTCCTTTTTGAGGATAATAGCTACCTCAAGCCCCGGATAAATGTCCTTGCGGTATTGTCCGTCCACTCTTAAACAATCGCTTGCTTCACCACGGAATCGTGCACGACCACCTTATTCCAGAATTTTGAATATTTGTCAATCGCAGCCAAATGAACCGGATGCGTTTCATAGGTATTGATTTCGTCCATGCCATCAAAAAACACCAATAGATTGTATGTAAAACTATTGTCGACCACGTCCCGAGCGTGTGTGGCGGCGGCGCGGCCGTAGTGAAGTGATTTAATACCCGGAATGACTTTCAATTCTTCAAAGAATCCAGCAAAATCATTGATTTCCTGTTCAGATAGCCCATCATTGAGCCAAAAAAGTACATAATGTGCGATTACTTCCTTGTTTTCCATCGTTGTATTGGTTTCTTGGTTTTCAGCGTTAGTTTCAGTAGTTTGATCATTTTCCTGTTTAGAGGTCGGTGAGGCGCATGCAGCCAACAGACCGCCTCCGGCGCCCACCACAGCAACGGCTGCGCCGGCCTGTTTGATAAATCGTCGTCTTTCCATAATTGATGATTTACTATTTTAATTTTATTGATTCAACATCTGCGATTTTGCCACTCCCTGCGGACCACTTTGGCCATCCGCGAATAGGCAAATTGGCAAAAAGCCTACTTATTTACAATTTTCATAATGTCATTACCGAAGACAAACACCATCAACGCCAGTAGAATAAAGAAGCCGGCGATTTGAGCCTTTTCCAAAAATTTGTCGCTCAACGGCTTACCTTGTATCATTTCCACCAGCAAGAACAATACGTGTCCGCCGTCAAGCGCCGGAATCGGCAGGAAATTCATCAACGCCAACGCCATCGATAACAGTCCCACCAGCGTCCAGAATTTCACCCAATTTACCTCCGAACCAAACATAGTCGCAATGCGCACCGGACCCGAAATTGCCTTATCCGCCCGGAGTTCGCCCGTCGCGATCTTGCCCAATCCCTTAGCGTTGTCAATAAGTGTACCCCAAGCCTTGGCCGAGCCGATCGGGAGGGATTCAAACAACCCATAATGGGTAGTTACATAGGGAAAATCCATGTCGGGATGGATGTTGAAGCCTAAGGTCCCTTCTTGGGGAACAGTAGCGTATATCGTAGTGGTATCGCCGCCACGCCATACACTCAGTGTTATCTCATTACCGGTGTTGGTGCTGATTTGCTCCCTTACCTGATCCCAAAAAGGAACGGGGGTATGATTGATGGCAAGAATGCTATCACCCGAGCGCATTCCAGCCTTCTCGGCCGCACTTCCTGCAACCACTGAGTCAACAGCCATCGTTCGCGATCGAAGTCCAACAAATTCATTACGATCGTGATCCGCTACATCGTTCAGAATGTCTCCGGGTACTTCGATAGACAGCGTCTGTCCATCACGCTCTACCGTAAGGGTGGTGTTGCCCATCAATACCTTAGAACTTAGGAGATCTTCAAATCGCAATACTGGCGTTCCATCAATCTCCGTGATGCGGTCACCAGCCTGTAATCCGATTTTCTGACCGATAATGCCCGGAGCGACCCCATTTTCCAACCGGGTATTATCTACGTAAGTTTCCCCGTATTTATACGTCAGCATCCAAAAGATGAACATTCCCAGGATAATGTTGACGATGATTCCTCCCATCATTACGATGAGGCGTTGCCAAGCGGGCTTTGAGCGGAATTCCCACGGTTGAGGCTCCCCTTTAAGCTGCTCTGTATCCATGGACTCGTCGATCATTCCCGCAATCTTTACGTACCCACCCAACGGAAGCCAACCGATGCCATACTCACATTCTTTATATTTGAACTTAAACAGCTTGATTCCCCAAGCATCAAAAAACAAATAGAATTTTTCAACCTTAATCCCAAAAGCACGGGCCGCCAAAAAGTGACCGAACTCGTGCAGTACCACTAAAATGGACAAGCCCAATAACACTTGTCCGATCATTATCAATACACCCATTTAATTTATTTTGCTACTTGATATATTTTTTTGCTTTTTGTGACTAGTTCTCTCGCGACTTCACGACTAATCCGATCGGTTTCCGTATAGCTGTCCAATGATGGCGCCGCATGGTACGCTACCGTTTGCATGGTCTCTTCAATGATATCACTCATTTGCAAAAACCCAACCTCGCTTTTCAAAAATGCTGCCACGACTACCTCGTTGGCAGCATTAAGGATACACGGCATGTTGCCTTTTGCTTCCAATGCTTCGAACGCCAGGGCCAAATTACGGAAGGTATCCCGATCGGCTTGTTCAAACGTTAAATCGGGAAAATCCATGAAATTGAATCGCTTTAGGCTATTTTTTATCCGCGAAGGATAGGTGAGCGCATACTGAATAGGCAATTTCATGTCGGGTAGCCCGAGTTGCGCTTTGATGCTGCCGTCTTCAAACTGAACCAGGGAATGCACGATGGATTGGGGATGAACAATTACGTCAATTTGACGCATTTCCAATCCAAACAGCCATTTTGCCTCGATGACCTCCAAGCCCTTGTTCATCAACGTTGCAGAATCCACCGTGATCTTTGCCCCCATTACCCAATTGGGATGACGCAGTGCCTGTTCGGGCCCTACCGCGGCTAAATACTCCTTACTTCTTCCTCGAAAAGGACCACCGGATGCAGTAAGGTAAATCTTTTCGATACGATTCTCACTTTCACCTGCCAGACACTGAAAGATGGCAGAATGTTCCGAATCAACAGGTAATAGCTTAACGCCGTTTCTGCGTACGAGATCCATCACCAGCTCGCCAGCAACAACAAGCGTTTCCTTATTAGCCAATGCTACGTCCTTGCCTGCGTTAATGGCTGCCACCGTAGGTCGCAGTCCTACTGAACCGACCAAAGCGTTTAATACCAGATCGATCGCGGGATCACTGGCAGCCTCTTCAAGTGCAGCGTGGCCTGCCAATACCCGTATCGGGACACCTGAAAGCGCCTCTTTTACCTCGGCATATTTTCCTTCATCGGCAATAACTACCGTATGCGGATGAAACTCCAACGCCTGCTGAACCAATAATTTGGCATTCGTTGCTGCGGTGATTACCTGTATATCGAATCTCCCCGGATGTGCACGGGCCACATCCAACGCCTGCGTGCCTATGCTCCCTGTGGAACCTAATATGGCTATCTGCTTCTTTATCAAAACAATCCTATAACTTCACAATATTACTATCACATCCTGCCGGCTCCGTTCCTTATGCGCTACTTCACAAAATATTCTTCATCAACTCAGGATCATCCCCGCCCCGGTAGTCAACCATCATATTGCGATAAGCTACCGCGACTACCACACTGGATAACGGTCCGACCAAAAACGAATTGATCAAACTCAACACGGTTGACACCATTGGATACCCTGCATAGTTGAAATATAAGTATAAAAGGTGCAAAATGGCAAAAAATGCCAAGATGAGCAACAGTTTGGTCACATTTCCCTTGGTAAGCGCGAAACTGAGCCGGATAGCCCGGAACGGCTCCGCATGCCGATCGATGATGAAAAAAGGGTAAAACGCAACGCGAAGCAGAAAAATAAAGATGACTATCGCGGAAACAATACGGGCAATATTAACCATAAGTGAAACTTCAATCCGGGCATAAACCAAGGGAAATGCCAAAACAGAAATCACCAAATAAAATACCAGGGCAAGCAGCGCAATGCTGAACATCCCCGTAAAAAAAAACAGCAGTTCTTTGGTACTGGGTATGGTTTCGGTAAACTGGATTTTTTCCTTGTGATCAATTAACGTAAAAATATACTTGAACAGCGTAAGTTGGGTGCCGAAATACAAGATGGCAAAAAGGAAAGCCATGAACACGCTTAGAAAAGTATTAACCTCGCTGAAGTAAAAGGCCAGGATACCCGAGGTATTGGATGTAAGAAATAGTAAGAAACACAGCCCGGCAATTGAAAAATAATGTTGCCTAAGCAGATCCCACGATCTGTTGATCACTTCATTAACCGCAAATGTACTGTCTTTTAAAAATTGAATCATCGGATCGGCCAATTATCAAGGCAAAGGTGGGATAAAGTTTTTTATTTTTAAAATAACTTCACGCTAACATTACCAATACCGTGCTGCCTGTTCCAAAAACGATAAAGGAAGTACCATTTTGCGCATGGTATCCTCGGCTCAACCAATGTACCTTGCAACCCGTTTATTTTATTTAACCAACACCCATAAAAACGAATTATGAAAAAGTTGTATCTGTCTAATCAATTTAACCAATGAAGACGAAATTAGTGTATATATTTTTAACCGTATTTGTGCTGGGCGCAAATGCGGCCCCTCCCATCAGCGGACGGATTACAGATACCGATGGGCTTCCGCTTATCGGCGCTACCGTCGAAATCAAGGGCACTACCTCGGCCACAAAAACCGACGAAAATGGGAATTTCTCGCTGGATGTATCCTCTGGCCAAACGCTGGTTGTCTCGTTCATCGGCTATCAAAGTCGGGAAGTCCAAGTAGAAGACCTCTCAGCTCCCCTAACCATCCAATTGATCGCGGATGACGCACTGCTCGACGAGGTCGTGGTAGTGAGCTACGGCACCCAGAAAAAAAGAGAAATAACAGGGGCCATTTCAGATATCGATGCCGATAAGCTGAAAGATCAACCGGTAGGTCAGCTACTGAACAAGCTTCAGGGTAGGTTGGCTGGTGTCCAGATCAGCCAGACAAGCGGTACCCCAGGACAGGGCATGTCCATCAAGATACGTGGAGCAGCTTCAATTGGCGCCGGCAATAATCCGCTGTATGTCATTGATGGGGTTCCCATCGTCGGCGGTGCGTTCGGAATCGGCAACATCAATCCTAACGAAATCGAAAACATAAGCGTATTGAAAGATGCCTCTGCGGCTTCACTGTACGGCTCCCGGGCGGCAAACGGAGTAGTTTTGATCACGACAAAAAAAGCGAAGGCCGGACAAACCAACGTTACGTTGAGTGCGTTGTACGGGCTTACCAACGTTCCTCAAAAAGGGCGGCCCGAATTGATGAATGCTGAGGAATGGGTCCAGTTCCAAAAGGAAATCTATGAAGATAAGGCGCGATATGAAGGTTATGAAGACGGCGTACCCGAAATGTACCAAGATCCATCTGCCTATCGAAACAAAAGCACCGACTGGTACGATGCATTGCTCAGGCCAGGCAGGTCGTCGGACTATAGCCTTTCCATCGCCACGAACAAAGACAAATTCAGTTCTACATTAACAGCCGGATACTTCAAGCAGGACGGCGTCCTGCTGAACACCGACTACTCGCGCTTTTCCTTACGGTCCAACAACGAATACAACGTAAATGACCACATTAAAATCGGCACCAACATTTCGGCTACGCGCCAAAGCTTCCAAAGCTTCAACACCGACGGTGGTTACCAAATCCTTTTCTCAGCGTTTGTGACACCTCCTATTTTCTCGCCTTTCGATACCGATGAAACTGGCAACATCAAAACGAGTTTCTCCGCACCCGGAATACTTACGCAGCCCAACTGGTACCGTACGTTGACAGAACGTATCGAGCGCACTCACACGAATGGGTTGCTGACCAACAGTTATCTAGCGGTTACCTTCCTCAAGGATTTCAGGTTTAAGTCGACCTTCGGAGTCGAACTCGAAGACTGGCGGAATCGATCGTGGCGACCTTCAACGGCATCAGGCGATGTTTTCACCCCACCACCAACGCCGGGTGCAGCGGGTTACAACACGACTTCGGATATTTCGTGGGTTTGGGAAAACAACGTTACGTACAGTAAAACCTTTGCTGAAGACCATCAGGTGGAAGTATTGGTAGGTTATTCGGCTCAACGGTTTAGGAGAGAATACAACGAAGCCGGCGGTTCGAATTTTTCGGACGACCTGATTCCATGGATCAGCGGCGGGCTGCCTGAATTCCGTACGGCAAACAGCGGCACGACACAATGGTCGCTATTGGGAGAATACGCACGGTTGAATTACAATTTCCAAGGAAAGTATCTGCTTAACGCCGCGATTCGACGTGACGGATCATCACGGTTTGGAGTCGATGACCGGTGGGGCAGCTTCCCCTCCCTTTCTCTCGGATGGATTGTAACCGAGGAGAAATTTGCACAAAACTGGGGGGTATTCGATTATTTGAAACTCCGTGCTGGTTACGGTGTGACGGGTAATTTCAATATCGGCGATTTCCTTCAGTATCCTAACATTGGGCAGGATAACTATCCAATAAACCAGCAGATCACCATCGGCCGACCCATCGCAGCGCTGGGTAACTCGTTGCTCACATGGGAAACTACCAAGGGTAGCAATCTTGGCGCTGACCTTGGATTTTTCAACGACCGGATTGCGTTCAGTTTTGACTACTACGACAAAGTCACAGAGGGACTTTTGTACAACCTCGAAGTACCCGCTTCTTCAGGATTTGGCAGTGTAATGTCAAACATCGGCAAATTTAAGCTTTGGGGATACGAATTTGCACTCACCACGCAGAACCTACAAGGGAAATTGAACTGGACTACGGACATCAACGTATCGATCAACCGCACGAAGGTGATTCAATTGGGTGCCAACAATACACCGATTGGCGGTATAAACGAATACGGAGATAGCTGGAAAACGGAAATCGGCCGACCCATGGGGCAATTTTGGGGTTATGTTTACGATGGCATCTATATGACGGAAGAAGAATTCGAATCGCAGCCCAGGGGAATAAATTCCATGGTCGGAACCGTACGCTTCAAAGACATTAATGGCGACGGGGTCATCAATGCCGACGACCGGACGTACATTGGCAATCCCAATCCTAAGTTTGTCTTCGGAATCAACAATACATTGACTTATAAGAATTTCGATTTTAATATCGTCGCAACCGGTGCGGTTGGAGGTGACATCTTTGACGGTAAAGCCGAGTGGTTAGAACTGATAGACGGTTTGTTCAACACCTATAGCTATGTAAAAGATCGGTGGCGCTCACCTGAAAATCCGGGAGCGGGTATCATCGGACGTACTTCGCCGGGATCGACAACAGGTGAACACCGCAAAGACAACAGTCGGTACGTTCATGACGGCACGTATCTGACGATCAAAAACATCGCACTGGGATATACCTATCCACAGCCCTTTAAATCCATTGGCAGCATCAGGGCCTTTCTTAGCATTCAGCAAGCGTTCGTATTCAGCAGCTATGCAAATCCCGAAGTGAGTGCCAATGGGCTCAACGGACTCAGCGAGGGTAAGGACGCCGCAGCCTATCCAATCCCCCGAATATTTAGTTTGGGCATAAATGTTAACTTTTAAACAATCACAACGATGAAGAAATTAGTTATATTAGTCGCTGCCATTTTTTCGCTGGGGTCGTGCTCAGAAAGTTTTCTTGATAATGTCCCAGAAGATATTTTGACCGCCGGCAATTTCTTTAAAACAGAAAGCGACTTTCAGCAGGCGCTGATTGCGACGTATGGAGCTGTTCGGACGGCCGGCGATCTGAACTCTTGGGTAATGGGCGAAATGCGTTCAGACAATACACATTACGATATTAATCGCGGCGCGGATGCGAGTATCGGCACGATGGCAAGATTGGCAGTTGCGGATTTTCTGGATGACGATGACAATGGCGTCACCAATTCGAAATACGATGGTTCTTATGTGGGAATCTCGCGTGCAAACACAATATTAGACAGGATCAATGACATAGAAATGGATGCCGGGAGAAAAGACCAGATTATCGCTGAAGCAAAGTTTCTGCGGGCTTTTTTTTATTTTGAGCTTGCGCGTTATTACGGCGGCGTACCCCTGTACATACATGAGGTAAACAACGCCGAAGAAGCATCCTTGAAACGAGCAACCGTGGAAGAAGTGTATGCCCAAATCATTGCAGACGCTACGGAAGCGGCCGCGATCCTGCCGCCCAAAGCACAGGAGCTGGGCAGGGCATCCCAGGCTGCTGCGCAAATGCTCCTAGGATATGTCTACCTTACGCAAAAAAACTACCCCGCTGCCGAGGAGGTTCTCCGAGCAGTTACGGGCTACGGATATTCCCTGTTGGCCGACTATCGTTCCATATTCGACCCAAAGAATAAGACCAACAATGAATTGATCTTTGAAGTACAGTATCAAGATGGTCCGAACGGGATACCCAGTGATTTTATCTATCGGTTCCTACCGATGACGGACGACGCATCGATCGTGACAGGCTTTGCGATCAAAAACATTACGAGCGGATTGAACGTGCCGACGCAAGATCTACTCGAACAATACGAGGAAGGCGATACGAGACTGGAGGCATCCGTAGCCATTGCGGAAGGGACAGGCGAAACGGGATCCAGTTTCATTATTGAATCGATCAAAAGTCCGGTTAACTATGTTGCCCCCGCCGGTAAGCGGGGCAAGCCTTTCATTCACAAATATTCATGGCCCCATGCCATCGTGCAGGAAACGAACAGCAATTGGCCCATTTATCGGTATGCGGATGCATTGTTGCTCCTTGCCGAAGCATTGAACGAACAAGGGGGTGCAAAATCCGCCGAGGCGCTGACATACTTAAACGAGGTGCGGCACCGGGCATTTAATGGCGGAGGGACGATCGCGACCACCGACCAGGGAGCGCTTCGGGAAATCATTGCACACGAACGCAGAATCGAACTGGCGTTTGAAAACAAAAGATGGCTCGACCTGGTCCGGACCGGACAGGCCATTGATGTCATGACCGCTCACGGCGCTGAAATCAAAACGATCGATCGCGGCGTAAATCCGAACGCCTACAACGTAACCGCAACCAGGTTAATCTTTCCGATACCCCGGAGGGAAATACAGGTTGGCGGACTTGAACAGAATCCGGGGTATGATTAATTATTGGAAAGCAATAAAGTATGGATTTTAAAAAGCGATTCGGTTTTATTCCTTTGGTTATTTTTATACTGGCTCACAGTCCGATCTGCAACGCATCCGACGAAAAGCTGACGCTCACCAATCTCAGGTGCGATGACAGGATGAACCCCTTGGGCGTCGAATCCGAACATCCAAGGCTGAGCTGGATCATTCAAGCAGCGTATAGCGATGTCAAACAGACGGCTTATCGGATCCTCGTCTCAGACGATCCCGAGATGCTGAGCAAAGGAAAAGGAAACATCTGGGATACCGGAAAAATAAACGCCAGTACATCTATCCAGGTACCCTATGCCGGCAGCAAGCTTGCACCGGCAAAAAAATACTACTGGCAGGTAAAAATCTGGGACAACCATGGACAAGTTTCCGACTGGAGCGAGCCGGCAAGCTGGCAAATGGGACTGCTTGCAACGTCCGGTTGGATGGGTGCCCAGTGGATCGGCTACGACGAGTTGCCCGAATCCGACCGGATCGTTCCTGCTGCGCATGGCGGTGGAAAACCCGAATGGGGCACACTCCGGGATACCCTGCCCATCCTGAGGCGCAGATTTACCGTGGAAAAGCCTTTAAAACAGGCAACCATCTACATCTCCGGATTAGGGCATTTCGACCTGCATGTGAATGGAAAGAAAGTCGGCGACCATTTCCTGGATCCGGGCTGGACAAACTATGATAAGGCGGCACAATACGTCACATTCGATGTCACCGAGCAGCTAAATGGGGGTGCCAATGCGCTGGGCGTAATGCTTGGAAATGGCTTCTATCATGTTCCTGCTGAGCGGTACCGCAAGCTGACAGGTACATTTGGCCATCCGAAAATGATCTGTAGATTATTGCTTGAATATGCGGACGGAACGGTGGCCAACGTCATCAGTGACGGTTCGTGGAAAGCCGCCCCCGGCCCTATCCTGTTTTCGAGCATTTTCGGTGGCGAAGATTACGATGCGCGGCTTGAACAGCCGGGATGGGATACACCCTCGTTTGACGATGGGGCGTGGAAAGAGGCCATACGAGTGGATGGCCCGCTAAAGCTGATCTGCCAGTCGGCTGAACCGCTGAAAGTGATGGATACCTTTACCCCTACACGGATAAACCGATTGGGTCCGGCCAAGTGGGTGTACGACCTCGGACAGAATTTCTCCGGCATACCGGCTATATCGGTTAGCGGAAAAAGAGGAGACATGGTACGGATCATACCGGGTGAAATCCTCGATTCCACCGCAGCTGTCAGCCAACGGCCATCGGGCGGTCCCTCCTACTTCACGTACATTCTGGATGGTGAGGGCACAGAAAACTGGCAACCCCAGTTCACCTACTATGGATTCAGGTACCTACAAATCGAGGGAGCCGTTCCTGAAGGTGAACCAAACCCCGAAGGCCTGCCTGTGCTTACACGGGTAAATGGGTTGCATACGCGCAATGCGGCACAAACGGTGGGGGAATTCCATTGTTCCAATGCGCTTTTCAACGACATATTCCAACTGATCGATTGGTCGATCAAAAGCAATATGGCTAGCGTGTTGACGGATTGTCCCCACAGGGAAAAGCTCGGGTGGCTGGAAGTAGCGCACCTCCTCGGTGGTTCCATCCGCTACAATTATGATATCGCCACGTTTTACCGGAAGATCGTCCGGGATATGCAGCGGTCGCAGACCGATGCGGGCTTGGTACCCAACATCGCCCCGGAATGGGTCCAATTTGATCCGGATTTCCGGGACTCGCCCGAATGGGGAAGCAGCAGCGTGCTCCTGCCCTGGTACCTTTATCAATGGTACGGCGACAAAGAAATCGTCCGAGAAAGCTACCCCATGATGAAGCGATATGTCGATTACTTGGGTTCAAAAGCCGAAAATCACGTGGTATCACACGGGTTGGGCGATTGGTTTGACATCGGCGAAAACGGTTCCGGATCGGGTTATTCGCTAAATACGCCACAAGGAATAACCGGCACAGCCATCTATTACCATGACCTGACCGTCATGCAACGTGTGGCAGCTTTGCTGGGATACACTGGCGATTCGGCTCGGTACGGACAGCTTCGTGAGCGGGTAAAAACTGCTTTCAACAAGGTCTTTTTCAATGAAGAAACGAAGCAATATGGCACGGGAAGCCAAGCAGCCAATGCCATGGCGGTGTACATGGAGCTGGTCGACCCGCAGCATAAGGCCACCGTGGTCGAAAACATCGTCAAGGACATCCGCAACCGAAACAACAAACTCACTTCCGGCGAAGTGGGATTCCGCCACCTGGTGGATGTGCTGGAAGCTGAAAATAGATCCGATGTATTATTCGATATGAATAACCGATCCGACGTGCCGGGTTACGGATATCAGATCGCCCACGGTGCTACCACCTTGATGGAAGATTGGACCGCGATTAAAACGCTCGGCAACAACCATTGCATGCTGGGGCACCTGATGAAATGGTTTTACAGCGGACTTGCCGGAATCCGCCCCGCCGAAAATTCCGTGGCTTTTGATCACATCGTGATCTGCCCGGAGCCGGTGGGCGATGTCTCATCGACAACTGCTAGTTACCATTCACCGTATGGCTTGATCCGTAGCGTCTGGAACAGAAATGGCGATACGTTTGAACTCGACGTGACAATTCCGCCAAATACAGACGCCGTGGTGTATATACCGGCTGGTGCTGGAGCAAAAATTCTACAAAACGGCAAACGTGTCGACCCGCACCGGGTAACAACCGACGGGCACGGAAGGCAAGCCATTTCCATTGGTTCAGGAACGTACAAATTCCTGGTAACAGAATAATTGATCTCAAAACACTAACAGATGAAACCTGACTTCAGCTGGATGGTAGGACTTATTTTCCTCGCTTTCCATGTAGCATGTACCGGCCCGACAGAGACCGGCAGCTCTAAGGCATCCCTCATCCCGAAGCCGCAATCCGTAGAATGGTCGGACGAAACGTTCGACCTCGGCCAATGCACCGCCATTGCGGTGGAGACGCCCGTACTGGAGGAAGAGGGGGTCCGTCTGCAGCGGATGCTCGAAGAAATGGGGCACACGATAGCACTTACCGACTCCGAACTGCCGGAAAACTATACCATTGCGCTCCGCCTGGATTCGGTCGAAGCACAACACCTTCCGGCGGAAGCGTACCGCCTCCAGGTGAAAACCAATAGGATCGACCTTATCGCCAATACCCCGCATGGTATCTTCAATGGGCTGCAGACACTCGCGCAGCTGATTACAGACGGGAAATTCGTGCAGGGTTGCGATATCAATGATTTCCCCGCATATCAATGGCGGGGCTATATGGTCGATGTGGGGCGAAACTACCAATCCATCGAATTGCTAAAGCAACAAATCGACCAGATGGCCCGGTACAAGTTGAACGTATTTCACTTCCACCTGACCGAAGACGTTGCCTGGCGACTACAGATTGACCAGTACCCGCAACTCACCGACGGGGCGCACATGACACGGAACAAAGGAATGTTCTATAGCATTGAGCAGCTCAAGGAACTGATCGAATACTGCAAAGAACAATACATCACTCTGGTACCTGAAATCGATATGCCCGGACATAGTGCGGCGTTTACGAGGGCCATGGGTGTAAACATGCAGTCGGAAAAAGGTTTTGAAATCGTCAAAAACATCGTTGAGGAGGTATGCGAGACATACGATGTCCCCTATCTCCATATTGGCGCTGATGAGGTAAGAATTACCAATCAACAGTTTTTGCCGGAAATAACGGCCCTCATCCAGCGGCATGGAAAGACGGTGATTGGCTGGGCTCCGGGAGGCAACTACAGCGCACAGACCATCCACCAACTCTGGAAGGAAGAGGGCGACCAAACCGTTACCGACCGCACCCGCTTTATCGACTCAAAATTCTTATATATCAGCGATTTCGACCCGATGAACAGTGTAGTCACCATTTTCAACCGGCAACTCGGAGGGAAACCGCACGGTGATTCGACTTTATTAGGTGCTGAATTTTGCCTATGGGCAGATCGGCGGGCAAAGGATGAAGCCGCCCTGATGAACATGAACCCGGTGTACCCGGCCATGCTCGCCTTTTCCGAACGGAGCTGGCAAGGCGGCGGGTATCCCGGTGTGGTATTCAGCATCGGTCCAGATTCATCCGAACGGGCCACCGCGTTCGCCGATTTCGAGCAACGGCTATTAGCACATAAAGAAAAGTATTTTAGCGAGCTACCGTTCAATTATGTGAAGCAGACCCATATCAAATGGAAGCTGTTCGGCCCGTTTGAAAACCAAGGAAACCTGTCTGCAGCCTACTGGCCGGAACAGGCAGACGTGGCACCCGAGGATTCGGCGGCAGCGGTCACCGCCACGGGCGGCACGGTCTGGCTTTGGCATACCCATGGTCCTCCGGTACAAGCTTGGCTACCTTCACCCAAAGAAAACACCACATGGTATGCTTATACACGATTTTGGAGCGATGCTGATACCACAACGGCCCTATGGGTAGATTCTAAAGATCAATCCAAATCGGGTGCCGATGCCACGCCTCCGAAAGGCGAATGGGACTATATGAAAAGCAAAATATGGCTTAATGGCAACCTTATTCCACCGCCGGAGTGGTCATTCCCGGGTAGGCCATCCGGGCAATTGGAAGATCCATTGGCCGACGAAGGATTCTACTACCGGCCACCGGTGTCGGTAAGCGTCCAAAAAGGCTGGAATACAGTACTCATGAAACTGCCCATGGGATCGTTCGATCCTCTTTTGGATTGGCAAGTTCCTCCGAAGTGGATGTTCACCTTCGTGCCCGTACATAAGGGAAAAGGCATCAACTACGTTGCAAATGACATTAAATTCGAACCCTAAGGTGGCGATAAGCCAAATACACACAGATATTTTAAACCAGCAAGAAGCATTATAGATGAGCGAAAAAACAGCGAAGATCGGGTTATTTGGAATAGGGCTTGACACCTATTGGCCTCAGTTTCCGGAACTGAAGGAACGCCTTGAAGGATATCTTTCGGAGATAGCCGCAAAGCTCACCTCCTTTCAATCGGAGGTGGTCAACGTAGGACTGGTGGACACCGTAGACAAGG
This sequence comes from Parapedobacter sp. GCM10030251, assembly GCF_042666505.1. NCBI lineage: Bacteria > Pseudomonadati > Bacteroidota > Sphingobacteriia > Sphingobacteriales > Sphingobacteriaceae > Parapedobacter > Parapedobacter sp. GCM10030251. The sequence goes on along the minus strand of NZ_JBHTDN010000001.1, from coordinate 387,662 downwards.
CCTTTGACGCCGGCAGCACATTTAGACGGGAAGAGGTCAGCCTAATTTTTTTGTATGCATCTACTTACGCTTTATCCTCCACCGTCTTTCCGGTTGTGCGCCAGGCCAACGTGCCTGTGGTTATCCTCAATTTGACCCCCGAGGCCGCAATCGACTACAGCGCATTTAATGCCATGGGCGACCGGACAAAAATGACGGGGGAATGGCTGGCTTACTGCTCCGCGTGTCCGGTACCGGAAATAGCCAGTGTGTTTAACCGCACAGGCATTGCTTTTTATGAGGTAACCGGTATGTTACACGACGAGGCCTGCTGGAATGAAGTGCGCGAATGGGTGGAGGCAGCGAATGTAGCGCACATCCTCTCTCGAAACCGATTGGGTTGTATAGGGCACTATTACAGCGGCATGCTCGATATCTATTCGGACCTAACCCAACAATACGCTTATTTCGGTGGACACATCGAAATCATTGAGGTGGATGAACTCTCCGCACTGCGCAGGAATGTATCGACCACGGAGATCACTGATCGGGTAGCACACTTCTACGAGTGCTTCGATGTGCAACCCGACTGCGTCAAGGAAGAACTTGAACGGGCTGCGCGGACATCCGTCGCGCTCGATAAACTCGCAGACCAGTACCGATTAGGCTCAATGGCGTATTACTACAAAGGCACCGGGACCGAAAATGCCGACACGATGAGTTCCATTATCCTTGGCACTTCGCTCCTCACGGCACGGAACATCCCGGTTGCCGGCGAGTATGAGATCAAAAATGCCCAAGCCATGAAGATATTGGACAGCTTTGGCGCCGGAGGGTCATTTACCGAATACTACGCGGTTGATTTCAATGACGACATCGTACTGATGGGTCACGATGGGCCGGGACACATTTCCATCGCAGAAGGAAAGACAAAGGTGCGACCGCTGTACGTATATCATGGAAAGGTAGGCAAAGGTCTATCCGTTGAAATGTCGGTCAAGAACGGACCCGTGACGCTGCTGGCCGTGGTCCAGCGCAAATCGGGCGAGCTAAGCCTGCTGATCGCCGAGGCAGAATCAGTTGCCGGACCGATATTGGAAATTGGCAACACCAACAGCCGTTATCGATTTCCCATCGGCGCAAGAAACTTTATCAAGAGCTGGAACAGGCATGGACCTGCCCACCATTGTGCCGTTGCGGTAGGTCATATAGCGGCCAAAATCGAAAAACTTGGCCATCTACTGGGCATGGAAACGGTGATAGTTTGTTAACTTGTAGGTAATATGGACCCCTATCGCAAATATTTCAGCACCAAGCAATTGAAAGAGCTGGTCGAAATGCAGCCGAATTGGGGGGTCAATGTCCTGAATGTCGGCCATAATATACATCCCGCATTCAAAAATTATCCAGATAAAGATCATCCCAATCATTACTTCTTTGACTGGAAAAAAGGAAGAATCCTCCATGAATACCAACTGGTATTCATCGCTAAAGGTCGCGGCACATTTGAAACGGAGCATATCGGGGAGGTCCCCATCAATCCGGGCTCCGTTTTCTTGCTTTTTCCCAATACCTGGCATACGTTTAAACCCCTGACAGATTCCGGCTGGGAGGAATACTGGGTGGGATTTAATGGTCCCTATGCGGAATATCTCATGCAGCAGGAATGCTTTAACCCGCGTTTTCCGCTGATTCACATGGGATTCAATACCGAGTTTCTGGATATTTTCACCCGTCTGCTGGAGACCATGAAAGGCGAAGGTGTTGCCTTCTGCCAGATTGCTTCCTGCCAGACTGTCCAGCTGCTTAGTTTAACCTACGCCGCAGCCTTGCTCAAAGCATCTCCACAGAACCGAAAAGAACACATTATCAATAACATCCGTTTCAAAATGCACGATGCCCTAGACAAGCATATAAACCTGGACGAATTGGCCGCAGACCACAACGTGAGCTATACGTGGTTCCGGAAGGCATTTAAAGAAGTTATCGGTGTCCCGCCCGGCCAATACCTCCTTAATCTCAAATTGGAAAAAACATGCAAACTACTTAAAGAAACAGATCTTACTATCGCAGAAATCGCATTCGCTGCAGGCTTTATGTCCGAATATCACTTTTCAAGGATATTCAAGAAGAAGATGAATATTTCCCCCTCGCTTTACAAGAAAGAGAGCAAATCTGATAGAATCTCGCATCCGCTTTAAGTTACATCGATTGTTTGCGGGGAGCCCGCAAAATAGTCCCCTTTAAATAAAAAAAGCGACTTCAAAAAAGTCGCCTTATGTCCTGTGGAGGATACCGGATTCGAACCGGTGACCTCTTGCATGCCATGCAAGCGCTCTAGCCAGCTGAGCTAAACCCCCGTTTTTCGGATTGCAAACATAGAGAAAATAGATTTCACTTGCAAGCGCCAAAACAAAATTTACGATTGTTGAAAATTAGACAGCAACAGATCGACGATGGCTCTATTATTCGATTCCAATGCAAGATTTCGCTGTCTGAGACGGTCATTTTCCGCTTCCAATTCATCCAATCGTCTCCGTCCATCCTCACGCATTTTCAGGTATTTTTTTTTCCACTGGTAAAATGTATTACGGTGAATGTTCAATTCTCTGCAAATATCACTTACTCGCTTCCCGTCAGCCGATGCACGGAGTGCTTTTAGCATCGCGGCCTCTTTGATTCTAGTTTTATTCATGGCGATGTCGTACCTCAAAATTGAATGTGCAGATAGCAAGGGTCACTATACCGCGTCATTCGATACAAAGTAAGAAAAAAACTACCACCGGAACAATACCTATTTGTGTGTATTTTCTGGCATCGGTTCAATTCTAAATCTCCACATGTTGCTGGGCAAAGACAAACAAACCATTGTTCCCTTTGATATCCAGCTTTACGCAAATGTTCCTTCGATGCGTTTCAATAGTAAATGGACTCACAAAAAGCTGGTCAGCTATTTCCTGCGTGGTTTTATTTTGCCTCACCAACCGGATAATTTCCACTTCGCGTTTAGTGAGGTTATATTTTTGCCGAATGTCTTTCTGTCCGTTTTCGTCGTCGGTCGAAGGTCGATTCACATAGGTCATAAAAAAATGCCCGCCACTATAGATTTGCTCAATCGCCTGTACAAGAACCGTGGCGTCTGAATCTTTCGGTATAAAGCCCGCTACCCCCGTTTCTTGTAGCGACTCTTGCAGCGAAGCCGTATAGTACATAGAGACAACCAATATTTTCAAACCCGGATACATCGCCAAGGCTTTGGTTGCTGCCTGCTGGCCGTCGATCTTGGGCATATTTAAATCCATGACAACCACGTCAGGTCTATGATACTGAAGCCATTGAAGTGCCTCACGACCGTCGCGCGCCGTATGACATACTGCAAAACGGGGATGGTTGCCCAGGATGGATCGTAGGCCATCGATGAAAAGTTGATGGTCATCGACCAGCAAAAGGTTGATCTTTTGGGCATCAATTGGTTGCGTCTCTATCATTTTGAAAGGGGATCTCTATCGTAATGGTTGTTCCGTTTTGGTTGGTATCAATCGTGTAGCGTCCACCTAAATACTGGATACGTGAAGACACGTTTTTAAGTCCGATACCGCTGGACGTTTCATAGCCCTCAAACCCGATACCGTTGTCCTCCACCGTAATAACGAGTTCCTGCGTGGTCTCAACCAATTGGATGGTAGCCTGCGTTGCACAAGAATGCTTCACGACGTTATTGATAAGTTCGTTGACAACGCGATAGATGGACAATTCAATTTCGGGATTCCCCCGCCGCGTATATTGATACACAAATTCAAAGTTGACCGCACTCACACGATTGAGGATAGAAATCCGCTCCTGTATCGTTCCGATGAGCCCGTTCTCCATAAAGAACTTGGGCTTGAGGCTATGCGATATTTCGCGGAGATCGTCGCAAGCCCGACTGATGAGTTGTATCGTTTCGTTGTAAACGATGCGTTCTTCGGGACGTAAAAGATCTAACTTTTTCTGAAAGTCGGTCGCTTTTAGCCGGATGACAGAAAGTGTGCCGCCCAAGTCATCGTGCAGGTCTTTTGCCAGCCGGTCACGTTCATCTTCCTGCGCCTGAAAAACCTGTCGGACAGCTTGCAACTTAATGTGGTCATTCTCTTTTTTTAATTGTGCTTTCTCACGCTTCAGGAAGTTGTAGCGCTGTGTAAATGCGAATGACAAAATGATTACTTCCGCCGCAAATCCAACGATCACCCCGTTAGGCTTGAACAATTGTGCCCCCACCACGCCCATGACCTGTAAGACATAGTTCGTGCCGCCGATGATCAGTGGCAATACGGCCAACAAATAATAATAGCCAAGTACAAAACCGTTCTTAATGCGCTCGATGGTGCAAACCACAATAACGAGTAAGGAAACCAGTGCCTGTATATTGGCGAAAAAGAAAATCGCTTTTTCCAACCGGATGTCAATGGGAAACAGCAGTGCAAAAAAAGGAACGGTCCCCATTGCATAGAGCAGATACGCATAGTACTTGGTAAAGCGATAAAGCTTGCTGTTCGCCGCAGTTTGGTTGGTAAATAATTGCATTACCTGAATTAACAGGGCACAACTCAAGATGCCGCAGGTAGCCTTTACGTAATCGTGAAATCTCCCCAGATCGTGAAACAACCACTCCTTCGTCAATCCCACCTCGTCGAGCACCAAGGTGACCGAACAAAAAATATACAACGAATAGTATAAATGAATGCGATCGCCAACCGACAGGAACATCAGGACATTAAAGAACAAGGCAAATGCAAAGATCCCGGCATAGAAGCTAAATACTGTATATATCTGAATATCGTCCTGTAAGATGGCTTCTCGTTTACCCAATCTGGTTTTGATAATAAAGTTCTGCCCGCGTTTATCGACTTTGAATAGCAGCACAGAAGTTTCATGTCCCTGTAGCCGGATCGGAAAAAGAAACTCCCACACCGGCCAGGGACGCTGGGCAAACGGAAGGCGATCGCCGGTCCTGCTCACTAACCTGAGTGAGCTATCTGCCATATGGTATTGGTATAATTCCAACACGTTAATGCTCGGACTGGGAACTGACAGAAATAAGTCTACATAATCGGGAAGCGTATTTTCCAGGTCGATAACCAGCCAATAGTACGAATCGGTATAGCCAAAGCTGATATACTCGTCGCCATTAATAGGGATAAACTGCCCGCGCTTTTTACGGGCCAGCACCTCTTCGGGCGTAGCATTCAGCGTACTGTCCTCGTAATAGGCAACGTATCCGTTAAGGGTATAGGTCGCTGCCGAATCAATCAATACCGGCTTGATTTCATCCGCACGGACTCCTGATGCCGTCCAGGCACAACACATCGACAATAGCAAACCATAATAGATACCCTTGTGCATCAGTGGCTGAAATAACGTAACCTTTCGGAGAACCAAAGGTACGATTGCTATCCGTCAGAATAAATACCGAACGTCAGGTAATTTTTGTACGTGCCGCCAACAAAAGATTATCGCAATGACGGGGGCACCGGCTTTTCTAACAAATATTGATAGTAAAACCGAAACCGCTCTTTGCTATCGTAAGCCGATTTTTCACGCGAAAAACCGTGTCGGCTCCCCGGATAGATCATTAGTTCAAACGGTTGGTCGCGGTTGGTCAGCGCGTCCACGAGTTGGATGGTGTTTTGCATGTGCACATTGTCGTCGATGTCGCCATGCATAATACGCAACCTGCCCTTATATTGATTTACGTAGGTCAACACGGACCCGTTTTTGTAGCCTTCAGGATTGTCCTGCGGAGTATCCATATATCGTTCAGTGTAATGCGTATCATACAGTTCCCAACTGGTTACGGGTGCCCCCGCAATGCCGTAATCAAAATAATCCGCTCCTTTGGTCAGCGCCAAACAGGTCATATACCCACCATAGCTGTGGCCCGTGATCAACAGCTTATCCTTTGCAACCCAGGGCTTGCTCTTTAACCATTTGGCAGCCGTGCTGTAGTCGATCATCTCCCAATGCCCCAGATTGCGATGCATCAGGGCAACACCTTCCTTGCCGAAATGACCGGATGCGCGGTGATCCACGCTGATTTGGATAATTCCCTCGTTAGCCCAATGCTGGTTAGCCGTACCTTTCCATGTATTTCTTACGGTACCAGCATCCGGACCTCCGTAAATGCTGAAAATGACCGGATGGGGCTTTGTTTTATCAAAATCAGTTGGCCAGGTAATCACCGCCGGCAGTTGATAACCGTCGGGTGTGGGAATCGTGACCATCTCTGTCTTGCCATACAAATAGTCACTAAAATCGTCCGCTTGGCTGTCCGCAAGCTCTTGGACAAGCTTACCTCTGTTATCCAGCAAAGCGACCTTGGGCGGTGTGCTTACATTGGAATATGTCGTAATGAAATGTTTGCCGTCTGGGGCTACTGCCACCTGATGGGTATAATCACCAAAGGTCAGCCGTTTCAGGTTTTGGCCATTATAATCCACGCGGTATAAGTCAACCGTAGTCGATTGTTCCTTACGAGCGGTGAAATAGATCACTTTATTTTTCTCATCTACCAATTCCAGCGACGACACCTGCCACTTGCCCGAGGTGATGGGGTTCATCAGGGTGCCGTCCAGCTTGTATAGATAATAATGTGCCCAACCGGTTTGATCACTTTTCAGGATGTAATGTTTGTTGTCTTTAAGATAGGTGATCCGCTCTTCGTGACTTAGGTCTATCCAGGAGTCCTGATGCTCGTGGTAAATTTCTCTTTTACTTCCCGCGAGAGGATCAACTTGATAAAATTTAAGATCGGTCTGATCACGGTTCATCCACTGGACCATCAGGTTGTTGCTATCGTAACTCCAATAGGGTTGTCCAAAATACTGGTCCGCTTCCTCGTCGAAGTCTGCCCAAACGACGTTCCCTCCCTCTACCGGTACAAAGCCAACCCGCACTTCAGGGTTCGGATCACCGGCTTTCGGATAGCGAGTCTGCTCTAAAAATCCATGCTGCCCGGTAGCGTTGTAGATCGGAAACATCGGTACGCGGGTGTCGTCAAACCGCATGAAAGCGATTGTCTTACTATTGGGAGACCACCAGAAGGCCCTGTAATTCGAACTTCTTCCCAGAATCTCCTCGTAGTACACCCACGATGCCCATCCATTGTATATAACATCTGTAGCGTCGGATGTATACCGGATTTCGTGACCATCCGTCACCCGTACGGCATACAGATCATTTTTTCGGGTAAAGGCGACATATTGATTATCCGGCGATAATGTCGGATTTTTTTCCTCGACTTCGGGCGAGTGAGTCAGCTGCTTTGGCGCACCCGTGCCCTGGCGAATGAACACATCCTTGTCCTGCAAGTACACTTCCACATCGCTGGCGGGTGGTGGCGTATAGGGTTTGCGTTCGCCGGTTTTGATATGCACCTGATAGGTTCGGCCGGTTTGCACATCGTGTTCTATGTAATGTTGGCTATCCGCCCAACCCTCGATCGTTGCGATCGGTTTGGTGAGCGATGGTTTGCTACCAAAGATTTGCTCCAGGTCCAATCGCTTGGTCTGGGCCGATACTGAATTCCCCAATAGGAGGAACACGCCAATTGCGAAATGTAGTTTATTCATATGTGTAAATTGGTTGTGTCAATAAAGGACGTAACTGGTGCCATTACACAACGATGTTCACGATCCTTCCTTTCACATAAATCACTTTCTTGACCGGTTTACCTTCCAGGTACCGCTGCACGTCCTCATTCGCCAGCACCGCTTTTTCGACATCCGGCTGAGTGAGGTCAAGTGGCAAAGTAAGATTCATCCGGGTCTTGCCGTTGACCGAAACGGGATATGAAAACTCACTTTCCACCAGGTAGTCGGGGTTGAATGCCGGAAAGGCCGCATAAGAAAGTGTGCCCGGCTCATTTCCCAGCAATTCCCATAGTTCTTCCGTAATATGCGGTGCATACGGATGTAACACGATACACAGTTCGTGCAGGATTGCCCGTTTGTTGCACTTCAGATCGGTCAGTTCGTTTACGCAGATCATGAACGAAGACACCGATGTATTAAAAGAAAACCGCTCAATATCGTCTTCTACTTTCTTGATGATTTTATGCAACGCCTTCCACTCGGCTTTGTTCGGCGCTTCATCGCTAACGGCAAAGTTGCCCGTTGCATCGTGAAACAGCTTCCAGAATTTCCGGAGAAATTTATAAACGCCTTCGATACCGTTGGTATTCCAGGGCTTGCTTTGCTCCAACGGCCCGAGGAACATCTCGTACATGCGCAAGGTATCGGCGCCGTATTGTTCAATGATATCATCCGGATTCACCACGTTGTATTTGGATTTCGACATCTTCTCTACCTCGTGTCCACAGGTATATTTGCCGTTCTCAAGGATAAACTCAGCGTCGGCGAAATCCGGCCGGAATTTTCGGAACTTATCAAGGTCGAGCACATCATTGCTTACAATGTTTACGTCAACATGCAACGCAATCGTCCGGTAATCGTCTTTCAGTCCGTGGGATACGAACGTATTGGTTCCCCGCCCCTCGTCATCCAGTACGCGGTACACAAAATTACTCCGCCCTTGGATCATCCCTTGGTTGATGAGCTTCTTGAAGGGTTCTTCTTCGCTCACGTACCCCAGGTCTTTTAGGAACTTGTTCCAGAACCGGCTATACAGCAAATGCCCAGTGGCATGTTCCGAACCGCCGATATACAGGTCAACATCCCGCCAATAATCGATGGCCTCCGACGACGCGAACGCCTCGGTATTCCGGGCATCCATATACCGGTACCAGTACCAGCTCGATCCAGCCCAGCCCGGCATGGTGCTCAGTTCGTATTCAAACGTATCGTGGTATTTCCAGTTTTTGGCGCGGCCCAAAGGCGGTTCTCCGGTTTCCGTTGGCAGGTATTTGTCTACTTCCGGAAGTAGCAAGGGTAATTCACTTTTATCGATTAATTGCGGCAGCCCCTCCCTGAAATACACGGGTACGGGTTCACCCCAATAACGCTGGCGACCGAAGATGGCGTCGCGCATCCGGTAGTTGATCGTTGCCTTGCCCGCGCCGATTGCTTCCAATTTCGCAATCAGCGTATCCACCGCTTCCCGGTAGGTCATGCCATTAATCACATCGGAATTGATGTATCGCCCTTCCTTCGTGGGGTCGGCCTGGCCATCTAGCTGCTGAGCATCGGAGATCGGTATAATCGGCAACCCAAAGTGCGTTGAAAATAAATAATCTCGTTGATCGCCCGACGGTACCGCCATGACTGCACCCGTACCGTACCCTGCCAGCACATAGTCGGCGATCCAGATCGGCACATCCTTACCGGTCAGCGGATGCACGGCGTACCTTCCGGTGAACGCTCCGGAAACCGCTTTTATATCTGCCATCCGGTCAAGTTCGGATTTCTTCTTGGTCTGCGCGATGTACGCATCCACCTCCGTCCGCTGTTCGTCGGTAGTCAGGGCCCCTACCAGCTCATGCTCCGGAGCGAGCACCAATGCGTTTACTCCATAAATAGTATCTACCCGTGTCGTAAACACTTCAATGTGCGGATTACCCGCTAGACCGGGTACGCCGAAACGTACGCTTGCGCCCACGCTTTTGCCGATCCAGTTACGCTGCATCTCAACCAAAGGTTCCGGCCAATCGATGGTTTCCAAACCGCTGAGCAAACGCTCCGCATAGGCCGTGATGCGCATGCTCCATTGCATCATCTTTTTTTGTTCCACCGGATATCCGCCCCGTTCGGATACCCCATTGACCACCTCGTCATTAGCCAATACGGTGCCCAACGCGGCACACCAGTTGACGGTACTTTCCCTCAGGTACGCCAATCGGTATTTCAGCAGCTCCCGCTGTTTTTCATCGTCTGTGAACGCCATCCATTCATCCGCCGTAAAGTAACGGGTATCGTCGTCGCAAACGGCGTGGACATTCTGCGTACCGACGGATTCAAAATGCGTCACCAATTCGTCGATGGGTACCGCACGGTCCCGCGACTTGTCATACCACGCATTAAAGAGCTGCATGAAAATCCATTGCGTCCACTTGTAAAACGACGGATCACTCGTGCGCACCTCCCGTTCCCAATCAAACGAAAAGCCAATGTTGTCCAACTGCTCGCGATACCGCGCGATGTTTGCGTCCGTTGTGATGGCCGGATGCTGTCCGGTTTGGATGGCATACTGCTCGGCCGGAAGACCGAACGAATCGAATCCCATCGGATGGAGCACATTGAATCCTTTCAACCGCTTGTACCGCGCAAAAATATCCGAAGCAATGTAGCCCAACGGATGCCCCACATGCAGTCCCGCACCCGACGGATAAGGGAACATATCCAACACATAATACTTCGGCTTGTCGGATGCATTGCTTACACGGAACGTCCGATTATCCGCCCAGAATTGCTGCCATTTTCTTTCAATCGCACGATGATGATAATCCATAGCTACGGTATATGGTAAGGACGGCGAAATTACAACTTTTTGGGCAATGGAGGAAATGACATCCATACGTAACAAAATCATGATTATATCCGTCCGATTTTGTCAATTATGCTATCTTTGCGTCCGGTCATGCGTACGAGATTGTTTTGCTTTCTTGCTCTTATTGCCTACATCAACACCATCTTTTACGAGGATGGTCATGTGCACGGTCGAAGCTCCGGCCAAATCATCGATGGTGCTCCGTTAGTCGAAATCATTCTGGAAGATGTGCTCGACATTCCGTGCAGTGACGAAGATGGAACGTCTGATGATTTCCCGTATAACGATTACCGGCCTGCATCTTCGAAATACCTTTCCATTGCGCCCCCTGAAAAGAAATCAGAATTCGCCCCCCTTTGGGGCCTGGATATTTTCCAATATACCGCCCGACTTAAGCTGAATACCAAAATCAGCTGCTTGTTGGGTTATTATAGCTTCCTCTTCCGGCTTAAACCGTTTTAACGGTATTTGCTCTCTCCCCTTTATTTAAACATTGATCGCCTTCCTTTAGCTGGCAAGGTGCTATACTATTTACCACGTTGGTAGGAATCGCTGCCGATCTGGCAAAGGTTCTTACTGATTTAACGCAGTTACTACTCGAATTTTAGAAGATGAATACGAAAACAAACAGACTGACTATTTTTTCGCTCGGCCTAATGGCCGTATCAATTACCGCCTGCACGGGCGACGCTAAGGAAATCAATGATACGAACACAATCCCGACAGCACCGGTCGCATCCATCGTCGAGCTCGACACGACCATACATCAGGATTACGTGGCGAACATTCAGGCGTTCAAAAATGTTGAAATCCGCTCTCGGCTGAAAGGTTTTTTGGATAAAATCTATGTGGACGAGGGAAGTGAAGTGAGTCAGGGTCAACCCCTTTTCCAGTTGAACGATACCGAGTACCAAGCGGAGGTTGCTCGGGCGGAAGCCGTTCTGGGCAGTGCGATTGCCGACCGGAAGACCATTGCCCTGGAAGTGGAGCGTACCCGGCTGCTTGTGGATAAAAACATTGTTTCGTCGACCGACCTTGAAGTCGCCGAAGCGCAGCTCAGCGCTGCTGACTCCCGGATCAAGGAAGCCAAATCGCAACTTCAGCATGCGAAAACACAGCTCTCCTATACCATCGTCCGTGCACCTTTTTCCGGACGCATCGACCGCATACCGCTGAAAGAGGGAAGCCTGTTGGATGAAGGCACGCTGCTTACTTCGATTTCAGACCTCAGCAAGGTGTATGCGTATTTCGACATCTCTGAACAGGAATACCTCAGCATTGTCGCCAACGATAGCGTTCGCACGGCAGATCCCCGCATGCCCGTAAAGCTCACCCTGGCCAACGATCGGGTATATCCCTACGAAGGGAAAGCGGAATTCGCCGAAAATGAATTTGAAGCAACCACAGGTACCATTTCGTTGCGCGCGCTCTTTCCAAATCCCCAAGGGTTGATCAAACATGCGGCCTCTGGCAAAGTGAGCGTACCCATGAAAAGCGGGCAGAACCTGGTGGTCCACCAAAAGTCTGTATTTGAAATCCAGGATCGGACCTACGTCTATAAAGTCAACGCGGATAGTACCATTGCCATGACGCCGTTTAAAGCTGGCCAGCGGGTGGGCCACTATTATTTGGTGGAGGCGGGCTTAGAGCCGGACGATAAAGTTGTTTTCGAGGGTGCGCAAAATCTAAGAGATGGCATGGTCATCGCTCCGCAGGAAATTGGCAGCAATGAAGGGCCGGAAATGGCCGTAAACAGCATCCCCTAATCAATGAACGTCGGTTAATTTTGCCTTAACTATCATGCTTGAAACATTCATCAAACGGCCGGTGCTATCACTGGTTATCTCCTTATTGATTACGTTGTTGGGATTGTTGTCCCTCTTTACATTGCCTGTCACACAATTCCCGGATATTGTACCCCCATCGGTCGTGGTCACGGCGAATTATACCGGTGCCAATGCGGAGGTTTGCACCGATGCGGTGGCCATTCCGCTGGAGCGCGCCATCAACGGTGTGGCCGGCATGACCTACATGACGTCGGTGTCGACCAATAACGGAACCACGCTCATCCAGGTATTTTTCAAAGTCGGCACCGATCCCGACATTGCCGCAGTGAACGTACAGAATCGCGTCACCACCGTACTCGACGAACTGCCCGAAGAGGTCATCAAAGCCGGTGTGACTACCGAGAAAGAGGTAAATAGCATGCTGATGTACCTTAATGTATTCAGCGATGACCCTACAGCAGACGAGCGGTTTATTTACAACTTTACGGACATCAATATCCTCAAAGAGCTGAAACGCATTGAGGGCGTCGGGTTTGCCCAGATCATGGGCATGCGTGACTACGCGATGCGGGTATGGCTGAAGCCGGATCGGCTTACCGCCTACGACATTTCCAGCGAGGAAGTTATCGCGGCGCTGCGTGCGCAGAACGTGGAAGCCGCTCCCGGCCAAACCGGCATCGGCTCAGACCAGCGGATTAATATGCAGCAATACGTGTTGCGATATCCGGGTAAGTTTTCTGAACCCGAGCAATACCGGAACATCCCCATCCGTGCAAACGCGGATGGCTCCGTTTTACGGGTAGGTGATATCGCCGACGTGGAATTCGGCTCGCTGGATTATGAAATGGAATCCAGGACCGATGGAAGGCCATCCGCTTCCATCATGATGAAACAGCTTCCGGGTTCCAACGCGCAGGAGGTTATTGAAAACGTGAAGCAGCGTATGGCAGAACTCAAGGAAACGTCGTTTCCACCGGGAATGAAATATACGGTAAGCTACGACGTATCCCGATTTCTGGATGCTTCAATCAACGAGGTAATCCGTACGCTGATCGAGGCTTTCCTCTTGGTGTTCCTCGTTGTATTCATTTTCCTGCAAGATTTCCGATCCACGCTGATACCGGCCTTAGCCGTGCCGGTATGCCTTATCGGCGCGCTTTTTTTTATGCAATTGCTCGGGTTCTCGATCAACTTGCTGACGCTATTTGCCCTGGTGCTTGCGATCGGCATCGTGGTCGACAACGCCATTGTCGTGGTCGAGGCCGTCCACGTAAAAATGGAAGAGGACCACCTTCCGCCGATGGAGGCAACCCTGGCGGCAATGAAAGAGATCGGCGGCGCGGTGGTGGCCATCACGCTGGTTATGTCGGCCGTCTTTGTGCCGGTGGCCTTTCTCTCGGGTCCGGTAGGCATCTTTTACCGGCAGTTTTCGCTCACATTGGCGGCAGCCATCGTGATTTCGGGCATCAATGCGCTCACACTCACACCAGCACTTTGCGCACTTTTCCTTCGCTCACCGCACGGAAAGCCACCGGCAAAAGGATGGTTGCCTAGCTTCTTCAAGCGTTTCAACCGCTGGTATAACGGAATATCGTCCCGCTATGCAGGCCTTATCGGCAAAATTGCCGGACGCAGGGTGGTGACCTTGGGCCTGCTGGCAGGATTCTTTGTGGCGACATGGGGAGTCAACAGCATTCTTCCATCCGGTTTCATCCCCACTGAAGACCAGGGTATGATTTATGTGAATGTGACTACGCCACCCGGTGCTACGGTAGACCGCACCATTGCCGTATTGAATCAAATCGATTCGATCAGCCGGCAGCACGAAGCGGTAGAGACGGTGTCGACCCTAGCGGGATATAGCATTGTAACGGAAGTATCCGGTGCCTCGTATGGCATGGGTATGATCAACCTGAAAGCCTGGGAAGACCGCAGGGAATCGGTTGCTGAGGTGATCGGCTGGCTGGAAGAGAACACCGGTCACCTGATGGACGCCAGCATCGAGTACTTTCCCCCGCCCACCGTACCGGGTTTTGGAAATTCCAGCGGCTTCGAGCTCCGGTTGCTTGACCGATCAGGGGCCGACAACCTGCAGCATACTGCCGACGTCCTGGAAGCGTTCATGACCGCACTGGAAGAAACGCCCGAGGTGGGGAATACGTTTTCCACGTTCGATCCGCGTTTTCCGCAATACCTCGTCAATGTGGACCACGACATGGCAGCGAAAAGGGGCATAAGTGTAGAAAATGCCATGACCACCCTACAAACGCTGATGGGCAGTTTTTACGCAACCAATTTCATCCGGTTTGGCCAAATGTATAAAGTGATGGTCCAAGCGGGGCCGGGCTACCGGGAGAAACCGGAGGACGTGCTCCGGCTCCATGTGAAAAACGCTTCCGGCGAAATGGTCCCCTTTTCGGCATTCATCACCATGGAACGTGTTTATGGACCGGAACAGGTGACCCGGTATAACATGTTCAGCTCGGCGTTGATCAGTGGTGACGCAGCTCCGGGATTCAGCTCCGGACAGGTGATCGACGCCGTGGAGCGGGTAGCCGCGGCAACCCTGCCCCAAGGATACGCGATCGAATGGTCAGGAATGACCCGCGAACAGATTTTATCGGGTAATCAGGCCATTTATGTTTTTGCATTGTGCCTCCTATTCGTGTATTTGATCCTTGCCGCACAGTACGAGAGCTTCTTATTACCGTTACCGGTCATCTTGTCATTACCTGCGGGGGTATTCGGCGCGTTCTTATTTCTGAAGTTGTTAGGGCTGGAAAATAACATTTATGCGCAGGTGGCCCTGGTCATGTTAATCGGGCTATTGGGAAAAAATGCCATTCTCATTGTGGAATATGCGATTCTCCGTTACAAACAAGGGGCTACGCAGCTGCAGGCGGCTGTCGAAGGATCGGTGGCCCGTCTCCGACCGATCCTGATGACGTCGTTTGCGTTCATTGCCGGACTGATTCCTCTGGCGATGGCTTCCGGGGCGGGCGCATTGGGTAACCGTTCGATCGGAACCACAGCGGTCGGCGGCATGATCATTGGCACGCTGGTCGGTGTGATTGTCATCCCGGGCTTGTACGTCTTGTTTACTGCGGTCCGACGGAATAAAAAGAGAAAAGCAATTAAGGCGGGAACCGCCGGGTTGCTGATGATTGCCGCCATCGGGCTACTGCCGGGATGTACCGCCGTAAAAAGCCTTCCCGATCCTCAACATCGCGTGTTACCGGAAACCTACGCAGGCAACACCGATACCTTAAACACCGCGCATCAACGCTGGCGTAGTTTCTTCAACGATCCGAATCTCATAGCACTTATCGACACGGCGTTGACTAACCATCCCGATATGTCGGCTGCACTTCATCAAATCGAAATTGCCCAGGCTAACTTAAGATTGAGGAAGTCGGCATTCTTCCCCTCGGTCGATGCGTTGGCCGAAGCCGGCCTCCGCAGATATGGCTTTTATACGATGGACGGCATCGGTAATTATGACACGAATTTCTCCGAAAACCTGAAAGACGATGAAAAACTCCCCGATCCCCTGCCCGACTATTTCGTAGGATTGCGCACAACCTGGGAAATCGACCTATGGGGTAAACTTAGAAATCGGAAACGCGCTGCTTACCAGCGATTCTTGTCGTCATACGAAGGAAAGCATCTGGTACAAACCGCCTTGATCGAAGAGGTAGCGACGACTTATTACGATCTCCTGGCTTTGGACAATGAGTTAGCGATTCTCCGCAAAAACATCACCCTGCAAAAAAATGCGTTGGATATCATCAACGTACAGAAAGCTGCGGGACGGGCAAATGAGCTGGGTGTCCAGCAGTTTATCGCTATGGTACACCATGCCCAAGGGAAAGAGCAGGAAGTGCGGCAGCAGATCTCCGCGGCCGAAGCCCATCTAAACTTCCTACTGGGACGCTTTCAAGGGGATATTCCGCGAGACACCGCCTTGTGGATGACTTCGGCGTTTACAGACTCCATCCACGTTGGTGTGCCGGCGCATTTTCTTGCCCTCCGCCCCGACATCCGGCAAGCCAGGCTGGAGCTGGCGGCGTCGGGGGCCGAACAACTGGCCGCAAAGGCGGAGTTCTTGCCATCCCTGGTTCTTTCGCCTTACGTCGGACTTCAGGCTTTCGACATCGATAAATTGCTGCTGGCCCCTACGTCAGTGGCATATGGCCTGGTGGGCGGTCTCACCGCGCCGATCTTCAACCAACGCACCATCCGGACGGCGTATGAAACGGCAAAAGCTACGTATGGAATCGCTTTTCACGACTACGAACGAGCCGTTTTAAAGGCATGGGAAGAAGTGCAACGCACCATGACTGCGCAAAAGCATATCAATCGCCGAACGGATCATAACCTGCAGGAGGTTGCTTCCCTACAGAAAGCCGTCGACGCCGCCCACGAGTTATTCAAAGCCGGCCGAGCGTCCTATCTGGATATTATTACGGCCCAACGTGCCGCACTGGATGCAGAGCTCAACCTGGTGAGTACCCGGCGAGAGAAAGCCATCAACAAGCTTTCCCTGTATAAAGCGTTGGGAGGCGGCTGGCAATAATTTGCAGGTCGTGGCGTCTTTTTTATGAATTGGGGCCGAATGTATTTTCTGCTTGCCAGATAGTACATTTCTCGCCCCAATTCATTACTTTCGCAACGAAAATAGCCGGCTATGGAAGTATATGAAGTAAGTACATCCTCAAAAAAGACCAAATCTGTATACATTTCCACGGTCATCAGTATTGCGTTGGTGCTGTTGATGACAGGCCTGTTGGGCCTCCTACTCGTTCATGCGAAAAACCTTTCCAATTATGTGAAGGAGAATATCGTACTCAACATCATCATGAAAGAAGGTGTAACCGAGGGAAATGTACTCGCCTACCAGAAAGAACTGGAATCCGATGCCTATGTACTCCGTTCCGAGTACATCAGTAAGGAGTTAGCTGCGAAAAATCTCTCCCAGGAACTGGGGGAAGACTTCGTGGAATTTCTCGGGCATAATCCCTTGCTTTCCTCCATTGATATCTATTTAAAAGCCGATTACGCCAACACCGATAGCATCGAAACGTTTATTAAAAAGGTATCCGCCAACGAAATGGTAAAAGAGGTCGTCTACCAAGAGTCACTCATCGACATGGTCAACAAAAACATACGGACCATTGGAATCGTCATCCTTGCCTTTACCGCCCTTTTATTAATCATTGCCGTTGCGCTCATTAACAATACCATCCGGCTGGCCATCTATTCGCAGCGCTTTTTAATCAAAAGTATGCAGATGGTAGGTGCAACCAAAGGTTTTATCAGGCGCCCGTTTATAGGTTATGGCATCCTGCACGGACTGTTAGGCGCCCTCATTGCTATTTTGCTCCTCTTGCTTACGCTGCACCTCGGGCAGCGTGAAGTTCCCGAATTGGTGTTCCTCCGCAATTGGTTTGAATTTATTGCCATTTTCGTGATTGTAACCTTATTAGGTATTCTTATTTCCGGATTGAGCACTTATTTTGCCGTGGGTAAGTATCTTCGGCTGAAATCAAACGAACTGTATCGATAATTATAGCTTATGTCACCATATAAAAAATCTCCGCAAGAACAAAAATCATCCTTAGTGTTCGGTAAACGGAACTATCAGTTTTTTTTGTTAAGCATTGCAGTGGTCACCCTCGGATTTATTCTGATGATGGGCACGGAGGACATCTATAGTTTTACCAAAATCACTTTGGCTCCTTTGGTTGTTGTTATTGGCTTCGCACTGGGCGTCGTATCCATTTTGATAAAACCTAAAAATTCCGAAAAAAGTTAATGACCTTATTCGAAGTGATTGTGTTGGCCATCATCGAGGGCCTCACGGAATTTCTGCCGGTTTCATCAACCGGTCATATGATCATTGCAACCGCGTTGATGGGCATAGCCCCGACTCCTTTTGTTAAACTGTTTACGATTGCTATCCAATTGGGTACCATCCTATCCGTTTTGGTGTTGTATTACCGCAGGTTTTTTCGGTCGCTTTCGTTTTATTACAAACTTGTTGTAGCAGCGATTCCTGCCTCTATTTTCGGCTATTTATTCAGCGATGAAATCGATGGGTTGCTGGAAAGCCCCTTAGTAGTGGGTATTACGCTGGTACTGGGAGGCGTCATTTTGCTATTTGTCGATAAATGGTTCAACCGTCCCCATATCGATGACTCCGACGAGATCTCCTACTGGCAAGCGTTGAAAATCGGTTTCTTTCAATGCCTGGCATTGATACCGGGCACGTCACGTTCTGCAAGCACCATTATCGGGGGCATGACCCAAAACCTAACCCGGAAAGCCGCCGCCGAGTTTTCCTTCTTTTTGGCTGTGCCGATGATGTTTGGCGCTACGGTACTTAAGCTAAAAGGCCATTTCGATGATGGGAACGGATTAAGCTCCACCGAAATCAACCAACTTGTCATTGGCAACGCGGTAGGATTTGTGGTGGCGATCATCGCTATCAAATCATTCATCGGTGTGGTATCCAAATATGGCTTTAAGGCATTTGGTTGGTATCGCATCGTTGTCGGCGGAATTATTCTAATCATGCTGGCAAGCGGACACAGTTTGCAGATTCTATAATGGAAACCACCGGAACGCCCCGTATATTTAACTTTGCCGACGGCGAAATACTGTTGGTTGACAAACCCATTCGCTGGACCAGTTTCGACGTGGTGCGAAAAATCCGGAATGCCATCAAGCCGTTGAAAATAAAGGTGGGGCATGCGGGCACACTGGATCCGTTGGCAACGGGATTATTGGTTGTCTGCACCGGGAAGTTCACAAAGCGCATTGACGAGTTTCAGGCCGAGGAAAAAGAATACATAGGAACGATCACCCTAGGGGCTACGACTCCTTCCTACGATCTGGAACGGGACATCGATGCCCGTTTTGACTGGTCGGCCATCGATGAAAATGAAATCATAGAAACGGCTGCTTCTTTTCTGGGTGAAATTGAGCAGATCCCTCCCGCTCATTCGGCCATCAAAATGGATGGCGAACGGGTATATGAAAAGGCACGGCGCGGGGAATCGGTTGACGTTAAATCGCGACGTGTGCATATTTACGAATTTGAGATAACACGTATCGCCATGCCGGATGTGGATTTCAGAGTGGTGTGTAGCAAAGGCACCTACATCCGGTCGCTGGCGCATGATTTCGGCAAAGCCATGAACAATGGTGCGCATCTGAGTCGCCTGAGACGAACGAAGAGTGGCGATTTCCACGTAAACGACGCCTGGCAAGTGAGCGATTTGGTGAACAGTATCAAGGAATTTACCGTTGCATCATCACAATGAAGATATACAGAAACCTTGAGGATTTTAGCCCGTTAAATAACGCCGTAGTAACCATCGGCACATTCGATGGCGTACACGTAGGGCATCAGAAAATATTGAGCACGCTCAAGGACTGTGCCCGGGAGAGCGGAGGCGAAACCGTGCTGCTCACCTTCTTTCCCCACCCGCGAATGATTTTACATCCCGAAGACGACAGTCTGCGACTCATCAGCGATATCGAAGAAAAAGTAGAACTCCTGGCCGGTGCGGGCATCGATCACCTTATCATCACACCCTTTACGCGCGATTTTTCCAACCAGTCGCCGGAAGCGTACATCCGGGACGTCCTCGTCGGTAAAATAGGCACTAAAAAGATTGTCATCGGCTATGACCATCGCTTTGGAAAAGATCGCAGCGGATCACTCGCCGATTTGGTAGATCATGCTGAAATCTATGGTTATACCGTCGAACAAATCCCCGAGCAGGATATTAACGACGTCGCCGTCTCGTCCACTAAAATTCGGGAGGCTTTGATTAAAGGCGATATCGCCACGGCAAACAGTTACTTAGGACATCCCTTTCAACTGACCGGCAAGGTTGTACGCGGTAATCAGTTGGGCCGCAACATCGGCTATCCCACGGCCAACCTGCAGGTACTCGAAAATTACAAACTTATCCCTGCTTACGGAATTTATGCCGTAGAAGCTGCCGTTATCGATCTGGCGAACATTGGTACCGGTGTTTATCAACCTAATCCCCCTGAACACGTGGTCAAGGGGATGGGATATATCGGCACCCGGCCAACCGTCGATGGCCTTAACAGAAGCATTGAAGTACACTTATTCGATTTCCATTCGGATATTTATGGAAAAACGTTGCGTATAAATTTCCTTCATTTTATCAGGCACGACCAGTGGTTTAATACCATGCAGGAAATGATTGATCAAATGGCAATGGATGAAAAGAAAATCCGTAATCTATTTGATTTGTAGGTGAAAACCAAGTCCGAAAAATCAGAAAACAAAACGTAACCCGGAGTTCGGATCGTTAGGCACTAAAATAGGCCCGGACATTTTTTCCCTCCACCCAATTCATATACGCACGGTTGACAACCCGATTGCCACCTGGCGTTGGGTAATCTCCCGAAAAATACCAATCGCCTTTATGCCCCGGACAAGCAACATGCAGGTTTTCCAGCTTCTGATAAATCACCTCCACGTCCGCTTGGATATGCGTGCCTCGGATGATACCGGCAATCTCCTTGGAAATCTCTTCATCCGTAAACGGCGCATAAATCGCCTTCACATAGTTTTCTACATCCGCTTTGGGTAGTTCCAGCGAAGCTACGCATTGATGGTAAACTTTTTCGATGACATCGCCCAGTCCCTTCTTGTACAAAAGTGAGACGGCCGCTTCAAACGCAACGAACTCCCCAAGCCGCGACATATCGATGCCATAACAGTCGGGGTAGCGAATCTGAGGGGCAGAAGATACGATGATGATTTTTTTCGGATTTAAGCGATCAAGAATAGTAAGAATGCTCTGCTTGAGCGTGGTCCCCCGTACAATGGAGTCGTCTACCGCTACAATGGTATCCTGATGGTCTCTCACGATGCCGTAGGTCGTATCGTATACGTGTTGCACCATGTCTTGACGATCCGCATCCTGTGTGATGAATGTACGCAGCTTCGCATCCTTGATATTGAGTTTCTCAAACCGCGGCTTAATGCTCAGCATTTCGTTCAACTCTTCGTCCGATATTTTATCGGCCCGATTAAGTAGGGTGTCTTTCTGTAATTTGCGAACGTAATCATTAATCCCCTCTCCCAGTCCGTAGAAAGCAACTTCCGCGGTATTAGGAATGTAGGAAAAAACCGTATTTTTTATGTCATAGTTAATCGCATCCAATATCTGCGGACATAGCAACCGCCCCAGATGTTTGCGTTCTTGATAAATGGCCGCATCACTGCCTCGAGAGAAATAAATCCGCTCAAATGAGCATGATTTTTTTTCCACGGGCTCCCGGAACATCTCCTCGGTAATTGTTCCGTCCTTTTTCACGATCAAGGCATAACCCGGCTTTATCTCGTTGATTTCTTCAAACTTTACATTGAAAGCGGTTTGAATAGCCGGCCTTTCGGATGTAACCACCACTACTTCATCGTTAACGTAATAATAGGCTGGTCGGATCCCTGCCGGATCACGCATCACGAACGCGTCCCCGTGCCCAACGATACCGCTGATGGTATAACCGCCGTCCCACGTCTTGGCCGATTTACGCAGAATCCGTGCTACATCCAGGTGCTCGGCAATTAGTGCACTGATTTCAACATTACTATATCCTTTTTGCTTGAACTTGTCGAACTGCTCTTGATTTTCAGCATCCAGAAAGTGACCGATTTTCTCCAATACGGTCACGGTATCCGCCTTTTCCTTGGGATGCTGGCCCAGTTCGTAAAGTTGTTCAAGCAATTCATCCACATTGGTCATGTTAAAATTGCCGGCGATGACCAGATTACGTGTCATCCAGTTGTTCTGACGGAGAAACGGATGGCAATTCTCGATGCTATTCTTACCATGTGTACCGTATCGCAGGTGCCCCATCAATACCTCACCTGTAAAACTCACGTTGTTCTTTAGCCACTGGCTGTCGGA
Organism: Parapedobacter sp. GCM10030251; assembly: GCF_042666505.1. Taxonomy (NCBI): domain Bacteria; kingdom Pseudomonadati; phylum Bacteroidota; class Sphingobacteriia; order Sphingobacteriales; family Sphingobacteriaceae; genus Parapedobacter; species Parapedobacter sp. GCM10030251. The sequence continues at coordinate 365,458 of NZ_JBHTDN010000001.1, read as the reverse complement.
AAACCGGTCGGGATAAGCCCGTTGCACCGTGGCAAACTTCCTTTGCACATACTCGAAAATGTCAGCTACTGCGTTGGGGGCCATTGACCGATAACGGCTGATGTAGCGGCTTCCGGGCTTTACGTCGAGTTTGATGGTAGCAATGCCTGCCCCATCTTGCCCCCGATTGTGCTGTTTCTCCATCAATAGGTACAGTTTATTGATGCCATATAAGGCCGTACCGTATTTTTCCTGATAATATGAAAGGGGTTTTAACAGGCGAATCAGTGCGATACCGCACTCGTGTTTGATAGCGTCACTCATGTTATGCTTTGAGTGCACAAAGATACACAAATTATTTCTTTCGCATGCAAATAAAAAAATGAGTCTGGACAAGATCCGCTCACGCCGGTGTTCTAGCCTGCCACGAAGCAAGCTCGCCGAGACACAAACGACGCGCGAAGGATTCGATGCTTGCGAGCCGCAGGCGTAGACCGGGCAGGTTCAATCCAAAACAAACTTGTAAAGAATCTGAAGTATCCTTAATTTTGCCGCCAAATTGCACACATCCATGTCCCAACAAACGGAGCAACGAGGTTCACTCTCGTTTGAAAATACTAAAATTGCGTTCAGGAGTAAAAGCAATCGAGACCTGGACAAAGCTTACTGGCTATTCAAAATTATTAGCAGTAACTTTCTGACCAAGGTGGGTCCGCCCATTACCAACTTTGCGCTGAATATCGGTTTGCCCATTACCGGCCTGATTCGCAACACCATTTTCGATCATTTCTGTGGCGGAGAAACCATTGAGGGCTGCCTCCCCGCCATCGATCGACTAGCGAATCAACGCGTAGAAACCATTCTCGACTATTCAGTTGAAGGCGAAGATAACGAGGCAGCCTTTGACGAAACATGCGACGAAATATTGCGTACGATCGAATATGCGCAACGCAATCCTAATATATCGTTTTCCGTATTTAAGCCCTCGGGGTTGGGACGTTTTGCATTGTTCGAAAAAGTAAATGCCGACCTTTCCCTTAACGAACAGGAAACAACGGAATACAATCGCGTCAAACATCGCATTGACCGTATATGCAAGGCCTGCCATGACGGCAACATCCGCGTATTGATCGATGCGGAACACTCGTGGATACAGCAAGCGATCGACGACATTGCCCGCGATATGATGCGTTTGTATAACCGTACCTCGCCTATCGTATATAACACCTACCAACTTTACCGGGTCGATAAACTGGCGTCTCTCCAAGCGGATTACTACCTCGCAGAGGCTGATGGATTCTTCTTGGGAGCTAAACTGGTACGCGGAGCGTATATGGAAATTGAACGAGGAAGAGCCGCGGAACTGGGATATGCCTCACCTATCCAACCCGATAAAGAAGCAACGGACCGCGACTACAATTCCGCCCTACGCTTCTGTTTAGATCATATGGACCGAATCGGGTTTATGGCTGGCACCCATAACGAGACCAGCTGCAGGCTGTTAGCCGAAGAGATCGACAAACGGCAATTATCGCATAACCATCCGCACATCCATTTCGCGCAGCTTCTGGGCATGAGCGACAACCTCAGCTTTAACCTTGCGGAAGCAGGCTATCAAGTTGCAAAATATATGCCTTACGGACCGGTTAAGGCCGTGATGCCCTATTTATTCCGAAGAGCCCAGGAAAACACGTCCGTCGCCGGGCAGACCGGACGCGAACTCTCATTAATTATCAAAGAAAAAAAACGAAGGAAATCCAGTAAATGACCACCGAGATCGTAGCACCCAAAAAACTTGAAATTCTCACCCAGGTGAGCCAACAGAAAAATTACCTGGCGTATTTATATGATTGTGACGGAACGCTGGCAGACAATATGCCCATGCACCGGGCTGCATACCGTCACGCCGCCGCCCAATACGGTATTGATTTGGATACGGCGATCGTTGATGAGCTGGCAGGCTGGCCAACGGTGCTCATAGCGGAGGAAATCAACAAGCGGTATGGCACTCAGGTACCACCCCATGAATTTGCTGCAACAAAATCGTCGATATTCCTGACGCACTATGTATCGAAAACCCAACCCGTGGATTTTGTGGTGCAACACCTGAAGAACCACGTGGGCAAAGTTCGCATTGGCGTAGTATCCGGTGGCAGCCGGAATACCGTTACGCAAACACTTACCGCCATCGGGCTGATCAACACCATTGAAACCCTGGTTTGCGCCGGTGAAACCGACCGCGGAAAACCCTATGCCGATCCGTTTCTACGTGCCGCACAACAACTGGGCGTTGCGCCCCAAGACTGCCTAGTTTTTGAAGATGGCAATCCCGGAGTACAGAGCGCCATTGCCGCCGGTATGGATTGGGTTCGTATCGATCAGATCTGAGTGTTTTTGACATTAGCCGCTTTCAGCATCAGGTAGTGAAGGTCGGTGTTACGCACAAATGGCGTGAGCAGGTCAGCTCCGGCGCCGTAGGCTGCAACTTCCACGTGATCACCGGAATGTCCGGTTCCCGCCCAACCGATCGATGTATATTTCCGCTGTATTTCGGCAAAATCGGCAAATGGTAATTTATAGGGATTATACAATCCATCTTCTCCCCGATCGGTCACATAATGACTAAGTAACCGCACGGCCTCATCCGCATTGATTGCGTATCCGTGCGCATATTCAATGCGCTCCCGCACCTGATTCGCGTTAAAGTCCCTGTCGATTCCTTGCAACACCCACTCATTGGTGTGCTTGAAACCCATAATTCGTTCAAAATTGGCGGTTGCGCCAAACAGTCCGGGATTCGCATTGCCGTGGTCGGTCGTCACGATTACCAAGGTTTCACCGTCCTTTTCGGCAAAATCAATCACCGTTGCCAGTGCTTTGTCAAATTCCAATTGATCGTAGATCAACGCCCCGATATCATTGGCATGAGCACCCCAATCCACCTTTCCGGCTTCAATTTGCAGAACAAATCCTTTAGGGTTCTGCTTCAAGCAACCGATGGCGGTAGCTACCATTTCCGTCAACGAGGGCGTACCAGTTTTCAGCGCTTCATCATGCTCCCGGTCTAATGCATACGGCAAGCCATCGGCATGGAACACCCCGAGAAGCGGCTTTTTAGAAACGCCGGCAGCAAGCATTTCATCCCGTGTTTTAACAACGGTAAAACCGCTCGTGGCAAATTTACCAAAGACGTCCTGCTTGTCTTTACGCATATCGGCACTGAAAAAATCCGTTCCACCTCCCATCATCACGTCAAAACGCAGATCATGGTACATCAGTGCAATCTCGGCCTGATCGCCACGGCTGTCACTGTTGACGCAGAATCCGGCTGGTGTAGCATGCGTAATCGGCACGGTCGTCACGCATCCGACGGACTTTCCCGCAGCTTTAAATTTCTGCAAAATGGGTGTAGGCCGGGCACCGTCAGGCGTGACATTTAACGTCCCGTTATTCACCCGTACTCCGCCTCCCCACGAAGAACTCGCAGCTGCTGAATCGGTCACCAGGCTGTTCGCCGATGCCGTGTCCATCAACCCCCGTACGGCATTTCCCTCCTTATATAAATTCATCCATGTGCACAACTTCCCGTCCCGCCGCTCACTAAGCATGTTAGCCATACTCAACGTACCTGTGCTCATGCCATCGCTAACCATGAAGATGATATTTTTTGCCGTTTTTTTTGCCTCCCGGTCGAATAGCCGCGGGGATCCGGGAGTCGCACCGGATCGCAAAGGAGAAATCACGGCAGAGCCCGCAGCCACCAGGGCCGTGTTCCTGAAAAAATCTCTACGTTTCATCTTTATCTTTAAAGGGTTCAAATTTTTCCTAATATATAGGCTGTTACAAATACCAAAAATAAGAGATTCAGGTTAACCCTTTGTAAAGAAATAATGACCAAACCAATCTTTGAGAAGTTACGCCTATCCTTTGAAACGGATTTTGTAAATGGAAAATTCGCCAAATGTGTACTGGATACTTCCCCCAAGTTGCTTTGTCAACGAATGAATCAGCCGGAACCCTAAAGTTTCATCGGTCTGTTTCAATTTGCTTTCCGGTATTCCTACGCCATCATCTTTAAAAATCAGTTCATATTCCTTTGGTCCTTCCTGCTTCACCAGAATACCGATCTCACCGGAACTCCGGCCTACAAAGGCATATTTCAGCGAATTTGTCATTAGTTCGGTCAATATTAATCCCAACGGAATCGCCGTATCTATATCCAGGGAAACCTCGTTGGCCTCTACACAGAAACGCACATTTTTTTTCCCAACGTTATAGACACTTAACAGATGTACCCCCAACTGCTCGATGTAGTCCTGTATGTCCAACCGGTTGAGGCTCTGCTGTTGATAGAGTTTCGTGTGGATAAGGGCTATGGAATTGATCCGGCTACTGCTTTCCTGCATCATCGCAACCACTTCCGGGCTGGCAGTTTTTCTGGATTGCAGATTAAGCAAGCTATTAATGATCTGCAAATTGTTCTTTACCCGATGGTGGATTTCGCGTAACAACAACTCATTCTGCTTATTTGCCTGTTTCAATATTTCGTTTTGAACGGATATCTCCGAATTCTGAAGCGCAACGCGGTGAGCCAACCGATCTTTTTCCCGGAAGTGGAAATATAGAATCGCCAAAATGGTAAGCAGGACGACAATTCCTACAATCAGGCCGTACCGTTGGTAGTTGGTATTGGACAACCTCAATTCCTGCTCCTTGATCTGCCGCTCAAACTTTTCCAATTTGTAGTTTTCGCTCATTTCCCTTCCTTGCCCGATGTATTGAGCGGCATAGAGGCTGTCCTTGGCATATTCATAGTCATCCAAAAGCATATCTGCGCGGTTGACATCGCCCAAAGCGTATAGTGCCTTTGTTTGCAACAGCCGTACGCGATGGCGTTCTTCGTCCTGCGACTTTCTATCGGTTAGCCGGCTTTCGAGTTCCATACAGGCTTTCAGCACACCTTCGTAATCTCCCTGAAAATACAGTTCGACCGCCAGTAACAGTTCGTAAGTGGTTTTCAGCTGTAAGTCATTAACCGAATTGACCATGGGTCCAACTTGCTCGAGTATCGCAGCCAGCCGGATTTCGTCGTGTATTTTACTGCAGATCTCTCCTTCCACAAGCAGTGTTTTCAGTTGCCATTTCGCCGCAGGCCCCGAAAAGTTGCTGAATTGCCGCTTCGCAAGGTCGCAATACCGTAAAGCAGCTTCGTGATCCCGCTGTTTTGCATATGCAACGCTATATTGCAAATAAAGAGGCCCCAAAACCGTAGGATAGCTTTTTCGGGTTGCCAAGCGCTCAGCACCTTCCAACATCGCAATGGCCTCCTTATAATCTTTTGAAATGGTATTATGATAATTAGCCAGTTCGATGGCCAATTCAACTTGGTTTAAGGATTTCCCATTCTCTTCGGCTACATGCAATCCCTTCAAAAAATGTTCAAACGCTGTGTAATGTCTATTTTCACCCATATAAATAGCGCCCAAACGTCGATACGTATCTGGTAGATTATTAAAAAAATTACCCTGTACATAGAGCGAAACTGCTCTTTCAAAATAGCGTTTGGCAATGTTCAGCTCACCCTTTCGCTCATACACACACCCCGTATAGTAATACCCGTCTGCAATGCCCTGGTCGTAAGCGATGTCGATAGATGTCTTCCAGGCTTTGTTGATGAGGTCGTCTGACTTTTTGAGGTTTTCATGCAACGACTGAAAGGCATAGTGGTACCAGTCATTGATAATCGCCGTATCGGCTTCCGAGAGGGAAGCGGGTGGTTGAAAAGCAGCAACACTCCTCCCCAGAGAAATCGCCGAAAGGAAAACTAAACAAAAACGCACTACGCTACGTCCCATTTATCTTATTTTATTCAATACTTCATACCTATACAGGGTCAGTGTATTACGCTGACTGCTCTGATAACCAAAAAAAACTTCAATAGGCAGATGTTTAGGCACTCAAATATAATACTTTTGTTGAGTAATCAAGTGGCGCTCGACAGAATTTTCGCCTGGTTGATTTTAATGGTTGGGCAGCCTGCTTCTCTGCCCGCTGCGGCCTCTGCAATGAAACGAGGAACTGCCCAATGCGGCGCCTGGATAGTTAAAGATAAGGTTGGCTAAAATCCGGTAATAATGCGAATCCCGCCGTTCGTAAAATCCATTTCCTCTTTTGAGAGCCGCCCGATGGGAAGTTTAAAATAGGGTTCTATAGAAAAGAAAACATGTTTGGACAGGGGCATTTTCCGGCCGACAGAAAAATTCATGAAGCCTGTATATCCCTTGCCCCTGAGCGGCTGAACGTCCATTTTTTCCGACATATAACCAACGGTTGTGGAAGCTGCCAAATCCTTACCTGCGACATTGTCCGACCCAAATGTGTTTTCGTTGAGGCCGCCGATAAAATGCTCGGTCCGCTGCTCGCTGAGTACCGCTACGTAAGAAACGCCTACCGACGTATAAAAACCATTGAAAACTTCATAACGAAGATCTAACGGGATATCCAAGGCAATCACGTTGCTTGTCAAGGAGACGTCTCGCTTATATTGCTGACGGTCTTTCGCCAGTCCCTGGATATCTCCAACCGAAGGAGCGTGGTAATATTGCTCTTCGTATGATGGTCTATAATCCGGATTTTCAGCCATACCAAGCCGCCCGATCGACACCCCGGATCCCACGGAAAATTTATCAGACAATTGATAGGCAATGGCTATTCCGCCACCCACATTTAATTTTTCGCTGGTCATCGAGGGTGTAACCGCTACCCCGAGGTTCCACTTTCGTACTGCTTGGTCGTCAGTCCGGTTTACCGTTGCTGCGTACTCCTCATTTCTGGAAAGTGGTTCAACGGCTACTGCGCGGGGTTCCTGCCGGTCTGTAACCGCCAAACGTTCAGACGGGTGACTGGGAAGTTCATTTTCTGTTTCGACGCTTGCCGCCGACTCGTTACTGACCGCCCCTTCCGCAGGTACTGCAGCAAGTTGTTCGACCGGCGCAACGTTATCAGGGGTAGCAATCTCCGCAACAACAGTAGAGACAGCGGCATTCCGCTTCGCTAGGTCTGGGACCCGTTTAGGAAGTTGTTGGACGGTGTCGGGAAATTCAGCATCCGTTATTTGTTCCGGTTCTGCCGGTTTGGAAAGCGTAGGCTGCTCTTTTTGCGTACCCAGGTCTGCCAGGGTGGGTACATCGGGGGTTGGGTTAAGCAAAAACCAAGCCGCTGCCGCCAACAGTATCGCTGCAGCGCTTCCGTACGGCCACCATACGACACGCTTTCGCCGTATGCCCTGCGTCGCAGCGAAACGTTCCCACGCCCCTTCCCTATAAGGCTCGGCATGATTGCGCAAGGTCTCTGCAATCCGCTGAATTAGTTCCTTATTTTTTTCACTTTCGTTCATGCCACCATACCTATTAAAATCTTGCCGTGATATTCGTTGAAGCCAGGTAAAGTTCCCTTAATTTTTTCTTCGCCCGCGTCAAATACGTTCGGGATGTACTTTCGGGGATCGCCAATAGCTCCGAGACTTCTTCATGAGAATACCCCTCGACCTCATATAAGTTAAAGATCGTTCGCTGGATTTCCGGCAATTGCAACAACAACCGCATGATATCTTCCACGTGCAAATCGTCTGCTACCGGTACGGTTTGATGTTCGATCTCCGACTCACTAACCTCATCCAACGCCAACACCTGTTTTTGAGCACGCAAGAAATCAATGGAAATATTTACTGCAATCCTCGCCAGCCACGCGCGAAACGATTTTTCAAAACGATCACCCGATTCTCCGCTATTGAATGTCCCTATTTTGTTAAACGCCCGGATGAAACTTTCGTTGGTAAGCTCCTCCGCATCGTATTCATTTTTGACATATCGCATAGCAATCGCGCGTACATAACCGTAACAGGCTTTATAAATAAACTCCTTGCTCCGCTCATTTCCAATCTGCGCACACTCCTTTACCGCGTTCTCCAATGACAACGCATATTTCCCCTTTAAGTGTCGGATGTTGAAACTCACTATGCGGCTACACTACTATTAATCAGCTTTTTGGACTCACCCCTGCAAATATACGCCCTATTCCCGTTATGTAGCCAATCCTACGAAAAATTAACCATACAAGCTTTATATCACGTTTATTCGCTAAACGTATGTGCGAATTAAAACGCTACACGTCGTTAGCTAAAAATGCGATGGTAGGTCAACATCCTACAAGCCTGTAGTAAGATGCTATAGTAATGTATATCCTGTGGATGTGTATTTTTGCTGCGATGGCATTGCAAATGGCATATCGTCTGTTAGGCATGTTTTTCCTGCTGACCGTAGTGGGCGCATGTCATCGTAAAGAAAAGTCGTTTATGAAGTTCCATGAAATTCAGCTTACCCGGTCGTCGCAGGGCCACACCTTGCACAACACACAGGTATTTTCCAGAAACGGTCAGTGGATTGTATACGATACGCGGAACGATGATACCCAAATCGGAAGTACCGGCACCATTGAGATGGTAAACGTGCGAACCGGCGAAGTCCGGACGCTGTATCGTACAGAAAGCCAAACTGCCTACGGCCCGGGGGTCGGAGCGGCTACTTTTTCACCCGTCGACGACCGGGTTTTATTCATTCACGGCATACGCAATGCGGATATAAACCGTCCATACGGTATCACACGGCGCACCGGAGTTGCCGTCGACATCGACCGGCCAGGGCACCCCGTCTTCATGGACGCCCGTGATATTACTCCGCCGTTTACACGGGGTGCATTGCGGGGCGGCACGCATGCCCATTCTTGGAGCGGCGATGGCCAATGGATCAGTTTTACTTACAACGACTACGTCATGGAGCAGCTGGCGAAAACAGCATCCGGTGTCCGGGACCTTCGCACGGTGGGAATTATGGTGCCCGGCACCGTGAAAGTTCCGTTCGACGGAAGCTTGGAGAACAACAGCGGTATCTGCTTTTCGGTCGTGGTGACCGATGTTACCGAAAACCCTGAACCCGGAAGCGATGCCATCGACAAAGCTTTTGACGAGTGCTGGATCGGAAAAAGCGGGTACCAGAAGTCCGATGGAACCCACCAACAGAAGGCCATTGCTTTTCAAGGTAACGTAAGAAATACCGAAGGGGAAACCGTTACGGAAATCTTTGTGGTTGACCTGCCCGACGAGGTCCCTACGGAGGTTAACGGGCAACCGTTGGAAGGAACGGCTGGCTCACGTCCCGGAGTACCGAAAGGCATCGTCCAACGCCGCGTTACCTATTCGGTCCGTGGGGTTGAAGGACCCCGCCACTGGCTTCGTACTACACCCGATGGAGGATTGATCTGCTATCTAGCTAAAGATCAAAGAGGAATTATACAGCTTTTCGGTGTTTCTCCAAATGGTGGTACCCCCCGCGCCATTACGCACAACAAATTTCCCGTACAAGGTCCGTTCAACATTGATCCTTCGGGAAACTGGATTGCTTATCCCGCCGATAATAGCGTATTCATTACGGAAATCACGCAGGGCACCACTTATCGGATCACGCAGCGCTTCGACGAAGCAGAAAAGCCCATAGGGGCGCCTAACTGGTCGCCCGATGGACGCATGCTGGCTTATAACCGCTACACAGGTAACGAAAATGAGCGCTTCCTACAAATTTTTCTACTTCGCCGATAATCAGTTATTATAGAGCTTTTCATAGTCTTCCTGGGTAGTTCCTTTGGCAAAGTAGCGGATGTTATACGTAAGACTTAACATAAAATACCGCTGCAATACATTCGATTGCGAATCCTGGATATAGGTTTCGGTTATGTCCCGTCTAATATTGTTATTCTGCCCAAATAAGTCATAAACATTCAGGCTTACTTCCGCGCGCTCATTTCGAAGGAATTTCTTGCCAACTGCCATATTAACCAAGAAAATACTATTGTCATATCCCTCGGAGAGTCCTGTATTGAATTGATGATTCAGGTCTAGCCGGTATACCAAATTCTGCCAAAGAATCCAATTGTAGTTCAGGTGAGTGGATTGGTTGAAAAAATTCGTATTCAGTGTCGGACGTAATGAATTTTCGACCGTATTGTAGGCAGCGCGGGTCCAGAGGTTGAAGTCAATGCGGTCGCTGATATTACTGCTTAGCGATACACCACAAAAAAATCGGGCATTATTAACGGTATTGATTTCATTGTTGATCATTCCGGGGCGATGGTCTAAGCGAACACCCCCATGAAGATTAAAATTGGACGGCAGAAACTGAACAGGTAGTCCGTAATGAAAGAAAGATAGGAGATCCCAATACCCATCCAGGTTGATGGGACGGCTCAGTTGCGATCCCCGTTCCAGCACAATCCCATCAGCCAGCTCGACCGGCTCTTCGGCTATGGTTGTGTGGGTAACCACGTTGTTGGAGGTTACCGACGATCGTACCATTGCGAAAAAACTCCGCTCTGTTTCGGAGTTGTAGCTTCGGTACCGCAAGCTGAAGCGATTGCTGTACGATTGGTCAAGATCTGGATTTCCGGTGCGTAAATGCAAGGGATTGGAATTGTCGATAACCGCTTGCAAATCGCCGATTCCCGGAGCATTCGTACGTGCATCGTAATCAAATTCCAGATTTTTTGAGTCGGTAAACTTGTAATCCACCCGCACCGAGGGCAGCACGCTCCGGAATGTCCGTTGCAATGCGAAGGTCGCCGGAAATTCCTGGTCATTTGCCAACCGGGCAAGTTGAAACTCCGCTTCGACCTGCGCCCGGAGTTTTTCGGCTTTGTATTGATAACCGATCTCCGCCTCCTGCGTAAGATACTTGCTGTTAAATGTATTACTGAGTATTGTATCGAGACGCAACCGTGTTCCCATCTCGTCTGTATCGTAAGTCAGTTGGTCGGAATCGTTGTACCGGTTACTGACTTCATATTCGAGTTCAACCATCCCTTTTTTGCCAACCGGCTCGGTATAGCCGGCGCTAGCCTCCCAATCGAATCCTTTGCGCTTTCGCAAGATCTGTTGGCTAATGATTTCCGTCCGTTCAGCGGGATCGAAGAATCTATTCTCCGCTTGTCGATCGGCATCATCATCATTTCGATGATTACCGGTTTCCAGTCCCAGGCTCAAGCTTCGTCCCGGTTTGGCAAAGCGATGACTGTAATAAAGCCGACCGTTAAAATCAACATCCGAATTGTCCGCCTGCCGCCGGTTTTCCGTCTGGTTGATCGGTCCGGAATCTGCCAACGTGTTTCCCGAAAAAAAGCTATCTTCTTTATCCGATTCCGCCGAGAAATCGGGCAGAAAGAGGATGCGGTTGTTACTATCGATCTGGTACTCGAAACGCATATTAAATCGGTGTTCCATGTTTCGGCGGGTATTGGTACTCGACTCGGTATAGCGTTGTCCATCGTCATCTGGGAGTACGTACTCACGGAAAAGCGAAGCCTCACCAAAGTTCTTGCGATGATTGAAAAGATAACTGGCATTGATTTCCATTTTTTCTCCCCATGAGTCGGTATAATTCAATCCGATACGATTGGTCCTGATGATACCGTTTTGCGGATTTACTTCTCCCTGACTGTTGGGATCGGCCGAATAATCGACCGCATTGATGTTGTTCGTCAATCCGGTCACCGTAAGCCTCCGATGCTCGTTGAACGCATTGACACTTGCTCCTACCAGATAGCGGCTGTCGGTGCCCGATCCGGCCGAAGATTTTCCGAATAACCCGCGCCGGCTGTTGGGCTTGGTAACGATGTTGATCGTTTTCAGGCGTTCTCCATCGTCAAATCCACTTATTTCGGCTTTATCGCTGAGCTTATCAAATACTTCGACGCGCTGAATAATCTCCGCTGGCAAATTTTGCAACGCGGCTTTAACATCGGTGCCAAAAAAAGGCTTACCGTCTACTAAAATTTGTGCAACATTTTCGCCCTGGGCTTGCAGGCTTCCGCCTTCACTAATCATTCCCGGCATTTTTTCAATCAGGTTTTGTGCCGTAGCGTCTTTCATGGTCTGGAAAGCAGCCGCATTGAATTGAATGGTATCGCCCCGCTGTTTCCCCACCGGCGGGTGCCCCAGAACGGTTATCTCATCCAGTACCCGGGCACCTTCACGAAGGTATAGCGCACCTACGTTGGTATCGCCGGTTACCTTTACCAGCTGGTCGGTGTTTTCGTATCCCAGGTATTGTACACGCAAAAAGTAATTTCCTTTGCTGACTTCTTTAAATTCAAACGTACCATCCGCATGGCTTACGGTTTCCCCGATAGCCGACGAATCCGATTTGGCTAACAGGGAAACGGTCGCATTTGGAAAAGGGATGCTGTCGGTGGCGGCGTATATCCGCCCTTTGAGGTGATATTGCTGAGCCCAGGCTAATTGAATGCAAAGAAACGGCAGCACCGCATAAAATAGGTATTTCATTAACAACTGTTATTTTAGTATCTGGGGGGGAACGCACAAATATCAGACCGCCATCTGGAAAATATGCCGTTAAGTCAGCCTTGTCACGGCTTCGTTATGTAAAATTACTGTTAACTCGGCGATATGCAAAACCTCGCAAAATACTTGTACCTTTGTATTCTATGGAACGGACAGCAGTATTGGAACAGTTTGACGTTGATAAGGTCCGGGAAGATTTTCCGATCCTCACCCGTACCGTCAATGGAAAACCTTTGGTATATCTCGACAACGGAGCTACCACCCAGAAGCCCAAGCAGGTGATAGACGCAATCGTCAACTATTATACGCAATTGAATAGCAATGTACACCGCGGTGTGCATCACTTGAGTCAAATAGCTACGGATGCTTTTGAAGCAACACGCCGGAAACTACGCCCGTTTATCAAGGCAGCGCATGAGCATGAAATCATCCTCACCAAGGGAACTACGGAAAGCATCAATCTAGTGGCAAGTTGTTACGGCAAAGCCTTTGTCAAAACAGGAGACGAAATTATCATCTCTGCCATGGAGCATCATTCCAACATTGTGCCCTGGCAGATTCTTTGTGAAGAGCGCGGGGCTGTCCTGCATGTGGTCCCCATCAATGATGCTGGAGAATTGGATATGGACGCATACCGTTCTCTATTAAACGAACGCACCAAGATGGTCGCCATTACCTACGTGTCGAATGCACTCGGAACGATCAATCCGGTCAAGGAAATTATCGCCTTGGCACATGACGCCGGCGCGTCGGTGTTGTTGGATGCCGCACAGGCCATTCAACACCTATCGATCGACGTGCAGGCATTGGATGTGGATTTCCTGGCGTTTTCTGGCCATAAGATGTATGGTCCAACCGGAATTGGCGTACTCTATGGGAAGGAAAAGTGGCTAAACGCCATGCCTCCCTACCAAAGTGGGGGCGAAATGATTAAGGAGGTGGCCTTTGCCCAAACCACGTACAACGATTTGCCGTTTAAGTTCGAAGCGGGTACGCCCAATATCGAGGCGGGCATCTGCCTGGCACATGCCATTGATTACATCTCCGCCTTGGGATTGGACAACATTGCCGCGTATGAACATGATCTCCTTGAATACGCAACGCAGCAGCTCCTCACCATCCCTAGCCTGCGGGTGGTAGGTACGGCCCGGGAGAAGTCAAGTGTGATCTCCTTTTTGCTGGATGGTGCCCATCCATACGATGTAGGCGTCATCCTTGACAAACTCGGCATCGCGGTCCGTACCGGGCATCATTGTACGCAACCACTCATGGATCGCTTTTGCATCCCCGGAACGGTCAGAGCTTCCATTGCCTTGTACAATACCAAAGAAGATATCGACACCTTGGTGGCTGGTGTGCAGAGAGCCGCCGCAATGTTGTTGTAACGTGGACGCCCATACGCCCGGAGTGAGAAATCTGTACGCGGCAGTCCAAGCACGGCGGTAACGGGAAGTCTAATATCGTGATCCAAAAATCAATATCAGGTGACCATAAACGAAACACAGGACGAATTAATCGATGATTTTGCCTTCTTTGAAGATTGGATGGCCAAATACGAATACCTCATCCAATTAGGAAAAGATTTACCACTGATTGACGACCGGTATAAAAAAGATGAATACCTCATTAAAGGATGCCAGTCGAAAGTATGGCTTCACGCAGATTATCAAAACGGCAAGGTGGTCTTTACTGCCGATAGTGATGCCATCATCACCAAAGGTCTGGTAGGGCTGATGATTAAGGTATTGTCTGAGCATACACCCGAGGAAATTGCCAGCAGCGAGCTCTATTTCATTGACCAAATCGGATTGAAAGAGCACCTCTCGCCCACACGCGCCAACGGCCTTTTATCGATGGTTAAGCAGATGAAATTATATGCTGTGGCGTTGAATGCGAAGAGTTGAAACTATTCAAACCACTTCAGCACTTCTTCTTTCGTCGGCATGGGAATTTCCAGCTTCATTTTCTTACGCAAGCCGCCAAGGTCATTGAACACTTTATTGGGATTAGCTGCTTTCAACGCTTCCACCGTTGTCAGCCCCATTTTCTGCAATACGGGCACCCATTCTTCCGGAACTCCCTGCGCTTGGTAATCGGCGGTGCTCGCTTGCTTTACCACTTTTTCCGGACGCATCTGCGGAAAGAAAAGTACATCTTGTATACTTTGCTGATTGGTCATTAACATTGCCAACCGGTCGATTCCAATTCCGATTCCGGCGGTAGGAGGCATACCGTATTCCAGGGCCCGAAGAAAGTCGTGATCGATGAACATCGCTTCATCGTCCCCCCGTTCCATTAGCTTAAGCTGCTCCTCAAAGCGGATCCGCTGATCGATGGGGTCATTCAGCTCGCTATAAGCATTGGCCAGTTCCTTGCCGTTAATCATTAATTCAAAACGTTCTACCAAACCATCCTTACTACGGTGTTTTTTGGTAAGCGGACTCATTTCGACCGGATAGTCGATGATAAACGTAGGCTGTATGTAATGGTGTTCGCAGGCTTCGCCAAATATTTCATCAATCAATTTGCCCTTGCCCATGCTCTCGTCGGTAGGTATACCCAATTTCTGGCATACATCGCGCAGACCCGCTTCGTCCAGCCCGTCCACGGTAAAGCCCGTATGCTCTTTGATTGCATCGTAAATACTTACGCGCGGGTAAGGAGCTGCAAAATTGATGACCTGATCACCTACCTGCAACGAAGTCGTCCCGTTGGTGGCCATAGCCACGCGCTCAAAAAGCTTTTCGGTAATGTCCATCATCCACAGATAGTCCTTGTAAGCAACGTAAAACTCCAATACGGTAAACTCCGGATTGTGCGTGCGGTCCATTCCCTCGTTGCGGAAATTGCGGCTGAATTCGTATACCCAATCGTACCCCCCTACTATGAGTCGTTTCAGATACAATTCGTTGGCAATACGGAGATACAACGGAATATCAAGCGCATTGTGATGGGTCGTGAACGGTCGGGCAGCGGCCCCACCCGGAATACTCTGTAATACCGGCGTATCTACTTCCAATGCCCCCCTTTCGTTCAAAAAATCCCGGATCGCGGTCTTTACCTTGGATACCTTTATAAACGTGTCACGTACCTGCGGATTGACCACAAGGTCTACGTAACGTTGGCGGTACCGGAATTCCGGATCCGTAACGGCGTCAAACGTTTTTCCGTCGGCAGATTTTACCACCGGCAAAGGCTTTAACGACTTGGCCAGCAAAGTGAGCTCCTGAACATGGATGGAGATTTCTCCTGTATTGGTGGTAAACACAAATCCCTTAATACCGAGAAAATCGCCGATATCAAGTAACTTTTTGAAAACCGTGTTATAAAGCGTTTTATCCTCATCCGGACATAAATCATCACGTTTTAAATACGCCTGTATCCGTCCGGTTGCATCCTGCAACTCGATGAAAGAAGCATTGCCCATTACGCGGCGGCTCATCATCCTGCCGGCAATGCTAATGGTTTTATAGTTGAGCTTGTCACGCTCGTAATTCGTTAAAATATCTTTGGCAGTAGCGTTAATTTCGAATGCCTCGGCCGGATAGGGATCGATTCCCATCGCTTCCAATTTAGCCAGCGCATCCCTGCGTTGCAGTTCCTGTTCAGATAAGACCGTGTTCATCTGGTATAAATTAAGCGGCAAACATAGCTAAAATGGATATTATATGCAATCTGCCTTTTAGGAAAGTCTTCGCTCTCCCTTCGCAGGTTTCACTCGAAAATATTATTAATCTATTATCCGTTTTTAGCGGCATTAATGAATCGCCTTTTGTGTCAGGCGCTGACATGGCAGGTTTCATTAAAAATAAATTGTTTCTTTGTAGAGGAATAGTTACCCCAATAAAAACAAAACGATATGAAGCACACCAACTATGTATTTAAATCGTGCCGTTTCATAACGGTGGCAACCGTTAGTATTTTTTTGTCGGCCAGCTTTCTGCCTTCGCCTGTACAGGCGCAATGGCAGGCCCCGGAACAGCAACTGGATCCCATTGTGCAGCAGATTGTACAAGAAGCTTACAGCAACTCGCAGTTAAAACAATTGGCTCACGAATTATTGGACGTAGTAGGCCCCCGCTTAGTGGGCACGCCCCAGATGAAACATGCGCACGATTGGGCCGTGGCGAAATATAAGGATTGGGGTATCGAGGCGAGGTATGAAGAATTCGGTGAATGGCGCGGATGGGACCGCGGCATTTCTCACATCGATATGATACATCCCCGTGTAAAAACGTTGGCGGGCACCCAATTGGCCTGGAGCCCAACCACCGGAGGAAAAGCCGTAGAAGGCGAAGTCGCCACGTTGCCCGATGTAAAAGACCCACAGGCCTTCCAAGCTTGGCTCCCCAGCATCAAAGGAAAATACGTATTGGTGTCCATGCCCCAGCCCACGGGCCGGCCCGATCACAATTGGGACGAGTTCGGCAGGCCCGAGTCGGTAGAACGGATGAAAAAAGAACGGGATTCGCTCACCGAAGCCTGGAACCGGAAAATCGAGGCTACGGGGGTTTCCAGCAATTCACTTCCCCGGATACTGGAGGAAGCCGGTGCTGCGGGAATTCTCCAATGCTATTGGTCGCGCGAATTTGGTTCGAACAAGATTTTCGGCGCCCGCACGACCACCGTACCTTCACTTGACATCTCTCTGGAAGACTATGGAATCCTTTATCGGCTGGCAGAAAATGGACACAAGCCCCGCATTCGGGTAGAAACCGAATCGAAAGACCTGGGCACCGTGCCCACTTTCAATACCATCGCTGAAATTAAGGGAACCGAAAAACCGGATGAATACGTGATCCTATCGGCCCACTTCGACTCGTGGGAAGGCGGGTCTGGTGCCACGGACAACGGCACGGGTACAATTACCATGATGGAAATCGCGCGTATCCTGAAAAAAGTGTATCCCAACCCGAAACGGACGATATTAATTGGTCATTGGGGCAGCGAAGAACAGGGATTGAATGGATCACGGGCCTTTGTGCTGGACCATCCGGATATTGTCGAAAAAACGCAGGCCGTTTTCAATCAAGACAACGGGACGGGACGCGTGGCAAATATCAACGGGTCGGGATTTCTGCATGCCTACGATTTCATGGGCCGGTGGCTGGCTGCAGCTCCCAGCAACGTTACAGCGGACATCAAAACCGATTTCCCCGGCTCGCCCAGCAGCGGCGGATCCGATCATGCGTCATTCACGGCAGCGGGTATACCGGCGTTCATGATGAGTTCGCTTTCATGGGGATACGGTACGATTACCTGGCACACCAATCTAGACACCTACGATAAGCTGATTTTCGACGATTTGCGCGACAACGTGATTCTTATTGCCACGCTTGCCTACAAAGCCAGCGAGGAGGCCGAATTGGTAAACCGTGAAAAACGTGTCATGCCCATGGGAAGGAATGGCCAGCCCGAACAGTGGCCCGTCATCCGGCAGCCCCGACGAACCGGAGTTGGGTATTGAGCTATCCCGTCATGGGCTTTTTGGCCCATGCGTATTCGACAAAATCGATTCCCGAAAAATCCGGTTTAAATGAGTCGGCACGACTGATTTTCATCAACAATTCGAATGCTTTGGGAACGGGTTTCGCCAAGAGGCTTCCTGTGGGGATGTATGGGTATGAATCCAGATAGGTTTCGACCTTATTCGGCGAAACCCGCCGATGGATATATACCCGATGGATATCATCCGGATGCGCAATGCCTGCCGCTCCCATCAGCTCTCCCGCACTTTTTACCGTTTCGTGATGGAAGTTCGCGACCCGCACCCGCTTTTCGGACACAACCAGCCCCTTTACCAGTTCCGGGTTTTGAGTTGCCACACCTGTCGGACAGGTGTTGGCATGGCATTGCAAGGCTTGGATACACCCCAGTGCCATCATCATGCCGCGCGCACTGTTGCAAATATCTGCACCCAATGCGAAGTGTTTCACTAAATCGAAGCCCGTGGCAATTTTCCCGGAAGCGATGATCTTAACGTGGCGCTTGAGATCAAAACCTGTCAGACAGTCGTACACAAAGGCCAATGCATCCCGCAGTGGCATACCCACGGAGTTGGAAAATTCCAGCGGTGCAGCTCCCGTCCCCCCTTCGCCGCCGTCTACCGTCACAAAATCGGGATATATTTCCGTCTGTACCATGGCTTTGCAAATGGCTACGAACTCGCTACGATGGCCGATGCATAACTTAAAGCCCACCGGCTTTCCACCAGATAGCTCCCGCAGCAGCTTCACAAAGTTCAGTAACCCGATGGGTGTCGAAAAGGCACGGTGAAAAGGGGGCGAATCCACCTCTTTCCCGACCTGTACCAGACGGATACGCGCCACTTCCGGCGTCACCTTTACCGCTGGCAGGATGCCCCCGTGGCCCGGCTTCGCACCCTGCGACAACTTGATCTCAATCATCTTCACATTCGGATGCTGCGCCTTTTGTTCAAATGCCTCCGGGTTAAAATTCCCGTCGGGGTGCCGACACCCGAAATACCCGGTCCCGATTTGCCATACGACATCCCCCCCACCTTCCAGATGGTAGTCGGTAAGCCCGCCTTCACCGGTGTTGTGATAGAAGCCCCCCATTTTGGCGCCTTCATTCAGCGCCATTACCGCGTTTTTGCTTAGCGACCCATAACTCATGGCCGAAATATTGAAGACACTGCTTGAGTAAGGTTGGGCACATTGCGGACCGCCGACGGTTACCCGGGGATGCTCATTGATCTTGAAATAGTCGATGGCGGTGATGCTATGGCTCAGCCACTCGTAGTTGTTGTCATACACGTCCAATTGGGTACCGAACGGTGTTGTATCCAGCACACGTTTCGACCGTTGGTAGATCACACTTCGAAACATCCTACTGAAAGGGCGACCGGTCGTATCGCTTTCCACAAAATACTGCTGAATCTCGGGACGGATGCTCTCAAACAGGTACCGTAATCGGCCGAACAACGGAAAATTCCTTCGGATGGCCTGCTTGGTTTGCACCATGTCCAATATGCCCAGGAGGATAAGCGGACCGACCACTACGTAACTCCACAGAATCGGCGGCCACCAGATTCCCGCCAACGCGATGCATGCCACCACCAGGCATACTCCGTAACTGAACTTCTTTCGCATACCCTCAAAGATGGGGAATTTTATCGGGTGTGTCAAATAACCGATCAACGTCGGCCTATCCGCTTTCCGGAGTCGAAACTTCGGATCACTTTACCAACCGCGCTAACAGCCATTCTTCTATTTTTGTCTGCTGTTCCGGGAAAGTCCAATGCCCGGTTTCCTGCATCAAAAAGAGTTCCTTCGGCGCATTGATTTGGTTATAAGCGGCGTAATACGATGTAGGTGGACACGTTTCATCGTTATATCCCCATGTATAAAATCCAGGTACTTTCACGGACTTCGCGAAATTAACCACGTCGTAATACCCGGAAACTTCGATCTTTTCCTTCTTAGCCATAAAAGGCGCATTCAATTCGTTGAACATATGCGGCCAACCACCGGCACGGCCGTGCAGATAGCCCGTCACATCGCATAGCGCCGGATACAGCGATACCAGAAACTTCACCCGACTGTCCAACGCCGCAGTAATGATGGATAAGGCGCCGCCCTGGCTTCCTCCCCACACCGCCAGCGTATTGCCATCGAACTCAGGAAGTGAGAAAAGGTAATCAACGGCGCGCACGCAACCCAGGTAAACCCGTTTGTAGTAATAATGATCTCTATCGTCCATGTTGAAAAACTGGTAATTTTTCAACGCCGCGGCACGGAGATCGTCGTATAAGCCGGTCTCGTAAGTTACCGGAACGCCATGAATGCCGATCTGGAGCGTAATGATGCCTTTTTCAGCTAAGTTGACAATCCCATAATACGGACGTATACCGGCACCCGGCACTTGAAGCACGGCGGGATATTTACCCGGCGCTTTCGGCTTGGCCAGGATGCCGTAGATGCGGCTCCCTGTTTCATAGTTCTGGATGTTCACCTGGTAAACATCGGCCTTTTCGGTACAGCGATCAGGGAGTAACGTTAGCTTGGCATCTAAGGGAATCTTGGCTGCTTCGGCCTTGGCATTATTCCAAAACGCCCAGAAGTCGTCCGGCAAGGTCTGCGTGGGCTGGATACGTTCCGGCGCATAGCCAGCTGTCGCCAACCCCCGGTAATCGGTACCATCCAGGGTAATCCGCGCTTCACACCGTAAGAAACCGGGATCGGTCAGTTTTCCTTTAACCGTTGCGATACCTTCTTTTAACTTCAGGGTTCCTTGGCTAACGGGCTTCATTTTCTCCGGTCCGACGGTATACATTACCTCCACGTCTTCGACCGGGACCTGATGCCGCAAAATCCGTATGGTGAAAGTTGCTTCCTCACCGGGCGCGTAGGTCCAATCTGGTTTATCGGGTGATACCAATACCTGGATGGGGTGCGGTGGACGGGATTGCGCGAATGAAGTTAGTGCCAAAAATAAAGCACCGCAAACGGCGAAGGCGGAACGGATAAACGATAGTCGGTTCATAATCTTACAATAAGGATCTTACTGATTGGTAATTGTCGGGATAAAGGTAATAAGATCGTTCGTAAACAAAAAGTTGGATTTTGCAATCCAACTTTTGTGAATACCCGCAATATTTTTGGGCTGACAGGCAAACCGTTACCACGGTTTGCCTGTCCCTTGCACCACCCAAGGTTTAGACCATTGACTATTCGGCTGATTACTGTATTGATTTTGTTCCAGACGTGTTATCGCCTCTTCTATATTGGTCGGATTGGCCAGTTGCTCTGCCGATCCATAAATAAACCGCAAGGGCAAAACAGGCTGTGGCGAAGCAGGTCCCGCTTTGAGGTCCGGCCATCCGGTTCTTCTGAAATCCATCCAAGCTTCGACCGCACCTGTCCAACTGGCTATCCATTTTTGGGTGATAATTTGCTGTAATGCGTTGGCACTGTTAAATGCTATCCCGTCTCTCGCTACAAACTCGCCATATGCATCTTCCTGCTTCCAGGTAATCAGTGAATTCCGAATACCGTCTAAGTAGTGGGACTCTGCGCTTCCATTGACCGACCATCCCTTGAGGGCCGCCTCGGCAAGAATGAAACTTACTTCAGCGGATGATATAATCCGGGACTTCATGAGATCGGGGTCTGAATGAGTCCGGTACAAATGCGACATTAAGGATACATGCTGATTCGGTTTATCCTGCCCCGGATCCGGATTGCCATTATGGCTATCCGGTGACACCAAACCCGCCGGCAATCCCACATAAAGATTGGCATTTAATTCAGGATCGTTTGCACCTTTTCGATTGGGATTAAACCGTCTTGTGAATTTATCGCCGGCCGCAATTCCCTGTTGTAATTCCGCATCAGGCAACGTTACCACGCTGAGTCGCTGGTTATTCCGATAGATCGCGTCGTCCATGTACTTATCCAACGATGGATCGGCCACCCATTGCACCTGAACCGGGCTCCACCAAACCGCCAGCCGGGGGTCTTGAGTAGACAACATTTGATCGATCAGCTTTTGCCCGGGCTTCCGCCTACGGAAATTACTGAAGGGACTGTCTCCGGTCCAAGGAGCCTCAATGGGCCAGGCGTTGCTCGTTTGCGTACCTACATAGGTAATGACGGCATCATCCGCTGGGGTCTTTATATACACCCCCGAGGCTGCCACACGTTCAATGTTGTCCTTTGCGACATCGGGTAACTTTTCAGAAATCCGCATCGCATAACGGAGGATGAGACTGTTTGCAAAACGTTGCCATTTTGCGGGATCCCCTGCATAATACACATCGTAACCGGCAAGGTAACCGGAATTATCGCCAGTAGCGAATATGTCAGACGCCGCCCATAAATCCGATAAAATCCCCCGATAAATGGTTTCCTGTGTATCAAAAACGGGTTCAAAAAGCCCTTCATCTCCTTTCAACGCATCGGTATAGGGCGCATCGCCCCACAGATCCGTAATCATGCCAAAAACGAATGCTTTCATCGTAAGCGCTACCCCGCGGTGAAATGGATAGGCATTTGGACTTTTCAACAAATAGTTATTGTTGCGCAACATACCGTAATAATTGGTCCAGTCCTGAGCGCTCCAGTCGTAATGGTTTATCCCTGAATTCCAACTATCATGTTGGATATGCTGTACGACCCCTGCCGGCTCGTTCCATCCCTTAAGGAGGTAATCCGTAGCGGCGGCCGACAGGACGGTTGGCATAATCATGTTGGGATTTCCGGTTGCCGGATCCACAACATTTGGATCGATATTCGCGTCGGTGAGCTTATCGCTGCATGCAGTGACACCGAGCAATGTAGTTACTATCGCTAGTTTATATAAAGTTTTCATTACCTTCATGACCTTGTGTGATTAGCAGTGATTAAAGGCTTATACTGACTTTGAATCCGATGGGTGAAGTATAGGGCAAAATGTTATTCCACTCGATGCCCTGCCGGAACCCGGATCCGTCTACCCGATATGCCCGTTCCGGATCTACGCCAATATTGGATTTCGTCCACAACATGATGTTCTGGGTATATACGGAGATATGCATATTCCGGAATTTCGAAAAATTAGGTATCGAATAGCCCAGCGATATTTCCCTGATTTTAAGAAAGTCTGCATCAAAGGTAACCTGTTTATTGAAGCCCCACGAAAACATATCCGTAATTGAACTCAAGATTGGCGTACCTGGCCCACCTAAGACTTCTGTGTAGGTACCGTCGCCGTTGTCGATAACACCCGGTATAAAGCCGCCGTCGTTCAATCCCTCAAAAGGATACCCGCCGGTTTCGGCGGTATGCCCGCCTACCCGTGGGAAGTTCCCATTCTGGGGGATGATGTATTTTTCAGGATCCGATTTCAGCATCGCCGCCAATTCCTCCGGCGCATACAGGCTGCCCGGTATCAACTTTCTTTCCTGATTCGCGTCCTTCCAATCGGATCCGCCGTAGCGGTATGTCCAAGACATGAATTGCCCACCTTTTCTCCAGTCGAAGCTGGTAACCAAAGAGAAACGCTTGTAACGGAGTGCGATTTGCCCACCCATCAAAAAGTCAGGATTCCAATTACCTACTTTTTCCATGTTTTCGACACCATTATTCTCGATCCATTGTCCGTCGGACTGGCCGAGAATGGGCCATCGGTAATAGGGGCTATTGGGATCAGTCACCTGCATGTACCCCCGGCTGTACAGGTTGCCGATGTCCTCGCCTACCCACGTAAATGCACCTCCGCCGTTGTCAGACCAAAACTGATGATATTTTAGATCACCGGCTAGCCGATCTAACCTGGCGCGGGTCCGCGACCAGTTCAGGCTTACATCGAGATTCCATCCGTTTCGATTTGCTATGGGCGTTCCGGACAACATCAACTCCAGTCCACGGCTCGAAAGTAAGCCTGCGTTGGTCTTTGCTGTCACATATCCCGATGACGGAGAGACATTCACGTCCAGAATCTGGTTTTTGTTCTCCACATAAAAATAGGTCCCCTCGAACCGCAGCCGGTTCCCGAACATCGACAAATCGAGGCCTCCCTCGTAGGAGGTGGCTATCTCCGGTTTCAAGATCGGATTCCGTAGGTTTTGATCAATGTTGATGGTAATTAAATCTCCCCAATTGCCGGTCCCGAGTGCGTTGTACAGCTGATAGGGCCCAGTATCATTGCCCACTTGGGCCACGCCGCCCCGAAGCTTGAACAGCGAAAAGGCCGATGGCAACGTAAACGTGTTGTTTACCAACCAACTTAACGACGCCGATGGGTAGAAATATGAACGATCATCCGCCGGTAATGTGCTGGACCAATCGTTCCGTGCCGTGATATCCAGGTAAAGCTTATCATCGAAACCAATGGACGCTAACCCAAAAACACTGTAGATGCGTTTTTCATACGTATGGTTTGTCGTTTGCCTATTGCTTGTGGGTATGTTTCCAATCCGGTACAGGCCGGGTATCGTCAGTTCTGTCCCACCCAAATACTGGCTTTTACCATGCTGCCTCATTCCGGAAGTCCCTGCCGTTAGGTTGATATCAAAATCGCCGGAAAACAGCCGGTATGAAGCACGGAATTCCATGTTCGTTTCCTGGTTTGCGAAGTCATCCAGGTAATATCCGCCCTTGCTGGCACGTGAGTAGCTCCAAGGTATCTTTGTTTCCTGATTCTCGTTGAACATATCGTGTGCGACGCGCCCTAGTAACGTTAAGTTTTCCAACGGCTTCCACTCGGCTTCAACGTTGCCATACGCATGGTCCCGGGTAAAAGCGTTGGTCAATTCATAGGCCAGAAAATAGGGGTTGTCTTGCCCGGTTCCTGGACGCCGCTGCGCTATATGCTCCTGTCCCGGCAGCCAGATTTGCTTCATATCCCGTACGTCGACCGCCGACCAGTTATACAACGCAAACAAGGGATTCGCACCCCGCCCCGTAGCAGGTCTGTTGGGCGAGCTTGACCGGAGGAAGTTCAGGTTTGTCCGCAACTTGATTGTCTGACCGACATTAAATTCCGCGACGGATGAGATCGCATCGCGTTTCAGGTCCGAATTGGGGATCATCCCATTGTGCCGCATCATATCGTACGATACCCGGTAGGAACCAAAACCCCGGGAACCTGAAACCGACAGGTTATTTACCGAGGTCACGCCCGTCTCCAGAAAATTCTTGGCATTATCTGGATAAGACTTCAGTTCAATGGGAATTTTGTTGCCGTTCTCATCAAGTGGACTCATAAAGTGAGGTGCCGTATATCCCTGATCTAAGGGCAACCCGCCCCAATACGCCGAGCCTTCATTGTAATGATCGGGCCGGTCTCCATTCGCATATTTATAATGGAAATCAACATAGCGGTACGGCATTTCGAATACGTTGCTGCTCGAAAACGTAATTCCCAATCCCTGATCTGATCTACCCGATTTGGTCGTGATCAATACCACACCGTTTCCTGCACGCGAGCCGTACAGCGCCGCGGCACTGGGGCCTTTCAATATTGAAATGCTCTCGATATTCTCCGGGTTGATATCTGAAATTACATTACCATAATCCACGTCGTTACGGTCCCCCCGTTGTCCACCGGCGCCATTGTTCAATGTATTTTGCATCGGAATGCCATCCACAACGAACAGGGGTTGGTTGTCCGTACTTAACGACGTTTGCCCGCGGATGATCATACTGACGGTCGATCCAGGCCCGCCTGTTTGGTTAATGGTTACCCCCGGCACCCGACCGGCTAGCGAATTTACCACGTTGGTCTGTGGAACCCTCACCAAGTCCTCTCCCGCCACCGTACCCACGCTGTAGCCCAGTGATTTCTTTTCCCGTTCAATGCCGAGAGCCGTCACGACCACCTCATTAAGCAGTTCGTCAACCGGTGCCAACGACACATCGATTACAGACCGGTTATTCACCGAAATTTCCTGCGATTCATAACCGACCGACTTAAATACCAGCACGGGATTGTCGCCGGTAACGCGGATCACATACTTGCCATCGGCATCGGTCGCGGCTTGGGTTTCTGAACCTTTTACAGCAACGCCTACACCTCCCAAAGGGGTCGCATCCGTAGTTGACCGGACTACCCCCGATACAGTCTGGCTTTGTTGCTGGGCAATGGCAAGATTCAGTGCCATACCAAGCGCAGATAAACCGCACAGCACGATCATCTGCTTGATTTGAAGTGTAAAACGCTGTTTCATATGCAACTAAATTTAAGTTATTGTCATTCACGCGATAAAAAGCCTCCGAATGGGGCGATGTATCGTTACGTCAGCTTAGGCAATTCAAAGAAGTACCTGCTGTCACTATTTCCATCAATCTGTACTCGGTTGTTGTTCGGCAATAATCGGTTAGTGTCTTTCTTCCATTTTTTCTGAAGACCACGGAACAACTGTTCGAAGATAACCCATATCCCGCAGTTTTATTTGTACGATCTTGCCAATTGCATGGCACATCTTAGCATATAAATCAAGTTAGAAATACCCGGTGTGCTGGTTTAATGCGGCTAGGTTAAGTTGAAGAGATGGAACAACCCGTTGACGTTCTTGATTCCGAGCAAGGGTGGTGTCATTGGACGGACACCACCCATCCCGCAATCAGCTGCGAATATCAAAATGCCTGCATCTTCTTACCACGGCTTTCCCGTACCCTGTAACAACCAGGGTTTAGACCAAGCGCTGTTTTTGTCGTCCGCCTGCGAATATGGTGTTACTTCCAGGCGTTCCAATGCGTGCTCCGCATTTTGGCGGTTGATGTTCAGTTCATCTTGCATGTAGTAGAAACGAACGGGAAGTACCCTTCTTAACGCGGCCGGACCCGCTTTCAGGTCGGGGTATCCCGTACGCCGGTAATCGAACCAGGCTTCGGTGGCGGCGGTCCAGCTTGCGATCCATTTCTGCTCCATCACCTGTTCGATTGTCCCCTCATAGGCCACTCCCGCGTTATCGATATAGTCTGCATATGCACTGCCGACTGTCCACGCCCTCAAAGACTGCTCAACACCCTGATTATAATGCTCTTGACCATTTCCTACAGACCAACCTTTCAGGGCGGCCTCCGCCAAGATAAAATGGACTTCCGCGGCCGACAATAACCGGGCTTTCAAAAGCGGACCGGAAGCTTCTTTGTAGAGATCGTTGAGGAACGACACATGCGGGTTGTTGGACAGCTGGCCCGGTGTCGGATTCAGATTGTAACTCGAAGGCACGGACGATGACCAACTCGGAGGCATACCCACATACTCCGGATCTTGGTCGATCGATATGCCAGCTACTTTATCGGGCGAAAGGTAACGCACATTTCCCTCAATCTTATCTGTTCCCGCCGGCAGACTGGGATCCACCTTCAGCGAAATCTGTACCCGATTTGCCCATATCGCCAACCGTGGGTCATTCAGTGCCTGCATCTGATTGACCAATGTTGCACACATTTTCAATCGCCGGTAATTACTGCCTGCCTCGGTATCAAATTCCAGGTTATGGGGCCACGAATCTGAGGCCGAATTTCCGACAAACGCCATGGTTGCATCATCGGCGGCTTCGGTAATGATCGGATATTGGCTGGGGTTACCCGCTATTTTTTCAACACCCGCCTTAGCGACTTCCGGCATTTTTTCAGAAATCCGCATGTAATACCGGAGCAGCAACGAATTCGCAAATTTACGCCACTTTACGGGCTCTCCCCCAAAATACACGTCGGCATTACCGATAATCCCGATGTATTCCGACGAAGGCTTCGATAACAGCCCACTTGCCTGCTCGAGCTCGCCGATAATTCCGGTGTAAATGGTCTCCTGGGTATCGAACTTTGGAAAAATATAAGCCAGGTCGTCTTCATCCCCCCGCAGCGCATCGGTATAAGGAGCATCGCCCCATAAATCGGTAATCAGCCCAAACATAAATGCACGCATCACCAATGCAACCCCCTGATGAAACTCCATGTTTTCTTCCGATGCGCGCTTGTATAGCAATGCATTGTTTCGCAATACGTCGTAATAGGCGTTCCAGCTTTGATCCCCGCCCCAATCGTAATCGTTATGGCCTTCGGCCCAGGCGTCTTTCTGGGTATGCTGTACAACGCCAGCGATATCCTGGTACCCCAAATTCAGATACAATTTTGCTCCTTCGGTCAACACGGTTGGCATAAGCAAATTGGGATTCGCTTCTTCTTCACTGGCGCCGTTCGGATTGATATTCAACTCACTCAAGTCTTTGCATGCGCCCAAAACCAGCGTAGCAATCGTTACGACTATAACTTTTGCTGCGCGGAAACGTATGTTACTATTCATCGATTTCATGTTGCTCTCGTCTAGAAATTAACACCTAATTTAAAACCAAACGGAATCACCCAGGGCGTTACGTTATACCGTTCAATTCCCTGCTTAAATTGACTTCCTGCCTGCGCTCCGCTTTCCTGCTGAAAGGCCAGTTCCGGATCGATCCCGATTTTTGACTTGGTCCATAAAATAATGTTTCGGCTATACACCGCAATGTTCGCGCTACTGATTCCTAATCTACGGACGAAGTTCGTTGGCAGTTCGTACCCCAAGGAAATCTCCCGTAATTTGATATAAGATGCATCAAATGTCGCCGCCCGCATAAAATCCCATGGGTAATTATCACCATAGGCAATATATTTAGTACCGGATTCTCCCAGGTTTTCTATGTACTCGGTGATTTTTCCGTCGTCATCGTATACCGCGATCACGCCGGGGTTAAATACTCCGCCATACGGAAATTTTGAGCCGTCTTCCAACTCAAAGGGAAATCCGCCCATTTCCTGGGTAGGACCGCCTACAATGTTAAACCGATTGCCACGAACCACAATAAGGTCATTGTCGATCAAGTAATTCTTAAGTTCAGCACCGGTCATTCCGTTCGGATGGATCAGGTTATCCAGGAAACGCTGGGTACGCAGATCCGACTCCGAATACCGATAGGTTTGTGAAACGAAATCCCCGCCAAAGCGCATATCCAGCGAAAAATTCAGCGAAAACCGTTTATAGCTCAGTGATGACATCACCCCCATGGTGAAGTCCGGGTTAAAATTACCAATCTTGTTGGTTGTATTATTCATACTGACAGACTGCCACGAACCTTGCTCGTCCAATAACGGCCAACCATAATACGGGGAATTCGGAGCGGTTACGGTTACCAACTGCGCATCATATAAATCCCCGATTTCCTGCCCTACATAGGTCCGAGCTCCACCTTTCGCATCGCCCCACAGATCGTAAAATTCAAGCCCTTCGGTCAACTCCATGATCCGCGTACGGTTGCGATACCAGTTTACGTTGATATCCCAACGCCAGTCGTTAGTTAGTATCGGGGTACCGCCTACCAGGAGCTCGAACCCTCGGCTCCGCAAAAGTCCGGCATTGATGTTTTTCGATGTGAAACCGCTGGAACCTGGTAATTTCGTCGGAATAATCTGGTTTTCGTTGTCCAGCTGGTAGTAAGTACCTTCAAAACGCAGCCGATTGTCCCACAATCCCAGGTCCAAGCCATATTCGTAGGAAGTAGCAATCTCCGGTTTCAAATTGGGCAACAGCAGATTTCCCGGCTTGGTGAGTCGCGTCACGTCGCCCCACGCCCCGGCGTTGGCCAATACATTAATCAGGTTGTATGGCCCTGTATCATTTCCCGCACGTGCCACCCCGCCGCGCAATTTCAATACATTTACCTGCTGCGGCAAACTGAACACTTCGTCCAATAATACGCTTAACGAAGCCGACGGATAGAAATACGAGCGGTTGTTTTCGGGTAACGTACTGGACCAATCATTCCGGGCGGTCAAATCCAGATACACCAGGTCGTTAAATCCGATATTTAACATTCCATACACGCTGTTCACGGATTTTTCCGCAAGGTAACTTCCGTAATTCAAGCCTGATGGACTAATATTAGATAGCGTATACAAGCCCGGCACCACCAATCCTGACCCACCTTTGCTTGAATTACTCTCATCCCGATTACGAACATACCGTGTATTGCCTCCAGCCGAAACAGACAGGTCCATCCAATTGAAGCCTTTTTTGTAAGTCGCCAGAAAATCAATATTCTGTTCCTGCCGATGCAGGTTAACTATGCCGTAAGCGCCTCGCGGGTCATCTGTATAACTGTATGGAATTTTGGATTCCCGCTGTTCTTGGTAACTATCCAGCGCATACCGGGCCATAAAGTCGAGCTCAGGGGTGATCTGCCAGTTGGCGCGAACGTTTCCGAACACCCGGTCGCGCACAAAACTGTTGCTCACGCCATATGCCAGAAAGTACGGATTATTTTTTTCTCCGAGCGCTGCGGTTAGTTGTTCAATATTTTCTTTTCCCTCCACCCAATAGTTCTTCAGATCCAGAATATTGATGTGCGGAGACACGCCATAGGCCCATTGCATGGGATTGGCGCCACGGTTGGTTGCCGGGCGATTGTCCGAGCCGTTGCGGCTGTAGTCGATGTTGGTAGAAATCGAAAAGTCGGGATGAAGCTTTAAGGTAGAACTCATATTAAGCGAATTCCTGGAGAGATCTGTATTGGGAATAATCCCCCGGTTAATCATATTCGAATACGATATCCGGTAATTCATCCGCTCGGTATTATTGGCGATGGATACGCCATTCGTCGTCGTAATTCCCGTTTGCACGAAATTTTTGACGTTGTTAGGATAAGATTTCAATTCTGTAGGTATCCTATTTCCATTCTCGTCCAAGGGGCTGTTCCATTGGATCGCCTTGTACCCTTTATCCAATTCGGGCCCGATCCCGCCAGCGGAACCTTCTTCGATTTCCAAAATGCCACCTTCAAACGGATTGAACTCCGGCGTAAAAGGAAATACGCCCGTAGCAAACTTGCTGTGCATGTCCAGATATCGATAGGGCATATCAAAAACGGTGTTACTAGTTACGGATACGGTCATTTTATTAACCGATGCACCCGATTTGGTGGTAATAAGCACCACCCCATTACCCGCTCGGGAACCGTATAATGCCGCTGCGCTCGGTCCCTTCAGGATGGATACGCTTTCGATATCGTCGGGATTCAAACTGGAAATCGCATTGCCATAATCCACGCGGTTATCGTTGCCGATCTGCGAAACGTTGTTTAAGGTGTTTGCAATCGGCACACCATCCACGACGAACAATGGTTGATTGTCGCTGCTTAGCGAGGTTGCGCCACGGATTACCATGCTGACGGACGACCCGGTCCCCCCCGTAGAACTGATGGCTACACCGGGTACCTTCCCTGCCATACCGCTCAACACGTTCTCGTTAGCAACCCGCGACAACTCTGCACCGTCCACCTTGCCTACGGAATAACCTAACGAGCGTTCTTCCCGTTTGATACCCAACGCTGTAACTACCACTTCCTCCAACGCCTCTTGGCCCTGGCTCAATTCGATATCGATAACGGATTTGCCACCGATACTAACCGATGCCGTTTCATAGCCGACGGCTTTAAACACCAAAGTCCCATCTGAAACGACGTCGTTGAGTGTATACCTCCCCGCGGCATCGGTAGCCGACGCTCTATTGGTTCCTTCCAAACTGACGGTCACACCGGCAACGGGATTGCCATCCGGCCCGGTTACCGTGCCCGACACATCCAATCGATCCTGAGCGAATACGTCCACGCATCCCCACAAACCGATTACCAAGCAAAGAAATGTCTTTACCCAGTCTCTTTTGATTGTAAAACTTTCCGTTCTCATACTTTTTACATTTCCTGATTTCTTCGATTATTCAGTCATTCATCGAGTTTAGTGCTTGGTTTAGCGTCCGCAAGTACGCGCTTTGGTATGAACCGTACGTTAGATCTTGATAAAGATTTTCTTCCGATAGAGTAAATAAACGGGTAGGTAACACATCAAGCAAATGAAAATCGCCCACCCCAACGAGGGCCATTCCGGATGATCCGAGGTATCCACTATCGTTTGCACATACCAATCATTAACCGCATACAGTAGGCTGGGCAGGATGCCTCCGATCACATATGCCGTAATGGCGTTCGAGCCGAACACGACCCCTGGCTTCGCCCAGTTTCTTATGCCCAGTATTTCGATCACGAAAAACAGGGTCGCAAAAAGCATAGTGGCCAAACCAGACGTGTAAAGCACATACGAACTCGTCCACAGGTTTTTGTTGATTGGGAAACCCCATCCCCAAGCCGAACCGGCCAGAAAGGAAGCCAACCCCGCCAGGTACATCCAGTTCAGTTTCCGTTCCGACGTATTTCGCGGATTTGCGAGGATATGGCCAACCAATAAGCCGGATATTCCGGTCGCAATGGCCGGAATCGTACTCAGTATGCCCTCCGGATCCCATGTACCCTGCCACATCTTGCCGGGTATCACCAAGCTGTCTATCCATGCCGCCAGGTTTCTCCCGGGTTCAAGCACTCCGGCACCCAAGCCGGGTACGGGGATGTAGATCATCGCCAACCAGTACCCTAACAGCAGCAAACCGGCGATGACTGCCTGCTGCTTCCAGGTGGTATACCAGAACAACAGTGCACAGAAAAAAAAGACGATGGCAATGCGTTGCAATACACCGGGAATCCGGACTTCCGACAAGTTAAACTCGGGAAACAAGCCGAGCAGTACCCCGATGAGGAAAATGAGAATCGCCCGCTTGGCCGTTTTGACCAATACCTGTTTGGTTTGCGCTCCTTTTTCCTTCAACCTGCCATAAGATAGGGTCAGCGAGATCCCCATCGCAAAAATAAAAAAGGGAAATACGGCATCTGTCGGCGTAAATCCATGCCAAGATGCATGCAGCAACGGAGCAAACACGTGATCCCATGAACCCGGTGTGTTTACGATTATCATTGCCGCTATCGTAAATCCGCGGAATGCATCCAGCGAAATCAAACGCCGATCTGTTTGGGTGTGTGTCATTTCTTACATTTTTCGTTGTTAATTACTCGTTACCAAACCCTCTTATCCTACCCTGTCCCGATGTCATCTTCGATGGTTCAGCCATTCAAAAGTAGAGCAACGGCGCTGATTTTCATTGTAGGATATTAGCATTTGCATGGCGCATTTTAGCATTTAAAAAACCAAACAAACTACTGATTTTCAGAATGAAAAACACATTAACAAAACATTGCTTATGTGTAAACAATACATGAAATTTACTATTGAAAATTTCGGTGGTTTATTTGCCGACCGGAGCGTCGATGACACCGAGATAGCGGCCCATCCAGTACGGAAACAGCCAAATGTCTCCCGCACTGTTTTCGGCTTTCCCGTCGCTTCCACCATCCAGTATAAATCGGTTTGCATTGTGACGTGAAATCTTCAACTCGTCCGGCGGAAGTACGGTTTCGATCGTCTGATTCCGGAAGTTAGGAGGCAGCGGTATGATATCCTGTCGATGACTGTTCTGTGTGGTCCATTGAATGAGATCGAGGGGATATTCCTGTAAATACCAGATGGCTTCCTCACGGTCGAAATTTTCCGTTCCCGTTATTGCCGTAAAAATATTCCACGCTCCTTCTTTTTCCGGTCTTTCGGCTTCCCAATGATCCAGTATGGCTTCTTTATATTTTGCTTTCAAGGTGTCGTTGAACGCATAACGGTATAAGCCCCAGTAGCCCGCGAAGTACATTTCATCGTCCGAATGGTTCCACGCTCCCGATAACATCTGGCTCCAGTCGTCTGAATTTTCCGGCGCTTTCCCAATCTCGCTCATGGGGCGCATCAGGTTTTCGAGATACCCATGATTATTCATCAGGTCAAATGCCTTCTCTTTATAAATGGACTTGCCTGTAAAATGATAGGCAGTTTGCAACATGGCAATGATATTGGAAGAATTTAGTTTCCGGTCGCCGACACTTGTTGGAAAGGCATTTACATATTCGGGGTTCCATCTGCCCCAAGTGGTGGGCTGCCCATCGTAGTCCACCAAATAAAAGTCGTTCTTTACAATATGTCCCATCAGGGTATCGATCAGCCGGATTGCTTTTTCGCGTATATCCCGGTGATTTATCAATTCCGCAACCACGCCAAATGCGAATATATGGCCAATCGCCTCATCACTGCTGGTTGTGGCCTTCCAATACCAATCTGGATGCTCCGACAACTGCCAGCGCTCGGGGTCGGAAAGCATCGAGCGGGTATCGCCACTACCTCGCCGTTCGAAGGAGCGAGCGGGAAATCCGGGCACGGGATTGATGTCATACAGCCGCGCCATGGCATCCAGTGATTCCTTGCTATTGTCCAGTGCCTGCTGTTCGCCGGTAGTGGCATAGCGGAAAGCCTCAGCAGCCAGATACAGGGACGTCCACAAACCGTCGTTATCCGAGTCGCCTAAGTAACCCATACTCAAATCTCCGTCGTCCAATCCGGTTAGCGTGGCATTGAACCCATTACGGATGTGGCGCTCCCTTACCTGTTGCTCGTAATATTGGGCTTTATCAAGCAGCGTCATTGGCTTGAAATGTATGCTGGCCAGCCCGCTTCGGGTAAGTAAAAGAACCGACTGACCGACTCCGCTTTCAATATCCATTACCTGATCATCCGGCAGCCAGCGCTTGCCTGCATAGTAATCGATTTTCCCATCACTTCTCACGGCAAACGCCCCTCGATCCGTTCCAAACCAATATTTCCCATCCAGTACTTTAACGACGCCGATATGCGGCCAAGGCAGCTTTTTTTGCAGCTCGCCCTGTATCTTTCCATTCGCCAATCCAAACCTGAAATATCCTTCGGATGTGCCCACGATCAGTAAGTTATTCCGCGCATCCACATCCGCGGATGTAAATCCGCTGCCTTCGTGAATTTTTTCCACGTGGTTGGCTATTTCAGAAAATCGGTATATGCACTCGGGCGTCAACAAAAAGAATACTGCCGAATCTGTAGGATGGCTGATTACCTGCTGCACATTGCCGCCCGGTACCGTTCCCCTCCATTTCACCGCGTTGTCACGAATGAAATGGACCCGTTCTCCGTCGGTAACCAGAAACGCAAAGCTATCGTTGAGCGCGAATGCGGTCGGATTTGCCAATTGGTGTTCAACATACAACCTTCCTGACCATGCATTGCTGAAAATAACGCGGGCATCGAGGTAGACAAACTCGCCCCGGCATACCGCCATATCAACCAGCTGTTTGGCCGTCATAAACCGGTAGAACTGATCATCCACCAAGTCGCCGGGATATAAAAAATGACCATTGAAAGGTCGTTTTAATCCGTCGGCGGTCAATACTTGAACGTTCCCTTCCCGATTGGCGTAAGCCCGCCGGGACGTACCCGGTTGGTTCTTATCTGCGAAATATTTTACGCTGTAATCTTGGGTAAACAGGGTGTCCGCATAGGAAATGGCAACGGCGGATGTGCCGCTGCTACAGGCACCGGCTAGCAGCGTGAGCAAAAGAATACCTTTTAGTTTAACTTTCATGGCTTGACAATCACGTATTTGATGGTTTTTTCTTCACTGTGGAGATGATACGAATAGCTGATATGGAGTAATCCATCGTGTCCTTGGATCAGCGACGGATACGAATAGCGCCCCTGCTTCTGCGTATCATTTTCGAGGGGTAGCTTTACGGGCCAGGTCTTCCCTTCGTCATCTGAAAAATAAAGGCTCAACCGATACCGTCCGTCGTCCACATCGTTTCCCAACATGACCCAGCGACCGTCATTGAGTACCAGCACATCGACGCTGGCGCCATTGGGGATATCCGATTTGCGCGCGGCCGTCCAACTCCTTCCCTGATCATGCGATTCGCTGACTTGCACTCGTGTAGGAGAATCTCCGCTGTCGCGCATATAGGCTACCAACGTACCATCCTTCCGCTTGGCAAGTGCAGGTTGAATAGGCCCGCGGCCGACAATCGGTAAACTTGGCTGCCAAGACATTCCTCCGTCTTCGGAAATCGCCAGCAACGAAAAATTGAATCCATCTGAATAGAGCGGTAAGAGAATCCGATCGCCCGACACCAGCGGTTTAATTCGCGTCATCCATCCCTGGCTCCGTTTTCCCGCATCCCGACTGGCCTCAACGATTTGCTCGTCGTACCTCGGCGCATACGCTGCCCATCCATGATGCAGTGCGGGCAGCTCACGCAATTTTACCGCCACCTCTTCGGCAAAATGGTCGTCCGGCTTCAGCAGGATATTATCCTGCCATTGCCATTCTGGGGCACCTTCGTCGCCGAAAATGGCGGTAGAGCGTAAGCGGAGTAACGAATTTTCCCATCGGTTGGCTTGGACCGCAATCCATACCAGGAATAACTTATCTCCGGCCATAAAAAGCACGGGATTGCAATCCGGCAGATGTGGCGTATCCGCAAGCTCAAAGGGGCGGCTCCATTGGTCATTCCCTTTCTTTTTACGTGCGCCCATAATCCGGACATCATCCGCTGTCCGCTCACCGCTCCCCTGAAACCATGCCAGCAAAAAATCCCCGTTGGGCAATTCCACCACACTGCTTCCGTGAACATGTTGGCTTTGCATCGGAAATACGAGGACCGAATCCACAATTTCGGGTATTCGGGCCTCCTCCGATTTGCCCAGGTACCATACGAGCAGAATAACACCGGTTAAAAGTTGTTTCTTCATCATACCATTTAAGATTATCGGCTAGTCATTTAATCAACTCAAAACGATCCCGGACAGCCCCTTCAGCATCTACGCAGGTAAACGACAGCTTGCGGCCATCCACTTGAACGTGTTGATAAAGGTATCCTTCTTTTAATACCTTCTCGGCGTAGGGCTCCGGCGGAGAATCATCATTTTTTCCGCGCGTGCTGACGGACATTACGTACCTTGTGCCGAAAGTTCCCGGCATCGCCAGCTGGCTGTTTTTCATCGGTTGTGTACGCAGGTAATAATGAAAATGCCCATTCATTACCATGTCCACACCGTACTTGTCAAACAAAGGCACCCAATTTTCAACGATGTCGGGATAAGGCTCTTCCGAAGTATACGGAGGAAAGTGAAAAACGACAAACTTCCACTTTGCATCTGTCTTCGACAATTGCGATTCGATCCACGCAGCCTGCTGTGATGTCGAAAAGCTGACGACGTCTACCATCAAAAATAAGGCGTGTTTATACCGGAATGCATACGTAAAACCCTCAGGTTGAGCGTCAGGGCCGTTTTCGGGATAGGATAGCAATTCGCGAAACATCCCTGCACCGAGTCCGTCTTGACTATCGTGATTGCCAGGTACAGCCATGAAAGGTTTTTCCCGGAACATCCCACCGGAGTACCCGAACAGCGCATCCCAGTCGTCACGGTGCAGACCGGTATTAACAAGGTCTCCCACCGAAAGATAAAAATTTGTTTGCGGGTAGGCTGCAGCGGCATCCCGTGCTAGCTTTCCCCATAACGAGTCGTTGTGTATATCGCCGAACCACGTGAATGCGAACGTATCATTGGTATCCGGTGTTGAAAAAACCGCGGTTTCGCCAATGACGTTTCCCTGCCCCACCCGATATCGATAAGTCGTACCGGGTTGCAGAGAATCGAGCCGTATACGGAAGCGGTTTACGTATCGATCGTTGCGTAACAGGCGATCTTCCGACAACATTCCTTCAACCTCGGTCCGTATGGTATCCGCTGTTCCGTCAGGCCAATACTCAATCCACCCTTCCCGCACGTCAGATTTGCACCGCCATTGGACAGTCATGCCGCGTTCGGTATCTTCCGGGAGGGTGAGAACCACCTGATCTGGCGTTTCGGTAGATGGAAATTCGGTTCTTCGGAACGCACCGATTAAATGTGCCTCCCGTGCACGTCCGCGAATGGTAGGTAGCAGATACTGTCCTTTCAGAGCTTCCGGTACTTCAGTGAGTACAAGCCCGTCCCAATCGTGATACGTGAATGCACCGGTGTTCAATACGGTAACGAGTTGTTTCTGCGGAAGAATGGGAGTAATATTGACCGCATCGCCCGAATGCTTGGGCGCCACCCCTACAAAATAAACGGGGCGGTGCTTGTCGAATCCATTTATTCCAAGTCCCACCTCACCGGCAGGAAAGTTTTTTTGCCATACTTCGTAGGTATACTGTTCATTCCGGACCTTGAGTGCTGTTTTTTTAAACCCATCTTCTACCAGCCAGAAAGGCACCGATTTTTGCGCACTATCACGCATAATGGAAACCACTACCGGTACATCCACCCGAAAGCGCCAATAGTTTTTAGCAAGCGCGGCACGTTCTTCGGGGCCAACGAATTTCAACACCCGGTTTTCATCCAAAACGTTAATCAACTGGGTATCCCATTGCGCAGAAATACGGGTTACCAAACTATCCATGACGCTTTTAACGGTGAGGTCCCCAACCCGAGGTTGGTGTGTACAGCCGGCCGTAAGGGCCATGCTCCAAAACACCCATTTAACAAGTCGTTTCGCGTTCATTTTACGCCCTCAAAATTCATATGCTGCTCTTCTCTTTCGTCAATTCAGAAAAAACGAATGGCTATCTGACACAAAGACCCGGGTACTTTGGGTATATAGTTCTCCATTTGCATTGCGGTATTTCAGATCCACGTAGAACGCTTTGTAGCCCGAATCCGGCAATTGCTCTTTTACCTTAAATTTCCGCTTCCGCGTTACCGGTAGTTCGCGACTTACCCAGGTTTCATCCCGAAAATCCGAATCGTCCGATACGGCACTCCAGACCACTGCCCCCGCTAACTTCGGTTTCGTTGCACGGATGTTCAATTCCAGTGCATCTTTTTCGATTGATGTCGTATAGTCGGTAACCGGATACGGTTTATGCTGCAAGGTATGTCCCCAAAAGGACGACAGTGCCTGAAACGCCTGTCGCTTATCGCCGAGATCATGCCCTTCGTTAGGTACATAATGGAGGTAGTAAGGTCCGGGTATGCTGTCTATATAATGCTTTACCGCATCAATGACCCAGTATGGGTCGTTGGTTCCCATAAATAACATTTTTGGCTTATTAAGCATCTTCCGGTACGAATATGGGTCGATCATCTGGGCCAAGGTCCGGCCACGATCGCTCTCAATATCCTGCACGAGACCAAGGGCTACATAATCCTGTATCTGGGGACTGTAATCCTGCCATACTTCGATCTGGTAATTCAGGTTAACAGGCATATTGACAATATCGATAACCATCGGTGCTAAAGCTTCCACCCGGTCGTCTTGCGAGGCGGTCAGCCATGTGGTCCAACCCCGCTTGGAGAGGCCTGAAACCACAAACCGATGTACCGGTTTTGTTGAGCGGTTTGCAACCAACTCCTGTATGGCATCCATGCCCCTCACGGCACTTTTCACCATCGGAAACAACAAGGGCCACGAAAAATCCTTGTCTTTTTGAAACTGGTGGAGCGTATAAGAGATAAGTTCGTCTTCAACCAAGCCTCCGTACAACGGTTGGTTGGGTACTTGGCGGATGACTGCAGCAACAGCTTTGTTTTCTTCAGCTATCCGCGCGATGTCCTGGATCAAGCCGTCCGTCGCCAAGTCATGCCATTGCGGCATCGTCGGATCATCTTTCTGCATACGGCCACTGCTGATGAAAAGCAGCCCTCCGTCAAACGTTACTTCGCGCGGAACGATGACGTTTAATTGATGTTTCCACGTATGTTCCCGCCAACGCTGCGATGTTAACAACACCTGAAAGATGGTCCCCTTTTCATAGACCAAACTGTCCCGGATTTCCCAAGCATAAGTCGGGTCGCCGTTGTTCAGGTAACTACGGAGCGCCGTTTCCGGCGAGACTACGGCTTGCTGACCAAAACCGGGCAGGGCAACGCACCAGACCAAGAAAAGCCCAAGGAAACATTTCCCAACCCCACATTTTGTGACGTTAGTTTGGAGGGAGGTCGTCATATGCATACGAAACATGTGCAATCGATTTATTTAGGTGCGAAGTTAACCACCGTATATTAATCCAAGTTTAAGAAGAACAGCTCAACGTTCAAAAATACCGGAGAATCTGCTTACTATTCTATAAAAAATTGCCGGGAGATTATAGCATATTATCTTTGCCTCATAACCGTCGTTACAAACCTTGTTTTGGATCTAAAACAACATGTTTTACCGACCGTCTGTTATACGTGTACGTAATATGCACCTTCCCATCGGACGATTGGATAACTGCCGGATAGGCATAACCATCCTCAATGGGTTCATTTTCCAGCGTCATTACGGGCTCCCACGTTTTTCCATCGTCCGAGAGCGCCACATTCAGGATATTTCTTCCCTTAGGTTCCTGGCCTTGCTTTGTAGCATGATTGTATACCAACAGTTGCCTTCCGTCGCTTAACGTCACGGCATCGGTTCCCGAATTCGGGTTGGGTAAGGCCATCGCGGTCATTTTGCTCCATGTCCGCCCTTGATCTTCAGACCAACTTTCTGCCAGTACGTCTTGACGTGTGCGGCAGATCACCTGCAATTTGCCGTCCGGGTAGGTCAGTATACTCGGTTGGATGGCGTCAAATTCCACGCCGTCGTTAATCGGGGCGACCACCTCCCACGTTTGTCCAAGGTCTTTGCTGATTTCAAAATAGACACGCCAATCTTGATCTTCATTGTCACCCTTCGGATATTCGATACTGGTTGGGTTGATGATGGTTCCGTCGGCTAACTGGATCGGCTTGTTCTTGATAGGCCCGAGTAGGTGCCCCACCTTGGGATCTTCACCTAGCTTCCGCGGTGCTGACCAGGTATGCCCGTTATCCTTCGAGGTCATGACCATGCCCCACCAGGTTTGCGGACTGGGCCCCACTTTATAGAACAACATCAGGTCTCCGCCCTTGG
This sequence comes from Parapedobacter sp. GCM10030251, assembly GCF_042666505.1. Taxonomy (NCBI): domain Bacteria; kingdom Pseudomonadati; phylum Bacteroidota; class Sphingobacteriia; order Sphingobacteriales; family Sphingobacteriaceae; genus Parapedobacter; species Parapedobacter sp. GCM10030251. The sequence continues at coordinate 324,876 of NZ_JBHTDN010000001.1, read as the reverse complement.
GTTGAAACAGCACGGGATTCCAACAGGGGTATCGCAGTGTGTCGTTCTGCACGCCGTTTACCACCTCTTCCGGCCGGGTCCATTTGCCGTCCGCCAAGCGGGATACCCAAATGCCTACGTCGGGATGGTTTTCATGTGTGCCCGCAAAAAAGGCTGCAACTAACCCTTCGGACGTTTCGACCAAGGTAGAGGCATGGCATTCGGGCGTTGGTTTGTTATCTAATGGATAGAGGAGTTCTCCGCTCACGTAAGCAGTATTCGTGGTATCCACTTTTGGCGGAAGGTCAACATTTCCCGCCGTGTGGTCAGGTTGGGAACAATTCAGGCAAAAGATGGCTAGAATGGGTAAAGAGAACCTTGCTTGCTTCTTCATGTCTATTTGTTTACGTTTTACAGTGTTTGCTTTGCTTTCTCACGGAAATCTTTAATACGGTGAAAGGTAAGGAAGTTTGCATCGTGATTGTTGTTTGCGACTTCCTTTCCGTCATCGTATGCTGTCCGACTGGCCATGATCAGGTCTTCGCCTTCAACGAGCCAGTCTACATACTGGAAGCCATGATTAATCACGTCCGGATGTTGCAGGATTACCTCATGGACTTGCCAATGAAGCAGGTCGGCCGAACTCATCAGCGCAAGCGTATTCCGGAAACTTGCGGGGTTTCTTTTCGGATAACGTTTGCGGAATGATTCGGGAATGATGTTGCTCAGTGTCCAGTAACGGTCCGACTTTTCATCGAACCGGATCGCGAACTTCTTACTGCCACCGGGAAAAGGTATAAAACCGGTCGATGGATCGAAAGAAGCCACGGTCCCTTCGGCACTTATCCGAACCAGGGCCGCCTTTTCTTCATGCGTAGTACGGTCGTCTACCCGCAGGATATCGACGATGCCACCATCCGGCGTTACAACGGCGTTCCCTTCGAGCCAGCCGGTAAAATTCCCATTTAGGTACGTCGAATCATAAAGCAAGGAATTGCTGGTCGTCCAGCTGCTGGCCTTCAGGAGATCGGCATCAACGGGTGCCGACATCATCATGGCGCCGTAACGTTTCCCCCACTCCAGATCGGGCCCGTGGGCGGTCTCCATGCCGCGCCATAAGCGACCGTTGTGTTCAATCACCGGCATGGGCGCACAATGGAACATGCCTTTCAGTAACAGGCCATCTTCGGTTCCCGTTGGACGCGTCCAAGTATTTCCCCCATCGTCCGACCGTCGGATCAATACCGTTCCGTGGTGCCGGTCAGGCCCGAGCAGATACAGCGTACCGCGGTTAACGAATAAGCTGGACCAAAACGCTCCCTGGATTTCGCTGACCTGGGTCCAGGTTCTTCCCTTGTCAGCCGAACGGTAAACACGCGTTATGGCTTGTACAAATTCCGAGCTTTTAGGGCCGAATAGGTCATGGGATGCAACGTAATCGCCATTCGGTAAAATGGCAATACTCGGTGAACCGATGTATTGTTGTGTGGAGGCAGGTTGGTGAGCAATCACGCTACCGCCTATGTCGCGTAAAACGTTATCTTGTGAAATGGATGGGGAAATCCATCCGAAATTCGCCAATACTAGCCACAAAAATCTTTTCATAATCCTGTCAATTGGTCCTGCTTCAAAAATATCAAATGATTCGGATGATTCCGGAAATTATCAGATAACTATTGAATAGCACGCGTTCAGCGATGTGATCGGATTTCTAGGGCAATTAGTTAAACCCATACCGATTTCAAATCGATTTGTTCAACCAACTGCTGAAAGTGCCGATAAAACGAATCCATGCGCGTCCTGACCGTCTCGTCGAATATGCCCGCATTTTTTCGGGTGAACGTTGAAATAGGCAGTCCTCTTTTCTGCAGAAAGTATTTGGCCACAATCGGGTATACGGCGTGCATGATCTCCATATGATCGATAAAAAACTGTTGTACCCGTGCAACCTGATCGGCCAATTCGTCGCTATCGTAGTGATTACACAGCCAAACAATCAGTTCTGGGTAGTAATTTCCCTGAATGCAGGACAGCCCTGCGGAACCGGCTTTTAATGACTCCACCGCGTGCACCATATAGGCATCGTATAAACCGAACTCGGACACCTGCTTCGTCGCGTCCAGCTTTGCCCTGATCTGCTCGATATCCAGGCAGGTATCTTTATGGTAAATAACACGCCCCGTACTGACGAAGCGCTTGAGTTGCTCTGCGGTCAGCACACGTTTGAAGGGTTCCGGACATTCGTAGAATCCCAGTGGGATATCCGCTGTGGCATCCAACAGATGTCCAAACCGTTCGTCAAATACGTCTGCGCTTTCCGATTCGCCGGCCAACATATTGGTGATCACAATCACGGCCTCCACACCCGTTTCATACATCCGCTTGACGAAATCCGCTTGCTTTTCCATGGCACCACCAAAAGTTCCGGTAGCCACAACGGGTACAGCGCCACCGGCGACATGTAACACATGTTCGGTAACAGCAAGTTGTTCTTCGGGTGACAGGTTAAACATTTCGCTCGACTGGCAGTTGGCAAACAGACCTGCCGCACCAGCCTGGAGGTAAAGCTCTGTGAGTTTGGTCAATCCGCCAAAATCAACCGCTCCGCTTTCCGTAAAAGGAGTTAGCATAACGGGAATATATCCCTTACTTTTTTCACTCATTGATACTATTCTGGTAATGTTGTATTGTCATTGATAAAGACAAAGATAGACGAAGCGACTACTGCAGTTCTGTAGCAAATTGGCGGGATATTATAGGATTTTACCCTGTCAGCACCCGGCTTTTTCGAACACCTGCTACGTGCGTATCTGTATAGAAAAGGCCGCCACTCAGCGGATATTCTGCTAATTGATTCATTGACATTTCCTGTCTGGCCGTGGTAATAAATAGGGTTTTCATGTCGTTTCCACCAAACGTGCAGGCGGTTACGTTGGGAGCAGGCACCTCCACTTTATCAAGTAGTTCTCCGTTACGCGGATTCCATCTGCCTACCGAATATCCACCGTAATGGGCAACCCACAGCATGCCTTCTTCATCAATGGCCATTCCGTCTGGCCCACCGAGCATTTCCGGTATCCGCACGACGTCTCCAAGGAGTGTGATACCGCCATCCGGCGCGTAGGCATACGCACTGACCGCCTTCCGGGGGGAATCGATAAAATACATGATCTGCCCGTCGGGCGACCAGACCAGTCCATTTGCGATGGTGGTGTTGTGTATCTTGGTAGCAAATCGGTTACCGTCCAGCATGTACAGATTGCCAGCACCTTCTTCGAATTGCGTATCCATCGTTCCCACCCAGAGCCTCCCATTGGGATCGCAACCTCCGTCGTTAGTCCGGTTATTCGGCTTATCAGCTTCCAATGGCAACAGCGGTGTAAGCGATCCGTCATGCAGGCTCAATTCCGCAATTTCTCCCTGCATAGCCACGATCAGTTTGTCGGCAGATTCGGTTGCGACCAACAATGTAACCGGCTTATCGTACCGGAAACATTGTAATTTTTCCCGTGAAAAATCGTACAAAAAAACTTCATTTCTCAGGATATCTACCCAACCTAATTGCCGCCGTTCTTCCAGCCATAACGGTCCCTCACCTAATAAGTTCTCTCCTTCAACGAGGATATTTGCCCTATTCATTAGCTACTGTACCGTTATCTTAACCGCATTTTTGCGGGTCATGAAAATAGCAAGTCCCGTAAACGCGATGATCAATACAAGTGGAATCTGAAGCGTCTTCAGCAAAACCTTAGGTCCTACCACGGCCTTCGCGGTCTCTAACTGAATGAACGCCTCTGTTCCGGGAGCAGCGGTCAGGTAACTCCCTATTACCGCCGCGGGTGGCAACTCTTGCAGAATCAAGGAATCGTAATACCCGCCCATGAACAATGTATAAAGCGTAACCGCAAACATGCCCGCACCTGCCATCAGGTTCATTCCGAGTGCACCGGATTGGGGAACATACTCCGCCACAAAGCCAAGCATCGTCGGCCAGATGTAACACACACCCAGACCAAAAATCACGGCGGCAATGAGTACCGTGCCGCCACTCACAGTAGCCAGCAGGTAAAGCCCTAGTGACGTGATGAGAATCGATGCGAGCAGCACACGTTCTGGCCGCATGAATTTCATAACCGGCGCAGCGAAAGCTCTACCTATCGCCATGATCCCAGTGGTTAGCGTAAGAATCAGAATGGCATTGTCTATGACATTCTTCAGCAATACGTCGATCCATTGCCCAGTAAAGAGTTCGGTAATTGCCGTTCCAAACATGCATACTACCATGAACAGAAATAACGGCGAAAACACGGCCTTGTACATCCGGCTGGCGGGTATACCCGACGACACGCGTTCCGTTTCCGGAAAATCCAATTTGATAAACAGATAACCGTAGCGCACCGCCGGCAATAGCATTACACCTACCTGCCATTGCCAGTTAAGCCCGATCGCATTAAACAACACGACAATCAACGTGCCGATGACGATACCTCCCGGAAACCAAAGGTGGAAATAATTTAGCATCGCCGTTCTTTTCTCCGGATACAAGGCGGTGACCAGTGGATTGCATGCTGCTTCTACGCTGCCGTTAGCAATACCGACGAGAAGCGTGGAAAAAAATAGCGACCAATAACCGGAGGCAAAGACCGTTAGCAATATACCGGCGACATGAAAAAAGAACGCCAGCAGTACCATGCGTTTCATACCGATGGCATCTACCAGGAAGCCTCCGGCAATCACGGCAAGCGGAAATCCCCAGAATGCGGCCGCCGTGATCTGACTCAACGCAGCGTTGCTGAGGTGAAAACTAGCCCCCAGCTCGTTGAGCACCCCGGCTCGGATACCAAAAGAAAGGGAGGTAACCAACAGCGCCAGGCAACTGGCCCGAAATAATTGTTTTCTTTGAATCATCAGTTGTGTTATTTTGTGTGTATCACCTCCACTCCATGAGTGCCGTATTCAGAACTTCCTCAACACGACGCTTTGCCCCCGAGAAATAGACCATGCCATGTCCGGGCAACATGTAGTCGATTTCCAGATCTGCCATCCGCTGCAGGGATTCCAGGTACTTCGTGCGACAGAAATCAATGGAACCGGACCACCCGAAATCGCCGCTCAGCTTGGTACCGATCACATCTCCGCTGATGACCAGCTTTTTACCCTCCCATATAAAGGAGAAGATGGTACAGCCCATACTGTGGCCGGGCATCAATCGGGCTTCGATTTCCAAGCCCAATACCGTAATTTTTCCGCCATCGTCAACGACAGTATCTACCTCAAACGGGTTAAACACTTTGTGATAGAGATAACCGCAGCACCGCTTGTCGCCTTTGCGTACTGCATCGGCCGTCTCTTTGCCGGAGATGAAGTGCACTCCAAGGTCTTTCAGGGCATGGCCTCCACCCGCGTGGTCGTAATGCGGATGGGTCAGGAAAACATACCGGATATCGGCCGGGTCCATTCCCCAGTAACGGATATTGGCAAACAGCTGATCAAGCGTGTCGCCGCAACCGGTATCGAACAGCAACAACCCATCCGGCAGACGGATTACATAGCTGTTGCAATCGTTCCAAATCGCACCCGGTTCATCGACGGTCAGGCCGACCAGATCGCCGCTTACCTGGAATATGTTGTGCAGTAATTGCATGCTACCTCAATTTGGCTTCCGCGAATGCTTCCAAGTCTGCCAGGGCGTACGCCGGGCAGCCGCCCGGTTGTTTCGCGATAAACGCACCGGTCAATACCGCGTGGGACAGCGCTGCCTCCACCGTTGCGCCGCCAAGCCGATGCCGCAGAAAGGCCGCCAAAAAAGCGTCGCCACAGCCGATGGTATCGGCTACCGGCACTGTTATGCCCGCCACGTCCACCTGTTCGTCGAACGTGTAATAGCTGGCACCATCTGCTCCGCGGGTAACAATCGTCTCCTTGATGCCAAATCGGCCCATCAGAGCACGGAGTTGTACCTGCTCGGGTGCCCGCGCCGAAGCGGGTTGGAAAATACTTGTCACCTCTGCGAGCTCCTCCTCGTTGATCTTCAGCAGATCGGTATGGCTTAACAAGGTGGATAGCGTCTGCCTATCATAGTAGCTGCCCCGCAGATTGATGTCGAACACACGTACGCACTTTTTAGACAGTAAGTTGAGCAGGGTCTGTTTGGAAACCGAATTCCGACAGGCCAGGCTACCGAAGATCAAGCAGGCATTTTCCGGAAAACACGCATTAAGGTCAGCATTTTCCTGTATATAGTCCCACGCTACAGGTTGTAGTATGTCATAGGTAACGTTGGCTCTGTCCGACACATTGGCGACCACCCGACCGGTAGGGTAGTCGTCGTTGGATTGTATGAACCGGGCGTCGATAGACCAATCATCGATGAGTGACCGCATCTTTTTACCCGCAGCATCCTTTCCCACGCTGCTGACCATGTATACGTCAAATCGGTTATCTTTCGCCATATGGTACGCCACATTCAGCGGAGCGCCACCTGGAAATTCGGCACCATCTACTTCATCCCACAATACTTCCCCGAAACAGAAAATTCGATTGTTCACTCCCATAACCTTTTGCTTGGCTACCAATACTGCTGGATCTTCCGGTTTACGAAATCCACGCTTCTTTTTAATTGTTCCATACCATCTACCCCATCTTCGATGCTGATCCAGCTATCGAAACCGACCGATTTCAAGGTTCCGAAGATCACATCATAATCGTTCAGTCCCTTGCCGATTTCGCCGTGCCGCAACACGGAGGCGTACCCCTCACTGTTATCCTCCATTTTCCTCAGGTCTTCGATGGTTCCACCCACTAGGTACCGGTCGCTCGCGTGCATCGTCTTGACGCGGCGTTTTACCTTTTCCAATAAATCCAGGGGATCTTCACCGGCAAGAAACGTATTGCTTGGGTCGTAGTTTACCCCGAAGTGCGGGTCGTCAATTGCCTCGACGATCTGGCAGAATACCGCAACCTTCTGCGCAAATTCCGGAAATTTCCAGAAATCATCTTTGTAATGGTTTTCCAGGATCAAGGTGATATCGAGCGTTCGTGCATAGTCCAGGCATTCCTGGATCGAATCTACCGCCAGTTTCACGCCTTCGTCGAGGGAAAGCTCCGGCCGTCGCTGGCCTGACAGCACCCGGCAATAACGGCCTCCCAGCGCATGCGTCATATCGATCCATTGTTTTTGCTTACCGATCTGTTCCTTTCTGAAGGCGGGATCCGGATGCGTAAAATCAGGCGAGCAGCACATCATCGGTATTTCGAGTCCGGCATCGCTGACCCGGTTTCGATAGCGGGTCCAGTTGTTCGGGTCTTCCATTCCCAGAAAACCCGCATACCATTCCAGTCCGTCAATTTCCAACGGCGACGCCAGATCGATCCATTCGTCGAGTGTCATTTCTCCCGTTACGCAAAGTTCCTTCATGAACGCTTTCGGGAATACAGCTAATTTGGGCATATTATTCGAGGTCTAACGCGTCTAAGTTCTTTTCCGGATTCCGTCCGATGATCGGATGTTGCTCGAGTTCAATGGCTTGGCCGCTTACCGGGCCGAGGGAATCCGAAAGCCACAATACGGCTGAATTCGCCACTTCCATCGGATCCAGCAACCTCCGGGCAGGTGCATACATCGGCGAAATAAGGGAATACCAGTCGGCCGGCAGTCCATGTCCTATTTTCCGCTCCTGTTCCTTTTCCGTCAGCACCCACCCCACATTCAACTGATTTACCCGGATACCGAAGTCCCGATGCAGGCTGTCGCCCAAGTTTCTCGTCAGTGTCATCAATGCCCCTTTGGACACGCTGTAAGCCAACAGATTCGGTTCTCCGGCATACGCATTGACCGAGCCGATATTCACCACCGCCCCTTTGGTTTCCGCCAGATGGGGCAGCGCCGATTGAATGATGGCAAATGGTGCCAGTGAATTCACTTCCAGTACTTCGCGGAATAACGCAAGTGTCGTATCGCCCACATTGGACGAGACCACGTAGGCAGCATTATTAACGATGCCATTGATTTTGCCGAATCGGCGGACGGTCGCTTCCACCAGATCCCGGGCGAAGTTCTCGCGGGTTACGTCACCCACGAACGGTTCCACCCAGTCGCCGCCGTCCAGGTAACGCAGTGCGTCCGCTTGATTCCGTTCGCTCCGTCCGTGCAGCAACACCCTTGCTCCAGCATTCAAGCAGGCCTTCGCAATCGCCAACCCGATTCCGCCAAATGCACCGGTGACGATGATCACCTTCTCTTTCAATAAGTCGTTTTGCATAGTTCCCTTTCCGATTCGTCATTATTTCGGTATCAATACGCTTTTGATGACCTCCCCGTCCTTCATTTTACGGAACGCCACTTCCCAGTCCTCCAAGGGCCACATGCCGCCGACGATTTTGCTGATGTCCAGGCGGCCTGTATCCAACAGCCGGATCACTTTTTCCCATACTGGCCAGTTGTGACTGAAACTGCCTTGGATGCGAACGTTCTTTTGCACGATCGGATCCAGTGAAAATCCGATGGGCTGTGGGCCCCAGCCTACTTTCACCACCTGTCCGTTGGGCCTCACCCAGTCGATAGCGTTCTGAAGCGTATGGCTGATCCCCGCGGAATCAATCACGCAGTCAACCCCCATGCCATCGAGCTCACGTGCCCACAGGCCGGCATCGCCTGTGAGGGGTTGTATACCGTAGGCCGCGGCAATATCTAGCCGTACCCGGTCACTTTCCAACCCGACGATGGCCACTTCCGCACCCCTCAACTGGGCCATCAGCGCGCAGAGCATGCCAATGGTGCCCGGGCCGATGACCAGCACCCGGTCTCCGGGTTTGATATCGGCATTGTTCACCACCGCATTATACGCAACGCTACACGGCTCGGTCAGGCAAGCCCGCTCAAACGGTAACGTATTCGGTATACGGTGCAAGCAGCGGGCAGGCACCGCGACGTATTTGGTCATTGCGCCGTTGACACCGTAACCAAACCCCTTCCGCGAGGGGTCGAGGTTATAAAGCCCAACCTTTGACAGCGGGTTATCCAGATCGATCACGGCCGCTGTTTCGCTAACCACGCGGTCGCCGGTTTTCCAGATTTTCACATCCGGACCGACTTCATCGATAATTCCCGCGAATTCATGGCCCAGGATAACCGGATAATTTACCTCCCAGCTATGGCTGGACGTCCATTGGTGCAGATCGCTGCCGCATACGCCTACGCCCTTTACTTCGAGGATTACTTCGCCGCTTTTCGGCTCCGGCCGCGGCACTTTCCGCAGCTCCACCGATCCCTTGGCACGATCAAAATTTACGACTGATAAAAACTCCATGGTTGCTTATATTGCTTATTGATTTGCTGCGAATGAATCTGCTCGCAAATAGTCCGTAATACGCTGGGAAGGTCGTTGCTGCTCGACGTTTTGAACGAGTCGGCATCAATCGTAAGGGGCGCCCCAAGCACCACCAGCGGTGCGCCGTACGAAGGGCACGAAATGGCCTGTTCAATGGACAGTCCACCTACCGCCTGAACGGGCACCTGTACCGCTTCCACCACTTCGGTAAGCTGGTCCAACGGACTCGGGCACGCAAAGCCCTGTGCGACCAAGCCCCGCCGTTCGTCGTACCCGATGTGGTGGATCACGTAATCGCATCCGAGGTCTTCGAGAAACCTAGCACCGTCTACCATCGAGTCGCAGGCCAGGTTATCGCCCATTACCTTAATACCGAAATCGCGCCCGGCCTGTACTACACATTTGATGGTTTCCGCATGGGCCCTGCCCATGACCACCACATGCGTAGCGCCTGCTTTGGCCATCATCTCCGCTTCGAGGTAGCCGCCATCCATGGTTTTCAGGTCGACCACCAAGGGTGTATCCGGGAATTCGCTTCTCAGTCTTCGTACCCCGTGCAGGCCCTCTGCCAGCACAAGCGGAGTACCCACCTCCAGCCAGTCGACCCCAGCCTGCAAGGCGACCTGTGCGGTATTTACCGCCTCCTCAATATCCGTGAGATCCAATGAGATCTGAACAATCGGTTTCATTTATTACTTGCTTAATCTAAAATCCTTACTTGAATATCTTTATACATCGCTTTTGAATTCGGGTCGTGCGCCTGGATGGCGAAGGTACCGGAACCCACATAGCGGCCAAAGTGATCCTCTTGCCGTACCAATCGACTTTTGTCGGTCATCTGGGTATAATCCACCACGGTCGTTCCGTCCACCTTGACGATCACCCGGTTGCCTTCCACCCGGATATACAGCTCGAACCACTCCCCGTCCACAGCATACTTGTCGGCTATGTCCACCACGTTGTATAAACTACCCGTACGGATGGCGTCGCGGTGGGAATTGTTGACCTGTACTTCATATCCGTAATTGGGGAATCCCGTTTCCTGGAAGCGGCTGTGGAAGTATACACCTGAGTTAGCGTTTTCAAAGGTGTACACCTGGGCTTTGAACTCAAAATTTTTGAACGCATGATCGGCCACATCACCGACGTAATACAGATGGGAACGTGGTCCTTCCTGCATAATGCAGCCGTTTTCAACCCGGAAAGATGCGGCATTGTCACTGGCTTTCCATCCGTTTAACGTCTTTCCGTCAAACAGAGATACCCAACGGCCGGTTTGCGCGTCTGCGGCGGAAAGCCACAGCGCAAGAAAACAGGCGACACAAAGTTTCAATTTCATGGCTCTATGTTTACAATTGTCCCCAACCTTTTCTATACTCGCGCTTCACAAACTGATTCGCCTCTTCGTAATTGGTAATCCGCATATTTCCGCTATCCCATTTCATCAACTTATTGCTTCCCGGATACACGAAGCCTTTTCCGTTGGGTCGTGGTTTGGGAATATCGGCCACGCGGATGGCCAGGTTGGCCATGAGTACCGTTTCCGTCAATGGGCCCGACAGTTCAAAAGGCGCACTCAGCTTGGCCTTGCCGTATCCTGCGATCGCACCTTCCACCCACTGCGCATAGTGCCCATCGGCGCCACCTTTCACCCGCTCATACCGCTGTGGAACCGTAACCTCCTTCGTCTTTGAAACCGGGATCAGCCTCGGATTGGCCGCGTATTCACTGGCCATCATTTTCCCCTTTGTACCGATAAACAAGATGCCGCTGTTGCCATCTCCCATGATTTCTTCCGGCTCCAGCTCGTCCGGCCGCATCGGCTTGATCCCGCCGTCCATCCAATGCAACTTCACTTCTCCCTGTGTCCGGCTGGTTTTGGGGAACGTCAAAATTGCGTAACCCGACGGCGGACAGCTATCCTTAAAGTAACCGCGTTCCCCAAAAGCCGTGTACACGCTGCCAACGGTCGCCTGCACATCGGTTGGGTATTTCAGGTCCAGTACGGAAAAAGGCGCTTCCAGCAAGTGGCAACCCAGGTCACCCAGCGCGCCTGTACCGTAATCCCACCAGCCGCGCCAGCTGCCCGGAATGAGCCCGTCTACGTAGGCCTTATCGGGTGCGGTCCCGAGCCAAAGGTCCCAATCCAGTTCCTTGGGCACGGAAGGCGATTGCGCTGGCCACGGAATGCCCTGCGGCCACACGGGGCGGTTCGTCCACGTATAGACGGTGTGCACATCGCCGATTATATCGGCATCGAACCATTCCCGGAGCTGCCGGACCCCGTCGCCCGATGCCCCCTGGTTGCCCATTTGCGTAACCACCTTGTATCTTTCAGCCGCTTCCGTGAGTTTACGGGCTTCGTAGATGTCGTGCGTCATCGGTTTTTGGACATACACATGTTTTCCGAGCTGCATGGCGCCCATGGCGATGACGGCATGGTTGTGATCGGGCGTTGACACCGATACCGCGTCGAAATGTTTGGACTCCTTGTCAAATAACTCCCGCCAGTCGTGGTAGTACTTTGCTTTGGGAAACCGTTCCCGCGATTCCTTCGCCATACGGTCGTCCACATCGCATAAGTAGGCAATTTCAGCTTTGCCGCTGTCATAAAAACTCTTTAGGTCGCTTCTCCCTTTACCTCCGATGCCCACACCGGCGACCACCAGCTTATCGCTGGGCGCAATAAATCCGCTACCGCCCAACACATGGCGGGGTACGATCGTTACACCAGCAACGGCGAGGCTGGTGGTGGTAATGAAATCCCTTCTGGATTGTTTCTTACTATCTTGCTTCATATTTCTGGATGCGTTAATTTACGTAATTAAGTCGGTAAGGTCGTATTGCCGGAGGACATCCACGGGAACGCCTTCCCACACATTCGGCCGGTTGCCTACATATCCGAGGTAGTCGATCCCCGCCTCCGTGGTAAAATATCCCGAAGCTGTCAGTTCCCTGAGTAAGGTAAAAAATGCAATACCCTGCATGAATTCGCTGTGTTCCGATTCCGGATAGGCAATCCGGTCCAGGATATCGATACGCTGATCGGCTGTGATCCCGGTAAAAACACCCTGAAACCGCTGCAGTGCATAATTGTCGAGCCATTTCAGCCCGTCCCGCATCGGCTGCTGCAATTCCGGCTGATCTTTCACGATAAATTCGATAAAATCGGGCACTTTCACATCGGAAGCGCTCGGCGAATCCTCATCTGCCGGTATAATCAGATCGACCAGCTCGGTAAGCGTCTCTCTTTCATGTGGATCAAAAAATGTATAGGAATTCAGTTCCTCAAGCCGTTCCCGCTCCCAAAGCTCCCGGCCTTCCTTCAGGTCCAGGTTGAGCCGGGAAACTACCCGGTCTGCTTTTTCGTTACTGCATCGATGAAAAAGCAATCCGCTGGCTACCATGGATACGCCGATGGCTTTCAAGGCATCTCTTCGTTTCATTTTGTCCATCGCCATTTTACAGGTTACGTCTTTTCCGTTGTTCCAAAATATATTCTGATGTCCGCATCGACAATGCCAATATGGTCCACGTTGGGTTTTTATCCCCCTGCTGTACAAACGGCGCTCCGTCTACCACGAATAAGTTTTTGCAATCATGAGCTTGACACCATTTATTCAAAGCCGAAGTTTTCGGATCATCTCCCATCCGTACCGTCCCCACTTCATGGATGATCTCGCCGGGCTTTTTGAGTCCATAGTGCTTGTCGGCTCCTACGTACGCCGACGTGATAACAGCACCCATACCGGTAAATAGGTCATGGAATGTATCCTGCATGTGCTTGCCCTGTTTGATTTCGGCATCGTGCCATTTGTAATGGAACTTCAACACGGGGATACCGTATTTGTCGACCGTATTGGGATCGATTTCGCAGTAATTGTCTTTTCGTGCGATGGCCAATCCCCGGCCGGCCAGAACCACTTTGGTTCCAAAGTAATCGCGGTACTCTTCCTTCAGCGACCGGCCGTATCCGCCGCTTTTTTTTCCAGCACCATTAACGTTGGCTAACGCACCGTTAAACCGGGGCAGATCATTTAGGTACCCGTAGGAAGGCATGTTCATCCCCCCGCCATATTCGATGTGATAGCCTCTCGGAAAATCCAGTTTCGAATTGTCCAGCCACCAGGGTGAATAGACATGCAGGCTTCCCACTCCATCCTCATTATACCGCTTTCGGTTTTTTAGCTGTGGAAGATATGCCGCGACACTGACGCCCGTGGAATCGTGCAGGTATTTACCGACCACCCCGCTGCTGTTCGCCAGTCCCTGCGGATGTTGCCGTGACTTTGAATTCAATAAAATACGCGCCGATTCACAGGCACTTGCGGCCAATATGACCTGCTGGCCATATACCTGATACTCCTGCATATCTTCTTTGCTGATGTAAGACACGCCCTTGGCGAGTCCATACCCATCCACCAGCACCTCGCGCACCAACGAGTTGGGAAGCACTTCCAGATTTCCGGTCCGGATGGCCGGGATGACCAAAGCGGACGAAGAAGAAAAATCCCCGTACACCTTGCACGACCTGCCGCACTGGCCACAATTGAAACACACGCCCCGCTGGTTATTGTTTTTCAATGGTTCGGTAAGCACCGATCCCCTACCCGGTATCACGGGAATGCCTTTTTTTCTGGCCGCTTCGGCGATCAGTAATTCGTGTAGCCTGGGTTTCGGCGGCTTCAGAAAGATCCCATCGGGATCATCCTCCAGCCCCTCATTGGTGCCATATACACCGAGCAGTATGTCCACTTTGTCGTAATACGGCTTAACTTCCTCGTAGCTGATCGGCCAGTCGTCGGTAGCCCCGTCGAAGCTTCCTCCCTTGAAATCTTTTGGGCCAAAACGCAGGGAAATACGCCCCCAATGGTTGGTACGTCCTCCCAGCATCCGTGACCTAAACCATCGGAACTCACTTCCCTCGCTGTTGGTATACGGCTCACCGTCGATCTCCCATCCCCCGAAAGCGCCATCGAAATCGCCAAAGGCGCGGTTTGTAGAAGCTCCTCTGCGGGGTGATTCCCAAGGCCAGCGCATCTGTAACGAGTCTTTGGCCGGATCGAAAAAGGGACCGGATTCCAACATCAGCACTTTCAAGCCCGCCTGTGCCAGCACATAGCCAGCCATGCCCCCGCCTGCCCCCGATCCGACAATGATAACATCGTATTTACCCTTACTTGCGTTTATGTTAAATGCCATGTGGTTTTTTAGGGTTTATAAATCAGTCAGCTTATACCGCTCGAAGTTCTACATTTTATGAAGCGGAACCTTGCTTCATTTTATCCTGTTGTTGTAGGATATTTGCATAAGGTTACACTTTGAGGTATACCTTTCTTTTCGCTAAGAAATACAATATCAAGAAGATCAAACTGACGCTGCACAACCTGGCGAACGGTTGATAGCCTTTGCCCAGAAACTGCTCCAAACCGAAAAACAGCGAATGGACAACGGAGCTGAAATCAACTATGGAAAACAGAAGATACGCCAGGATTGAGTTCATCCCATAGATTTTAAGCCAGCCTACGTATTTCCCTTTACCCAGACAGTCAATGACGTAGTAAAATATAGCCATCAGGATGAAACAGAGTCCGCTGCTATACAGCGTCATGGAGCTCGTCCATATTTTTTTTATAATGGGCATCTGTAAGCCCCATAACACCCCGAGGATAACCTGTAAAATCCCCAGCCCCAACAGCCACACAGCCTTGTTAACCTTCGTGATCTTGCTGCTCTTTAGGATATGGCCCGCAAAAACACCGGTCATTACGGTGACGCCGAAATTGAGGCTGCTTAACAGCCAGGTGTATCGGTAATTTCCAAAATCCAGACCTGCATCGGTAACTTTGACCCCGTCCCTAAACCGTCCTAGCACGGTCCGGTCCAGGTATTCGGCAAAGTTTTTATCAGGTGTAAAATCGCCCCTTCCGTAACCGTCAGCCCCTACAAATGTCATGATTCCCCAATAACCGAGCAGCAGTACCGCGGTAGCAACGAGCTGTCCACGGATCCCCAGGTGTATCAGGAGAACCGCCGAAATCAGGTATCCCATGGCAATGGCCTGCAAGGTATTCGAATACAAATAAATTTTATGGAAGTCGAACGCCAATAGATTTCCCTGACACATCATCCCAAAAATCCACAACAGCAATACCCGTTTCAGGACTCGTTTATAGAGCCTGGTTTTGCTCCCTTCGTTGAGGTACTTTTGAAAGGCGAATGGCATGGAAACCCCGGCCATAAACATAAATAACGGCATAATCAGATCCCAGAAAACGAATCCTTCCCATTGCACATGCCGAAACTGGGTCATGATGGCCGTTAATCCGTCATTGTCGAAAGCCCGGGCTAACGAAGACAGTACCGGCTGAAAAAATACCAGGCAGAATAAATCAAATCCCCGAAGGATGTCGAGCGACTCTAAACGGCTATTTATCCGGTTCATCATAACAGTAGGTCTATTTGGGAACGTAAAGATGCACATTTTTGTGCATCGTATAAAGCTTTGGTTTTTGTCCATCCCAAACCGTTATCGGGCTGGACTCATTGTTTTCCACCAACGGGTTATCCGGGTACTTTTGCCAGTTCAACAGGTCATCGGACACTGCTACATTGGAATTCCAATAGACGGGACGCCCCCCTTTGTTCCAGTCCTGATTTGAGGTGGCGTGGTAATACAGATAATATTTCCCGCCCCATTCAACGATCTGATTTGCGGCAACCGCACCTTTGTCATAATCTTCCGGCCCCGGAATCAGCACCGGTTCATCCTGGATGTTCCGCCAATGCAGCTTATCGGCCGACGTTGCCACCCAGATGGCGGAATCTACCCGCTCATAAAACAAATGCCATATGCCCTCTTTGATATACACCGTTGGCGTTCCATACGGACCAGGAATTGTATCGCCCTTGGCAGTGAGTATGGTCAAGTCGCCCTTGGATTCCCAGTTGATTCCATCCGCCGAAGTCAGCAGGTGGGCAATGTCGTTTTCTCCCTCTGCGAATAAGTAATACAACCCTTGGTCCTTCAGCACAAACACATCCTCGGTCCATTTTTCACGGTAAATGGGATTTTTCGCGAATCGCTCCCAATGTACGCCATCTTCAGAAACGGCATACCCCAGAAATTTAGCCGCTGAACGATCCGGATGGTAACCTGTATACCACATTTTATAGATTCCGTCGTCGTATAGGATAAATCCACGTTCGCGGATTTCCTTATCCCACGTGGAAGAATCCGTTCCGGAAAATAGAGCGCTGTCCGAGTAGGCGGTAAATGCTACCAACTGCTGTGGGAATTGCAGCTCTCCATTGCTGCCTGATCTGGTTGCGCAAGCAGCCAAAAGACACAGCACCGCCACCAAAGCCATCCGATTCATATTCGTATTCAACGTATGTAATTCCATCTAGTTCAACTTGGTAAGGGGTATATCCAGATCGCTGCACCACCTTTTAAATTCGCGATACAAATCATCCAAAGCCGCGATTTCACTTTTGGTTAGTTCGGTTCGTCTTGCCCGACTGTTTACCTGAACAGGCAATCCGCGTTTCTGAAGGAAATACTTCGCGCTCAACGGATACTTCAAGGATACGATTTTTTCCGCACGTATCAATTCCTGTTGCATGAATGCGAGCTGTGCAGATAAGGCTGGCTCGTTAGCGTGGTCACATATCCATGAAAATAGTTCCGGAAAAAAATTGCCCGCTATTGGCGACAGGCCACTTCCACCGGCTTGGATGAAAGGTACAGCCGTTCCCGAATGCGCGTTGAACACTTTGTATGCCCCTCCCTTGCTTATTTCAATTTTTTGGATCAGCTGTCCCATATCTTCCGACGTATCTTTGTGATACGTGAACCTTTGGGTCTCCATCAGCGTTCGGAACGCTGATGCAGAAAGAAGCCGCTTGTAGGGAGAAGGACATTCATAGGTACCCAACGGAATGCCGGGCGTCCGATCCACCAGCGCAAGCAACTGTTCAAGAAAAACCCGGTTATCCTGCCCTTTGTCGGCAAAGTGGCTGGTGATTAACACGACGGAATCCACCCCGGTTTCGGCCATTTGCTCGGTACAACGGATCTTTTCTTCCAGATTTTCACCGAAGGAGCCCGTTGCAACGACCGGTATATCACTTCCTGCCTGTTTCACGGTTAGCGCAGCGATATGCAATTGTTCCTGTCGGTTCAATTGATACATCTCACTGCTTAGGCAATTCGCGAAAAGTCCACCCGCACCGGACTGCCTGTAAAATGCGATGAGCTTTTCAACGCCATAGGTATCCACGCTAAGATCCTCACGGAACGGCGTAAGCATAACTGGAACCAACATCGCCTCGACGGTACGTGGTAGCGACCAAGACTCCCTGTTTATGCCAGCCAATCCGGTCAGCCCCAGTGTAAAGGCCCCTTTCAGGAAAGTCCGCCTTGAGCAGGCATCGTTCGCACGTATACCCGCCATCAGTCTTCCTTGTCCCACCAAAGCCGCGTGATGTAATTGTCTGTGCCCTGCCTCGCAACCGCTTCCTTATAATGATCGGTGTTCAGCACCGCTTCGTTCTCCGGGTATCTCAATCTTCTCGGAAACAACCCTCCCGTTTCGTTGTCGGGATAGTTTACCGGAATCAATCTTGGATAACCCGACCTTCTGACATTTGCAAACGCTTCGTATCCGTTCATAAACGTGGCTGCCCAGTATTGGGTATTGATCTGCTCGAAGGCAGCCGGTAAGTCCTGCGTTCCAACAAATGGGTTTTCTGCTAAATACTCATTAATTTCCGCATCCGAAATCAGCGCCGAGGGGTCGTAAATGCTCAGGTTTTTCATGGCAGATCGCACCCCCGTACCATAGTATTCCGCTGCATTTCCGCCGATCCACCCCCTAACGGTGGCCTCGGCCAGCAGCAATGCCACCTCTCCATGGGTAATGAACATGCGGGGGCCATCCAATTTTCCATACACATCCCGGTTTATGCCGGAATATTGATGCTCCTGCCCCGGCGCGTCGGGGTCATAGCTCGGATCTGCCATCAGTGTATTCCGATCCAATCCGTTCGGAAGTCCTTTCTGGATTGCGGGGTCCGTATTTTTTGTCGTGATGTCCATCGGATTCGTATACACCGCCACGGTGTGCTTCAGCCTTGGATCATGGTGGTTTTTCAGAAAGTCGAAGAAGGTTTTGCTGATTTTCCCTCCCTCCCGGGTGGATACACTCAGCACCCAGCTATCGGCATTGCTGAGCGCTTCAATGGTGCCTTCGGCGTCCGTACCCCTAATAAACAAATTGTCGTCATTGGACTCAAAAACACCGCCGTTATAGGCTTTTTGCACCCATAACTTCGCGTTTTCCGGCTCCACTTTTGACAGCCGCATTCCCAACCGCAGCATCATGGAATAGCCGAGACGTTTCCATTTCTGGATATCGCCGTCATACACAATGTCAGCCGATGGATACAGGGGCATATCGGAATTCAGCTTAGCCGTCGCATCCTCCAGTTCAGCCAGCATATGCTCATAAATAAATTTTTGGGAATCGTATTTGGGCTTGTAAATATGCTGGTAAAAAGCCAGGCCTGCTTCCGAATACGGCACATCCCCATATAGGTCTGTGAGCCGTTGAAAAACCACCGTTCTCCATATTCTACTCATCTGCAGGAGGTTGTTGTATTCAACCACCTCCTGCGTGTTCTGGATGAGGTCCTGCAACAATTTGACAATGTCGTAGGAAGCGAACCACAAAGCTTCATTATTGCCTTTGTGGTACACATATTTATCACCGTGAAAATTAAATATCCCCACGTTGCTCAATGACGCAAAATGCTGAACAAAACCTTCGCAGTAAAAGAGACCGGTATTCGCTTCGCCGCCGTTCTTCGCAGTCTGGAGTTGCGCCGAAGCCAGGAGATAAGCCGGATTAAACCGATCGCCCGTGACCGCATTTGGATCTTTATTCAGACTTTCAAATCCCTTGTCACAGGCCGCCAACGAGGCGATAAGCACGAAAGAAGCGATCCCTGCTTTATATATTCTCATGATACGTAAATTAAAACTTAACACTTAAATTGAAACCAAAGCTGCGGGTCGGGGGCAGGGCAGAATTCGCATAACCCTGTGCATTTCCGGCACTGAAATTTGTTTCAGGGTCCATACCCGGTGTTCGCTTCATAAGGATGAGCGCATTGTTGCCTATGAACGATAGGCTTGCCCCTTTGAGGTATCCGATTTTATCGGTGAGCCGTTGGGGCAGATGATACGTTAACGCAAAATTACGAAGTTTGATAAAACTGGCGTCGTAAACGTAATCATCCAACGCATCCCTTCTTCTGACGACGATCGCCCGGTTGTTTACCCGATCGGCAGAGACATGCACGGTATTGACCTGGCCGTCTTCGGTAACGCCATCCAATGTCACGCCATCGGCCCTTCCCAATAACGATCCCCAAGACATTCCCCGGTGGTCAAGGTCGTAATTCAGCCCGGAATATATCTTGGCATCGAATTTCGAATCGATCAGGAAGGAAAGTGAAAACGATCGGTAGGCAAATGAATTGGTCAGGCCTACGGTATATTTATGGATGCCCGAACCAAAGGGCACCACATCCACGGGCACAATCGGCAATCCCGTTGCGTCAATGACATCTTTGCCTGCTTCATTTCTCAATATCGTCCTTCCCACAATCTGGGAATATTCCATCCCTTCAATGTGCTTAATCCAACCCCGGGTTACTGTACCCAGCACCAACTCTTTCGAAGCATTGGATATTTTCAGCACCCTACTTTTGTTGTACGCAAAATTCGCGGCTACGTCCCATTTCAGGCTTCCTTCGCGCAGCGGTTTTCCCGTAAGCAAAAGCTCCCATCCCTTATTTTCAATTTCGCCGACATTCACCGACATCCCTTGGTAGCCGCTTGTGGAAGAGATGGTTTCAACGGCAATGTCATTGGTGGTCAATTTATGGTACCACGCCACGTCCAATCCGAGTCGGCTGTTAAACATTTTAACGTCCAGTCCGGCCTCAAACTCATTCACGCTTAAGGGTCTCAGATTTTCATTCGGCACATTTAATTGATTTATCTTTCCCAATGATTTACCATCGTACGAGTAAGATTGCAACCCATAGGTCAGATTCAGCAGATACGGATCGGTATCACCACCTACCGAAGCGTAAGCCACCCGCAGCTTTCCAAAATTAATTAGGGAAGGCATTTCCAACGCCTCGGAGAACACGAAACTCACTCCCGCCGATGGGTAAAAGTAGTTGTTCGACTTGGGGTTCAGTGTCGAAAACCAATCGTTCCGGCCGGTAAGGTTTAGATAAAGGAAGTCTTTGTATCCGAACTCCGCCGTAGCAAATAGCGAGTTGATCTTCTTTCGGTAGAGATCCGTGGTTGTCTGGCGATTGGACGTATTGTTGATCACATGCAACTGCGGGACAACGAAGCCAAATGCGTCGACATCCGTGGTTCCCCTTTTTTGCGACATGAGGTTCCCTCCGGCATTCACGGTCAGTGAAAAGGTATTCCATCGCTTATCGATCCCGATAATGCCCTCAAAATTCCGTTCCCAAAACGAGATGCTTCGTTGCTGAATTTCGCCATTTTTAAGAAAACCCGTTCCATCGGGTATGACGTTGGTATTGGTCACGCCATAGTAATCCTGCCCCACGCGGCCCTGCACATACAACCAATCCCATATTTCCCAGCGTATGTTGGCCGTCGTCAGATACCGATCCTTATCGGAGCCATTTCTCATACGGTTCAACACGAAATAGGGGTTCGTCGCATTCAGATCGGTTCCCAGCGTTTTTTCCTGAAAGTTTTCATCGTAACCTGGCGACAGTGCCTCGGTGGGCATATTGCTGTTTACCCAAAGGATGGTGCTCGTCATACTCGCGCGTCCACCCGAGGTAATCAGTCGGTTGTTCGCTTTCTCCTTGACATAGTCGATGCTGGCACCTATTGAAACTTTTTTCGTTAGGTTTTGCTGCAGGCCCAAACTGAGGTTATTTCGTTGAAGTCTTGAATTATCAACAATTGCATCGTTCCGTAAATTGGTGTAGGAAATGCGAAAAGATCCATTTTCATTCCCTTTACTGAAAGAAACGTTGTTGTTGATCGTGCTGCCTACTTGATAGAAATCTTCAAGTACGCGATCTTTGACAAATGAATAAGGTCTTTCTACGCCATCCAGTTGCACGGTCATTTTCCCATCGTATTTTTCGCCCCAGTGATTCTGGCCGTGGTTAGCCGCATCCTGCATGCTTGCCGGACGGAAACCACCATACCCCTGGCCGTATTCATTCTGAATTTCCCATAAAAAGAAGGGTATTTCGAATGTGGTATTTGAATTGACGGTGATCCCGATCCCTTGCTGGCCTTTTCCGGATTTGGTCACAATGATGATCGCTCCGTTCTTCGCCCGGGAACCATACAATGCTGCTGCGGTTGCCCCTTTCAGCACCGAGATCTCTTCGATATCGTCCGGATTGATACTTGACAAATTGTCGCCCCAATCCGGTGATACCGTATTCGTACTACCAAACTGCGAGTTGTCCATGGGCATTCCATTGATAATATACAGCGGTTGGTTATCGCCGGAAATGGATGTATTTCCCCGGATCGTTACCCGGCTTGAGCTGCCGGGGCCATTCGCGGTGCTGACCACGTTAACACCGGCCACCTTCCCGCTTAACGAGTTGGCAAAATTGACATTTTTGTTCTTCTCAAAGTCATCGCCGTCCAGCTTGCTCACCGCGTAGGCCAATGCCTTGGACTCTTTTCGGATGCCTAGGGCGGTAACCACGACTTCATCGAGGTTCTGGTTTTCTTCAGCAAGCGTGATCGCCAAAAAGTCCTGCCCGGTAAACTGCACTTCGTATGCCTCATAGCCAACGTAGGATACGACCAGTGTAACGGGCTGCGTCGGAACGTTCAGTTCGAATTGCCCTTGGTTATTGCTACTCGTAGACGTGTTACTGCCTTTTACATGGATCGAAACCCCTTCCAATGGTTCGGATCTGGCATTGTGGACGCTGCCTCTCACCCGGTACTCCTGGTCAGAGAACGCGCCATACCCCGGCAGGTTATCACTTCGCTCATCGGCATTTGCCGCAAAGAAAACCAGCAGGGGCACAAGGACACAAGAAAGCCTGACGCCCGACAAGCATCTCCTTCGCGCGTCGGTTACTTTGTTGAAAAGTATCATAATTAGCTATCGTAAATTGTGAATTGGTACACAAAAATCTTTTTAAAAACTGAATGGTTTTTATACGATGTTGCCGGATTCTTTTCAGAAGTTATCTTCTGATTTCGTGTATGATGTGTACCCGCGATCAAACGGAGTAGCCTCAACTATTCTGAAAAAAATGCGTTGATGTCCGGACCCCTTGCCAGGTTCTCCCCTGCCCGTTAGGTTTCATTGAACCGGCGCGTGGAAATATTTTTAAAAGTCCTTGATTGCCTTACGATCGCACCGATGGGACCGATCAGAGGGGCTTTTGATCTACACTTTTATAAAAATCCGTTTCCGGTAAAGAAAATAGAGCAATAGCCACACCAGGGCCAGGGCCCCCAATGCGTTGAACACCGGATGCCATTTTTCATGAAAATTCATGTACAGACCTTCAAACAGCAGCTTGGACGTATAATTGAAATCGATGAGCCGATAGGCCATGTACACGACGATGGAATTGGCACCAATGACCTCGAAAAAGAAACACCATCTTCGGTAACCCAGCACATCGATGATTCCATAGAACAACGCCAGCATGAAAAACGCCATTCCTCCCGTTAGCAAAATAAAGGAACTGGACCACATGTGTTTGTTAATGGGAAAACTCAAGCCCCATATCAAGCCCAGCGGTACAAGGATCGCCCCTAAGGCGCAGAGGTAGCCGATTTTTGTCTTTTCAGGCCTCTCGGTATTCCGCAGGATGTCGCCAGCAAGGGTTCCCAAAAGCGGAAGGCAAATGGCGGGAAATGTGGTCAGCAGCGCGTTTTCGTCGTAGGTTTCCTGTTTTAGTATACCCGGCATAAACGTACGGTCAATCCATCCGACGAGGTTGCCTTCAAACGAAAGATCACCCGCACCGTAACCGGGGACAGGGATCAGGAAAACAGCCGCATAATAGGCGAGTAAGATGCCCGACACCCAGGCCAGTCGGGCCCTTCCTCCGAAGTTCAAATACAAAATGGCCGCTACCAGTGTGGTGATGCCAATGCGTCCCAATACGGTTCCATATCGAATATTGGCGGGATGGAACAAGTCCAATGGCGTATTTTTATCGATGAGCCCCAATATAAACAAGATGAGGAACCGGTTGAAGGCCTTTTTATATAGCGCCGCTTTCGACATTCCACGTTCCAGTCCGGACTGCAGAGAAAAAGATAACGAAACACCGGCTATAAACAGGAACAACGGAAAGATAAAGTCGTAAAAAGTAAAACCATTCCAAGCCGGGTGGGTAAGCTGCGTGGCCAACCAGTCTATCCATCGCATCCCCGTCAAACCATGCGACCGCTCAATAAATGCGCCCCCGCCAGCAATGAGCAACATGTCAAAACCTCGCAGCGCGTCGATGGACAGCAATCGCCTACTTCTGAAAGTTGCGTTTTCATTCATGACTTGGTTTGTCCGTTAGTGATCTGTCAATTCATAAATTACGCTACCGACATTCCCGCTGGGCATCTGGATATGAAGCAACGAAGCAAGGGTAGCCGCGATGTCTGTATTATGGACGAGCCGGTTTGTCTTACCGGGCTGCACCCCCCACCCCATCCAGATCAACGGAATGTGTGCATCGTACGCATTCCAGTGGCTGTGGGACGCACCGGATATTGACCCCCATTTCCATCCGGATTGCACACTATATACGATGTCGCCGCCACGTTTCAGGTGATAACCGTTGATCATCATGGTTTTTATCGGTTCTGCCAAGGTAGCACTGCCTAGCTTGCGGGTTACAAACGCATCGGTGATGCCTGGGCTTTCCATCAAGAGCATGACAATGCGATCGGCGATTTCGTCTTTGGAGACCGTCAATCGGGAAATCGCTTTGTCGTTCAGATACAGTTGCTGATTTGCGTTGGCGGCAATCACTGAATCAAGTCCGTATTCGGAGCGGATAACGTTCTGGATCGAGTCGAGCAGATACTTTTCATTGAGGAACCCAAAAGGTAGTTTATTCGCGGCCAGGTATCCGGGCGACTGCGACGCACCGTGATCTGCGGTAATAAAAAACAAGTAATCGCCTTCGCCGAATGTTTGATCCAGGTAAGCAAAGAACGCCTCCAGTTCTTTGTCCAATCGGAGATAATTATCTTCAATTTCAATCGAATTGGGACCAAAGCGGTGACCTATGGCATCCGGCGATGACAAACTGACGGTTAGCAGATCGGTGTCGCCGTGGGTACCCAGTTGGTACGCTTGGATGGCCTCCTTGGCAAACGCGAGCACCAGGTTATTTCCGAACGGTGTATTGCTGATCCCCACATCGAAACCGGTCACGCTATCTACCAGTCTGTGCGGAAAAACCGGACGTCGC
Organism: Parapedobacter sp. GCM10030251; assembly: GCF_042666505.1. NCBI lineage: Bacteria > Pseudomonadati > Bacteroidota > Sphingobacteriia > Sphingobacteriales > Sphingobacteriaceae > Parapedobacter > Parapedobacter sp. GCM10030251. The sequence continues at coordinate 300,031 of NZ_JBHTDN010000001.1, read as the reverse complement.
TCATTGGCAAACCGGGATTCATAGGGCATGTCGTCCGCTGTACTTTGCACGTACGAAGCGACCGGGTACAAGGTATTCCATCCCTGTTTGAGGTATTTTTGTGGAATTTTCCGGTTATTGAAGGACTGCACCCATTCGGGCAGTTCATCCATATAATAGGTGCTGGTGATAAAGCAATTATTGGTTTTGTCAAACCAGAATGCGGCGTCGGCCGTATGCCCCGCCGGCAGGATGGCTGCCCGGTCTTTGATGGATATGCCGACGACTTTACTTCTGAAATTGGTGGCAATCTTCAGTTCATCGCCTACGGTGGTCGTCAGGAGATTACGAGGAGAGGCTTTGCCGTATTTTGATTCAGTGCCCACGGACGACACATTTTCGTCGCCAACGCAATTGACCGAATAGCCCTTTTCAAAATCAGGCCAGTCGTTGCCGACGATGCCGTGGACAGCCGGTGTTGCGCCCGTAAATATAGAGGCATGCCCGCATCCGGTTACGGTAGGTGCGTAACTGATCAGTGTTTGATCGCAACTGAAACCATCCGTTAACAGTCGCTTGAAGCCCCCGTCGCCATATCGGTCATAGAAACGATACAGGTAATCCCAACGCATTTGGTCCACCACCAAACACACGACGATCTTGGGTCTCGGGACCACGGCGCTTGCCAACATACCCGTTATGCCAACCCATACGGCACAAACTAAAATACTTACGGTTCTTTTCATATCGGCTTTGTATCAGGCATTGACATGGCTGGTTCCTCTGAGACCGCAGCATTTACTGCCGTTCCGGCATCCGATTGGGTATCCGGTCGACCAGCTTGTTTATCGTTCCTTCTTGCTTAATTAAATCAAACGCGTCGTAAAGCTCTCCAGTGGCCAAATAGGCGTTAAACGAGAGCTTTTGTGAAGATACGTCAATAATTTGAAATAATTGGGTATAGATTGCCGACCGGTCCATCCAAGATTTTTTCTCTACATGGCTACCGGTCATTTTTGGACCGCTTACCGAGACAACATACATCGTTCCGGACGATTCCCCTTTGCCATCCATCGGGATTTTACTCATGCCCCGCGCATAGGTATGATCGTGTCCCTGCAACACGAGGTCGACCCTGTATCGGTCAAAAATCGGCTTAAACGTCTCCCGCATCCGCTTATTATCACGCGTTCCTTTGGGCGAATAAATCGGATGATGAAAGGTAACAACCGTCCAGGTGTTTGGGTTATTCTCGAGAATACGTTCCAACCAGACACGCTGGGCTTCCAAATGCACGTCTGACTCCTCCGCTTGGTCGGAATTAAGGGATATGAACCGTACCCCCTGCACATCAGCGAAATAACAAGTTTCTTCCAGTCCGTTCGGACCGTTTAACGGCAGGTTAAACTGGGGCCGCCAAAAAACCGACGCGGCCCGTTCACCATTCGGCAGGTTAAAATGATCGTGGTTGCCGGGCGACGGAAGTCCGGGTATCATGCTGTGTATGAAACCACCCGCCGCAAACCAATCGGCCCATTCTTCATCCCGGTTTGCCCGGTTAATGATGTCCCCGGCGTACAGTTGCAGTCGGGCGTTTGGCGCTTTCGCAAAGGCTTCTCGTACGACCCGCGACCAAAGTGATCGGATATTTACCTGCACGTCTCCGAAATAAATAAATTGGAAGGAGTCTGTCGGCTGATCGCTGGCCGTAACAAAGTGAAACCATTCGCTCCAATGGTTCCCGTGGCCGACGCGATAGGCATATTTCGTATTGGGAATCAGGTCATCGAAAACCAGCGAATGGTAGTTGGACGATACGGTATCGCCCAGCCCCACCCATTCGGTTTCAGCTTTTTTCCGAACTGCTTTATCGACGAAACGCGGGTCTGCATCGGCAATCGCGATCTCTGCGAAACTCTCTTTCACCTCACCGGCCGTTTGCCAGTTAATCGCTACCGAAGCGGCTAAATCCTCCGTTACATTCAAAATGATACGCCGGGGGATTGAATCAGCCAATCCTTGATCGGTGGTCTGCGAAAAACTACAGGTAACCGCTAAAAGAAGGCAATTACTTAGGATAAAACCATATTTTACCATTTGTTTGTCATTGATTTACTCAAAGGTATCCCATTAGGTCATCCGGCTTCTGTATCAAATTGGCCGGGTATTATAGGATGTTAGCGCTTTTTTAACCGCACCAGATAAAATTTACCGAGTTGCGCATCCCGTGATTGATAATAAAAGAATGCGGATGTCAAGCGGCTCACGCGGTATCCGGCAAAGGACGCGATCGACTCCACGTCGTAATAATCCGGTATTTCTTCCAAACGCTCTGTGCTTACCGCCAGCAGACTCCCATCCGCTATGGTTTTCCACCGCTCTCCGGACCGAATGGCTTGTAACGGCATGTTGCATCGGAAACCAAGCATAAAGTTTTCTATTTCCTGGTCTAACACATATATACACTCCCCATGGCGTTCTACGCCGATAGTGGCATTGATAAAACGCCCCATGCGATCTCCGCTTTGATAGCCTAATAGTCCAGGATATACGTATCCTCCGTAAAAGATTCCAATTAACAGGCCCACGGCATAGCTCGCCAGAAATGTGTTATGAGCTGAAATCCGACGCGTGTAAATCAGCGCCGACCCGCCCACTATGGCGATAAAGGCAACCAGTAACCACCAGCCATCACTATGGAAAAAAAAAACCAACAGGCAAAGCAGAATGATCACCAACAGGCCGGAATACCATTGCACACGGTGCATGACACCCATGCGGGGCAATCGGTCCATGCCGGCTAACAGCTGGCCTATCCAGATACTCATCAGCGGAAAGATTGCATTAAGGTAGTGTGGCAACTGGAATTGCGATGCCGAAAACAATAAAAACGTGATCAAAATGCTGCCCCACAACAGCGGATGCCCGATTGCCAGCTTCCGTTTCCTGCCGAACGAAAAATAGACGGCAGCGGGAAGCAGCAAAGACCAGGGCAGGAATGCCCATAACGTGGTATGCAGATAAAAGAACGGATCGCCATGCCCCTTTATGGGCCCTGAATTGAAGAAGCGGCCAAACTGACTATCCCAAAAAAAGAAGCGGATGCCCGACACATTCGTCTGTCCGAACACCTCAGCCGTAGGTCTTGCATCAAACTGCCTGTATAGGCAATAAAGTTCCGGTAGGATAAAGATCAATAACAGGACGATGGCCAGATACCATCGATAGTTGATAAATTGCCGCCATTCCCTCCGGATAAGCCACCACACGATGAACCCGCTGCCGATGATGATCAACACAAAAATTCCCTTGGTCATCACTGCCATGGCTGCCCACAATGCACCCAATACGAGCTGAACGAATGCATCGCCACGATACGTTCGGTAGAAATGATAGATCGCTGCGACGATCATTCCTGTCAGATACGGTTCGGCATTTACCGCCGAATTGCACAGCAAAAGGTGCAATACACTGAGATAAATCAATACGGCTATGCGCGCAGCATGACGACTATGCAGCCTGCGGGCGAGCAGAAAGGTATACAACGCACCGATAAGCCAAAAGATAAACGCGGGCAACTTGTAGGCGAAATCGCTGATAACCAACAGCTTGTAGATAAGTGCGGTGCACCAAAAAGGAAAATGGGGTTTGTCCAACCAGTCGAACCCGTGAAGCGTAAGAAATTCATAGTTGGCATTTACAACCATGTTCTTTGCGATGAGCGCATACAGTGCACCATCGATCATCATGACACCGGTAAACAGACCAATCCCATTCACCGCAATACCGGCTGCACATAAGAGAGAGAAAACTCGGTTACCTAACATCGATGAACAGAATAACGATGGATGATGCAAACCGTGAGTAAAGTTACCGATGAAATTTGCTTTTTTCAAACCAGCTGGCTATATTTGGTTAACCAACTGAACATACAATCATAAATTACCTATGAAATCATATACCATTACTACATATCATACAGGTACCTTCGCTGTACCTTCTCCTGAATGAGTCCAATATGAGTCCAATGTAAGTCCAATATGAATCCAATTTTTATGGAGAAAACCTGGACTTATATTGGGTGTACTATGAATTGATGACTGATTCATAGCGGAGATGGTATACACTTGGTATAAAGATGGTGCAAAGCTGGTCAGGAGGAAGAAAAAAGAAATATGGATAACGCAGGAGACCGATGTAAATTTAAAAAATAACTTGACAATAACGTAATTTTTCGAAAATGGCCACACAAGGAAGAAATGGGAAAATTAAGGGAAAAATAAACAACATCGTGTATCGCGGGTATCGGGATAAACAAGTGCTACAGATTGCTCCGGCACGCGTACGGCAGACCTACGCCACCAAGCTAAATGCATTGGAGTTTGGTTTGGCGAGTACGCAGGCAAAAATGCTTCGCCGCGTCCTGTGTAATTTCTTCGAAGAATATGATGGGAAGATGCCTGTCCGGTTAACCGCAGCCGTAGCAGAATGTATACGGACATCAACCAAAGAAATCGGTGAACGAACGCTTCATGACGCCGATTTAAGTCCGCTGAAAGGCTTTCAATTCAATCTCGATTCCCGTATCGAAAGGCTAATAAGGGTAAGACCGAGCGTCGAAATCGCACCGAATGGTCGGATTCAGTTCTCGATTCCGAAATTCAATGTGATGAAGGACATTAATTATCCAGCCGAACCGCCGCGGTTCAATCCCCACTTTTCTATTCTTGTGACTGCCTTCAATTTCTTCAATGAATCTGTCCACATCATCGATCACGTCACTTTTGATTTTGTGAATGAAAACCAAGAAGTTGAAATCAACTGGAATTGCAGTAGGCAGCTGCCAAAGGGAAGTTTTGTGTTGCTCACGCTTGCACTGAACTATGTAGCAATGAATTGGGTAGGCCAACGGACGGTGACCAAGAGCAAAGCATTCTTTCCATCCATCGTAGTAGAGGCATTCCAGGTAACCGACGAAATGGCGGACAAAGGAGTTGCGGACAATCTGGAACCACCGAAACAAGTAAGGTCGTTTGGCGACCGGTTCCACGAACAGTTAAAGAAAATCGCGCGCTTTAAGGAAAAATTCAACCAGAAAGAGGGGTAGCCTATCATGGCGATCTTAAACGGGTGAGCGCCTCATCGTGGCCAATCCCGTTCCCACCAGCGAGATCACCAATGTTCCGACCACAATGATCATATTTGCATGCAAGGGGTATCGCAGGTAACCGTATTGCTCAGGTATCAGATACGAAAAAGTCATCCACAGAATGGCCAATACGCCTGCAATCACTGCGATAATCGCGTCGCTGTTACCGGCCTTTTTACTGATGATCCCCAATAGGAATAATCCCAGCATACCTCCGGCAAAAATACCCGAAAGCTGCCACCACACATCCAAAATGCTTTTTACACCGATCATACTGATACCGGTTACAATACCCAGCACACCAAATACAGCCGTAGCAATAAACAAGACGCGTAACGCTTGCGAGCCGGAGCTGTCCGGACGGATATATCGCTTATAAATATCTTCCGTAAATACCGTCGCGGATGCGTTCATGCCTGAGCTGATGGTACTCATCGCCGCCGCCATGATGGCGGAAATCACGAGCCCCAGCAAACCCACAGGTATCATATTAACCATAAAGTGCGGCATTATCTTATCTCCAAAGTCCGCAGATGCCAGCGAAGTCGCTGTTTGTTGTACCTCGTCCGGCGACGCACTAAGGGATGGCCGTTCTGCAGCTGCCTGCAGCCGAATGGTCTCTGTCAATTCTGGATGTTGAGCATAATAGGCATACAGCCCGGTACCGATTACAAAAAATAATAGCGAAATGGGAATATACAGTTTCACGCAGAGCCATACAGATTTTGCAGCTTCGCGGGCGGAAGGTGCAGTATGATACCTCTGCACGTAGTTCTGATCCATCCCGAAGTTATTCAGGTTGATAAAAAAGCCATACAACAAGATCACCCAAAAGGACGACCCGGTAAAATCCGGTGCGAAACTACCTAAACTGAACTTTTCGTCGGCGATCCCGATATCAATAATCGCCGCTGCACCTCCCTCTACGTTGGCAAGTATGAGGTAAAGGATCAACAAACCACCAAAAGTCAGTAAAACTCCTTGTACAACCTCCGTCCAGATAACAGCTTCTATCCCCCCCAACACGGTGTAAATAACGATACATAACCCAGTTATCACCATAATTGTCGTCATGTCGTAACCCGTTAGCGCCTGCAGGCTCAGGGCAATCCCAAAGAAAATTGACCCCATGCGCGCAAGCTGCGTCAAGAGAAAACAGACCATCGCATACGTGCGTGCCCACGGTCCAAAACGACGTTCCAAATGGGTATATGCGGACACTCCTCCCGCAGTGCGATAAAACGGCACAAAATATTTGACGGCCACCCAGGCTGCTAAGGGCATGGACAGACTGAAAACGAATGGATTCCAGTTACTCCCAAATGCTTTACCCGGAACACCCAGAAACGTATTGCTGCTGAGAAAGGTCGCATACAGCGATATCCCTACAGCCCATCCCGGTATCATCCCCGAAGCTTTGGTAAATTGGTCGGCGTTTTTGTTTTTGCGGGAAAACCATACGCCGACCAGCACCATGGCTGCCAGGTAAGCTATAATTACCGCGATATCGATAAGGGGAAGGTTCTTCATCAAGTTTCTCTATTGGTCTTTCTGTCTTGGCAAAGATAATCGCTCCGTCCAATAATTCTCTCTACGATTTTTGCGCTCAATTATAGGATGTTGACTTTTCCTGCAGATTTCCCAGTGCCTGGTAGCGTTGGAACAACACGCGGTATACATCGGCACGGTCGGTACGTGGGTAAAATTCCCGTTCAAACCCGGATGACATCGCTTGTTGTGCTGCTTCAATGGACGAATACACGCCAGCCGCTACCGCCGCATACATAGCCGCTCCCAGCGCGCACGATTGTTCGGTTTTTACGGTTTTAATAGGTCTGTCCAACACGTCGGCCAACACCTGCATTATGTACGGCGATTTTTTGGCAATGCCCCCTGTGGCAATAATTTCACGTACAGGTATGCCTTCCGCCTCGAAACGATCGACTATGGCCTTCGACCCAAATGCCGTAGCCTCCACCAGTGCCTTGAATAAGCGCGGTGCATCCGTACCCAACGTAATTCCGGTAAGCCACCCATTCAACAAAGGGTTGACATCAGGTGTGCGCCGTCCGTTAACCCAATCCAACGCGATTTCATCATCATGCGATACGGGAAGTGCCTCAGCGTCCCGATTTAATGCCGCCAAAATGCGGTCGACAAGCACATGCGGTTCTTCCTGCTTAATATGATCGTTAAGCAAGGCGGCGACGGGATAAGCCACCAATCGGGCAAACCACTGGTAGAGGTCACCAAATGCCGACTGACCAGCTTCAAACCCGAGCATTCCGGGGATAATGGAGCCATCTACCTGGCCGCAGATGCCTTTGACCAGGTGATCGAGATGCCGGTTTACCGGCGCCACCAGCATATCGCAGGTGGATGTTCCGACGACCTTCACCAATGAATACGGACGGATAGCGGCGCCCACCGCGCCCATGTGCGCATCAATCGCCCCCACCCCAATGACAAGATTTCGAGGCAGACCCGTACGCATGGCCCATTCAGACGACAGGGTGCCGACAACGGCATCCGACGTATACGTCTGCCGGTATAGGCGCATGCGCATGTCCTTCAGGCGAGGATCCAATGTGGTAAGAAATGCTTCTGAGGGGAGGCCATCGAACGCTTCATGCCATAGCGCCTTATGACCTGCGGCACATCGGCTACGTTTCACAGTTAACACATCGTTATGGCCGCAAAGCAAATTTGGAATCCAATCGCAATGTTCCATCCAGGAGTAGGCGTGCTGCGCCACCTGGCGATCGACTCGTAAAATATGCAGCATTTTGGCCCAGAACCATTCGGACGAGTAGCTTCCCCCCGAATACATCGTATAATCGGTTTCCCATCGGCTCGCGAGTCGGTTGATTTCCTCGGCTTCGGCAATGGCCGTGTGGTCTTTCCATAACACAAACATCGCGTTGGGATTTTCGGCAAATTCGGGATGCAGCGCCAGTGGTATCCCCTGCCGGTCCACCGCAACGGGTGTTGAACCGGTCGTATCCACGGACAAACCCCGGATGCGGCTTACAGTTTCTTCTGGAATACCGGACAGCACTTCCCGGATAACCGCTTCCATGGTCTCTATGTAGTCTAACGGATGCTGCCGGAACCGGGATTGCCGGCTGTCACAATACCGACCCTCGTTCCAACGCGGATAAACCCTTACGGCGCTCTTTTGTTCTTCTCCCGTTGCTGCATCCACCAGCAATGCCCGCACAGAATCTGTACCGAAATCCAGTCCAATTACCCAGTTTTCACCTGCTTTGTTCATTGCCCTGAAATAGCTACGTCGCCACAGAAATGTACCTCAATACCTAACTCATCCAATGCCGCCGCCTTGACACGGCAGGCCCGGTGCGCTTGTTCGTCCGTTACGTAAACGACGTGTATGTGGTTGGCCGCATGACGGGCCATCAATTGATCGCGGTCAACGCCATGGAGCACTGCATGCATAATGGGCCATTCCGGAGAGGTTGCCTGCCATCGCCGCTGGGTTTCCTGTTCGGGCAGGCTGATGGCCTTACCTACGCCCAGATCGGCCTGTAACCGCCCGTCTTTCACATAAATACGGCTCCAAACGATCGGCCCCGGCTTGCTCACGCCACGTAATGTGCCCCCTCCCAGCCGGAAATACATAGGTGATTGCCGCCAGCTGCTCGCTGCTGCATACCCCCCTTCAAAATGGGACGCGGGCACCGCGCCGGATATCAGAAATACCCAGACAAAATCGTCAATTCCATTTCCGGAATAGTGCTCACCCCATCGGATATCGTGCAGCGTGTTTTCGCCGCTCATGCCCAGTTCCTTCCAAAGCCGGTACGTTACCAGCGCATCAATGCCCGCACATTCGTCTACTTCGTTAAAATGGGGAATCGCCTCCCCGGCAAAAAGCTCTTCACCTGATTCCGAAAACACGGGCGGCCGCTCTTGGTTGTTCAACAGCCCCTCGACCAGGTCGCTGGCCACCGTGAGGTCTTTAAGGCCCTGTTGATATTGAATACCGATGGTATTGCAGCCGAAATCTGCCGCCATGCGTACGGCGGCGATATACATTTTACACTGCTCCAGGGTTTGCCTGCGGGTAAGGTCCGTTTCTTCGTCCTCTCCCCATTTAAACGTCATCCCTTTATCTAGCAGCCACTGCAGCACGGTCTCCGCTTCTGTATCGCTAACGGTACGCATCCGCGCGTAAAGCGCCGATTGGCTGAGCCTTTCTTTAAAGATGCCGGTCGAATGCAGCAGCTCATCGGGCACGATCGCATTATACATGCCCATACAGCCTTCATCAAAAACACCCATAATCGCCTTCTCGGTACGGAGCCGGCGGGCAAATGAACGACCGGTATCTTCATCAGCGGCGGGAATTTTCACCAGATCAAAGGGGGTCACATGCCGAAGGTCGTGCCTAACCACGCCTTTTTCCAACCATTCCTTGAGGCCATTGCTAAAAAAATCGTCGGTAAAGTCCACACTCCATAAGGTACTATAGGCCACGTTGGCCTTGGTAAGCGAGCCATTGAGATTGAGCATACCCACCAGACCGGGCCACTGGCCACTCCAATTGGCTAACGTAAGGATGGGACCTTGATGTGTCGTAAGTCCGGCCAGCACATGGTGCGTATACTGCCAGACGGCTTCGGCGACAATCAGCGGTGCATTGGGGGGAATGCGCTTAAATACTTCAATGCCCATCCGCTGGGAATCGATAAATCCATGTTGCTTCACCGAATCGTAGTGATGTGCCCGTCTTATGTGCCATCCCTGGCGCGCGATGGCCGTAGCCAACTGGGCTTCCATTGTCTCTTGGGCCTGCCAACATAATCGATTGGCTGCTAACCGCAGGTCGCCACTTGCCACCAGCCAGATTTCCTTTTTGTTGTCGATCGTATCCATGGGTCTGTGGGTTTACAAATTCATAGCCGGATATGTGAACCGGCATGGTACAAAGGTGTGGCGAAACGGCAGCCGATTATTGGAATTTATTGCCTTCTTATTGTACAATCTTATCATTTCCTTGGAGATCGGATTTCTATTACATAATTTAGTACTCACGATGGAATAAGATATTTCAAGTACGGAGTCAAACAAATTATAAACCCTTCCTTTTCCATCACCAAGAAAAGGAAAAATAACGATTATGAACTATGAAACCGCTTTTTCATAAGGTACCGACTCAAATCCAATCGTCCTTCAGCGTACGGCACGACGTGCAGCCAAACTTTGGATCACTTTGGCATTATCATCCGGAATTGGAACTTCACCACGTTATACGGGGTAAAGGTGTACGTTTTATCGGTGATAATATCGGCAACTTTTCCGAGGGCGAAGTATTACTGCTTGGCAGTAACCTCCCCCACATGTGGCAATGCAACGAAGAGTATTACCAACGTCATTCGGAGCGCAAAGTTGAGGCAATCGTAATCCATTTTCTACCCGACTGCCTCGGTCGGGATTTCCTGAATTTACCGGAAACATATTTGGTCCCCAAGCTGTTTGAGAAAGCCCGGAAAGGGATGAAATTTAGCGGAAGAAGCCGGGTTAAGCTCATCGAACTCATGCATAAAGCTACCGCGGCTACGGATATGGAGCGACTGATTATCCTTTTGTCCATTCTCAAAACGGTTGCAGAATCGGAAGAATATACTTCGATGGCCTCTGCTCATGCGTTTTATAAATCCAATGAAATGGATGCGGTACGTATTAACAAAGTTTGCACGTACACCCTGAGCAACTACAAGAAAGAAATTAGCCTGGAAGAGATCGCTTCCATAGCGAACCTGAGTGTCACCTCGTTCTGTCGCTATTTCAAATTGATGACCAAAAAAACGTATTACGATTTCCTCATCGAAATACGCATCAGCCACGCGTGCAGGCTCTTGGTGGAGGACATACTGCCGACGGAAGTTATTTGCTTTGAATGTGGATTCAACAATGTTTCCAATTTCTACCGCCACTTCAAAAAAGTCACCGACATGACGCCCCTGGAATACAAAAAGAAGTATCTTTTTAACCGGCAGTTACCCGCTGTGGGGTAAGTCCATCGGCTTAGATGGTCGGTTATCAGCTTTCAGCGGTCGAACGGTGAAAGCTGATAACCAACAATGATTACGTGTCGATCTTTGCGTATTTGGCGTTACGTTCGATAAATTCACGCCGTGGCGCTACTTCGTCGCCCATCAGCATCGAAAAGATCCGGTCACATTCGGCTGCATTCTCTATGGTTACCTGCCGAAGCGTGCGTGTCTCAGGATTCATCGTGGTGTCCCAAAGCTGCTCCGCGTTCATTTCACCGAGACCTTTGTATCGCTGTACGTGCACGCTGTCTTCTTTGCCGCTCCCTTTGAGGCGCTGTATCGCTGCATCACGTTGGTCATCGTTCCAGGCATACTGCTGCTCCTTTCCTTTCTTGACGAGATATAAAGGCGGGGTTGCGATGTATACATATCCGTTCTCGATGAGCTCTTTCATATAACGGAAGTAGAACGTAAGGATCAACGTCGTGATATGCGAACCGTCGACGTCAGCATCCGTCATGATGATTACCCGGTGGTAGCGAAGTTTATCGAGGTTCAACGCTTTGGCATCATCTTCGGTACCGATACTCACGCCCAATGCCGTAAACATATTCTTGATTTCCTCGTTTTCGTAGATTTTATGCTCCATGGCTTTTTCCACGTTAAGGATTTTACCACGAAGCGGCAAAATAGCCTGAAACTCACGGTCACGGCCCTGTTTAGCCGTTCCGCCAGCGGAATCCCCTTCCACAAGGTATATTTCGCACTTGGTCGGGTCGTTATTGGAGCAGTCGGCCAATTTTCCGGGGAGGCCACTTCCTCCCATTACGTTTTTCCGTTGGACCATATCGCGGGCCTTCCTTGCTGCGGCCCGTGCTTGTGCAGCAATGATCACTTTCTGTACGATGGCCTTGGCTTCCTTCGGATTTTCTTCGAGGTAATTGGCAAGAATCTCACCAACCGCCATATCCACCGCTCCCATGACCTCGTTGTTCCCCAATTTCGTCTTGGTCTGCCCTTCAAATTGCGGCTCAGCCACCTTCACTGAAATTACCGCAGTGAGGCCCTCGCGGAAGTCGTCGCCCGTAATCTCCACCTTCATATTCTTTAGCAGTCCCGACTTGTCGGCATACGCTTTCAACGTACGGGTTAATCCCCTGCGGAAGCCGGCTACGTGCGTACCGCCCTCTATCGTATTGATGTTATTTACATAGGAATGCACATTTTCGGAGTACGTATCGTTGTATTGCAACGCTAACTCAACAGGAATGCCCTGTTTGATACCTTCCACGTGAATCGGCTCCGGAATGAGCGGTTGCCGGGTCCCGTCGAGGTATTTTACGAACTCCCTTAATCCACCTTCTGAAAAGAACACGTCGTTCATTAGGGAGCCGTCTGCTTGCTCCTCCCGTTCGTCCGTCAGGGTAAGTCGTATACCCTTATTAAGAAATGCCAATTCGCGCAGACGACTGGCCAGCGTATCGTAGTTATAGACCGTGGTCGTCGTGAATATTTCAGGGTCGGGGTGAAAGGTTACTTTCGTTCCGGTCCGACTGCTTTCACCGATGGCCTTTACGTCGTATTGTGGCTTTCCCTTGTGATACTCCTGCATGAATACCTTTCCCTCGCGGTGTACTTCCGCTATCAGTACCGTAGACAGCGCGTTGACGCAGGACACCCCAACACCGTGCAAACCGCCGGAAACTTTATAGGTGTCTTTGTCAAACTTACCGCCTGCATGGAGCACAGTCATTACGAGTTCCAGGGCCGACTTATTTTCTTTCTTATTGATGCCGGTTGGGATACCCCGCCCGTTATCTTCCACGGTAATAGAGTTATCTTTGTGAATAACAACCTGAATGTCGTCGCAATACCCTGCAACCGCTTCGTCGATTGAGTTATCCACCACTTCGTATACCAAGTGATGCAAGCCCTTGACACCGGTATCACCGATATACATGGAAGGCCGTTTGCGAACGGCCTCCAATCCTTCCAATACCTGTATATTATCTGCGGAATAAGTTGATTTATTCTTGTTTTCTTCGCTCATTACTGTTGTTAAATTCGGTGCCCAAAGATACAAAAAATGCTGGAGAAATGAAATAGATTTAGTACGCTATTCAGCGCGGATATCGTACGGATTGACCGATATTAACCGCGTCGTGGCGAAGGGCCAGAAGGAGCCGATGTATCGGGAAATCAGCAGATCGCGATCGAATCTCCGGCAATCGGCATCCCATCAATCTTTCAAAAAATTAGTGCAGGAATATGGGATTTTTATAGTAGGTTTGCGCTTTGTATGAAAAAAATGATCACAAAAAACATGAACAATGCATTTGCCTTTCTTGCAAAGGCTGGAATATGTGTGTTGCTGGCAGCGGCCGTGGTATCTTGCAACAACCAAGGGACGAAGCCGTCCACAACATCAGCAGCGGGCGATTCCACGCAAGCGAACGTTGAGAAAATCGTCTATGTAAACGCAGACACCCTTCTTGAAAAATATGAGTATTTTAAAGATGTACGGGTAAAACTGGAAGAGAAAGCGAAAAAAGCACAAGCTGACCTTCAGTCGCGCAGTAATGCATTCCAGCGTGAGGTAGCCGACTACCAACAAAAGGCGCCGACCATGAGTGCCGCCGACCGTCAAAGCACCGAAGAGCGGCTTGCCCGCAAGCAGGACGAACTGGCGCGCCATAACCAGAATGCCAGCACATCCTTCGCTCAGGAGGAGGCTTCGGAAAATGAAAAGCTCTATTCCAAAATTACGGACTATTTAAAGAAACACGCAAAAGAAAACGGGTACAAACTCGTATTGACTTACTCGGCCTCCAATCCCGCGGTGCTCTATGCAGACGAAAGTCTGGAGATTACCAAGGAGGTGCTTGCCGCATTGAACGCGGAATACGCAAAAGAGAAAAAATAGGCATAGCCACCATTCGGCACTTTCAGCAGCCGCCCTTTGGGCGGCTTTTTGGTTTGGCATGGTCTTCGCCAATGGTAAATCGTTCGTTTATTTCAAGAAAAACATTTAATCGACTGAATTTTTGTCAGTTTTGGTAGTTGTCGAAACTAATTTGGTGTTCATAGGTTTTTTAGTAACGAGTTAAGTTTACCATAACCAGAAAATGATGAAGATTGCGTTAATCAGCACCTACCGACCGCGGCAATGCGGAATCGGTTCATTCTCAAAAAATCTATTCGATTCATTACTCCTACAGCACGTCGATTATTCGGAAAGCTTCGTTGTGGCGATCAACGATCCGGGATGTGAATACCGATATCCGCCGGAAGTGCAGTTTGTCATTCGTCAAGATGACCACGACACCTATCTGAAGGCCGCGGAATTTATTAACCGGAACAACGTTGATGTCTGCATAGTCCAACACGAGTATGGCCTGTTTGGCGGGCAAAATGGCGTGTACGTTCTTTCATTGCTGCATAGCCTGGAAGTCCCGGTGATTACTACGCTTCACACCGTACTTAAAAAGCCGTCGTACAATGAGCTGTATATCATCAGCGAAATCAACAAACTCTCGCAGCGGATCGTGGTGATGGCCCATAAAGCCGTAGAACTTTTACGGGACGTATATTCCATTCCGCCAGATAAGATTTCCGTCATACACCATGGGGTTCCCGACATCCGTTACGACCGAGCCTGGGTTAGGAAGGAACTGGGCTTTGCCGACAAGAAATTACTATTGACGTTTGGATTCATTGGCCGTAACAAGGGAATTGAAACCGTCATTTCCGCCCTGCCGGGTATCGTGGCGCAGCATCCGGATGTCGTTTATGTTGTTCTTGGTAAAACCCATCCAAATGTCATTAAACACTCGGGCGAAGAATACCGACTTTTCCTGCATCGCTTGGTTCAGAAACTGGAACTTGAGCCCCATGTGGTCTTCATAAACGAATATGCATCGCAGGAGAACTTGTTCAAATACCTCATCGCATCCGACATTTACATCACCCCCTACCTGAACGAAGTGCAAATCACCAGTGGAACGCTTTCCTATGCGCTCGGCGTAGGTTCCGCTGTTGTCTCAACCCCCTATTGGCACGCAACGGAATTGCTTGCGGATGGCCGGGGTGCGTTGGTCGATTTTGCCGATCATCGGGGGCTGTCCGAGACGTTAATCGATCTATTCAACCGACCGGAGAAACTTCAACAGATGCGATTAAAAGCGGCCGAGTTCGGCAGTACCATTACCTGGCCCAAAATCGGCGGAATTTACCATTCACTTTTTGAAGAAAACAGGCTACAAAATCCCGTCAAACCGCCGAAAAAAGATCCCGCGTTTGACCGCAGCATTTTACCTCCGTTGCGATTGGACCACGTAGCGCGGCTCACCGACAGTACGGGGATTTTTCAACATGCTACCTATGGCATTCCCAATTACCACGAGGGGTACTGCCTGGACGACAATGCACGGGCTCTATTAATGGCGCTGATGGCGTACCGCAGAGCGAAGGACGAAACCGCATTGCGTTACATCCCGACGTATCTGGCCTATATCCACTACGCGCAGAACGACGACGGCACCTTCCGGAATTTCATGGGCTTCGACCGTAAGTTTCTGGATGACGTGGGGACGGAGGACGCATTTGGCAGGGCGATCTGGGCGATCGGCTATGCCATGGCGCATGCGCCGAAAGACGCCTACTTTCAAGTGGCCCGCCAGATTTTTTTCAAGGCGGTTCCCCAATTTGAGCGACTGCAATCCATCCGAAGCATTGCCAATACCATCCTGGGGCTATATCACTATCTCAAAAGTCATCCCACGGATGATGGCATGATGGAATTGACACATCGACTCGCATTGCGACTGCATCAGGAATACGACGTGTACCGACGTGACGATTGGCACTGGTACGAATCGTTACTGGCTTATGACAACGCGTTGTTGCCGCTAGCGATGCTGCGGGCGGGCGACCTGTTGAATAACGATTCATTCCGCCGTGTGGGATTTGAAAGCCTGGCTTTTCTTGAAAAACACACCATGCAACGCGGTCACCTGAGCTTAGTGGGAAACGAAGGCTGGTTCAAACAGAACGGGACGATCGCTAAGTTCGATCAGCAACCTATCGATGCCATGGCTACGGTATTGTTATTTCTTCAAGCCTATAACGATACCGGAGCGCCCCATTACCTGCGATCCGTTTATACCGCATTTATGTGGTTTTTGGGCGAAAATGACCTGCGGATGAGCCTGTATGACTTTGAAACCGGCGGATGTTGCGATGGACTGGGAAAGGACGGTGTAAATCGCAACCAGGGTGCGGAAAGCACGCTTGCCTACTTGATTTCGTACCTTGCTGTGCAGCAGACGTTTGAAAAACCCGCAAACCGCTTAATACCACTCGACAAAGAAAACGATGAGAATAGCGATATTAGCTCCCATAGCCTGGCGGACGCCTCCTCGTAAATACGGTCCCTGGGAACAGATAGCGTCCACGCTCACCGAGGGATTGGTGAAGCGTGGATTCGATGTCACGTTATTTGCTACGGCCGATTCCCTAACGGAGGCGCGTCTCCGTTACAGCACGCCTCGGGGATACGCCGAAGACCCCGACTTGGATCCGAAAGTGGAAGAATCCTTGCACATCAGTCAAGTGATGGAAAGCGCAGATGAATTTGATCTCATTCATAATCACTTTGACTTTCTTCCGCTTTCATTTTCGCGGCTGATCTCCACGCCCATGGTTACTACGATTCACGGGTTTTCGTCGCCGAAGATCATTCCTGTTTATAAAAAATACGACGACACGTGCGCCTATGTATCCATCAGCCACGCAGATCGGTCGCCAGAACTAACTTACATCGCTACGGTGTACAACGGCATTGATATTTCGCAATTCAACATGGTCAAGTACCCGAGCGACTACCTGCTATACTTCGGGCGCATACACCCTGAAAAAGGAGCGCATCGAGCTATCGAAGTAGCCAAACGTTCTGGCAGACGGCTTATCTTAGCCGGGCTTGTGCAGGATCAGCGCTATTTTGAGACAGCGGTATCTCCGTATATTGACGGCATTCAAATTCAATACGTCGGCAACGTCGGCCCCGAGGAGCGTAATAGGTTATTGGGCAATGCAGCGGCGTTGCTGCACCTCATTTCTTTCGAGGAACCTTTCGGATTAAGCGTCGCGGAATCCCTGCTCTGCGGCACCCCGGTTATTGCATTCAATCGGGGTGCCATGCCGGAGTTGATCACGCACGGAGAAACGGGGTTTCTCACTTCCCGTGTGAATGATGTCATTCCGTTGCTTGATAAACTTCCATCGATTTCCCGGGCACACTGTGCCCAGTATGCCAGAGATCGATTTTCGCAGGATCGGATGGTAGACGACTATATCCGTGTGTACGAGCAGGTGTTAGCTCGTTGAGGATGGCCCACTCTTGAGCAGCTCATCCAGCAACTCATTAAGGTCAACCGCTGCATAGGTAGATGCATAATCTGACATAGCGTACGGAATGAACAGTTGCCCGTGATGAATGTAAGCACCGCAGGAATATACGACATTCGGAACATAGCCTTCCCGCTCCTTTCGGTTAGGTACCAGCAGCGGGTGTTTCAGCCGACCGATCTCGCGGTCGGGATTTTCCAAATCCAACAGCGACGCCCCCAGCACATACTCCCTCATTGGGCCAACGCCGTGGGTGAGCACCAGCCATCCTGCCTCGGTTTCCAGCGGGGAGCCGCAGTTCCCCATCTGTACCAGTTCCCAGGGCTGACTCGGGGTCTGGATTAATTTGGCCTCACGCCATACATTGACTGAATCGGAATACGCGATGTAGTTGTTTACCCCATCTATCCGGCATAGCATGGCGTATTTGCCATTGATTTTGCGGGGGAACAGTGCCATGCCCTTGTTTTGCGCAATATAGCCATGCAGCGGCATCACCTGAAAGTGCCGGAAATCCTTGGTCATCAACAATTTCGGCAGGATGGATATCCCGTCGTAAGCCGTGTAGGTGGCGTAATACGTGACGTCTCCCTTATCCCCGATAAACCGGACAAACCGCGCATCTTCTATGCCGTTTTTTTCCGTGTCGGCAATCGGGAAAATTACCCGTTCGCAAACCGAGGTATCCGCAGAAAAGGTCATTTCATAATGGGACGATGCCAGCCACCGTACTTCCTGAAGAAATGCAAGATTTTCCTGCCGGGGCTCCAGCTTCACCTGCACTTCCTTCAATGCCTGTTTCAATTCTTCATACGTAAATGTGTCATGCAATTGATCGCTGATGATCTCGTATGCTTCGTCGTTACGGTAGCCACTATCGCTCCACATTTCTCTCAATTTACGTAGAAAGGCTTTTTTGTGGTAGGTGTGGTTTTTTACATGTTCCGGCACTTCAAGCATCTTACCGGGCGGCTCAACGTCGATATCCATGTTGCGTTCAAGCACCCCCTGTCTGAAAACAATAGAGGAGATATGTCCTTCACCGGTTGCCCGGAAGCTGATGATGATCCGCTTCTGACCCGGCGTGAGCGAGGTCTGATCGGGGTGCTCAATAATGGATGGATTAAAAAAAGCGGCCGCCTCGATGGAATATTCCATGGTAAAATATGCCCCGATAAGCAGCTTCGTATGTTCGGGTAGTTTGATATGTTCAATTTCCATCAGTTCCATGATGGAATGCAGGCGTTTGAAATGGTTGGCAAATATTTTCTGGATGCTCCGATGACGTTTTGAGTATTTACGTAATACCTGATCGAGCAGCTCGCGTTGCCTGCTGTCAGGAAGATCCATTACCGCCATAACTAACCGCTTGGCCCGCTCTTCTCCTGCGTATAAAAACCGCGTAATGACCCGGCTGGAATCCGGCTCAAATATTCTCTCTTTTCTGATTACTGATAGTGGCATGTATTTCAATTATTGGCATTGCTCATCTTGAGCAAAAAACGGATTTTTATCAGAAAAAATAGCACAAAAGCCAAGTTTTTTTTAGACATTCGGTCATATGCTTTCACCGGCCGCTTGGGCGGATTAATTTTGTTTGACGATGGTTCAACTACTGGCATCCAAAGAAAAAAACGGTTTTGACTGGGTAGATCTGTCTAATCCCAGTGACGATGAGATCAGGGAAGTGGCTACAAAATATACGTTGCATGAAGCCTCCATAAAAGATTGCATGCAACCCGACCACTTACCCAAATATGAGTTATTTGACAATTATACGTTTGTCATTTTCCGGGTACTTGCGACCGACCACGTGCACGAAGCGGACACGATACAGGAGTTGACCAATAAAATCTCCATTTTCTTCAACGGCGATTATTTCATTACAGTACACCGTGCGGAGGGGAGTCTTATCAATAGGATGAAGACTAAACGGATCGATACCGGTAAATGTGACAATACCTTGTATCTGCTCAATTCCATGATCCGGGAATCCATTCTCACGTTTGAACAGCCTGGGTTCAAGCTATCCGAGTCATTGGATTATTACGAAGAGCGGGTCTTCCTGCGGCAACGGACTTCACCGATACTTAGGGGGCTATATTTCGTGAAACGGAAAATTGACGTAATCCGCAGGTTGATGTTGCTCTCCTATGAAATCGTCGACAACATCGATTCGGAGGGACAGAGCGATGTGTATACACGGGATCTTCGAGATCTTTACGTACGCACGCAAACTTATTTTGACAACCTTTCCGAAAACACCGCTCAGTTGTTGACCGTATATTTCTCACTTGCATCCCAACGGACGAATGAAATTATGCGTGTGCTGACCATCTTTTCAGTATTTTTCATGCCTCTAACCTTCGTTGTTGGCGTCTATGGAATGAATTTCGAACATATGCCCGAACTGGCCTGGTACTATGGTTATCCGGCCGTGATGCTACTCATGGTGGGTATCTCCATAGGAATTTACTTCTGGTTTAAACGGAAGGGCTGGCTGTAGTCGCAACGAAATCTTTCAAATAATAAGGTTCGAAGTAAGCCACATCGACGAAATCACCAGCCAGAAATGCTTCATGGGCTTGGTGGCTCATGAATCTCGCGGAATTCAGAAAACCGGGAAACACCGTTACCTGATCGCTATCCGCGAACAGAGCCTTCAACTTATCCGCGCCGCTTCCAAACAGGACAATCCGCTGATCTGCCTTCAGCGCATCGAAAGAATGGACATCGATGACGGTGGCAGAAACCGGCTTAACCGGCTGCATTGCCTGGTCATAGACCGTCATATATACTTCCATACGGCGCGCATCAATCATGGGGCATAGAAATGCATGTCCTTCCCATATATCCGGATAATGGTTCTTAAATCCGTCTGCCATCCCTGCCAAGGTACCTATGCCGATCAATGGCAGACCCGTTGCATAACACAATCCCTTAGCCGTTGAAACGCCGATCCGCAACCCCGTGTACGATCCCGGGCCTTTACTCACGGCCACAGCGACCAGGTCTTCGAAGGCCAAGCCGGCTTCTTGAAGCACTTCGCCGATCAGTACAGTCAGGTGCGATGCATGGATATTGGGTGTATTGACATCCCGGAAGGCCATCGTCTTCCCATCGGTGGATAGGGCTACCGAACACACCTGGGTTGCTGTTTCGATCTGAAGAATATGATGATTGGACATAACTGAGTGCAAAAATACAAAATATTGCAGAGAGTTAAGGAACCGGATCGTGACCATGGCCGCCCCAAGGGTGACAGCGGGCTATCCGTTTGAGGGCAAGCCACCCGCCTTTAAAAGGACCGTATTTACGTATCGCTTCGACCGCATATTGTGAGCACGTTGGTGTATACCGACAAGAGGCACCCAGCATGGGCGACAATACTAACTGGTACGCCCTGATCAGCAACAAGAATATACCGCCGACGATGGGCTTGATGATTTTTTCCCACATGAATTGCAGAGCGCTCATAACGTCTCTTCTCCAAGCTTTTTTAACACGTCGGTCATCCTTTTATACATGAGTGCATAATCGAGCACCTCCTTGCCGACATACTGTATAGCCAATGTCAACCCAAAGGGTTTACTTTCGAAAGCCGGATACAATCGTTCACCTTTTTGAAGGCGATACGCTTCACGCATACGGCGTTTCAGCAAGTTTCGTTGCACGGCATGACGGAACCGGCGTTTGGATACCGACAGCAACACCTGAACCTTGGGTTGCAACCCATCGACGCGGGCAAAAGTAATTCGATAGGGATAAATGAAGAAAGAAGAACCGTTGCGGAAAAGGCTATCGATCAGCCTTTTGCTACACAACCGTTCTTCTTTTGAAAATGTATGCGTTTTCATTATCGATGACCTATCCGAAACCGGTTGAAGGCTCCGGACACAAGCAGTCACCGGCAATGGTGAAAAATTAGGCTTTGTGACGGCCTTCGTCCGATACAGTTAGACGTTTACGGCCCTTCGCGCGCCTTGCGGCCAGCACCCTACGGCCATTTGCGGTGCTCATGCGCTCTCTGAACCCATGTTTATTCTTTCTTTTCCGTAGCGATGGCTGAAATGTTCTCTTCATGACGCTTAATATCTTTAGTAATAACCCTCCAAAATGAGAGCGCAAATGTACGGGTTAATCAGATAAATATCAAATTTATCGCTGATATTTTTTCATTCGAAAATAGTTTGTTTTAACGGCCTCATGGAACCTCCATTTCCATCAGCACTTTGCTTTCAACGGTGATGGAGCTTGCGTTCGCCTATGGCTTCCACAGCTTTCATCGCCCTTCGTGTCACGCGTTGACATGGCAGGTTTCATCCAATTAAATTTGCGCTTCATCGGTGATGAATCTGCAATTCACGCAGTTTTTCATTGAAAAATAAGCGCCTGAAAAGGCGTATCTTCGTAACATGACCAGATGGATGTTTTGTTGCGCGATGGGCCTGTTGCCGTTCGCAGCGCTTTCTTTTCAGTTGGATAGCGCGTTATACCGTATTTATGATACCCGTACCCAGCAAGAGATTACGTTGCCACAATTAGCAGATGCCCTGAAAGTCGCCGATGTGGTATTTTTTGGCGAAGAACACCATGATTCCGTTGCCCATATACTGGAATATGAACTACTGAAAGCTATGGATGAACGCTACGCGGGGGTGGCACTTTCGATGGAAATGTTTGTCAGCGACGATCAGCTGGTACTTCAGGAATACCTTGCAGGCATCGTTACCGAACGTAACCTTCTGAAAGATGCTTCGTTGTGGAATAATTATCGGGATTACCGTCCCTTGGTCGAGTACGCCAAGGCACACGGCATTCCTGTACTGGCGGCAAATGCGCCAAGCCGATATACAAACCGGGTAACCCGCGACGGATTGGCGAGCCTCCACGTACTGGATAAATCTGCCCGATCGCTGCTTGCCCCCCTTCCCATAGACACCTTAACAGGAGCCTACTTTGAAAAATTTACGGGGCTTATGGGTGGGCACGGAGGGATGGAAAATCTAAAAATATACCAAAGCCAAAATCTATGGGATGCTACCATGGCTTATCGGATCAGTAGTTGGATCAAAAAGAAGTCAGTAAAAAAAATCCTCCATCTGAACGGTCGGTTTCACAGCGATGAGCAACTCGGTACGGTTGCGCATTTGCGCAAGTACAAGCGCCGAATCAACACAACCAATATTTCCTGTTTTCCCCATGCGTCCTTTTCCCACCCGAATTGGGCCGCTTTTAAGCATTTGGCAAACTTCATCATCCTTACCAATCCGCATGCGCCCAACTCTTTTTAACAAAAAAGGCGCCTGTGGCGCCTTAATTATTTCGTTACTGTTTGGTTCTAAGCAAGTCTCTGATTTCCGCTAACAGCACTTCTTCATTCGAAGGCGCAGGCGGTGCAGCTGGCGCCGCCTCCTCCTTACGCTTCAGTGCGTTGATCCCTTTGATCACCAAGAAAATACAAAAAGCAACAATGATAAACTGGATAACGACGTTAATGAAATTACCGTAAGCGATCGCTACCTCAGCCGATTCACTGGCCTCATCGCCAGGCTGGATAACATACCGCATCTGCGAAAAGTCGATCCCGCCCGTCAAGTATCCGATAGGCGGCATGATGATATCATCTACCAAGGAAGTGACAATCTTGCCAAAAGCACCACCAATCACCACACCCACGGCGAGATCGACCACACTTCCGCGCATGGCAAACTCCTTAAACTCCTTAAAAAATCCCATAAACAATAAGGTTAATTTGTTAATTAATTACTTTCTCAACACTAAGTTGGACATTTTTAGCGTTTAATCAAACTTTTTTTTATTTGCTGTATTTAGGCACAAATAACCTGCTACCGTTAACCGTTTGGTACATATTTTGATTAGCCGACTTTAGGAAATTTGACTAAACGGTTTATGCAAATATATTTTGCGCTATATTTGCATAGTTTGTGAATGTTGACATTCATACTTATGAAATAACCAAGCACCACGGATGTGGGGCATCTATGACAAACATTAGTTCACATGACAGAGATACTGATAGCAGATGATCATGGCATCGTTAGGCTGGGCACATCAATCGTCGTAAAAGAGGCACTGCCATTAGCCAAAGTAACCCAAGCCGAAGATTTCGACGAGATGATCAAATTGTTATCTGAGCGAAAATACGATTTGTTACTCCTAGACATCAATATGCCGGGCGGCAATAACATCAAAATGGTTGAGAAAGTATTGATGGTGCAGCCCAATATTAAAATATTGGTTTTCTCCTCGTACGACGAAACGCTGTATGCACTTCGATACCTACAAGCCGGGGCAGCCGGCTATTTAAATAAAAATACGTCAAAGGCCGACCTAAAAGACGCGATACTAGCGGTGATTCAACGGGGCAAATACATGAGTCCTGAAGTCAGGGAATTGTATTACAACACACTGACTATGGGAAAATCCGTTCTCAAAGCGGACAATCCCTTGAATAAACTTTCAAACCGGGAAGTTGACGTAGCCAAATACCTGGTACAGGGCATGGGTATCATGGAGGTATCCAAGGCACTGAATCTCAGCACCTCTACAGTTAGCACCTATAAAACACGGATTTTCGAAAAATTGCAGGTCGACAACATAGCCGAGCTGATCGAAAAATTCCGGCTGCATTCCGGGGTTTAATGGGACAGCAGCCGATCCATGGTCATTACGGGCACATCCGATACGGTCGGTTGAGAAAGCAAGCCGGAAGGACGGTACTGATATCCTTCGTTTGAATCAACGTCCCATAGCATGGGGGCCAAAAACGACACGGCCGCCTGAAATCCCTGTATGGTGGCGGCCAAATTGCCGGTATCTTTTGAATTCCGTGCTTCATTTTCGATTTCGTACGGACCGGTAAACCCACGCTCGGAAAGCAGTTCAACGAACGCACGCCAATCCGTGCTGTCCGATCCGCCGAAGCCTGGCAACATGGCTTCGTAATGATGACGGTCCCACTCATTTTTCGGCACATCCACCCCTGCCCTTTCCGCTAGGTCCGTGTCTACCGACTGCATGGGATACATCCCCCCCCAATCTACGCGCGCGCGGGTTCTCAGATTGCGTGTGGCTTTCACATGGATCCGATGGATGCGTGTGACATCGCTCTGCCCAATCACATCAACCGGATTAGTGTGTTGCCAGACGTCGTGCGACGGGTCGTAAATTTCGCCATGTGCCTTGCTGGGAATAAGCGCATACATAAGTTTACGCGCGGCTAACACACCCGGCAGGTTGTTGTAGGTAGAGGTATACGAGGCAGGGCGCCACCCTTCCATCGGGCAGTTTTCATACAGTATGGTCACACCAAGGTCTTCCGCATACGAGATAATCGGCGCAAATACCTTCCGGTAAGCCTCGAGATTTTTTTGGAATCCCCCCTCTTGGGTACCCAACTCGTGGTTATATCCTACAAATGTCCCTACCTTCACATCATTGGCGTCACCTCCCAACAAATAGGCAATCCGGATCAGCTTCAGCAGATGGTTCTGGTTCCTAATCTGTTCAGCCGGATCGCCGCCGATCAGATTTTCAAATGCCCCCACAGACAATCGTAGCCCCGCGGCATTGAAATCGTCTATGAGCTTCTTTGCAGTATCGGGAGTAAAGCCGTCATAGTCCAAATGCGTAGCGACGTGGTCTTGCCGGGTCCCGTCACGGCGAAAAACGCACAAATCGATTCCTTGTGCACCAATAGATCGGGCCGTCCTGATCAGCTCAGCCAACCTCAGTTTATCGAATGCTGAACTCATTACCCATATCGGATTGTTTCGTTTGCTGGTCATTGTCTATGGATTATTGCAGCGATAATACGAAAAATACCAGAATGGTAAAAATCGGGCTATTTTAAAATGGAAATTGACCCGGAAATGGGTTGGGCCAAGGCATCGGATGTTATCACATAATAATAAGTGGCGGTTGGAAGCGGTGCACCATTGAAGTAGCCGTCCCACGGAGTGGCATAGCCTTTTGAAGAAAACACAAGGGCTCCCCACCGGTTAAACACCCGGATAAACAAGTTCGGATAGGCCGCCAGTCCATCGATTTCCCAAGTATCGTTAAATCCATCCCCATTAGGCGTAAACCCGTTTGGTACCTTAAGATCCCTTAATACCGTAATGGTGATCTCCGCTGTCTTTTCACATCCCGCCGCATTGCTTGCGGTAAGTGTATAGGTTGTCGTCTCACTGGGAGACGCGATGGGATCCCGGACTTGGTAATTATCAAGCCCCGGCTGGCTGCTCCAGCTGAATTGCGATGCATTGGTTTGTGGGCTCAGGGTAATGCTTTGCCCCCACGGAAGCACCACATCCGCCATCGGCTCGAGGTAGATTGAATCCAATACGGTGATGACATCCTGTGAGCTATCCGCACACGGCGTGCCCGGAGGCGGCGAAAAGGTGATCGTATGCGCACCGACACCTGCCAAAGCCGGATAGAAACGGCCATTAATCACCCCATTGCCACTGTACACACCGTCTTTATCGCTATTGACTAGGGTTCCGCCGGAAAGTAACAGCGGCTCATCATCCGCACAGACTACGTCACGCGGTAATACCAAAGCCGTACGCACGGATTCGTTCACTTCGATTTCGAAAACATGCGTAACGAAGACATCACCGCAACTATTCACCACTTGCCGTTGCAGACGGGCCGTACCTGCTTCCCGGGCCTGAAACTCATACCCAGCTGATGTGGCTCCCGGTAAAATCACGGTGCCGTTACCTTGGTCCAGTACCCATTGATACGTGATCGGGCCAACACCTGCTCCGCCAAATCCGGGTGGATCCAACCGTATGGACTCGCCAACGCATATCGGATCCAGCGCAATCTCGTCGGCAACATCCGTTTGCGTTACCACCTGTGCAAGTCTGATCGAGTCGGAGGAAATCCGGCAGAGCGAATTCGTAAGATTGTCCGTGGTTGCAGCCACAGTGACCCGATACCATCGGTTGTGGACGGGTGTAATGCGTAACTGCTCGTTATTCTCTTGCGGCATATCCACCCAGGATATCTCCCCTTCTCGTCGGGTCTGCCATTGATATGCGGGGGTTTCCACGTAGCTATCGTCGGATACGATTTCGGCCCGAAGGGAGATGGGTTGTGGATCATTCCCGCAGAAAAACAACGTATCCATCTGCCTCAAGGCCTCGTCCATATTCAACAGGAGCTGCGGGCCATAAGGCCGGAACTGGATATCATCGATGGCCAGATCGTTTCCACAACCGCCGGGATTCTCGTTGATGAGCACGAGATCGAACTCAGATTGATCACCGGTATCGAACTCAAATCCATACTCCCGCCATTGAGGTGAAGAAGTAGCCTGTATGTCTCCGGTTTCATAGGAATTTATCACGGAACCATTCAAATCCTCAACGACAAACCGCACATTGGGGGGTATGGGACGTCCACCGCATTCCGCCGCTCGGTTGGCATTGGCAATCCATGCACTGAAGCGGAAACGCGTGCTTTTACACAATCCCGACACGCGGATGCGATAAAACTCGCCGGCATCGTAACTGGCGTTAACGACGAGCATCAAGCCATCCCCCTGTCCAGTCGTATGGTCGCGAAGATTATGCCATCCTGAACGCGCCTGATTGATATTGCTCGCCAACCGGTATTCGCCATCGGTTAGTGGACTGGTCGGTTCATGAAAATACGTCGTGGTTCCTCCACCAAAATCCGGATTGCTAACGGTTCCAAAGGTAATGTTGATAATCGGATCGCCTACCGAGCCATTCTGGGCATACCCCTCCAGACTGAGAAACCAGGTGGCCATCAGGATCCCTATGCGTAAAAGGTAATCGGTAATCGTGCGTTTTCTCATCGGCCTACCATACAATTGTCGGACATTTCGGTCCCCATTGATTATTGATATTGATTCCCAGAATTATTTCGTGTGACCCCTGCGAATGCCGGCGCAGATCGGAGTTGACAAAATCGTATGCGTACGCTACATTCAACGTCGGACTAATGAAAAATCCCGCCATGGCGGCTACGCCATCGCGGTATCGCCACGTTACACCGGTCCAAAACACGTCGGAAAACTGCCCTTTGACATTAACGTCATAACCTACGGGGGCCGGGTGCACGAACTTAACCATGGCCGAAGGGGTCAGGTAGAAACTACCAAATGTAAAGCGATATCCAGCCGTGGCGAAATAATGCCGCTGCATGGGCATTCGCAGATCGTCAGCCACCGAAAACTCCATGCTATTTTCCAGCAGGTTCTGGGCGGAGATACCCACATAAAGATCGTTCGAATAAAACCACAATCCCGCGCTCACCGTCGGTACCAATTGCCCAAAATCACCCTGGCTGTAAATGGGATCGGCGGGATCACGCAATTGCAGCTTCTGAATAGAAAGCCGATGATAATTGATTCCCGCTCCCACACCAAAAGATAACCGGTACATGGCATTCAATCGCAGGTGATAGGCACCACTCACCTCGGCCGAAGCCAGTGAAATCGGTCCGGTCTGGTCCAGAATGACCTTGCCACCGATGCCGATCCGATTCTTCTTGGCGTGTTGGGCATTCAACGGAGAATTTACAGTGGCGTATACGGTTTTGGGTGCATCCGAAATACCCGTCCATTGCGAACGGACAGCCAATTTAAGATCCGTATAAGATTCGACACCGGCCAGTGCGGGGTTAAGCACGAAGTTATTGGCCATGTACATGGTGTAGTGCGAATATTGCTGGCCCGTCACTGCCGTAGGCAGACAAGCCAGTAATAGCAACCACACCTTCCCAAGATTTGACATGGCTTCAACGATTTGGAATACTAAGCTATATATTTTTGATTTGATAATAAAATAAAAAAGCCCCGGAGTTTCCAGGGCTCAAAATTTTTACTTATCGTTAACGATTATGCTTATTTCGCGTTTTTTGCGTCTTGTATCTCCAAGCGGATGGCTTGTGCTAGATTTTTCACGTCCTGCAGGCCTTTCCGAACCCGAGTACCAGCAGCATTGTTGCCTTTATTAAAGAATTTGTCAGCATCTCCGTCTAACCCTTCGATCAAGCTCTTAAGCTCATTGAATTTTTGAATACTTGCCATAATTAATACTCCTTTTAGTTTTAAATTTAATTAAGTTAATAATCTACAGTGCGCTAAAAGTAGAATCTTTTTTCGGAAAAAAAAACTAAAAAACGCGCAAAACAAGCTTTAAATGCACTTTTTTTTCCACAATCAACACCGCCGGCAAATATTAAACACGAGCAACCACCAGACATATTACTGATAATCAAATAGATACGAAAGAAATAAGCTTACCAAACTAAAAAGGCCAAAAAGCCTGAAATAGTCGCTTTTTGGCCTTTTATGTAATATAAATCGTTTATTCTGACTGCAAGGAAACCGCTTGCTTATAATATCCCGCCTTCAGTTTCTCACTAATGGCTGTGAACGCTTCTAAGGTATAAGCAACGTCTTCCTCCGTATGGACGGCAGTAGGTATAAGCCTCAGTTCAATAAGTCCCTTAGGTATCACCGGATACACAACGATGGAGCAAAATACGCCGTGTGTCTCTCTCAGATCGCGTGTCAGGGCTGTAGCTTCATTAAGATCACCTTTCAGGAACACCGGTGTTACCATGGTATTCGTCGCTCCGATGTCAAATCCCCGTTCGCGAAGCCCGTTCTGCAATGCCAACGCGATGGTCCACAGTTTCTCCCGTAATTCGGGGCTGTTTTTCAACAATTCAAACCGCTTTTTCAGTCCGATTACCATAGGCATCGGCAAAGACTTGGCAAATGTCTGGGAACGCATGTTATACCTCAAGTAGGTAACCACCTCACGGGTTGAAGCGACAAACGCGCCGATGCCGGCCATTGATTTTGCGAACGTCCCGAAATAAATATCTACATCTGCCACACAGTCCTGCGCTTCATGGGTGCCCGCTCCTGTAGGGCCCATGGTACCAAATCCGTGGGCATCGTCGACCAACATGCGGAATCCGTACTCTTTTTTCAAGGCGGCTATTTTCTTTAGATGCCCTTGTGCACCGGACATCCCGAAAACGCCTTCGGTGATTAGCAAAACCGACCCGCCGTTGGCAGCTGCCAGTTTGCTGGCTCTGGCCAATTGCTTTTCACAGCTTTCGATGTCATTGTGACGGTAAACAAACCTCTTACCCAAATGCAATCGAACACCGTCAACGATGCATGCATGTGACTCGGCATCGTAAACTACCACGTCGTTGCGGTCCAGCAAAGCATCGATGATGGACACCATGCCCTGATAGCCGTAATTGAGCAGGAAGGCATCCTCTTTACCGACAAACGCGGCCAGATCCTGCTCGAGTTCTTCGTGATGGACACTGTTTCCGGACATCATCCGCGCTCCCATAGGATAGGCCAGCCCGAAATCCGCAGCTGCTTGTGCATCTACTTCTCGTATTTCCGGATGGTTTGCAAGACCGAGGTAATTATTCAGACTCCAGATCAAATGCTCTTTTCCTTGGAATAGCATACGGGGCGCGATTTCGCCTTCCAATTTCGGAAACGAAAAATAGCCATGTGACCACTCGTAGTGCTGACCTATAGGCCCGAAATTTTTCGTGATTTTATCAAATAAGTCCAATATCGTTTTTCAATATTAATTGTAAAAAAAATCGTTGCAAAGATAAACTTTATATCAAATGATACCAATACACGGGATGCTTATCTGATCCCTCCGCTACCGGTTGTTTACACAAAATTTACACAAAACTTACCCTTTTAAAACTAAAAAACTGTTTGGCGTCCAATTCTACCGAATCTCCACCAAACAGTTATGATTGACAAATAGGTATCGAGTACCTAGTCTACATTGTCATGCAAAAAAGAATTGTTTGGCCGGATTTCCGTAATACCCTCGTCGGTGGATAACGTAAATCTCGAAACCTGTGACTCTGATGAATGCGGCACATTGTCCAGCGCCATTTGCTTTCTTCGATACGCCGGTTCCGTTTCCAACTCCTGAAGACCGTTTGCTGACTTTAACTTCATACTTAATTCCTTTAAGCGCAAAATACGCTCTTTGGTTTTCAGCAATTCTTTTTCCACATAATCGGGAGTTTTGTGCTCGTCGGCCTTGTAGACCGATTCCGCAGGCGCCGGCGCCGACGGAGTCACGTCCGGACGATCCTGCCCGATGGTTGTTGCATCGTTCGTTCTAGGCACCGAATCTTCGGCCACCGACGGAAGTTCAAAATGAAACGCGGATGGCGTAGTTTTCACTTCGTAGCCATCGTTGTCTGGCTCGCGCTCTTCGACTTGCCGCTCCTGAGGTGCCAATGTGTGACGGATAATCCCATCTTTATCGGGGGTACTGTTCCGTAGCTGGGGCTTTGATACCGGGTTACTGAAGAGATCCACCTGTTGCGCAGTCGGCCGCGGCATATCCCGCTCCTCTGCGTCCAGTTTCATCACCGGTTCACTGTTTTCTGCCGCATCGGCTTCCTTCTGGACAAATCGATTAATTGGCTTAACATACGGAATTTTTGATTCCTCGGGAGTCAGGGGAATTTCGATCCGCTCATTTGCCTTCTCCTTTATCCGCTCTTCGGACGTTTGGAAACCGGTGGCGATAATCGTTACGGACAACTCATTTTCAAACGACTCATTGATACAGTTACCCCAGATCAAATCGGCCGAAAGACCGGCCTTGTCCTGGATGTAATCGGTAATGATGGTCACTTCGTCCATCGTTACCTCCTGTTTACCCGAAGTGATATTAAGCAAAATATAGCGTGCTCCCTCGATCTCGTTATCCTTAAGCAGCGGTGATGCCAATGCTCCCTCTACCGCTCGTAGTGCCCGTTGATCACCTTCGGCAACCGCGTTGCCCATAATAGCTACGCCGCTGTCGTTCATTACCGTCCTGACGTCTTTAAAATCGACATTGACATATCCGGGAATGGTAATGATCTCGGCAATACCCTTTGCGGCGGTAGTCAGGATATCGTCTGCCTTGGCAAAAGCGGCTGTCATGGTAAGATTACCGAAAATGTCCCTTAGCCGGTCGTTCGAAATAACAAGATAGGAATCGACATATTTTCGAAGCTCTCCCAGCCCTTCCTCAGCCTGAACGCGCCTCCTTTTGCCCTCAAACGCAAACGGGGTGGTTACGATCGCCACCGTAAGAATACCCAATTCCTTGGCTGCTTTGGCCAACACAGGGCTCGCCCCCGTACCGGTACCACCGCCCATTCCGGCCGTGATAAATAGCATCTTGGTGTTTGATCCCAACATGCGCTTGATGTCTTCGATGCTCTCTATCGCTGAATTCTCCCCGACCGTGGGGTCCGCTCCGGCTCCCATACCTTCGGTAAGGCTTGCTCCCAGCTGCACCTTGTTGGGGATAGGGCTCAGTTCGAGCGCTTGGGCATCTGTGTTACAGACTATGAAGTCAACCCCGCTGATTCCTTGTTTATACATGTGGTTGACCGCATTTCCACCGCCCCCACCAACGCCAATTACCTTAATAATTGCCGATTGTTCCTTTAACATTTCAAACTTGAAAGACATAACTCAATCGTATTTTGCTCGAAAAGAGCGTTATACAAAATTCAATTCGACCCTACAATCGTAGCGTAATATTAGCACTTTTTACACAATAGTTTTCCACAACTGTTAATAATGTGGAAAAAACAGCAGTTGTTGAAAATTATTTCTTGCCTAAATAACTTTCGTCGTCAATCTCGTTGCCGTCTTTGATAATATCCTTGAACCACTTGAAGAAACCCTTTTCTTTGTATCCCTTTTCGGTGATCTCCCTGACCGACAGTTGAACACCTTGCTTTTCATTCAGCTCGGCTTGTTCTTCCTCTGCCTGGATACCCTTGATCAGCAGGCCGATTCCGGTTGCGTACAGCGGGCTCTTCAGTTCGTCATACACATTTTTCGGCAATACCTCGTTCTTCGCCAAGTGCTCGTTCGGGAATCCCACGCGGCAATCGATGCCGGTGATGTATTCGACAAGCTGCACGAGATGCTTTAGTTGCGCACCGCCCCCGGTTATGACAATTCCCCCGATGAGCTTATTTTCGTATCCAGAAGATTTGATCTCGTAATAGACGTGTTCGATGATTTCCTCCATCCGGGCCTGGATAATGTATGCCAGATTTTTCACGGAAATCTCCTTGGGTTCGCGTCCCCGCAATCCCGGCACGCAAATCACTTCGTTTTCCTTATTTTCATCGGCCAATGCCGAACCAAATCGGATTTTCAGTAGTTCTGCTTGGTTGCGCAATACCGCACATCCCTGCTTAATGTCTTCGGTTACGATATTCCCCCCCAGTGGAATTACCGCTGTATGGCGGATGATTCCTTCGTGGAAGATGGCTACATCTGTGGTTCCTCCGCCTATATCTACCAGAACAACGCCGGCATCTTTATCTGCCTCATCCAACACCGCTTCCGAAGACGCAAGTGGCTCAAGGATAAGATCTTGCACTTCCAGCGACGCATTATCAATGCATTTCTTAATGTTCTTAATGGCACTCACATGCCCGGATATGATGTGAAAATTAGCTTCCATTCGTCGACCGGCCATCCCGATGGGATCCTTGATTCCGGGTTCGTTGTCAATGGTAAATTCCTGGGGAAGCACATGGATAATCTCTTCACCCGGGGGCAGCACCAACTTATACATATCTTCGATCAGCCGTTCGATGTCCCAGCGACTGATCTCATTATCGTCTTTCCGCGTAAGAATGCCCCGATGCTGAATACTTTTAATATGCTGTCCTGCAATTCCGACGTTAACAACTTTGACATCCACGTTAGACTGCCCTCCGGCTTCTTCCACCGCCTGAACAATGCTATTGACGGTCTTTTGGATATTGGCTACAACACCCCGGCTCACACCCGAGGATTCGGCTTTACCTACGCCGAGAATTTCAATTTTTTTCGCTCCGCTGCGCCTGCCTACCGTGACGCATATCTTCGTGGTACCAATGTCAAGTCCCACTACGATTGGCGAGTCTCTTTCGGTTTTCATTTTGGTCTTCATAACGCTATTGTGTAATGTTGCTTCTATTTTGTTGTATTGAATCCTGAATGATGATGTCTTCGGGCTTAAAACCATCGCTTCGTTCGCAGACGACCTGCCCGGCAAATTTTAGATTAACTGACTTATATGCGCCCATACCCGTTTTGGGTACAATCTTGGTATAAAACATTTTCAGTTTCTCAAATTTACGTTCCAGCGAATCGGCGTTACCCAATATAATCTGCTGACTGCCTACACGAGGTACCAGCTCGATGTCTTGTTGCTCGTTTACATACAATTGCACAACCTGGTTACTCCAGACACTATCGCCGTTGATAAATTGGGCGGTCCTGAATACATCTTTGACCAATTGACTTTCGATGCTGTCGAGCGCACCATTGTATGGTTCGGAAATGTGTCCGTTTACCACCGGCACGTGCGGAACATACTTCAGGGATACAGGCATTTTATGTCCCTCTATGTCGATGTAAAAATCCAGTCCTTTTTCGTTGATGACGCGGACGACAGCCTCCCGCTGTTTAACACGCACAGTTAACAAACCGTCCATATCGATGGTCACGATGGCGGAAAAAACAAAGGGAATTTGCCGTAAATCTGCCTCCATATCGTGAATGGGAATGGATTCCAGCGTACGCCCAACCAGCTCACCATACTTTTCGACCAACAAAGCCATGATGTCCTTTTGCTCAATGAACGACTCATTTCCCAATACAATGACCTGCACGTCGGAACAAGCCTGTTCACTGCTCTTGGTATTAATGAATCCCATCAGCAATACCGACCCTGCCAGCACGAGCGCCCCCACCCCTGCGTACAGCAGATTCCGCCAATTAAATCGATAAGACCGTAGTCTAAACATCTTCCAAAATCGCTTTCAAGGGTTCTACCAATAAATCTACGTCGCCCGCGCCTACGGTTACCAACAGCTCCGGTCTGTGTGTACGCACATAATCCGTTATCGAATCCGGTGTCGCCATGTGTTTATCCGTTAAGGCGATTTTTTCAAGCAGCATCCGTGAATCCACACCCTTAATCGGCAATTCCCGTGCTGGATAAATATCCATCAGCAATAAGGTATCTACGTTGGAGAGCACCTCCGCGAACCCATCAGCA
Organism: Parapedobacter sp. GCM10030251; assembly: GCF_042666505.1. Lineage (NCBI taxonomy): Bacteria > Pseudomonadati > Bacteroidota > Sphingobacteriia > Sphingobacteriales > Sphingobacteriaceae > Parapedobacter > Parapedobacter sp. GCM10030251. Next base: position 265,337 of record NZ_JBHTDN010000001.1, on the reverse strand, counting down.
AAATCGCGGGTACGGCTATACAAATGGGGTTGGAACACGGCTGTCAGTTTCCGTTTAGGATAAAGTTGCCGCACTGCCGAGAGAAACGCCCGTAACTCTTCCGGATGGTGGGCATAGTCATCAATATAGATCGTGTTATCGGTTTTCACGATGTATTCAAAGCGGCGCTTTACACCGGAAAATGATGATAATGCCTTCACAATTTTCGCTTCGGGGATCTGCAATTGTTGCGCAACGGCAATAGCCGCAACTGCATTCTCGACGTTGTGTTTCCCCGGCACTCCTATGTGCACATCCGTTATCTGCCCACCTTGCCAAATATAATCAAAGAAGAACTCGCCGTTCTTCACGTGTATCCGATCGGCATAGGCATCGGTCGGCGTACCGGCGGCATAGCGTATGTTACCCTCAAATGGCAATCCTTCCTTAACAATACTCGTTCCATCTTTATGCAGCTGCTTCAGGAATAAGGCGAACGATTCATGCAAATGATTCTTGTCCCCATAAATATCCAGGTGATCCGGATCAGCAGAGGTCACTACCGCGATGTCCGGATATAACGTCAGGAAGGACCGGTCGTATTCGTCTGCCTCCACTACCACCACTTCGCCGGTCGAAAAAAGCACATTGCTTCCGTAATTCGTACTGATTCCGCCCAAAAAAGCTGAGCAGCCATACCCGCTTTCTGTCAGAATATGGGCCACGAGCGTGGACGTAGTGGTCTTTCCGTGCGTTCCGGCCACCGCAATGGTAAACCGGTTTTGGCTGATCAGTCCGAGTACCTGTGAACGCTTAAACAAGGTATGCCCCAGTTGCTGGAACTGATTAAGAATATGCAGCTCCGCAGGGACCGCTGGTGTATAAATAATCAAGGTATGTTCGTCAGGAACCTTAAAGGAATCATCCACTAACGTAAAATCGTCGGCATACATGACAGAAATCCCTTCGGAAACCAGTTGTTTGGTTAGCGCGGTTTCCGTTTTATCGTATCCGCCCACCAAACAGCCGAGGTGACGGAAATACCGAGCCAAGGCGCTCATGCCAATTCCGCCGATTCCGATTAGGTAAACCTGTCTGATGTTATCAATGTTCATGTGTATCGCGCTATCAGCTATTTTTTTTTACTTATTTGCTGCCAATTTCAGGACTTCACGTGCAATCACTTCGTCCGCATTCGAAATCGCTAATTGTTTAATATTCGTTTCCAGTGTTCCGCACAAATTGCGGTCATTCAACAGATTCAAGGCCGTATCGACCAGTCTTTGCGGGGCTTCGGCATCGCTTACCATCAGGGCCGCCCGTTTATTCACCAATGCCAGCGCATTTTTAGTCTGGTGATCTTCCGCGACATTCGGCGACGGCACTAAAACAACCGGTTTGCCTACCACACAGAGTTCCGCGATGGTACCGGCACCTGCCCGGGCGATGATGACGTCCGCAGCCGCGTAGGCCAGGTCCATCCGGTGCAGGAAAGCGGTCAGTTTTACATAATCTTGATACTTCCCTTCTATCGACCGACGGAGTCCTTCGTAATAATACTCGCCGCACTGCCAAATCACCTGTACGCCTGCGTTGACCAGTTTATCTAAGCCCGCGCGCATACATTCGTTCAAAGTACGCGCCCCTAGGCTTCCACCGGTCAGCAGGATCGTTTTCCGATGGAGTGAAAGGCTTAACAACTCGGCGGCTTCAAATCGTTTATTATGGATAGCGACCGACTCCCGCCTGATCGGATTTCCGGTAAAAAGGATTTTTTCCTTCGGGAAAAAACGTTCCATTCCTTCAAAAGCGACACATATCTTATCGACTTTTTTACCCAAACGTTTATTGGTGATGCCCGCGTAGGAGTTTTGCTCCTGAATCAAGCAGGGTATGCCCATTTGAGCGGCGGTATGGAGCAATGGTCCAGATGCGTAGCCACCCACCCCGACGGCGACATCCGGTTTGAAATCACGCACTATCTGACGTGCCCTGCTGATACTTTTATACAATTTGAACGGCAACGCAAGGTTCTTCCATAGCGATTTCCTATCGATACCCTGGATATCTAAACCCACGATTTCATAGCCAGCAGCCGGTACCTTATCCATTTCCATTTTTCCATTAGCCCCTACAAAAAGTAGCCGGGTAGCGGGTTCCAACCTCTTCAGGGCATGAGCAATGGCTATCGCAGGGAAGATGTGTCCCCCGGTGCCCCCTCCGCTGATTATGATACGTTTTGCCATTGGTCGTTACCTGATTAATTAGTTTATTAAAATCATCCCATTGCCGGAATTTCGCCGATCACAACCTTTTTGGTGCGGCTTTCGACGCCTCTCTCCTTCAGCTCGTCGATATTCCGGCTTACGCTTAAAATAATTCCGAAAGCGACGCTGGTGAACAATATAGACGTGCCCCCCATACTCACCAAAGGCAGCGGAATACCGGTTACCGGACCGAGTCCGACGGCAACCGCCATATTCCCCAGTGCCTGCAGGGTAAGGCTAAAGCCTAATCCTGCAGCCAGTAGCGCACCAAAGGCTTTGGGACTCAGCGTAACGATACGGATACACCGGAACATGAGTACCACATATAAACACACCAATATGAAGCCCCCGACGGTTCCGTATTCCTCGATGATGATTGCAAAGATAAAGTCCGAATAAGGATGCGGCAACACGTTCCGCTGGGTGCTATTGCCGGGGCCTTTGCCGAATAGTCCGCCGGTGGCAATTGCTATTTTTGCGTGATCGGATTGAAACGACTTATCGTCGTCGGCAGCCTCGCCGTTGAGATAGGTTTGTACGCGCGACATATAGGTTTGTCTCCTGGGTCCCAATGAAACCACCAAAACCAGAAGGACAAAAACGCCCAGGCAAACATACGCAATCTGCTTAATGCTGATCCGCCCGATAATCAATAGCAATACGCTGACGCCGAACAGCATCAGTGCCGTCGAAAGGTTCGCGGGTGCAATCAGCGCAAAAATGAGGCATACCGAACCCATAATCGGCAGGAATGCCTTTTTCACGTCTTTGATATTTTCCTGTTTGCGGGTCAATGTTCGCGCCAGAAAAGTAATCAACGCTAATTTGGCCAAGTCGGACGTTTGAAACGTTTGGTTAATCACCGGAATGGTCAACCACCGGTTTGCATCGTTGATCGTATCTCCGAAAATCAACGTATATAGCAACAGTGGAATCGTAACGGCCATTAGAATTTTGGAAATACCTGCATACCAGCGATAATCCAGCAAATGTGAAAAATACATCAGCGCAAAACCGCCGAAAATCAATAACGTATGCTTAATAAGGTACACCTCCGTGCCTTTACCTTCTTTATACGCCAACGTTCCGACGGAACTATATACGGCTAATAGTGACCAAACGGATAAGATAATGATGATGATCCACAACCACCGGTCTCCTTTTAGTTTCGAAAATGCCTTTTCCATGTCTTTGTTAGTTATCAGCTATCGGCTTTTTTGTGCCCAACAGGTGGCTTACAGCCTCACAATCAGGTTTCCTCTTATAAATTCATCACGGCTTCCTTAAACTGTTCGCCCCGGTCTTCGAAATTCTTAAACCAATCGAAACTTGCGCAGGCTGGCGACAACAGCACCGTATCGCCCTTTTGAGCCAGGTGGGATGCTATTTCGACGGCATCGCGCATACTTGAGCTGTTTACAATAATCTGCGCATCTTCTTCTAAGGAGTCATAGATCCGCGAATTATCCTTCCCAATACATACGATAGCCCGTACTTTGGTGCGCACCAGGTCGCGGAGCATCTCGTAGTCATTGCCCTTATCCACTCCCCCCATAATCAGGACGACCTGTGGGGCAAGGCTTTCCAATGCATACCATACCGCATTTACATTCGTGGCCTTAGAGTCATTGATGTAATTGACACCGGCGATGCAAGCTACAAATTCAAGGCGGTGCGGGATGTTTTTAAAGGACCCCATGCTTTCCTTCATCGAAGCATTACGGAGTTCCTGCGCTTTGGCCACCAATCCGGAGGCCATGTTGTTGTACACATTGTGTTTGCCCTGAAGCGAAAGTTCGTTGATATCCATTGTAAATGTATCTTGGTGTGGTATATTAATTTCTATTTCATTGTGGGTATTCAAGTATGCCCCTGGCTCGATCCGCTTTTCAATACTGAAAGGCAGCGTGGTCGCCAAAGGATGGTGTCTTTCCAAGCCTTGTACCGTAATCGGATCATCGGCGCAGTAGATAAATAAATCTTCCGGCCGTTGATTCCGGATGATGCGGAACTTAGAATCGACGTAATTTTCCAGGTTATGGTCATACCGGTCCAGATGGTCGGGTGTAATATTAAGCAACACGGCTACATCGGCGCGGAAATGCTCCATATCATCGAGCATAAAGCTGCTCAGCTCTAACACGTAATAATCGTATTGTTCGCGGGCAACCTGTAAAGCGAAGCTCCGCCCGATGTTGCCCGCCAACCCGACATGGAGGCCACCGCGGCTCAAAATATGCCAAGTGAGCATCGTGGTGGTCGACTTTCCATTGGAACCCGTTATGCAAATCAGCTTCGCATCGGTATATTGTGCGGCAAATTCGATTTCGGCGATCACGGGGATCTGAGCGGCTTTCAGTTGCCGCACGATGGATACCGTTTGCGGTATCCCCGGGCTTTTGATTACCAGATCGGATTCCAATATTTTTGATTCACTGTGTGCCCCTTCTTCGTAGGATATGCCCGCTTCCTGTAATTCCTTCTTGTAGTGGTCGGCAATTTTTCCGCTGTCCGACACCCAAACGTCAAATCCTTTTTTCTGGGCAAGTATAGCCGTTCCAACGCCGCTCTCGCCAGCACCCAGCACCGTAATTCTACCTTGCTGCGGATAGTGATATGTTGGTATTGCTGCCATACTATCTTATTTTTAAGGTAACAATGGTCAGTATTGCCAGGATAACTCCCAATATCCAGAAGCGGGTTACGATTTTTGCCTCGTGATACCCTTTTTTCTGGTAATGATGATGCAAAGGCGCCATCCGGAAAATCCGTCGTCCCTCTCCATATTTCCGCTTCGTGTATTTGAAGTAGGATACCTGCATGATTACCGATAAGTTTTCGATCAGAAATACGCCGCATAAGATCGGTATGAGCAGTTCCTTACGTATCAGAACGGCAAATGCCGCAATAATACCCCCGATAGCAAGGCTTCCCGTATCGCCCATAAATACCTGGGCTGGGTAGGAGTTGTACCAAAGAAATCCCGTACATGCCCCAACGAAGGCGCCTGCGAAGATAACCAGCTCGCCTGAATTGGGAATATACATAATATTCAGGTAATCCGAGAAAATCACGTTACCGGATACGTAAGCCAAAATGGCCAGCGTGGCGCCGATCGTAGCCGATGTACCCGTTGCGAGTCCGTCGATCCCGTCGGTAATATTGGCGCCATTGGACACCGCTGTTACAATAATAACGACGACCAATAAAAACACAACAAATGTGAGGACAGGGCTGTTAAGGCCAAATATGCTCAACACTTTCGCATAGTCAAACTCGTTGTTTTTATAAAAGGGGATATTTGTTTTTGTCGACTTGACGTCCTTTGTATAATATTTTTGTCCGGTGCTCTCCTGTACGTGTGCTTCGACCTGGCTTCCGGGCACCGGATTCGCCACCGTTTCACGCACCACGATTTGGGGATGAAAATACATCGTACAGGCAATAATAATCCCCAATCCCACTTGACCCACAATTTTAAAACGGCCGGCCAATCCTTCTTTGTTTTTGCGGAATACCTTAATATAATCATCCAAAAATCCAATGGCTCCCATCCAGACGGTTGTGATCAGCATCAGGATTACATAGATGTTTTCCAACTTAGCAAATAATAACGTTGGGATCATGATTCCAGTAATGATAATCAAACCACCCATGGTTGGCGTACCCTGTTTCTTCTTTTCCCCCTCAAGTCCCAGATCCCGAATGGTTTCCCCTACCTGCTTTACCCGTAAAACACGAATCAGGCGGCTGCCGTATCCCGTGGTGATAATCAACGACACAATCACTGCCACAGCCGTACGGAATGAGATATACTGGAACAAGCCCGACCCGGGGATATGTACGTACTGTTCGATCCAAGTGAATAGATAATAGAGCATATGGCGTTATTGTTCGTTAAATGCGTTACTTAAAACCTGCTTGTCATCAAAATCAAAACGCTCACCGTTGATTTCCTGATATTTTTCATGGCCCTTTCCCGCGATCAGGATAATGTCCCCCGGCTGTGCCAGATGACAGGCCGCCCGGATCGCCTCCCGCCTATCGGCAACGGAAAAAACCTTTCGCTTGTGGTCTTCAGGAATGCCCGCCTCCATATCGTGGATAATCTGCATGGGATCTTCCGTGCGCGGGTTATCCGAAGTGATGATAACTTTACTACTGTTTTTTACCGCGACAGCTGCCATTTGAGGCCGCTTGGCTTTGTCTCTATCACCGCCGCATCCCAGCACCGTGATGACGTGCTCATCCTTTTTCCGGAGATCGTTGATGGTTTCCAGTACATTCCGCACTGCGTCGGGTGTGTGTGCATAATCGATAATGCCGATGACGCCCTTGGAAGAGATCAGGGTATCAAAGCGCCCCTCGGCTCCGCTGATATTACTCAGCGCGGTAAGCACTTTCATAGTTTCCTGTTCCAGCAGGATGGCAGCGCCGTATACCGCCAGTACGTTATAGGCATTGAAGCCTCCCACTAGCTTCACCCATACTTCCTGGCCGTCCAGGTTGAGCAGCATCCCATCGAAATGACTTTCAATCACCTTTGCCTTGAAATCGGCCATACTCCTGATTCCATAGGTCTTTTTGTGCGCAAACGTATTCTGAAGCATGACCGTCCCGTGCTTGTCGTCGGCATTGGATAGTGCAAAAGCATACCGATCAAGTCCGTCAAAAAAGGTCTTTTTTGCTTTTATATATTCGTCGAAGGTTTTATGGAAATCGAGGTGATCGTGCGTAATGTTTGAAAAAATCCCTCCGGCGAAGTTCAGGCCTGCAACTCGCTGCTGTACGATCGCATGGGAACTTACCTCCATAAAGCAGTAATCGCAACCGGCTTCCACCATCTCGTGGAGGAGACTATTGAGTGCGATAGGGTCCGGAGTTGTGTGGGTTGCAGCTACAACACGGTCGCCCACCTGATTCTGAACTGTGGACAGCAATCCAGCTTCGTAACCCAGTTTGCGAAAAAGTTTATACAACAGCGTTACAATGGTGGTTTTCCCATTCGTTCCCGTTACCCCCACAAGCCGCAACTGTTTGGACGGATTCCCGTAATAGTTAGCGGCTGAAACACCCAACGCAAAAGCGGTATCATCTACCTGTACATAGGTAACGTGATCCTGACTTTTTTCGGGAAGCTGTTCGCAAAGTATCACGGACGCCCCGGCAGCTATGGCCCCGTCGATAAACCCGTGTCCATCCGTATGGGTCCCGACTACCGCTACAAACAAGCTTTCAGATCCGACTTTGCGCGAATCGAAACATAGGTTGCTCACCGTTACATTCAGGTTACCGATTACCTGACGTACGGGTATGCCGTGGAGTATGTCCTTCAACGCCCTCATTGCAATTCAATCGATATCGGAGTTCCTATTTTTATCTTTTGTCCGGCCGCCAATGATTGTGAGACCACCTTACCTTTGCCCTTAACCTGGGTGCGATATCCCGCGTTTTCGAGTGCATACAACGCGTCGATCAGCCCCATTCCTGTCACATCAGGGACGACACCTTCGTTGATCTCGGTATCCGAAAAAGAGATTCCCTTAACCGTGTCAATCGACTGCATCGGCTCCGCAGAAGCGTACGTTGTTTTGATACCCAACGCTTCAAACACCTTTAGTGTTGCGGCCTTCGAACCTTTCAATGACTGAGGAAGCTCGGTATTCCCCACAAACCGCATCCGATCAAAATCACTTTGCAGATTGAGGTCGTTGGCATACACCATATCTGCCAATTCGCGAAATACCGGTCCGGCAATGGAAGCGCCGTAGTAGCCATTGCGCGGGTTACGAACCACCACAATCATGGAATATTTGGGATTATCGGCCGGAAAGTACCCGGCAAACGACGACTGATATTTCCGGTTTCGGTAGCCCGCTGCTCCGTCGGCCATTTGGGCAGTGCCGGTTTTACCGGCGGCCGGAAACAGCGGATTACGTAAGCGCTTACCAGTTCCTTCAATCATCACTCCTTCCAGCATTGCACGCAGTTTACCGATTGTGCTCGGAGAAGCGATTTGTTCTTCAATCACACGGGGCTCGAAGCGCTCGATGGTATTTCCGAGGTGCCTGATTTCTTTTACAAACAACGGGGCAACCATTTTTCCATTATTCGCTACCGCATTATACAAAGTAAGTGTCTGCAGCGGCGTCAGCTTCAACTCGTAACCATACGCCATCTGCGGAAGAGAGAGCCCACTCCAGCTTTTGCTTTCAGGTGTTTTGATCAGCGGATTACCCTCACCTGGGATCTGGAGGCCCAGCGGCTCATTGAGATGCAGCGCATGCAGGCGCTTGGTAAACGCCGCCGGGTTGTTTTTGTAATGGGTATTGATAATTTTGGTTATGGCAACGTTTGACGAAACTTCAAATGCTTTTTTTACGGTCACCGTTCCGTAAGCATGCGTGTCCTTAATGGTGTGCCGATGCACCTGATAAGTTCCATTACCCGTCTCCACAATGGTATTGGTGTCAATTTTACCGTCTTCCAAAGCCACCAGATAAGACGCCAGTTTAAACGTCGAACCCGGCTCGGCGCTCTGCGCAATGGCATAGTTGAATTTCTCACGGTATTTACCGTCACTATCTTTGGTAAAATTGGCAATGGCTCGGATTTCGCCGGTCGCCACTTCCATCAAAACCACGCAACCATTATCAGCATTGCTCGCAATTAACTGCTTTTCCAATGCACGTTGAGCCATATCCTGCATATTGACATCGATCGTCGAAATAATGTCCGAACCATCGACCGGTGCCACCTCGATTTCACGGTTCACCGGCATCCATACTCCACCGGCTATGCGTTGCACCAACCGCTTACCACTTTTCCCATCGATGTATTCGCCGTATGCACCTTCCAATCCTACGTTCACATCTTCGGTGGGTATCTTGTAACCGATTGTCCGTGCCGCCAAGTTAGTGAACGGCAGGATCCGCTTGTTTTTGCGTTCCGCAATCAGCCCTCCTTTATATTTGCCCAGATTAAAAACGGGAAACTCCCGGACCTGCTTTAATTCCTGGTGGCCCACATCACGCTTAATTAAATAATACCTATTTTTTTTCTTCCGGGCTTCCTTCAGTAACCGCGAATACTGGGCGGATGATTTGTCTTTGAAAAACAGGGCTAATTTAGCGGCCAATGAGTCTACTTTTGAATAAAAAACATCGTTATCTTCAATACCTGGAGCCAACAAATCCATCCTGAGGTCATACTCGGGCACCGACGTAGCCAACAAGCTACCATCATTTGAAAAAATATTACCCCGTACGGCTTCTACATCGATATAACGGGTAGACATGCTATCGGCCTTTGCCTGCCATACTTCTCCCTCCACGTATTGCAAATGGAAAAGTTTTACCAGCACAGCTACCGCAAACAACACGATCAGTCCGAAGGACAGGTACGCTCTCAGTAATATGTCGGTTCTGATGTTCATGTCTGTGTCATTTAAAATCCACCCGCTAATTTTTGGGTTTGATGATCCTTATTTTTTTGGGTGGTTCGGTACGTTCTTTCAGTCCCATGCTGTCCACCCTTTTGGCAATCTCAGTTTGTGTAGTCATCTTCATAAGGTCGGCCGAGAGGGATTTGTAGTCCCAATTCATCTCCTTTACCTCTTTTCCTAAATGATCTATCTCGCGCACTGTCCGCTCGGCGTAATGCCTATTGGCGATGTATATAATCGCCAACAATCCGACAAATGCAATAAACGGAATGTACCCTACAAATGCTGTCGACGAAAGCCAATCGGAGCCAAACAGCGATTGGAAAAACGTACGGGTGGCATCTGCTTTTTCCTCCACCGTTTCTTGCAGTTCCACTTGTTGTTCTTCACTCAATGGCTGTTGTTTATATACATTCCTTGCCATAGCTTTTCTATACTTTCTCTGCCGCCCTTAGTTTTGCGCTCCGAGCGCGGCTGTTATGACTCACTTCAGCCTCACTTGCAACCATTGCTTTCCGGGTGACCAACTTTAGGGGCTTAATTTCCCGTCCGAAAAAATCTTTTTCCACCTCTCCTTTAAATTTCCCCTTCGCCATAAAGTTCTTTACCAACCGATCTTCCAATGAATGATAAGACATCACCACCAACCGGCCACCGGGTTTGAGCATTGATACACTTTGCTGGAGGAATTCCTGCAGTGCTTCCAACTCACCGTTTACCTCAATGCGTAATGCCTGAAATAGCTGCGCATAATATTTATGTTCCTTGCCGCGTGGAACCACTTTCTTTACCACGCTTTTCAACGTTTCCACGGTATGAAGCGGCTGACTGGCCCGTGCAGTCACGATCGTTTTTGCCAATGTGCGCGCATTCTGCAGTTCGCCATACATTCCAAAGATGCGGTGAAGTTCCGCCTCGGAATAGGTATTCAGCACCTGTCTGGCATCCAGCTCTCCGGCCTGATCCATACGCATATCCAACACCGCCTCGAAACGGGTGGAGAATCCTCGCTCAGCACTATCGAATTGATGGGAAGATACCCCCAGATCCGCTAAAATGCCGTCGACCTCCCGGACGCCGTGAAGCCGCAAATTATTTTTCAAAAACCTGAAGTTCTGATGAATGAGCACGAATCGCCCGTCATCAATTACGTTTCGCAACGCGTCGGGGTCCTGGTCAAACGCATATAGCTTCCCATTCGGGCCCAATTGCCTTAACAATTCCTTTGAATGCCCTCCGCCCCCAAACGTGACGTCTACATACACCCCATCCGGCTTAATCGCCAGCGCCTCCATGCATTCGCGGAGCATTACGGGTATATGATACGCGTTATTCATCCTCTTCGGCAGCTAAGTTTCCACCCATCACTTCTTCCGCTAGTGCGGCAAAGTCATCGTCTTCGTCATCTTCCCACAACTGATTGTATGCGTCTTTAGACCACACTTCTATCTTATTGAACTGACACGAAAGCACAATATCCGCTTCGATCCCGGCATATTCCAGCAAGGATTTAGGCAGCAGCACGCGGCCCGCCGAATCCAATGTCAACTCCGTGGCGCCCCGTGTAAAATCGCGGATAAACTTTCTATTTCGTGCCACATACTGATTCAATTTTGCTAACCGGGCCGTAATTTTATCCCACTCCCCTCTTGGGTAAACGACAAGATGTTTCTCAAAACCGCGATTAATTACAAGCCCAGACTGCTCTACTTCAGGCATTTGCCTTTTGAGCGCAGCTGGCAGCACCATCCTTCCCTTGGTGTCTAACTTGCAATCAAATTCGCCTATGAGATGACTCATACCTACATGTTACCCAATAAATATGATGTAAAAGTAGATATTTGCTCCACTTTCTCCCACTTTTTCCCACAAAAAAGTTTTCCACATGCAAATCACCCGTTTCCTTGGCCAAAATGACGCGAATTGACACTTGTAGTGGAATCGCTACAAATCCAAAAATAGCGCGGAGTTTTAACCGGTTTCCCCTGGTTTTATCGGCATCTTTGTGCTTATAAACACCTATAAGACTGCTATGCATTTGACCGCTGTTGTCAAGACATTATTCTTAGTCATCCTATCACTTTTATCGTGCAATAAAAGCCAGGAGTTATTTCCTCAGCAATGCGATTGCCATATCGAAGCATTACAAGTATCCGGACCAAGCTTAGTGACCTACCAGGTATCTGCTTATAGCGATGCGTCCGTGAACTCGATTACCTACCAAACCAGCAAGGGAAAGGTAACGATTCAGCCTGATTCAATTCCGTTTGCCGTCAGTGTCCAATTAAACAAGGGGGACCGTGCCGTTTTGACCGCCACCGGCAATCCAAAAGGAGGAAGTATAATTTTGGGGTACGAAGTACAGGAGAAGGATTTTCCCACCCCTCGTAGCAGCAGTACCTCCAGGGTATGGATCGTAAAAGACGGCACTTGTCAATGATCAATTATCATGAAAGCCTCAAGGAAGCACTCAAAATAGCTGATTAAAAGATGAATACAATAATGTAAGCAAATTCCTACAACAAAAAAAGCGCAGTCTATCTACTTTAGCCTGCGATTACAGATCAGGTACTGAATTATTATAAAGTCATTATAACCATATCGATCCCATGAGACGAAAAAAGATACTTATCGTAGAAGACCAGCTTATTATCACGATGGATTTGGAGTATATGCTTGAAGAATTGGGTTACCAGGTATGCGGGGTTTCAACGACCTATGAAGATGCTGTATCCGCGATAAAGAGCAGCCAGCCCGATTTAATACTGATCGACATTATTCTTTCCGGCGAAAAAACCGGAATCGATCTCGCGCATGAAATCAACAGGAACTACCGCATCCCGTTTATCTTTCTGACGTCTCATGCCGACCGCAGCACCATCGAAGCGGCGAAGTCAACGAAGCCGTCGGGATATATCGTCAAACCGTTCAACCGAAATGACGTATATGCGTCCATCGAGATCGCTTTTAATCACATTGAGACAAAAGAAGAAGACCAAAACATCTTTCTCCCTGACGGGAGACACAAGACAAAAATACCGGTAGATGAAATGATCTACGCGCACGCCGAAGGAAACTACACGACCTTTATTACCACGAGCAAAAAATTTGTGCTCCGCAAATGCTTGAAAGAAGTTTCCGAAACCATCCTAACTAACAAAAAATTTATCCGGATACATAAGTCCTATCTGATCAACAAGGACGCCATCCGGGCACGCAGTGCATCGAACATTTTACTAAACAACGGCGAAAATGTGCCGTTGGGCCGCGCGTACGCCGGAAGCTTGTGCTGATGATGTTGTGGTTGTTCCGAAAAAACCGCTATTTTTGCCGCTTAATATAACGGAAAAATGCATAGAACACATACGTGCGGTGAATTGACCCTTTCGGATTTAGGTAAAACAGTTATTTTGAGCGGATGGATCCAAAAGTCTCGTGATCTTGGCGGAATGACATTTATCGACGTACGCGATCGTTATGGGATCACCCAGTTGGTGTTTGATGCTGCAGACGACGAGGCCTTGCGGAGCAAGGCCCGGGAATTGGGAAGAGAATACGTCATCAAAGTCACCGGTCGGGTAATTGAACGGGAAAACAAAAACCCCAAATTGGCTACGGGCGATATCGAGCTAAAGGTTACGTCGCTTGACGTACTGAATCCGGCCAACCTACCGCCATTTACCATTGAAGATGAAACCGACGGGGGCGATGACTTGCGGATGAAATATCGCTATCTGGATCTTCGACGGAATCCCCTTCGTAACAATCTTATATTACGCCACAGGCTGGCTCAAGAAACACGTAGATACCTGGATGGGCGACACTTTTTGGAAGTGGAAACACCGGTATTGATCAAATCTACGCCCGAAGGCGCACGCGATTTCGTGGTGCCCAGCCGTATGAATCCGGGGGAATTTTATGCGCTCCCCCAATCGCCGCAGACCTTCAAGCAATTGCTGATGGTTTCCGGCTTTGACCGATATTTCCAGATCGTGAAATGCTTCCGCGATGAAGACCTGCGTGCGGATAGACAGCCCGAATTCACTCAGATAGATTGTGAAATGGCGTTTGTGGAACAGGAAGATATTCTGCAGGTTTTTGAGGGCTTAATCAAACATTTATTTAAAACCGTAAAAGGCATTGATTTACGTGACATACCGCGTATGCCTTATGAACAGGCCATGCGCCTTTACGGTTCGGACAAACCCGATCTCCGTTTTGGAATGCCATTCGTGGAGTTGAACGATGTGCTCAAGGGATCGGGATTCCCCGTATTTGACCAAGCCGAGTTGGTCGTGGGCATCAAAGCCGAGGGGTGTGCTAACTATACCCGCAAACAACTGGACGCCTTGACCGATTTTGTAAAGCGCCCCCAGATCGGTGCCAGTGGATTGGTTTATCTCCGCTATGCCGATGACGGTACACTCAAGTCATCGGTCGACAAATTCTACACCCCTCAGCAGCTTGAGCTGTGGGCCGCTGCTTTTGACGCGAAGCCTGGGGATATGCTATTGGTAATGGCGGGACAAACCGATAAAGTAAGGAAGCAATTGTGCGAACTTCGTCTCGAAATCGCTTCGCAACTTGGATTACGGGATAAAGGCAAGTATGTTCCCCTATGGGTAGTGGATTTCCCACTGCTGGAATGGGACGAAGATAGTGGCCGGTATCACGCCATGCACCATCCCTTCACCTCTCCGAAACCCGAAGACATCCCCTTGCTGGATAGCGAGCCGGGCAAGGTTCGCGCTAATGCGTACGATTTGGTTATCAATGGCACCGAAGTGGGCGGTGGCTCGATCCGTATACACGATCGCCAATTGCAATCGCTATTATTCAAGCACCTTGGTTTCAGTCCGGAGGAAGCACAAAAGCAGTTCGGTTTTCTCCTGGATGCATTCACATATGGTGCGCCTCCACATGGTGGCATTGCATTCGGCTTTGACCGGCTAGTCGCCTTGTTTGCCGAAATAGACAGCATCCGTGACGTGATTGCCTTCCCGAAAAACAATTCCGGAAGAGACGTCATGATTGATTCGCCGTCGAGCCTATCCGCTGAGCAATTGACGGAATTGGCCATCGCGACGAAGCACTCATGACAACACTTTTGATTTTTATTCGTTATTAGTGTAGAAATACGCTTCATATGCCGTCTGTACAAGAAATCGCTTTCCTGAAAGACAGTGCTGCCAAGGCATTTGAACCTCGTCATCGGCAAATCATCAATTATAATATTGATAAGTACGATACCGCGGTCCAAATCGGGCTATCCCATTTCCACCACATCGAGAATTCCAAACGTAAAGCCCATATTATCAAGTGGCGGGTGATGGAAACCCTGGATAAGCTCTTGCCCGAGTTTGAATCGAATTTCGTCCAAAAGGGTGGTAAAGTCATCTGGGCCAACGACGCCGACGAGGCACGGGAAGAAATTTGGAAAATCATGCAGCGTTCCGGCGCGAAAACGGTGGTGAAATCAAAATCCATGACCACCGAGGAAATTGATCTGAATGACTTTCTTGAAAAAAAAGGCGTCAAAACCCTGGAAACGGATCTTGGCGAATACATTGTACAGCTACTTGGCCAAAAGCCCTACCACATCGTCACCCCTGCCATGCACCTTAGCCTGCAAGATATTGCCGAGCTCTTTCATCAGCGTTTCGGCACGCCCATTGACGCAAGTGCGCAGGAACTCACCCTCAAAGCACGGGAACTACTCCGCGAACCATATACGTCGGCAGATGTAGGCATTACGGGAGGGAACTTTCTCATTGCCGACACGGGCAGTATTGCCATTACGGAAAATGAAGGGAATGCACGGCTCTCAACAACCTTCCCCAAGATTCATATCGCCATTGTAGGCATTGAGAAAATCATTCCTTCCCTGGCGGATCTCGATTTGTTTTGGCCGCTGTTGTCCAGTCATGGTACGGGGCAGCGTCTTACCGTATACAACAGCATTATCGGTGGCCCCAGGCAAGCAGACGAAACGGACGGACCTGAGGAAATGTATGTAGTACTTCTGGACAATGGCCGCACCGATTTATTGGCGCAAAAGGAACAACGACAAGGCTTATATTGCATTCGTTGCGGTGCCTGTCTAAACGGCTGCCCCATTTACAAAAATGTGGGCGGGCATACCTACCATACCACGTACAGCGGGCCTATCGGTTCGCTGATTACCCCTCACCTTCGAGGAATGGAGGAGTTTAAGCACCTTAGCTATGCGTCAAGTTTATGCGGGAAGTGCTCTGAAGTCTGCCCCGTAAAAATAGACATTCATCAGATGTTGTTGCTTAACCGGCGGGACGCGGTAAGCAAGGGCATCGTCGCCAAAACTGAAAAATTAGCGTGGAAGGGCTTTACTTTTGCAATCACCAAGCGCAAAATGATCGACCTATTCGGTGGAAAGATCAAAAACTTTCTGCTCCGACGGTTTTTCCGGAAAGCATGGGGCAAACACCGGAAGCTACCTGAGCTTGCTGAAAAGTCTTTTAGCAGACAATGGAAAGAAAGGGGTAGATAAAACTACCCAAGTTCTGCCGATTTTGCCCAGATATTGAGGCCTCCGTCTTTGGCGTAAGTGTCGATTTCTGCCAGTTCATCGACAGAAAAATCAAGATTTTTCAATGCTCCTACACAATCGACTACCTGCTCCGGCCTGCTGGCACCGATCAGCGCAGACGTGACGCGTCTGTCTCGCAGCACCCAAGCAATGGCCATCTGCGCGAGTGTCTGTCCACGCCGCCTTGCGATCGCATCAAGTTCCCTTACATTTGCCAGATTTTGCTCGTTCAGAAAGTCGCTATGAAAAAAATGCTTGATATTTTTTGCCCGACTATCGGCGGGCACTCCGTTCAGGTATTTATCGGTTAACAATCCCTGTGCCAACGGAGAAAAAACAATCGATCCGATACCCAATTCGTCCAATGCCTCCAACAATCCGTCGTCTTCCACCCAACGATTAAGCAACGAATAACTTGGCTGATGAATGAGACAAGGTGTGCCCAATTCCCTCAGAATTGCCGCTGCCTCCCGCGTGCGTCTGGAATTGTACGACGAAATCCCTACGTACAGTGCCCTACCCGACCGCACGATATGATCCAGCGCCATCATGGTTTCCTCCAGGGGTGTTTCCGGGTCAAACCGATGCGAGTAGAAGATGTCAACATAGTCAACCCCCAGCCTTTTCAGGCTTTGATCGCAGCTCGCTATCAGGTATTTTCGGCTTCCCCATTCGCCATAGGGGCCCGGCCACATCTCATACCCCGCTTTTGAAGAAATAATCAGCTGATCGCGGCAACCGGCAAAGTCTTCTCTCAGTATCCGGCCAAACGTGGATTCGGCACTGCCTGCCGGAGGGCCGTAGTTGTTAGCCAGGTCGAAGTGGGTAATGCCCAAATCAAACGCTTGCCGGCATATCGCCTGTTTCGTGTGGTGCGGAATCGTATCGCCAAAATTATTCCACAGCCCGAGAGAAATTGCGGGAAGCTTCAATCCGCTCCGTCCGCAACGGTTGAACAGCATGTTTTCGTAACGGTCCACATTGGGAGTCCAGTTCATGTATTTGTTTTTTTTGAGTTTTTGTGTATTAGTTGTCAGCTACGGGGCCGTTGGCCAGCTCTCATAAACCATATCTAGCCTGCGGTGCCACGTCCTGCCCTACAAAATCGCGAGCAAGGTACTTATAGTGCCCTGCGATGGCAATCATGGCTGCATTATCTGTGCAATACTCGAATCTCGGAATAAATACACGCCAGCCCTGTTCTTCACCCAGTTCGGTTACGGCCGCCCGAAGTCCGGAATTAGCGGAAACCCCACCGGCCACTGCGATATCCATCACCCCGGTCGCTTCTGCTGCCCGCTTTAATTTACTGATCAAGATGGACACAATGCGCGCCTGCACTGATGCGCATATATCATCGAGATGATCGTGGATGAAATTAGGCTGTTCTGCTTCCATTTTCTGTACAAAATAAAGGATCGACGTCTTCAAGCCGCTGAAACTGAAATTCAGGCCAGAAATCTGAGGCTCGGGGAATGCAAACGCGTTCGCATTCCCCCGTTGCGCATAGCGATCAATCAACGGTCCGCCCGGGTACGGGAGTCCCAGTATTTTTGCGGTTTTGTCAAAAGCCTCTCCGGCGGCGTCATCCAGTGTTTGCCCGATCAGCTCCATTTGGAAATAATCCTTCATTAGCACCAATTGTGTGTGGCCTCCGGAAACCGTAAGACACAAAAACGGAAATTCAGGAGCCGGTTCTTCGATAAAATGCGCAAGTATATGCGCTTGCATGTGGTTAATATCAATTAGTGGAATGTTCCGTGCCAGCGCGAAGCCTTTGGCGAATGAAGTCCCGACAAGTAATGACCCCAATAATCCCGGCCCGCGTGTAAAGGCTACCGCATCTATGTCATTTTTATGTACTTTTGCCGCACGGACGGCCTGTTCCACCGTAGGAATGATGTTTTGCTGATGTGCTCGTGAAGCCAGCTCCGGCACTACACCGCCAAATTTTTCGTGGACGGTTTGATTAGCAATAATATTCGAACAGATTTTTCCGTCTATACAAATGGCGGCGGATGTCTCATCGCATGAAGATTCAATGCCAAGGATAATGGACATGGATACTATTTTGAACGCTTAATTAGGAGCAAATTTATCAAAAAAATATTAAAGATATCGTTGTGGACGTTAACCGGAATCCTCGTGCTTTCGGCGAGTCTAATTTTCGCGTTGCGATATCAACCTGTTCAAACCTATTTTGCGCAAAGAGCAGCTAGGTATCTTGCCAACGAGCTTCAGACGACAATTTCGTTGGAAAGGCTCTACCTCAAGCCTTTTTCTTCCCTGGTACTCAACGGGCTTTATATCGCTGATCGAGATGGCGACACGTTGTTATATGCAAACAAATTGACAGCATCGTTAGATCTCTGGAAACTACGTGAACAGCAAATCACTATCAAGAAACTTGCCGTTACGGATAGCCGCTTTTTTGTGAAAGGCGACTCCAATCGCAATAACCTCGCCTTTCTAATCGATTACTTTCGAACGGCACCGACGCCGGGAGAGAACAGAAAGCGCATAAAGCTCGACTTTCGTGCGGTAACTTTGTCTAACACTTCATTCGGATACAAACGTGTCGATAGACGCTCCAGAAACAGCGGCATCGACTTCAACGATATCCAGCTCAACGGGCTGAACGGTGAGTTCACCGACATCGACTTTACCAACCATTTATTCAAATCGACCATTAAAAATCTCCGTTTCAATGAACAAAGTGGTTTCAAGGTCCGTGAATTGAACACATTGGCTTTAATCGACACCAACAGTATTGAACTTCGGGAATTATACCTAGAAACCAATCGTAGCCGACTTCGTGACTACCTCCGGCTTGGATACGATAACTTCTCGTCTTTCCGTAATTTTATCCATGCAGTTGATATCGAACTAAACCTGGACGATGCGCGGATTCATTCCAAGGACCTCGAGTTTTTCGCACCAAAAATCGCCACAACACGTTTCGACGTCACCTTGTCAGGTACGTTTTTCGGAAAAATTCCAGCTATCAACGCCAGACACGTCACGCTGCGGGCAAGTGATGACACCCATTTGACAGGAAACTTCACCATTCACGGCTTGCCGGACATCAACCAAACCCTGTTCGACATGCACCTGAACCGTTTGTCGACCAATAGCCATGATATCGAAACCCTGGTACCCCAACTGGGGAATTTGCCTCCAATAAAGTTGCCCGCATTTTTTGAACACATGGGCAACGTCACCTATCAGGGCGCCCTTCGTGGGCTTTACCACGACTTTACCGCCAATGGCGTGCTTGAAACCCGGCTTGGCACAGTTACGACCGATATAGATCTCAATATCCGCAACGGGATAAGCTATTCCGGTCAACTTTTGACAACCGCATTTGATTTGGGCACACTATTACAGCAGAAACAACTTGGATCCAGCGGATTTGATGTCACGATAAACGGAAGTGGCTTTGCAGTAAAGGACATAAACAGTACCGTGAAAGGCCAGGTTGATTACCTCGATTTCCGGGGATACCGATACCGCAACATTGATCTCGGCGGCACTTTCGCCGAAATGCAATTTGCGGGCAACGTAGCCGTTTACGACCCCAACCTACGGCTTCACTTTGATGGCGATATAAACTTCAATCCCCAATTCCCGGAATATGCCTTTACCGCGGAAGTCGAATATGCGAACCTCTACCCCCTAGCCTTTTACAGAAAATCGCCCGTCACCTTGGAACACGCATCGATAATCAGCAATTTCAGAGGGAATACAATCAATGACATTCAAGGGGATATTGCCCTACATAACGTGCAGTTCCTAACCAATACAGATCGGTATGTGGTGGATTCGCTGACGTTATCCGCCAATGGTAATCAGGAGCATCGCACCCTGCGCATTCGATCGGACCTTGCAGATGCGACTTTGCATGGCGAAATAGATTTGACCAGTCTGGGCAGCTACTTTAAATCGGTGGCGATGCAATACGCCCCTTCCATGGATCTAAAGGTCGGGCCATTGGGAAAACAAGCCTTTGATTTCAACCTTGAACTCAAAAAAGCGGCTCCCGTCACCGCGCTGTGGCTTCCTAAGCTGATGTTACCTAAAGGAGCCTTCGCCAACGGCCATTTTTCAACAGCCGATAATGTTGCCAACATCAATCTGCTCGTACCCAAGCTATCACACGGTACGCTGGTCATAGACCGGTTAATCGTTGACGAATCGGCCCATTCGGGGGCGCTGCGCCTGTTTCTTACGGCCGACCGGGTCAGCGTATCCGACAGCCTGTACGTGAACAATGTGAATCTTTCCAATACCCTGGCAAACGACAGTCTGCATACCAATCTAAAACTGGCTGATGTAACCGCCGGCAACCAATTGGATTTTAATGGGCTCATTAGCTTTGAGAAAGGGAAGCCCATAAAAATGGGTGTACTTCCATCAACCCTTATATTGAACCATGAACCGTGGGAACTTGATAAAAACACATCGTTTCTTTTAGACGGTGATCGATTCAGCATCCAAGATCTCGAAATCTCAAACAACAAACAAGTTGCTCGATTGGAAGGTTTTATTTCTAAAAAACCGAACGACAAGACGCTGGTGACGTTTCAAAATTTCAACCTTGCCACCTTCAATTCGGCCACGCTGCCTTCGGGCGTTCAGCTACGCGGAATACTCGACGGTCACATGGAGATATCTTCCGTTTTGAAAAACCCGTATTTGTCGGCAGACATTACCGCCAAAGATGTATACGTTAATCGTACCGAAGTAGGAGATATGATCCTGCAAGCTAATTTTGACCAGGTACGTGAACTGGTGAACGTAAAATTAGAGACCACGCGCGGCGGAACAAAAACGTTGATGGCCAGCGGCACGTACGATGCCGCTGCTACGACAAATCAATTGGCTATAGAAGCCGACGTAAACCAAACCGAATTGGTGTTATTCCAGCCTTTTCTCAGTAAACTGGTTTCAGATATCAGCGGAACAATTTCGGCCGATTTGCGTATTGTGGGATCCGTAACCGAACCTCAGGTTAATGGCGTTTGTTACCTGCACGAAGCGGGGTTTACGGTAAATTACCTCAAAACACCTTATCGGATCAATGATCAGGTATCCCTGTCCAACAGCACCATCCTACTTAATAATCTGACCATTACGGACCCTAAAAACAATAAGGCCATCGCCAATGGCAGCGTAGATATGCGCAACCCGTTGATTCCGGACATCCGGGTGAACATTGACGCAACCAATTTTCTGGTTTTGAACACTACCTTCAGAGACAATCCGCTCTATTATGGCACGGCTTATGGCACCGGACAATTTGCTTTCAACGGCCCCACAGATGGCATGAATATATCCATACAGGCGCGAACCGAAGAAAACACGCATTTTTATATCCCCCTGAATGCGACGGGCACGGTGAGCGATAATGATTTCATCCATTTTGTGAATCATGACACGCTGAACTCGCAACACCCGCAACCCCGTTTATTCAGCGGACTAAGCATGAACATGGATTTACAGATTACCCCCGCGGCGGAAACCAGCTTGTATACCGATCTGGGCGAATTGACCGGACGGGGTGAGGGGCTGCTTTCCCTTCGTGTATCGAGTCTTGGGGATTTCGAAATGTTTGGCGACTATACATTCAATAGTGGGAAATTCACATTTACGGCTCAGGACTTTATCAATAAAATATTCGACATCAACCAAGGAGGTAATATTCGCTGGACAGGACAACCGACGGACGCAACCGTCAACCTAGCGGCGGTATATGGACAGCGCACCAGCCTTGGGCCGCTTTATAATGCCGCCGGAAGGGAGACGGTGGAACAGCGCGTACTCGCACACGCCGTGATGAATCTAAGCGGCAACCTCATGCGTCCCGACATTACGTTTGCCCTTGATTTCCCCAACGACCCCTACGTAAAGGACGAACTTCAGAGTTACCTCAGCGATGCCAATAATATAAACCAGCAGGCGCTGAGTTTGATTGTACGCCGTAGTTTCGTTCCCGGTTCGGAAGCAGATTTCAGTCGGGAGTTGAATAACACCTTATTGAGCGCAGGCACGGAGTTAGCTTTTAACCAACTGAACAACCTCATTTCCCAATCGTTAAACTTGAAGTTTGTAGACTTAAATATTCGCTCCTTAAATGATGCAAGTGCATCCGTAAGACTTTTCAACGACCGGTTGATTTTTACGGGCGGTGTTACCGATAGACGGAACCTCAACGATCTGAATGTGTTCAGCGACCGCGTGATAACCGACGCTGAACTCCTCTACCTCATCCGCAAAGACGGGCGTCTGGTGCTACGTGGATCCAATCGGCTCAACAGCCGGAATTTTTTGCCGCTTACAAACAACGAGAACTATGTCAGTGCATTGGGCCTCGTCTATCGCCAGGAGTTCTATACGTTTGATGAATTTCTCCGGCGGCTGTTTACGATAAAGCGGAAAACTGAAGAGGAAGAGGAAAATACCGAAATCAGAGAACCTTAACTGCCTGCCGGGCGAGTAGCGTCCACTGCATCTCTTGTTTTACCCATACGAGCAGGATACCCAGCTTCACGGTGCCTGGTCCCTTTCCCTTGTCGTTAGTCTTTGCTGACAACACATGCCGGACAATAGCGGTATCATCCACTACTTCCACCGTTTGGCTTTCCAATTGGATATCCTCAAAAACCGACATACCGGTTATCAATGTTTCCACAAATTCGGATTGGGTTTCAATTTTCCCGCTGGAATGACCATACGACAGGGCCTTATTTGTGAGCTTTCGCAACATCGGACCATCGGCATCAATCATTGCCCCGGTCAAGGCTTGTACAGCCTGCTCCACTTCCTGTACCCTTGAAGGTTGGGCAGCACTTAAACAGGGGACGACGATCGTGTATACGGCTAATAAGGAAACGGCTTTGTTCAATTTCATTTCTGTGGTGGTTTATAATCTGTGCCTGAACATTCAGCACACTTAAAAATATAACTTTCCCGGCACGTTATTCCAAACCAACCTCTCGTTACGCTATCCGCACGGTATATGTACCTGTTCCGTACCACATATGTACCTCATGTGTACCTTGGAAGATTAGGTATCCTGTGAAATATAGCTGCGTATGCTCTCTGTTACTTCCTGTTACTTCCCGATGCAGAATTTCGAAAAGATATTATCCAGCAGATCATCGGTAGACACCGATCCGGTAATCTCACCGAGGTGATGCAATGCCTGCCGGATATCCATGGCAAGGAAATCAGACGTAACCGAACCCTTGATACCCAGAAGTACCCCCTGCAGAGCTTCTTCCGTCCTGCGCAGCGCTTCTACATGGCGCACATTGGTCACCAGCACATCACCGGCGTCAAGCTTGTGCAGGTTCACTTTTCGCAACAGCTCTTCTTTTAGCTCCTCTACCCCCGTATTATTCTTGGCCGAGATGAATAGCGGATTGATGGCATTGAGTGTATCCACATGGTCGCGCGTCAGCAGATCCACCTTATTCACCACTGTGACGTACGGCACACCCAATTGGGCCACTTCTGCCAACTGGCTTTTTATTTCGTCCAGGTCATCCTGCTGCGGGTCTGCAAGGTATACGATAAGCCGTGCTTTTCGCATCTTTTCACGCGTACGCTCCACGCCCTTGGCTTCGATGACGTCGCGTGTATCCCGGATGCCGGCCGTGTCAATAAAGCGAAAGGTTACGCCGTGTATGTTTACTTCATCTTCAATGGTATCGCGCGTGGTGCCCGCGATGTCCGAAACAATGGCCCGCTCCTCATTGAGTAACGTGTTGAGCAGTGTAGATTTACCTACGTTGGGCCGGCCGGCAATGACTACCGGCACTCCATTTTTCAACACATTGCCCTGTTCAAACGACCCGATCAGCTTATGAATGACACGGTTTATCTCCACTATGAGTGCCTCAAGCTGGGATCGGTTGGCAAACTCTACATCCTCTTCCGAAAAGTCAAGTTCAAGTTCCACCAGCGAAGCGAATTGGATCAACTGCTCCCGGAGCTGCTTTAACACCGTAGAAAAGCCACCGCGCATTTGCTGCATGGCTACCAAATGTGAAGCTGCCGATGTAGAAGCAATGAGATCAGCTACCGCTTCTGCCTGCGAGAGATCCATTTGCCCGTTGAGAAACGCCCGTAACGTAAACTCGCCGGGGCGGGCTGCACGGGCGCCCCGTTGGATCAATAGCTCGAGGATGCGCTCAATGATGTACCGTGAGTTATGCGCGGAGATCTCGACGACATCTTCGCGCGTATAAGAATGGGGCGCGACAAACAACGAAACCAAAACCTCGTCCAATATTTCTGTCCCGTTCCGTATGGTACCGAAATGCACGGTGTGTGAGGCTTGTTTGGCCAAGTCTTTGCCTTTGAAAACCCCCTTTACAATCGGTATTGCTTGCGGACCGGAAAGGCGGATAACCGCGATGGCACCGCTACCTGTGGCGGTGGCCAACGCGACAATCGTATCAAGATTTGCCATTCGGCAAAAATACGAAATTAACCGATTTCCGTGCCGGATAGAATGACCGCACGCTTTTTTACCACGATAATACCGTCGCGGACTGCGTGGGTTTCAAAATCGCCGTCCTCCAAATGCGCACCGCCCTTGATACGCACATTGTCTCCAATGCAACAGTTTTTATCGAGGATCGCATTTTCGATGTAGCAGTTTTCGCCGACACCTACCAATGGGCTGCCCTGTTCCTTGACTCGTTCGATTTCCTCCAGCGTTTGGTAAAAGTCACTCCCCATCATATACGTCGTCTTGATCACCGTTCCGGCACCGATACGCGAACGGATGCCGATCACCGACCGTTCGATCTCCTCACCGGCGATGATGCAACCGTCCGCAATTACCACTTTGTCCAATTTAGTGCCCGATACCTTGGAGGGTGGCAACATCCGACCCCGGGTGAAGATGGTATGTTTATCAAACAAATTAAACTTCGGGATGTCGTCAGTGAGACTGATATTGGCCTCGAAAAAAGAATCGATCGTACCAATATCGGTCCAATATCCGGGATACTGGTAGCTGTGTATGCGGTAATTACCGATTGCTTCGGGCAGCAATTCTTTGCCAAAGTCCACACCGGGACTTTCATCCAATATTTCTTTGAGCACGTGTTTGTTAAACACATAAATTCCCATGGAGGCGAGGAATACCCGGCCTTCCGCCTTCATTTCTTCACTTACTTCGGATTCCCAAGGTGGCAGCAATGAACTATCCGGTTTTTCAATAAACGACGTAATATTCCCCTCGTCATCAGACTTGAGTATTCCGAACGACGTAGCATCCTTGGCACTCACCGGGATCGTCGCAACCGATATTTCGGCCTTCGCGGTGATGTGGTTCTCTATCATCTCCTGAAAATCGATTTGATAAAGCTGGTCACCGGAAAGAATCAGCAAATGTTCGTAGTCGTGATGTTGGAGGTAACGCAATAAATGCCGCACGGCATCTGCCGTTCCCTGATACCACTTTTCGCCCTCATTGGTTTGCTCCGCCGCAAGTATGTCCACAAATCCCTTGCTAAACACACTGAAATTATAGGTGTTTTTAATGTGGGAGTTTAAGGATGCAGAGTTATACTGAGTCAACACAAAAATCCGGTTATATCCCGAATTGAGGCAGTTGGAGATCGGAATGTCTACGAGCCGGTATTTGCCGGCAATGGGAACGGCAGGTTTGGAACGTTGGTGCGTCAATGGATACAGGCGTGTCCCTTTCCCTCCCCCCAATACGACAGAAATCACGTTGTGCTTAATCATAATTTATTCGGTTATATTTTGATAAATCTCCACATATTTAGCAGCCGATTTGTCCCACGAAAAATCGAGCTTCATCATAAATTTTCTCAGTTGTTGCATCCGTTGCTTATCGACGTACAACATCAATGCACGGCGAACGGCCTGTACAGCGTCTGCGGCGTTCATATGGAGGAACGTGATGCCGTACCCCTTCTCCTCACTCACGTCCTTTACCGTATCCTTAAGCCCCCCGGTACTCCTAACCACCGGCAGGGTGCCGTACCGCATGGAATAGAGTTGATTGAGGCCGCAAGGTTCCACCCGCGACGGCATTAGCAGAAAATCCGCAGCGGCATAAATCCGGTGTGACAGTTCTTCCTGGTAACCGATGTAAGCGCCCAGCTTTCCGTGGTATTTTTCGGTCAGATAAGCGATGTTATCCTGTATTTGCGCGTCTCCGGAACCCAATACCATCATCGTTAGATCAACAGCTTCATCGCCCAATAAGTTTTCGATAATTTCGGGCAAAAGATCTGCCCCTTTCTCCCCCGCGAACCGTCCGATGTAAGCAAGTAAAGGCTTTTCGGGATCCAGCCCATAGGCGTCGCATAACGACGCTTTATTTCTGCGTTTGCCGGTTTGCACATTAGAACTCTGGTAATGATGGAGCAGCATCCCGTCCTGCGCAGGATCCCATACGGTGGTGTCGATGCCGTTGACAATGCCCACGCCCTTCGCACGTTCCATGGCAAACAGACGCTCAAGGCCGTTGGCTTGTACCATCAGCTCGTCCAAATATCCCGTTGATACCGTTGTAAAAACGGTGCAGCATTTGATCAAGGCAGCCAGCGGATTGATGACCCCGTCCCAGTCCAGCAGTCCCCATTTCCACGTGTCAAACGGTGGCAAAAGAATCGCCCGGTTCCAATCCATCCACCCTTGGTATTGTCCATTGTGCACCGTGGCCACGGTCGGAACCTGTTTCAATGCCTTAAAACGTTCACAATGGTACATCAAAAAAGGAATGAGCCCTGTGTGGTGGTCATGGCAATGCACCACATCCGGCAGAATTCCGGTTTCGGTAATCCAATGCAGAAATCCATGCTGAAAGGCCATGAATTGTTCACTTTCATCCGAATAGCCATACGGTTCATCGCGATCCAGTAGTCCCGGTATTTTGATCAGATATAAGCCGAATCCCAACACACTTTCCTTTTCGCGGTACACCTGCATTTCCAACGGCCTTGACCCCTGCAGAAAATTACCGGTATAAATCCGTTCGAACGTGTGCTGCTGTACAAACGGTTTGTTGTACCACGGCATGACCACCCAAGTATGGAGCCCGGCCTGCTGGAGATATTTCGGCAATGCACCCAAAACATCCCCAAGCCCTCCCACTTTGGCAACGGGGTAGCATTCCGCACTCAGGTGGATGATAGGTTTCGATTCATTTGGCATGGTGTTTCACTTTTTTAAGTACCAATCCCGTCAGCGGCGGCAGGGTCAATTTTGCCGACCACTCCTTATTCATCCACCTTATGGGTTCTGCTTGTACCGTCTGTTGTTCGATGCCGCTCCCAAAATAGCTGCCGTCGTCCGAATTGAGCAACACGGCCCATTCGCCCGGCGAAGGCACGCCGCATCGGAAAAAATAACGTACCACCGGTGTCAAATTTAAGATGATCAGCAAATCGTTTTCTGCGTTGATCCCTTTTCTTGCGTAAGCTACCACCGAATTTGAAGCGTCTCCCTCTTCGATCCACTCAAATCCATCCGGGCTAAAGCTCTGTTCATACAATGCCGGTTCACTTCGGTATAAGTGATTAAGCGCTTTAACGAAGGCAAACATCCCCTTATGGGGTTCGTATTGCATCAACTGCCAATCCAGTGACTGGTTATGGTTCCACTCGGCCGTCTGTGCAAACTCACAGCCCATAAACAGCAGTTTCGTACCCGGGTGCGTATACATGTATAAGTAGAGCGACCGTAGGTTTGCGAAACGCTGCCAGTCATCGCCCGGCATTTTGTAAACCATCGATCCCTTTCCATGTACCACCTCATCATGAGACAGCGGCAACATAAAGTTTTCATGAAACGCATACAACATGCTAAAGGTAAGCTGCCCATGGTGATGTTGCCGGAATAGCGGGTCGCGGCTGAAATATTGTAGGGTATCGTGCATCCACCCCATCATCCATTTCATCCCGAATCCCAGTCCGCCGCTGAACACCGGGCGGCTTACTCCCGGCCAGGACGTGGATTCTTCCGCGATGGTCTGCACATCGGGAAAATGGCTGTAGACCGCTTCGTTTAATTCCTTAAGAAAACCAATAGCGTGCAGATTTTCCCGCCCGCCATATTCGTTGGGTATCCATTCGCCTTCTTTTCGTGAGTAGTCCAGGTAAAGCATCGAGGCAACGGCGTCCACCCGAAGGCCATCTGCGTGATATCGCTCCAACCAGAACAATGCGTTACTGATCAGGAATGACCGCACCTCGTTACGGCCGTAGTTGAAAATATAGGAGCCCCAATCGGGATGATACCCCTGCCGGGGATCTGCGTGTTCGTATAAGTGTGATCCGTCAAAGCGATAGAGGCCGTGGGCGTCCCCGGGGAAATGGGAAGGCACCCAGTCCAATATAACACCGATACCGTTAAGATGTAACTGCTCGATGAGAAACATCAGATCCTGTGGGGAGCCATAACGCGATGAAGCCGCAAAATATCCGGTAATCTGATAGCCCCACGAGGGATAGTAGGGGTGCTCCATGACCGGTAGCAGTTCCACATGCGTGAAACCTGCCTCTTTTATGTATTCGACCAGACGGCCAGCGACATCCCGATAGCCCAGTAGCTGCTGGGGGTTATCCGGGCTGCGCATCCAAGACCCCAAATGCATTTCATACACTGCAACGGGCTTATTAAGCGCATTATGTTCCTGTCTGGTACGCATCCATTCATCGTCCTTCCACTCATACCAGGTAGTGGAAACCAAGGAAGCTGTTTTTGGCGAGAGTTCCCATTGTAACGCAAACGGGTCACCTTTTTGAAGCGTTTCACCGTGATAGGAACGGATGTGATATTTATAAATTTCGCCAATATCCACATTTGGAATAAATCCCTCCCAAATGCCCGATCCGTCCCAGCGAACGTTTAACACATGTGAATAGGGATTCCAGCCGTTGAAATTACCGATTACAGATACCGACTCGGCATTCGGTGCCCAAACCGCAAAATAGGTCCCTCGGACTTCATTTCGCAAAAGCCCATGCGCCCCAAACTTTTCATACAGTTTATAGTGTTTGCCCGCCCGGAAGAGGCTTATGTCAAAATCCGTAAACAACGAGTGGAATTCTACCGCCTGCATAATTGGTACCGTTTATAATTAGCCTATCGTGATGTCAACAAATCGATCACTGCCCCACAATCTGAATACTTCGAAAGTCTTTGGACACCTTTATTAAATATCTTCCCGTTGCGTCCGGTTCAGCCGAAACGAGGGTATCGTCAACTTTTACCTGGCCTATTTTAAAAGGCAGTGCAGCAAGATATACATCATATGTATCGTATTTCTCGGAATACAATCCCTCCACGTGCTGGTGGATGCTTAACCTATCGGGGGCGCCTTTCACCACAAATTTCTTCTCCAGATATATCTGTTGTTCATATGCGAAGGTATCGCCATGGTCTTCATAAAGATAGGAATTGACCTCCCGCAAGGTATGATAGACTACGAGCTTAAGCGAATCTATCTTCTTTTCGTTGACATACTGCATAACGGGGTATTCCGGCAATACCGTCCCTGCTTTAATAAACATCGGCATTTTGTCGATCGGGGTATCCACCTTGTGTTCCTTCCCTCCTTCGAGTAGGCGGTCCTCCCAATAGTCATACCACTCCCCAACAGGCAGGTATACCATTTTGTTTGGTTGCCCCGGGTTTAAGACGGGCGACACCAGTACTTTGTCGCCGAAACAAAACTCCTCTTCCCGTTGGATGTTACCTTCCAACCGTTGTTCTACCATGGTTATCGGCCGAAGGATGGGGAAACCGTACTTCGCATGTTCCCAAAACACAGAGTAGATGTAAGGCAGTAGTTTATACCGCAATTCGATGAACTTACGGTTGAGAGCTTCATGGGTTTCGCCGAAGCTCCACGGCTCGCGCTCGGCGGTGTCCCCGGCGGAATGCGCACGCATAAACGGAGAAAACACACCGAACTGTATCCACCTGGTAAACAGCTCTGCATCCGGCTCACCGCTGAACCCTCCGATATCCGTACCACAGAACGGCATACCGGACGTGGAGAGCCGCTGAAGTTGCAGCGCGCCCAGGCGGAGGTGCTCCCAGGTCGCCACGTTGTCCCCGGTCCATACCGAAGCATACCGCTGCGTACCCGCATACGCTGCCCGGGTAATGGTAAATGGACGTTTTTTCTGAAACAGCTTTTTCAGTCCCTCGTAGGTGGCCCGCACCATCTGCATGCCGTAGACGTTATGTGCTTTGCGGTGTGAACCGCGGAAGCCATCAAAATTATGCCGTACATCATTGGGAAACGTTCCTCTACCGAATACCGCCGGTTCATTCATATCATTCCATACCCCGGCCACCCCGGCCTCCACCAAGCCTTTGAATAGCCCCCCCCACCATTCGCGTACTTCAGCGTTGGTAAAATCCGGAAATTGGCAACGACCCGGCCAAACGTATCCCTCCATGAAATAATCATCTCCGCGGCGACAGAAATACCGGTTTTTCTTTCCTTCTCGAAATACCCAGTAGTTTTCATCGACTTTTATTCCCGGGTCAATGATCACTACCGTGTGAAAGCCGTCATCAGCCAACTCCTTGATCATCTTTTTCGGGTCTGGGAAATATCGCTTATTCCAGGTAAAACAGCGGTAGCCATCCATGTAATCGATGTCAAGGTAAATGGCATCGCATGGGATTTTGCGTTCACGGAAGTTTTTTGCCAGGTCCCTCACCTTACTCTCGGGATAGTAGCTCCATCGGCACTGATGGAACCCTAGCGCCCACAGGGGCGGTAAATAGTGTGTACCGGTCAGGGTATGGTATCGTTTCACCACGTCCATCATATGCGGGCCGTGGATGTAGTAATATTGAAGCTCACCGCCTTCAGACCAGAAGCTCGTTTGGTCCTGGGCTTCCGCTGCAAAGTCAAAATACGTTTTGAAGGTATTATCGAAAAAAATGCCGTACGCATCTCCCTCATGCAAACCTATGTAAAACGGAATACTGCGGTATAAGGGATCTTGATGAAACTGAAATGAATACGTATCTGAATTCCAGTTAACGAACCGCCTACCGCGAATATTCAAATGCGTGGGCTTATCGCCCAGCCCGTAGAATGCCTCACTGGCCATCGCTAACTTGGTACAATACACGTAATAGCCTCCAAAATCGGGATTCTCTTCCCAATGCATGGGTGCATAGTCCTTGTTGTAGGCCTTTCCCTCGCGATCTTCAAAAGATACGAGAAAATCTGCCTTGTTGATGACGCAGGTTACGGTATTGGTTTTTACCCGATAAGCCAGCTGGTCTTCTTCAAAATTATAGACAGCGACGTGTTGATCCGATTGGGGTACTGCGTAGGAAAAATCCTCCAGAAATAGGCCTTTAGGTGCCAACCGCACCCGAATGATTTCATCGCTTACTACCTTTATTTCTACGCTCGCACTGCCATCGCTAAAGTAATAGTTATTATTTTCCTGATGGTATCCCGCTACGGGCCCCAGGTAATTCTTAACAATTTCCGGCAGATCCAATACCGGGTTATTGACATGGTGTACGCCCTCTTCCAGCACCTGCGTTCCATGATTTTCGTCTGTTTCCTGTTGTTTAGTCAAATCCTTCGCCATAAATATCACTTCCTTTGATTTAGCCAAAGTACATGTTTTGGTGAACTAATACAATGATCGCTACACAAATTAATTTCCATTATTTTTTGTTTCACGACACTTACCTACTATATTTGCCGAATCATTCCATCATGCGATTATTAATAGTAAACATGTATACTTTCTTCCATCGCGTACACCTGCATCATCGCCCCTGCGGCGAATGGTAATCTGTATGTTTCTACGTGAAGCAAAGAAAATGTTAGTCTTTATTAATAATTATAATTTACAATCTTGAAGAATCTCAAAATAGCCATCCAAAAATCCGGCAGGCTCAATGAAAAGTCGGTACAACTGCTAAAAAACTGCGGGCTGAGTTTTGAAAATTATAAAAGTTCGCTGATAACTTCCGTTTCCAATTTCCCGCTGGAAATTCTGTTTTTAAGAGATGACGATATTCCCGAATACGTCCAGGACGGCATCGCGGACCTCGGTATAGTAGGAGAAAACGTGATTGCTGAGACCGAGGCCAGCGTACGTTACTTACAACGGCTCGGGTTTGGCAAATGCAGCCTCAAAATTGCTGTGCCAACTCATAGCGACATCAGTAAATTGGCCGACCTGAATGGGAAGGCGATAGCGACCTCTTATCCCACTATTCTCCAAAAATTCTTAACGGAAAACAACATTGCCGCGGATATCCGGATGATTTCCGGTTCGGTCGAAATTTCGCCGGCTCTGGAATTAAGTCATGCGATTTTTGACATCGTATCTACGGGAGGCACCCTGCGCAGCAATGGATTGGTACCTTTCGCAGACGTCATGACCTCAGAAGCAATTCTGATCAGCAAAAACGGCATCGACAGCAATCCGGTGGTACGTGAATTGATTCAACGGATTCAGTCCGTCCTTCGCGCTGCCGAGACCAAATACGTCGTATTGAATGTTGAGCGCAGCAGTCTTGACGAAATCATTGCCTTATTACCTGGCGTCAAAAGCCCTACCATTGTACCACTTGCGGAAGAAAACTGGGTCGCGGTCCATACCGTTATTTCCGAGCAAGATTTCTGGGAAAAAATCAATAAACTGAAAGCTGCAGGTGCTCAGGGGATTGTCGTCATGCCTGTTGAAAAAATCATCATCTGACGGATGCCATGCTAAAGACCTTCTCATACTCATCGCTTGGGGAGCTTGAGCTCCAACAACTTCTCACCCGCAACACCGACCCTTCCAACGCCATCCAAGAGTCGGTCTTATCGATTTTGGATGATGTGCAAACCAACGGCGATGCCGCACTCAAAGGCTACGCAGAGAGGTTTGACGGCATTCGTTTGGAAAGCCTTTGCCTCACAGCGCATGAAATCGCTTCCCTTGCCTCGACCATTGGGCGTGAACAACAACGTGCATTGGAAATTGCATTTGCCAACATCCACCGTTTCCACGAGACGCAATTGCGCAAAGAGCGGCCTGTCGAAACGATGCCCGGTGTGAAATGCTGGCGCGAGCCACGACCGATCGAAAAGGTCGGATTGTATATTCCAGGTGGGTCGGCCGTCTTACCCAGCACACTGTTAATGCTAGGTGTTCCGGCGCGGATCGCCGGTTGCAAGGAAATCGTCGTCTGTTCGCCACCACAAGCCGGGGGCGGCATCAACGGATACGTTGCCTATTGCTTGCAACTGCTTCGGATCGACAACGTTTATCTGGTGGGCGGTGCACAAGCCATAGCCGCCATGGCATACGGTACGAAGACGGTTCCGAAAGTTGATAAAATATTCGGGCCGGGTAATCAATACGTCACAAAAGCCAAGAGCTTGGTTCAAAGTCTTGCCCAGGTAAGTATCGATATGCCTGCCGGGCCATCCGAGGTGCTCGTTATTGCCGATCATACGGCCAATCCCGAGTATGTAGCTGCCGATCTGCTGGCTCAGGCCGAACATGGGGCCGATAGCCAGGCCCTTTTAGTGAGTACGGATCCGCGGCTGATTGACGAAGTGCAGTTGGCTTTATCGGCCCAACTTGCAAAGTTACCCCGGGCCGCAGTGGCCACCAAAGCCCTTGCTAACTCCTATGCAATCTTGTGCAATACACTGGATGAAGCGATCGCATTCAGCAACCGGTATGCGCCGGAGCATCTGATCGTAGAAACCGACGAATGGGAGCCGCTATTACGGAAAATAAGCAATGCGGGTTCGGTATTTGTGGGCCACCTTACACCCGAAAGTGCTGGAGATTACGCCTCCGGCACGAATCACACGTTGCCTACAAGCGGATTTGCCCGCTCGTATTCGGGTGTATCTGTTGATTCATTTGTCAAAAAAATCACCTTCCAGCATATTACGGCGGAAGGTCTTCGGCATATCGGCCCTACCGTGGAGATACTGGCCGAACTGGAGGGCTTGCAGGCTCACAAAAATGCGGTATCGGTCAGGCTCGATTAGTGGCTTACTGTCAAAAATCGACGACAAATTAAAAATCAACTCCTGTTTTGGAAGGAGGTATTCAACTACTGAAACTCCCTGAAAACCAAACACTAACAAACCGGTTAAAACCAACAGGAATATGGGGTAGCCGTTATCCTACAACCGGTTGTATCTCAAAGATTCATTTTCGCAGCGTTAACATTCAAAATACACTAAAATTTGAACGCAACGAACATGAAAACGTTAATTATCGCATCCATCGTAGCTCCGTTGCTGAGCTTCGCTGGAGTGAACCAAAAAGAAAAAGCCAATTTATCCAAGCACACCGTAGAACAAGCCAGGTTGGCGAATAAGCTCATCCTCGTGGTCAGCCATCCCCCTCAAGAAGGTGGATTTGCCGCACTTTTGAAAGATAAGCACATCTCGCAATTTCTGAACAAGCACTTTGTCATCGAAACGCAAGTCGCCGGCGCGGATATCGGTTGTTACCTCATCTACAACCAACAACGCGAGTTGGTGCATCGTGTGGCCGATGAGAAATACCCGTACGAGCTGGCCGTGAAAATCAAACGCGGGTTGGACGATCAAACTCAATATTACACATTGTTATCCCGCTCCGAAAGCGGCGATCGTTCAACCGATCTGCTCGCGAATCTGATTATCGGCGCTACGGATGCCGCCGACCCCGTAAACGCTCCGCGGTTTCTGCAAGCGTACCTGGAAACGTTACCTACGCCACCGACCGACGCGGACTTACGGTTTGTCATGCGACATACAACCCGGAGCAGTGATCCAGGCTTTCACTTGTTGTTAGACCGCCCGATTGACGTGGAAAAACTCGCGGCTATCATCTTTCACGAGACGTTCACTCCATATCTTAACGATAAGGATGTCAATGTGGCCCTGTTAGCCGGTCAAACCAAGGCAAAATATCCCATTCCGGCGCTCGCCCGGCATATCGATCGCATGCCGATTGAGTTTCTCGAAATGCGTGAAGATTGGGATGAGCTCGGCACGTACCTTCACACAAATAACTTGCAATTAAGTCCTGCACAGCTGGAATACTACAACGGGTTATTAAAGGCCCATGACGCGAAGACGTAGCCGGCGGCAAGTCTTGATAATATACAAACAATTCCGTAATTTTGTACCCTGTTTCTAACATGGGGTCGACCGGAATTGACAGGATGGCGGCGGTTATGTAAGCATGCAGCGCGTTGTAAGTATTGCGCTTTAATCCAAACTTTCAACTTTATAAATGGCGAAAATAACTACGCCTTAGCTGCCTAATTTAGAATTAGCTCAGCTTTTGTCCCGCTTACGCTTGGTTCCGTAGCGTAGCACCTGGGGCATCGATTTATGGAACTGGCCGAGCCGGTGTTGTGACGGATCGGTGAGACACAACAACTAAGGAAAACGGTATAGGCAAGCGTCCGGCCTTCCCTTTCCCGACAATTAAACGGATGCTAAGCATGTAGAAAGCGTATATTGCACCATGGCTGGACGAGAGTTCGAATCTCTCCGACTCCACCCGACGGGACGATTAAAAAAATCGTCCCGTTTTTTTTCGCACAAAATCCATCTCTTTTAAAATCAGCCCGTTTGATAAAACACAGCAATTAGGCCTTAGGCCCTACGCGTTACTTCTTTACCTTCTTCAACGCGTCGAGGTATTTCTTCTTTACGCCGTTGTCTTCCTCATTTCCAATGAGCACCTCTATCTCCGGCAACAACTCTTTATTCGCACTGGTCTTTAATTTCAATATTTCAGCCAGCGCATATGCGGCGGCCCAACGGACAACAGTTCCTTTATTTTTGGCATTTGTCAGCAGATTGGCCACTGATCTTTCCAATCCAGCCGGGAATAACGCAGCGATATTTCCGATTACCTTCGCGCTTTCCCACTTTACCCTTGGCTCATCGTCCGCTAACGCTGTCGTAACAAAAGCAAGCAGGCTTTCGTTCGCGATGCCGGGAGTCTTTCTCGTGGCAAATTCCACGGCCTCAATGCACGTTGCTTTGTCGGTGGCTTTTTGCTTTTCCGCGTATACCAGCAACTCGTCCAAAGGCAGTTCTCCGTTCAGGAGCCATTCCCCGATCGTTGAAACCTTTGCCTTTGCCTTTATCGATTTGTCTTGGAAGATCTTTTCAATGGTCATGACTATCTGTTGGTTTATATATGAAGGCAATGTTGCCGGCAGGCTTCGATTAATAAGGTGGAAACCGCCGTGTCCGAATTAACATTTGTCTCGAAAGTTACTACTTAACACCGTTACCTGGAAATTTATAGCACTTAATTTCTACTTTTAATTTCTACTCCGCAATTCTAGACCAGCGTACTAATTAACTTCCCCAAACAATCTTTCAACCAAACCGTTTAATCAGATGACGGCGATCATTAACAACTAAAGAGGAGGATGATTATGTTACGGTTGCTAATGGGTGCAACATCCATTCTGTTGTTTTTTATTTCCTGCGAAAAAGATGAAGGCTCGGGGTCGCCCAAGACCGTTTATTCCGACTTCTCGAATGGCGAAGACGGTTGGCAAGCCGGATTTTCAGAATATAACGGCGATAACGTTGAAAGTTATGAATTGGAGCATGGAATCGCACCGCTGCCCTCCCCACTGGACGAGACCAAAATGGCTTACCGGATCTCGGGGATGAACCGCAGCGACGATCTTTTCAGGTACCTCACCAAAAGGGTACAGGGTCTTGAGCCGGGAGTTACCTATAAGGCTCGATTTACGTTACAGATCGCATCCGATGCGAGAAGCGGCGGTATAGGTGCCGGTGGGGCGCCCGGCGAATCAGTTGGCATAGGTGTCGGACTGACGACAGACCAGCCGACCTCGTCTCCCGACGAAAACAATTTCTACCGCATGAACATCGACAAAATCCAGCAATGCTGCACGAACGGGAACGACATGGTAGTAATTGGAAACGTGGCAAACGGCACGGACGAATATCAATACACGCTCCTTGAGCGAACGGGTGAATTCTCCGCAGTGACCGATCACCAGGGAATATTATGGATTATCGTAGGTACGGATTCCGGCTACGAGGGCAAAACCACCTTATATTATTCCAGTATCGAAGTAATCCTCGAAAAAATGTAGGGAAGATCAAGCAAACCCTTGATAATCAAAAATAATATCTCTACCTTTGCCGTCCTTAAAATAAGTTTAGGACAAAAGTAAAATTTAAAAACTGTAAATGCCTACTATTCAACAATTAGTTAGAAAAGGTAGAGTAGCTCTGGAAGACAAGAGTAAGTCCCCAGCGTTGGACAGCTGTCCACAGCGAAGAGGCGTATGCACACGCGTGTATACCACTACCCCTAAAAAACCAAACTCAGCAATGCGTAAAGTGGCGCGGGTGCGCCTTACCAATGGCAAAGAGGTAAACGCGTACATCCCTGGCGAAGGCCACAACCTGCAAGAGCACTCGATCGTATTGATCCGTGGTGGTCGGGTGAAGGACCTTCCCGGTGTCCGGTATCACATCATTCGTGGCGCATTGGATACTTCGGGCGTTGCGGGACGTAATCAACGTCGTTCTAAATACGGCACCAAGCGTCCGAAACCCGGACAGGCAGCAGCCCCAACAAAAGGCAAGAAATAAGTTAAACGGAGGATAATGAGATGAGAAAATCAAAACCGAAAAAACGAATCATTTTACCTGATCCGAAGTTTAACGATGTTCAGGTTACACGTTTTGTCAACAACATGATGCTTGACGGTAAGAAGTCGCTTGCTTATACCATCTTCTACAAGTCTATGGAGTTGGTCGAAAAACGGACCAGCGAAAATGGCTTGGATACCTGGAAGAAAGCACTGAACAATGTAATGCCCTCGGTCGAGGTAAAGTCTCGGCGTGTAGGTGGTGCCAACTTTCAAGTACCTACTGAGGTTCGTCCGGAGCGCAAAGTCTCCCTGGGCATGAAATGGTTGATCAACTTTGCCCGTAAACGTGGTGAAAAAACCATGTATGAAAAATTGGCCGCAGAAATCATATCGGCTTCCAAGGGTGAAGGTGCAGCCGTAAAAAAGAAGGAAGACACGCACCGCATGGCAGAAGCCAATAAGGCATTCTCGCATTTCAGGTTCTAAATTTGGCAAGATAGCCCATGAAATTACACCGATTTGAAGGACAACAGAATCATCCGTAAAATCGGTGTGTTTTTTTTAAGCGAATCAACAGTATTAGCAACATGTCAAGAGATTTAAAATACACAAGAAATATTGGAATTGCCGCTCACATCGATGCCGGCAAAACCACGACCACTGAGCGTATCCTTTATTACGCTGGTGTGAATCACAAAATCGGTGAAGTGCATGAAGGGGCTTCTACAATGGACTGGATGGTACAGGAAGCCGAGCGTGGTATCACCATCACCTCCGCTGCAACCACCGTGTTTTGGAATTACCGGGGCAACAAATATAATGTCAACATTATCGATACGCCCGGCCACGTGGATTTTACCGTAGAGGTAAACCGCTCACTGCGCGTATTGGACGGATTGGTATTTTTATTTTCCGCGGTTGATGGCGTAGAACCCCAATCGGAAACCAACTGGCGTTTAGCAGACAACTATAAGGTTTCCCGCATTGGTTTCGTCAACAAGATGGACCGTTCGGGCGCTGACTTCCTTAATGTCGTAAAACAGGTAAAAGAGATGCTGGGTGCGGAGGCTGTGCCGCTGCAATTACCCATTGGCGCGGAAGACAACTTCAAAGGGGTTGTGGATCTTATCAACAACCGGGGTATCGTTTGGAATGAGCATGACAAAGGCATGACGTTTACGGAAGTTCCCATTCCAGACGACATGTTGGACGACGTGGCGCATTGGCGCGAGAAACTGCTTGAATCCGTTGCGAGCTATGATGAATCGCTGATGGAAAAGTTCTTTGATGATCCGGACACGATTACAGAACGGGAAGTATTGGATGCACTACGTAAAGCGGTACTTGATAATTCAATCGTACCCATGGTATGTGGTTCATCTTTCAAGAACAAAGGCGTACAAACCATGCTAGACCTGGTAATGGAACTATTGCCTTCGCCTTTGGATCAAGAAGCGGTAAGGGGAACCGATCCACGAAACGACCAGGAAATTGTTCGTAAGCCCGATGTAAAAGAACCTTTTGCAGCTTTGGCCTTTAAAATCGCAACAGATCCCTTTGTGGGTCGTCTTTGCTTTATCCGGGTTTACTCGGGTAATTTGGATGCCGGTTCCTATGTATACAATACACGTTCGGATAATAAGGAACGGATTTCCCGGATATTCCAAATGCATGCAAACAAGCAAAATCCCATCCCGAATATCGGCGCGGGGGATATCGGTGCTGTAGTAGGTTTCAAAGATATTAAAACAGGTGATACGCTTTGTGACGAAAAGCATCCGATTGTTTTGGAATCGATGACGTTCCCGGAACCGGTAATCGGCTTGGCTATCGAGCCGAAAACCCAGGTAGACGTCGACAAACTCGGCATTGCTTTAGGCAAATTGGCGGAGGAAGACCCTACGTTCCGTGTACAAACCGATGAGGAAACCGGCCAAACCGTCATTTCCGGAATGGGCGAATTGCACTTGGACATCTTGATCGATCGCTTGAAACGTGAATTCAAGGTGGAAGTAAACCAAGGTGCTCCGCAGGTAGCTTACAAGGAATCCATCACCGGCACTACGCAACATCGCGAAGTGTATAAAAAACAAACCGGTGGACGCGGTAAATTTGCCGATATCCAAGTGGTTGTTTCACCGGTGGATGCGGATTGGGACGCCGTTAAATCGCCGTTGCAATTTGTAAACGAAATCGTAGGTGGGGCCATTCCTAAAGAATACATTCCGTCGGTACAAAAGGGCTTTGAAAGTTCCATGACCAATGGCGTATTGGCCGGATACCCGCTGTCGAGTATGAAAGTACGCTTGATAGATGGTTCGTTCCACGCGGTCGACTCAGACTCTCTCTCCTTCGAAATTGCAGCGCGCACTGCCTTCCGTGAAGCACTTCCGAAATGTAAGCCCGTCTTGATGGAGCCCATCATGAAAATCGAAGTACTTACACCGGAGGAAAACATGGGAGACGTTATGGGCGACTTAAACCGCCGCCGTGGCCAACTGCAAGGTATTGACACCCGCGCCGGATCACAGGTGATTAAAGCCCTGGTACCGCTTTCGGAAATGTTTGGATACGTTACACAATTGCGTACGATTACTTCCGG
This sequence comes from Parapedobacter sp. GCM10030251, assembly GCF_042666505.1. Lineage (NCBI taxonomy): Bacteria > Pseudomonadati > Bacteroidota > Sphingobacteriia > Sphingobacteriales > Sphingobacteriaceae > Parapedobacter > Parapedobacter sp. GCM10030251. Next base: position 224,832 of record NZ_JBHTDN010000001.1, on the reverse strand, counting down.
GCGGGCTACTTCGACCATGGAATTCGACCATTACGCCGAAGCACCCAGAAACATTCAGGACGAGGTGATTGCCAAGGCAAAAGGCAAAGTAAATGCTTAATATCGCTATTAACTATCATAGTCGGTTGGCCGTTGCAAATAGCTCTAACGGACCGGCCATAACTTTAAACAAATAAAATGAGCCAACGAATCAGAATCAAATTGAAATCGTACGATTACAACCTGGTGGACAAATCCGCCGAGAAAATCGTTAAAACTGTGAAACCTACAGGCGCTGTGGTAAGCGGTCCCATTCCGCTACCTACGGAGAAGAAAGTGTACACCGTTTTGCGTTCACCGCACGTGAACAAAAAAGCACGTGAACAGTTCCAACTCTGTGCGTACAAAAGGTTGTTGGATATCTACAGTTCCAATTCAAAAACAGTGGACGCTTTGATGAAACTCGAATTGCCAAGCGGCGTGGAAGTAGAAATCAAAGTGTGATGATTTCTTTAGCAACAAGAAAGGCCCGCCAAATGGCGGGCCTTTCTTGTTATCATACCTTGCTGTTCTATAATGCAAAGCCTAATCCTACGGTCCACACCCGGTTGGTCAATTTATTATCTCCTGTGAAGAAGTTATTGTTAGATCCCCGTAAATCGGTTATGCCCAATCCGTAACCGCCATGAATCATCAATCCATTTGCCAACTGGAATCCGCCAATAAAGTTAAACCCGAAGTCTGTACCCTTAATTGTACCGTCTTTGTCAAATTCAAATTCCTCTGTTGTTGTATTCCATCCGTTGTCGTATTTATTCTTTCCGGAGATACCGAAAGCCACGTAGGGACCGGCACCTAGGAAGAAGCTGCCTGCATTCTGCACGGGAAACTTCGCAACAAAATTTACAGGCACCTCAATCCACATCGTATTTTGTGTAGCTTCCAGGTTGTCCGTATCAATGAATTTCGCCCCTTTGCCTTGCAGGGATACACCGGGCTGGATATAAAACCAATCCGTAGCAATCGGGGCATCCAAAAATGCCGTTACGTGAAAATTGGTTGCAGCTTTGGTTTCAAAGTCACTGTTAGTGCCAGACCAGTGGTACTTGGGGAAATTCACGCCTGCTTTGATACCGAAACCCATAGGTTGCCCCTGAGCAAAAGCGCCGACTGAAATACCTAACATCATTATTCCTAATACTAACTTTTTCATATTAATTCTCCTTTAATTTTCTGTTTGTTATTTATTTAAAAACAATGAGTACGATACAAGATATGCGCCATTAGACGAAACAAAATAATAAATAACTGAATATAAACAAGTTAAAAACAAAAACATCTCATACTTGAAGTGTATATATTATTATACACTTACGCTAAAATGGACAAATAATATGCTATCGTATACAATAAACAATCTATGCTTTCAATTATCAATAATTTATATTAGCTTTGCATTCCTTTTAGAAAGGGTCGGGTGGCCGAGTGGCTAGGCAGAGGTCTGCAAAACCTTTTACAGCGGTTCGAATCCGCTTCCGACCTCGTTTAACATCAAAAGATAAGAAAATGGGAGTTACACGTTTAAAAAGAAAAGACAGAAGAAATAAAGTGGTGGCGAAACATGAAGTGCAATTTTTGAAGCTTGGCCGCAACCTCGAGACCGGTAGCCGCTCAAAAATGCCTGCCAAAAGCCAAGTTGTTAAAAACAATGCGGTGTTGGCCAAATTAGAGGCCGAACTAAAAAAATAATTGCCTTTTTAACCAAGTGCATTAACTTCTATAAAGTTTTTAGGATATCCGCTAAATGGCGGATTTTTTCTTTTGAAGATTCCCATACCTCAAACCCCATCCCTCCTACTACCTTATTGGTATGGTTCATCCTACTTTTCAGCACTGCCTTAGCTGAAGTATGGAACGTACTAGCGCCGGTTAAACGGGCAATATCGGCCAGATTTGCTTCATTGACGCCTGAACCAGGCATGATTTCAATCCGTCCCTTAGCTCGTTCGATCAACTCACTAATCAGACCTACACCATCCAAAGCGGTGTTTTTCATACCCGAGGTAAGCAGTCGTTTACAACCGCATGCAATGATGGCCTCCAACGCTTCAAAGGGCTCCCTGCAGACATCAAACGCGCGGTGAAATGTTACATGCATGGGATGCGCCAGTGTTACCAATTCCTCCGTCCGCTGGTCCACACGGCCATCAGCATCCAGCAAACCGATTACTATTCCATCGCAATTCGATTCTTTGCAAAACGAAATATCTGCTTTCATTTCCTCAAATTCAGCGTCTGTATATAGAAAATCGCCGGCCCTTGGCCTGATCAGTACGTGCAAACCGATGGTCAGCCGCTGACGGGCTATCCGAATCTGTCCGGCCGAGGGTGTTGTCCCTCCTGTTTCCAGGTTCTGGCAAAACTCCACACGATGGGCGCCCCCCTCTTCGGCGGCTATTGCCGAGGCGACGGAATTGGCACAGATTTCCAATTGATAAGATGCATCCATATTATTTCAGGCATTCAGACCAAAAGTAGCAAAAGCGATAAACAACCCAAATAAATATTGCTTGAAAAACCGAGGGTTGAAAAATCAATAAAATCAGATTTATTCAGTTATTCTAATTTTATTTATAATCTTTCTAAATAATTTATATCTTTGACGCACCGGCACAAGTTGCCCCCGAAAGAGTCCTATATGGTTTGTTTTATATAGTTGTTTAGTTTAGTTAGTAGAAACCCCGCTGATGTGAATCACCGGGGTTTTTTGATCATTTAGCTTACAGCATCCCGGCCGAAAAGCCTTCCAGGATACGACTGTTGTCGGTTTCCGGCTCGAAGAGATTTTCGATACGGAATGCCAACGCGCCGTAGATTTCCAGATTACTTTGTTTTTTCTCCCCGATACTGGCCAGTCGTTGCTGGCCCTCGTTCAATACCCGCTCAAACGCAACCCGGTATTCGCCTTTGATGGGTTCCGATGGCGGAAATACCTGAGCCAGGGCATCAACCTGTCGACCGTTCTTCCAAAAACGATAACATACATGTGGACCAGTCGCCAGTCCGGTGCTGCCCACATACCCGATTACCTGACCTTGAGAAACGCGCTGCCCCGCTTTTACGGCCCGCCTACTCATGTGTAAGTATTGTGTTGTATACACGTTATCGTGCTTGATTTTAACGTAGTTTCCATTACCGCCGCCGTAACGAGACTCGGTCACGATGCCGGCTGCTGTGGCGACGATCGGGGTGCCGTGGGGAGCCGCAAAATCAGTTCCCAGATGAGCTTTCCAGCGCCGTTGGACGGGATGGAATCTCCTCATGGTAAAACGGGAGGATATACGGCTGTATTTCAATGGAGCCTTGAGAAACGTTCGGCGCAAGCTCTTTCCACTTTCGTCGTAATACGCTCCCGGTTGACCGTCATTCGGTTCAAAATAAAATGCCTGGTATTGTTTTCCGTCGTGTCCAAACACCGCGGATTGTATCCGCCCGGGCCCGATCGGATTACCATCAACATACTTACGTTCGTAGATCAATTTAAACCAGTCATTCCGATTGATGCGATAAAAATTAACCGCCCAACCGTATATTTCAGCCAACTGAACAGCAAGATCAGGACTCGCACCATTTGCTTCTAATGTTTCATAGAGTGAGCTTTCGATAGTACCGGATACGGACTCAATTTTGGTATCCACCTCCTTTTGTCCTTTATAGACGGAAATGCTATCCCTTAAGTCGTATACTATGTAATCAATCGGATTAGGTTGGTATACAAAATAGGCCGTCTTACCGGCTTTATCCTTGAAGACGGTGTAATCATGCCCGGCGCCTATTTTACGCACATCAAATATTGCCTTCGACTTATTTGCCAAAACTGAAATGCGCGGTAAATCGACACCGTACCGTTGGAGGATGTCTGACAGGAATTCATTCCGCTTTACGGAACTCGTTTCAATGGCATATTCGCTTACCGGTAAATCATATAAGAATTCGGCAGCCGTATTTCCTTCAACAACCCGAGGAGTTGTTGTTGGAGATAGATCATCAGTTTTTGCGTCAAAAGACGAAAGGAAAATGAAACTGGCACCCAATACAATCACAACCAGCACAACCAGTGCAAGCACATTCTTTTTAAAAATCATTTTTTATTATAGGTAATTGCGTATTCAAAAGTTGACCCCGTGGTTAATTTGAACAAGTTGACGGTCTTTTACTCCCGTCAAATTTCCATCACACACTTAGTAAATCGCAAATAAAGGAATTTATTCGAATAGACCACTTTTTTTAACATTTTTTTACATTCTGAGATAGTCCCGTAACTCGTACTTTGGCCAGCAGATCTTTATTAACTGATAATTTATATAACACAATTAACATTTTGATTTATAATTAACTATAAATTTTACTTAAAGTTAACAAAAAAGACTTCAACAAAACCACATAAGACATTGAAAATCAGATAAATCATGCTGAAATGCACCCAAATTTTCAATCTGGGTAAGCAGGACACCAGACTGACCGGTAAAGACCTCGTCAAAAGGGACAATCCCATCGACTCAATGTAACAACGTGGAAAACGAACCGGCGCCACCAATTACGAGCATGCCGAATAATCCACATCCGCTAATCGCCTTACTTCGAATCTGATCTCGGCGATCCCTGCCTACGGCTTTGGATACGCGCGGGTTTTGAATCTACAACTGGTTCCCTTCCCCGGGACTACGTAATTAACGACCGTTTCGTCCCTTGAATTTGCATTTTCAGTTCGGTTGGATAACGGCGAACCCAGGTAAAACGGAACCTGGTTACTTTCACAAAAAAATAATCATAATGAACAAGCAGACCCTACCATTTTTAATCCTCTTTTTCACAACATTGGTAGCCAATAAGGCATTTGCGCAGCCGCAGTTTAATGATTCTCCGATATCAGAAACAGACCAATTGCTCAGAGAAATCGATACCGTTCTGCAGAAAGAACACATACCCGGGTTACTGATTTCCATCGTAAAGAAAGACAGCATCTTGTTTTCGGGAGGATTGGGGTATGCAGACTTGGAACAAAAAATAAAAGTCGACCACACAACACAATTTCACCTGGCGTCCATTACAACATTCTTTGTAGCAATGGGTATCCAGAAATTGATAGCATTGGGTCAATTAGACCTCAATGACCGATTGCAGGCAATCGCACCCGAAATTCCCTTTAGCAACAAATGGGAGTCTACCCACCCTGTTAGGGTTGTCCACCTGTTAGAACACACCGCTGCGTTCGAAGATATACAATTGAACAAGATGGTAAATATCACCGGAAAACCGCTAAAAGGGATAGTCGGCGTAAAAGCGGTAGCGAACTCGCTGAATTCCCGTTGGAAACCCGGTAAAATGATGTCCTATTCGAATCCGGGATATAATGTTTTAGGGTATGTAATAGAGAAAGTATCGGGCGTTCCTTGGGACAACTATATCCATCAGGCACTGCTTATACCGTTGGGGATGGATCATACACGATTTGATCTAAACGGTGAAAGGCTGCCTTCGTACGCGAAAGGTTATAACTTTAGCGATGGGAAATACACACTTCTTCCTCTGTACGGGCCAAGCGGCAACGGGGCTTGCGGATCGTTGGTATCGGACGCTGCAGATATGGCCAAATTTATGCAATACCTTTTAAATGCCGACCAAAACAGCAACGTTGATCTACTGGATGGAAAAGCTATTTTGGAAATGGAAAAAGTTCACAGCACACTAGCGGGTCAAAGTGGGCTACAGGCGGGATATGCCTTGGGTAACGACCTATTCCCAAACAACAAAAAAATAACATTCAGGGGGCACAACGGGAAGGGAGAAGGATTCGTCTCCTGGATATTTTTCAACCGGGAAGCAGGTCTGGCCTATACAATTGCGGCCAATTGCAATACCAATCTCTGGCCCGTCTCCCAGCTCATTGAAGACTTTTTAACCAAAGCCATCGACCACCCCACCATGCGCAGTGTGAAGATAGACCCGTCAAAAATGGCACCGATGCTGGGGTACTACCAATTTATGAATCCCAAGAATGAAAGGTGGGAATTTTTCAAGAGAATATTCGATGGGATCTACCTTTTGTCGATAGATGCGGACAAACTGGTGGTCGAAAGGGGAAACGGACAGATCGACTCTTTAATACACATGGGAAATCATATTTTTCGATTAAAAGGAAACATTATCCCCTCGCTTATTGTGGGTCGTGATCACGAAGGACGTCCTTTCTTTCAGGGTTATGGAAATGGTTTTTATAGTAAAACGTCGTATGGACCGATCCTATTCCAAAAAGCACTTATTCATCTGGGACTGCTTGCCGCGCTGTTGTCCCTGATCTATACGGTTATCGGATTACCGTTGGTCCTGTTTAGAAAAATAAAAGCAATAGACTTTGGCATTTTAGGCTTGCCCGCCATCGGAACGATCAGTTTCTTGCTCGCCTATCGTAAACTGGGATTGACGGATGCCGCGAATAATGAATTGTTTACGACGCTGAATACAACCAGTTTTTCTATTTTCGCCGGTATGCTTTTTTTCGGAATAGGTGTGTTGATCGGAGCCTATTTACTGTACAGACGCTGGCCGCAGATACGCAGTAAATGGATCAAGTTTCCCTTGGCTTTCATTGTCCTATTCTTGTTTTATTTGGTGACATTATTTTCAATTCACGGCTGGATCGGGATTCCGATCTGGAATATGTAGTTTACACTTTTCACGCAAATACCTACATTTACGAAACAGTCCGAAGTATCCAATGTCTGAAATAAATACCTTAGCTGCTTTCTACGCCTTTTCAGGCGGAGCATTATGGCTATTGGGATCCCTGGTTTTTGTCGGGTTTGACAAAGCGAATATCCAAGCCAACCGATGGCTTGGAGCATTCTATTGCATCATGGCATGCAGTTTTACCCAGCTTTTTCTGGAAGGATTTGGAATCGGCGGAAGCTTCCTGATCCACCTGCTAGAACTGCCTAGATGGGCGATGCTTCCCTGCCTTTATATGGCGGTAACCCATTACACATCCCCTTTTCTGCCAAAAAAGGACTGGCTTATCCATTTTGTTCCTTTCCTGCTTTTCCTTGTATTTTCGCTGGTCTACTTGATGCCGATTCTGTTTAATGCCCAAAACCATCTGCCGGCATTGCCGCCGTGGATCGGGTTTATCGTCCGGTATTTTTTCTTCGGCCAGATGGTTTATTATTGGGTCGTTTGTTTCTCGCTGCTTCGTCGTCACCAAAAGAACGTAAAAATGGTAGCTTCGTTTACCGAAAAAATAGACCTGGAATGGCTAAAATACCTCTTAATTTCCGTATTAATCCTGATTCTCATCCGTATACTGAGTTTATCAAACATCCACGTAACGCACTATTCCCCTATCCTATATTTTTTGGGGATCATCCTGTTAGCCTATTCAACACTTACTCAAAAATCAATTTATGCCGTCGAAACTTATCAACCGGAGGAAAAAGACGAAACAGCACCCAAAAAAGTGCTCAATGAACGGCTTACCCTTGAGCAGGTTGAAGAACTTAAGCTAACAATTATGCAAAAGACCGTTGGTGAAAAACTATATCTCGACCCAAGCCTGACGCTTTCCGTACTTTCAGCTAAAATAGGCATCAGTACACATGAACTATCCTACGTCCTGAATAATGGAGTTGGCAAGAGCTTTTATCAATTTATTAATGAGTTGCGGACGGAGGAAGCAAAAACACTTTTATTATCAGAGGACACCCGGCATTTAGATATGCTCGGGGTTGCCATCAGAGCCGGCTTCAACTCCAAAACGACATTCTATACGACCTTTAAAAAAGCCACAAACCTCACCCCTAAAGAATACATTAAAGCAAATTCAGCGGCTAGTTGACCGCAGAGCTGTTCAGTTGCATCCATCCGAACTTCTTCCAATTGCCGGAGCGTTATCATTGCACCATAAAAAAAAATGATTATGAAGACAATGAACTTATTCAAGTCTGCAATCGCCCCGAAAATCCGTCGGGTCATCGGCAGCATTTTATTCGGAAGCGCATTTCTTTTAACGAACTGTTTCGCGCAAGGAGAAAGCCAGCCAGCTAAAACGGTACCGCTGGAAGAATTTTCAGGGTATTACCAGTTTCCCAGTAAAGCAGGCTTCATTCAATTTGAGGTAAAAGACAAGGTACTTTTTGCCAAGCAAGTATGGGATGGAAAAGAATATCCGCTCATCCAGCTCAATGGGACAAACTTTGAATCAGAAAAAGAAGGTCACAAAATTGAGTTCCTAAAGGACGACGCCGGTCAGTTTACTTACGCCAAGCTTATGGGAAGAATCATTACGGTAAAAGTCGGGTTTGATCCCAAGAAGGTCAAGCAGCTATCGGCCGCACAGCTTAAACGGCTCGAAGGAACGTATATCCTGCAGGACGATCATAACCTTAAACTCCATATCCAGCCATCAGCAAACGGATTGACCATAAAACAGCTATGGGACAATAAACAGGTAACCTTTACACCCCGATCAGAAACTTTTTTCCTGAATGACGACGGTACTTTCCCGCTGACGTTTTTATTGAACGATGGACAGGCTGTGCAAGTCACCTGCTTTGCGGACGATATATGGCTCAAAGCAGAATAGCCGATGACCATGCAGAAATTAGCCAGCCCAGGTTTTTTCATTTGGTGTGCGCTAGTCTTTTGGGCGTCGGACGGGATCGCACAGCAAGTGGCAGACGAAACGTTCTACTATCCGATTCCTACCCCTACATACATGGCAGGAAGCGGCCCCCAAGTCCTATTTGACGAAGCGCATAATAATGCATCGACCTTAAGGGGAGCTTATGCCCCTTTTGGCAAACTGCTCGTAAGTGACGGCTATCAGGTGGTAAGCAGCAAAGAAAAGGTAACATTCGAGCTTCTAAAAAAAGTAAAGATCTATGTGACCGTAAATGCCATGTATGATATGGAGGACTGGGATCTGCCAGCGAGATCGGCCTTTTCGCCAGAAGAAATAGATGAACTCTCCAATTGGGTGGCTGATGGAGGGAGTTTATTTCTGGTCACGGATCACATGCCCTGTGGTGCCTCAGTCAATGAACTGGCAGGAAGATTTGGAATCAACATACTAAATGGCTTCGCGATCCGAAAGGACGGCCGGTCGGAAGTATTCTCAAAAGAAAAAAAGACACTTCTGTCAAATGAGATTACCAGCCGCCCCGGCAAAGAGGTCGATAGCATTCGGTGCTGGGGTGGAACGGGGTTCCTCGTTCCATCCCATGCCCAGGTTATTTCCGTGCTGGGCGACGATTACCAAATCTATCTGCCCAGCCAAGTTTCCCAAATAAAAAAACGGTTATCAGACACGATCCCCTCTATTTCCGGAAGGGGATTAGTGAATGGCGCATACTTAAAATTCGGCAAAGGCAGAATCGTCATATTCGGAGATGGGGCACCCTTTTCGGCGCAGCTCCAAGGCGTCAAAAGTGAAAAGAGGGGCATGAATCACCCCGAAGCGACACAAAATGCCCGATTTCTGCTCAATATTATTCATTGGCTAGACAGAAAATTATAAATCCAGGCTTAGCTGATTGGAAGGGAATGCCTCAGCGCGCAAAAGCACGCTTTGCTGGCTATAAAACAACAAAAGCCCTTGCTTTCGCAAGGGCTTTTTGTCCGTCGGGGTGGCAGGATTCGAACCTACGACCTCCTGCTCCCAAAGCAGGCGCGATACCGGGCTACGCTACACCCCGTCCTCGTAAGGGTTTGCAAAGGTAAAAATTAATTCCAAATTTCAAAACATCAATGTAATTCTTTTTTGAAAAACAACTTTCGTATTCAAAAAATAATCACTAATATTGCAGCTCGATTTTTACGGGATAATAATCGTCATTAATTACTCAAAATCATGGATTTAGTAAAATTTGTAGAAGAGCAGGCGGTAACGAAAAATGAGGTTCCCGCATTCAAGGCTGGGGATACCGTTAGCGTTCACTATAAAATTCGCGAAGGAAACAAAGAGCGTATTCAGGTCTACCAAGGTGTTGTTATCCAACGCAATAGCATTGGTGCAAACCAAACCTTCACCGTGCGAAAAATTTCCAACGGTGTGGGTGTAGAGCGTATTTTTCCAATCAATTCGCCTAACATTGAGAAAATAGAAATCAACAGCTACGGAAAAGTACGCCGCTCAAAACTGTATTATCTTCGTGGCCTTACCGGTAAAGCGGCACGCATTAAATCGAAAAGATTCTAATCTCATTCTTTAAAGATGGATAAAAGAGGTTGCTTTCAAAGAGCAACCTCTTTTTATTTTCCCGAAGTCAACACCTGAAGCTAGCGTTCTTTCCGTTAGTAATTCCATTCTTTAAATCATGCTTCACATTTACCGATAAACCAAATGAAAAGTTATCCGCATTTCATAAAAAATCCATATCTTTGCATCCCGTACACAAACGTGATGATTACAGCTTCTTTAGCGTAAACAGCGTATAAAATACACCCAAAATTTGTCATGACTAAATACATTTTTGTTACGGGCGGCGTTACCTCGTCGTTGGGGAAAGGTATTATTTCGGCATCCTTAGCCAAGCTTCTTCAAGCGCGCGGCTACCGGGTTACTATCCAGAAATTTGATCCTTACATCAACATTGACCCAGGCACACTGAATCCTTATGAACACGGCGAATGCTACGTCACGGAAGACGGAGCGGAAACCGATTTGGACCTTGGGCATTATGAGCGTTTCCTAAACGCTCCGACTTCTCAGGCGAATAACGTGACCACCGGCCGCATTTACCAGCATGTGATTGATAAGGAGCGTGAAGGTGCCTACCTCGGCAAAACCGTTCAGGTAGTGCCGCATATTACTGATGAAATAAAGCGGAGAATGTGCCTATTGGGCAAAGACGGCCATTACGACATCATCATCACTGAACTTGGTGGTACGGTAGGTGATATCGAGTCGCTTCCTTTCATTGAAGCGGTGCGGCAACTGCGCTGGGAATTAGGAAGCAACAGTTCCCTGGTCATCCATTTGACCCTCGTGCCTTTTCTCGCAGCAGCAGGTGAGCTAAAAACCAAACCAACCCAACATTCGGTAAAAACACTGCTGGAATATGGCATACAGCCGGATATATTGGTTTGCCGGACCGAACATCATCTTAATTCCGACATCCGTAAAAAGCTCGCCTTGTTTTGCAATGTTCACATCAACGCGGTAGTTGAATCCATTGATGCACCGTCGATATACGACGTGCCCTTGCTCATGCTGAAAGAACAGTTGGACAAGACGGTACTGACCAAACTTAAGCTATCTACGAAAAACGAGCCCGACTTAGAAAGCTGGAAGATTTTTCTCGGCAAGCTGAAGAATCCCACCGCCGAGGTAACGGTGGCATTGGTTGGCAAATATGTGGAGTTACCCGATGCCTATAAATCGATCAATGAAGCGTTTATCCATGCAGGTGCCATGAATGAATGCAAAGTGAGGGTGAAGTACATTGCGGCGGAAAGTATAAACAACGACAATGTTGCCGAAAAACTTAGGCGAGTTTGCGGCGTATTGGTGGCCCCTGGGTTCGGCGAGCGCGGACTGGAAGGCAAATTGGCCGCTATACGTTACGTCCGGGAGAACAACATTCCTTTTTTCGGCATTTGCTTAGGCATGCAATGCGCGGTGGTCGAGTTCGGGCGGAACGTCCTGAATCTGAAAAACGCAAATAGTTATGAAATGGACCCGACAACGAAGCATCCGGTAATCCATCTCATGGAAGAACAAAAGCAAGTAAAAAACATGGGCGGCACTATGCGGTTGGGCGCTTATGAATGCGAAATCAAAAAGGGAACGAAAGCTGCAGCCATTTATGGAAAGGGTAAAATATCGGAACGTCATCGCCACCGGTATGAGTTCAATAACGATTACCTTGCGCAGTACGAAGCAGCCGGTATGATCGCCTCCGGCATTAACCCTAAGAATAACTTGGTGGAAATCGTTGAGCTCAAAAACCACCCCTTTTTCGTTGCGGGCCAATTCCACCCCGAATTAAAGTCAACAGTTGCAAATCCTCACCCACTTTTTGTTAGCTTTGTAGCCGCTTCTTTGGCCCACAGCAAAGCATCGAAGCAGAAATAGCGCAAATTTAGAAAATGGATAAAAACTCAATCACCGGCCTCGTTTTAATCTTTGTCATCATCGCGGGTTCCTTTTATGTATTAAAGCCCTCGGAAGAGGAAATTAAACGCGAGCGCCAATTACAAGATTCCCTTGCCCGGGCGCGGGCCGGCGTCGAAACCATAAAAACCGACAGCGCCGCAGCAGTTGCTCCCGTGCTCGATTCAGCTATATTAAATAGTCCGTTCGGCAGGGCTACCGTTGGAGAAGAAAAAATACTTACCCTCGAAAATGAACACATCCGTGCCAACATTAGTACAAAAGGCGGGCGTGTAAAGTCTGTCGAACTCAAGGACCAAAAGACCTATGACGGTCAACCGCTCATGCTGTTTGAAGGCGAACATAACAAATTCGGCTTGTTTTTCTCGGCAGCCGGAAAAAACATCAGTACCAATGACCTGTTTTTTTCTGCTGAAGGTAGCAATGTACAAGTATCGGGGCAAGACTCCGCTTCGGTTACGTTCCGGTTAACGTATGCGCAGGACAAATACATTGATTACATTTATTCGATCAAAGGTGAAGATTACAACCTCGGTTTTACCATCGTTACCAAGGGTCTGCAGGATGTGATCGCTCCAACCGAAAGCCAACTGGTACTTAACTGGGAGGCATCGCTTTCTCAAAAAGAAAAGGATATAAAAAGCGAACGGGAACGTTCGACGTTGTACTATGCACTGGCTGACGGGGAAATTGACCATTTGAACACCGCTAAAGACGACGAAGAAGAAGTCAATAACAAAGTGGAATGGATATCCTTCAAACAACACTTTTTCTCCAACGTCTTGATATCCGATCACGGCTTCAGTGGTGGTAAAATCAATGTATATACGAGCGCTGATGACCACATCGTCAAGCTGTTTTCGGCAAATCTGCGCCTGGATTTCAACCGGCAGGACATCAACACCTATCCCATGCATTTTTTCTTCGGCCCAAACCAATACAAGGTATTGAAAGCACACGGCTACGGTCTGGAAAAGCAAATCGACATGGGCTGGGGGCCGATGAAATGGATCAACCGTTTCATTACCATTCCGGTGTTCAACTTTCTTGACGGCTTCCATTGGAGCTACGGATTGGTGATCCTGATCCTGACCGTGATGCTGAAACTGGTACTATCTCCGCTCACCTATCGGTCTTATGTCTCCATGGCCAAGATGCGCGTGCTCAAACCCGAGATGGATCAAATCAAAGAAAAAGTAGGACAGGACAATCCCGCATTGTTGCAACAGGAATATCTTAAATTGTATAAGCAGGCGGGTGTTAATCCGCTGGGCGGCTGTATTCCGCTCCTTTTACAGATGCCCTTTACCATTGCCTTCTTTTTCTTCTTCCCAAACCTTTTTGAACTGCGAGGCGAGAGCTTCCTTTGGGTTAAGGATCTATCGACTTACGACTCGCCCATAACGTTTCCACCCCTACCGCTTATCGGCATGGATCACATCAGTTTGATGTGTATTCTGATGACGGTGGCAACCTTGTTATCGACCTGGTATAACAACACCATTTCCGGCGCGGCCAATGCGCAGATGAAATACATCGGCTATTTTATGCCACTAATTTTCCTGTTTGTATTGAATAGTTTCCCAGCTGGATTAAACTACTACTATTTTCTCTCCACTGTCTTTACTTTCGGCCAACAGGTAGTCATCCGCAAGATGATCAACGACGACAAAATTCTGGCTATCATCGAGGCCAATAAGAAAAAGCCCGAATCGCAGAAGAAAAAATCCAAATTCCAGCAGCGTATGGAAGAGTATATGCGGCAGCAGCAGGCTCAGGCCAAAGGAAAAGGAAAGAAATAAATCTACGAGAGGCCGGATATATTCCGGCCTCATTGTTTACACAAATGCGCTAAAACCGGTAATCGATCTACCTACGATTAGTGAATTGATTTCTTTTGTGCCTTCGTATGAATAGATGGCTTCAGCATCGGCTAGGAAACGAGCTACATCATACTCAAGCAGGATGCCATTGCCTCCCATTACTTCCCGCGCGCGGCTCACGATATCCCGTGTACGAAGCGTACAGAATACCTTCGCCAATGAAGCGTGTTCGTCGCGTAACCTACCTGCATCCTGTAGCTCGGACAGGCGATACACCAATGTCTGCATGGCGGTAAGGTTGGAGAGCATCTCTACGAGGTGGTTCTGGATCAGTTGAAAAGACGAGATCGGTTTACCGAATTGCTTGCGTTTGCGCGTGTAGTCCAGCGCATTTTCATAAGCGCCCCGTGCACAGCCTACGGCCATCCAGGCCACCCCGGCCCGGGTTAGTTGCAGCACCTTCGCCGTATCTTTGAAAGAGTGTGCATTTTGCAGTCGATCACTTTCTTCAACCACGCAATCGGTCAGCGTAATCAGCCCGTTTTGAACGATTCGCAGAGCCATTTTTCCTTTTATTTTCTCCACGAAAAAGCCCGGCGTACCCTTTCGTACCAAAAAGCCCTTTACTTCGCCATCTTCCATGTCTTTCGCCCAAATGATCGTTACATCTGCAAACGGGGCATTGCCGATCCATTTTTTTTGTCCATTGAGCACCCAACCGGAGGCCGTCTTCCGGGCTGTCACAGTCAACCCACCGGCCGCCCCGGACCCGACTTCGGGCTCGGTCAAGCCGAATGCTCCAATCAACTTCATCTGTTGCATGGCTGGCAACCATTCCTGTTTCTGCTCGTCGGAGCCGCACAGGTAAATCGATCCCATGGCCAATCCGCTCTGCACACCGAAAAACGTAGCCACAGAAGCATCAATCCGGGCAATTTCCATAGCGACGATCCCTTCCATGAGGGATGATCTACCCGCACATCCATACCCTTGATAAGTCAGACCGCAGATATCCAATTTTGCTAGCATGGGGATAATTTCAAAAGGGAATTCATCACGAAGCCAATAGTGATTAACCAGCGGCCTTATTTTACGTTCCATAAAGTCCCTCACTTTCAATTGGAGTTTTCGATCTTCCTCATTTAGCCGGAGATGCAATTCATAAAAATCACCGTTAATAGGTGGAAGTTCCTTTTTGGGTTTTCCACCCTCCAGCATCTTCATCAGACCATTGAGCTGTTTTTCATCCAGCTTGGAAAAAGATTCCATGACCTTGGGCAGGTCCACTTTACGTGATAATCGATCTAACTGCTCGAAATCAATATTTTTGAATAATTGATACGCTTTTTTGATTTTTGCAAACATCGGCTTTTTCTTTTTTTGTGTTTTTGCTTGTATTTCCACGCAAAGATCGCTCAGGCGATACGTCTATCCGAATGGACGCAGGGATGACTACGTCTGTATTACCCCGACATTGAACGGCTTTTCAATGGGGGCCTGATTGGCTGCCTCGATACCCAAGGAAATCACTTTCCGGGTTTCCAGTGGGTCGATGACGCCATCCACCCAAAGCCTTGCTGCGGCATAATACGGAGTGGTTTGGGCCTGGTAACGTTCCGCGATGTCCCTAAGCAGCACTTCTTCCTCTTTATCGCCAATTTCTTCGCCTTTAGCCTTTACCGATGCTTTTTGTATCTGCAGCAACGTCTTCGCTGCCTGGGCACCGCCCATTACGGCGATCTTGGCAGATGGCCACGCGAAAATCAATCTCGGATCGTAGGCTTTGCCGCACATCGCGTAGTTTCCCGCGCCGTAGGAGTTACCTATCACAATCGTAATTTTAGGCACAACGGAATTGGCCACTGCGTTGACCATTTTGGCCCCGTCCTTGATAATTCCTCCCTGCTCAGCCCGGCTACCTACCATAAAACCGGTTACATCCTGTAGGAATACCAGCGGTATTTTCCGCTGATTACAATTCATGATAAATCGGGTCGCTTTATCCGCCGCGTCCGAATAAATGACACCGCCGAGTTGCATCTCCCCTTTTCCATTCTTCACCACGTTTCGTTGATTTGCGACGATTCCCACTGCCCAACCTTCCACCCGACCCCATCCGCAAATAATGCTCTTTCCATACAGCGCCTTGTATTCCTCAAATTCCGACTGATCCAGTAACCGAAGTATGATTTCCTTCATGTCATACGGTTTTTCACGCGACGACGGCAGAATCCCGTAGATCTGCCGTTCATCGAGCTTTGGTGAAGTGGGCTTTATTCGGTCAAAACCTGCATCCTTGGGTTTCCCGAGCATTCCCACGATGTTACGAATGGAATCCAGGCAGGTCTTGTCGTCTGGTTGCTTGTAATCTGTGACCCCCGAAATTTCACAATGTGTGGTAGCGCCCCCCAGGGTCTCGTTGTCGACGGATTCACCGATCGCCGATTTAACCAGATATGAACCAGCCAGGAACACAGATCCGGTCCCCTCGACGATCATCGCCTCGTCGCTCATAATTGGAAGATAGGCCCCACCGGCCACGCAGGCCCCCATAATTGCGGCTATCTGTATGATGCCTTCACTGCTCATGCGGGCGTTGTTTCGGAAGATCCGGCCGAAGTGGTCCTTATCGGGAAAAATCTCATCCTGCATGGGCAGAAATACGCCCGCCGAATCCACCAGATAAATGATTGGCAGTCTGTTTTCCATAGCGATTTCCTGGGCACGAAGATTTTTTTTGACAGTCATCGGAAACCAGGCACCGGCCTTTACCGTCGCGTCATTGGCCACTATCACGCACTGCCTTCCCGCTATGTAGCCGATACCTGCAACAACCCCCGCTGACGGGCATCCCCCGTATTCGGTATACATGTCTTCAGCAGCCAACGCTCCGACTTCCAGCCAAGGCTTATTCTCGTCCAATAGGTAAGCGATCCGTTCACGGGCCAATAGCTTGCCCTTGGCATGCTGTTTTTCGGCAGCCGCCGGCCCTCCTCCGTCACATACCCTCTTCAGCCGATTTTTCAATTCGGAGGCGGCCTGCTTGTTTAGGTCTTCATTCTGATTGAATTCCAGGTTTGCCATGGATCACAAGATACGGCATTCTTTTGTTTCTTACAAAGCGTTGAATTTCCGTATTGAAATTCTCCTTCAATTTTTTTTAAAATTTTGGGTTACCTTTCTGAAACCAGCGTATTAATGGATAAAATAAACAAATTTGTTTTAACCAAAAAAGAAAATTACAATGAAAAACGTATTTAAATTCGGTTTCTTAGGTCTAGCTCTTACTTTAGGGATTGCAGCTTGCAACAACACAACTTCTCAAAGCGAGCAAACTGCCGATTCATTGACAAACGAAATCGAACAAGAAGTTGATGCAGTTACGGATTCTATCGATTCAATCGGTTCCCGTGCAATCGACTCGTTGGATTCATTGGCTCAGTAATCTTTACAACGCCAAGATAAAAAAGGGGTATTCCTAATGAGTACCCCTTTTTTATGCTTCTGCTGCACCTCCCACTATTAGCTTGTATCCAATTCCCCGGATATTCACAATTCCGATATCATCATCGCTTTTCAGATGTTTACGGAGCTTGGTAATGAAAACATCCATGCTTCTGGCGTTAAAAAAACTGTCGCTTCCCCAAAGATAATCCAACGCAACCTTACGGTCGAGCACCTGGTTTTTATGTTCAATCAACATTTTCAGCAGCGCCGATTCCCGGAAGGAAAGCCTAATGATGTCTTCCCCCAGGACAAGTTCCTGTGTAGCGTTATTGAACCTGTACCTACCGATAGTGAATTGTTCATGACAAGAGGTCTTCACCTTGGTTGTCCTATCCAGCAAGGCGTTCATCCGGACAATCAGCTCCTCCATGCTAAAGGGCTTTTTCAGGTAGTCGTTACCGCCGAGTTCGAACCCTTTCACGACATCTTCCGTAAGCGACTTAGCCGTAAGGAAAATAATGGGCACACGGTCGTTTACCTTACGGATATCTTCGGTGAGTGTAAACCCATCTTTGGTAGGCATCATCACGTCAACAATGCATATCGACGGATCGAACGACCGGAATGCTGAATAGGCCTTCAAGCCATCTTGTACCCACAACACATGAAAATTCCTCGACTCCAGACTTTCTTTTACGATTTTGCCTAAGAATGGCTCATCCTCTGCCAGCAGTACTTTGATTTTTCCGGTTTGCTCCATGATTTTCAAACTAAATAGTTGTGTTGAGGTGAATACCTGTAGGCAGGGTGATGGCGAACGTAGTACCTTCGCCGACGGTGCTTTTCACATCGATGTGACCCTGATGTCTCTTGACAATTGCTGCTACATACCCCAATCCCAGTCCAAATCCTTTGGCATTGTGAATGTTTCCGGTAGGCACGCGAAAAAAATTCTCAAAGATCCGTTCCCGGTAAACCGTGGGGATGCCTATGCCGTTATCAGTCACCGAAAACCGGAGCCGGCCGTCGTCCGTGGTCCCGAACGACACTGCTATTTCCGGGCGTTTGTCGGTATACTTCAAGCTATTGTCAATCAGGTTGTACACTACGTTAGCGATATGATCCCGATCGATCATCGCCTCCGCGTGGCTTCCCAGGCCTTGTACAGAAAGCTTCGCCGCCTTTTTCTCCCACTGCGGGCGCATGTTTTCAATTACATCATGCACCAACTTTCCAAAATCAGTCTTTTGGAGCGATAATTTCAGATCCATCCGCTCAAATACCGCCATTTTGAGCACCTTCTCCACCATCACCGATATCCGCTTTAATTCGTGTTGACAGATATTCAGGTATTCCTTTGCCTGTTCGGGCCGGCTCATCACATCGAAATGCTGCATCGCTTCCACAGCCAGGGATACCGTAGCAATGGGCGTCTTGAACTCATGCGTCATGTTGTTGATGAAATCATTTTTAATGTCTGACAGTCGCTTTTGCTGAAAAATGGTACGCAGCATAGCAACAAATGCCCAAATGGTAATCCCAACGATCGCGAGTGATGCCATCAACACCCAGAGCATGTTTTTTAAGATATAGACGATATCGTTGCCGATCGCCAATGTAAGCCGATAAGGCCTGAGCAGACCGATTTTAGCCTCCCGGCCGATGCGTACCGGCTGCCTGTCGAAAGACGCACTATCTGAGACATACTCATCACCTTTCGCGTTCAGATTACTTAATCTGACGGAAAAGGCAGCACCGATACCACTCGCCTCCAGAAGTGAGTCAATTTCATGAATCAACGGCGTCGCAAACTCTGCAAAATCATTGTTGGTATACCTGTATGCTGTATGGAGCGCAACCAACTCACCATCCTTATTCGCCCGGATCAGCTTCAGTGAATCCCCGAAAAACGTCCGGAATTTCATCACACTGTCCAAATGGATCCTTCTACCGATATCCACCGTATCATCCCGATAGGTAAATGTTACCCGCGATTCCGTGATCAATTTTCGATCCGTGAAACGTTTGCTCACGGGTCTGCCGGACGGCACATGCGGGCCCGACAGTAGAAAATCTACCGTTTTCATCATCCGCTCCCGATCGTGCTGGCCTGCACTGTCCGAGAAAAAACCCATGGCTTCCATATCGGCCAGCGCGTGACTGCGTTCAAGGTGTCTCATCACCTCCATCACCTCCCGATCGAACTGCTGAGTGGAAAGCCGGTACGAGTTATACAACCAATATCCCTGGAATAGGAAAATCCCGGCCAATGCGCACGCCACAATAATCACGATGAAGCGGATCCGTTTCGACATCATCTTACAAAACTAGAAAACGTTCTTCGGTTTCAGTAGCGTACGCGCCAAGTATAACATCAAATAACATTCGTTAACAGTATTTAACACAGTGCGCCTTGCTTAACACTGCTTAACACTCAAAACCCCTTCCCTTCACCCCCGCCCGGCTACATTTGCTTCCGGTTACCATAAAAAAATTTGAAATCATGGATACACAAAACATTTCAATGAGGATCATGTTGCTGGCGGGATGTATTTTCTGCCAGATCGCGTACATGCAGGCGCAGCAGGCGGATAGCGCGTTGATGCACATCAAATACGAACTGATCCATGTAGATGACACCAACTTCCGGGATAATCCCCGCAAGGAGGAAATGATCGTCTACATCGGCAGGCAATCGGCTATGTACAACAGCTTTACGCGCGCAGCGACTCTGGCCAAGATGAAACAGGACATAGAAAACCGGCAGCGTGCGGATGGCAGCAATGCGGATGCAAGAAACGGCACCAACCGGTCACGGCTTTTCGTAAGTGCACCGCACATCTCCAGCGAAACGCTTTACCTATTTCCGAAAAAAAACGAGGCATTTGTCGCCAATACCCTCGGCTCAACCACGTATATCATTCCGCAGGATTATCCGCAAATCGACTGGCAAATCAGCGAAACAGCCAAAGAAATCGGCGGATATATGTGCCAGCAGGCAACGGGCGCATTCGGCGGCCGCCTTTATACCGCATGGTTTACCATGGAGCTGCCATTTCCCTACGGCCCCTGGAAGCTGCATGGCCTGCCCGGCCTTATCCTTGAAGCCGAAGACAGCAAGGGGGAAGTCATTTTCCGCTACGCCGGCTTTGATAAGGAAACGGGGCCAGGTGTTGAGATTGCCCTACCCGAAGATGCGCAAACCACCACCGCCAAAGCATTTGCGAAGGCCAAAGCCGCGTTTGACAAAAACCCTATGGCCTATGCCATGCGTAACATCGAGGCACCTGCGGGCGCCAAGATCGAGCGGAAAATCGTCATGAAAGACCAAAACGGCCGGGAGCTCAGTCCGGAACAATTCCAGGCCATGCGTGAGATGGCCATGAGAGAAGGCAAGATGAAACGACCGAATAACCCCTTGGAGCTGGTCAACTAACATCGAAGCGATGAAAGCGGCATCCCTATTCGTTCTTGTATGTTGGTCGGCCTCCCTCCTCGCCCAAACCAGACAGATACACGGTACGCTGGCCACCAGGGATGGCACGCCGGTATCCCTTGCCAGCGTCACGCTCAAAAACACGCAACAACGTGTGGTCGCATTCAAAACCAGCAATGATGCCGGCGCGTTTACGCTGGCCTGGCGCGATACGATCGCTATCGCAGACCTGCACCTTGAGGTGAATCACCTCGGCTATAAAAACGTACGTATACCGCTTTCCGCCGGAACGAAACGCTACGATATCGTTATGGACGAACAAGCCATCGACTTGGCGGAAGTGGAGGTTAAAAGCCGCCCGAAAATCAGCTTGAAAGGGGACACATTGACCTATGATGTTGCTTCGTTCACCAAGGCCGAGGATCGTACCATCGGCGACGTACTGAAACGGATGCCGGGTGTGGAAGTTGAAGAAAATGGCCAGATCAAATACAATGGCAAAGCCATATCCAATTTTTATGTGGATGGCGATGACCTGTTGGACGATAAATATGCCATCGGTACGAAAACCATACCCCATGCGATGGTCAAAGGCGTGGAGGTGTTACAAAATCACCAGCCGTTGAAAGTGCTGCAAGGCAAGACACGCTCCGAAAACGTCGCCCTGAACCTCGTCATCAAGGATGAAGCCCGTCTGGAGCTCACCGGTCAGGCCCGGCCCGGGGGTGGATTTCCGGCGCAGTATGACAGCGAATTGAACACCATGCTATTTAATAAAAAGAACAAAATGCTCCATGCCGCCAAAGCCAACAACGTAGGTGTCGATCTGGGTACCGACTTCACAGCCTTCAACAAGGCCGGTCAACTTTCCCGAATGGGCAATACGCGTCCATCGGAGCTGCTGTCGTCGGGAACCGTAGGTAATCCGGCGCTTCCAACCCATCGTTTTTACGTCAACAACTCCGGCTCGTTGAACGCCAACAACCTCGTCAACCTGAAAAATGGTTTGCAACTGAGATCCAACGTCGGGCTGATGCTGGACAACAACCATCTGGATTATTACAGCACCAACGACTTATACCTCACCGATGACACCGTACGGTACAGCGAAATCCAACAGCTGAACCGAAACCCTTTCTTGATAGACATTTCGCTCAATGGCCAGGTCAACCAAGAAACGTATTACTTCAATAATGCACTGAAAATCGGCTATTCAGGCGAAACCGGCAATTCGTCGCTGGCCAGCAACACCGTGGATATGGTGCAGCACCTCCGCACCCGGGTACTTGATTTTTCCAATACACTGGAATATGTGCCCGCGCTCCAAAACCGGCATATCCTGAGTTTCAACTGGTACCTCAATCATTTCAGCCGACCGCAAACCCTTCACGTCGCCCCCGGCATCAATGCGGATGTATTGAATGAAGGCGAACCCTTCGAGGCCTTATACCAGTATACCGAAACGCCTACATGGTTCAATACTTTATCTGCGGGCTACCGCATCCCCCAGGGCTTAATCACGCAATACTACCGCCTAAGCGCGCTTAACGAATGGCAGCAGCTCCATTCGCAGCTCCACCTGACGCAAGCCAACGGCGAGCAGCTGCCTTACGCCGGCAGCCTGGAAAACGACCTGTACTGGCAAAGGCACCACGCCCAGCTGAACGCCACGTATGAACTCAAGGAAGGCCCTTGGGAGGTGATGCTTTCCCTTCCACTTACCTGGCAACGCATTACCTACAAAGACGCCGGGTTTGCGCTCGACGAGCAAAACGAACGCCTGTTATTCAATCCATCGTTCGGAGCCAAATACAACACCACTCCGGAGGATTATCTATCGCTCAATTATGGGTACAGCAACCATATGGGCAACATCAACAGCATCTACCGCGGCGCCATCCTCACCAATTACCGCAGTTTGAAAGCAAACGACGCCGCCCTGGAAGAACGCTATGGTCACAACATGGGATTGAACTACCATTTTCAGCGAAACATCAGCATGCTGTTCCTGAATGCCGGCATCGATTACAGTCATGCCATAAGCAACACCATCGCGTCCAATGTCGTCACGGACAACATTATCAACACGGTGCTGGTGCCTTATGACAACACGATCAGCACCTTCAGTTTGAATGCCGGCATCAGCAAATACGTCTTTGCCCTTGGTGCTACAGCGGCCCTGAAAGGTTCGTGGAGCACCTCGCGGGCCAACCAATTGCTGAATGGCGAATTGCTGCCATACAACCATATCACAGCCAGTATTACACCAAGCATTGAAGCCCGCCTGTGGGACCGCATCAGCGTCAGCTACGAAGGCACCGGCTCCTGGACCGCGAGCCAGCTGATCGCTACCGGAACGGCCATGCGTGTGCCAGAGAGGCGTATACAACGTTACGACCAATCGATGAGTCTGTTGTATTCACCTTTCCGGAACACCTTTCTGCGTCTCAGCGGCCGCCATCAATACACCAGTCAGGCACAGTCGGAAGCCATCCGTTATCTCTTTGCCGACGCCAATATCCGATACAAGCTGAACAAATGGAATACCGACATCGAGCTGAACATTACCAATTTGGCTAACGTTACGAAATATGAAACATACAGCGTATCGGCAAATCAGTTCGGCTACAGCCGATACGACCTACGTGGGCGTATGGCGGTATTGAAGCTGACGGTCAACCTGTAAGGGCTTTCATGGCAGGGTGCCGTCATGCGCCCGATGCTCAATGTTGACACCGTTAACGGTACGGTGCCCGTTCCTTTTCTTCCACTTCATCCCAAACAACAGACGAACGACGTTGAAGGGGCGGATAAATACCCAATAAAACCCCAGGCACGCGAACAATGTCAGGATACTGATCGCCCAGAATTTTGCAAAAATCCCCCAATCCAATCGGGAGATGTAATAACCTATCCAGATGATTACCGTCTGATGCAGGATATAAAAAGGATAAAGCCCCTCGTTTATGTGTACCAGCCAGGGGTGAGGCCGATTTAAATACTGTTGCGCGTACCCAACCACGGCGATGACTGTAAACCAACCCAGGAGAATGGCCGATACGTCAAACATGAGCTCCGCGGCCCCGGTTGTCAGCGGCAACGAGATCACATCCCGCATGTGCAGAAATCCCCCATAAAAGGGAATCACCACCGACAATGCGGCGACCAACACATAAAAACGACTCAGCCTTATGGTCTCCCACAGCTCGGGCGTAGCGTACAATAACATTCCAAAAAAGAAAAAACAGCCATATAACGCAAGAAATGCCCAATCGTCAATCAGTCCATGTGTTTCTTCCGGAAAATAAGGCCGGAGCAATACCTGCGTCAGTAAAATAAACAGCGCAGGCACGAAAACCAATCCCCACGGCCTACCCACCACGCGGTAGAGCATTGCTTTGAAGCTGGTTGATCGCGACGATTTCAGAAACACAAGCAGCGGCAGCGCAACCAAGCTATACACCAGCAGGTAAGCGATGAACCACAGGTGGTGCCAGCTGAAACTGCCCTGCGGATAGGGGATGAATTCGAATACCGTCTGATAAAAATCCCAGTAATTATCGTACCGGCCGATGTGTTCAAAATAGATCTGCGGGGGAACAATGACAAACATCCCGAATGCCAGGGGGATAAACAACCTCCTGACACGCTCGCCGGCGAATTGGCGCGGCGACCGTTTCCCGAGCGCAAGATACGTACCAGCTCCCGAGATAAACAGCAGCAACGGCATGCGCCAGCAATGCAACCATATCATCCAGTAGTCAAATGCGGAACTTAGTTCCGTATTTTTCACATGCCATCCAAAGGTATTGAACCACATACCCGTATGGAAAAACAACAAAATCAAAATGGCCAGAAACCTCAACCAGTCGAGGTCATGTCGCCGTGTAATCGCAGTTTTCATTTTCTTTGAATTTTCAGCCAAAAAAAACGTTTCGATTGACGGGAAAAGAACGATTTTATCGGCAGGACGTACGAATTTATAAAATCGAACGCCTTTTAGCACTGCCGGTATTGTGAGGGCGTCATGCCGGTAATTTTTTTGAAGGAGGTATTGAATGACGACTTGGAACTGTACCCTACCCGGTCGGCGATTTCTTCGATCTTATAGTTGGGATATTGCTTCAACAGCACTTTGGACTCCTCGATGCGGTACTCGCCGATCCATTCGAAAAAACCCTTGCCGAATTGCTCATTGATGACCTGCGAAACGACGTGGGGTGTCGTCCGGATTTCCGCAGCGAGTTTAGCCAAGCTGATGTCAGCTGAGGCGAAGAGCTTCCTCTCCTCCACTATCCGGGACAGCAGGTCGGCTATCCGTGTCTTATCGTCAGCAGACAAATTCGACCTTTTGTATTTCCCCTCCTCGGTAAGCGGAACCTGCCTGAAAAAGCCGGAATTTTTGACGACGATAAAGCTGGTAATATAAACGCTCATGGAAATGCAGGTTGCAATGATCTGGTCGCCCGTGTCGTTTGGGTTCAGTAGTTTCACAATGATAACAATCAACAACAAAGCAAGAAACTGGATAGCCGATGCCCGCGCTGTTTTAAGGGCTTGCGTTTTCGGAGCCAGCAGTCGCTCGTTCCTATTCTTGAACGCCTCCGCCAGCAATCCGGCGGCCATCAAGAAGTATAGGCAGAAAAAAGCAACCAGGATATTTGTATGGAAGAGCGTAAGGCGAAAAAAGGGCATGGACCACCACCACGGCAGGTCGATTTCACGGAGTGGAATGTTTAGCTGATACGATACGATCCATGCATTGAACTTAACGTCTTCGGAAGAAAGGAGGTAGGGTAAGGAAGACAACAAATACAAAACCGGAATAGCAAGGTGTGCGGCGACCTCGTTCTTTCCTATCTTCCCCTTTAACAGCGACTTGACCGACAAAAAAAACAGCGGCGCGATCAGCAAGCTGAGGGTTTCCGAAAAATCAACCAAGTAGAGCACGCGGACAATATAACCGGTATACAGCAGGAAAATTTCCACCAGACTGAGTGCCATGCAGATTAGCATCCACCCTTGAAATACGTTAAAAGGCTTTTCTCGATTGCCAGCCCCGAGGAAAAACAACGACAGAAAGAGCGCCTGTACGATACCCAACAAGGTAAATACCGCATAAAAATCCAACGTAACAGGCGCGTTTGTATCAGCCATTGGCGGTAAAACAGTTGCGACGATACATCAAAAGTAAGAAAAAGTAGCACTCGCCGATCTGTATTTTTGTTTCGTCTGCCGCTTAAGACTGCGTTTGTGCTACCGATGGATCATTTACCTGTCCGATAAACAGAATCAGCCCGGTATTCATTTCACGGATCGCAAAGAGAAATGGGCGATCTACGGTGAACGCATAGGTCTGAGGTAATGACGTGAGAATAATCCCCACCGAAGTGACGGCCGCAGCTTCCGTACCTTCTTCGTTCACTTCGATGAATGACTTATGTTTAACCTCATCGATTTTAAGTTCACCTATTTCATTGATCCCAGAAAAATCAGCGGAATTGCTGAAGGCGACCTCCATGCCCATCACTGCGAGCTCATCATTCAGTTTATTCTCGTAGCTAAATGTAAATTTTGGCAGTGCCAGTTGGGTTTCCGTGGTGTTCAACGCCCGTATAACCGATGCCCAAGTATCCTTATCGGCCAATTTCTCAGCCAGTTGGGCGGTCGAGACGGTTTCTCTCGGTTTTAACACCACCATGCTATATTTTTTGTTGCCGTAAGGAAGCTCAATGGCTTCCAAATCATTCGTGGCCGCTACCTTAAATGTGTGCTTTAGATGCATAAAGTCCGTTTGCAGCGTGCTGCCATCCGGCAACTGGAAGACACCTTTTTTGGTATCCGCCTTGTCAAAACGCTGCTCCCAGGCACCGTTAAAATATACGGCGTTGATGAGGTACATGACCATATCGTCAGGAATACTACCATCAATAATGGTTGGTATTTTTTTTTTGGTTTTTTCGCTGACCCAGTTATTTATCACGTCTGGCGCACCGGAATCAGCAAAATCCAGTGCCGATACGTCTGCTTTATAAAACGTATGGTTTGCATTGAGAAAATCCGGCAATACGTGAAAGCCCTGTCGGTACCAAATGGAGTTAGCAATCTCTAGCGTGGTTCTGGGATCAAGGGCGGGCAGGTCGGTCATTAGCTTTTGATAATAAGCATTGATAGTCTCCGTATCCAGGCCATCAAATTTCAAGGTGCTTTCAATCGCTTTGCGGGTTTCCCCAGCAGCTCCATTATTGGTCATTGCCAGAGCCATGCCAACACTTAGCGGCGATAGCAGCGCGTTTTCGTTGGCCTTCAGGTCTGTCGTTGCTGTTCGGAAAATTTCAAAGGCAAACCGATTGTCGTTGTCTGCCTTTTGTTGTTCTGCAGCAGTAAGTATCAAATCCTTGCCTGGCCCCAGTTTTTCGGAGGCCGCTTTATCGCAGGAAGCGAAGCCTGATATGGCAATTACCCACAATAGGGCTCCAAAGTTGATCCGTCGATTCATCATTGGTGTTGTTTTCAGAAATAGACGAACTTGGCCGGCAAAATGCTACACCAGCGTACTTCTTACCTGACAATTCAGAAAAATCTGCGACATCAAAAGGAAAAGCGGATATTCCGGCTTAAATTATAGACTTGATTTTTCCCTTAACTACGATCCGGATATCGGGGTTCACATTCCGCAATGCAGCGACAAACGCATCGTTGGAGTCAGGAGAAAAGTAGATTTCGTCATAGCGGTTATATTTCACAATGACCCCTTTGCGTGCCAGGGCAGGTTTGAATCCGGACCACATGGTTTCTCCTATGACGACTTCACTTATGGCCGTGACGCGAATTTTTCCACGCAAAGGCCCCGAACGGAAATGAACAAAAACTTCGTCTATGGCATAACGGGTGTCAAACCATAGCCAGAGCATAAGGCCGGTTACCGATGCCAGGAGTATTAAGCCGAATACCTGAACCTCATGACCAGATTGAACAACATGTCGCAACTCAATACCCGTCACGAAAAGCAGCGTCAGTATGGTACCCCACGTCACCGCTTTAAACAACGTGTCTTTCCGACTTTTGAAAACTGTTCGCATCACCATCAAAAATAAACATTGTTTGGCAATCTACGGGTGTAACGATTAAGAATGCTCAGCCCGTTATGCGTCTTCGCCGCGTTTCAGCACCTCATCCACCATGCCGAATTCCTTGGCCTCGTCAGCAGTCATCCAGTGGTCTCGGTCCGACAGTTTATCCACCCGTTCAAAGTCCTGCCCGCTGTGGGCGGCAATGATCCGGTAAAGCTCCTGCTGGATCTTTAAAGTTTGCCGGATACTGATATCCATATCTGCGGCTGTACCCTGCATGCCACCGGAAGTCTGGTGGATCATTACACGCGCATGGGGCAATGCCGCACGTTTTCCCTTGGCACCCGCGCACAACAATACCGCGGCCATTGATAAGGCAATACCCGTGCAAATGGTCGCCACATCAGGGCCAATATACTGCATCGTGTCGTAAATGCCCAGTCCGGCATAGACCGAACCGCCCGGTGAGTTGACATATAGCTGGATGTCTTTCTTCGGGTCGGCCGACTGCAGGAACAGCAGCTGGGCCTGGATGATGTTCGCTACACGGTCATCAACCGGCTCGCCAAGAAAGATGATGCGGTCTACCATAAGACGTGAAAACACGTCCATCTGCGCCACATTGAGCTGCCTTTCTTCGGTGATGTAAGGTGTCATGGACATGGGCCATACGTAGGCGGGCAGGCAAGAAACATACTGATCTACATACATACCGTTGATACGGTGATGCTTTACTGCGTATTCACGAAATTCAGTGTTCATATTCATACATTTGTTAATTGTTATTAATTGTTATCAAACTCCAACATGGGTATCCCTGCACGCCCCATGCGGGGCGTGTCGATTGCTTACTTTACAAGATCGAATTCAGTGATTACCTACGGAAGAACCCCAATACTCTATCGCGAAATGCCTGATGCCTCGGGGCTGTGAATAGCACGTGATGTACCCGCTCTAATTCCGCTCGCAACTGCTGGCGGCCGTATTCACTGATGATGCCATAGGTTTTCCGCTGCCAATGGGCGTCCTCCCGAAGTGCTGGGTTCACTAGCAGGTTCGCCTCAAAAAGCAGACGGTGTTCGTCAGATGCCCGCTCCAACAAACAATCTTCCATAAGTTGCATCTCATCCAACGAAGTCTTCATATTCCAATGATTTCTCTTTAACAACCTGTTTTACCTTTTGCAGGCATTTAAACTTCTGTACCGTAGCTGATCGCGTACCGGAAAAGCCGAACCGGTGTGCCAGTTCCTGCATATCCAGCTTTTCGTAGTAAAAGGCGGTGAGCACTCGCATACATTTCCGACCGGCAGCCTGCAATAGCCGAAGAATGCGTTTGTTTGACAATGCCTCATTGCTGGAAGCGTCATCCCCCCTCTCCCACTCCACATTTTCACTCTCGAACCCCTCCATCAGTTGATCCAGTGAAGCATACCGTTGATTTTCACTGTGACGTTTGGCCCAAAGGTGCCGGGCAATACCAAAGATGTAAGCTTCCTCACTCCGTTGCAAGAAAAGCCTGCCTTCATATTTTTTCTCAAAAAAGACCAACAACGCCTCGTGGAATACATCTTTTGCCTCCTCAAATGTCCCGCCACATCTGGACACGTATCGAGCCACGGCGGGAAAGGCTTGTTGGTAAACCGCCTGTATCGTTTTGTTCATGAGTTATCCTTTACTACTTATGTGAGATCAGCCGACTAAATATCACCCAAACCTATCATTTATTTATCATTTTTTTTAGTCGTTCCGGATCCCCAAAACAAATCGCAGCGATCCACTGTTAGTACCCATACAGCGGTTCGGATGTATGAGAGAAAATCGTCAACCACATATCCAAACCTTGCAGTGCAACAGCCGCTTGTGGCAAAATGCTTGTAAAAACTTTATACTGTAATTTTTAACTGATGAGGATAGCTTATATTTCTACCTGCCAGCCCCGGGAATGCGGTTTGGCCACGTTTAACGAAAACTTAGTCCAGGCAGTGGATCAACACATTCCTTTCTCCGAGCATGGCAGCTTTATGGTGGCGCTGAATGATTCGGACGATAAACGCCAATATGCATATGATGACAACGTTAAATTTGTGATTAGCCAGGAGCGACTGTCGGATTACCAAGCAGCCGCAGCTTTTATCAATGGCAACGGCGTGGATATGTGCTGCATCCAACACGAATTTGGGATATACGGTGGTCGTAGCGGCGTTTACCTGCTCGCGTTGACCCGCTTATTGAAGGTTCCGTATACCGTAATATTCCATACGGTACTCGCGCAACCCGATCCGATTCAGCTTTCTATTGTCAAACGGCTTTCCGCCCGCGCAGCCGCAGTTGTGGTAATGACCAAAAAGGCTGTTCAATTGCTACGATCCGTTTATAACCTATCGTCCAACAAAATTAAGGCCATTCCACATGGTGTACCCGATTTCGATAAACCAGACCTAACGGTCATCAAATCACACCTTGGGTTGCCTACCGGAAAAATCCTATTGACTTTCGGATTGCTCGGACCCAGTAAAGGCTTGGAGACTACCATCCGTTCGCTACCGGCGATATGTCGGCAACATCCCGATGTCCGATATGTGATTCTTGGAAAAACGCATCCCGGCATCTTGCGGAATTTTGGCGAAGATTACCGTAATAGCCTGATGGAGTTAGCCAAAAAACTGGGCGTTGAAGATCACTTAATTTTCATCTCTGAGTTCGTGCACGAGAAGAAACTTCACGCGTACTTGTCTGCATGTGATATATACATTACCCCCTATCCCAATGAGGCCCAGATTACAAGCGGGACCCTTTCCTATGCCATCGGTGCCGGCGCTGCTGTGGTCTCCACTCCCTATTGGCATGCCGCAGAATTACTTAAAGGCGACCGTGGTAAATTATTCGATTTTAACAATGATCGACAACTTTCGACCATTATCAATGAACTGTTAAACAATCCATCCGAGTTAAAAAGCCTTAAGCGGAATGCTTACCGCCATGGATTGTCTTTACGCTGGCCAAAGATCGGCAAACAATACGCGCAGCTGTTTAAAGCGCACGTAAAAACTGAGGAGAGACCGTCGTTGCCTGAACAAGCGCTCATGCAGGTAACCTCGTCATTCAGCCGTACCCTTACCTGGAATACGCTTGAAGTGAAAACCACCTAAAAAGACAAAGCCCGCAAACTCGGTCTGCGGGCTTTAAGTAAGCATCGATGATAATGCCTATATCGTTACGGCAATACCCGTTGTACGGTCGTTGTGTCCATCGGACTAATCGAATCCCGGATGGCTTTGGCCGCTTCGTGGTGCTTTTTCAACGCCGGAAGCGTCTTGGAAGCAAACGCCTTTAGATCAGAATTCTGCACATCGGATGCCGCGTCTTCAAACAAAGATATCACTTTGTCGTGGTCTTTGACCATCAGATCCATATAGTCCTTGTCAAATTCGGCACCGGACTTTTCCCGGAGTTTGCGCTGTTTTTCTACGTGATCCTCACTAGCCACCGGTGGCAGCGTTATGTTATGCCGGGTGGCAATTGCCATTAACTCATCATTAGCCTTCTGATGATCATTCACCATCATTTGGGCAAAATCCTTAATCCGCTGATCGGTCGCTTTTTCTTGGGCGAGCTTACCTAATTCAACTTCCGCCAAGCCCGCGTCTGCGGCCTTTACGGCAAAATCCGCATCCTTTTCATTGACCATAGCAGTGGTATCATTCACATCCTGTGCCTGTTCCACACTATCATCGGCCGTTCGCCGGTTGGTGTTATTGCACGCCGCGACTCCTATCGCGAACAGAATCAGTACTAAAAAAAATTGTAGCGTTTTCATGATATTTCAATTTGATAAGTTCCTAAATTAGTTAACGAAAGCTCAATTCCGTTTTACCAGCCCCTCGATCAAGCTCTTCCATTGTGGGTATGAAAGCCCCAGCTTTGCCCCCAAACCGACAGCGGCGTTTCTCGTATTGTCGACCATAGAATCCGTATCCGTATTGGCCACCTCGTTCCTGCCGTGATATCGCGCGATAACTTCCAGCCCCTTTCGTTCAACGATTAAGGTAGACGTGGCTTGCTCATCGAAAAAATGTGCGGTTTCTTCACTTAATTTTAAGGGATTGTCGGTAGGACGGAGTGTAAGGGAACACAAAGTGTCGTTTATTTCCGTTATGTTCTCCACAACCACCCAGTCGTACCCGTCGCCCGTAGATGGACCCGGGCCGGGTATGTCGATCCGTATTTTGTCACGCTCCGCTGGTCGGGATTTGACCGCTTCACCGCCGTACGGATCGGTCAGCACAAACGTAGAAAGCGGGATTTCCGCCAGTTCAAACCAGCGATTCACATCTAACAAACGGTGTTTCGCCAACATAAAGAAAGCATGGGCGCTTTCCGCATCGGGCAGCACCACCTTTGCTTCCAAATCGAGCTGTTTGCCCGTGTGTTGAGCGGGAATATCGGGCGGCGACAGCTTTTCCTTCTGATCGTTTTTCATGATGACTATCTCTATCCTTTCAGCGATAAGCTTTTGCGATTATCCGGTAGTCTCGGTCGGGTCGTCCGATTGAATTTGCTTGTCGCCCAGTGGATCGCGTTCGTCTACGGGGGGGACATCAAGCGGTTCAATGGGCCGGTTGGGATCATCGCCGATGGGTTCGTCATCGTCACGTCTCGGGTCGTCAAACGGGGGCACTTCCCCTTCGTTTTCCCCTTCATCCTCTTCGGGACCGTCCACAATTGGGTTATTCGCCCCCCCTGCATCATCTCTAACTGGATATCCTTCTTCATCCAAATCCCCGCGCTCGTCTTCCGGTGTCTGCGCAAGTTGCCGATCCGTCTCATCCAATTCAGCCAGCTCATCATCCACGGCTTCATCGTCCAACTCGGCAAGTTC
Source organism: Parapedobacter sp. GCM10030251 (assembly GCF_042666505.1). Lineage (NCBI taxonomy): Bacteria > Pseudomonadati > Bacteroidota > Sphingobacteriia > Sphingobacteriales > Sphingobacteriaceae > Parapedobacter > Parapedobacter sp. GCM10030251. Next base: position 192,024 of record NZ_JBHTDN010000001.1, on the reverse strand, counting down.
TCCCTCTAAGGCCGATCGTTTGTCCCGGTATTCATCGGCAGTATAGGGATTTTCCTCATCATATGTAGAGTTATCATCTTCACCTTGCGGGGCAGCGGTATTATATGGGTCAGGATGCTGGTATTCGCTATCGGCCGTTTCCGGATCCAGCTCGAAGCTATTTTCTTCCTCATTGAAGCGCAGGTCTTCTCCGGTGGGCTCTCTCGTTTCGTCGGAATCTTCCACATCAAGCGGAATCATCGGCGGCTTTTTCGTATTGGGTATCATAATTCACTCCTTTTTTAAGTCTTGACTACTACTGAGTACTTTCTATACGTTAGACAAATGGTCTGCGTTTTTGATTTTAGTTTTTAAAAAAACTCAATTCAGTGTCTTGACAGCCTTTAGCAATTTTTCCTGTACGGTTAACCGAGCGTCTGGATAACTTTCTTCTTCCACCCACACAGAAATTGAAATTCGGTAGCCGTCCGGCTCAAGCACACCGATGCCGATCACGTGGTCGGCGTTCACAAACAAATCATTAGCGTCGCGCAGTGTTTCTGTTATTACGTGTTTTGCATGCTCAAAATCGACGTCATACTTTACTTTTAACTCCAAATCGAGTCTCCGTTTGCCCGCTTGGCTCATATTGACAATTACCTCATTGGAAAGCTTGCTATTCGGTACAATAACCGTTCGGTAGTCCTGTGTGAGGATCACTGTGAAAAATAATTGGATGGATTGCACTCTTCCTTCCTGCCCCTGCGTGAATATCTGATCTCCCACGCGGAACGGCTTGAGCATAAGGATCAGTACACCACTGGCAAAATTCTGCAACGTACCCGACAACGCCAGCCCTGCCGCTACGCCGAACGCTCCGACCAAAGCGGCAAACAAAGTCATCTGCAGTCCCATAACTTGAATGACAAGTAGAACGAGGAGGATGCGCAGCGCTAACACAATCAGGTTGGAAAGAAAGACTTCTAAAGTGGGGTCCCAATTTTTCCGGTCGACTTTCCGTTTGATCCAGCGGGTTAATTGCCTGATTAACCACATCCCGATTAACAAAATAAGGATACCCATCAGCACGCGGGGCGCCTGATGAACTATCCATTCCGCAAAACGGGTATAAAGCTTTTCTATCTCCATAAGCGGTTACAACTAAGCAAAAAGCCTACCCTCTGTATCATTGAGCGAACGGATTGTGCCAACTGTACTAAATACCACATACACTGTCCATATTTGAAAAAACATTGTTTTATAAAAGGGAAAGCCGCTGCTCGATCGACGAGCATTTTGCGAGAAAAAGTGTCCTCTCGGGCGTAAACACCAGCAATTGATCTACTGGCATCTTCTATGCATCCGTTTTGGAAAAACAAAAGAAAGGAGTACGATTATGGCTTTACAAGAAAATCTGCAGCATCAGGAGGGTCAGACCACTAAGGCAATTGAAGAACAAACCGCTAAATTACCATCGAAACTTTTTCTTTGCGCGGCGTTAGGCGCAATGGCTGTCTCGCTGGCCTTAAAAATTTCGGGTCACAAACACACGGCACTATTTGTCGGGCAGTGGGCAGCGCCGTTTTTGCTGTTGGGCACCTACAATAAAATCGTGAAGACCCTCGGGCATGATCAACAGGACCGGTAAAATGCTATGCCAATGGTTGAATCAGGAAACAATAGAGCGCTAACCAACGTCTTCCTTTTCCAAGGTGCTTATTTTGTGATCACAGGCGTATGGCCATTACTAGGCATGGACAGTTTCATCGCCGCCACAGGTCCTAAACAAGACACGTGGTTAGTTGAAATGGTCGGTTTGCTATCGGTATCCATTGGAATCACCTTTATAGTTGCCAGTTTGCGTAAACAAAAACTGCCGTTGGTATTAGGTTATTCGGTGGCGCTCAGTTTCCTCTTCATGGATCTTATCTATGTCATCAAGGATGTAATTAGCCCGGTCTATCTATTGGATGGCGCCATTCAGTTTATCTTTATTTCTGTCGTAACTTTCCTGGTGATCAAAAACCCCTAACTACTTAATCCAGAACAATATGTACACATTAGGTATCAACGCCGTTTTTCATGATTCAGCCGCATGCATCGTTAAAGATGGGCACTTGCTAGCTGCTGTTGAGGATGAGCGATTTACACGCATAAAACATGGAAAACGGCCGATCCCGTTTTCCACTTATGAATTGCCCTTTCATGCAATTAGCTATTGCCTACAAGCTGCCGACATCCACTTAAGAGATGTGGACCAGGTGGTGTATTCATTTGACCCGTATCTCCTGATCGATGAAAAAAAAGCGACGGATCTGCATCTTTCCATTCCTTTTCACCTGAAAGACTGGGACCCGGCCGATCCGCAACCTTGGGAAAATCTGTTTTTATCGTCGATTATCAATGCGCCGGCTCAACTAGCAGACGGTTATCCGCATCATCTGCAAAAGCGGTTTAAAGATGCCAAGCCGGCGGATTGGGAATGGCATTTCATTGAGCATCATCTTTCCCATGCTGCCAGCGCTTACCTTCCTTCTCCATATACGGAAGCCGCGGTGATGGTACTCGATGGGCGAGGCGAGAGGGCCACCACTTCGTATCACATAGGCGAGCAGCAGAACCTAACGCGGCTCGGACAGGTAGACCTGCCGCACTCTCTGGGCCTGCTGTATGAGGAAGTGACCACATATCTGGGATTCCTTCATTCATCTGACGAATATAAAGTTATGGCGCTGGCTTCTTATGGAAAGCCTGCCTACGTAAAAGATTTCCGGGATATGGTATGGCTGGGAGAACAAGGTCAATACCGTATCCAGCAAACGCAGCTCGAAGCACGTTTCGGGCCAGCACGGCTGCGTGACGAGCCCTTTACCCACCATCATTTCGATATCGCCCGCTCTCTCCAGTACGTCTTGGAAGAGACGGTGCTGGAATTGACGTTATGGCTGCACAGCGAAACGAAACAACGTTGCCTGACCTTAGCCGGGGGCGTGGCGCTCAATTGTGTGCTTAACGCTCGAATCCGTGACGACGGACCTTTTGAGCAGGTTTGGGTGCAACCCGCAGCAGGCGATTCCGGCACGGCGTTGGGTGCAGCATTGTGGGCAGACGCCAAGTTACGCGGTGAACGTGAAAAAGTATTCGTGATGAATCACGCTTATTGGGGGCCTTCGTATAACGATGACGCAATTGGCGATTTCCTGAAAAAAGCAAAGGTCCCCTATGTACGCATGGAGAACGTCGCCGAGGAAACTGCCGAATTGCTTGCTGCCAACCGCATTATCGGGTGGTTCCAGGGCGCCATGGAATACGGCCCTCGGGCACTTGGCAGTCGGTCCATCCTGGCTTCACCTATCCTCCCTGAAATGCAGGCGTGGCTCAATGAGGTCAAAGATCGTGAAGATTTCCGCCCTGTGGCGCCTGTGGTAACCGAAGAAGATGCATCCCTTTGGTTTACGGATGCCCAACCCTCCCCCTTTATGCTTTTTGTTAATCAGGTGGCTTCCGATAAAGTGGATGTCATACCGGCGGTCAAGCACGTGGACGGGACGGCACGTATACAGACAGTGAACCGAAAACAAAATCCTCTGTACTATGATCTGCTTAAGGCATTCGAACGGATAACCGGCATTCCTGTGTTGATCAACACATCGTTCAACACGGTGGGCCGACCAATCGTTTGCAGCCCGAGGGATGCACTCGAATGCTTCTGGACCTCGCCTTTTGATGTATTGGTTATCGGATCCTTTTTAATTTTAAAAAACGATGGAGACAAAGATATCCGTGGTCATTCCCACGTACAAACGGCCTCAGCTTTTGATTAATTGCCTGAATGCACTCGCACGCCAGGCATTGGATAAGGCAGCTTTCGAAGTCATCGTTGTAAGCGACGGACCGGATATACAGACCGCTGAAGCTATTGCGCGTTGGCATGCCACGCAGCTGACGTTAAATTTCCGTTATCTATCTACGCCAACCAAACGCGGACCGGCTTCAGCCCGCAATACTGGATGGATGGTCGCCAACGCACCACTTATTGCTTTTACGGACGATGACTGCCTACCAGACTCTGGTTGGTTAAAGGCATTCGTTCATCAGTATCGCCGCGAGCCCTACATTGCAATGACCGGCTGTGTGCATGTGCCGCTGCCATCGCAGCCAACGGATTTTGAATGGAACACCGCACAGCTGGAAACCGCAGAGTTCGTTACCGCCAATTGCTGCTGTTCAAAAGAGGCCTTGCAGCTCGTTGGTGGATTTGATGAGGCGTTCGGCATGGCATGGCGTGAAGACAGCGAACTCCAATTTAAAATGATTATGAACGGAATCCCGGTTATACGTATCGAGCAGGCTTGCGTACAGCATCCGGTGCGGTCAGCTCCTTGGGGAATAAGCCTCCGCGAGCAAAAGAAAGGACAATACAACGCGTTGCTTTATAAAAAATACCCAGAACTGTTTCGAAATAAAATCCAGAAGCACCCTGTCTGGCATTACTACATCGCAATATTGCTGTTTATGACCGTATGCATAGCCGTGGTGTTCAACGCATCGCTGTTGGCACAGTTAGCATTCGCCGGATGGATACTTTCCATTGCTATTTTTTCATGGAAACGCTTACGCATAACCCGTAAATCAATGAGTCACGTTGCGGAAATGATCGTTACTTCGGCGTTCATTCCCTTTGCTTCGATTTACTGGCAATGGTATGGCGCTATTAAGTACCGGGTCCTGTTACTTTAACCGTTACCACATGGAGCTTACCAATATACGGAAAATAGTCCTTTTTCGGGCCCTTCAACTCGGAGATCTGTTGTGTGCAATTCCGGCTGTACGCGCGTTGCGTCACCGTTGGCCGGAGGCAAGCGTCACGCTCATCGGACTGCCTTGGGCAGAACAACTCACACGTCGTTTCCCCATGTATTTCGACGCATTCGAACGTTTTCCAGGATACCCCGGACTTCCCGAACAGCCCTACACAGTAGGGGATTTACCTCCGTTCCTAGCACGCATACAGTCGGAAAAATTTGATTTAGCCGTGCAAATGCAAGGTGATGGCACCTTAGTCAATCCCTTAGTCGAGCTATTTGGGGCCAGGCATACGGCTGGATTTTATAATGAAACCAGTTATCGTCCACCCGGTGATCTATTCATCCCTTATCCTTCCCATGTGCACGAGGTTTGCCGCCACTTGCTGCTGATGCAGCACTTGGGAGCTCCGCACCAGGGAGTAACGATGGAATTTCCGCTTACCAACGAAGACTACGCCGATCTTGAAGCGCTCCGCCTGCCGATACAACCGGGCGGATACGTTTGTGTTCACCCCGGAAGCCGGGCGGCGTGGCGTCAATGGCCTCCTTTAGCTTTTGCAAACATGGCAGATCGGTGTGCCAAATTAGGCTATGACGTGGTCCTTACCGGGACAACGGATGAGATACCTATTGTAGACCAGGTGGTGCAATTCATGCGCGCCACACCGATTGTCGTAGCGGGGAAAACCTCGCTGGGAGCAATGGCTGTGCTTATTAAGCAGGCCAAAGCCATTCTTTCCAACTGCACGGGAACCTCACACTTGGCGTCGGCTTTGGGAACACCGGGCGTTGTCATCAGCATGGATGGCGAACCCAATCGCTGGCGTCCGCTTAATAGAGCTACGCTGGTTACCGTTGACTGGATTCAAACCCCCGATTTGACGGTTGTGGAAGAGGCACTCTTAAACAAGCTGGCTCTCCCACTGCCTATCGAGCAATCCGTCAATGGCGTCTAGAATATTATCGATTGCAGGCAAGCTTACCTTTTCGGAGTACAACAAGCGATCTACATGGCGTATCACCTCATTACGGCTTTGGAGACGCTCTTCGGGCACACTATAGGGAAAGAGCGAGTATGGACAACGCCAAGGCGTATGCTGTGGATTGGTAAGGGCATACAACACGACCAGCGGCCTTCCCAAGGCCGCAGCCAAGTGGATGGTAGCCGTATTAACGGACACCACCAAAGCCGCATGCCGGATAACGGCAGCGAATTCGGTGATATTCAATAGACCGCCGACTGAAAAGGTTCCCGCACCACAAGCGGCACAAAGCTCGCCAGTCAAATTCTGATCCTTGTCGTTACCCGTGAACAGTACCTGCTGTGTCGTATGAATAGCCAGGAAACGCTGCGTCAGCTCGATCCAACGTTCGATCGGAAAAGCACGTTTGGGTTCGCTTACACCTGCATGAAAAATCACAAACGGGCGCTCCACATCTATACCCATTCGACTTAATTTTTCCCTCGCTTGTATATCGGAGCTATCTGGAATTGTAAGGGTTATTCGATCATCGCTTGAATAGGCGCCTACTTGCTCCACCAAATCCAAATCCCGCACAACCTGGTGCCGGATGTGTGAGTAAGGCTCGGCGTCCGGCACCCAATGTGTAAGCAATCCATACGGGTTCTCGCGGCAATAGGCCAACCGGCGCGGAATACCGGCCTGCCAAGCCAACATGGCCGTGGGTAGCGGGTTTTGACTGTATACAGTAAATATCACGCAACCATCAAAGGCTGCGATATTAAGTTGCGAAATTAGGTTATCCAAATAGGCGGTGGAAATCGATGATGCATGCTTCGCCCATGGAAGGTTAGCCACCAGCGTCTCATCGACCTCAGGCAGCAGTGCGGAAGCTAATGCGCCCGCTTCGGATGTAAGCAGCGTAATTTTGCAGCCAAAACTTCGTTTTAATGCACGAATAGCCGGACTGCTCATTAACACATCACCAATGTTATCCGGACGGATAACCAACAGATTCGCGCAGTGATTCCAATTGTCCATAATCGTTATACAATCGCACTTTTATCGTGTGTGTGTTCATAAATGCGCCGAATCAATTGAGTGGTAGACCGATTAGCGGTAAGCGGGATCAACTCGACCCTGCCACCCAGCGATTCCACGAGTTTTGCTTCTGGCAGTTCGGATAGTTGGTAATCCCCGCCTTTCACAAAAACATCCGGTTCCAACACATTGATGAGCGTTGTTGGCGTATCGTCCTGTACGCATCCAAAGACGACCAAATGATCCACGCATCCCAAACCCGCTAAGACGGAGAGTCGATCCGATATACCATTAATGGGTCTTTCTGACCCTTTCAGCCTTCGGATGCTTTCATCGTCGTTCACTCCGACAATGAGGACATCACCGAGTCTTTTTGCCTGTCTCAGGTAGTTGACGTGACCACTATGCAGGATATCGAAACATCCATTGGTGAAAACGATGCGACGTCCCATACTTTTGTAGTACCCACGGATTTCCCGAAGGTGTTTTAACGATGTCACCAGTTTCTGTTCGTTATCCAATTTGGCCAAAAGTTCCAGGTGCGTACATAAGGACACCGTTTCCTTTTCGATTGCCACGGTAGCCGCGGCAGTAGCCATCGCGGCTGCACGTTTCGCATCGGCCCCAGCGAGCAATCCCAGTGTGCAGGCGCTGATAAACGTATCCCCCGCGCCGCATACATGCGGGGAAACTACGGGAATTGCTCCGATATGAAAAGCCAGCTTGCCTTTTTCAAACCAAAGCGAGCCTTCTTTATCCAGCGTCAGTACCGACCAATGTGCGCGGGTCCTATGATATAATTCCGCACCACACCTTTCGAGCAGAGCCCTTCTGTCCTTTGCGCCCCGCTCGTAACCCAAAAGTTGCAAGGCTTCCGGATAATTGGGTTTTACCAAGGTAGGCTCCATCTCCCGGAAAAGCGCTAACCGCTTCGAATCGATTGCGACGAATTTCGGTTGTTTCCGGATTAAGTTGCAGAGGCAATCTATAATAGCTGGCGTGATCACTCCTTTGTGATAATCGGCCACGATGATGCCGTCGCATGCGCCAAAATGGCGCTGCACCTGTTGAATCAGCTGTTGCTGAGATATTACGGAAATCGGCGTATCGTCTCCCCGGTCGATCCTTGCCAGCGGATGGCCATCGGCTAAAACCCGGGTTTTCACCAGGGTTTTCCTTTCTTTTTCCTGAATCAGGCCGTCGGACGAAAAACCCGCTTCAACGGCCATCGCACACGCCCGATCGGCTTCGGCATCGGCGCCGATAACCGAACAAAAAATCACTTGTGCTCCCAGCGCCCTCACGTTTGCTGCCACATTAGCTGCCCCTCCCAGCACCCAGTTGTCCGATTGCACGTCCACAACGGGGACAGGAGCTTCGGGAGACAGTCGCGTGCTATCTCCTTCGATGTATTCATCGAGAATGAGATCGCCAATAACCAGGATTTTCTTTTGCTCGAATTGTGCCGTAAATTGCCAATTATATTTTTCCATATCCGGTATTATTTATGATTAAACTTCCTGCTTATGATTAAACTTGCTGCTTCACTAAAACTGTCGGCGATAAAGGAGGGGTTCCGGTACCCGTTGTGTTCCTTCTGCCTCTCACGCCGAAGTTCGTCGACCAACACGGTTTTGCACCCCGCTCGGTTGCCGGCTTCTACATCATCGAGTATATCGCCCACCATCCAAGAATCCCGAAGGCTTATCCCATGGGTTAACGCAGCTTCTATCAATAAGCCAGGAAGAGGTTTACGACAATGGCATCGCTTGGTGTATGCTTGCACCGTGCCCTCGGGGTGATGCGGACAATAATAAAAGCCCGTTAATGCTATGCCGTTTTGACCAAGCAATTGCTGTAATTTATGCTCCACATCACGAAGTGCCTCTTCCCTGAAATAGCCCTTGGCCACGCCTGCTTGATTGGTTATAACGAAGAAAGAAAAACCCTGCAGGCTTAGTAACCGGAGTCCGTCAGCCACACCCGTCAACAACTCGATTTTGTTAGGGTCGGCGTTGTAGGGAACGTCTCGGATTAACGTACCATCCTTATCCAAAAACACCGCTCTTTTGTTTGGTATACCCATGTTTTGCTTGGCCATTTAGTGACATCGATAAATCAACTGCATCAACCAATGACGACGTTCCCGATAGTTGTCGTCCTACCGAATCATACGCAAGTTGCCGCTCGACGATGGTGCAGAGCAAATGAATGATGTGGAGGTGCAATTCCTGAATCCGTTGTGTATTGCCCGAAGGCACGACGAGATTGATATCACCTTTTGCCACCGCCTGACCACCACCGTTGCCCAGTAATGTCAGGCAAATCATCCCCAATTGCTTGGCCCTGTCCATAGCGTTCAACAGATTGGGCGAATTACCGCTCGTGCTAAGACACATCAATATATCGCCTGGACGACCGTACGCTTCTACCTGACGAGCGAAGACATCGTTAAAGCCGATATCGTTAGACCACGCCGTAAGCATCGCTGGATCGGCCATCAAGGAAATAACCGGCAATCCTACCCGATTTGGCATTTCAAATCGGCCTAGTAATTCGGCCGAAAAATGGAGGCTCTCCGCCGCGCTGCCACCGTTGCCGCAAACCAGTACTTTGCCTCCTTTTTCGAATGTTCTCGTGAGCGTGTTACCTGCGTATAATATCGTATCGGTAAGACTATCTGCCGTGAGCCGAAATGTATCCGCAGCCTCCGAAAACGCGTCGGCGATCAGGCGCCTTTCGTCGTTCGCCCTGCCCAGTTGTTTTGCGATAAGTCCACGGTACACCTCCTCCATCTGCTGTGCGACTTTCTTCCAGGTAAAGCACTCATTTACTCGTTTTATGGCGTTTTGCCGTAAGTATAGTTGCAAGTCTTCACTTTTAAGCACCAATTCGAGCTTGCGGGCGAGTCCCTGCGGATCCTTTGGCCGCACTAAAAAACCGGTCTTACCATTGGCAACGCTGTACTGAATTCCACCTACTTTAGCACCGATCACAGGCGTTCCGCACGCCATGGCTTCCAAAGGTGTAATGCCAAAAGGCTCATACCAGGGCGTCGACACAAATACGTCGGCAGCGGCATAGAAATATTTCAGCTGTTCTCTATTTTTCCGGCCTTCAAATGAGACGATATCCGCCACTCCCAATTCAGTGGCCATTTCCATTAGCCGCCGATATTCCGGGTCGGCGTGGAGGTGTGGTTTGTCGTATTCTCCGCCAACAATTACCAGCTGGACATCCGTTGAACTTTTACGTAACTGTGCCAAAGCTTGGATAACCGTGTCAATACCTTTGCGGGGTACCATCCTACCCAATTGTAAGATAATTTTGCGAGTTGGATGGAGATCCAGAAGCATCCTGGCGTAGGCCTTGTCAATTGGGTGGAATTCATGCGGACTGAAGCCGCAGGGTACCATGGTAATTTTTTTAGGGTCAGCTCGGTACAACTGCATCAAATCCGCTTCATCCTGTGGGCACTCCGCAATGATACCGTCAGCCACCTGCATTATCTGTGCCTCAACATCACAGCGTTCCTCCGGAAATCGATCATTTTCCCGCTGATGCATCAATCTCACCTTTCCCAAGGCGTGGAAGGTAATCACAAATGGAATGCCCAACCGCGCCTTGAGCTTCATAGCCACATAACCTGACATCCAGAAATTGGCGTGGAGCAAAGCATACCGCTTTGGCTGCCGTGCCATAAATGTTTCCATGGATTCAGTAAACGCGTCCATGTACTGGAATAAGGACTCCTTTGGCAATTGCTTAGGTGGTCCAGCGTCGACGTGTATAATCCGCACGTTCGATAGCCATTGTACTTCTATGGGCAACTTTGAATCGTCCCTCCGGGTAAAAACATCAACCGTATAACCCAACGCCGCCAACTGCCGCGCGAGTTCGCCTACGTAAATGTTTTGTCCGCCACTGTCTACACCGCCCAGCATTGCCAGGGGTGAAGCATGTTCACTGATTAACGCGATCGTTTTATCCATGATATATCGTTCTAAAAGCTATGTAAGCTTGTTATGAATTGCTTATCAATCACTTGTCTAAACAGGTTTTCCCACTCCTGCACAAACCGTTGGATGTTAAAGTTCTCCAGTGCGTAGCGACGGGCATTGGTTCCCATAGACTTAGCGAGATCTGGATTTTCAAGCAAAAGAGTCATTTTATCGACGAGGCCTTTCGGATTGAGATCTAAAAAGCCATTGAATCCGTCGCGGATATGCCGCACCATTTCCGTGGTAGCCAAACCGATTATGGGCATCCCATAGGTCATGGCCTCACATACCGCCAGCCCCATGCTGGTATAGCGAATGGGGTTAAACATAAATCGGTATTTGCCAGCAAATGCCGGCAATTGAGGATGCAGTACTTCAGGCAGCCCATAGGAGCCAGCCCCCATGCCTACCAAATCGAGAGGGATCTGCTTACGCAGTTCCAAAAAGAGGTCAAACCCCAACATGCGTCCGCGTTTGGGCAGGTTATTGATAATTACCAGTCCCTTATTCAGTTCTCCGCTGTAGGTATATCCGTTATCCACGACACCGTGTTCGATAACCCGTGCATCCAATTGGCCGTTGTCCCACATCAATTTATTGAAATACGTTACGTGAACCAAGGTGACGTCACTTCCGCATGCGATATGCGCCGTGTCTGTAGGATGCCCCCAGGGTGGGTCGTGCTGTAAAAAAATTTTCGGTAATTCACGCTGGCTCGGCGATAGCACATCGTATTGATCCTGTTGATAGTTCGCGGTGGTTTGAAACAGAATGAGGTCGAGGTCGAGCAACGGCACATCGTTAACATCCACCTCATGTACATTGGATCCGAAAGGGAACGTTTTTCCCCGACCGTAATAACCTTCTGTACGTTCTTTATTTACCGGTATATAAAGTTCGTAATTTCCCTGCGCTAAATAATACAGGTAGCTTCCGTGTACATGCCACGTAAAAATATGCAGTCGTCGATTGCTTGCGTTCATTGCGGCTTTATTATTTTTATTAATATGAGAGACACTTGTAGGCGACATCCACCATCACCGTATACCTTTATATACAAAGTGAAGGAAATACCAAATCCGACAAGGAATGGGAGTCAAGCGATGTACCACCTCATCGAATAGGGGAAAAATTATTTACCTGACCCGCTTCCATCTAGAGACAAAGCACTTACCTACTGATCGTTATCGCAAAAAGCAGTTTGCTTGGCATGTATAAACATTTTCATAAAGTTGCTTTGGCCTGTTTTTAGGGTAGTTTGGTCTACCATTCTTCAATGTACTAAAAAGCAAACTCCTTGTCGATTAAGGGAAAGTATCTTAAAAAAACTAAAACCTTTATAACCGTTGAAACGTATTCCTTACGACTGAAAACGAAGAACTATTTAACGATTGAAGGATAAGATTATGGAAGACTCAGCAAAAATCATTTGGGCTTCGCCTCAAACACTCGCCCGAGATGGCATCGTTGCGTTACTAAGCCAAGAGCCCGATTTCACTTTTGCAGAAATTGTCTCTAAACGAGAGGACATTGCGACAGCGCTTTTATCTAAGCCCACCATTAATTTATTGGTTATTGACCATGCATTTCTTGATGGCAGTCCGGGATACATCATTTCGTTAAAGCAAAGAGCTCCAAAGGTGAAGGTTCTTGTTTTGTCGGGAATTGAATACAACGAAGATATCCTTAGTATAGTAAAGTCCGGCGCGGATGGATACATTGTAAACGAGGCCAACAAAGATGAACTTGTTTTTGCCATTAAACACATCCTTAGCGGTAATACGTATATCTGTACAGCGCTGTATTTAAAAGTGCTGGAATCTATTACCGCAACGGATTTCGGTAGAAATGGGCAGACCGTAGAATTTTCTCCAAGAGAAGAACAAATCTTGAAACTTATCCTCGAAGGGTATTCGAACCAAGAAATCGCTTATCAACTCTTTACGAATAAGCGGACCATTCTCAAATACCGGGAAAGTCTACTGCAAAAGACGGGCGCGCCCGACATCGGCACGGTAATTCGTATTGCGCTGCAACAAGGGGTATTAAACTGATAACATTGACCATGGAAAAATCCGAAGATACGTTTGAAATTATCTTGCCAGGAAGACTGACGGATAGGCCTGTGCTCGTTCGGCCGGAACAAACCACGGATGGGATTCCCATTTACCATTGTTTTCTCGACGGGACTTCTATCAGCCAACTGAGACAGGAACCCTCGGGAGAATGGGTGCAGATCTGGGGGAATTTTTCCCCTGAAATCGTTCAACAACTGGGGGCTCGTATTATTCAACACAGGGGATAACCATACATACATCGATTTGGTGGCGACAAAGATCTATATCGGTACATCGGGCTGGCATTATAAGCATTGGAAGGGAGTTTTCTATCCCGAAAAGCTGAAAGAACGTGATCAGCTATCCTTTTATAGCAAGTCGTTTTATACGGTTGAAATCAACAATTCATTTTACCGGCTACCCAGCGAAAGTACCTTCAACAACTGGAAAGATCAGGTACCAACGGATTTCCTGTTTGCCGTAAAAGCAAACCGCTATATAACACATTTAAAAAAGCTTAATGAAGTAGCCGAATACACCAGAGATTTCGTCCAACTAGCTAACCATCTCGGAAAGAAATTAGGTCCCTTTTTGTTTCAATTACCCCCCTCTTGGAAATTAAATCTCGATCGTTTGTCGAATTTTGCAGAGATACTACCGAAGGGATATCGTTACGCATTCGAGTTCAGAAATCAGGATTGGTATGTACCCGGCGTTTACGAAGTCCTCCGCCACCATAATTGCGCATTCTGTATCTATGAATTGGCGGGTCACCAATCTCCTATTGAAATTACAGCTGACTTTGCATACGTCCGTTTGCACGGCCCCGGAGGCAAATACCAAGGTAAATATTCGGACGCGACTATGTCTGAATGGGCCGATCGATGCCGAGCGTGGAAACAGAAGGGCAAAGATATATTTTTCTATTTCGACAATGACGAAAAGGCTTATGCAGTTGATAATGCAAAAACCTTGGCTGAACTTCTCACCTGAAACGTATGAAAAACGCGAAACCAAGTAGATTTCTGAAGACACAGATACACCTAAAAGAGGACACTGTGGGCGCTAATTTCGCATTAGCGGTAACGGCATGGAAACTGATAATAAATAGAACCAACTAAATATTACGATCATGGCAAACAAAACAAAAAGCAATTCGAACATGCCCAATGGGCATTTGCATGAATTATTTGTGGACGAACTCCGCGACATTTTAGGGGCAGAAAAACAATTGCTGAAGGGATTGAAAAAGATGGCTACAAAAGCCGAGGGCGAAAGTCTCAAAGCAGCTTTCGAAGAGCATCGTATGCAAACCGAAGAGCATGTGGAGCGACTCAAAAAGGTATTTGCGTTTGTCAATCTATCTCCGCGAGGAAAAACCTGCAAGGCGATGGAGGGTTTATTGAATGAAGCTGACGAAATTATGGAAAGCTTTGAAGATGCAGCGGTACTGGATGCAGCGCTCATTTCAGCGGCTCAAAAGGTTGAACATTACGAAATCGCCAGCTATGGTTGCTTGGTCACATATGCCAACTTAATGGAGCACCGTGAAGCAGCCGAATTGTTGAGCCAAACCCTGGAAGAGGAAAAAAATACCGACGTCAAACTGACAGAAATCGCCATGCAAGAAGCAAACATGGCAATGTAGCGGTATTTGAATAATCCCAGCCCCCTTTGCACCTTTCCATCACAACAAACACGGCGTACATTACCGGTGCAAAGCGGGGCATTTTAGTCTGCTTTTTTAGTGAAAGTGCATTTGTACTGTCCGTAAAAACGACTTTATATCAAATGGTTTACCAACAAAATCATCCGCATCCTGAGCCCGGTTATCGTTCCGGTAATCTTCGTAAGCAGACATTACCAATACCGGAACATGCCGAGTGGCATCGGCCGATTTCCATTCTCTGCAAACGTCCAAACCATTTCCATCAGGCAACATCACATCAATAATCAATAATTGAGGTAATACATTGTGCTCCGTGTGCCGTTTGAAAGCGGCAATACTGCCAAACACAGAGACCACATAACCCTGCTCCGTGAGAAGAAAATTAATAAGTTCGCCAATATCGGCATCATCTTCCAATACATAGATTGTTCTTTTCATAGTTCGAAACTAAAATCCGGTAATTAGTTAAAGAAATTTAGAAGGTTGACGCCGGGGGATCGAAAAATAAAAGGTCGAACCTTTTCCTAGACGGCTATTGACTCCAATGTGTCCGCCGTGCCGATCAATAATCTCTTTACTGAGATACAGCCCAAGTCCCAATCCAGCCATCTTTGAAGTCCCTTCAACCTGATAAAATCGAGTAAACACTTTCTCCTGTTGGTCGTGGCCCAGTCCCATCCCTTCATCCATTACATGTACGCTTACCTCCTGAGGGGATGATTCAAGCGTTATACGTACATTATTTGCATCTGGAGAGTATTTTATGGCGTTGGTTATCAAATTGATCATGACTTGTTCCATGCGTTGCCGATCGGCCTCAACCACGTAATCTCCCCGGGTGTTGTTGACAAAAATCGTATGGGTTTGATTACTGAAATGAAACGTTTCTACCACATCGAGTACCATTTCGCTCAAGTCAAAAGTTTCCAGATGAAAACTCAGTTTGCCCGCTTCGATCTTTGAGATATCCAATAGTTCCGATATCAACGCATTGATCCGCTCCAGTTGTTTTAGCGCTTTGGTAAGGAACCGCCGGCCTACCTGGTCAATTTCCGACCGTTCCAATATCTGAAGATATCCCTTCGTCGTAGTCAACGGGGTTTTAAGTTCATGGCTCGCTAATGCGATGAATTCATTTTTTTTAAGATTCAGGGTGTTTACCTCTTCCAAAAGCCATGCGTTATCTAACGTGACCGCAACGAGGGATGCAATGCTCCGCATCATGTCTTCGTCGGCCGCATTGAACAGATCAAAGCGCGTGTATCCAAAAAACATGGCTCCGATCAACAATTTATCTACAGAACGGATGGGGATAGCCAAGCAATGTTGAATACGAGGTAGATCAGGGTATTTTGGCAAGTCAAACAATGAAAGTATATGCGGGACTTTGCATACATCGTCAAATCTGACCGAGTCTTCACCTGAAAAAACCGCATGGATAAGGCTATCTTCCAAATCGACGCTATACTCATCCGGATGAATCGCAATTTCAGATGCTGCTATTGAAACCGATAGCTTTGACCGGCCTTCTTCATCCGTTACCCGATAAAAACAAAGCCCCAAATCGGCTGCTACCAGGTGCGTGGTTGAATTAATGACCGTTTGAATAATCGATGGCGTATCCAGCTTTTCGGAAATCACCCGCCCAATTGCGTGCAAGGTTTCCAATTGCTGTTCGTGGAACTGGATCGTCTGCTCGCGCTGAATCTGATCCGAGATGTCTCGTGCAATTTTGGAAGCACCTATAATTTGCCCCTGTTTGTTGCGCATGGGCGAGATTGTAAGAGATACGGGTATTTCCTTTCCCGATTTAGTGACTCGGATGGTCTGATAATGATCTACTTTTCTACCCTCGCTAATCTCTTGGAGAATGATTTTCTCTTCGCTTTTAAGGTGGTTTGGAATCAGTGTTTCGATTGATTTGCCGATAATTTCGCTCTCGGAATAGCCAAAAATACGTTGAGCGCCGTTGTTCCAGCTAATGATAATTCCATTGAGATTTTTGCTAACAATGGCATCATTGGATGATTGAACGATTTCAGAAAGGATGGTCTGCCGTTCTTCAAACTGCTTATACACAGTAATATCAACCAGGGTATTATGTGCGCCGACCAATTGACCCGTCGATGATCGGATGGGTCTCGGACAGACTAAAACATTTCGTTTTGTGCCATCGGCCCTCTCAATGACCAATTCCACCTGGCAAACATCTTCCTTGCCATCAAACAATGCCGCCATCGGACTTTCTTCTGGACGCATCGGACGTCCATCTGGATAATAAACAGCGGCCGCTCCTGACCATTTAGCGTCGCCTGGTTCAGGACGTTGGCCCCATAGCGAAACTGCCGCCTCGTTGAACGCAATAATGTCCCCGGTGCGATTACAGATGTAGCTTGCTATAGGCGAAGCCAAAAACAATTCCTTGAAGATACTGTCATCTACGGCATTTAATTCTTTCATTTAGACAAATTGTGCTCATTCATTGCCTGTTTAAAAAACAAAGGTACAATTGTCTTGTACATATTAAACTATTCGATACAATAAGTTCATATCAGATCCGGACGGTTGATAGCACACAAAAGCGAAAAGTATATTACACAAATTGCCGTTCCCTATATAACGATTTATATTGGTGATAAAACGCGGCTAATTCACGTTTCTGGATAGCAATTAGTTTATGTAAAGAAGATGCCGTAGATGTATGTTTTTCCGCATAACGATACGCTTTTAGCAAGGCTCGTTCGCCTTTGTCAAAAGCAACGCAGATTGGCATAAGAGTCGATTTGGGGAATAAAGTTTTGACAATCCGCCATGCGCGCACAATTGTCCCGCTTGGGTTTCCCCGTTTGGGGAGGTCGTGCGCCAATTCCAGAAATTGCAACTCCAGCGCTTCCTGAAAACGCTGGCTTTGATCAACAATTTGCTCCAAGATTCCCCGCAACTCCAAGTCAGAAGTATTGCTACTTGCTTTTAATGCAAGCTGATAATTCCATATTCGTTGGCCATTCACCGTTATCAGATCGTTGATGATTTCCAGGGTATCGTCTAATCGATTCATGGCATTTGATGTCTACGCCTAGATACTAAGATACAGCTGCTAACTGCTGGGCGGCATGGTGATTGCCCAACCTTTCAAAATGTGAGATCCAACCACGTGCATCGATCAGCTCCCTTTTCTGCCGGTTTACCAGTGCCCTCAACGGTGATTGCAATCCGTCAGTTCCCTCAACGCTATGATATGCAATCAAAAGTGCATTTTCACCCGATCGGCATTTCTCGAGCGAATAACTGGGCATCCGGCTGGAAAAAACCGCTTTTACAACCGACCAAGCCAAGCCAAACTGCCCACCGGTGGTTAACTGCATTTCCGTAAGTCCGAATTGAGCGCCCATCTCGATGAGTTCCAGTTTCATTGCCGTGCTCTGCTTAATAAATGCCTCGAATAGGGTGGTTAAATGCCGTTCGTCTGCGAGAAGTCCGTTGAGCAATGCCTGATAGCCATTAATCCGTTCACTATGGAATGCCACCAAATCTCGGAGGCATTCCATTGTTGTTTTTAGGTTTTCCATGATGTTGGAAATATGTGTTGATTATATTTATTTGTACGTGCGCAGAGATTAACCGACTTTTTCGCGATCTCTGAGTTGCTTGATGTGGTCATGCGATGCCAACAATTGTGTTTTTTGATTGGCAATAAGCGCACGTGCCGAGGTTGAAATCCCTTCCTCTTTCTCGGCTTCCCTATAGGCCTTTTGAGCAGCATCTTCTCCATATTCGCAACTTTCCAGGACGGCCTTGCGATCATCCATGGCAAACGCCTGTCTCACATCCATCCACATGCGATATACCTTTCCCGAGGTTGTCGTCTCGTCCTCTACTCTATTTTCCCATGCACTGATATGTTGCTGAAGTTCTGCTTTCAAACGTTCACTTTGTTCCATCAAACTGCTGAACAATGCTTTAAGATCGACATCGGCAACCGGCAATTCCGCTATGGCCTTTTCGTAACCTGCGATCCGGTCGTTGTTGATCTTGATTAAATCATTCAATACTTCGGCGGTTTTCTTCAAATCTTCCATAATTTCTCCTTTCTGTTACTTAATTATTTTGCCTTCCGGCTTTTGTTTCTATCGGGGTTGACAATCGATGGATGTCAATTGTTTGAAAAATCTCAGATATCTTCAGCTTAACGAATTGTACCGAGCGTAGGGGTGCAAGGCATCGCCGATAGCGGAAATAATTTCCGGGTGAATATCGTCATCAATCACCTCCCATTCGCCGTTTCGTTCAAGAATGACAAATGAGTCTTTCTCGGGTGTAATAATCCGCCACCCTTGTTCGCCGTTATAATCTTCCGGCTGAGCCAATAAACTAATTGTTTCTCCAGTAATCGGCTCTTTTATAATAAGTCGCCTCATATTTTCTCCTCCTCCATTTCTAACAAGTCAGCAATTTCCTGTGTTAACTGTCCCTTGACATGTTCGGCGGCAGCTTCATCGTCGGCATCACCTCTGAAGTCCCGTCCGGGAGCCGCACTGTTTGCCGGGATTTCCTGTAAAATTCCGCCAAAGTGGACGACTCCCGTCGTTCTTCGTGGATGTTCCAGCCGTTTACATACATCGCTTTTAGTACCAGGGGTGACTCTGAGCTTGCACCTCCTACGCATACTGTTCAAAATGATTTCCATATTACTTTTCCTCCTGATCAAGTGAAATCGATAACCATTCCAATCGAGCTACCGATCTTATCGGCTACCTGAATGCATTGTTTAGTGATGCGATTTGTTTATGCGATCTTTTTTTCCGAACACTGGGTTGTTTTTTTAGTACAGCAAGGCTGCAAAAATTCAACTTTTAGCTACATCTTGTTTCATGTAAAAAGTACCTAAAAAGAAAATCAAGCGCAGAATCTTAAATGCCAACCAGCGGAACAACCGGTTTACGAGCGTGTTTTCCGCCGCAAAATCATCGGCCTTTATCCGTATGCAATCGGTCTCCATGAGGTGGGTTAACTCACGGATTGTATGTCGCACAAAGGCTTTTCCTTCCACGTCGAGGTTCAGCTCTATACTTACGCGTGCGCTCAGATCATTTACGTTGAATGAGCCAATGGTCATCCACAAGTCATCGCAGGTAGCAAGCTTGCCGTGGAGCATATTTCCTGTATATTCATAAATCTCAATTCCATGCTCAAGGAGCCATTCGTACATAGACCGCTCAGCATCTTTTACCAGCGGGACATCCATGCGGCTGCAAACGATCAATTGGATCCTGACGCCGCGCTTTATCGCCGTAATCATATCCTTCCGAACGGTGGTTCCGGGCAGAAAATAGCTGGAAAGTAAAATTATCCGGTCGTGGGCTTTTCGAAAAATTTCCTTGTACGTCCGGCTGATATCAGATTTACGGCGCACCCAATCATTGCGGCGCATGCGGATACCACATACCGCCTCATGGCCAAAATCTATCTGTGCAGGGGAAGGGCGGCATTTTTCGGGCATGGCTCTGATGCGCTGGGAGTTTTTCCACATTGTCCAAGCCAATTCACACAGTCGTTGAGCTATTTCTCCTTCTACACACAACGCAAAATCAAGCCAGGCCGGTTTGCCGGGCGTATCGTTATACCGGTCGCCGACATTAGCTCCCGACACGACGACATAACGCGCATCCACCACCAGCAGCTTTTGATGCATCCTGCGACCGATGTAGAAATGTTTGCTTTTAAACAGTGGCTCGAAAACACGAAAATGCACCCCATTCTCGACAAACTGCGATGTAAATGTACTTTTCAGGCCCTGTGAGCCATAACCATCCACCAACACATGGACATCCACCCCGCGCTTTGCAGCGTCAATTAAGGCATCGGCAACCAATTGTCCGGTGGCATCTGCCTCGTATATGTATACTTGTAAGTGGACGCTTTCCTGCGCACGATTGATCAGTTGAACAAGCAATGAAAAGAAAGTCCTACCGCCCGTGAGCAACCGTACTTTGTGATTGGAAGAAAAATCCGAATTAGGATTGGCAACCATTAGAACCGGTTAATCGATGCGGCCCCGGTTTCTGAAGGCATTTTTTCTTTTGGAAGAATCCATACCTCACCCCCATGCCGCAGTACAAGTTCCGCCAGGTCATCCAGTATATCATCAACGGCGCCATCCATGTCGTCCAAGTAGTACTGAACATGGTCCCGGTCAATTATCCGACCGCCTATGATACGGTTTTCTTCAAGCAACAGGGTCGCAACCTTACCGTCGAACGCATCCCTTACAATCTCTTCCAGTTGATCTGCTCCGAGTTGTTTGGTGGTAGCGTGACGATATTGACCAATCATACTGTTCAAGCGTTTGTTGTAATGGGGTTCAAACACCTCCCCGGCCGCTTCCCGGAGAGCATCCCCAGACAATGCTGCAGCATTGATGGCGATTCCCTCCTCCACAAGCTGGTTATTGCGGCTTATCCGTCTGAACATATGCTGATGTTCGGGAAGTGCTGCCAAGATCAGCGGAAGTCGTGTAGGAACTGAATACTTCACGGTGACTCCCCGGTCAACCGATCTGAAAAATTGTTCGACGTCATTATCGATATCCGTCTTCCGTAATCCATGGTTCTGCGCTACCTCCCACTTTTCCCCTGTTGCCGTGTGATATGCAGCCAAAGTCGCGTGTAGATCGCGTAATTCGTGATCCAACGCATCCATCATCGATTCGGGAATATCTCCCTGGGAAAGATCGATTTCATCCAGCTGGTACCGATTGCCTTCAAACAGTTGTGCAGTGTTTGTGCTAAGCACCAATACATGATAACGGTCGCTGCTTTGCAGGTATTTTAATAACGGTTTTGTGTGAGGGCTGTCTGCGACAATTGCCAATGGCTGGACCCTCGTAGGTAATCGATATATGTCAAAGGCATCCCGTGTTGCAAATACCGCCAACCCTTCCTTCGAATGTTGCCAAAACCGATAATCTTCCGCCAAAGCCTCAAACCTGGAAAAGACATTTTGGATGCCCCGGTCTCTCGCGTATTCGTTCTTCAGGGGCTCGAACTGTTCCACCAGTTTTTTAAATACATCCGAATCCTGTGCGTTGTCGGGATGGGTGCGGTGTGTGGGCATATATACAGAGAAGACAGGCCCCTCCTGATATCCCATTAGCGTGCCAAGTTGTTTTTCAGTTAGCGTTGCCATAAAAATCGTCTTAAGGGTTCAACAAACAAAGCGGCCAAGTGACTGCCTGTATTACCTTCAACAGCCATCCTCTTCAATTGTTGGGGGATTTGCAAGAAAACATTTCGTTACCGGAAATTGTATCTATAGCACGCTTACACTTTTTCAACACCATGGATTGGGAACGTATTTTTCTTCACGAGGTCGACGGTCGATTTGTCCTCGAAGTCGTCTTCCGGACCACATTGATGTTTATTGTCGTCATGGCTGTTCTCCGACTATCCGGAAAACGGGGAGTACGGCAATTGTCAATCTTTGAACTGGCTATTATCTTGAGCTTGGGATCGGCAGCCGGAGACCCGATGTTTTACGATGACGTGGCAATCATACCTACCGTTTTAGTATGCGCCACGGCAATAGGCCTCTATCGTTTGGTAACTTGGCTAATGACCAAAAGCGAACGATTCGAGCGGATTCTAGAAGGCGAGCCGGTATATATTATCGAAGATAGTGTCATGACGATCAAGGATGACGCCAAAGATAGCCTCTCGATAGACGAGTTCTTCGCAGAACTTCGAGACAAAGGCGTTGAACATCTCGGCCAGGTCCGGACCGCCATCTTGGAAACTAACGGCAGCATGAGCGTCTTTTTTTATCCGGAAGATGAAATTAGGTATGGCTTGCCAATTTTACCCAACGTATACCGAAAGCACGTACGTGTAATTACCCAACAAGGCCTGTATGCGTGTATATATTGCGGTACACTTCGGCAATTACCGCCCGGACAACATTCGTGTAGTCGCTGCAACCATCATGAATGGGTGCAAGCGATCAACACTAAACGGATAACTTAACAGTTCTCATAAAACAACATTCAACCCGTCATGCGCGCAGGGATGACGAATTTGATCGCGATGTCGAATCATTTCATCGCCCAGATGTGTAAGTAATAATTGCTTGTACAACAGTTGGTCATCATAGGCCAACAACGTCTCGTAATTCATGTGGCCTTTTACTTCCGAATGGTAATAATTGCATTCGCAGATAAATAAATCAGCATCCCGGGCCAATTCAATCAGCATCGGAGTCCAACCCGTATCACCCGTAAAACTGATTATTTTCCCTGCGACGCCTAACCGTAGTCCATGAGGCAATGTATCTACGGCATGCTCGACAGGAAACGCGGCTATTTCGAGGTGATCTGCCTGCAGTACACCATCTATCCGATAGTTCTTAAAAATCAAGTTCAGTTTGTTCAGCACATTGCTTCCCGGATAAAGCTGATCCAAAAGTCGTGTAATCCGTTCCTTGCCCGTGGGAGGACTGATAATAGTCAGCGGTTTTTCACGGTTTCTGACAGCCTCTTCCAACAGTAAAAAAGGTACTCCGCCATAGTGGTCACCGTGAAAGTGGGAAATCACGATGGTATCAATATCATCTATTTTTATTCCCTGTTTCTTTATCCCACAATAGGCGGTTGCTCCGCAATCAATAAGTAAATTGGTATGTGGAGCTTTGATGGAAAAGCAGGTGTGCAATTGTCCGCCACTTGTAAAGGCATCCCCACAACCGATGATGGTTACCGTTAATTCTCCCATTTGATTGTTTTTAATGGATACAATCTAACCTGCGAATTGTTACACAAACAAATGAATGACTATCCTTGTCAATAATGTATGATGAACTCCCATTGTACCTTTCGATATACACTTTTGTTGCTCATCGGGCTTTTCGTTGCTTGCAGTGACCAATTCTCCGGCGTACTTTTCAAAAGCCAATCGCCACACGAACGTTACCAAAATCAATTAAGTAACGCGGGACTTGAACGCAGCCTACTGTATCGGCAATGGCTTCAGGCTTCTATGCAGAGCCTGACTGATCCGACGATGGTCACGATTCCGCATCAGGAATTAGCGTATATCGCGCGCGATAAACCCACTGCCATCGGATACGCATTTATGGCAAGGCGGGGCGAACGGCTGCTTATCGATGTATCCGTAAATAGCAAGGATAGCGTCCAGTTATTTATTGACCTTTTTGAAGCCCCGCCGGACACCGCTATTCGCCCAAAGCGCCTGGTTTCTGCAGATACCGCTACAACGATCACTTGGGATGTCAGGCAGGATGGGCAGTATCTGCTACGCATCCAAACGGAACTACTTGCGGAATTGTCGTTCCGGCTTCAACTTACCGCCGAAGCCTCCCTCGCCACTCCCGTAATACCCAGTGCCAGGCAGCACATCGGCAGCATATTTGGTGATGTTCGAGACGGTGGCCGCCGCAAACACGAAGGCATTGATATTTTTGCTGCACGCCATACGCCGGTTGTCGCAGCTACCGATGGCGTCGTGCGCGTGGGTAACAATCGGTTGGGAGGGAAAGTTGTATGGCTCCGCGCGAAAGATCGACCGCTAAACCTGTATTACGCCCACCTGGATAGCCAACTGGTAATCAGCGGACAATCCGTGTCAGGGGGCGACACACTGGGATTCATCGGTAATACCGGAAACGCAAGAACGACTCCGCCGCACTTACATTTCGGCATCTATGGAAGAAACGGAGCTATAGATCCGCTCCCGTTCTTGCGTCCGGGGAAGTCCAAGCCGCCGGCCATTTCAGCCGATACCAGTCGGATTGGCGACACTTTACGATCCACGCAGCCGCTTCTTCCGGATGCTTCGCCACATATCCCCCTGCTGGTAGAGGCCACGTATCGCGACGGTTACCGCGTGGTCCTCCCCGACTCCAGCAAACACTTTGTAGCTCAGAAGCGGGTGAGTCCATTAAGCCGGCTGCGACCCTTACGCCTTACTGATGGACGTTATCTATATGCTCAACCAGATACTACCGCTGCACGCATTACCGAACTGGAGGCAGGCCTGCAAACTCAAATCATTGCCGAATATTTGGACTTTTTACTTGTTGAAGGTCCCGTTCGTGGCTGGGTACGTCGATAATAGGTAGGCAGAAGAAATAAAAACAAAAACTAAAATAGTACTTCGTTGTAGAAGAAATAACGAATATTTAATAAGCTTCACTATGTTTTTTTCGATTTTGTTCGGAGTTATTTTTATCATCGCTGTATTGACGTATGTCATTTACCGTTCGAGGCGGAAGCAGAGGTAGTAGACCGCTTTTTCCTGAGTTTGAAAATGGCTCTTAATTGGTTATTCCAGGTAATGAGGTTGCCGATGATCATGGCGTCCTTCATGTTGCTCTTAATCCTCGTCCGCATAATACGCCTAACTACATCCTTTTCCACTTCACCTGTCTCTTTTACCCGACTTAATAATTCCAGTGCACATAACGCCAGGAATGCACCTATTAGGAACAAGAAATTCCATTGATGCAGTGAAATTAACTTTAAGACCTTATCAAAGCCGGGGCTATCCCACTCAAACCGGATTTCCAACGTTTTGTCCGAAAAGTAGTCGGCCAAGATACCGCCCACCAACGGACCAAGGGCGGAAAAAGTGGAAGTGACAATGTTTTTAACCGAAAGGTATACAATAGCATCTTCCTTCGGAGCAAGTTTTAACCCGATATTGGTAAGCGAAAGATTGATTCCAGCGGTCGAAATTCCGCTGAAGATATGGATGAGCGCCAATAGCCCAAGATTGATATACATCTTGGAATAAATGCCAACAAATGTCCACGCAAGGATGCAAAGAATATACAGCGGTGCGCTAATGGCTATGATACTTTTGTTGCTATACCGGTCGGAAAACACACCCCACATCCGCAGCGTCATGATACTGGATAATTGGCTGATGATCGTCAAAACGATAATATAAGAAAGCGGCAGTCCCATCCCTTGCAACATAAACACGGTAAAAAACGGGGTTGCAATGTTCAACGCAAAAACCCATGCCGAATTAAAGACCAGCAATCGCCGGAAATTTTGGTTTTTCAGCGGCATTTTCAAAAGCGTAAACAACCTCGCATTTGACAGATAAGATTGTGGCTCCGGGGCCCTAGACAGCAAATAAGCACCGGTCACACCGACGACACCTGCTATGATGAAGAAAATAGCAAACGTAGTCAGTTCATACGCGGGATACCGGCTGCGTATAAAATCGAGCAATAAAGCCAGAACGACACTTAGCGCAACATTAAGTGTCTGTGTATATCGACTTCGGCGGGAAAAATATTCGCCCAGCATTTTTTCCGGAATCATGTCTTTCATCCATGAATTCCAGCTTAGCCCCGATACCGAGCTAAAAAGAAAGTGGAATAAAAGAAAAAAAATGAGCATGTCGATAGATCCGCTCCCGCGCAGAAATACCACCGAACCGATAATTGCTAAAGGGATCCGTGCCAATGTAAGGCAGAGAACCGATATTGCCCGCCGGTTCTGATACCTCCTTACCAATACAATCGAGAGCAGTTGAAAGACGTTGGTGATCATCGGTAATGCTGCCAATAACCCAATTTGCAGGTTGTTAGCTCCCAATAACAACGCCATCGCCACCAGGAAAGCTCCACCGGTAAGTGAGGTTACGACTTCGGATGCCAGCCCATCCCAAATCACCATTGTCAACCCCCGCTTCAGATCATTTTCGGTCAATTCGCTTTGAGGTTTCAATGCCATAGGTGCGCATAATGATTCAAATTATCAACAAATCAAAAGGACAACTGTTGGCACAATAATGAAAAACAGAAAAAACTCTGGATTCCCGCTTGCGTTATCAGAGTAAACGTAGCACGGATCAACAAATAAGAGCTTATGAAATCAACAGGATTTATTAAACGCTGGTTTGCGATTCTAAAAAACACATTCACCATTTTCATGGATGTAAAAGGCCTCAAATTCAGTGCATCCTTAGCCTATTATACCGTTTTTTCCCTAGCTCCGCTGTTGGTATTGACCATTTCCCTCGCAGCGCTATTTTTCGGCCAGGAGGCAGCGGAAGGGAGAGTCTTCCATGAAATCAACGGATTAGTAGGCAAGAATGCCGCAGCACAAATCCAGGAAATGCTCAAAAATGTACAACTCAAGGAAGACAATACCTGGGCGCTTATTGTCGGTATCGGCACCCTGCTTCTTGGGGCCACCACCGTATTCGGGGATATGCAACATTCCATAAATAAGATCTGGGAAATCAAACCCAAACCTCAGAGGGGATGGGTGAAACTGATCACCGATCGACTGCTTTCCTCATCACTCGTCCTGTCTTTGGGCTTTTTACTGATCGTCTCGCTGATTGTGAATGGGCTATTGATGATATTCATGGATTATATCAGGAGGCAATTTTCGGATTTAGCAGTCTATTTATCACTTACTATAGAAACCCTTACCAACTTTATCGTCATTAGCGCATTGTTTGGGGTTATCTTTAAATTTTTGCCTGATGTGCGCATCCAATGGAAAGACGTAAAAGCAGGTGCATTTTTTACCGCTATACTATTTATGATCGGTCGCTTCCTGATTGGCTTCTATATACAAACTACCGGACCTGAATCTACTTATGGCGCCGCGGCTTCCATCATTGTATTACTTTTATGGGTGTATTACACCGCGGCGATCCTTTATATCGGCGCTTCATTTACGCGGGCGTACGCCGAGTATCATGGGTCTCGCATTGCCCCGGCAGAATTTGCAGTACATGTAGAAGAACGCGAAACCGAATTACAGGTCAGCCATGTCCCACCGCCGAAGGGAACCGAAAATGTAAAAAAGTGATAACAAAAACCAACGTAACATGCCTAAATTCATCTTAAAGGCCGATTTCTTATCGAGACATCAGAGCCCTGCTCTATTTTTTAAAATAATTCAAACAAAAATGAAGGTGCTTTTGTTTACCTAATCACAAACAAGCTAGCTATCGAACAACGCTACTAAACGACAATCCGTCATTTGCCGGATACGATGGAGCAACCATCGAATACTTGGGTGTGTCCACCCGGCGTACACATGGCTCGAGATGGCAACGGGGATGAATATAATACGTAACGATAAATGCTATAGATTATGAATAAGATCGAATTCAACACGAAAGTAGTACAAGAAGTAGGTTCCCTGAACAGCTATGCATTTTATTTTACACGCGACGAAGAAAACGCTAACGACCTGGTACAGGACACTGTCCTGAAAGCGTTTTCTTACTATAACAAGTTTAAAGAAGGCACCAACCTGCAAGCCTGGCTCTATACCATACTTAAAAACACATTTATAAATTACTACCGGCGGAAAGTCAAGACCAATGCAATCATCCTAAAATCTGACACAATTTCCTCCTCCGACCTGTTTAAAAGTTCACTGCGTAATGGCGCAGAGGGCAAATTCATCATGGAGGATATTGAATCGGCACTTGCCAAATTGGCTGAAGAATATTATTATCCTTTTTCTATGTATTATGAAGGATATAAATATCACGAAATTGCTGACTACTTCCAAATACCCATCGGTACGGTTAAAACACGGATTCACGTTGCCCGACAACAATTAAAAAAGAAGCTCAAACCTTATGCAACCGGCAAATAAGCGCGCTACCATGTATGCAAGCTAAGATCACGCGTATTGCGAATATCGTAATCATCACCACGTTATCAGTAGCCGCGCTTTATTTTGCAGCTCCCCTCCTCATTCCGATAGTCCTTGCAGCCTTGCTGGCAATGTTATTGGTTACCGTCAGTAACCGGTTGGAAAAAATGGGAATCGGTCGTGCATTGGCTTCGCTCATTCCGATCTTATTGTTTGTTTGCACGATCGTTTTACTGGGTTTGATCCTTTCATGGCAGATCAATCGTCTTGCTGAAGACTTTGCGGAGACAAGGGCGGTAATAACGGCAAGGATCGATTCCGTCCGCGAATGGATAAGCGACACTTTCGGAATCCATCTGGATGTGCAGAAAAAAATGCTGCAAGAGCAGGAAAAAGAAGCATCCACCTGGGCAGGCTCTTTATTTTTCAGTTTTATAAATGCGGTCAGCAGCTTGGCTATCAACGCGGTGTTGGTCATCATCTATACCTATTTGCTGATATTCTATCGGTCTCACCTGAAAACATTTATACTGCACATTGTTCCCAAGGATAAAAAGCAGCAGGCGGATACCATTATCCATAAATCGGTAACCATCTCGGGCCGCTATCTCATCGGACTTTTTAACATGGTCGCTGTCTTATGGGTGATGTACAGCATAGGTTTTACGCTGGTGGGATTGGAAGGGGCCATATTCTTTGCCATTATCTGTGGGATTTTGGAAATCGTACCCTTCTTTGGAAATTTCGTTGGTAACCTGATTGCTATTTTTTCCGTGTTGGCACAAGGAGGAGATGGACGCATGGTGCTTGGTATCTTATTCGTTTATCTCACCGTTCAGTTTTTGCAAACGTATATTCTCGAACCACTTGTTGTCGGACAACAGGTAAACATTAATCCCTTGTTTACCATTATGGCGCTGGTAGCTGGTGAGTTGTTATGGGGAATCGCCGGTATGGCGTTGGCAATTCCGGTAATAGGCATTGTAAAAATCATTTGTGACCATATTCCTGCACTTCAGCCTTGGGGAGTCCTATTAGGGCCTGCGAAAACCAAAAAGGACAAAACTTCTCTCCTCAGGGTTTTTGGAAAAAGACACCGATCAAAGTAATCAGATTTCTACCGTTACACAACGCAAGAAAGTCAATAATTGTGTCTCTGCGGCCTTAGTCGTGACCTGGCCCCGTCCGGCCCGGCTTTTCCGCAAATAAGGAAGTAATGAGCCGTCCTCATAACCACTGACTAGCTTATCCGGCACATAGTATTGCTTGCAAACCGTGCGTGTGTTGCCCAAACGTTGAGATACCGTATCTAAAACCGACAGGATATTGGCTTTACAATCCTTCTCGCCTGCATAGTCTACACACGCTGCAAACAGTCGGAGTGCCCAAAGCCCTGCGTACCAGGTACGGTAGTCCTTCGAAGAAAATTCCGGCCCTGTGTGGTACTGAATATAACTATTGATATCATTGGCACGAAGCCTTGTAATTTGGTTTTCATCGTTGACGTACTGAAATAAATAAGGCCGGGGAAAACTTGATAACGTTAAGAGCTGCCCGACTAGGTATTTTCGGTTAATCGTAATTTTCTGTTTAACCCCCTTTTTTCCGACGAATTGAAAGGTAGCAGTTGTTCCGGACAGTATCAAATGTTTTTTTTTCAAGGTAGTTAAGCCATGGCTACCATATCTACGGCGATATTGTTCGTTACCGACCCGCATTAGCGTCTCTTCCATAACTTTCAACGCCAAAGCGGTCACCTTGGTCTTATCGAAGTCATTACGACGCAAATCTTTTGCAATTTGCTTTCTAAAAGCGGGTAAGACGGTCCCGAATGCGACCATACGCTCCAACTTCTTCCGTTGCTTTTCGGCGGTCCATTCAGGGTGGTAAAGGTATTGTTTCCGGCCATACTCATCCACTCCCGTGGCCTGTAGATGGCCGCGCCTACTAGGGCTGATCCACACGCTTTTCCAAGCAGGAGGGATAACCAAGGCCCGGAAGCGTTCAAGCTTACGAACGTCCGTAATCCGCTCGCCTTTATCGTCCAGAAAGCAAAATCCCCTACCGCGCTTTATACGTCGATAGCCGGGTACAACGTCTGGCAGATACCTGAGTTTCACCACGCCCCTGTTTAGTGTTCGCCGTGGTGGTCGTCTTCTACTTGGCTTTGAATACGGCTGAAAAGCAAAGCCATTTTCAAATTTTCAAGCATTCTACAACCCATGATATCGTTAGCGTTTTCCTCGTTGCCGTGATTACCCTGCTCCTTATCGTCTCCTTGATAAAATGTTGGCAAAAGTGCCATCTCCCGGTTTAACTTCATACTTTTCACTCGCAAATAAATTTGTTTTTCAATTTTCTCCTGAACCTGCTTTTTCCTCAGCATCGCCACGTTAATCGCTATTGCGCCCGATCACATCGCGGGGTCATGTTTTGGATAATAATCGTTCACGGCGTCAATGACATCGTAGATTTCAAACGGCTTTCGGATATATGCATTGGCTCCGCAATGTTGCGCGATGTCATCGATCTCACGAACCGCCGAGATCATAATGATTGGAATATTCGCGGTCTCTTCATTGGAACGAAGTTCCCGGCACAGATTACTGCCCCAGCACCAGCTCAACCCTTCATCCATCAAAATCAGTCCGATATCGTTATTTTTCAAATATTTGTACATCGATTTTCCGCTATCGGTAATTACCTCATACTCCTCATATTGCATGATTTCCGCAACAATATCTGCCATATCAGGATCGTCCTCAATGTATAGAATCTTCTTTTTCATCAAGTATTTAAGCGTCTGGTTAATTACTTAAACTTATCTGCGCCCTGATAAATGTGTGATGAGCGACCGGATAACTGCAAATTAATAGTCGACCGAATATAAAAGCTTAGTCAAATTTAAGAGGACTACAAACCATTCCGGCAAATGTTTGATTTTTTTATTTTTTTTGGCTGTTAGTGCTTTGGGTAGTTGTATCCTTCAGCAATCGATTACCGCCACCAGGTTTTGAGTCGCCCTGCTCACTCCCCGTTCCTTCTGGCACGGTATTGAGTTGTTCATCCTGTGGGTCCACACCCGCTTCATAATTCTTCTGTTGTTTTTTATTTTTTAGATCACGACGTGGATGGATCAAGCCGTCTCCCTTTTTGTCAGACAATTGATCGCTGTTAGCCGAAACCTGCGCGCTCTCTTTTTTTATTGCCATCGTTCTACGTAATTGAATGTACCTTTGCCTATAGTACAATTTAGGTACTTAAAAGTTTCGTAAATCGTGATCAAAAGTTCATTCGAGCCCTTTTTTATCCGATGACAAATACGCACTGATGTCGGCTGCGTCCTGTGCGGTTAAGGGTATAAAGCGGGGAGATGGCATAATGCTGGTATTCAGATGCCGTTTTTCAGCCACGGCCGATGCCTCGATGACATATTGCTTCCCGTAAGTATCCATGACAGTTACCACCGGTCCGTCTGACAACAGCAGGCCGTAAAGAGCCGCACCGTTCTTTAATAAAACCAAATACGGCTCCGAACCGAACGCCACCGCCACGTCGGGATGGATTATACCATCGAGTATCGCCTTCCGGTCGAATCGGGTCTGGATGTTAGTTAGATCAGGTCCTATCTCCTGCCCAACCGTACCGACCTTGTGACATACAATGCAATTGGCAATGAATAAGCTCTTTCCTTTATCAGGATCGGGGCGCAGTTCCGCTACTTGCTCAATTGAAAACGATACCGTGTCGCCAACATCGAAATAGTGGGCTGCCAAGGCCTTAAAATTGCGGTCGCTATCCTCCAGCATCTGCTCGGTCAGCTCTTTTTTCAACGAGTCCGAAACTAACCCGGCAGCGGCAAGATCTATCAAATAAAGTTTGCCCGTTTTGCTCTTTACCAGCTGCCGGGCCGCCTCCCTTTTATCGTGATCTCCCAAATTGTCGTCTTTCATCTGTCGATAAAAAGCAAGTGCCTCGGGTTGCGCAGCGAGCAGTTTCTGTGAAGCCGATTGCCAGTCCTGGAGATAAGGTTTCCAATCGTTGGTCTTTCGGAACTGCAACCACCACAGTGCTGAACCGGCGACTTCTTGGTTGGCTGCGCCGAGCAACTCACGCATGGACATAGCTGCTTCACGGGTGGGAACAAAACCGAGTGCTACCACGGCCTTGTTCCGGTCGGCTAAATTGAGCTTTTCACTTAATGCCCGTTGTTTCAGTGCAGATACCGCTTCATCGGGATGCAGTTCCCACACGACCGCCGCGAGAGCCTTTGACCAGTTCTCTGGCTCCGGATTACCGGCATGGCTCATTAATGCAGCATAGGCCTCTCGTTCTTTACCTTTCAGCGCAATACCCAATGCACTTAAGTAGGCGCGGTCCTCACCGTCGAAGTCATCGATAAGCGTCAATAGTATGGAGCCACTCTCGTCAAAGGGCACATCCCGAAGCATAAGGGCAACCTCCCTCCGTACGGCAGAAGAGGCGTCGCCCGCCATCTTTTCCGCATACATAAGTAAATTCCCCTTGTCTGCCTGTTTTAGCGCCCGCA
The DNA here is from genome assembly GCF_042666505.1 of Parapedobacter sp. GCM10030251. Lineage (NCBI taxonomy): Bacteria > Pseudomonadati > Bacteroidota > Sphingobacteriia > Sphingobacteriales > Sphingobacteriaceae > Parapedobacter > Parapedobacter sp. GCM10030251. The sequence continues at coordinate 159,310 of NZ_JBHTDN010000001.1, read as the reverse complement.
ATGCGGTCAACCGAATCTGGGGGTCTTTGTGCGCTAACATTTCAACGGTTTTGCGGAGGCCTTCCTGGCCAAGTTGTGCTAATAGCCAAATGGCTCGGGCCTGGTGATATGGATTTTTGTTTTCCAGTAGTTTTGTTAGTTCAGGCAGGATTTGCGGCCCCTGGGCTCTCAACCGTTCGAATCCTTGATTCCGTACATTGACGGCCGGACTCAAAAAGGCTTCGATCTGACCGGAAGTCTCACGCAGATCGATCCGCGGTGCAATTAACTTTTTCCCTTTAGGTGCGATGCGATAAATGCGTCCAAATCCGATGGAATCAATCATCTGATGCCCACCTACAATCGGGTCATACCAGTCCGCCACATAGATCGCCCCATCCGTTCCGATCGCAACATCACTTGGCCGAAACCACTTTTCGGTGTTTTCATCGACATCGTTCCACCGATAAAATTCGTTGTCGACGCCGGTGGAAGTAATGAAGGGGCGACCTGATGATAGGTCAAATCCGGCACCCTCAGGTTTAAAAGGATATCCAAAAATTGCGTTTCTTCCAGCATCGGCACTGAGCAGCATACCGCGGTAAGCTTCTCCGAGCGCATCGCTTTCATTGACCACGATTCCTGTGGGCGCACCGGGTCCGTAAATTTTGCCTACAGGCATTACACCGGGATCTTCCTGATGCCAATGAGCAGTCTGTATGGTTTGATCGGGCCTTCTCTCCGCACGCCATGTCCGTATGCCCGTCTCACTGAAAAAACCGGCATTGCCGCCCTCCATAACCCAACTGGTTCGGCAGGCATCTACTTCATCATCGTTGTCACTTTGCCACATGTTACCATATGAATCCACGGCTACCTCATACGAATTTCGGAAGTTGTGGCCCAGCACCTCCATGCCCGTGCCATCCGGATTTATCCTGAACACCAGTCCGCCGGTCCAAATGTGACCATCGTCGCTTCGTTGCGCTGGAGTGTTTTCCTTGTTGTATGGTGATCCGCCGGTATATACGCTTCCGGCGCGAAGTGTCCACCCATTTTTATCGGCGACCAAATGGGGACCTGCATTGCCCACGATAAAATACCATTTTCCGTCGGGCCCGGCTACGCCGGTATGCAGGCCGTGATCGTGGTCGAGCCCACCGAAACCGGTAAGGAATACCTCTTTACGGTCGGGCTTATCGTCTCCATCGTCATCGGTATAAACAATTACCGAGGGTGAGCATGATATGATCACCTTATTTCCGATAACCGATATCCCCAATGGCGATGTGATATCCTTATCTTGGATAAACACCTTTGAACTGTCAGCGATGCCGTCCCCGTCCGTATCCTCCAGGATAAGTACGCGGTCTCCGGCAGGATGCGAAAGATGTTTGGTTGAATCGTTGTTAAAATTTCGGTAATTTACCGCCTCGGTCACCCATATTCTGCCTCGGATATCCACGTCGATGTTCGTTGGATTAAAGAACATCGGAGATTCAGCCCAGACCGTCGCTTCCAGATCGTCCGGAACAAATAGTTTGGGCTTGATCGGCACCTCATTTTCCGAACGGCAAGCGGCCCAGATCCAAGTTAAAGAAATTCCCAAAAGGCAGATATAGGTGTTTTTTATCATCGTTCAATTGGGTTGCTTGATGGTATAATTAGTTGTCATGATGTTATCGTTAACTAAATATCGAGCGGATGTACCGCGTATTCGCCAAATAGGCCTCTTTTACATCCATCCCGGAAGGCACGCCGCCCTCAAGAATTACCCACCCTTTATACCTTATTTCGTCGAGCGTATTACGTACTTTCCGAAAATCGATCTTGCCCTGTCCAAGTAACGCGCCATTTTCCTTTGCATGAACTTCACAGACATATTCGCTACCCAGTATCCGCAGCTCTTGGTAAATATCGTATCCCATTTCTGTGGCATTTGCCACATCGTAGTATACGCGTACGTGGGTTGAGCCAACTTTGCCAACGATGGCGAGCAAGTCGGCAGCACTTAGCCACGATTCGATACCAAGTATGATATCTTCTTTCTCTGCAATCGGGGCGACTTTCTTTAGCCGACGGATTACCTCAGCTATGCCCGTCTCATCTCCTCGGAGGTCACCCTTGCCAAAAAAGGCGAGCAGCACAACCCGGCACCCCATTGCCTTCGCGACTTGGATACTGTCGCGTACCCATTCTTCGGTCTCTGGTTCGGATTTATACGGAACGTTGTTTAATTCACCTATGGCTAGACTGGATATTTCAACCCCATAAGTAGCGACGGCTTTCCGAAAGGTGCGCTGGACATCTTTACGCCGTAAATGCAGCCCATTCTGGACGGTTCCCAAACTTACTTGCAGCCCATCCAGTCCCAACGTTTTGGCCAATGCGAATGCATTGACATCACTTTGCTTGCCAATTGACCAGTCACATGCTCCGATGCGATATCCGCGTATATTTTGGCTTGTAAATGCCCAGGAACGCCTGATAGTGCCCAAACTCGCCAGTAAAGCAACTCCTTTTAAAATGGTTCTTCTGGTGTAGGTATTGCTGTTGCTCATTCTTCTCGTATCGTGGTTTCCGACCGGCGGTCGTATTCAATTTGTTTACTCAATTGGTTTACTACATTCAAATATACTAAGGCTGCATCTCTTTTTACTATTTTTTTAATCGATTGACAAATATTTCGTTTTATCCGCCTAGCGTTGTGTCGCACGCACGGCCACCGAAAACAGCACAAAAATGAAACCATCCATCCACTGGATTGTTAGCCTGAGAAATGAAACAATAAATAGGTAAAACGATGACGACAGATCAAACAGCTAATAAAAGCGGACAGCCTGGAGACGATCCGACCAGCAAATACCCAAAACCACCTTTTCCCCGGAAGCCACAAGAAGTACCAGGTACTGAGGGAGCAATGGATCCGAAAGCAGACCACGGCGAACAATCTTACCGTGGTAAAAATAGGCTGACGGATAAGGTAGCGGTTATAACCGGTGGCGACTCAGGTATCGGCAAGGCGGTTGCCATCGCATTCGCCCGGGAAGGGGCAGATGTTATCATCAGTTATCTTGATGACACGGAAGACCGGGATGCACAAGATACTGTGAGATACATTGAGGAAGCGGGACGAAAAGCCCTATCGATAAAAGGAGACATCAGTTCGGAAACGCACTGCCAAAAGATTATCGAAACAGCCGTAAAGGAGTTCGGCAGAATCGACATCCTGATAAATAATGCAGCGTATCAAATGTCGCGTGAATCATTACAGGATATTCCAGCGTGGGAGTGGGAGAAAACATTTGCAGTCAATATACACAGCATGTTTTATCTTTGCAAGGCCGCAGAACCGCATATGCCCCCGGGCTCCAGCATCATCAACACCACCTCGGTAAACGCCTATGAGCCCAATCCCACGCTCTTACCCTATGCGGCAACCAAAGCGGCAATCCAAAACTTTACCGCCAATCTCAGTCAGATTTTACTGGAACAGGGCAAGGGCATCCGCGTCAATGCAGTGGCGCCGGGTCCCATATGGACGCCGCTGATTCCATCAACGATACCCGACCATGAGCACTTTGGCGAGAATACGCCTTTTGAGCGGCCAGGACAGCCTGTAGAAGTAGCTCCCGCGTATGTTTTTCTTGCCTCGGACGAAGCTAACTACATTTCGGGTGCCACGCTTCCGGTTACAGGCGGACGCCTTACCATATAAACTCGTTTTGTTCACATAATTCAATCGTACATGAAAACGCTAAAATTGGTATTCGCTTGTGGTTTATTAATCGGCATTTCGTCGTGTGGCAATCCCGGCCAAGAGCGAGATTCGGATGGGGCAGATTCTATATTTTCCGATTCTGTTGCCTCCGACACGGCAACATGGGGTGGTGATACTACTCCTACGACGACCGACTCACTAGGCAGTCCTTCGCTTCCCTGACGGAAAAATAATCCCAAGCGTCGCCCTTCGGGCCGGGAGACATGTCATTTCTGCAATGCATTTCGCATTTCGCTCGTCAAATAGCTACCTTTGCGAAAAACTAGTTTCAGTATGACATTATCACCGCTCATGGCTGTCTCTCCGGTTGATGGTCGTTACCATCAAGCGACGCAAGAGTTAGCAGATTTTTTTTCGGAATACGCATTAATCAAATACCGTGTATTTATAGAGGTTGAATATTTTATCAGTCTTAGCCGTTCCGGCATTCCCCAGCTAACCCATTTTGACGGCAGCCTGAACGACAAACTACGGAATATTTATGAACATTTTTCCTTAGCGGATGCCCAATGGATAAAAGATAAGGAGAAAGAGACGAATCATGACGTGAAGGCAGTCGAGTATTTTCTTAAAGACAAATTTGAAGCGCTTGGCCTCGTAGATTCCGTTGAGTTTATCCACTTTGGGCTCACATCGCAGGATATCAATAATACCGCGATTCCGTATTCCTGGAAAGAAGCTACTGCGCAGGTATATATTCCACAGTTAGAAAGTCTGATTGAGGGCCTGGATCAATTGGCTCTTGAATGGGCTGAAATTCCTATGTTGGCTCGGACGCACGGCCAACCGGCGTCGCCTACCCGACTTGGAAAAGAGATCCGGGTTTTCGTCGAACGCTTAACCAACCAATTGACGGCGTTCACGTCCATACCCAATGCCGCAAAGTTCGGCGGGGCCACGGGCAATTTCAATGCGCACAAAGTCGCGTATCCCGATAGGGACTGGGTTGCCTTCGGCAACGCTTTCGTGAACGATACATTGGGGTTGCAGCGCTCGCAAACCACCACTCAAATTGAGCATTACGATTACTTCGCCGCACAATGCGATGCATTGAAACGTATCAATACCATCCTGATAGACCTGTGCCGCGACATATGGACCTATATCTCCCTTGACTATTTCAAGCAGAAAATCACCAAGGGACAAATCGGCTCATCGGCTATGCCGCACAAAGTCAACCCCATCGATTTTGAAAATGCTGAAGGCAATTTTGGAATTGCCAATGCACTACTGGAACATTTAGCGGCCAAATTGCCTATCTCACGCCTACAGCGGGATTTGACAGATTCCACCGTATTACGTAATATCGGAATGCCGATGGCCCATACGCTAATAGCCTTCAAATCTGTACAAAAAGGACTGCAAAAGCTAATTCTGAACGAACCCGCGCTCAAGGCCGACCTGGAACAAAACTGGGCAGTTGTTGCTGAAGCGATCCAAACGATCCTGCGACGGGAGGGATATCCCAAACCGTATGAAGCGCTTAAGGAACTGACACGGACAAACGAAACCGTTACCCAAGCTACCATTGAAGCCTTTGTCGAGACATTGAAGGTGAGCAATGAGGTAAAAGCAGAATTAAAAGCAATAACACCCTGGAATTATACCGGAGTCTAACCTTTGACGGTGTGTTGACCTGAATGTTCAGGGAATATTGATATCTTTGTAAAAAACGATAGAAAATGGCAACGATCAACGTTTATACTGAATATACGCCAAATCCGGCGACCATGAAATTTTTGGTCAATAAATTATTGATCAATGGGAGTTTGGATTATCCGGATCGGGAAAAAGCACAAGAATCCCCCTTTGCACGGGAACTTTTCAAATTCAATTTTGTCAACGGCGTATTCTTTGCTAGCAATTTTGTAACAATCACCAAAACGGACGATGCCGAATGGGAAGATATCGAAGGCATCCTGAAGGACTTTGTAAAGGGTGCTGTCGAGTCGGAACTCAAAGTGCAGGAAATCACCCGTGATGAAGACGTTACCTTTGAAGGCACAGAAACCGAAATTAAAATTCAACAAATTTTACACGATTATGTCCGACCCGCTGTCGAGCAAGACGGAGGCGCCATTCATTACAAATCTTTTGACGAAGGCACCGTCGTGGTTGAGTTGCGCGGGTCTTGCAGCGGATGCCCTTCTTCCACCATTACACTTAAGGCAGGTATCGAAGGTTTGTTGAAGCGAATGGTGCCTGAAGTGCAGGAAGTTATTGCAGAAGCCATGTAATTTATGCTGACCAGGATAATTGCTGTTTTCGGACTTTTTATTGCCGTAGCCTGTGGGAGTTCCACCCGTTCCGAGGACGGCAACGGTCGATCGGCCGAAGCTCCACCTGACACCACCTCAGTACCATCAGCAACCAAAAACATTTTATTTTTTGGCAATAGCCTAACCGCAGGAATGGGACTGGAGAGCCAAACGTTGGCATTTCCAGGCATCATTCAGCATTGGATAGATTCACTGGCGCTTCCGTATAGGGTAATCAATGCCGGCTTAAGCGGTGAGACTTCGGCTGCCGGGAACGAACGCATCGACTGGCTACTGAATGAAAAGGTAGACATTTTCGTATTGGAATTGGGTGCCAACGATGGCCTTCGTGGAATCCCTACGGAAGAGACAAAAAAAAATTTGCAAAGCATCATCGACAAAGTAACCGCGAAATACCCAGATTGCAAATTGGTATTGGCGGGCATGATGGTACCACCGAGCATGGGCGGGGATTATGGCAAAGCATTCACGGCCATTTTTCCCGCATTGGCGCAGAAAAACGACATGGCCTATGTTCCGTTCCTGCTCGAGGGCGTAGCTGGCGAGTCAACGTTAAACCAATCCGACGGTATCCACCCGACTGAAGAAGGCCATCGCATCTTAGCCGAAACGGTATGGAAGGTGTTAAAGCCCCTATTGTAGCACCGGGAAGTTGCCGTAAAATCTTAACTTAGCGCAAAATCGAATAATAATCCTTATAATGAACGAAGACATCACGAAATTAGAAAAAATCGCATCGCAAGTCCGGCGAGACATCGTACGGATGGTACATGCCTGCCAATCGGGACATCCCGGCGGATCATTGGGTTGTACTGAATTTTTCGTTGCCCTGTATTTCAGCGCCATGGAGCGAAAAGACGGGTTTGATATGAATGGAGTTGGGGAAGACATCTTCTTTCTGTCCAACGGACATATCTCTCCCGTATTTTACAGCACGCTCGCCCGCGCCGGCTATTTCGAGGTCAGTGAACTCGCCACTTTCCGTCAAATCAATTCGCGCCTTCAAGGCCACCCAACCACGCATGAAGGTTTACCCGGCATACGCGTAGCATCCGGTTCGCTAGGTCAAGGCCTTTCCGTGGCTATCGGTGCCGCACGCGCAAAAAAGCTTAATAACGACAACCATTTGGTATATGTATTGATGGGCGACGGTGAACAACAAGAAGGTCAGATCTGGGAAGCGGCCATGTACGCCCCCTTTAACAAAATGGATAACCTTATTGCCACCATCGATTATAACGGACAACAAATCGATGGCGCTACCGAACAGGTACTCTCCCTTGGTGATCTTCGGGCAAAATGGGAAGCGTTCGGTTGGGATGTACTTGAAATGAACGGGAATGTGATGGGAGAAGTGTTGGCTGGGCTAACCGAAGCTAAATCACGAACAGGCAAGGGTAAGCCGGTACTGATCCTGATGAAAACAGAGATGGGAAATGGTGTGGACTTTATGATGGGGTCACACAAGTGGCACGGCGTAGCACCCAATGACGAGCAGCTTGCGACCGCGCTGGCTCAATTGGAAGAAACCTTGGGAGACTATTAATTTAGACGTGAGATACTAACCATGTAGAAATGCGATCTCACATCTCATATCTAAAAAGAAATGAAAAAATACACGTATACAGATAAAAAGGATACCCGTTCCGGATTTGGCGCTGGCTTGTTGGAAGTCGGCCGGAAAAATGAAAATGTGGTAGCGCTGTGCGCCGATTTGGTCGGCTCGCTCAAAATGAACGATTTCATCAAGGAATTCCCGGATCGCTTCTTTCAAGTGGGCATCGCGGAAGCCAATATGATGGGGATTGCTGCGGGGCTGACCATAGGAGGAAAAATCCCTTACACCGGTACATTTGCTAATTTCTCTACTGGCCGCGTATATGACCAGATACGCCAATCCATCGCCTACTCAGACAAAAACGTAAAGATCTGTGCTTCACATGCCGGCCTCACGTTAGGGGAAGACGGTGCAACGCACCAGATCCTGGAAGATATCGGATTGATGAAAATGCTGCCAGGGATGACCGTAATTAATCCTTGCGATTACAATCAAACCAAGGCAGCTACGATTGCCATTGCAGATCACCACGGCCCTGTTTATCTGCGCTTCGGACGGCCGGTTGTACCCATTTTTACCGACCCCGACCAAAAATTCGAAATCGGAAAGGCATGGATGGTCAATGAGGGTACAGACGTAAGTATATTCGCTACCGGACACTTGGTATGGGAGGCGATTCAAGCCGGGGAAAAACTGGCAGAAATGGGCATCGATGCCGAAATCATCAACATCCATACGATTAAACCGCTTGATGAAGAAGCTATTTTGAAATCTGTTGCCAAGACCGGCTGTGTGGTTACGGCCGAGGAGCACAACCGATTGGGAGGGCTTGGCGATAGCGTTGCCCAGGTGTTGGCAAAAAATAACCCGACGCCCCAAGAATATGTTGCCGTAAACGATAGTTTCGGCGAAAGCGGTACGCCTGCACAATTGATGGAAAAGTATGGCTTGAATGCAGCTAATATCGTTGCAGCTGTGCAGCGGGTAATCAAACGAAAATAAAACACCTCTATAAAGGAAGACCGCGTCTCACATGATGGAAGATGCCCAGATATTAGACAAGTTTGCGGATAAGCGTACACGTGACGAAGCGTTCGCACTATTGTTAAAGAAATATCAACAAAAAATCTACTGGCATGTGAGGCGCCTGGTTATCGATCACGATGACGCGGATGATCTCGTACAGGACATTTTCGTTAAAGTGTGGAAAAATCTGGAAAATTTCCGGGAAGATGCACAGCTATACACGTGGCTTTACCGAATAGCGACCAATGAGTGCATTACGTTTCTGAATAAGAAAAAGCAGCGACAGAATATATCGTTAGACGATGAAAGCTCGGCCTATTTGGCAGATTCACTAACCGATACAAGTTATTTTAACGGCACGCAGGCCCAACTAAAATTGCAACAGGCACTGCTTACGCTTCCCGAGAAACAGCGTATGGTGTTTAATATGAAATACTTCGATGATTTGAAGTACGAGGAAATATCAGATATCGTTGGCACGAGTGTAGGCGCATTGAAAGCCTCCTATCACTTGGCAGTAAAGAAAATCGCACAATTTTTTGAAGCAAACGATTAAACCTTCACGTAACAAAAACATCTAAGGAGTACCATGGAGGAAAAACACACATACCGTCCAACCGATACTTCGGGCGAATCGTTACCCGAGGCTTTACGTGTGAATCCGTATACTGTTCCGGACGGTTATTTTGCAAATCTCCAAAAATACACCCTGCAACAATGCCTTTCAATCGAAGAAGCCCAGCAAGCATGGCGTGTACCTTCCGGTTATTTCGATCAACTCAGTGATCGTATCTTTGCGAAAATCAAAGAAGAACAACTGAAAGAAACGATCAGCGAGCCGGGTTTCTCTGTCCCCGAAGGCTATTTCAACCGGTCGGAAAATCAGTTGTTACTTGAGAAAAACCTGGGTGGATATGCAACGGAGCCGGGCTTTTCCGTTCCGGCAGCTTATTTTGAGACTTTACAAAAAAACATAGCCGGTAAGACCTACCAAAGGCAGGATGCACCCATCCGTAAAATTAGCCGCCCACAATGGATAACCTATGCCGCCGCCGCGTGCATAGCATTGGCAGTGAGTATCTTCGGCGTTATCAAGTTGACTATTGAGAACCCGTCTACAACCTCCGGGCATCTGGCATCGGTATCCGACCAAGAGATACTTAGTTATCTGGAGCTTTACGGCACAGACGATGACGTCATGTATATTTCGGAACAACTCGATGACTTTGACGAGCGTGTTATCGGTGAAGAGATAAGTGAAGAGGATATTGAGGCATACCTTAATCATACGCTGTAGAAATGACCACAATAAAACAATTGGGCTTTATCGTTCTAACGCTGTTGTTTTCCATCGCTACAGTTGCACAGGAAAGCAGAGCACAGCGATTTGAGCGAATCGAAGCCGAAAAAATTGCTTTTATCACGAAAGAACTTAACCTTACTCCATCAGAGGCGCAGCGGTTTTTTCCGGCTTATAATCAGTATTTCAAGGAAATCTCTACCTTAAAACGTGAGCGGCGGAGCAATAAGCCGAATTACACACCGAATCTACAGAGCCAGAAATTAGCGGGGAATGGATTTAATCCTTCCAATCGGGATGTGCTTGCCTTCGACGCCAAGGAATTGGAAGTCAAAAAAATTTACCGCAAACGTTTCTCCGATATAATCGGGCCTGCCAGGGCGTCGCGATTTTTCGAGGTGGAGGAGGAATTCCGGAATTATCTTCTCCGGGAATTGCAACATCGGCGGCGTGATAAAGATAACGAATAATTCTGTGATAGCCCATGCTCAGCAACCGGCAGCTTTTTCTGTTAAACACCGCTCAAACCTCCCATTCACCAAGACTCATTGAAATCGAACGTGCGGAAGGGGTCTACCTGTATGGACCCAACGGTGAAAAATATATAGATTTAGTATCCGGGTTTGCTGTTAGCAACATCGGTCACCGCCATCCGGCCGTACTTGAAGCGCTATATGATCAGCTCGACAAGTATCTTCATGTAACCGTCTATGGAGAATTTGTACAAGCCCCACAGGTTCAGCTCGCCACCAAACTCCTTTCGGTTCTACCCGACCCACTCAATACGGTCTACTTTACCAATTCGGGCACCGAAGCTACGGAAGGTGCCATGAAAATAGCAAAGAAATACACGCGACGACGCGAGATCATCGCTGCAGAAAAGGCGTATCATGGAAGTTCCCAAGGGGCGTTAAGCTTAATTGGCAATCCGGAATACCACCGCGCATACGCTCCCCTTCTCCCCGAAGTCAAATTCATCCGTTATAACGCCATCGAAGACATCGACCGGATTACTTCCGCCACCGCAGCGGTAATCCTTGAGGCCGTACAGGGCGAGGCCGGCGTCCGCGTGCCTGATGCAGATTACATGCAGGCCATCCGGCGCCGTTGCGATGAAACCGGCACCTTATTAATTTTCGATGAAATTCAAACGGGTTTTGGCCGTACCGGCGAACTGTTCGCCTTCATGCATTATGATATTGTTCCTGATATCCTCCTGCTGGCCAAAGGTATGGGAGGAGGAATGCCCATTGGAGCATTCATAGCCAACAAGGCTGTGATGGATGTCATTACGGAGAATCCAATTCTAGGTCACATCACCACCTTTGGAGGGCATCCTGTAAGCTGTGCGGCAGCGCTGGCATCGCTTAACGTAATCGTGGATAACCGGTTGACCGAGGGAGTAGAACAAAAGGCCGAAGCATTTCGGCGGTACCTGCAACATCCGGCCATTCGTGAAATACGCGGCCTTGGATTGATGCTCTGCCTACAAATGGACTCCTTTACCCAAGTTGAGCGGATTAGCAGATATTGTGCGGAAAACGGCGTAATCATCGACTGGTTTCTTCATTGCGATACCGCATTACGCATTGCGCCGCCTCTCACCATTAACGATGAGGAAATACGAACTGCCTGTCAGGTTATACGCGATGGGATTACATACGCACAGCAATCCGGTTAACACAGTTATAACACACGGCAGAGCAACCCTTTTAAGTACTCTCCCTCCGGAAATGACGCCCGTATGGGATGATCTTCCGGCTGTGTAAATTGTCGGACGAACTGAATTTCTTTGCCGGCATCCAACGCTGCCCATGCCAGCACCTGCTTGAATGTTCCCATATCCATAGCCGCAGAGCAGGAGAATGTTGCCAACAATCCTCCCTGTTCCAATAGGAGCAACCCTCTTCGGTTTAGATCTTTATATGCACGCGCTGCTTTTTCGAGGCTGGAGCGCGAGGGCGCGTACTTTGGTGGGTCCAGGACGATCAAATCAAACCGTTCCCCGCCCTCCGCAAACCGTCGAAGTTGTTTGTTAACATCTGCTTGTACGGTTTTGAGCGCATTTTCGTCAAAGCCGTTAAGCGCAATATTCTGCTTCAAGGCATCCATTGCCAATGCCGAACTGTCAACGCTTACAACCGATGTAGCTCCCTGGGCTAGGGCGTTCAGTGAAAATCCACCCGAATAACAAAAACAATCGAGCACCCGTTTGCCTCGCGCATAACTTGCCGTCAATAGGCGGTTATCCCGTTGATCGCAGTAAAAACCAGACTTTTGCCCTTCTATAATATTTACCTGATACCGAAGTCCGTTTTCCTTGATTTCCAACCATTCCGGGGGAAGTTCCCCCGAAAGGATTCCGCTTGCAGCCGGCAATCCTTCATGCGTGCGGGCGCTGGCGTCGCTGCGCTCGTAGATACCCCGTGGACGCAGCAACTGGTTCAATTCATCAGTCACCACCTGCTTGATTCGTTCCACGCCCGAAGAATGGACTTGAACCGAGAGAAAATTTGCATACCTATCAACAATCAGTCCTGGAAGAAAATCCGCCTCGGCAAAAATAAGACGTACAGTATCTGTATCCGGAGATCGGAGCAACGGCTCCCTGGCTTTCACCGCTTGCTGAATCTGCATACGCCACCAGCCTTCGTCGGGACACCGGTCAACATCCCATTCGAGCAACCGGACCGTTACGCGTGACTGGCCATTATACAAACCATAAGCGACAAATTCTTCCTGATCATCGATTACCTGAACCATCTCCCCATTCTGAGGTCTCTTCCCTCCATCCGCTACCGCACCTGAAAATACCCAGGGATGCCGCTGATAAGCGGCCTTCGCTTTGCCTTTTTTGAGTTTAATTGCATGCATCTGCTGCAAACTTAGACAACTTGCCTTTTATAAGCAAGTCACCACTCTTTCATCTGCCACTTAAAAAGGTAAGGCAATAAATAAAAAAAACGAACCGATGCAACATCTCGTCAATCAGCTACGTCTATTGGATAAGAAGATTGAGATCAGGACGGGGCGGGGCGTAAAAGCAATTTTGAACGTTAGACGAGCACTTAATTGGAACCCTCATTCAACGACAAGCATTACGAATTGGTAATGGCCTGTAAACAGGGCGATCGCCAGTCCCAGTTCAGGTTGTATAATCTGTATGCAAAAGCAATGTATAATACCGCATTGCGCATTGTGCAGGATGAGGCAGAAGCCGCAGATGTGTTGCAGGAAGCGTTTGTGGACGCCTTCACCCGACTGGATAGCTTCCGTCAGGAAAGCACCTTCGGGTTATGGATGAAACAGATCGTTGTCAATAAATCAATATCCGCACTCCGAAAACGGAAACTGGCGCTCCAACCCCTTGACGACGGGGAAGAAATAGCCGACGAGCCGGATGAAGACGATAACTTGGAGTGGCGGGTTGAAGCCATCAAAGCTGCAATCAACCAATTAGCCGACGGCTATCGGCTTGTGCTTACGCTCTATCTGCTGGAAGGATATGACCACGAGGAAATCGCCCACATCCTACGTATCAGTGAAGCGACATCCAGAAGTCAATTTCTTCGGGGAAAGCGCAAACTGTTAGCTAATTTGAAAAACTGAACAAACTAATAGAAGGAGCGATGAACAGGGATTTGAAAAAATTTGTGACAGAAAACAGGGCAGCATTTGACCATGCACATCCACCCAAGGACCTTTGGGAACGGATTTCCAACGACCTCGAGAAACACGAAAAACCGATTGCCCAAACCGCGGTCAGAAAGATGTTCATACGGGTGCTAAAAGTGGCAGCAGTCACCTTTTTGATAGGAACGGCGGGCATCCTCGTGTATTTTTATGGGAAAAAAAATGCATACGAAGATTACAGCCGGATAAATCCGGACCTAGCAGCTGTGCAACAAACATATAGCCAATTGGTGGTACAGAAGAAGGATTCAGTTGCGATCTTCGCTGCCAATAACCCATCGTTATACGGTGAATTTTCAAAGGCCTTAGACCAAATGGAAGCCAACTATGAAATGCTCAAGCAGGAGTTTGCAACCAGCCCCAATAAGGAGCTAACCCTGGAAGCGATGATACGCAATCTCCAGGCACAGATTGAAGTGCTTAGCCAACAAATGGAAATTTTGAATTACATCAATACGAATAAAAACCAGCCTCAAGATGAACAAATCTAGTATACATATACCTTTCCTGGCGGCCTTTACCTGCTTACTCAGCGGTATCACCGCCGCTCAACCAACGCATATTTGTGTCAATCAAATCGCGTTGGCATACCAAGATGAAATCAACCGCCCGATAGCGTCCATTGATTTCCAAGCGCTGCAACACCACGCCACTCGAATCGCCACTTCGGTGTCCCCCCTGATTGAACAAAGCCAGGTGATTGCCGACCCTTTCGATCCATCGGCGTTTTCTTTCCAAAAGGAAAAGGTTATCGAAAAAGCATATCCGGTAAACACCAACCATAAACTCTCTATCGACAACCGATATGGCAACATATCCATACACAATTGGAACCGTAATGAAGTGAAAGTAACGGTCAGGATACGCACTGCGGAAAATTCGGAGAAACGGGCGCAAGACGCCTTAGAGCGCGTACGCATCGATGAATCGGCCTCAGGAAACAGCATCTCATTCAAAACAAACATCACCTCTTCCGACTCCAATTGGTGGTCTTCGCTGACCAACGGTGCCGGTGATCGGGCGTTACGCATCGACTATGAAGTGTATATGCCCAAACAAAACGATCTGACTCTTGCCAATCAATATGGGCCGATCGAACTGGAAGATCGCGACGGCAAGGTTACGTTATCGGTGCGGTATGGCAGCTTGCGGGCTGGTCGGCTGAATGCGCGCGACAACTCCCTTTCCATTGGCTATTCAAAGGCGGACATCGATTATCTTGAGGACGGTGATGTTTCGGTTAGGTATGGCGGGCTTACCCTATCAGAGAGCGGCAAACTTACCCTTTCAATCAGCTATAGCGACGGCGAGATCGGCCGGATCAACCATGAAGCTGATATCGCCATACGATACGGTTCGTCTTTTAATATGGGGCTTGGCGCCAATATCAAGAAAGTGAACGTAGCCGCATCTTATGCGAAAGTAAGTATTGAACCGGCAAAGGAAGCCGCTTTCAATTTCAACGTCGCGATTAGTTACGGTGGGTTCGACTATGACCATAATCTCACCAATATCCGCACCCGATCCGAAGGCACAACGTCAAAAAGCTTTACAGGTTACTGGAACAAATCGACCGATAACTCGGTTAATATCAGCTCCCGCTACGGCGCGGTCAGTATGAAATAAAGCGCAAGGCGTATCACCCAAACCGCTTCCGTAAAACAGCATATAGCTTATCTACAGCAGCAGGTTTATCAGCCCAGTTGTTCTTTTTCGCATAGTTTGCTTGCAGGAATGCGTCAGCCGAAGCAAAATCATCGTAACGATTAAGCAATTCGATCGCTTCACTATATGCCAAACTATAGCCATTAAACAAGTCTTTGATAAACAATAATTTATCATTCAAACTAATGGCTGATTTTATATCGGTGACCCGCTCCGTATCTCCGCGCTGGGTCGATAGCAATGGATGCACGCCAGTTGACTCTCCTCTCCGTTGCGCAGAAATGCGCTCATTCAGGGACAGTGGCCTAGCAGGTCGTTCAGATTCGGGGGCTACTTGCACCTCTTTATTTGCAATCGTCACCTCGTTGACCACTTGTTTTACTTCAGTCTCATCTGAATAAGCGGCGTTTTCCTGGATGTCCGATGTTTCAGCTCGGTAGGAAGCGTCCTGATTTTCATCATCGCCTACTTCGGCAACTGAAAGCTGGTCGGATTCCTGTTCTTCCTCTTCGCTATCTTCCTCGCCGCTCTCAACCTCTACACCTTCATCCGGCAGAACGGCACCCTCGGCATCCACCTCACTCACTGTAACTTCTCCCTCCTCCGCAGCTGCATCCGCTGTGGAATTATCGCTCAATGCCTTCCCATCTTCGGCACTCACCTCCTGGATCTGTTCGGCATGTAGTGCGCGTTCGCGCCCCGCGTCGATAGCCGGAGTAAAAAGGATTTCTTCTTCTTCGGACTCAGGCAAACGGGAACTTTCGTTTTTCAACAGCCTATTGTATATGGATACATGAGCAGCGAAATAACTTACCGTCGCTTCAAATAAATCTCCCTTTAAATCATCTGAAACAGTCGAACTATTCTCCAATTGGGCAAATTGGTCATTGATATCCTGTAGTAAGGTCGTGAGTTTCTCAAAAATTTGCTGTTTTGTCGCCATGTCCGTCGAAGGTTTTTATTTTTAAAGCATGAAGCAATTCATTGTCAAATAAAAAGATTAGCCAAAATTAATATTAAATTCTGATATTAGCAGCCCTCAGAAGCATATATTCACGCAAAAAAGGAGAGACACGCATGTTATTTTCTGAAGATCGGTTAGTGCGCAGAGATGCTTCGTACGGCAGTATTGAGGTCATTTGCGGTTCAATGTTTTCGGGCAAAACCGAAGAGCTGATCCGTAGAATGCGCCGTGCCCAACTGGCTAAACTTGGCATTGAGATCTTTAAGCCGGCAATTGACACTCGATATCACCAGGAGGTCATTATATCCCACGACAGCAATCGTATACCGTCCACTTCCGTAGATAGTTCATCGGCTATCCTATTACTGAGTAGCGGAACCAAAGTGGTTGGTATTGACGAAGCTCAATTTTTCGATGATGAGCTACCCGATGTTTGCAATCAACTAGCCAACAGCGGGATCCGGGTAATTGTGGCGGGTCTGGATATGGATTTTAAAGGACGTCCATTCGGCCCGGTGCCTGCTCTGATGGCAATAGCCGAACATGTCACCAAAGTCCATGCTGTATGTGTTCGCTGCGGAGCGCCTGCAAATTATTCATATCGCCTCGTCAAAGAAGATAAACGGTTATTGCTGGGTGAAAAGGAAAGCTATGAACCACGATGCCGCGCCTGTTTCTATCAAGGAAAGAAAATTTAACCGATCGTTAAATTTAATTTCAATTAGAACAACCAATAAATTACAAACTATTTCTTGAAATTATTCGTTATAATAGCAACGGTCAGATAAGATCGTTGGTCAGATAAGATCGTCACAAAAAGTACTTTTCATAATTAGGTTTATAATTGGTTAGTTTGAAGCCTCCTGCCCATCGGGAGGCTTTTTTTATATTTATCGACGAGTTTATAACTTACCGACGAGTTCGGCACTCATAGGTTCTACCTTGCTGCGGAAGCGGTGTATCAGATTCCCTCGCTCATCGATCAAGAACTTCTCAAAATTCCAGTTGATTTCGCCGGTGAAATCCGGATTCTCAACCGAGGTAAGGTAATTAAACAGCGGCGAAATATCATCGCCCGCCACACTGCTCTTTTCGGCTAATAAAAATGTGACGCCGTAATTCTTTTCGCAAAACCCTTGAATCTCCTCATTGCTTCCCGGTTCCTGCCCACCGAAGTTATTAGCCGGAAAACCAATGACGACAACCTTATCAGCGTATTTTTCCGACAATTCCTGCAAACCTGCATACTGCTTGGTATATCCACATTTGGATGCCGTGTTGACGATCAACAACTTCTTCCCCCTAAATTGGGATAAATCTACCTTTTTCCCATCAATGGAGATGAAACTGAACTGATACACGTTCTCAGCGGGCTTAACCCATAATACCACCGCTGCCAATACCAAAAAAATTGATTTCATAACCCCTTACAATTGTATTTCGTAATTTTTTTCCCGCTGGATGATGTAGTGGAACAGCTCCTCGATGGGGCGCCTTAGCACCTTTCCGATTTTCACTCCATGCTGATCACATACCTCACGCAACTGTTCAATGAAATAAAAAGCTACCGATCCAACAAAATGACATACGTAATCCCGATAATCGGGATACGGTTTAATATTGGTAACCAAAAATTCTCTAAATCCGGCCTTAATCAGATCATCTACGTACGGATGTGTTATGTGATCGCTCAAAAACACTGCAAACGACGCCAAATAGGCATTGGGAAAAGCTCGTTGGTAAACATTTTTGATGACAATTTCCTTATTAAGGCGGTATTTCGCACGGAAGGCGGCCGCAAGGTCTGCCGGCATGGTCCCATATAAGAATTGCGTGATCAATTGCTTCCCAAACCAAACGCCGGACCCCTCATCACCCAGCACGTAACCAATGCCCTGCCGAGTGGGAAGCACCTCCTCCCCATCAAAGAAACTGACGTCAGATCCGGTACCCAATGTAGCGATGTATCCTTTTCGGTTTCCACACGTTGCGTAGGCAGCGCCCACCAAGTCGGTCTCCACAGAAATGAAAGCATGAGTAAATAGCTGTGACAACGCATTTGAAACCATCTCCCGCCTGTCAGGACTCGTACAGCCCGAGCCAAAAAAATATACCTCGCTGACTCGATCTGCATACGGTATGATTTCTTCCGCATTTTGGATGACCTTTGCGATGTCTTTTTCGTTTACGAAAAATGGATTTAGCCCCTTCGTTGTAAATGTCAACCGCTCGCCTTCGGGCAATGCCAACATCCAATCCGATTGGGAAGATCCACTATCTGCTACCAATATCATAAAATATAGCGTTTACGCGTTAGCTTTTTTCGGAATATCAAATTTAAACAAAATTTGACATAATACACAACTTCACTTCATCTTAAGCGTCCCCGCGATCTGATTTAAGGTGATTTCGGCCAGTTTGGCTTGATATTGTGCGGTGCTGAAACGGGCACTCGCATCCACAAAATTCCGCTGTGCTTCCCGGAACTCCAAGGGAGCGATGCTGCCCAGCTTGAATTTCTCGAGAGTGATATCCATATTTTGCTTGGCAATCTCTTTATTTCGCTCTTCCAGACGTACCAGCTCGAGATTCATCAGATAGGTTTGGTAGGCGGCAAGCAACTGCGCCTCAATATTCTGTTTGACCTGATCAACCGCTATCTCAGCAGCTTCCATGGTAAATTGAGCATTCCGTTCATTTCGTCGCTGCTGAAATCCATTGAATAGGTTCATAGAGGCCGAAATGCCATAACTAAATCCGTTGTTTTTCGATCGCGTAGAAAAACCTAACTCGGTACGGGACTGTGAGCGCGTGTAGGCCGATGAAAGACTAACAGCGGGATACCGTTCTCCCTTTACGCGCTTCAATTCCAACTCGGCAATCCGATGGCTGATAATAGCCGATTGCAACGTCGGATTCAGCTCCTTGGCTTGCTGGGACAGCACCTCATAATGAAGGTCATTCCCAATTATGATGGTATCCGCAACGCTGAATGCGGTATTTACGTCGCGTGCAAGCAATTCGTTAAGTCGTATTTGCGTACTTCGGTATTGGTCTCGCTGTCGCAACAGATTGGTCGTATCGGTATTGAGATCCACACTTGCCGCTAAGACTTCTAATTTTGAAGCTCTCCCAATCTGATACCTGTTTTCCGCGGTTTGATACCGAAAGGCCGACAAATCCAGTGCGGTTTGCGTCGCACTGATTAACTGATGCTGCTGGACCAGATCAAAGTAACTGCTCACCACATCATAAACGGTAGACAAGATCGCGGCCTTTAGATTTGCGTCACCCAAAGCTTTGAGCTGTTTGAGTTGCTCATAGCGGGTAAACATCTGCAGTCCATCGAAGATGGTCCAATCCAAACTTGCGCCATACGCAGATGAGCTGGTTCGGTTTCCGCGTACGGCGCGGGTTTCTCCGCTTAGTAACGTTTGTGTCGTATTTTGGATGCCCGCCGCCGATGACACATCCGCACTTAACGAAGGCAACATACCGGCATTTCCGATCGCTACGTTATTCGCTGCAATGGCTACATCCTTTGATACCAACCGAATATCGTAATTGTTCTCCAGCGCTATGGCCACTGCTTCTTCCAAGGTCAGTTCCTGTTGTGCGGTTCCCCAAAACGGGATTAGGTAAAATGCGAAAAAAATAAATCTCTTCATAATTAATGAGCTCCTGCCATCACTTCTTCCTCAATGCGTTTCGCTTCTTCCAATTCAGGATTCACTTTATGTTCCCTAGACCACATGGCATAAACCGCGGGAATGATATACAGCGTAAGAACCAATGAAAAGAGGGTGCCCCCGACAATGACCACGCCCATCCCGATGCGGCTTGTCGCTGCGGCACCCAACGCCATAGCGATGGGAAGCGCACCAAGTGAGATCGCCAAACTGGTCATCAATATTGGACGCAACCGGGCTTCGGCCGCCTCAACAATCGCCTCCCGTACGGGCCGGCCCCTTTCTTTCAGTTGATTAGCAAATTCAACAATCAAAATACCGTTTTTAGTAACCAGTCCGATGAGCATGACCGTGCCGATCTGACTGAATATATTCCAGGATTCTCCGGTGATCCACAATGACAGCATAGCACCGGCTACGGCCATCGGAACGGTAAGAATGATAATAAAAGGGTCCAGAAAACTTTCAAATTGGGCAGCAAGAATCAGATATACCAGCAATAACGCCAAACCGAACGCAAAGAGGGTGTTCGAACTACTCTCCCGGAAATCCCGCGATTCACCACCTAAATCAACCGAAAAGCTGTCATCCAAAACCTTTTCCGCAATTCGATCCATGGCATTGATTCCATCTTCGATGGTTTGTCCTTTCGCCAATGATGCCGAAACTGTGGCAGACATAAAACGATTATTGTGGTAAAGCTGAGGAGGGCTGCTTTTCTCAACCATGCTGACAACGTTGTCAAGTTGAATCAAATCACCGGTGGAACTGCGAACGAATATCGTCGCCAAATCCAGCGGCGAACTGCGGTCCGTATCAGAGAACTGACCAATGACCTGATATTGCTTTCCATTCATCAGGAAATAGGCAAAACGTTGTCCGCTTAATGAGAGTTGCAACGTCTGTGCCACGTCCCGCACGGATACACCCAAGCTTTGCGCTTTATCCCGATCGATGCTTACATTCAGCTCGGGCCGATTGAATTTCAGATCCACGTCCACATTTACGAAAGTCGGATCGGCCGTCGCTAAGTTCATAAATTCAGGTATCTTTTCCTGCAATTTGGCAAAATTTGGTGCCTGTATAATGTACTGGATCGGCATTCCACCCCTGCGGCTAACCGAAATTGTAGGTTGCTGTGAAATGAACGTCCGAGCCTCTGTAAACACTCGCGTCTGCCGGGTTAGCGCCTCGGCAATTTCTTCCTGAGATCGTTCCCGCTTTTCGGGCGGGACCAGACCGATCCGCATCATGCCTGTGTTGGGTGAACCTGTTCCCGAGAAACCCGGAGAAGTGTTAACCATATTTACCGATTTTTCCGGTACAGAATCATTCACCAATTGAATCAACTTCAACATGAAACGATCCATATATTCGAATGTACTTCCCTCCGGAGCGGTCACGCTGGCGCGGAGCAAGCTACGATCCTCGTAAGGCGCTGTCTCTTTCCGCAGGTGTACCCAAAACCACCCGATCAATGCAAAACAAATGATCAATATGGGAAAACTGATCCATTTCGCCCGCATAAACCGCTTCAAGGAGTCGGCGTATCCGGTTGTCATCTTCACGAAATACGGTTCGGTTACGTTGTAGAGCCAGGAGTGCTTGGCTCCGCCCGGTCGCATCAAATAGGCGTTAAGCATCGGCGTGAGCGTTAACGAAACGAAGGCCGAGATCAACACCGCGGCAGCAATCACTACGCCGAATTCCCGGAATAGCCGGCCAACAAACCCTTCCATAAACATCACCGGCAAGAACACGGCCGCTAGCGTTACGGAAATCGAAATCACCGCAAAGAAAATTTCATTGGCCCCTTTGATAGCCGCCATGATGGGCGACATTCCCTCTTCGACCTTCTTGTAAATATTTTCGGTTACCACAATGCCATCGTCGACCACCAACCCCGTTGCCAGCACAACAGCCAGCAACGTCAATACATTGACCGAGAATCCGAGCAGATACATGACAAAAAATGTCGCGATTAAGGAAACAGGTATATCAATCAGCGGTCGGAAAGCAATGCCCCAATCGCGGAAAAAGACAAAAATAATAAGGATGACCAGTACCAACGCAATGACAATCGTTTCGCCCACTTCCAATACGGATCGTTTGATGAATAACGTATTATCCATGGCTACTTCCATCTTGATATCACTCGGCACCTCGTTCTTCAATTGCTCGAAGCGTTCATAGAACGCATTCGCAATGTCAATGTAATTGGTACCGGGCTGCGGAATAACTGCTAAGGCTGCCATCACCGCCCCGGATTCCCTGAATTCACTTTCCAGATTTTCCGGACCAAGCACAGCACTGCCGATGTCCCCGAATCGAATGATCCGGTCGCCCTCCGAGCGAATAATCAGGTTATTAAATTCCTCTTCAGTCGTTAAATTGCCAATGGTCTTTATCGCCAATTCGGTGTTTTCACCTACGATTTTTCCAGAGGGCAATTCGACATTCTGGCGATTCAGCGCGTCGCGGACATCAAGTGGCGTAAGCCCATATGCCGATAGGCGCATCGGGTCGATCCATAGCCGCATAGCATACCGCTTTTCACCCCAGATCTGAACTGAACTAACGCCTGGCAGCGTCTGAAGGCGCTGGGCGATCACATTGTCGGCGATATCTCCCAACTCAAGTGCAGAACGGGTCTCACTTTGAGCAGTCATTACAATAATCGGTTCTGAATCCGCATCAGCCTTTGAGACCACCGGCGGCGCATCGATGTCCTGCGGCAAACTGCGCATTGCCTGGGATACCTTATCACGGACATCATTCGCCGCTTCTTCCAGGTCTTTACTTAATAAAAACTCAATATTAATACGGCTGGAACCTTGACTGCTTGATGAGGAAATATTACGGATACCGTCAATTTGGTTGATGGAACGTTCCAGCGGTTCGGTAATCTGGGATTCAATGATATCCGGATTTGCACCCGCATAGCTTGTCCGTACCGATACAATCGGTGGATCGATGGACGGGAATTCGCGTACGCCCAGAAAGGTATATCCGATGACTCCGAATAAGATGAGCACCAGGTTCATCACAATGGTGAGAACCGGCCTTTTGATACTAATGGTGGAAAGACTCATGGCCTTTGAATTTATGGGTTTTCAACAACCTGCACACGGATGGGCATATCGTCTTTCAATGACATGATACCCGATACCAGGACGGTATCGCCGATATCCACGCCGCTCATAATCAACACATCCGTACGTGTACGGCTTTCTGCCTCCACGGCTGTTGCTTTGGCTTTCCCATCTTTGAGCAAATACACTTGTTTTCCATTTTGCACCGGGATTACCGCCTCCGTGGGCACCAATACGGCATCCAAGACATGCTCCAATGGAAGCTCAATACGCGCAAACGAACCAGGAAAAAGTTGTTCCCCTGGATTTTCCGCCAGCGCACGGACGCGAATGGTACGTGTCGTGGCATCCACACCCGGTTCGATGGCATAAATCTCAGCATGATACCGGGCATTCGATCCACTGATTCCAAAATAGATTCCCTGACCCGTTCGGATCTGACTGCTGTATTTTTCAGGAACGGAAAACAGGATTTTAACAGGATTTATACTCAACAAGTTAGCTACCACCGTGCTTGGCGTAAGATATTCGCCTTCCGAAATTGATCGAAGTCCTATCCGACCGCTAAACGGTGCGCGTACCGTCGTTTTGGCAATCTGCGCGCGGATAAGGATAGTCTGTGCTTTCGCCGACTCATAATCGGCATGCGCGACGTCGTATTCCTGTTGGCTGATTGCCTCTTTTTCCAGCAGTAAACGGGCTCGGTTTTCATTATCTTCCGCTAACTTTTCCGTACTTTGCGCTTGGATAAGCTGCGCTTGCAATTCCGAATCGTCTATCCGTAGGAGCACCTGTCCCTTTTTAACCATTCCGCCTTCCTGAAACGAAAGCTCACGCACAATACCCGACACCTCACAGCGTATTTGCACCTGTTCATTGGGCTCTATCGAGCCCGAAAGGGTAATGATGTTTGAAAACTCCCGGGGTTTTACCACAATCGCATTGACCTCCATGGGACCTCCTCCACCGGTTTGAGCGGGCGGTGTTATTTTTGTTTTGTCATTTCGCGTCAAGCGATAACTCACAAAGGCCACAGCAACAATCGCTATCGCAATATACAAGTACTTTTTCTTCATTTTAGTATCTGAAATAAGGTTCAGGGAAATCCCTTCCCCTCATAAAGCATAAAAATACGCCTTTTGGTTGCCAAAACTACAGCAACTCACAACTATTTCATTGCTGTATCACATTTTTTACCGAGTCAGCGTGATTTAAATGTAGTTATTCAATACCAAAACTCCGATCAGTCCAACAATCGAGACGATCGTCTCCATAAGTGACCATGATAAAATTGTGTCGCGGATACTGAGGCCAAAGTATTCTTTGAACATCCAAAACCCTGTGTCGTTAACGTGTGAGAACATCAGGGAGCCCGCACCAGTGGCCAATACCATGAGCTCTGGACTCGTATGGGTAGC
This sequence comes from Parapedobacter sp. GCM10030251, assembly GCF_042666505.1. Classification (NCBI taxonomy): domain Bacteria; kingdom Pseudomonadati; phylum Bacteroidota; class Sphingobacteriia; order Sphingobacteriales; family Sphingobacteriaceae; genus Parapedobacter; species Parapedobacter sp. GCM10030251. Next base: position 134,866 of record NZ_JBHTDN010000001.1, on the reverse strand, counting down.
TTCAATCAACGGCACGGCGATACCGGCCGCCATAAGTCCGGCAACCGTCGCCGAACCGAGCGCTACGCGAATCGCAGCAGCAATTGCCCACACCAGTACCAACGGCGACAGCGACAAACGCCCAGCCCATGCCGCAATATGATCGCCCACGCCACTGTCTACCAACACTTCTTTAAAGGCGCCCGCAGCGCCGATAATAAACAGAATAATCGCAATACTACGAACAGAATCCTCCAAACTATCCATTACCTCTTTCATGGATTTTCCCCGAGAAATCCCCATGGTATAGACCGCTACGAACACAGAAATCAGCAATGCAATGTTGGGATTTCCCACAAAAGTAGCTGCAGCCAAAACCGTCGAATCTGCCGGCAGAACAAAGGACAGTGCCGAGGCAAGAGCAATGAGAAGTACCGGCAGCAGGCCAGTAAGCAAACTGGTCCAGAATCCAGGGATGTTTTCCTCGGCAACTAATTCAACTTGGGCAAACTGAACGGGCGGATTGGGCCGGATACCTTTCAGCGCCCAAGAAAAAAATACGCCTCCCAAGAGGATGGCTGGAATCGCTACCGCTACTCCGTAAATAAGTGTTAGTCCCATATCTGCTTTATACAGCGCACCGATCGCTGTTGGCCCCGGATGGGGAGGCAAGTAGCCATGCGTCACGGACAAGGAGGCGAGCATGGGCAATCCTACATAAATAAGCGGTAGCCCCGTCTGGGCTGCAATCGCGAAGACAAACGGCACCAGAATCACAAAACCGACGTTGTAAAACATGGGGATACCGACTGCAAACCCAATAAGTACTACCGCCCATTGTACATTCTTTGTGCCGAATGCTCGAATCAGGCTCGTGGACATCCGTTGTACCCCACCTCCATCTGCTATCAATTTGCCGAGCATCACGCCAAAACCCAAAATCAGCGTCAATGAGCCCAAGGTGCTTCCGATTCCCTGTTCGATCGAGGTCATCACATCCGATACGGGCATACCGAGTGCTATGCCCACCGCCAGCGAAGTAATGAGCAGTGAGAAAAACGCGCTAAGTTTAAAGACAATTACTAGAAGCAGAAGTAATAAAACGCCGCATATAACAATAATAATAGGTATCATATCAAATTGGTTAGCTGTATAATTAAAATTCGTCCTTTACCTTTTCATACAACCGTTCAAATCGGTTGAAATTTTCCATGTATATATGCCGGGTTGTTGCATCGGGTGAATAAATTTTCTTTGCCGAGTTATCGTTAAACTCACCAAAGTCCACCAATTTACCGAACGCTTTTAACGCGGTCATGTAAGCACCCATTGCCGCGCCTTCTACATGGTCATGCACAACCACTTCCTTATTGAATACGTCGGCCAGCAATTGGACCCATAACGGTGCGCGGGCAAAGCCGCCGCTGGCATGGATCATCCGGATCGGCCCAGCAATCTCCTCAAGTACTTTGCCTACGCTGTATAAACCGTAGATCACACCTTCAAACACAGCTCGTGTAAAATGGGACCTCTTGTGATGCATCTGCACGCCGAAAAATAAGCCCTTGGCTGCTGCGTTCCAATGGGGGGCACGTTCACCCGCAAGATAGGGCAAAAAGAGGAGCCCCTCCGCTCCTGCGGCTACCGAAGCTGCTTCTTCGGCAAGGGCTCCATAAGGATCCGCGTCCAGATTACCCGCAATTCCGAAATTGTCTTTGTACCATTGAAGCACCACGCCTCCGCTGTTAACGGCTCCACCCAGCACAAATGTATTTTGGGTAAGCACGTAACTGAATGTGCGGGCTTTCTTATCGGTTATTGGCACGTCGGAAGTCATCCGCACCGCGCCACTGGTACCGATGGTAACAGCAGCGTCGCCGGGTGTGATGGCATGTGATCCCAAGTTAGCCATACATCCATCGCTGCCACCGATAACAAACGGTGTATCCCTTGGAATACCCATCGCCCGGGCACTAGCCTCGTCAATGCCCGAGATCACCTGAGTGATGGGCACTGGTTCGGACAGCTGCTCTTCCGATATGCCTACCAGATCCAACGCGGGCCGATACCAGCCAAGCGCATGGATATCAAACAAACCTGTCGCAGACGCGATGGATTCATCGACCATGTATCGCCCAAAGAGTTTATAAAAAATATATTCCTTGATTGAAATAAACTTGTATGCTTTATTGAATACGGCAGGAAGGTGCGCACGCATCCAGCCCAGTTTACACAGCGGGGACATAGGGTGTACCGGTGTTCCGGTTTTTGAATACACCTCAAAGCCTTTGGCGCTATTTTTCAGATTGCTAGCAAAGATTTCGCTTCTTGTGTCAGCCCAAATGATACAAGGAGTCATTGGTTGGTGTTGCCTGTCCATGGCAATCAGTCCGTGCATGGCACTACTGAATCCGATGCCCGATAGCTTGGCTTGGCCAAACCGTCTTCCAACCAATCGTACGGTCGCCGAAATTGCCTCAATGACCGCAGAATACAGCGTTTCCGGAGACTGCTCAAAATATCCGGGCTGAGGACTCAGAATCGGATAACCTACGTGGTAGTCGGCAACTACTTCTCCCTCCTCCCGAAAGGCAATCGCCTTTGTACCGGAGGTACCAATATCGACCCCTATTATATACTCCATGGACACCGTTCTGTTATAACTGGAAATTTATGTCGTCCGCACAAATATATAAAAATGCGCAACTCTTGCGTTTTTTACTTAACATTGTAAGTCCATTGTCAACGAAGCGTATGCGGATATTTCTGTACCTATTAGCCTTGCTGTGGTTTCCCGTTCTCTGTGATGCGCAGGATCTTCGCAGTATCAATCATTTTATTGTCAAGGAAAACCTGATCAAAAATGGCAAATTGGCAATTATTGCTACCGATGCCGACGAAAATCCACTCGACTCTATTTCGGGAACCTACCAATTCGTCATCAATGGATTTGAACAATCCTTGAAATTCAACGAAGGGGTAGCCATTACACCCCATGCAATGGAGGCATCTGCCTTCGTATTCATCAAACACCGTAATCAACAGGGTTCACACGGACGGCTCTATTACGTGTTAAGAAATGACGGAGGCCTGAACCCGATTGCCATCAATTGGTACTACCTTATCCTTATCCCAGCGCTCATTCTGTTGATCGCTTACTTATTCAAGCGGCTGATGATTTTGGCTTTGGTTATCCTGGCTGGATTCTTTATTTTCAATTACAGCAAAGGCTTGAACCTGGAAAATTGGTTTGAAACCATTACACATGGAATCAAAGCGTGGTATTAAAATGGCATACCGATACCAAAATTGTACTGAATGAAGTTATAACGATCGGGAGCATTGGTAAGGCGATATTGTTCCTTAAATTCCCTGCTATTAAAAAGTTCCGAAATCACCCACTGTTTCGAACCTTCAAACTGCGGATCACGGACTTTCATACCGGCATCCAGTCTGACTACAAAATAATCGAGGTCAAAGCGTAGGCCCGCCCCCGCGCCCAGCGCAATTTGCCCAAGAAATTGGTTGAACCTGAACTCCCCGCCCGGATTCAGTTCATTTTCCCGTATCCGCCATATATTACCAAAATCTGCAAACGTTGCAGCTTTTAATTTTGCACCGAAAATATCGTTCACCAGCTTAAACCGATACTCGACGTTGCCTTCCAGTTTGATTTCGCCCAATTGGTCCAGATTACGAAGATTAAGGCGCAGGCTTGGATCCAACACCTTCCGGTTATAATTGCCGGGGCCCAACGTACGTGCCTGCCAGGCTCTCATGCCATTCATACCGCCCCCGAAAAAGCTTTTTTCAAAAATCAACAAACTGGAGTTATTCCCATACGGTATAGCTATCCCCGGATTGAGCCTTACCACCAATTGGCGGTCGCCACCGAGATACCGATAATAGCGCAGATCTACCTCACCTTTGGCATACTGGAGATAGGGAACACCAAGTACCTCCTTTTCTCCGTCCTCGTTCCGTCTAAAATTGATGGCCTGGCTCGCCAACCCCAACAAATTGCCGCTGAGATCCAACGCCCCCCGGAAATATAAGAAATCCTCCAGGCGCGATAATTTAACGGAATTGACGGTATAGGTGTATTGCGATCCCAATCCGAAATACGCACGGTTGTTGCTCCGCACATACAGCAGGAACCCTTCGCTGATCAGTCTCTGGGCGAATTCGTCATTCAATTGCCCATAGCGGTACTCTAGCACAAGTGGGGCAAGCAAATGCTGTTTATAGCGGCTGCTGTTCCAATTATATGACAAGGTCCCGCTAAAATAACGATTCGAATAGGTCTGAAATTGGTCAAACGCCTGGATATTGAGTGAAAAAATCGTCCGCGGCAACCCACTCGTTCCGACCGGCGGAATAGCAAATGGCGTAATCAACCGCGGAACGGTAATGTTAACCCCTGCCTGAAAATCGTTATTGAATACGCGATCAAACAAATTTCCCGACAGACGGGAATCGAACAATACACCGTATCGCAATTTCACTTCCAATTGTTCAAGTCCCCCGAACAAGTTTCGGTGTGTAAACGTGTTGCCGATGTTGAAGCCACTCATGCCGGAATTAAACGTATACTCGCCTTCAATCTGATTACCCATATACGCCCTGGGTACCAGCTCATAGTGAACATTCAGCCGATTGGTATCCGGTTTATCGTACGTAATTTTAACGCTGCGGAACCCATTTAGTTCATAAAGCCGGTCGTACGTAAGGTCCTCCATAACCACGTTGTACCGATCACCCTGCCGATGAAAAAGATAACGCTCAATGGGAGCTGGCCGGAAGCGGCCCGTATAGTCTTCGAAATAAAGATCGCCCCCTGAATTGGACAGCAGGGGGCGTTCCCGATTCAGTTCGCGCCGATCGTGTCGAATGGTCACAAAACTGGAATCGATCACATAAGGAGTGTGGCCCGTGCTTCCCTCCGGATTGTCGATGATCAGCTTCAGGTCCGCTTGATTATTTCGTAGGGCGGTATCCACGTCCACGCGCATGTATTGCCTCAAATAATCGTAGTAACCTTCCCGGCGCATCAGGTGGTAGATTCGCTCCCGCTCCACAACCAACGAGTCTTCGTCGTAGCGCATTCCCGGCCTGATCCTGCTTAACGCGACACGCTGTTCTGCATACAGTCGGGCCAAATCAGGGTCGGCAATATCCACAGCTACGTTGCGTAAGGTGAATGGTTGCCCAGGTATCGCGTGAAAGCGGACGTGCGCCCGTTTCCCTTTGGTAACAATATCGTTGCTCACTGACGCATTGAAGTACCCTTTTGACCGCAAATAGCGATTGATCTGCTGCGTCGAAAAATCTACCAGTGCGCTATCCAAGATATGCGGCGGTTCACCCACGTTGCGGATGTTCTCCGTCCGGTAACGTCCCTTTTTGGCATTTGCCAGGTTGTAAACAAACAAGTTAATGCGGGAATTTGGGCGGATATCCACCGGTATATATGCCTGTGCCCGCTCCTCGAGCGATGGATCGATTCCCGTTATTTCGGTCTTGGTGACCAATGTTTGCCCGTCTTCCAATAATCGGGTTGAGCGACACGATACGGATAATATCAGCAAAAGCCCTATACTTGCATATGCAAAAAAGCAATCCCGTTTAACCATTGACAATGCTATCAAAACCGCAAATCCGTATCATCACCTCGCTTCAACATAAAAAATTCCGAAGGGAACATGGGTTGTTTATTGTGGAAGGTATTAAATCTGTCACGGAGTTTATCCATTCCGACTACCACGTAGTGCATATTTTCTATACCTCCCAAGCGGCTACAAAGTTGATTAAAATCCCGCAAAATATAAAATCGGAGGAGGTGGGCGAGGATGATCTCCAGCGCATCAGCACGTTGAAAACTCCGCAGGGGGTTTTAGCTTTGGTGCAGATTCCCCTCTTCCCGACGTTGACCGAGGACATGTTATCCAATGCGTTCCATCTGGTACTTGATGATATTCAGGATCCGGGCAACCTGGGCACCATCATTCGTACCGCCGAGTGGTTCGGACTGCAACGAATCATTTGTTCCAACGGGTCCGTAGACGCCTATAACCCCAAAGTCGTACAAGCCAGCATGGGGTCATTATCCCGGGTACAGGTGCATTATACCGACATCACCACGCTGGCGCACAAGGCGTCCGTCCCGGTTTTTGGCGCGGTGCTAAATGGCACTCCGATTTACGAAACCGATTTTGGCACCGAAGGACTCATCATCCTGGGCAATGAAGGCAAAGGCATCAGCGAACCGGTTTTAGCGCACATTCAGCAAGCCGTCACCATTCCAAAAATTGGTCGTGCCGAGTCTCTCAATGTTGCGATTTCCGCGGCACTTTTTTGCGCCGAATTAGCACGAAGAAAAAAATAGAAAAAATTTTCTCGTATTTTTACGTCCGATGGAAAAAGCATACGCATTAGTTACGGGAGCCAGTCAGGGCTTAGGGAAAGCGTTCGTTTTAGAACTTGCAAAAAGGAACATCCATACCATTTTGGTTAGCCTCCCAGGCGAAGGTCTGGCTTACATTGCGTCGCAGGTAGAAGCCTTGGGGCTGGAGGCCCATTGCTACGAAACCGATCTTACCCAAAAAGAAAACATCGTGGCATTGGCAGCGTGGGTCAATGAGCGGTTCCCGCTTAGCATTTTGATCAATAACGCAGGATGCGGCGGCACGCAAAGTTTCAGTGATGTCAGCGTGGATTATCTCGACCGCATCATCCAGCTTAACGTAAAGGCCACCTCGCTCCTCACCCATCAATTGCTTCCGAATTTACGGAAGCAAAAATCCGCATATGTACTCAACGTAGGGAGTGTGGCTGCCTATAGCCCCATTGGATATAAAACCGTTTACCCCGCATCCAAAGCATTTGTTCACAGTTTTACACGCGGGCTTTATCAGGAGTTTGCAGACAGTAACGTGTTCTTCAGCGTCGTCAATCCGGGACCGATGATGACCAATCCGGATTCCTCTGCGCGTCTGCAGCAACAAGGTTTTTTTGCTACGATGGGATTGCTTTCTCCCGAGCAGGTTGCAGCCATATCCATCCGGCAGTTATTTAAGCGGGATACGCTGATCATGCTCAATTGGGTTAATAAGCTTACCTGGATGGTCATGAAGTTTTTGCCGATTTACATCCGGCTGCCGATGTTGACCAATGCCATCAAAAAGGAAATCAATCGCGCATGAATGTACTGGTTACCGGAGCGAATGGCCTATTAGCTACCAACACCATCATCGCTCTCTTGTCTCGAGGGTATCGGGTAACTGGCCTGATCCGCGATCCGCATAAATTTCTATTGCCACCACAACCTAACCTTCGGTTGGCTGTTGGCGACATTACGCACGTGGAATCGCTGGAAAAAGCGACCGAAGAATGCCACTGCGTCATTCATTGCGCCGCAACCACTGATCAGAATTTGCTGCGCTACGAAGCCTATCATCGCATCAACGTAACCGGCACAGAAAATGTCATTCAGGCAGCATTAAAAAACGGGGTCAAAAAGATGATCTATGTCGGTACCGCCAATACATTTGGTTATGGCACCTTACAGGCGCCGGGTAACGAGACCCTTCCTCCCAAGGCACCCTTTAGCCAGGCTTGGTATGCAATGAGCAAGTTAGCGGGCCAGAAAAAAGCGTTAGCTGCAAGGCATCAGCTCGCCGTGATTGTCGTAAGCCCCACGTTTATGATCGGCCCGTATGATGGAAAACCAAGTTCGGGTGCGATTATCCGCATGGGGTATGGCAAACGATTGATATTCCATCCACCCGGTGGCAAAAATTTTGTAAATGTAGAGGATGCTGCCACCGGTGTAGTGGATGCATTGGAAAAGGGAAAAAACGGAGAGGCTTATCTTTTATCGGGAGAAAACCTCACATATCGGGAATTTTTCAAAAAACTGGGCAACCAAACCGGACGACGCCCCTTGCTCATTCCGGTACCTCGTCCGCTTTTGTTGACCGCAGGATATTTAGGCAATTTCCTCCGCTCCGTCGGCATCAAAACACCGCTTACCTCGATCAACATGAAAATTCTATGCATCCGGAACTACTATACCAATCACAAAACACGAAATGAGTTGGGGACGGCTTTTCACCCCATCGAACAAGGAATTGACAAAGCCATCCATTGGTTTAAAGTACACCGGATGCTGTAAACATAATTGGTATAACCTTTGCAAGGTTATCATCATGAAACGAATCCACATTCTAGCCGTCATCTGCATCGTAGTCTTTGCTGGTTTAGCATCGGTTAGCCATGCCCAACCCCGGACTACCGAAATCACGCGGAGAAATTCATGGATAAAAGTCGGATTAAATGCCGGCCTGCCCATTGCCCGGCTTGCTGATCAAGCTGCCTTTACATTGGGCGCGGAAGTTAAGGGCCAGCTCATGTCCACGCCGAATTGGGGACTGGGGATAACCTCTGGATATACACATTATTTCCCGAAGGAGGCGGCCGAGAATTTCGGTTCCATTCCAGCAGGCCTTTTTGCGCGTTATTATCCGGCAAAAAGGGGCTTTTTTATCGGCACTGATCTGGGTTACAGCTTCCAAACCGGCAGCCATCTCAATGGAAACGGCGGAATGTACGTCAGACCTCAAATAGGGTATCACAACCGCCTTTGGAATCTTTTCGGGTTCTACAATGGCATATTCCGTAAAGAAACGAACGGTGGGCACCTGCAATACCTCGGCATTGGAACAACGTTCAATATCCTGTTTGATTAACGTTCAGCCATTGTATTTGCGGTAATTGCGAATCTTTTTCTACTTTTGTCCGTGCAAAGACCTAACAATTGCTATTCATGCAAATGTCGGCATCAGTTACAACGGACACATATCTCCTTTTGGGCACCAATATGGGTGATCGCTTGGCATTGCTGAAACAAGCGCTTGAAGAGATTACCGAACAGGTGGCTCCGTATACCCGCATTTCCTCGATCTATGAAACAGCGGCTTGGGGAAACGTAAACCAACCCCAATACCTCAATCAGGTAGTGCAGGTAAGCACCTCCCTTCCACCCTCCGCGTTATTGGAAAAAACGCAGGCCATTGAAAAAAAATTAGGCCGCAAACGCCTTGTTAAATGGGAGGCCCGATTCATTGATATTGATATTCTTTTTTACGGGGCTCAAATTATTGATACGCCCGATTTACAGATACCTCATCCCCACATAGCTGAGCGCAATTTTACGTTAACACCGTTGGCAGAAATTGCGCCTATGCTAGTCCACCCTACGTTAAAAAAGACCGTCACCGAATTGTTACACCAAACAACAGACCGATTGCCGGTACACCGTTTATAAAACAACGACCTATGAGCAACATAAACTTTGAATACGCCAATATGGATTATCTTGAAGACTTGTCCGGCGGTAATGCCCAACTGATTAGGGAAATTCTGGCACTTTTCATTAAGCAAACGCCACCCGACATCGAGCTTCTCGCTTCTTATGTCAGAAATGAAGATTGGGAAAAAGCCTATAAGCAGGCCCACCACATCAAGCCCACCTTGGCTTATGTGGGTGCAAATGGAATGCGCGCTGAACTGCAAGAGATTGAGACTCTTGCCAAGAATCGTCAGAATCTCAACCAGATACCGGTTAGAGTTGACGCGCTTTTACCCAAACTTGAAATTCTCTATGGGGAATTAAAGGCCTATCTCCAGACAATCGGATGAGCACTCACTTATACCAGTGCCTTAATTTCAAAGTCATAGCTCTCCATAATTAGATTAGCTAGCAACTTTTTACAGGCTTCTTCAACTTTTTGACGTGCAACCTCCTCATTCGGTGCATCCACCTCCAGCGTAATGTGCTTACCAATGCGTACATTGCTGATTTCCGTGAGCCCTAAATTCTTCATGCTCCCGGTTACCGCCTTCCCTTGAGGATCCAGGATTTCTTTTAAGGGCATCACATTGATTTCTGCCAAAAAGTTCATATGCTACTTAATTTTTCAACGTGCTTTACGCCGTTCGCCTAAAATAGATAAATGAAAACAAAAAATATAGTACCAGTATAATTGGAACCGCCGCAAATTTAAGCAAACCAACGCATACTGCACTTAAAATTATAAAAATGAATTTCCACCGGTTTTTCTGCCACGACCGTGATTCCAACTTCAGCGAAAACAATCGGATATTACTGACTAACAGGGCACTCGTAACCACCACATTGCACAGCAAAAAAACCGGATGATAAATAAGGTGACCATAGGTTTCCGCAATGAAGGGCAGCGAGACGGTATAAAAAGCATTCATAGGCGTATTAAGCCCGATAAAGTCAGTCGACTGGCGTTCGTCAATATTGAATTTTGCCAGGCGGATGGCAGAGAATACAGTCACCACAAATCCGGCATAAGGCACATACATACTCTCGGGAAACGCGGCAGATAACAAGGTATACCAGATAGCACCGGGTACAAGTCCGAAGCTGACCACATCCGCCAATGAATCCAATTCTTTACCCATTGGTGATTTGACGTGCAGCGCCCGGGCGACCAATCCATCCAGAAAATCAAAAATTCCCGATATTATTACGCAATACGCAGCTATCTGGGGTTGTCCAGCCAATGCAAATGAAACGCCCACGCAACCACTTAGCAGATTCAGGCAAGTGAGCAAGTTGGGAAGGTGCCTTTTCATAATCAATGGGGGTATGCAATGGATGAAATACCCCCATAGCCAGGATTAGCCGTTCATACTAATGAGAAACTCCTCATTCGACTTGGTTCCGCGCATTTGTGCCAATAAGAATTCCATCGCCTCAGTCGAATTCATATCCGCCAAATGATTCCGCAATACCCATATCCGCTGCAACGTTTCGCGATCATTAAGCAGATCATCTCTCCGTGTACTGGAAGCAATGAGGTCAATCGCCGGGAATATCCGCTTGTTGGACAGCTTACGATCCAACTGCAATTCCATGTTACCGGTACCTTTGAATTCCTCAAAAATCACCTCGTCCATCTTCGACCCTGTATCGATCAAAGCCGTAGCCAGAATGGTCAACGACCCACCATGCTCGATATTCCGTGCCGCTCCGAAGAAGCGTTTTGGTTTATGCAGCGCATTAGCATCGACACCACCCGAAAGGATTTTCCCGGATGCGGGTGCCACCGTATTATATGCACGGGCCAAGCGGGTGATTGAATCCAAAAGAATCACTACGTCATGTCCGCATTCGACCATTCGTTTGGCCTTTTCCAATACGATATTTGCAATTTTAACGTGTCGTTCGGCCGGCTCATCAAATGTGGACGAGACCACTTCGGCACGTACGCTCCGAGCCATATCAGTTACTTCTTCAGGGCGCTCATCGATCAGCAGGATGATCAAATATACCTCGGGATGGTTCTTGGCAATGGCATTGGCCACATCTTTTAACAACATGGTCTTACCGGTCTTGGGTTGAGCGACGATCAACCCCCGCTGGCCCTTACCGATTGGCGTAAACAGATCCATGATACGCGTAGAATAGTTGCCGGTTCCGGTAAACAGCTTTAAGCGTTCGGTTGGAAACAACGGTGTAAGGAAGTCAAAAGGCACACGATCCCGCACATCTGCCGGATTCTGCCCATTGATAGCCTCAACCCGTACCAACGGAAAATATTTTTCTCCTTCTTTAGGCGGGCGGATGCTTCCGCGTACGGTATCCCCCGTTTTGAGCCCAAAAAGTTTGATCTGCGATTGAGACACGTAGATATCATCAGGCGAGGTGAGGTAGTTATAGTCCGACGAACGGAGAAAACCGTAGCCATCGGGCATAATCTCCAACACGCCTTCATTAACAATGACGTTATCGAAATCGAGGCTGGCCGTTGGCCCTTCTATCTTACTTCCGTTCGTAGCGGCGGCTTTTTGAGCTCCCTGCGCCTGTTCAGCACGCGATTCGATCGACGTTACGGTTTCTCTATTTTCACCAGCGGAATCCTCCTTTGTGCTTCTTACACTGACCGGTTCGCCAGCTTTTACGGTACGTGTACGTTTTCTCGGCTTGTCATCGACCAGGGAAGTCTCCTCTTCCGCCACGGCCGCTTCCTCTGCTTTCGCGGCATTCCTGGCCTCTTCTTCGCCCGTTTCAACAATCTTGCTGACCAATTCCTGTTTCCGGAGTTTATCTGCATCCGGAATGCCAATTAGCCTAGCTATCTCGCGCAACTCGGACACGAGCTTCGCATTCAATTCATTAATATTCATCAACTACTTAATAATAAATAATATAAGGATTTGCTTTTATACACAGAAATTTATCCACCGTGTTCCGCCGCACATTTTAACATAACAGTGTTCTAGCATTTGGTCTTCAGAAATCAAAGATTTTCGATGAAGTGTTAGGATAAACTTTGAGAATACTGCGCAAAGTAAAGGATTACATTTTGAATTTCAAAAAAATATTGAAAAAACACAAATCACCTGGCTTAATCAGCGTTTACACGGTTTAACGGTGCGCAACCGAAATCGAAGAACCAACAAAGAACCTGTATATCAACAGGATAAAATAGATGACTCCGCTAAAGAAACACAAAAACAAGGAAAAAGTTTGAATTATTGATATAAAAACCGGTATGTTAGACGAAAATTTTAGCGACCGTCCGGATGCAAAAACGAGCGTTAAGTCATTTTTTTAAATAAGCGGACCGATATTGTTATTTTTTTCCGGGAAAACTGTATTTTCGGCGCGTATTATCAAACGGATATCATTTAACAAAAAATACCAAAAACTAACACCCAACAAATGATTATTATTGCAGACGGAGGATCGACCAAAACCAATTGGTGCTTGCTGGATGACGCTGGAAAGAAAGTGTATTTCAATACGGAAGGTTACAATCCTTATTTTGTAAACAGCGAATACATTGTAAATTCGCTAAAAAAGGGCCTTCCCAAGGACCTGCCGTATGAACGGATTGTCGAGGTTAACTATTACGGTGCAGGCGTACACAATGAAGAAAAAGCAGCCATTGTCGTCGAGGCCCTCAAGCAAGTATTCGTAAACTCCCATGTATTTGTTGGGCACGACCTTTTGGCGGCAGCAAGGGCATTGCTTGGAGATCAACCTGGATTTGCTGCAATCCTGGGTACCGGAACCAATACCTGTATCTATGACGGAAAAGACATTCTGCATAACATTGATTCGGCCGCCTATATATTAGGAGATGAAGGCAGCGGCTGCTACATCGGCAAGAAATTATTGACCGATTACATACGCGGCTATATGCCAGAAGACGTACGGGCTGTATTCTGGGAAACCTTCAAACTAACTCCGGACGACGTGATGGATGCGGTTTATACGAAACCACTGGCCAATCGCTTTTGTGCAAGTTTCAGCAAGTTTGTCTATGACGTGATGGTCAACATCAACTATTCCCGCGGATTGGTGCAGACTTCTTTTGACGATTTCTTCCGCAATTTGGTTTCCCGTTATCCGGACTACCAGCGTTACACCTTCAATTGCATTGGTTCCGTGGGGTACAATTTCCGCAACGTTCTGGAAGATACGGCCATTCAATATGGTATGAAGGTTGGAAGAATCCTCCGGTCGCCCATCGATGACCTGGTGCAATACCATATCAACAACAAATCGGTCACTCAATAACGTAAAACCGAAACAATGCGGGCGCCGGCCTTTACAGGATTAAAGCCTCCCCGATACCGAGTAGGTGAAGATCAAGTCCGGCGTCTGCAAATTTCTTCTTAGCCGCGTTCTTATCGATGGTAATCGGGGGGAACGTATCGTAATGAATCCCCACAACGCGCGTACAATTGATAAACCGACAGGCGGTAATCGCGTCATCAACGTCCATGGTAAAATGCCCACCGATTGGCAAAAAAGCCCAATCGAGGCCCAACTGCTCCAACAACTTCATTTCGGTTGTCAAAGCGGTGTCCCCGGCGAAATAAATGGTTTTACCCCCACTTTTCACTATGTAACCGGCCGGAACACCCCCATATTGTCCATCTGGGGTCCCGTTGGTATGCAAGGCATATACCATTTTGATAGTGCCGAAATTGGTTTGCACCGTGCCTCCAAAGTTAAACGGAATGATCTGTGATTCTGGAATATCCTGCCGATTGACCCACATGGCGGTTTCCACGATCGCCATCACTTTCGCCTGGCTGTTTTTCTGAATCACCGCTACGTCCGCCACGTGATCGTCGTGTGCATGGCTTAATACAATGTAATCTGGCTTCAGCCGATTGATATCGATATGAGCAGCTTGGGGGTTCGGACTGATAAAGGGGTCGAACAGCACCGTTGCGCCTTCCAGCTCGAGCATCACGCTCGAATGACCGTAAAAGATCGCTTTCATCAGCAAATAATTTTATTTTGGTACGTTGAAGAAACTGCATTTCATCGCCATTTTCCAATGGTACAGACGCGGCAGTTTCATTTGTAAATTATTAATCCCTAATGGTTGTTATCATTGGCCAAATAAACCGCCCAAGCCACCCAGCATATCTTTTGCCGCACCCTGCATTTCAGCCTGGCTGATTTGCTCTGCTTGCTTCAGGGCGTTATTTACAGCCACGGCGAGAAGTTCCTCCAATTCCTCTTTATCTGCATTCGATAAAAAAACGGGATCGATATGTACTCCCGTCACTTCTTTATTAGCAGTTGCCGTTACCTTGATAAGCCCTCCTTCTGCCTCGCCCGTGACCGTAATGTGGTCCAGTCTTTTTTTGATTTCCTCGGCCTTCTGACGTGCCTCAAACAATTTATCAAACATCTTTCCCTATCAATTTGATCCCTAAATTAACAAATCCTCCCGAAATCAGAAAACTGCTTCTCATTTTTTGCGAACCAGAAATTCCGCAACCACTAGCTTAGGGTTGCTGTGCGCGGCCCTTCACCCGGAGATAGACTACACTGTTGTGAGGAAGCCCTAACGTCGTGGCCGGCGTGATTTCCAGCAGGTTTTGGAGGTAAACGCTGATAATGCCCGACAGCACTCTCCGCCGCGATTCTTCGAATTCCGGCATCACGAAAAACTTACCCAGCCGCAGCCTCCCATCGGGCCCAACCAATACCGAAAACGTATAATAAAAGTCTTTATAGGCTTTGTCAATGACGATATCGTACTCCGGATACAGGTACGCATAAGCTGATGACTGACTGATCAATTCGAGACTGTCGTATTGCCGGCGCTTAATTTCCAGGATCGGACTTTTGCTGATCAGCTTCGGATAATTTTTGGAAGAAAACGAACTATCCACGTTTTCCAGATTACGGTTCGCGCGGGCCACCATCTCCTTTACAAAAGCGCTATCGCGTTTTCTTGGCTTCCGTAATTCCGCCAACGGGATATCCAGTTGCTTGAGATAATCCTTTGAATAGAACCGCATATAGACATTTGAGCGGATTTTATTCACTTTCAATCCATCGAGGCTCAGCCGTTGAAGCATCATACTATCCGGATGCAGATCGATCACTTTCCAACTTTCCCTTGCAAAATGGAAGAACGAATCGTGATCGTGGGTAATCTGAAAATTAAAGGACGAATCGCTGCCCGGCACATAGATTTGTACCGCATCTTCGCGGGTAAACTTCACGTGCCACTCCGCCTCTTGCACAAAGCCGATCGAATCATAAGCCAGCCCATTGTCGAATGATCGACGTGCCTCATAAAAGTCGATACCTACGATGGGCGCAAAAGAAGGGCGTCTGGGGTCTTCGTCTTTTTCCTCAGCACCCGAACAACCTATAATGTAGCCGCAGAACGCAATAAAAAGAGCCTGGCAGCATCCTCCGATTAACCGATTTCGCATGGGCCGCTAACCTAATACAATTGCGTGTAATATGCAATAAATTTTATGTTACATTATCGGTATGCCTCGTCCGGAAACTCTCCAGCCACGCTGCCACCTACCCCGGCTGTTGGATCTTGGCATAAATGCCCCCCGAAATTGTCGCGTTTCAGGGATTTAACTATTGCGTAACGATGTTATATTCGCATGGTAATTCAACAAAAAACACATTATGAAAAGCAAAATTTTAACGGTTTTCTCTGCAATCTTCGGCTTACTGTTACTAAACAGCGGCCTCGACAAACACTTCCATTACATGCCTATACCCGAAGGTTTACCGGAAGAGGTCGTCAAAGACAACGCCGCGTTCATGGAAATCGGATGGCTGTTGCCACTCATCGGCCTAGCAGAAATTATCGGGGGCTTACTCATTATCTTTCCCAAAACCCGGGCTTTGGGAGCGCTGATCGTCTTCCCGGTGATGGTTGGCGTATTACTTACGCATATTCTTGTCGCACCGGAAGGGTTACCCGTCGTATTGGTTATATGGGCTATCCTCATATGGATTATCATCGATAACTGGCGAAAATACTTACCCTTAATCGGCAAATAACGGCCGGAGGTCCGATACCCGATTGACATCGGCAGGCTAGAGGTCGCCCAATTGCTTGCCGATGTAGGCGTTAAACCTGTTGTTCTTGGGTTCCCCGACCCGCTGTTTGAGATAAATACCGTAAGGTCCGGACAACAAATACGATACAATACAGGCGATGGCCACATAGATACCGCATTGGGCACCGAACAACTCCATTCCCATGAGCATGCAAGCGAGAGGCGTATTGGTTGCACCGGCGAACACGGCAACGAATCCCATGCCGGCCAGCAGTCCCATGGGGAGGGGAATAAAAAGAGCCAGGGTGTTTCCCAGCGCTGCACCGATGAAAAACAAGGGGGTCACCTCCCCACCCTTGAAACCAGCGGCTAACGTGACAATGGTAAAAACCATTTTTACCGCAAAATCATACGCAGGCAGTTGTTGGTCGAACGATGCAACAAGGGTCGGAATCCCCAACCCGATGTATTTGGTCGTGCCGATTAACAGAACAGCAACGGCCACCACCCCTCCTCCAACGAACGAACGCAATGGCAGGAATGGAATCTTTGCTTTAAACACCGACCCTACCGTGCGCATGGCCCTGCTGAACAGTGCGGCACACAGTCCGAATACGATACCCGCCGCGATCGCATAGACGACATGCAGCCCACCCATGTCGGGAATGGCTCCTATAGCGTAGTGTGTATGTGGCGCCTTCCACATCCGGGTCACCGCATCGGCGAGAATGGCCGATGCAAAAGCGGGAAAAATCGCATCGTATTTAATGCGGCCTATCAAAAAGACTTCCAAGCCGAAAACTGCCCCAGCCAAAGGGGTACCGAACACGGAACCGAACCCTGCCGCCACAGCCGATATAATCAACACCTTCCTATCCGCCGGACTCAGTCGAAACGGCTTGCTGAATTGATCGGCTATTGCGCCAGCCATTTGCAGGGCAGTTCCCTCCCGACCTGCCGACCCACCGAACAGATGGGTTGCAATCGTACCGACATACACAAAAGGAGCCATCTTGAATGGAATGGTGTTTCCCGGCCTGTGGATGGTTTCGATAAGCAGGTTATTTCCGGCTTCGACGTCTTTGCCGAAATACTGATAGAGCAACCCGATTGCGAGGCCCGAAACTGGAAGAAATGCAATCAGCCACAGATGGTTTTCCCTGACGGAAGTGGCCCATTCAAGCGAAAAAAGAAAGCCTGCCGATACGCTGCCTACGCACAAACCCAATACCGAACTGATGGCCAGCCATTTGCCGATATATGGAATAGCGGGATGCTTCCTGAAAAAAAATTTGACGCCGATTTTGGTGCTGCGGGCACGTGATCCCTTCCGATTTCGTTTTTGCATACGATCCTGATTAAACGTCTTTCCTATTCACTTAACCAGGCGTCATCAGCATCCCTTACGGAGCGGTTGGGTAAGGAAGAACACCATTTCCTTTTGTCGGGACAAATATAAAACAAAGCGGCGAATATCATCCATGATTCCTTAAAAATCACCTCCAAAAGCGCCAAAGTAAGCAGCCCCGATCAGGGCGGCCTTGCTATTCAATATTACCCGGATGGATACTTCCTCCAGCAGGTCCGTCATCTGGGAATTCTGGATAAACTGTCGCCGGAACAATTCCTCGCGCAGCAACGGATAAATCCGAGGCGGTATGCCGCCGCCTAATAGCAGTCCGCCCGTGGCTTTGTGTTTAAGCACTAAACTGGTGGCTTCCCGGGCCATATAAGCGACGAACAATTCCATGGTCTTCATACAAGTGGCGTCCAGTTCACGCATGGCCGCATGGCTGATTACGGCTGCTGGATCGTTGCCGGCCTTGAAGTTTTCCGTCAGCCACGCGGGTTCTTTATGGCCTTTCACATCGCGCAGGAAACGGTAAATCCGGTAAATACCCGGACCCGAGACCACATGTTCGCAGCTCACGATATCGCTCACGCCTTTTAAATAAGTCTGTAACTCGAGATCCAGCTCCGTACGCGGTGCGAAATCGCTGTGTCCGCCTTCGGTAGCAAATGGCCGGTACGCGGCGCCATCCCAGAACAAACCCGCTTCGCCCAGTCCCGTGCCCGGAGCAAGGATGGCCATGTTGCCTAGTGTCCCCTCACCCGGGTCAAACACTGGGGCAATGTCTTCAGCGGTCAGGCCCGTTAGCCCGTACGCCGTAGCTTCCAGGTCATTGATCAAGACCGCATGCGTGATACCCAGCTCGCGTTCCAGGCGATCTCCGTCGAGTTCCCATGATAAATTTGTCAGCTTCACCTGGTTATTCAACACGGGTCCGGCGACACCGATCGATAAGATGTAGGGAGCACTTGGGTTGGTTTCAAGGAATTGTGTGACAATTCCTTCAAAGGTAGCGTGCGCCTTCGACGGAACGGTGGTTTCCCGCAATAGCGTAAGCACGCCATCCCGTAATTCAAATAGCCCCAAACTGGTTTTTGTACCGCCGATATCGGCTGCCAGGATCGCTTTTCCGTAAAGATCACGCTTTTCCTTTTGGGGTAAAAACAGTGGATAGGACATGGTGTCTTTTTTGCTGCAAAATACAAAAAGCAATCCATATTATCCCTCTCAGTGCCTGGCTCCCTCATCCGGCAGGCAAATGCCCTTCTGGATGTATTGCACTCCATACCGGGTACGGATGTGATCCATTGCCTGCATCAGGTTTAATTCTTCCAATGTATCATTAAACAGATCGACTTGATAAGCACCTTGTATAAGATTCGAAAACCGCACGCCAACGAGCCGGACGAATACTCGCTCGCGGTAGAGTTTTTTAAACAACTCCATTACTTTTTCAGTAATTGCCCGATCTGAATTTGTATAGGGGATGCGTAATTGCCGGGTGTGCGTATCAAAATTAAAATATCGGATTTTCAGCGTAATGCACCCGGTTAGCTTTTTATCTTTTCGCAACTCAAACGCCAAGCTGTCAACGATATTCACCAAGACACGCCGAAGTACGTCCCTATCGGCGGTATCTTGGTGAAAGGTACGCTCTTTGCTCATTGAGCGTTGTTCACGGAAAGGTACCACAAGGCTATCGTCCAGTCCGTTTGCCTTACGCCAAATGGCCAGACCATTTTCACCCAATACCCGCTGCATGGCTTTCGCTTCCATTCGCTGTACGGCGCCAATCTGATAAATACCCAAACTACGAAGCAACGCATAACATTTTTCGCCAACCATTGGAATTTTCCGGATCGACAGCGGTGCCAAAAACTGCTTTTCCATGCCGCTTCGGACGTGCCGCTCGCCACAAGGCTTCGCTTCGCCGGTTGCGATCTTGCTAACCGTTTTGTTAACCGATAGACCAAATGATATGGGCAATCCCGTCTCTTTCATGATCCGCTGCCGGAGTTCCTGCGCCCATTTCCAGCAGCCAAAGAAACGATCCATGCCCGTGAGATCCAAATAATGTTCATCGATGGACGCCTTTTCGACAACGGGTGTGCACGCCTCAATGATTTCGGTAACGACACGGGAATACCTGCTGTACAAATCGTGATTGCCCCGCACCACGATGGCTTCGGGACACAACCTAAGTGCCCGTTTCATGGGCATGGCGCTATGCACACCGAACCGCCGGGCCTCGTAACTGCATGAGGCCACCACTCCCCGATCGCTGCTGCCACCGATCAGCACGGGCTTACCCATGAGGCTATTATTCAATAGTCTTTCTACCGATACGAAAAACGTATTCAAATCGCAATGTACCACGTGCCGTTCCATTGTGCTAATTATTTTAGTAATACAATATTCGTGATTACCCAATTAATTCGCAAGAACGATTTCCAATAAAATCAACTACTCATTCCCGACGAGTTCCTTCAGCGCTTTTACGATTTGCGGATCGGTATAATCCCTGCCGCCTTCCAAACGGCCCACCATCTCGCCGCGCTTGTTCAGGATAACCGTGGTAGGAATTGCTCCGCCCAAGTAATCGGAGGGAATGGGACTCGCTGGCGTGTAAACCGGCAAGTCGTAATTGTTATCCTTCATAAAAGCGGTAGATTGGGCGATCTTATTATCGACATCCACCATCAGGAACGCAATCCTGTCTTCTCCTTTAAAGGACTTTCGCAGCGCATCGATGGAAGGCATCTCGTGTATACACGGTGGGCACCACGTTGCCCAAAAGTTAATGAATACGACCTTGCCTTTCAACGAATTTACGGAAACGACGTTTCCGTTTTCGTCCTTGAACGAGACGCCAGCATCCGCCGGCGCTTCCGCCGCTACGGGTGCGGTTTCTTCGGCCACGGCTGCCGTTTCCGCTGCCGCAGAATCTGCATTCGCCGCAGTCCCCGTGCGGCTTTTATCGGCATTTCCACACGCCGTTAACGCCATAATTACCATTATAAAAATTCCAAAACGCATCGCCATACCGTTAAACTGCTTTTTCATCATCTGATTATTTATTCCAATAATATTCATTCAATCCGTTTATTCCATACAATATTCAATTAATTTTTCCGGTTTTGATTTCTTCCGAGGGTTTCACCAAAACGTTATCCGCAGCTGAGAGGTCGCCGAACACCTCCGTAAGGGTATCCAGACGGATACCCTCCTGGACGGGAATCCGCCGGATTTCGTCACCGTTCAACGTCATGACATAGGTTCCCGATTGCGTATTCAGCACGCTTTTACCCGGAACCCAATGTGAAGGACGGTTGCGTTGCAAGGTCAGCGTTACCCGTGCATAGTCACCGCCCTGCAATTCGCCCGATGAATTGTCCACGTCAAACTCCAGCGTCAGCGAGCGGTCCTGCCGGTCGAGCAGGCCTGAAGTACGGGAAAGCACCGCCTCAAAAACTTTTCCCGGTTGTGACCTGACGGAGAATGCCGCCCGCATGCCAGGTGTTACCGAAGCCGCGTGTTTTTCGGGCAGCGATACGGTCAGCCGCAGTGGATTCTCCTTGGACAAGCTGAACAGCGGCTCACCTGCGCCGGTGCCGGCCAGCGCACCGACCGAGCTGTTCCGCGCGGTAATGACGCCATCGAACGGAGCAGTGATGTGCAGGTATCGCTGCAGTTGCGCAACAGGACGAAGGGCAGGATTCGGTATTAAATGAGGAGTCTCCGGTGTTGGAGAAATAAAGGTAATGTACCCGGAATTTTCAGGTTCCCATACCGGGGATGCGGTTGTTCCTTGGCGCGCGTAAGGCCGATCAGGGAGAGCAAGGCCATGGCCATGAAAACCGCGGGTAAAACGTCGTTAAGACTGGTAGCGGTCGTCCGCGAAATTTCAGTATCAGCGGTTTTATCGTTGACACAGGTCTCCGCACCGTTTCCAAACACACGGATTGCGCCTTTGGGTACGCTTTGCTCCGTATTGACCGGAAGGCCCACTAGACTTTTGATACTGCTTTTTACCTGGCACGACAGGATCAACGTAAAAAACATAAAGACGAACACCAGGAAGTTTCGTCCATATTTTTTCGAAATCGTTGATAATATCCTATCCATCAGCGGCCAAATTTAGCCCATTTTTTTTGGACAAACAAGAACCTTGATTGCTATTACGCTATAAATTTTACGCAATTCGCAGCTATTATTATGCAATTACGGCATACGGTTAACGCGTTTTGCGACGCGCTCACCTTCAGAAAACTATCGTAAATTCCAACGGCAAACGTGTATATTTGCGATCGATTAATTGCACTTTTATGAAACGAATCGCCCTGATAACCGGCTTTATCGTGATGCTGTCCCTTTCGGCATTCACCGCAGTGTATTTGACGTCCTGGCAAGTAAAAGAAAATGATTACAGCGTCAAATTCAGCACCAAAGGTGCCTCCGGCACCCTATCCGGGCTGAAAGGTACCATCGATTTTGACCTGACCGACCTTGCAAATTCGCGATTCGATGTTACCGTCGACGTAAACACCATCGATACCGGCATTGGGCTTAAAGACAAACATGCGAAGGCCGAAAATTTTCTGGATGCCCACAACTATCCGACGATACGTTTTGCTTCATCAACGATCACTCCATCCGACGGTGGATTCGTAGCTACCGGCCAGCTTACCATCAAAGACGTTTCCAAGGAGGTAACGATTCCCTTCACTTTTGATGAACAAGGCGATGAAGGAGTCTTCCGCGGTACGTTTGAGCTGAACCGGAAGGACTATCACCTGGAAAAAAACAAGATCGGCGAAATCATCCAAGTTGAACTGGTGGTGCCGGTAAATCGGCTATAACGGCTTATTCTTTTTGCAGGTGATCAGGAAAAACGGGTAATTCTCCTCAATTTCTGTGACCTCAACCAGGCCAGCTGTTCCAAACTCCGCGTTAATGGATTCCCGGTCATAAAAGAACAGCCGCACGCCGCCGAACATTTCGTAGCGATCCGCACTGATCAGCCGGCCCTGTCCATACGTGGGTGCCCGTTTGGAGATGACGGCAAATACCATATAACCATTTTCCGACAGCTGGTCGTAGCAGTCCTGGATCAGTTTCCTGCGTTCAGCCTCGCCCAGCAAATGAATCAATGCGTAGCAAAATATTCCATCGTACCGATGCGTATCAAATGGCATATCGGTTACCGAACCATGGTAGAGGGTTATTGTGGCCCCGAAATGCTTTCTTGCCATTTCAATGGCCGTCTTCGAAATCTCAATCCCCGTCACTTCCATACCGATTTCCCTGAAAATCTGCGCATTTCGTCCATAGCCAAAGCCGGGGATGAGAACCGTTTTCACCGACTGCCGAGCAAAGAAATCCCTCGCTACAATTGCCGATTTCGACGGCTCAAAGCCCCACATCTCGCGCTTTTCAGCGAACGCAGCCTCCCAAAATTCGGGTTGGTCGTTATCACCTGTCACGACGATTTCAATTTAAGCTATTCCCTTTTTCGCTATGCAGTCGATTTCTACTTTAATGCCCTTTACGAGTCCCGATTGCACGGTTGTCCGTACCGGTCTTATCCCCGTGAAGTACGTTTCATAGACCGCATTAAACCGGTCAAAATCGTTGATATCCGCCAAGTGGACGGTACACTTGATCACATCGTCGAGCGTCATACCGCCTTGGTCCAATAGGTACTGTAGGTTTTTGATCGTCAGGTGAGTTTCTTCCTCGATGGTTCCCAGGACAAAGGAAGAGGTGGCGAAATCCACCGGACCTTGCCCGCTCACATAGAGGCAACCGTCTACCAACAAGGCGTCCGAGTACGGGCCGGTCACAAATTCTTCTTTACGCAGGGGATGTGAAAAACGTTTCTTTTCCATATATTCTCTGGATTACATTAGTGGGGCAAATTATAAAAACGGGCGGAGTTTCCGCCCAAATATCTTTGTTTTTTTACCTGTTGGCATTCCCGTTCGTGCGGCGGCCGTCACCCTCTGCCCAGCCGGTAAATGTGGCGCAGGTGGGAGGCAAACGCGTGACCCATCGTGCGGTGCTCCAGATACGTTACGCCGAACTCCTTGCAGGTGGCCTTCACCAATTTGTTGATGGCCGGATAATGCACATGGCTAATGCGGGGAAAGAGGTGATGTTCCACCTGGAAGTTAAGCCCGCCCAGCAACCACGATACCGTGCGGCTGCCCGTCGCGAAATTGGCCGTAGTACTGAGTTGATGAACCATCCATTCTTGTTCGATTTTGCCACTTTCTCCGTCAGCAACCGGAAACTGCGTCGCTTCCACCACGTGGGCCAGCTGGAAAACCACTGCCAGGCAAAAACCGCAGGATACACCCACGATCAGCCAGCCGATAAGCGCGGGGAGCCAGCCTACCGCAACAATCGGAATAACAAAGTATACCGCCGCGTAAGACAATTTGGTACCCCAAAAGATCAGGTGTTCGCGTAGCGGCATTGCTTTTCGCTCCGCCTGCGGCCCCATCTTACCGGAGAAATATTTCTCGAAGTCCTGAAACAGCACCCACGCAATGTATGAGATTCCGTATAGCACAAACCAATACGCGAACTGGAACCGATGGAACCAATGACGCGGCTGATCAGCGTGCATGCGCATGAATTTGATGTCGATGTCATGATCAAGACCGTCGACGTTGGTGTAGGTATGGTGGCTGATGTTATGCTTCTGTTTCCAGAAATAGATCGTCCCGCCGAGCATGTTTAGCGTATACGCCGATATGTTGTTAATCCAAGCCTTTTTCGAAAAACTTTGATGCCCGCCCTCGTGCATGATATTAAATCCGATTGTTGCAAATGCAACCCCGAGAAGGATACACAACATGCAGGAAAGCCATATGGGCATAGATAGCGAAAGCAAAGCGGCATACAGGCCGAAAGCGGTGCATACCAAAAGTATGCTTTTAATATACAGCTTCCGGTTGCCGGTATTGGAAAGCTGCCGCGTTTTGAAGTAATCGTTTACCCGCGTGCGGAGCGTGCTGGCAAAAGGTTTATTGGTGCTGTTGAAACTGGTCTTGGACATGTAATGTTATATTAAAAAAAATAAAAAGTTTCCGAATATACGGAATCGAAGACCGGCAGCTGAGCGGCGGTGGTATATTTAACCTTTTTTAACACCGGCCACGGCTGCGGTACTCCGCAAAAAAAACCATCCGGGCATAATCTCCGGATGGTTTCTATACAATATTTGAAAAATGGGATTAAATCAGTTTTACATTTACTGCATTGAGGCCTTTCTGGCCTTGTTCGACTTCAAAAGAAACCTCATCGTTTTCCCGGACACGGTCTTTCAACCCCGAAGAATGAACAAATACGTCACGTCCACCTTCGTTAGGGGTGATGAAACCGAAACCTTTGGTTTCATTGAAAAATTTTACTACGCCTTCTTGCATGGCATCTTGAATAAAAAATAAATAAAATAAATTAATTGGCAGTAAAGGTATAAATAATTTACTGAAAATCAGCTTTTTTCTTTGGATAGTTTTATTCGATCGTTTTTGGGAAGCCGGCAAACATTGCCGACACTGAATTGTTTTACGGGAAAATTACCGGGAACTCATGAAAAAGAATAATTTTGAAGACGGGATCGCCGCCCCCCTGCAAGTGCCCGCTGAGCACGATCCAGGGGCTCCGCTGCAGGAGCGCACGGTGTTCGCTTTGGCGGACCTTGGCAAAGGTACGGCGAAGAAAGTAGCTGCGAAACTCGCCTTGTTAGGCGACGTCGATGCCAACGAAATACAGGTGAAGGAAATCCTCGAAGCGCTTTTTGACAAAGGCCTCGTAAACGGCTCAGATAACGCCGGCAATCGGGAGTACAACCTGGCAAAGGAGACCCGGCCGCATCGCGGACGTGTCGATCCCGATGCGCCAATGTATTGACAAAGCGAAACCTTATGCACGCTCAGTAGGCGTAGCCCACTGGCCTTGCGGGGCGACTCTTAACCGAAGCAAAATGGCACCAATCATTTCACAGCGTCTTTTGGAAATTGTGGAAGCCCTGCCCTTAACGCATGGCCTCCGGGTATTGGAAATTGGTTGCGGCACCGGCGCAGCAGCTCGTGAAATCGCAAAGCGGATCGGTAACGGGCACGTATTAGCCATCGATCGATCTGCAAAAGCCATCGAACAAGCCATCCGCAGTTCGCAACCGGAAATCAACAAGGGCACTTTGCGATTCCTCCAAGCAAAAATTGAAACGTTTGAATTGCCGGAAAACCAGCAACGATTTGACCTGGCCATTGCCGTCCGCGTAGGTGCGTTAGACGGACGCCACCCCGAGCTCGAACAGCAAGCCCTGTTAAAAATTGCCGCAGCATTAACCGATAACGGCAAATTGTTCATAGACGGAGGAAATCCCTTGAAAGAAAAGCCTCTTCCCAAGCCCAACCGCACCACCTGATACATAGAGCACGTTTCGGATTTTATGGCAATGAATTGTTTTGGAAATTTGCAGTAGAGAAAATTCATTGTTATGAACATACAAGCTAGCATCAATTACCATCGAATTGCGGAAGCAATCGATTACATCAGGGAAAATTTTAAATCGCAGCCCAACTTGGATGACGTAGCAGAAAAAATCCATTTGAGCCCATCGCATTTTCAACGGCTATTCACCGAATGGGCGGGAACCAGTCCGAAGCGCTTTTTACAGTACATCAGTGTTGAGCATGCGAAGCGACTGTTAAAAGAAGAACGGGCCACTTTATTCGACACCGCCTATGAAACCGGACTTTCCAGCACGAGCCGGTTACACGACCTGTTTATCAAGATCGAAGGGATGACGCCCGCGGAATACAAGAATGGCGGAAAAAACCTAGTCATCCATTACAGTTTCGCCGAAAGCCCCTTTGGTCCACTGATCGTGGCTTCCACACCAAAAGGTATATGTTACCTGGCTTTTCAAGAAGACGAGGCGAAGGCGTTGAGCGACCTTACCGCCAAGTTCCCA
Organism: Parapedobacter sp. GCM10030251; assembly: GCF_042666505.1. NCBI lineage: Bacteria > Pseudomonadati > Bacteroidota > Sphingobacteriia > Sphingobacteriales > Sphingobacteriaceae > Parapedobacter > Parapedobacter sp. GCM10030251. The sequence continues at coordinate 108,167 of NZ_JBHTDN010000001.1, read as the reverse complement.
AACGCCACCTTTCTGCGGAAATTAGATTTGCTGCAACAAAACGCACTGTTCATCTTCCAGAACGATTGGCGCGAACTCCACCAAATAAAGCTGCATTTAAAAGGTACAGACTTCCAATTAAAAGTATGGGAAAGCCTATTAAAAATTCCGATGGGCAGCTTGTCAACCTATAGCAGTGTCGCCGACCGGGTTGGCAATCCCGGTGCTTCCCGCGCGGTCGGCACAGCCATCGGCAGTAACCCGGTCGCCTTCCTCATCCCCTGCCACCGGATCATCCAATCATCGGGAGCTTTCGGCGGATACATGTGGGGGGCAACCCGAAAGGCCGCCATCATCGGCTGGGAAAGGTCAAAAATCCATTCGGGAACTTAAACTGGCCGCCATGCAACACCTCATTGAAAGAATAAAAAACACAGATTGGCAAAACGTTACCGAACAGATGCACCTACAGGGATACGCCATCGTTTCCCGCCTCTTGACCGATGAACAGTGCAACGCGTTGAAAGCCCTGTACGATCAATCGGATCGATATCGAAAATCAGTTGTCATGGCTCGGCATCGGTTTGGTTTAGGCGAATACAAATACTTCAGTTATCCACTACCCGAGGTGATCCAGACGCTCCGTACACATATTTATCCGTATCTCGCTCCGATTGCGAATACGTGGTTCAAGGTACTGAATATGGGGTCCGAATTCCCCCTAAACCATGCAGCCTTCTTGGAAAACTGCCGCAAAAGCAACCAGCAAGAGGCAACCGTGTTGATCTTGAAATACGGCAAGGGAGGCTTCAATACCCTACATCAGGACCTGTACGGCGATGTGTATTTCCCCATGCAACTGGTATTCATGCTTGATGAGGTGGACAAAGATTTCACCGGTGGAGAATTTGTACTGACGCAACAAATCCCAAGGGCACAATCCAAAGCAATCGTATTAACACCTAAAAAAGGAGATATGCTAATTTTTACAACCAATTTTAAACCTGAGAAGGGATCGAAAGGGTATTACCGGGTGAACATGAAACACGGTGTAAGTGAAATAAAAGATGGCGAGCGCCACACGTTGGGAATCATTTTTCACGATGCATTAAACTAAGCCTTGGTAAAATGGTCGCACATGCAGAACTATCGGACGCCGTGTTAAGAAGTAAAATCAGAAACCAAGAGATTTGCTTCGGAGGAAACAAAATACTCAAAATTTATGGTTTACTAAACTGTACGTCAGGCAAACGGATGAAGAAAGCACACCGAGTGTTCTTTGCTACAGAACAAGAAGCACGGCAAAACAACTTTCGCCCTTGTTACCGCTGTCTGAAAGAACGTTATAAAAACTGGAAAGATGGACTTATTTAATCAAAAGATCGATCCACACAAAAATTGGCTTCCTTACCAGGGAACCGTCAATTATTTCGGCAGGTTGCTTGCCCGAGAGCAAGCGGATTTTTACCTACATAGGCTATTGGAGACCATTGAATGGCGGAATGACGAAGCCGTCATCTTCAGAAAGAAAATTGTTACCAAACGAAAAGTGGCTTGGTATGGCGAAAAGCCCTACGCATACACCTACTCGAATACCACCAAATATGCATTACCCTGGACCGAAGATCTATTAGCGTTAAAAGCACTAACGGAAAAAGAAACCGGAGAAACCTTTAACTCCTGCCTGCTCAACCTGTATCACAACGGAGACGAAGGAATGGCCTGGCATAGCGATGGCGAAGCCGACCTGAAAAAAGACGGTGCCATTGCGTCTTTAAGTCTCGGCGCGGAGCGCAAATTTGCCTTTAAACACAAACAAACCGGTGAGAAAGTAACGCTTACATTGGAGCACGGAAGCCTGTTGGTTATGAAAGATACCACGCAAACCTTTTGGCTACATAGGCTTCCGCCCAGTAAAAAGATTGTGAAGCCGAGGGTCAACCTGACCTTCAGAACCATCGTTATCCCTCGCCCTGGAGCGCATGTAGCCACTCAGCCGTAAATGCGAACCGCCTCCTTCGGCAACTGCTGTACGTGGGCAATGTATCCCGTTACCTTTCGGTCCCAGTCCAGGCGATAGCTGTAGCCTAATTTTTCCGATACATAGCCGGCCCAGTCCCTGAATAATTCAATGGTTGCCCACACCGCCCGCCAGGTGTCTGTCAAATCGCCACGCGAATACGTAGCCAGCAACCGGCTATAGGCTTCCGGCTGCAGGTATCGCTGGTAATATTTCCCGAACTTACCCGGATTGACCGCAAACCCATACTGACAGCCGATGTACCAGTCGGCCATTTGCATCAACGCACCGCGAATCACCTGATTCAACAATTCGTTCACCCATATCAACTCCTCGCGCCACAGGCCTTTTGCCAATCCCGCGTTGGTATACCAAAATTCGTTGCAGCAATCTTCGAATGAGCGTGCCGAAGGTTTTTGCACCCAATACCCCCTGTCACTGGCAGGTGGTAACGGCGCGCGCGTAAATAAGCCCTTTTTATCCCATAGGACCTTGCACAGACTATCTCCGGTAAAATGGCTCAGTTTTTCCAGCGGCACCAAGGTCAGGTCAATCCGGTTGCCGTCGGTAAACTGCAGCAAATATGAAAAAGCGCCCGCCAATTCCGGTGTCGGCGGATAAAGCTCCATGTCCTCAGGCATTTGCAGGATCATAAGCTCGCCGAATACCTCTACCCAGGCAGGATTGGCAAGGAACGGTCCAAGGTGTTCAACTACGTAAATTATATCATAATCCTGGAATATGTCCTTCGTTACATTCGGATTAGACCGCGATCCATCCTGCAATACAGCCAATATCCCTGAATCCTTTGCCGCAACTTCCAAAATTATTTCCAGTATCTGGGCTTCGCTCCTGCTAACCATTTTAATTATTTGTTACAAATTAAACAGCTTCCTTGTTGTATCGATTCCGGTATTCCAACGGCGACATACCGGTAATTTTCCGGAACACCTCCCGGAATGCCTTTACATCCGAGTACCCCACCTCATACATTACTTCATTAACAGTCTTACGGGTAGTTTCAAACGCCTTTTTAGCCGATTCGATTTTGACACGTTGCAGGTATTCAAGCGGCGTATTGCCGGTAGCTTTCACAAACCGCCTATCAAAGTTTCTCCGTCCGACGGCAAATCGCTTCGAAAGGTCTTCCACCGATATCTTTTCACAGAAATGATCTTCAAGATACTGCTGGGCATTTTTCACCACATCATCGCCGTGAGTCTTTTGCCCGGTGAATATGGCGAAAGCCGATTGCGTTTGCCGGTCGAGCTCGATCTGAAAAATCTTTGAACAATAAATTGCCGTCTCCCGGTCGTAGTATTTTTCAACCAAGTATAACAGCAAATTCAAAAACGAATAGCCTCCGCCATTGGTATAGATACCCCGTTCGTCGGTGATCAATTTTTCCGTTTTCAGCTGTATATTTGGAAATAACGCCCTAAAATGATTTGCCGAATTCCAATGGATGGAACAACTCCGCTTTTCCAGCAGTCCCGATGATGCCAAGATAAAGGCTCCGGTACACATGCTGGCCACCTCGGCTCCATTTTTATATTGCTGGCGCAGCCATTCGATCAATAACCTATTGCCATGCATGGCTTGCTCAAACGCCGGTGTGATGGAAGGGATGAGGATCAGGTCTGTCTTCTGCAACGAGGCGATGTTCACCTGAGGCTTGAAGGTCAGTAGTCCACCGATGAACGTCGATTCGTCGGCTACGCCAGCCGTCTCAATCGTAAACAACGGTTCTTTTCCCTGTTTTTGCCGATATTCATTGGCGCCCGTAAATACCTGGTAAGCACCAACGATACAGGCAATCGTACTGTTAGCGGTTTGCACGTCGGGCACTAAAATGGTTACGTGTTTCATCGATACTATGCTTTATACAAACTTAGGGAATTCCGACGTCCGAATCAACCCATCATAATGTCCATTTCACACCTACCAGCGGGGGCGTATTTGTCAATACCTTTGATGAAACGATTCATTTATCAAAATTTCACATCATGGAAAATCAAGATTTCAAAAAGAGCATCTGCCACAGGTTGCTTATCGAAGCGCCGGCTGAACAAGTCTATGCTGCCCTCACCACGCAAGAAGGCCTAGCCGGTTGGTGGACCCCGGAGACGGTGGCCAAACCGGAAGTAGACAGCATGTTGCGTTTTTCTTTCGGCCCTGACTACTTCAAAGAAATGCAGGTAGTGGCATTGATCCCATACAGCAGGGTAGAATGGCGATGTCTCAAAGCATCCGAAGAGTGGATAGGCACCACGCTGACCTTCGAGCTGGAACCGCACACCAAAGGGACCGTACTATTCTTCCGCCACGACGGATGGGCCGCATATACCAAGGAATTTGCCTCGTGCACGTACGATTGGGCGCTCTTTTTCCGGAGCCTCAAATTTCTGTGTGAAACCGGAAAGGGATTTCCGTACCCTGGGTTTAACAAATAGCTTGAGCGGCCCTATGGACAACCGCCTCAACAAGGCAGCTCAAAGAAGAAGGTGCTTCCCAGTCCCGGTTCGCTTTCTACGCCGATCCTGCCGCCCTGGTTTTCAATAAACTCCTTGCTGATGGCCAGTCCGAGACCCGTACCGGATTTATTGCTTCCCGGTACCTGGAAATACCGGTCGAAGATGCGATCGCGGTAACGTGGTTCAATCCCCCTGCCCGCATCCTGGACGGAAAACCGGAGTACTCCGGCACCTTTCCGGACGGCAATAACGACGCGTCCGTTATCCGGCGAATAGCGGATGGCATTGGTAATAAAATTGGTTAATACCCAAGCCGATTTCTCAGCGTCGATGTTCATCATGGGCAAATCGGAATCACAATCCACTACCAGATCGATGCCCCGTTGCACTGCCTGGGTTCTAGTGGCGCCCACCGTATACGTGATGATGGCCTTCGGATCGCTCGGCTGCATATTAAGCTGGATATGCCCGCTCTCCAGGCGCGACATATCCAGTAGCTCGCCTGTGATCCGCAAAAGTCGCTCGCTGTCCTCCCGTATGCTATCCACCAGTACGTGCTGCTCCCCATTGAGGGTGCCGGTAGCCGGGTGTTCCAGCAGATCGAGGCTCATCTTAATGGACGAAATCGGCGTTTTCAGTTCGTGTGAAACCGTGGCGATGAAATTGGTTTTGGCCGAATCCAGTTCCTTGAACGGCGTGATATTCCGCAGCAGGATAACCGAACCGATACGCCGGGATTGCCGTTCGCCGGTGGGCGTGATGTCAATATCGATGGTCTCCCGTTCGAAATAACTCTCTTTCCCATGAGCAAAGACCTTAATCGGATCCCTGTCTTCCCGGTTATCCCGCCCGGTCGGCTCTCTGACCAACGTGCGTATCAGATCGTTTTCAACAGCGAGCTCAGCAACCGGACTTCCAACCAGTTCCGATTTACCCAATCCCGTCACGTTCACCGCCTCATGGTTGGCAAACAGCACCGTTCCGTGCTCATCTGTCCCGATCACGGGGTCATGCATGTTATCAATCAGGGTTTCTATACGCCTTTTCTCCATCAGCAATTTCTCCAGCTTGCTGTTGGCGTATTCTTCCAGCTTCTGGGCCATCGTGTTAAACGACCGGGCCAGCTCCCCAAATTCGCTATGGCCTTCGAAGTGTACCCGTTCGTCGTAATGCTGGTCAGCGATCTGCTTAATGCTTTCGGTAAGCTCCTTGATCGGATTGGCGATGTTTCCCGGCAGGTTCACCAGCAGGATGAATGCGATGAGGAAACAACCAGCGCCGGTGACCGATATCCAGATAGTGGCCGACTCCGCCGTTTCTTTGGCTATTTCACTCTTGCGCACAATCGCGTCCATGTTCAGCCGCGTCAGTTCAGCGATATCCCTCCGTATTTCGGCATGGATGGCACTATCTATGGGATCGCTTTTCAACACGTTGAAATCAGCGACGATCTTTCGCGTCACTTCCCCCTCGCCGACCTCCGTCTGATTGCTTATCTGCCGCTTGAGGTTGGACTCGAAACGGGAAAGCGCACTGGTGTCCCGGCCGACATCATCTAAGGCCATCAGCATATTTCGGGAATACTCCAGGGTATTATAGTTAGCGGTGAGGATATTATCCGTATCGCTTTTCAGGTTGTTTATATAAAAGGTACTCACTGCGGCCAGCAGGACGATAAGGACAAACAGTGCCCCGACACCGAATGTCAGTTTGGTTTTTGTCTTCATGACAGCATAATTAAATCAATATCCGTTTCTGCCAGTTTATTCAGCAGTCGGTTGAACACGCCGGTCGAAAGGATCACCCGTAGCAACGTCACCCGTGGCTTACCGATACAAACCGTGGTGATGTTCATCTTGATCGCTTGTTCAATGATAGCGGCAGGAATACTATTGCGCTGGACCTGAATCACCTCGCCGCCCCATTGAGTGGCCATTTTAAAGTTATTGATCAGCATACGTTGTTTATCGAGTGCAATCCTATCCAACCGCTCCCGGGGCGTCTGTACATACAACACATACCAATCCCCGCTGTAATAACTTGCGATACGGGCTGTTTTACGGATAATGTGCTTGGCTTTCTCCGCATCACTCCCAATACACGCCAGGAAACGCTCGTGCCGGAAAGCCTCGTTCCGATGCACTTCGTGATCCACTTTTCTTACCACGTGGCCGGCCACTTCCTTCAGCGCCAGTTCGCGGAGTTGCAGAATGTGTTCGCTCTTGAAGAAATTGTCCAGCGCGGTCTGTATCTTATCCTGCTGGTAAATCTTTCCTTCCTTCAACCGCGTAATCAAATCTTCGGCCGTAAGATCAATATTGACGATCTCGTCGGCCATGGCAATCACTTTGTCGGGTATGCGCTCCCTGACATCGACGCCCGTAATGGCCTTTACCTCTTCATTCAGGCTCTCAATGTGCTGAATGTTGACCGCGCTGATCACGGTAATGCCGGCCTCCAGGATTTCGATTACATCCTGCCAGCGTTTTTCGTTTTTGCTGCCCTCGATATTCGTGTGCGCCAATTCGTCCACAACAACCACCTCCGGATGCAGGTTGATCACGGCCTGCACATCCAGTTCGGTCAGTTGTCTTCCCTTATAGAATATGTTCCTTCGCGGAACGACCGGTAGCCCCTCGACGAGCGTGGACGTCTCGGCCCGGCCGTGGGTCTCGATATAGCCAATCTTCACGTCAATCCCATTGCGCAGCAACGTATGGGCCTCCTGGAGCATGCGGTACGTCTTTCCGACGCCGGCGCTCATGCCGATGTAGATCTTGAATTTGCCCAATCTCGATTTCTTGATGAGATCGAGGAAATGATCCGCCGATTTTCGGTCTTCTTCCATTGTCAGGTAGCTTGTATACGTTATCCCAAAGGTAGCATTTTGCGCCTTTGGGATACCAAGAATTAGTTAACTGTTAAATCAAAAAGAGACGGCAAGTGCAGTGATGGCAACGGTACTGTATCCGGTTGCCGGGCCATCGCGCTTAGTGAAAACAGCCTCCTTGCTGCTCAGGTTGCGTACCTCTGTCCGCCAAACCAGGTTGGACAGGATATGGTAATCCACATTCAGGGAATAACCCCACGTCTGGAATCCGGAAGACGTCCCCGTAGCGATCAAAACGCCATCTTTGTCCTGATAGTATTCTCCACGCGCCGTCAGACTGAATTTATCGGTGGGCGCGTATTTTGCCAGCAGCACCGGTGTATACCACGTATGATATTCGTCGCTGCCTTTTTCCTTTTGCTCCATGCCCATGTCGAAACCAGCGGTGATACCAAACTGATCGCTCACTTGGAATAGCGCATAGAAATTATGGAAATACCGCATCCGGCGGGTGCTATCAGGCCTGTCGTTACCGATAAACGAGCCGCTGTTCAAGGTAATGCGATCCGTGGGCTTAAACGTCACCTGATGGCCGAAAGCCGGGGTTGTATTGCCGTCTACTCGCTGGATCCGCTGCCACCCGTTCAGGTACAGCGCGGCGAGGTACCATTTCCCGTTGGGACTGTTATAGCCCAGCCGCGCTCCCGTTTCGAAATAGGGTGAGTTTTCGGCAGATAAGCTGCGGGTCACCGTCCAGTTATCTTTACCTACAGCGCTTTCGAAACCGAGGTGCGACGGGAGGACGCCCGCATCTAACCAGAGGTCGTGCGTGCGGGAAAGCTTCACACCCACGTTGGCCTCGTAAAGGTTCTTCAACACGTCCGGCTCAGCGGAATAGTTGGCATTCATGTAAGTTCCCGCAGCGACGGCCAGGTTTACGCGAACGCGGTCCTGGTTGAGGCTTGCTTTGATAAAAACCAGGTTGAGCGCTACCTCGCCTGTCCGGTTGTGACTGTATACAAACTCCGGTCGGGTGTTGTTCAGCGGACGGTTGAAATCCTGCTGATAATAGGCCTCCGCATACCCGCTGATGGTCAGTGTATTCTCTGCGCGGTCCTGCGCAAAGGCACAGGTGGTGGCAAGCAATGCAACAGCATTGCAATAAGCAATCTTAATCATATGTAAGGGAAGTTATCTACGTATTTGAAAATTAATCCAATGCATCAAGCGCTAAATTCAATTTCAGCACATTGATTTTCTCGGGGCCCATCACGCCCAAAAAGGGCTGTTCGATCTGTTCCGAAATGAGTGCTTCCAGTTGATCGGCTGGCAGGTTGCGGGCGGCTGCAATGCGTTTCACCTGCACGCGCGCCGCCTTCGGCGAGATGTGCGGATCCAGGCCACTGGCACTGGCGGTCACGAGTTCCACGGGGATTTCCGATTTGCTCACCTCCGGATTGTGCACCAAAAAGGTGTCGATCCGCGCCTGCACAACAGCGAGGTATTCTTCGTTGGAGGGCCCTTTATTGCTGGCGCCCGAACCAGCTGCATTGTAGTCAACCATAGAAGGCCGCGAATTGAAATAACGATCGGCTGTAAAAGCTTGCCCGATATTGGCATAATATTTCTTTCCATTCGCGCTAATAACCTGTCCCTTGCCATTATTCGGCGCCAGTTGCGCAATACCAAGTAAGACCAGCGGATAGCACACCGCAAAAGCCACCAAGGTCACGAGGGTAAGTTTGATGGCCGGTAAAAGATGTGTTTTCATTCGAAATAATATATTTTTTTAAGCTTTTGGAACCTGCCTTACACCGCCTTTCACGTAAGACGCTGACAGGGAAGGTTTCCCGATCAAATTAAATGAATAGTGACACCACGATATCGATGGCCTTAATACCAATAAACGGCACAATAACACCGCCAAGGCCATAAATAAACAAGTTCCTGCGTAGCAATGCCGAAGCGCCGATGGGCTTATAAGCCACACCTTTCAGCGCCAGCGGAATCAACAACGGGATGATGATCGCATTGAAGATTACCGCCGATAAGATTGCACTTTCGGGGCTACTCAGGTTCATGACATTCAGCTTCTGCAAAGCCGGAATCGCGGTAATGAATAACGCCGGGATAATGGCAAAGTACTTGGCCACGTCATTGGCGATGGAGAAAGTAGTGAGCGTTCCGCGCGTCATCAGCAGCTGCTTACCGATCTCCACCACCTCAATCAACTTGGTGGGGTCGTTATCCAGGTCCACCATGTTGCCCGCTTCCTTGGCGGCTTGTGTACCGCTGTTCATAGCCACCCCCACATCCGCCTGGGCCAATGCAGGTGCATCATTCGTACCGTCGCCCATCATTGCTATCAACCGGCCTCCGGCCTGTTCCTTCTTAATGTAATTCATCTTGTCTTCCGGCTTAGCCTCTGCGATGAAATCATCCACACCCGCTTTCTCGGCAATGTTTCTAGCGGTCAACGGATTGTCGCCCGTCACCATGACGGTCTTGATGCCCATTTTACGGAGCCGCTCAAACCGCTCCCGGATGCCGGGCTTAATGACGTCCTGCAATTCGACGACGCCAATGGCCTGCTCATTTTCGGAGACGACCAACGGGGTGCCGCCGTCGCTGGATATCGCTTTTACCCGTTCTTCGATTTCGCCGGGGAAATTGTTGCCCGCCTGCTGTACCATACGGCGGATGGCGTCGGTAGCGCCTTTACGGATGCGTGTACCTTCAAAATCGATCCCTGAACTGCGGGTCTCTGCTGAAAATTGGATGAAACGGGGTGATTGCACGCCGTATGTTGCCGGATTCACACCAGCCAGTTCAACGATGGATTTGCCTTCGGGGGTATCATCTGCCATGGAACTCAGGGCGGCGGCACGGATAAAACGTTGTTTGTCCACCCCATTCACGGGATGGAAATTCGTTGCCTTCCGGTTACCGATGGTAATGGTACCGGTCTTGTCGAGCAGGAGCACGTCGATGTCACCGGCGGTTTCAACCGCTTTACCGGATTTGGTAATGACATTTGCCCGCAATGCACGGTCCATCCCCGCAATTCCGATTGCCGAAAGCAACCCCCCGATGGTAGTTGGTATCAGGCAGACAAAGAGCGAAATGAACGCCGCGATGGTAATTGGCGTATCGGCGTAATCAGCGAATGGCTTCAGCGTGACCGTTACAATAATGAACACCAGGGTAAAGCCTGCCAGCAGGATGGTCAATGCGATCTCATTTGGTGTTTTTTGGCGACTGGCACCTTCAACCAGTGCAATCATCTTGTCCAGAAAGCTTTCACCCGGCTGGGTGGTTACCCGCACATGGATTTTGTCGGATAGCACTTTGGTGCCGCCCGTAACGCTGCTCTTGTCGCCGCCAGCCTCCCGGATAACCGGTGCAGACTCCCCGGTAATGGCGCTTTCATCGATGGTGGCCATCCCCTCAATGATCTCGCCATCCGAGGGGATGATATCACCTGCTTCGCAGCATACAATGTCGCCTTTTTTGAGTTTAGGGGAAAATACCTTTTGGTATTTTCCTTTCTCTATAAATAACTTGGCAGGTGTCTCCTCTCTTGTCTTCCGCAGGCTATCGGCCTGCGCCTTTCCCCGTGCCTCGGCGATGGCTTCGGCAAAATTGGCAAAAAGCAACGTGATGAACAGGATCAAAAAGATGGCGAGGTTATAGCCGAAGCTCCCCTGCGTTGCCCCGCCCGTCAAGGTCCACAAGGTCACGGCGAGCATCACTGCCGTTCCGATTTCGACGGTGAACATAACCGGGTTACGGAACATGATCCTGGGATTGAGTTTAACGAACGACTGCCTGAGCGCCTCCTGTACCAAATCCCCCTGAAACAGTGATTGATTATGTGTGGTTTTCATGTTATTAGCTAAGTATTAGTACAACGAAAAATGTTCGGCTATGGGTCCGAGCGCCAGAGCCGGGAAAAAGGTCAATGCAGCAATGATGACAATGACCGAAAAGACCATCAGGCCAAAGGTTGACGTATCCGCCTTCAGCGTACCCGCGCTCTCAGGGACAAACTTCTTGCTCGCCATTAAGCCGGCAATCGCCACCGGGCCGATAATGGGTATAAACCGATTGATGATCAAATTAAAGCCTGTGGTTATGTTCCACCAGGGCGTATTGTCGCCCAACCCTTCAAAGCCGCTCCCGTTATTCGCCGATGCCGATGTATACTCGTACAGCATCTCGCTGAAACCGTGGAATCCGGGGTTGTTGAGCGTCGGGAGCGTCAATCCAGGCACTGCAGCGGCCAATGCCGTACCGACAAGAATCATAAAAGGATGGATCAAGGCAATGATGATGGCAATTTTCACTTCACGTGCTTCGATTTTCTTGCCAAGGAACTCCGGTGTACGGCCGACCATCAGCCCGCTGATAAAGACCGCGATAATGATGAAGACGAAAAAGTTAAGTATACCGACACCGACACCACCATAAAAGCAGTTTATAATCATCGCCAGCAATTCATTCATACCGGATAAAGGCATGGTACTATCATGCATGGAGTTGACCGAACCCGTCGAGATAACCGTGGTAGCGATGCTCCAAAAGCCGGACGCGGCTGCACCGATCCGCGTCTCCTTGCCTTCCATGGCCCCGCTGCTCATGTCGATGCCCATCCGTTCGATCGCAGGGTTACCCCGCATTTCGAGTGCGACATTCGGAATCGCCAATGCCAGGAAGCCCACTGTCATCACCCCGAAAATCATCCACGATAATTTTCGGCGATTCAGGTAATAACCCAGTGCAAGGACCATCGCCAGTGGGATGATCAACTGCGCAAACAGTTCAACCACGTTCGTCAGGTAGTCCGGATTTTCCAGCGGGTGCGCAGAGTTGGTCCCAAAGAAACCGCCGCCATTCGTACCCACGTGCTTGATAGCCACGAATCCAGCAGCCGGCCCTGTAGACACGCTTACCGTGTCGCCCTGCAAGGTGATCATGCGGTCTTTTCCATCGAAGGTCATCGGCGTTCCACGGAAGATAAGGATTATGGCTACCACCAACGCAACCGGCAGCAGGATGCGGGTGCAGGATTTCACGAAATAATCGTAAAAGTTACCCAGTCTTTTCGTAGTCGTCCCCTTCAGGGCGTTGAATAGCACCGCGGCCGCGGCCATACCGGTAGCCGCACTGACAAATTGCAGGAACATCAGGTACATTTGCCCGAGGTAGCTGATCCCCGTTTCGCCCGAATAGTGCTGCAGGTTGCAGTTCACCAAGAACGAAATCGCGGTATTGAAGGCCTGGTCAGCCGTCATGCCCGGGTTGCCGTCCGGATTCAGCGGCAGCCAGCCCATGTTCATCAGGATGAACATGCCGACGAGAAACCAAAGCAGATTGATGGTCAGCAAGGCCTTTAGGTTTACCTTCCAATGCATTTCAATCGTCGGATCGATACCGCTGATCCGGTAAAGCAGCCGCTCCAGCGGTGTAAAGACCGGGTCCAGCCACGTCCGCTGTCCGCCGTAGACCCGCGCGATGTATCGGCCGAGCGGGATGGCCAACGCCACCGTACCGGCAAACACGATGATAACTCCAAATAGTTCCGTATTCATGTAGATTAAAATTTTTCAGGTTTCAGCATTACATAGACGATGTAAACGAAAACCAGGATAGCCAGAATAAATAATGCAATCATCTTTGATGGATATAATGTTAAACTAGATGCGTTCGAAAGCGTCTACTGCCTTGAAGAAAAGCGCAAAGCATGCTAGCCCCGCGATGATTAAAATTGTTGTGACCATACGTGTGAATTCCTTTCATTTGATGTGTTATTGTTTTTTTGATTCCGGTGGATACCAACGGCATTCCAAAATTGACAACAAAACAACAACAAACTGAAATACAGCACAATACAAGCAAAAAACACAGATATAGGCACAAAAAAAGCCTATCAAAATGATAGGCTCCGTTATCAATATGGAAAGAATCTCAAAGGTTGTACGCCTCGATCTTCCGATAAAGCGTAGCGATACCGATTTCAAGTAACCGGGCAGCCTCGGCTTTGTTGCCACCCGTGTAGTTCAGTACGTTCTGGATATGTGCCTTCTCGGCATTTGCCATGGAAAACGCCGCAATTGGTTGGCCTTGGTGTGGCTGTACGGGATGGTTGAACTCATAAGGCAAGCTGTCCGTATCGAGTACGTCCCCTTCGGCCAGGATCACGCTTCGTTCGATGACATTTTTCAGTTCCCGGATATTGCCCTTCCACCGATGCCGTTTCAGCGCTTCGATGTACTGCCAGGTAAGTGCCGGACACGGTTTATTCATCCGTTCGGCCGACAGCTCCGCAAAAAATTCGGCCAGCGGGCCGATGTCCTCAATCCGTTCACGTAATGCAGGCAAGGATATGATAAACACAGAAAGCCGATAGTACAGGTCGTTTCGGAAATTCCCCGATTCCGTTTCTTTCTCCAGATCGCGATTGGTAGCCGCGATGATGCGGACATCCGACCGTACCGGCTTCGTCTCGCCCACCCGGAGAAACTCGCCCGTTTCCAGTACGCGCAGCAGCTTGGCCTGCAATTCGATGGGAAGCTCTCCAACCTCATCCAGAAATAGCGTACCGGTGTTCGCCTCCTCAAAAAGTCCCTTTTTATCTTTGGTTGCCCCGGTAAATGCACCCTCCCGATGGCCGAACAGCTCGCTCTCCAGCAAATCCTTGCTAAACGTAGCGCAATTCAATGCAACGAACGGCTTGGCTTTCCGATTGCTCGCCTGATGGATAGCTTGGGCGAATACTTCCTTGCCGGTGCCTGTTTCGCCGAGCAGCAACACGGTGGTATCCGTCTGTGCCACTTTCTTCCCGAGGTCAATCGCTGCTTGAAGCACCTTCGATTTTCCGATCATGCTATCAAACGAATATTTCCTTCCCACCTGTTGTTCCAGCTGATGTACCCGCTTCGACAGCTGTACCTTCTCAAAAGCCCGATGAATCAAAGGTAGGATCCGGTTATGGTCATCCCCTTTGGTTATGTAATCAAATGCACCATTTTTGATGGCCTGTACACCATCGGGAATGTTTCCATAGGCTGTCAGGAGAATGGTTTCTGCCAACGGCTGTTTCTCCCGGATTTCCCGGATGAAGTCAACCCCGTTTCCATCGGGTAGCTTCACGTCGCAGACCACCACATCAAAATCCGCACGCGACAGCTTAAGCCGCGCCGATTTCAGGCTATCGGCCTGTTCGACCTCAAACCCCTCCCCATTGACCCCGATAATCCGAGCCATCAGGCCCCGTAGTTTTTCCTCGTCGTCGATTAATAGAATACGCTTTGACATCCTCAATGCACGCTTGGTACTTTCGGTCGCACGGAATCGCATATCCGCAGCCGGCAACCGTTATGGAAAAGTGGAGAATTTTAGAAGATTATGGTAACAACGCGCCCATTCATTTGTTGTAAATCACCGGCATTTGTCCCTCCCACCGACGCCACATCGCCTCGTCTGTCATCAATCCGGCCATAAAATGCGCGACATTGACGCGACTGGTTTTGCCCGGATTAAGAATTGCGCTTCGGATGGGCGATGGGTAGCACGTATATTCAGACACCGCTCCCTCGTCGATCAAACTGTCAGGACGCACCACCACCCATGAAACGAACGAATGCGGTTGCCCAATGGTTGCTCTCAGGTAATCTGCCGCATTTTCATTGTCGGCATGCGGGGGAACCAATGCCCGCAGTAAGTTGATAACAACCTTTTGTATAAAGGGAATGTGCTCAACCAAATCCCGATTACGGTTCCCAACGGTATTCATCAAGACAAATTTGATCCGGCTTTCCGGTTTGTTGGCGCTGATGGTTTCGCAGAGTAACCGAACCGCATCGGTTACAAGCCTCCTCGGTTTCCCGAAAATTCCCTTGAAAGACATCGTGTGCCCCAGACAGGATGCTACGGCCTGGCAGTCCTTGAGGTAACCGGCCAGTTCATCGACACCCATTTTCGTAACATCGGATCTGATTAACGTGATGTGCGCATTCTCGGCCCACGAATCCGGTACGTTGCCGGTCGGGCGGACAATTGCCTTCACACGGTGTCCGGCTCCGATCAGCTGTTCAACCAGCAGCTTCCCGGTCGCGCCGCTTGCCCCGACAATCAGTGATGTCATCGCTGTCGGCTAGCTAATTAATCCCCCGATGGCGCACGATGCCAATAAAATACGGGGTATTTTCGCCGCCATCGCCCGTTAGGAATACCGTCAGATAATCACCAGGATCCAATGCTACGCCCGTGCGCCTGGCCAGCTGTTCACCCTGCTCATTCCGAATGGTTAACACGTGCGTTCCCGTATTCGTGGTCGGTATAAATTCCTCCCCCGCTTTGCCGGTTTCCGGTGTTTCGGTCGGCCGATCACGGAAAGCCGCAATCGGTTCGGCCTCCGCGATGTGCAACGTCACGCGGTGGGCGGTCTCGGCCAGGTTAAAAAAGCGGACGCCAGCGATCGCTGCCGGGTCATCCGTATCTTCCGGTACGTGATCCTCCGTAAGAAAATGCTGCGGCGTGGCCTCAGTACCAAACAAGAAAGAAGTATAGTAGGTATTTTCCCGCAGGGCAAAAGCCGTATCCACCACCCGGGCCAACTCATTGGATGAAATGATCTCCAGTTTGCAATTATCGCAGCTGGGCACCGTATAATAATCCACACCCCGATAGCCCTGCCCTTGGTTCATTTGCTGAAATCCACGTCCGACGTCCAATCGATGCAATACCGCCTGTGCTTCCAGAAACGAATTCACAATCGTAAATCCGGAGAGAACTTCCGGTTGAGGCTCTTCGTCCTTTATGCAGCCCGCTAGTAAGGCTACCCCTAAAAAAAGGGCAAAAGGCACGTTTCTTTTTCTTTTCATAACCGACTTATAAGAGGTTAATTAACCCATTGCCGCACCACCCCGACATAGAAGGTAGTCGGATCCCGTTCATCACCCGTAAGGAAAACGCTTGTATAGCTGCCTGCAGGCAGGTCAACCGTACCCTGTCGCGTTGCCACCGTCTCTCCCTCTTCATCTACTACACTTATCGCATAGGTACCGATGGCCACCTGCGTAAATGCCTCCCCGGCTTTGCCGGTCTGGGCCGTTTCCAAGGGCCGGTTGCGGAAGGCGGCCGCGGGCTCGATATCACCGATACGGAGAGTTACCCGATGGTCCGAATTTGCCAGGTTAAAAAATCGAACCGCCGCGATGGCGCGGGGGTCGTCCACGCCTTCCGGTATCCGATCTTCGGTAATAAAATGCCGCGGAGCATCGTGCGTACCGTATACAATGGAAGAATAATACACGCTATCCCGTACGGTGAAGGTCGTGTCCACAAGCCGGTTATCCTGATACGTCGAATAGATTTCCAACCGGCGACTCTCCCCGGGATAGTATACAGGCCATTGCGGTCCATAGCTCCGGTATGGAAGTGGATCCAGCCCCTGTATCGCATTTCGGTTAACGTAGTAATAGGCTGCCTCGGCCTCGACAAACGTGTTGACAAACGTCAGACCACCCACTTGCTCGGGCTGCGGATCAGTTCCCCGTAAACAACTGCCAAGCAGCGCGACACTGGCCACAAAGGCAACAATCAAGCTCAATTTTTTCATATAGATACTAACGTGTGGCAGCGGACAAATGCTACACCTCCTTTTTCGGTTGGTGTTCCCTATATCTTCTGCTAGCCTATTGTTTAAAAATGGTGGTTTCTATTCTGTGATAGTTAATTTACAAAAAGTACGCACAAAAGTTTGCAATACACGTCAGATTCTTACCCCAAAAAAAATTTGCGCGCGTGGACAAATAATCGTAATATTGCGATCGAAATGGGTGCATCAAAAACAAGTTTGTTTACGGCCGAGCAGAATGACCTTGCCAATATGGCCAAGGCGCTGGCGCATCCCGCGCGCATTGCCATCCTGCAATATCTCGTCAGGAAAAATGCCTGCGTGTGCGGGGATTTGGTAGAAGAGTTGGGACTGGCCCAGGCCACCACTTCGCAGCACCTGAAAGAATTAAAGAACGCGGGCCTCATTCAGGGGACGATTGAGGGTGTAAGCGTATGCTATTGCATCGATCCGCATACGTGGAACAAGTACCGTGAAATATTCGGTGCATTCCTTACGGAAGCTACCCTTGACGGCAGCCGTTGCTGCTGATTTTTTTTGAACTAATTAATCGTAATATTACAATAAATAGAAATACAATGAAACTATCCGAAGTAAAAAATGTACTGCCGCACCTAGATCAGGTAACGTTCCAGTTGGAAAGCGGCGCGTATGTCCCCGAACATTTCCACGTAACAGAGGTAGGAATGGTGACCAGACATTTCGTCGACTGCGGCGGAACCATCCGCAGCGAAAAGGCAGTGAACTTCCAGCTTTGGGATGCAAATGATTATGCACACCGCTTAAAGCCGGGCAAACTGCTTAACATTATCAACCTATCGAAAGAAAAATTGGGCCTCGGCGATTTCGAAGTAGAAGTAGAATACCAGGCAGACACCATCGGCCGGTACCGATTGGCATTCAACGGCCACAACTTTGTGCTCCAGAACATGGCTACGGCTTGTCTTGCACAGGATGCCTGCGGTGTACCCGCGCAAAAGGCAGCATGTTGTACCCCCGATTCCGGAACCTGTAACTAAGACACCAGATGGAACAAAAGAAAATACTCGTGCTTTGCACCGGAAACAGCTGCCGAAGCCAGATTGCCGAAGGATATCTGCGTCGCTTCGCCGCGGGCGACGCGGAGGTATACAGCGCAGGTGTGGAAACCCATGGGGTCAATCCACGCGCCATAGCCATCATGGCAGAAGACGGGATCGACCTTTCTCGGCACACGTCCAACCATGTCGACGAATACCGGGATATTGCCTTTGACTACGTCATTACGGTATGTGATCACGCCAACGAGCGCTGCCCCTTTTTTCCGACAAGGGCGCAACGGTTCCATCAGAATTTCCCCGATCCGGCGAAGGCATCGGGTACAGAAGCCGAGGTCATGGCACAGTTCCGGGCGGTCCGCGAGCAGATCAAGACCTATGCATCGAATTTTATCCGGCAGCACATTTCCGCACAATGAGCGCAACGGACTGCAACCCGACGATCCGCGGCAAACGCCTCGGCTTTCTTGATCGGTACCTAACGCTATGGATTTTCCTTGCCATGGCGTTAGGTGTAGGCATCGGATATTCCGTTCCCGCCGTGCCAGACTTCGTCCAATCGCTTTCTTCCGGCACAACCAACGTGCCACTCGCAATCGGGCTGATTCTCATGATGTACCCACCGTTTGCAAAGGTTCGCTATGGGCAGTTGGGACAGGTCTTCCGGAACACAAAGGTACTGGGTGCGTCGTTACTGTTGAACTGGGTGATTGGCCCGGTATTGATGTTCGTACTAGCCTTGCTGTTTTTGCATGACTATCCGGAATACATGGTGGGACTCATCCTCATCGGCTTGGCCCGCTGCATCGCCATGGTCATCGTATGGAACGAACTAGCGGGAGGTAACCGCGAATATGCTGCCGGACTAGTCGCCTTAAACAGCATCTTTCAGGTGGTGCTGTATGGTGCGTACGCCTACGTCTTTATAACCGTCCTACCGCCCGTTTTTAATTACGATGGGCTTGCCATAAACATCACCATCGGACAGATTGCCGAAAGCGTAGCCATCTACTTGGGCATCCCCTTTTTAGTGGGTATCATTAGCCGCCATTTGCTCATCCGGGCGAAAGGCGAGGAATGGTATCAGCAGCGGTTCATCCCTTTTATTTCGCCAATTACACTGGTCGCGCTCCTGTTTACGATCGTGGTTATGTTCAGTTTGAAAGGCGACCTGATTGTGCAGCTTCCACTGGATGTCCTGCGGATCGCCTTGCCACTGGCAATTTACTTTGCCGTCATGTTTTTGATCAGCTTCTTTGTGGGAAGATCATTGGGCGCAGACTATTCACAGAACGCAGCCATTTCTTTTACCGCTGCGGGCAATAACTTCGAATTGGCCATAGCAGTAGCCATCGGCGTGTTCGGTATTCACTCCGGCCAAGCGTTTGCGGGCGTCATCGGCCCGTTGGTAGAAGTTCCTGCGCTGATTTCATTGGTCAACGTGGCATTTTGGCTGCGTAGGCGTTTCTATTGAGGGAACGCTTCTACGCAGCCTTTGCCAGCCCGGTTAAAACCCGAACGAAACATGCGCCAGCAATCGGCTACCCGCTCTCGCCCGACCCTCAGCGAGGTCTTGAGCGAGAGGCGCCTGATAGTTGCCACCCAGGGAGATTTTCCCAACGTTGACCTCCACCCCTACTACTCCGATCAGCGAGTTTCCGCCGGATTGGGCGACATCATATTTACCATAGACCACATCGTTGGTCTGGCTTTCATACATCGCCCCTGCATTGGGTGCAATACGAACCCTGTTTTTAATGTTAAACTTGTAATAAACAAGTGTATTGGCCGTCAGCTTGTTTCCATAACGGTACTCGTGCCGGTTCTCGGTATTCACCTTATAACCCACATTGGCATTCAGCCCCAGGTCCATCAGCCTGATGTCGTATGCGAGGTTGACCATGAAGTCTGTACTCGCCGTGCCCAGCTGAAAATTGTTGGGCGCATCCTGCGATACCGAAGCCCGTTCGCCGTTGTCGTACAAACCCGTGGGAACTTTAACACCCACACCTGCCCAAAGCGAATGCACCAGCAATTTGCTGGCTTTCGTTGTAGCTGCCTGTTCAAACACCTTATAAAAACCCATCACTGCGATGTCGCCCACACCGTTTTTTTGGCCTGTTTGCCCGCTGCTGCGCACATGGCGCGTATTGAAGTTATACGGGAGGATGGCCATGGCGCGCCAGCGTTTGCCGAAGTTCCATGCACCCCAAAGTTCCAGACTCTCGTAGGTCTCGTCGGCTGTAATCGGCGTCCGGTTGCCCGTCGGCCCCAAGTGCGTGGTAAGCGACTTGTGCTGGTAGCGCATGCCGATAAAGCGCTTATTGAAATCCGGGAGTATTCCCAGGTAATAGCTGCCCACGCCGCATCCGCAAATGTCGCAGGCCTTTGATACATGCATCGAGCCAACCAGCAAGGCGGCCATCACTATAATTTTTCGGAAATCCATGTTCTATACTATACGTTCATTATGTTTAGTTTACAATCAAGCCACCCATTTCCGGTTCCGCGAATAACGGGTTAGTGACAAACTCACGGTCATTCAGTGTTTGCAGGAATGCCATCAGGTTCTCCTTCTCCTCGTCGGTCATCGGAATGCCAATACGTCCATCGGGCTGCCGGAATATCGGGTCGAGCGTTTCGGAATCGACCATTCCACTGCGGTAATGCTCCAGCACCCTGTTCAGCGTCAGGAAACGCCCATCGTGCATGTATGGCGCCGTGTACTGCCAGTTGCGCAAGCTCGGAACCTTGAACGCATAGCGGTCCCTTGGATTGAGCGTAACCGAGTCACGGCCAATGTCGTTTACCCGGTTGGGTTGCAATCCATTGTTTCGGTAGCTCCGGTCGGTGAACAGCGGTTCGCTGTGGCACGTTGCACAGCGCTGCTTAAAAAACACATATCCCTTTTTTTCCGCTTCGGTAAAAGCCGCGCCCTCCTCGTTCCGCATCACTTTATCATACTTCGTATCGGCGCTCACCGCCATCAGCATAAATTGCGAAAGCGCTTTAAACAACCGCGCGTCCGTAATTTCCTCCGTACCGAACGCCTTTTTAAAAAGGGCCGGATAATCGGGATGTTCACGCAGCTTGCGGATCACGTTGGGCACGGTTTCATCCATCTCCACCGGGCTGGTAATCGCATTCACCGGTGAGAGGTCGAGGTCGAACACGCCGCCGTCCCAGAAAAACTCCCGCTGCCACGCCAGGTTCACAATCGGCATGGGATTGCGTGTACCCAGCCGGTCGTCGATGCCATGGCTCACGTCATGCCCGTGGTGTGTGAAGGATGCCGACTGGATGTGGCAGCTTCCGCAGGCAATGGTATTATTGCGCGAAAGCCGGGGTTCGTAGAAAAGGCGCTTGCCCAATTCAAATCCCGCTTCCGTTACCGGATTGCGTGAAAAATCGTATTCCGGTTCCGGAAAGTTTGCCGGGTTCGTAAAACCGGCAAACACATCGGGCAGCACATCGCTTCCCTTTTTACACGCAAACACCAGCCCCACCAATATTCCCAATACGCATAGCTTCTTCATATTAAAGTTCATCCTCGCTCCTGACGAAGTTTTCCGTATGGTCATGACTAAACATTGAAGGGAAATTGTTGGCGATGTGGACGCTGTATTCGCTGAACATCACGTTGGGATGTTCCGGGATACTGAACGTATGGGGCCCGTTGAACACCTGCATGACGTCTACGAGCAGGTGCACGTTGCTACGCAATCCCGCACGTACCTTGGCCATACCACCCGGAGCTAGATCCACCGTGATTACCTTGATGTTGTTAATGGTGGGCGCGCTGTAGCCGCCAAAACCGCCGATGTGGTACTTGAACTGCTTGTTGCCTGTCGGGTCACCCTGCTGATCGTCCGAAACCAGGTTGCAATGCCCCTCAAACTTAAAAAAAATGTAGCCGCTGTTCCATCCCCAGTACATGCCACCCCCTTCGTGACCCTGGTCCGGATTAAAGGAAAGCACACCCTTTCGCGCTTCGACCGGCATTTTACTGCGCTCGGCATCTACGCCAAGGATAAAGGACACCTTCGTGTAATCGCCCTCCGGGGCTTCTACCTGGGTAAACCGCGTAGCGCGGTCTCCGCCATTAACGAGAAAATAACTGTCCTCCTGAGGTACCGCATATTCGCTGCCATCTGCCTTGTAAAGCTTGATGTTGCTGACGAAATATTGCAGCAGCTTGATGCTGAACTTTTCGCCTTTCGCATTGGCATATTCCCGAGGGTGGAAACTCAGGGTTTCCTCGCCCACGATATTATCAAATTCAATGGAGAAAGCCCCCTTCTTTCCCGCATCCGGCAGGGGGGAATCTTTGCCGCAAGCTGCAGCTATCAACGCAGCAATGATAAGCATTGCTGATTTTATGATCATACGTCCTTTTCTGTTCGTTTTCATTTTTCGAATTGTTTGGGTTCAAAAACTACGCATACGGGTTGAGCGCCTCCTTGGGTGATCCGCGCTTGCGGCACCCTCCAGAGGCCAACCAATTTCCTCCCTGCTCCTTGGCAACAGGGCTATTTCGTGATGTGAGTAAGGACGGTTAGGTTTGGGGGATGGAAATTATCCGTTGCGTAGAGGTAGTGGTAACATACCTCCGGAGAAATCGGGGCTGCGGAATCGCACGCAGCCGGCATGCGGATAACGAAGGGTTCAGGCAGCAGAAAAACCACCGTCTCCGTGTTAGGATTCGCATGGTCATCGCCTGTACCGTTTGTTTCGTCGTCTTCCAGCACCTTCAGCTTTTTCATTAGCACGCATTGCCCATTGCAATGCAATTCCGGCCGATTGCGGTTCTCGCACAGCTCGTTCACGATGCGCTGTTTGTTCGCGCCGTACCACGCGAACACGCCCAGGCAGCCCAAGCATTGGAACACCAGTGAAAACAGGAGTAAAATAGAAAGCGTTTTCTTCAAGCTTCTAAGCCGCTATTTAAGCAATTTTGGATACCACAAATCCGGCGACCACGTCGCCCGGAAAGTCTACGGCAAAGCTACTGCTGTGTCGCCGGCCGGTCGGCCAGCGTTTGCTGTCAGGAAATGGGCGGATGAAAAATGGCGTGATCCATCTGGAACAGGTAGTGTGGATCACCGTGTGGGCCGTACTGAACAATCGACTCAACACCAGGCAATGCCTCCGAACTTGCATGTTCCGTTGCCTGAGAAAACAACACGACTTCCTTTAGTTTAATATCCGGCTGCTGCTGTTCCTTTTCCTGCTGTTCTTTCAGTTTTTTCATCAGCACACACTGGCCTTGGCACGGACTGTTCGGAATAAAGCGGTTTTCACATTGATTCTTGGCGATGAAATCCCGGTTCACGTAGAAACCCACTGTCACCCACAGGGCCGAAAGGCTCTGCAAAAGCGTGGCAAGGGCTAATAGCAATGCAAACGGTTTACTCATCGCAAGCAAATGTAATGATTTTTTGAATTCGCGCAACCCTACCGGCGTCACCTTTGCGGTTCTGGCAACACCTTGCCGAAACTCTTTGCCTTTTCCAGATACAACCGGGTATTGACCTCATCATGTAGCCCGGCATAAGACATGGCAAGCATAAAATTCAACTCCCCTAAGCTGGCCGGAGTAAGCTTTCCGTAAATACGCTGTCTTTCGCCCTTCATTCCTGCCTCAATGGACGTCGCCTCGTCCTTCAGGGTCTGCTCAAACAACGCTTTGCTTTTCTCAAATTCGGAATTTGCCATCAAAAACCTGGCATAAGCCAACCGGGTCATAAATAGATCATTGATATTGAACATACGATGGCTTTCCCTCCGTAATGATTTTTCTCCCTCGGTCGTAAAGACGGTTATTGCCCGATTGAAATTTACGTCTGCCGCATCGCGCTCTCCTTTCTGCGCGTAGACGAGCGCCAATTCGATAAAGCTTCTGAAATGCAGGGAATCTTTTTCCCCGACTATCCTTTCAAAGGTTGTTGCAGCGCTGTCCAATTCGTTATACCGCTTCTGCAACAGACCTTTTAAAAACCAGGTTTCGATGTTTTTTGGATCTTTCTCAAGCAACCTGTTCCAGATCTTCCACGAGTCATTCCGGTTGTCCTCGTCCAAGGATATCAGTAACAAATGCCGATACGCAATCGCATTGTTTGTGTCAATCGTCAAGGCTTCCATCAATTTTTCCTTTGCTTGATTGATATCCTTTGCCCGTGCCAGGCGCAAACCTTCCATTGCCAATGAATTTGCCTGTCCCTTCAGTTTCCGCTGCTCATATTGGTCATTTTCTCTTTTCACCTGTTCCGGATCGTTCAGGAAGGAGAACTTACCCAGATACAAATCGGGCTCTTCCCGGCGCGGGGTCCAGTTCTCGTGATTCGGGTGCGTAAATTCCCGATCGGGTTTGAAGCGGACAATGCCCCAGGTATTACTGATTTCGGAAAGCGCCGCTTCCCGCTTATCCAATGGATAATAATACCGGAGACTTACATACCCAAGATCAAACTTAACCAGGTGCACAACCAGACAACCGTAGTTATCAACCGTATCCTTAAACTTGTATTTCCATTTCGTATCGTAAATGAAAACCGTATCTGCGTTGATGACCGTTTTGAACGGGTTCCCCACATTCTCCAGGAGTTCAAAATCCGGGCTGTAGTCAATCAGATTCTTGCCGAGTATGTTTTGATTCACCCGCGTCCGATATTCCTCAACCGAACTGTTATCCTGATTATGCTGGTAATAGGCACTTAACCGGATCCATGACGATGAATATCCTACAAAAATATCCCCTTTCCTCAGCTCAACGGGGCCGCCAAAGATCAAATACGGATTAAAATGGACACGCTTTTTGTGCATTTCCGCGCGTTCCTCACGCGAAAGCATGCCAAAGTTGCTCAATGAGTCAGGCAACCTCGGGTTCTCTACCGTGTTGTATCCAGCCGGCTTGAACACCCAGGCATTAACCTCGTCCAGATTTTTGATGGGTGTCCCGTCAAACGTTCCAATCTTTCCTGATCGGATAATATCCTGCGCATGTATCTCAACAAAAAATAGTACAGCCGCAACGATACATAAAGTGCTTTTACGGTTCATAATTCAGATGTTTACTCCACGGATGCACCTGCCCGGGATATTCCATACCGCAAATGAAAATAATTTTCAACCAGCTCTTTACCCTTGGGAATGATCTACACAGAACATAAGACGCACGTCCTGTTGACGCCTTACATCGAACGCTATTGGCGGCCCATGCCAATCTGCCGCCGTTCCGTGAGTGGAGTCGCTCATTTCTGCCGAAACGACCGTCATGCATTTGAGTCGTCTCGGCGGGTTCGGCTGTCGACCAAAATTTTCCCAGAAAAAACTTGCGCAAGCAAATACTTGCATGTATATTTGCAAGCAAATACTTGCGAATCATGGAGGCTCGAAGAGATGTTTTCCAAGCCATAGCGGATCCGACGCGGAGGGCCATCCTGGGGATGATCGCCAAGCAGCCGACCAATGTCAATACCATCGCCGACCGATTCGATGTCAGCCGCCAAGCCATTTCTTTGCATCTGAAGATACTCGCCGAATGCGGTTTATTGTCCATGAAGCAACAGGGCCGTGAACGCATCTGCGAAGCCAAGCTGGAAAAACTCCGCGAGGTGAATGAGTGGGTGGCGCAATACAAGCAGTTCTGGACGCAAAAACTGGATGCGCTGGAAAGCTACCTGAACCATCTTGACGACAATAACAAGATATCAAACGATAAAACCGTAGATCATGAAGAATCCGTTAGGAAAAATAGCTAAGGAAGAAGACGGCTATAAAGTCGTTTTTGAACGGGTACTCAACCACCCCATCGCAAAGGTCTGGGACGCCATCACCAACCCGGAAGAACTGAAATTCTGGTTTACTGACATCGAACTGGATTTTCGGCCGGGGGGCACCATTACCTTCCAGTTCCGGGATACCGACAAAACCAAATCGTATGGCGAGGTGATTGCCATTGAGCCGCCCAATCGCTTTGTGTGGACCTGGGAAGGTGAACTCGCTGTCTGGGAGTTGACTGCGTTGGCCGAGCACAGCACGCGGTTAACTTTCACGTACAGCAAGCTGACGGCGGATTACGCCGTAAATGCACCGGCAGGGTTCCACGACCTCCTCGACCTGTTAGCCGAGCGGCTTGACGGCAGCGAAGAAACGTATGCCTTCGGCGCGGAAGATGACGCGGCCGGCCCGCTGCAGACGCCGATTCATTACGCGGCGGCCGTATATGGGACGTATCCGAATCTCGTTAAACATCCACCCGTTGTGGTCGAAAAAACCGTCGACGCGCCCGTTGAGCGGGTGTGGCAGGCCATTACCAATAAAGAGCAGCTGAAACAATGGTATTTTGATCTGGATGATTTCAAACCCGAAGTTGGCTTCCACTTTACGTTTCCCGGTCAGGGCCACAAAGGCGAACAATACCTCCACCTGTGCACCGTCACCGAGGTCATTCCCCGGCAGAAACTGCAATACAGCTGGCAATACGAAGGCCATCGCGGCTACTCGCTGGTGACGTTCGAGCTCGCCGAAACGGGAACGCAGACGAAGCTGACACTAACCCACCACGGGCTGGAAACCTTCCCGCAGGACACTCCCGACTTTGCATGGAAAAGCTTCAACGGCGGCTGGAGCGAGATCATCGGGAAGATGCTGCCGGAAT
This sequence comes from Parapedobacter sp. GCM10030251, assembly GCF_042666505.1. Lineage (NCBI taxonomy): Bacteria > Pseudomonadati > Bacteroidota > Sphingobacteriia > Sphingobacteriales > Sphingobacteriaceae > Parapedobacter > Parapedobacter sp. GCM10030251. Next base: position 81,528 of record NZ_JBHTDN010000001.1, on the reverse strand, counting down.
TTTTGGCGACCCCTCAAAAATAAATGCGGACGCAGGCCGCAAATTGTTAACCATTAAAACATAACATATGGAAGCACCCAAATTAGCAACCGTGGAATGCCAGATGATGATCAGAAAGCCCGTGGAAACGGTTTTCGAGGCATTCATTGACCCCGCTGTTACCACCAAATTCTGGTTCACCAAATCAAGCGGAAAACTGGAGGCAGGAAAAACCGCCACCTGGGAATGGGAAATGTACGGCGTTTCCAGTGAGGTGCAGGTAAAGGAAATTGTGCCCAATCAACGAATCACCATCGAATGGGACAATACCCCCGTGACCACGGTCGATTTTGAGTTTACTGCCCTAACTCCTGACACCACCTACGTAGTAATCAAAAATTATGGCTTCGACCAAACCGGTGATGCACTGATCGAAGCCATCAAGGACAACACCGGCGGATTCACCACGGTACTGGACGGACTGAAAGCGTGGCTGGAATTCGGCATCGAACTTAACCTGGTCCGAGACAAATTTCCCGATACCGGATCGGCGCATCACTAACAAAACTCGACATGGAAAAGCAAATTACGACCTTCCTGACATTTCAGGAAAACAATGCCGAAGAGGCCATGAATTTCTACATCGGATTATTTGACAACTCCCGGATTATCGACATCCGACGCCACGGGAAAGGCGGGCCCGCCAAAGAAGGCTCCGTCATGATGGCTACGTTCGAACTAAACGGAAAACAATTCATTTGCAGCGATAGCTACGTGAAACACGCGTGGACCTTCTCACCAGCGATTTCAATGTACGTCGAGTGCCGCACCGAGGAAGAACTCAACAAACTGTTCGATAAACTCTCCGAAGATGGAATCGTTTATATGCCATTGGACAACTACGGCTTCAGCACAAAATTCGGTTGGGTCGGAGACCGATTTGGTGTCACGTGGCAATTGAACTTTCAATAGAGGTCTGCGCCCGCCCGAGTTCGTTGTTTTCTGATCGTTCCCATTTATCTTTTAACAGGTGCTCCAGCTGGCTAATCTCTTCCCGATACATGGTTTTCTTTCGTGTTCCGAAGAACAGCGTATTCTCCAAGGGGACGTTTCCCTCCCATACCAGGCTAATTTTCCCGGATGCAATTGCTTCCGAACATAGAAAATCAGGAACCACCGAAAAACCCGCTCCGTTGCTCAGGCAGCGGATAATGGAACTGATGTTAGGGACGATGTAATTGGGGCTAAAATCCGGATGTTCGCCGAAATGTTTCAACCAAAAGTTTTTCAGGTGTTCCATATCGGCGGCCGTACTGTACCAAAGCTGCTGCTTCAGCAACGCGGCAACATCCTTGATTTTTTCGGCAGCCAATAAACTCTCCACTTCAGACACATCGGTTTTCCTTCCCGCAATCAAAACAATCCGTTCTTTGGAAAACGGCCGATACTGTAAGTTTTGCTGATTGCCTTTCTGCGGGGTGATAATCAGATCCAAAAGACCATTATCCAAATCGTGCTGCATTTTCGGATATTCACCGAATTGGATGATCAGGTTAAACGGAAGACTCGCTATGTGCTCTTCCAGTGTATATTGAAAGGTTTCAAAGCACATGCCCACACTAATAGTTGGCCGCTCATCCTGCGCACGCTTGTGGAAATGCTGCTCGGCTGCCTCCATTTTTTTCAGGGGATCCAATACATAGTTGTACAGGATTTTTCCCTTTTCGGTCGGCACCATTTTTCGCGCCGAACGGTCAAACAGCTTATAACCCGTGAAAGCTTCCAGCGAATTCAAGTGCAGGCTTACGCCCGGTTGCGAAATAAACAGTTCCTGCGCCGCCGCAGATAACGTACCGGTTTCATAAATCGACTTAAACGTACGAAGCCATTCCAGATTCCATCGCATATCTATAATTATTATTATACAAATATACAATTTAATTTATTTTAATAATGAATTGAAATGATGGAAATTTGCGGCATCAATAATTAAATAAATAGAAAATGAAAACAGCATTTATCATAAACGGCGGTCAGACTTTTGCGCATTCGGGGGGATTATTTAACCAAACCCTTACCCAATGGACCAAGGAAACCTTGCTGAAGAATGATTTTGACGTGCGGGTCACCGATATCAACGACAACTTCGATGCGCTGGCTGAAGTAGAAAACTTTAAGTGGGCCGACCTGCTGATCTATCACACGCCCATCTGGTGGTTTCAGGTACCAAACCGGCTGAAAAAATACATCGATGAGGTATTTACCGCAGGACACTTAAACGGGATGTACGCCAGTGATGGACGAAGCCGTCTCAATCCGGCGATCAATTACGGAACCGGAGGGTTGATGCATGGGAAAAAATACATGGTTACCTCCTCATGGAACGCCCCGGATACGGCTTTCACCCTACCCGGAGAGTTCTTTGACCAGCATACCGTGGACGCAGGCGTCTTGTTCGGCTTCCATAAAATGAATCAGTTTGTCGGAATGGAGCGACTCAACGGGTTTCATTTCCACGATCTGGAGAAAAATGCCACCGACGAGCGGATAGCCAACTACCATCGGGAGTACATCCATCATTTGCAAGAAGTGCTGGCATCCGAACAACAATTGCCCCATCCCCAGGCTTGTTGATCGGATAGCCAGTCGCCTTACAGTTCCTGGATATAATCGCCGACCGCTTTGCGTTTTCTTCCCAATAACTTCTCGAGCTGATCGTCCACCGCGGCAAATTCTCCGGCCCGGATGCTGGCCGCCATGCTGAGCGTGAATCCGATGTCGTCTTGTGGCAATCCCGCTTTTGCGAGCTCCGCGGCAAAGTCCGCTTCGGGGATGTCGTGGTACGCCGCATCCAGTCCTTTCCCGGCGTTAAGGCGCGTGGCCAGATCCGCAAACGAGAGCGCCTCCGCTCCGGTAATCCGGTATACTGCGCTTTCATGCCGGCCCGATTCAGTCAGCACCCCAGCGAGCGCCTCCGCGATGTCCTCCCGGCTCACAAAGCTAACCTTTCCGTCGCCCCCCGGATAATAGATCTGTCCGTCCTGCACCGCGGTTCCGATGAACAGCGGTATGGTTTCGAAGTACATGCTGTTCCGGAAGAACGTGTAGGCAAGCCCCCGATCCTTGATCGCCTCCTCGGTCGCCGCGCAGGTTTGGCCCGCCCAAAAGATAGCCTCCGGCCCCGGTACGAGCGTGCTGGTGTACACAATTTTCCGGACACCTGCCATCGCCGCGGCCGCAACCACGTTCAGCTCCTGCCGGGATGCCAGGGGCCCGGAGGCAGAGGTAGAAATCTGGAGCAGCGTCTCCACGCCGTCCAGTGCTTCCACCAACGCATCCCGGTCATCGTAGTCCGCCATGCGGATGGTTATACCTACATGCCGGTCCGTTTCCAGTTTGGCCGGGTTCCGCACAATCGCCGCCAATTGGCTTGCCGGTACTTTTTTCAAAAGGTGGGTAAGGGTCAACTGCCCCAGGTGCCCACTTGCGCCTGTTAATGCAATCATGAGTTCAATTCTTTTCCGGCAAAACTATGCGAGGCCGACCAAAGAAAATTGAACAAACCCGCCAACGCGGGAATCAGATGATCAGGTGGGGGAAGTTCGGTAACTGTTCGGCAAACGCCCGCGTAAAATATCGGGGCGAGCAACCCACAAAGGCTTTGAATGTACGGATGAAATGCGGTTGGTCGGCATAGCCATGCGCAAGCGCCAAGTTGGTCAAGCGGCGCGATCCGCCCTCGCGAAACTGTTGCATAGCACCCTGGAACTGGCAGATCCGCGAAAACAATTTCGGAGAAACGCCGATGGCCTCCCGGAATTTGCGCTGGAAACCACGTTCCGAAATCCGAAGTTCCCGCTGAAGCTCGCGCAAGGCCAGGCGACCGCCACTGCTCACCAACCGCTTGGCCGCATAGAGTGCCTCCGCATCCAGTTTCGCCACGTTGGCCGCAATACGCTGGCACAGGTAATCAGCCAAAATCCCGATCTGCCGGTCGGCAGCGGATGTGTTCAGCAGCTGCTCGACCAGCAATGCGCCTACCTTGCCATCCAGGACATCCATGGCTATGCAGCGGTCCGTCCATTCGAACGCAGGTAAGCCAAAGATGGATTGTAGCGCATGCGGATGGAAATACACACCCACGGCGTGGAAGCCCGAAGGAAAAAAGATATTCACCGGTTCGACGGTTTGCCCGTACACGTAACAGACCGGCCATCCGTTGTCGGGCTTTGCCGCCCAGTCCGGTGTCAGCTGCTGGAAAATCAATCCCGGCAGGCCGTCGGCAATGGTGGTAAAAGCGTGGTACGCTTTGGTCTCGTCCCTATTGTCCAACGTCCAGAAATACCGGACATAAGGCAGCAGCGGCTGTGGCGGTGCAATTTTGCGGAATTCCATTCATCAAAGATACCCATTATTAGCCTTCCGAGAAACCATCCAGTGCCGCAATCTGCTTTTTATATTCCCGAGGCAGTATTGCATTTTTCAGCCACGATTTCACCCGGATCATCCGGCTTAACTTATAACCGTGGAGTAGCATCGATGCAAACGGATTCCTCCCGAGGCCCAGCAGGTTGTTCACCGCTTCCGGAACCAAGGCTATCTGAGCCTGCTTCAGGATCCCGTACCTGAACCAGCCCAGGTGTTTCCGGTACTGCCGGTAAAGATCGGTGGTAAACGGCCCATTCAGCAGGTTCTCGTGAAGACTCGAGCTCCGCATGGAGAGCCATTGCGGATAGTCCGATGGCAGCCCCTTCAACCCCATACGTAACCCCACGCGGTAAAAGACGGCGAATACTTCTTCCTTCTCCGCCTTGGTTAATTTCCTTTCCAGCAATTCATGCGACCGGATCGAATAATCGATTAACATCGACAACACATCGCGATACGCCCAGTCAGGGATGTCCCTGCCGCGCTGTTCCTCCACCCCCCTATGGATAGCCGAAATCCGGTCAATCGCAAGCAACGCATCTTCCTGCTTCGAAAATACGATTTGACGGGCATAGGAGACCGTCGAAAATAAGCGCTTAAGCGGGTCCGAAGGAAGACGGCCCGTGAAGTACAGCCAGTCTACCGCCTTATTCAACGCAAACTCCGCTGCCGCGCCGGCAAAAATGAGCAGGATCGTATCCCCGCTTCCCCAGATCCGGCGCACAATTGAATCCCTGTCGACAAAATATACCATATCTTTTCAAATAAATCGCCCCCGTCCATACAAAATTAACACTTCCATTTAACTTTGAAAAAAAAAGTACTTTAAATATTAAAGGCAATAAACCGCATCCGCTTCAGGAAAACGGCCGAAGGTTAAGAAAAATGAAACTTGGCCGTTTTATACAATTTTAGCACGGCAACTCCTGCCAATTTTGCTTAATAAAATTTGCTTTGTTTAAGACACCATCATGAAACAGACGCTTGCAATTATGGTAACGATGCTTTTATGTACAGGCACATTGGCCCAACATCCTTCAACCACAAAAAACAGACAACCAATGAAATTAAATGCAGGAATCATTACCGAAAAAATGGCCGAAACCAAGGCCTTTTACACGCAGACCCTTGGTTTCGGGGTAACTTTCGAAAACGAGTTCTACCTGTTGCTGCACACCCCCGGCGGGGAAACCGAAATCAGTTTTCTTTTGCCCAACCACCCCAGTCAGCAACCGTTGTTCCAAAAACCCTTCCTGGGCCAGGGCATGTACCTGACTATTGAAGTGGACGACGTGGATCAGTTGTACAACGAACTTAAGGAGCAAGGCGTAACAATCAAAATCGATATCCGCGACGAGCCCTGGGGCGACCGGCATTTTGCCATTGAAGACCCCAACGGTATCGGTATTGACATTGTGAAATATTCGCCAACCGAAGAATAGGCGGAAAAATTGTCCAGACTCCCCCGCTAGGTTGGCTTTGTTCGCCCGGCTAAAACCGGGCGTCAACCCTTACTTTTGCAACTACATATCCATTTTCTACGCGTCCATGAAATCAGAATCCTATCCCAAAGTTTATTTATACAGGCGGATCGTGCAGGCGAAGTGCTTTATCGACGATCACTATGCTGAACGGATTGACCTGAATGCCATATCGGGCGAAGCCTATTTTTCAAAGTTTCACTTTATACGCCTGTTCAAATCCATCTACGGCAAAACACCCCGCAATTACCTGCAACAGGTACGGATTGCGCACGCGAAAACCTTACTCGAACAGGGCTTTTCCACTGCCGAAACCTGCTTCGCGGTAGGTTTTGAAAGCATCACCTCCTTCAGCGGTTTATTTGCCAGGACGGTAGGGCTGCCCCCATCTGAATTTTCTGCAAAATACCGCGAGAAAAAACAACGGATCCTGCAAAATCCCCGGGCCTATGTACCGAGCTGTTATGGGGATCAACACGGATGGTTTCAAAATAGCAATTTTGGAGAAGTGATTTTAACAAGCAATGCGGACCTTAGCACCGTTACTTAATTTAAACATTATGATCACGAAAATGACCGTCACAAACATCCACGTTATCAATCAGGATAGCGCGTATGATTTTTATGTGAACAAACTGGGTTTCCGGGTAGTGGATGATATCCCCATGGGGCCGGGCACCCGCTGGCTTACCGTTTCGCCGCCCGAGCAACCCGATCTGCAGATTGTCTTATTTCCGGTGGTGGTAAGCAAAATGTTCCCGCAGAAGACCGCCGATACACTCATTGACTTAATCAAGCAAGGGATCTTCGGCTGCGGCGTCTTAACCTGCACCGACATTTTCGCCACGTACGAAGAACTGAAAGCCAAGGGCGTTGAATTTATCAAGGCGCCGACGGAGGAGTTTTACGGCATGGAAGCCTTTTTTAAGGATGATTCGGGGAACTACTTTTCACTGCAACCCATCAGCAACTTTGACCATGAAAACGGTATTTGACAAGTCGATACAGGATGAATTGGCGGACAGGGTCCGGCTATTGAAGGAGAATTCCCACCGAAATTGGGGCAAGATGACTGCTTACCAAATGGCCAAACATTGCAACAACTGGAGCGAGTGGGTGCTGGGAGTAGGCAGCTACGCCAACCACGTTTACAAACAGGATTTCCTCGGCAAGCTCTTCGGCAAGGCGGCCTTGAAAAGCAATGTCAAAGATGACAGGCCGATGGGTAAAAATATGCCGGCCGGCATACATGTCATCAAGAAAACCGAAACCGGCGACCTGGAAGTGGAAAAAGCCCGGTGGTTACGGCTAATCACGGAATACGACCGCTTCCGGAACGACCGGTTCATCCACGACTTTTTTGGCAAAATGACCAAAGAACAAATTGGTATCTTTGCGTACAAACACTTTGACCATCATTTACGGCAATTTGGAATCTAACAAGAAAGTAGACTACGGCATTACCGAGAAATTCGGGAAAGAACTGGCAACGTTGCTGGCCAATAAAATCACGGCGATCGCATCAGCGTTTCCGGCGAAAGCGTTTGTACGTGACGTTACCGCGTCTGTAGCCGGGAAAACCTACACCCAGCGGGTAGCAGTGATTGCAGACCAGCTGCACACACATTTCCCCGGCACGTATCCGGAGGCGTTGGCCGTATTTATGAATATACTGGGGCCACCCAACCCGAATGAAACGGGTATGTTTACCCACTATTACTGGATCCTGCCCATCGGCAAGTTTGTGGAAAAATATGGCCTCGAGCACTTCCAGCTGTCGATGGACGCCATTGCCGAAATCACCCGGCGCAATACCGGCGAATATGCCGTGCGCCCGTACATCAGAACGTACCCCGAAGCATCGCTGGCCATCCTCCGCAAATGGGCCACGTCCGATGACTTCCACCTGAGACGGCTTGCCAGTGAAGGTCTCCGTCCGAAGCTGCCCTGGGCACCAAAGCTGGATACGTTCATTCAGGATCCGCATCCGGTCTTCGACATACTAACGCTACTGAAAGAAGATGAGATCAAATTTGTAAAGAAATCCGTTGCCAATCACCTGACCGACTGGCTGAAGGTAAACAGGGAGCCCGCCGCTGCACTCATCCGGAACTGGTCGGCATCGGATAATCCTCACACACAGTGGATCATCCGGCACGCTACCCGGAAGATCAGCCTATGAAGATCAGCCTATGAAGCTCTTTAAATACGAGCAGCAACCTGTTGCCGATGCCGCTCGGTATGGAATGCCGCAAACGTCAGCCACTCAAAAAACGTCAACACACCAAAAGGAGGCATGTCGAACCCGTTGCATATCTGGGTCAGGTCGAGTTCTGTACACGCCAGCAGCTCGTCTTTAATACCCTGCAGAGCCCCTACGTGTCGACCTGCATCATACGTCACCGCAGGCGGAACCAAAAACTCCGGAGCCTGCAAACCTACGGACTGATTGCTCATCAGCGCGCGGATCTCCGGAACATGGGTATCATAGTCGCGCGTTGACGCCGCCGCATTTCCCGTCAGGAAATCCCTGAAGCCCGCGTTGCTCATGATGACGTGCTCAACCAGCTGGCCGACCGTCCATTTCGACGTGACCGTCCGGTTGTACGCTTCGTGAGATAGGGCACCGATCAATTCTGCCAAGCCGCCGAACGTAGCGCTGATCCGGCTCCGCAGGTCGCTTTTTTCAGCAAGTTGTTTCATGATGTTGATGGTATCGTTCCACAAACGCACCGTCTCCTGGTAATGAACGTCGTCGCGGAAGCCCCGCTGCATGATGGTCAACTCACAACTAAATGTATCAATGGGCTCAACTTCGTACCGGATGACGCTGTATTCCCCCTCGATGTCGGGTGCCTCCCAAAAGGAACTCCAATAGGAGAACTCGACCCATCGTTCATCCGCAATTTCAAGGATAACGCCTTTGTCCTGGTAAGGCTGATCCTCCCATATTCCCGAAAAGCCGATCGGCTCTCCCTTGACCCACCGCGTGACCAGCTCGGCGTTCCAAGCCGTTTGATACGTGGCGGGGGAACGAAGAATTTCCCAAACGACCGATGCCGGCGCATTAACCCTAGTAAAAACTGAATAGCGAATTTCGTGATTCATAACCATGCCAATTAGTGATTATCCTTTAGTGATTATCCATTCTTTTCAGCAAAGTTAACCCTAGCCGGTACGCCCGCACCTATTCAACTAGGGGAACTAGCTATTCAATTCCCGGAATTGCGTGGGGGTCATGCCTGTATGCTTCCGGAAGTAGGACGAAAAGTTGTTGGGCTCGGCGAATTGGAACGCTGCACTGATTTCCTTGATGGCTTTATCGGGCTTGGTCAACAAGTATTTAATGTGCTGCAGCCTGAATTCATTGATAATCTGGCTGGGAGTTTTGCCGGTTTCGGCACGCACCACGTCAGTCAGGTGACCGGGAGATACATGAAGCTGTTCGGCGTATTCCCTAATGGTCGTCCCCTGCTGGAACGCCTCGCTCGCGAGCGAAAGGAACCGCTTCGTAATCGTTTGTGAAGCGGTGAGCTTTACGCCCTGGTCTGCATCCGCTAACGTTTGCAACTGGATCAATTTGATCAGTAGTATTTCGAGGTATTTGGTAATGACCAACGGCGAAGTGAATGGGTCATAATTCCGGTACTCATGGAAAATATTCTCGACCACATTTTGGTAAGCCTTGATTTCAGTTTCCGGAACCCGGTTTACGCGGGCGACCGCCGCCAGCTCGGTTTTAAAGAGCGATTTATAATAACTCCGGTCAATGAAATCGTCTGTAAAGAAAATCGAATATCCCGCTGGCCTTCTCCGGAAAGCGTTGTTCAGGCTGATTTCCACGAGCTCCTTCGGAGGGACGTATACGATCCGGTTCGTGACATTGGGCACCAATTCCCCGTTGACCGAAAAATGGCAGATAGCCGAAAAATCAACCGACAGCTCGTGGAAATTCTGCCGATAGCGTTTTAATTTCGCGTAGTCGATTTGACTTTCAACGTGATAGCCGTAGATCAGAAAGTCCGTTTCAACTTTTAAGCTACTGACCCCTATAGCCGAAGCCAGTTCATCGATGGCTCCATAATTGATCGTGCGTTCCAACTTCCTGTTACGTTTCTAGATCGTTCACGTAAATCATTAACAATTCTCTCAACCACAAACTTACATAAAAATCTCAAGGGAGAAGTGAGGCAGCTTGTCCGAATTATTCCGTAAATTAAGCGCATCTTTCGATATGATCCAAATTATGAAAGCCGTAGTTAAAAACCACCCTCCCGTAAAGATAGTGACGCAATGATGATTGCTGCAAAAAGGTTATTGGCAATGGCACTGGCAATTCTGCTACCTGCTTGCGGTAGCCCTAACCGTGACACCGCATCCGCGACATCACCCAGCCATGCTCCAACCGACACGGTCAATACGCCCTCCGAACCCAGCGACGGTATTGTTTACTTTTCGACCGATCACGGATTGACCTGGAAAAATACAAGTACGGGGCTGCCGGCTACCACCCGCATCGGGCTGGGTGGCATCGCCGTTTCTGGAAACAAGCTAGCGCTTCTGTCAAAAGATAGCGGGCTTTACTTCTTTGATAACCAAAACGACAGGTGGATGAATATTCCCACGGATCGGCAATTGATCGAGAGCAACCCGGGTGCCCTGCTTTTTTACAACGACCACCTTTATGCAGGCACACAATGGGGTGGCGTTTTCCATTCCGAAAACGAAGGAAAAAGCTGGACCAAACGAAATACCGGTCTGGCTAGTTTAACCATCCGGAAGTTTGCGCAGATCGACCACAAACTCTATGCAGCAACGAACGCCGGACTTTACTCCTACAACGACCTACGCAATGAATGGGAACTGGAGTATGGGAACCGTACGCTGCAAGTCAATGGCATCGCGGCGCTCGATGGCGATGTGTACGTTGCCACAAATCAGGGCGCATTTCGTTCGCCGATCGGCAAGAGAGATTGGCAGAAAATCTTTTCGGATGGAGCCTTGCACAATATAAGTTCGGATGGCAACACGCTCTACGCAATGGTATATAACGAACTGTTTTCATCGGCTGATAAAGGAACGAGCTGGCGGCTTATCCAATCCGGCCTACCTACCCAGCTGTATACGTTCCACGTGATCAGAAGCGGCAATGCCCTGTTGGCGGCACAATGGGATGGCGTTTATCGGAAAGACAACGAATCCGGAAACTGGAAATTTTCCAGCACCGGGTTGCCCGACCGGCTGGCTATTGCAAACATGATAAGCTATAACGGGGCCGTTGTCGTCAGCGGAAGCGAAAGGAAGCTACGAGCGGGGATGACCACCCACAAAAACTGATTATTTAAGCACCATTTAACGGCCGAACGGTTTTTACTAAATTTGAATGTAACGTAGCGGTCGAAATCATTTATCTCAAATCTATAAACATGAAAAAAGCAAACGTAACAGCTGGTTTAACCATATCCCTTGATGGATATGGCGCCGGGCATAATCAAAGTTTTGAAAGACCATTTGGAGACAATTTCGATGCAGACTTGCTGGATCGCTGGATGTTCGCCGAGCCGGAAAAGCATAGCCATAAAAAGGAAATAGATGCCATTCTTGACGCAGGTGCATTTATCATGGGCAGCAATATGTTTGGCCCTAAAGACCGAAGGGATAAATCCGAATGGAAAGGATGGTGGGGCGATAATCCGCCGTATCATGCCCCGGTTTTTGTGCTCTCCCACAACGAACGGCCGCCCATAAAAATGGAAGGTGGAACCACATTTTATTTCGTGACAGATGGCATTGAATCCGCATTTAGAAAGGCAAAGGAAGCGGCAGGAGATCGAAAGGTAAAGATTATGGGAGGCGCAAACACGATTAATCAGTACCTGACGGCCGGACTCATTGATGAATTGTGGGTGCATATCGTACCCACTACCATTGGTGCAGGCTCACGGCTTTTTGAGGGGGTACCAAATCTCAGGCTTGAACCGGTCGAGGTAAGTGGAACCGGGGTGGTGACACACATTAGGTACCGGGTCCTGAAATAGCATGGCCGCTACCTGAGAGCACAGTGTTTTGGGCGCTGCACAAGCTTAACGCCCGCTGCCCCGCACTGGTTTGCCGCAGCCATCCCGTATTACATAAAAAACCCCTGCTTTCGCAAGGGCTTCATTTTAGTGAGTCGGGGTGGCGGGATTGGCTGCATCCCGCTGCCCCGCACTCGTTTGCCGCAGCCATCCCGTATTACATAAAAAACCCCTGCTTTCGCAAGGGCTTCATTTTAGTGAGTCGGGGTGGCGGGATTCGAACCCACGGCCTCTTCGTCCCGAACGAAGCGCGCTACCGGGCTGCGCTACACCCCGATGATTCCGGTAATGCGGTTGCAAAAATATCATTTCTCTTTGAAAAAGCGAAAACTTAGATTTGTGAAAATGAAACGGCGTACTTTCATCCAAAAAGGGTTCTTGTCCGCGCTACCGCTGGCGGGTATTGCTCCGCCTGGTTGGCTCCTTCGCCCCTCCGCCCAGGTGATGACCGTCAATGGCCCCATTGCCATCGACAAGCTCGGGACGGTGCTGCCCCATGAGCACATTCTGGTCGATTTCATCGGTGCGGATCAGGTTAACCCCAAGCGTTACGACCAAGATGAAGTGTTTGCCGCCATGCTCCCCTATCTCGAAGATGTGCGCCGCCACGGTGTACGCACGTTCGTGGATTGCACGCCCGAATGGATCGGTCGTGACGCCCATTTGCTCAAACGGTTGTCTGACGCATCCGGCATGCACATTGTCACCAATACCGGTTACTACGGTGCCGCAGGCGAAAAATACCTGCCGCCCCACGCATATACGGAAACCGCCGAGCAACTGGCAGAGCGGTGGGTTGCCGAATGGCGCAACGGCATTGGCGATACCGGCATCAAACCCGGCTTCATCAAAACGGGCGTAGACGGCCACCCACTCTCGGCCACGCAGCGCAAGCTGATCCGCGCCGCCGCCCTCACCCACCTCCAGACCGGGCTGACCATCTTTGTGCATACCGGCGATGGGCGGGCCGCCCTCGAAGAGCTGGCCATTCTCACTGACACCGGCGCTGCGCCCGACGCTTGGGTGTGGACACACGCGCAGAGCGAGCCGGACAGGGCGCTGCATATCCAAGCGGCCGAAGCCGGTGGATGGGTCGCATTCGACGGACTGTATCCACAGCTGGTCGACCGCTACGTGGCCTTCCTCCGGGACCTGAAAGCCCGGCGCCTGCTGCACCGGGCCCTGATCTCGCACGACGCAGGGTGGTACGAGGTCGGCAAGCCCGACGGAGGCCGGGTTCGTCCCTATGTCGCCCTCTTCCAAGACCTCATCCCCGCCCTAAAAAAGGCGGGGTTTACGGCGGCAGAGCGGCGTCAGCTTTTTGAAACCAACCCGGCAGAAGCACTGGCCGTCCGGATCAGGGAAAAATACAGGCCCCAAAACACGTAACGTTATCAATTCACCGTATTAAGCGACAAACCGCATTAAGAGATAAAAATAGCCATCATGCACACACAAACGCCGACAATACCCGATTACCTGAACACCTATTTCAGCCACTTTGAGCCAAACCTGAGAAAGGCCTTGTCCGAAGCGTGCACCGTGAGGACATTCCCCGCCGGCGAACAGTTGATGCAGACCGGCCAGTATTTCAAGTCCACGATGCTGCTTGTGGGAGGCCTCGTCAAAGTGTATCGGCAGGGGAACGACGGCCGGGAATTTTTTGTGTACCACCTGGAGCCGGGTAGCGCCTGCGCCCTGTCAATGATATGCGCCACCAAACAGGAGAAAAGCGAGGTACTGGCCACTGCCGTCGAAGATACTACGGCATTGCTGGTGCCGATTGCCCGGATGGACGACCTGATGCGCGACTATAAAACTTGGTATTACTTCGTGCTGGAAACTTACCGCTCGCGTTTTGAAGAATTGTTGGAGGTCATCGACCACATCGCGTTCAAAAGCATGGACGAACGGCTGGCCTATCACCTCGAAAAACTTAGCAAACGACACGGCTCCAGGGAACTGTATACCACCCACCAACAGATTGCCCACGACCTGGGCTCCTCGCGGGAAGTGATTTCGCGGTTGCTGAAAAAGATGGAACAGCACGGCAAAGTCGTGCTACAGCGCAATTCCATCCAACTCCTGTCGACCGTGTGACCTAGGTCACCGACAAGAGATTGCATCGCAACCGACCTTTGCAAGGGTAACGTCAATACACGAAAAAAATGGAATTCGTCGGTTATCTTGCTTCATTGTTTATCGGCATCGCCCTGGGTCTTATCGGCGGCGGTGGCTCTATACTCACGGTACCTGTACTGGTATATCTTTTCGAGCTTCCACCCGTTACGGCTACAGCCTATTCGCTATTCATTGTGGGGGCCACCAGTCTAGTAGGTGCATGGCCCAAATACCGCCGGGGGTTAGTTGACATCAAGACCGCCACCCTATTCGGCATTCCCTCCATCGCAGCCGTATACGCCACACGCAAGTACCTCGTCCCCGCCATCCCGGACCCCCTCTTTATGCTGGGTGATTTTACCTTTGGCAAACCCATGGCCGTAATGCTGCTGTTCGCCGTCATGATGTTTGCAGCTTCCATTTCCATGATCCGGAAGCAGCCCTGCAAGGATTGCCCGGAGGATGCTGAAATCCGGTATAACTATCCGATGATCTTTTTGGAAGGGATGCTGGTCGGCACACTAACGGGACTCGTAGGCGCGGGTGGCGGTTTCCTCATCATTCCCGCCCTTGTACTGCTGAGCAAATTGTCCATGAAAAAGGCCGTTGGCACTTCGCTGCTGATCATTGCCGCCAAGTCGCTCCTTGGCTTCATGGGCGATGTGGCCAATAGGCCCATCGAATGGGGTTTCCTGTTGCTGGTTACCGGGCTGGCAATCCTGGGCTTTTATCTGGGCAACCGGATTTCGGGCAGGGTATCCGGACATAAATTGCAGAAGGGTTTCGGGTGGTTCGTCCTCCTGATGAGCATTTACATCCTGATCAACGAACTTTTTCGTTAGCCGTCCGTTGGAAGGTGACAGAAGTCACTGAATGGGGCCGCTCTGGTTGTTATCTTTGTAAACAAATGGATTGATAAAAAAAGAACGCTTATGATAGAATGGTTGAAACAACCGTGGCCGTGGTACATCGCCGGCCCGCTGGTGGGTCTCACGGTCCCCACACTCCTGATTCTGGGCAACAAGCATTTCGGCATTTCGGCCAACCTGCGCCACGTCTGTGCGATGTGCTTCCCCGCGGATATCAAATTCTTCAAGTATGATTACCGAAAGGAATTCTGGAATCTCTTTTTCGTCCTCGGTGCCTTCGGTGGCGGGGTGATCGCGAGCCTATGGCTGGCTAACCCTCAGCCGGTCGAAGTAAACCCGGCCCTGGTCACCGAACTCGCGGGATATGGCATCAACGACTACACCAACATGGTACCGAAACAGCTTTTCAATTGGGATTACTTGCTAACGGCAAACGGCCTTATCATGATGGTCGGCGGCGGATTCCTGGTCGGCTTCGGCTCGCGTTACGCCGGGGGATGTACCAGCGGACACGCCATAATGGGATTAAGCACGTTGCAATGGCCTTCACTCGTGGCTACCGTCTGCTTTATGATCGGTGGCTTTCTGATGGCCAATGTCTTTTTGCCTTTTATACTTGGTTGAGATCGGATTTACTTGGCAATACTATTTTCCTTCATGGTTTAGATTATTTAAGATGATGCGCAAAAATAACAATTCCAATTCTCAAATTTCGACTTTCAATTCTCAATTTTCGGCTTTCGATCCAAAAAACGAGAAGGAAGTACGCACGCAGGATACCCTATGTGTCAATGAATCGCAACTGCAACACAAGTGGTACCACAACCTCAAGTACCTGATTGTGGGCATCCTATTCGGGATTGTCTTCGTGAAAGCTGAAATCATCAGTTGGTTCCGCATTCAGGAAATGTTCCGCCTGCAATCGTTCCACATGTATGGGATCATCGGGTCGGCGATCGCGGTGGGTATCCTATCGGTTTGGTTAATCAAGAGATTCAACATCAAGACCATCTACGGCGAGCCCATTACGTTCACACCGAAAAAATTCAGCAAAGGCCAGATTTACGGGGGGCTCATTTTTGGATTGGGTTGGGGCCTGACCGGCGCCTGCCCGGGCCCCTTGTTTGTCCAGATCGGCACGGGCGCCACCGTGGTAGCCATTGTGCTGCTCAGCGCAATCGCAGGCACCTGGGTTTATGGCAGACTGCGGGATAGCCTTCCCCATTAATTAAAAACTTTCAGCTTATAACAGTTTTCATCAAACAAAAAAAGCATGTTTTTTCAGCACATTTATGATAAATCACTCGCTCAGGGCAGTTACCTCATCGGATGCCAGGCGACCGGCGAGGCCATCGTGATCGACGCGAAGCGAGATGTCGACACGTATTTGGACGTTGCAAAGCAGAACGGGCTTCGTATTACGCACGTTACGGAAACGCACATCCACGCGGATTTCCTTTCCGGCACGCGCGAACTCGCCGCACTCACCGGGGCGACGATGTACCTTTCGGACGAGGGGGGACCAGATTGGCAGTATCAATTCGCCCATGAGGGACTGCGCGGAGGCAATGTCATCAGGGTCGGCAACCTC
This sequence comes from Parapedobacter sp. GCM10030251, assembly GCF_042666505.1. Classification (NCBI taxonomy): domain Bacteria; kingdom Pseudomonadati; phylum Bacteroidota; class Sphingobacteriia; order Sphingobacteriales; family Sphingobacteriaceae; genus Parapedobacter; species Parapedobacter sp. GCM10030251. The sequence continues at coordinate 64,982 of NZ_JBHTDN010000001.1, read as the reverse complement.
TCCCTCGAAGTTATCCATACGCCGGGACACACGCCGGAAAGCATCAGCTTCCTGCTGCGCGACCATCCGGCCACGGATGAACCGATCATGCTCTTCACGGGCGATTTTGTCTTCGTGGGCGACATCGGCCGTCCGGACCTGCTGGAAAAAGCGGCAGGATTGGCGGGTACGCAAGATATTGGTGCGCACCAGCTGTTCCAGTCGCTGACGAAATTCAGCAGTCTGCCCCCTTACGTACAGGTATGGCCGGGACACGGTGCCGGATCGGCCTGCGGCAAAGCCCTCGGTGCCGTACCCAGCACCACCGTGGGGTATGAACGGATACGGAATTGGGCGTTCCGTTTTGAGAACGACGAACGGGGATTTACGGACTACCTGCTGGCCGGCCAGCCCGAACCGCCGAAGTATTTTGCCATGATGAAAACGCTTAACAAGGTGGATCGTCCGCTGCTGACAGAAGTACCGCGGCACCCCAAACTCACGGCGGATCAATTCCTCGCGGCATACCGCGGCGGCACCCGCATCATTGACGCCCGGCCGAAAGCCCTCCATGCCTCCGGAGCCATCCCCGGGAGCCTCGGCATCGAAAACAATTCATCTTTCTCCACTTGGGTAGGTTGGCTGGTGGGGTACGACGAACAAATCGTGCTCGTGGCCGACGATGGACAGGTTGAAGACCTGACACGCAAGCTCATGCGCATTGGTATGGACAACATCTTGGGGTATGTATCCAGCGTGGATGACCTCGGACTTCCCCTGGAAACCCGTAAGCTGATCGACATCGATACCTTCCGGACGTTACTCGGCCGGGATGATGTACAGGTGGTGGATGTACGCAGTGCTTCCGAATACGCGGCGGGCCACATACCGGGTGCCGTCAACCTGTTTGTCGGTACGCTTGCCGACCACCTGGACGAACTGGACCGGGGCAAACAGCTGGTCATCCACTGCCAAAGTGGTGCACGGGCAGCCATCGCCCAGTCGGTACTGGCAGCCAATGGCTTCAAGGATGTACAGAACTTCTCCGGCGGCATGGAGGCATGGAGGCGACAACCCGTACCCAATTCGGCGGAATAATCCGTAACTTTAACGTGTCATCACGTTCTGCAGTATGCCCCACCAGATCCCCGGCCATCTAAAAGGCCTTACCGACAGTGAGGTAGCCGCTTCCAGGAAGCAGCATGGCAATAATCAGTTAGCCACCGTCCGGAAAAGCTCCTGGCTATCGCCGGGAGACGCATTTATGCCAACATCAAAAAAGCCGTCCAATACATCATTTCCATCCACATTCCCATTATCCTGACCGTTTCGCTGCCTCTGTTTCTGGGCTGGGTATTCCCGCAGATCTTTACCCCCGTCCATGTCATTTTCCTGAAGTTGGTGATGGGGCCTACCTGTTCCATCGTTTACGAGAACGAACCCATGGAGCGGAATACAATGCAACGCCCGCCGCGGATCATGACCGATACGTTTCTGAACGGACGGGAACTGCTCATCAGCATCGTCCAGGGGCTAGTGATTACGGCCAGTGTGCTGTTTGCCTACCAGCTGACTGTTCAGGCCGGGGGCAGCGAGGAAAAAACGAGAACGATGGTATTTTACCACGCTGATTTTTGCCAACATCCTGTTGAGCTTTGCCAACCGCTCGTTCTACTACAGCATTTTTGAGCGTTTCAGGAGCCGGAACCCTCTGCTCACCGGCATTACGGTATTGGTGTTGGTCATACTGTTCGCCATCCTCTACGTCGAGCCGCTATCTCGTTTTTTTGACGTGACGTCACTCCGTGCATCCGAATTGGGAATTTGCATGGCCCTAGCTACGGTCTCGGTATTGTGGTTTGAGGTTTACAAATGGTTCCGCAGAAAAGCGAATAGCTTGTCCGCGCACGCCGGACAGGCGCATGACGGCTCCCGGGAAGGGCTATAACCGGATAACCGCCCACAGACGAAGCACAGCACCGTCGTACCAACGAGCGGCTCACTGTCGTCTATCGGCTTGCCGGCATCATCCACCCTACCCTTGCAGAACGGGCAGCATACCTCATCGTCTTGTGTGTCCATAACGCGGTTCTTCTTCCAAAACCAGCCTTTTGGTTGGCGCGACACCAAAACTAATACTAATTTTTTTAGCCCACAAGACTTATTGAAAATTTTGGGGACGATTCTAAAGAGTTTTCTTAAAGTTTACGTGCGGCACTTGCAAGTATCGATCATAGGTAGAACGCCAATTTCCGGCCTTCGGTTGAACGCTGTAACCAAAACAGTGCTTTGGCTTTGAGTTGCCGGACGCGTTCGGTCGTCAAACCCAATCGCTGACTGATTTCCATGAGGTTCTTCGGTTCGATTCCACCCAGTCCGAAAAAAAGTTCCAGGACCAATTGCTCGCGTTTGGGAAGATGGCGGATCGCATCTCTGACCACGATTTCCAACGATTCGCGCATAGCCTCATGATCCGTCGGAGCGCCGCCGTCATATAAGGTATCCAGCAGGTTGCTCTCCGATGAATGCGAAAAAGGCGCATCAACCGATACCTGGGATTCGCCGTTCAACAACGTGCGCCCAAGCCTGGCGGGCGAAACATCCAGAACCTCAGCCAGCTCCTCTACCGTCGGCTCGCGCTCCAGTTGCTGCTCCAAGGTTGATTGTGTCCGCTTCACTTTGACAATGTCTGCGATTTGGTTGAAGGGCAGGCGCACCGTGCGTGATTGCGTGGAAATGGCCAACATGATACTTTGCCTGATCCACCACACCGCATAGGAAATAAACTTGAATCCACGCGTTTCATCAAATCGTTTGGCAGCCGTAACCAGCCCCAGATTTCCTTCGTTAATCAGGTCTTCCAGCACCAAACCCTGATGTTGGTATTGTTTGGCTACGGAAATCACGAACCGGAGGTTTCCATTTACCAACCGGTTTAACGCCACGGCATCTCCCGCCCGTATCCGGACGGCCAAATCTATCTCATCCTCAGCAGTAAGCATCTCATATTTACTGATTTCGAATAAATAGCTGCTTAGGGATCGGTTTGTGCGGTTAGTAATCGATTCGGATATTTTCAGTTGTCTCATGTGCTGCTTATGTGGAGGAAATTCCGTAAATGTAGTCAATAAACCGCATAGATTAGTTAATATCGGAATAATAACGTATCTTTGTCCTATCCTCTCTGACCATCCGTGTCCAACAGGATGCCCGTGTTGTTAAGCATTCAATACGTTAAAAAAAAACGATTAATTGCCAGGACATCTTTTCATTTTCCAAGCCGCTATCATCGGCCTTGGAAAACGCGGGGTACAATTTTTAACGAATAATACTTCTCAATGGCTGAAACATATAGTAAAAAAGAACGAAACAAAAAGAAGCTGCAAAAACGGAAAGAAAAGGAGCAGCGCCGGGACGAAAAACGTTTCGAGACCTCAAAAAGCGGCAGGAAACTGGAAGACATGATCGCCTATGTGGATGAAAACGGCAATCTTTCCAGTACACCTCCGGACGAGCGCAAAGTCAGCCGCATCGCGCTGGAAGACATCGCCATTGCCACCCCGAAAAGCGAGGCGGCAGATCCCGCTGCGCTGCCAACCGGCACCATCAGTTATTACGATGCATCAAAAGGCTACGGGTTTATCACCAATTCGCGGAACCAGGAACGCATTTTCGTACACCGCACCCAACTGGCCGATCCGTCGATCGTGTTAGCTACCGGCGACAAAGTCGAATACCAAGCCGCCAGGGGCCCCCGCGGAATGCAGGCAGAGCTCGTACGCAAGATTTAAGTTCCGGCAACGGATCAGGTAAAAAAACCATCCGGTAACGCATACCGGATGGCAATACAATCTTCAAATGAACCTCCTCATTCTCAAGGACACGGTCCTTCAACCCTGAAGAATGAACAAACGCTTCCCGTCCGCCGTTATCGGAGGTGCACAAAGGCCACTATAATTTCTTGATTTTCAATTTATTTTTAAAGAGCAAAAACTTAGATTTGTGAAAATAAACTTTTAGTTAACATTCCCTTAATTACAGAAATTTACGTTTGCTGCAATTTAGTCGACGACGATGGCGGAACCGGGCGATGAATTCCTTATAAAACGAATAAAAGCTAACGATCAGAAAGCGCTCGAGCTTCTTTTCGAAAAATATTATTTTTCCCTATGCCATTTTGCGAAATCATTCGTCGTCAGCACCGATCTTTCCGAGGAAATTGTGTCGGACGTATTCCTGAAGCTCTGGCTCAACCGCGAAAAAATCGAGATCAGGAGCAGCCTGAAAGCCTACCTTTTCATTGCCATCAAAAACCAGGCGCTCAACCTTCTTAAAAAGAACCATTTTCCGTTTGAAAACCTGGATCACACCGAAGCGCATCACCTTCTGGCAGAAAATTCAACCGAATTGCCGGTTACCTATGCCGAAACCGAAAAAGAACTATTGGCCATCATCGACCAGCTCCCGCCCCAGCGCAGAACCATTTTTAAATTGAACCGCATTGAGGGCCTCATGTACAAGGAGATTGCCGAAGTGCTCTCTATTTCGGTCAATACCGTACAAAAACAAATGGTCGAAGCCATCAAATACGTGTCGAAATACAAATCGCAATTTTATCAGCTCTGTATCAACGGCCTTACACTGATCACCTTCCTCCTCTCCTAGCGAAACGCTGGCCTTTACAGAAACCCCATCTATTGTTAACAAAAATTTAACCGCTACCAATGGTAGGTAAGGGTAAGAAAAAGTGTCATGTCCTTGAAAACCCATTCATACATTAACAATGGACAAAAGCACCTTTTTCGAATTAGCCGCCAAAATATTGGCCGGGGAAGCCTCAGCAGCGGAACAAGAAAAATTCGACGTCTATCTGCGCAACGAGGAATACCTGCAACTCTATGACTGGTTGCGCGAAGAGTGGCAAAAAGAGCTTAAATACAAGTCGGGCGAATTCGATCTGGAAAGAGGGCTTCGCAAGCTACGGTCGAAAATCACCGACGCAACCGAAGCGGATACCCGGCAGCAATCGTCCATTTTATCCCTGAAACGTGTCCTCCGGGTTGCCGCAAGTTTGCTCGTGCTGGTTAGCATCTCCATTTTCATCTACCGGCTGCATGCGCCCCACAACGTGCCACAACAGACCGACAGGATCACGGTATCCGCCCAACGGGGCGAGCGGAAGACCTTTCAACTGCCGGATGGATCAACCGTGTCGCTCAATTCGGGTGCAACCATCCAGTATCCCGCGGCGTTTTCCGGAGATATCCGGCAAATCCACTTAACCGGCGAAGCCTTTTTTGACGTAACAACCGATAAAAAAAGACCGTTTGTGGTAACGGCGGGCGGGTTCGAAACTACGGTACTGGGTACTTCGTTTGATATAAACCACCAAGCGGGAAGGTTCTCCGTAACCGTCGAGACAGGCAGGGTCCGTGTGGCGAAAGCCGGTCGCAACGAGGGGGTCATCCTCGAAAAAGACCAACAAGCCACCTTCGATTCCGCCACGGATCGCTTCCGCAAGACAGCAGTAGTTACAGCAAAATACACCGATTGGAAAGACCATACCCTCCGGTTTGACGAAATCACCGTCGGAGAGGCCTTCGAAAAAATCGAAACCTGGTACAATGTGACGATCCGATGCGATTCAGCCGCACTGCTCAACCGCACGATCAAAGGAACCTACCACAATGAACCGTTGCAAAACGTGTTGGATGACCTGGCTTTTATGATCGGCATCACGTACACGTACCAAAGCGCAGACACACTCATTATCCGTTAACCTAACAGACGCTATATGGAAAAATAAACACCGCCGAAAAAAAGAAAACCGGAACTGCTGGTACCAGTTCCGGCATTAAAGAATCAACGTTTTAAAAATCCTCTTTAATTATCGCAAAATAATGAAATTAATTCGACTTTCCACCCTTGCCTTTCTCCTGCTACTCGTAGGGGGCCTAACCCCCAGGGATGTCTATGCGCAAAATGAGCACAGCCCGACGGTAACGCTTAGCGTCACCAATATCACGCTGGATCAGCTTTTTAAAAAGCTTGAAGAAACCAGCGGCTATCAATTCCGGTATACCGACGAGGTAATCCATGCCAAGCGGCTGTACACGTATGATTTCACCGACGAAAAACTCAGCAACGTACTCAATCAGATCGCAAAAGACAGCGGCCTGGACTACAAGATCCAGGGAAAAAACATCACCCTCAGAAAAAGCGAAAAGAAAAAGGTGGAAGGTAAGGTTACCAACGCCGAAGGAGCGCCATTAATGGGGGTATCGGTGACGGTCAAGGGTACGGCAAATACTGCTTCGACCAATGCCGACGGTGTCTATTCGATTACCTCCCAACAGGGAGCCATCCTGCAGTTCTCATCCGTGGGCATGGAAACGCTGGAAATAGCCTATACCGGCCAGCCCCGTCTGGATGCGGTTATGACCGAGGACGAGGTGGGACTGGAAGAGGTGGTCGTGGTGGGATATGGCACGCAAAAGAAACGGGACATCACCGGAACGGTTGCTTCGCTTCCGATGGAACGGCTGGAAATGGCGCCAAACGTCAATCTTACCCAAGCCATACAAGGCGCCATCCCCGGGGTACAGGTATCCACGTCGTCAGCCGGAGCCGCAGCCTCGCAATCCATCATGGTGCGGGGCCGGAACTCCATAAAAGCCAGCACTTCCCCATTGGTGGTCATCGATGGGATTGCCGGCGGACTTGCCGACGTCAACCCCAACGACGTAGCTTCCATCGAGGTGTTGAAAGATGCTTCGGCTGCCGCAATTTACGGATCCAGGGGAAGCAACGGCGTCATTCTCGTCACCACAAAGTCGGGAAAGGGCGGAGACACCCGGATCCGGTATAACGGCTATTATTCCATGCAGCGGTTTGCCAACCTACCGGACATCATGAACGGAGAAGAATTCTACCGTTTCAAAATGGAACGGAATCCCGAAGCCTTCACCTCTTCGGAACTGGACATCTACGAATCGGGGGAATGGGTCGATTGGCTGGACTTGGCGCTGCGCGATGGAAAAAGCACGCAGCACAACCTTTCTTTTTCCGGTGGATTCAAGGAGACGCAATATTACATTTCCGCCGGGGTGACGGATGTAACCGGGCTGGCCGTCAATGACGATTACCTGAAACTGACCTCCCGGATCAACGTGGATACCAAATTCAAGAACTGGCTGACCGTGGGTACCCGGACCCAGCTTGCCTACACCGATGCCGGGGGGATTGCACCTACCTGGGATGGCGACCAGGGTGTATTCTGGATGAACCCCTTTACAAAAGCGTACGACGAAAATGGCAAACTGACCATCTACCCATGGCCTGAAGACACCTACTTCCGCAATCCGCTGATGGGAACACTTGCCGAGAATATTGACGAATCGTACCAGATGGTATCCAATAATTATGCGGTGGTCGACTTTCCGTTTGTGCAGGGACTGCAATACCGAGTCAATGCGGGAATCCGGTTGGGTTTCTCCAACGACGCCACCTATTACGGTCGGAATACGCAGCGCGGACTTTCCAACAGCGGCGATGCCGCAACGAGCCGGGGATTGTCCCGGAATGTGGTGATCGAAAATATCATCAATTATAACCGGGAATTTGGCAAGCACAGTGTTTTCGCTACCGGACTTTACAGCTTTGAAAACTCGCGAAGCAACACCAACAGTGTGGACGCCCAGGGCTTTCCCAACGATTTCCTGACCTGGTATTCCGCACCGCAGGCCGAACTGGTCGTCCCCGGGTTTTCAAATACCGAAACCTCGCTGTTGTCAAGCATGCTGCGCATCAATTACGCCTACGATAGCCGGTATCTGCTTACGCTGACCGGGCGCAATGACGGCTATTCAGGGTTTGGGGCGAAAACAAAATGGGGTTTCTTTCCCTCACTGGCTGTTGGCTGGAATATTTCCCGGGAAGACTTCTTCGGGTGGAACGACGTAGTCAATGAGCTGAAACTACGGGCTTCGCTGGGGCTCAGTGGAAATCAGGCGATTTCGGCCTATGAGACCATTTCCCGTCTCTCTTCCGAGGATATCGTGGCCGGATCAACTACGCTGCCGGGATACGTCCCCAGCAAACTGGGACAGGACGACCTCGGTTGGGAGACCACAAGAACGTTGAACCTGGGCCTCGATTTCGGGATCCTGAACAACCGGATTATCGGAGATGTTAATTTTTACAAGTCGAACACCTTCGACCTGCTCCTTGACCGGACCATCTCCCCCATATACGGCGTAAGCTCCATCACCCAGAACATCGGGCAAACGGAAAACAAGGGACTGGAAGTATCGTTTACCTCCCGGAACCTAACCACGGAGAATTTCCAATGGGAAACTACCGGAAATATCTCTTTTGTAAAGAACAAAATCGTTTCCCTCTACGGGATGCTGGATGAAAACGGAAATGAAATCGACGATGTTGCCAGCACCTGGTTTATCGGAAAGCCCATTTTGGTGAATTACGGCTATAAATGGGACGGTGTCTGGCAATTGGACGAAGCCGAAGAAGCCAAGGCTTATGGAACCCAACCGGGATACATCAAAATCAAAGACGTCAGCGGGCCCGATGGCGTACCGGACGGTGTGCTTTCGCCCGATTACGACCGGGTCATTATCGGGCAGCGGGATCCGAAATATATCTGGGGGATGAACAATACATTCTCTTATAAAAACCTGACATTGAATGTGTTTATCCACGGCGTTCATGGCGTCACCAAAAACAACACCCTACTGAACGATACGGACGTGGATCAAGCCGTTCGGATGACCACCACCAAAAAGAACTGGTGGCGCCCGGATAATCCGACAAACGAATGGTACATGAACACATGGAATGCCAACCTTCAGGACGGGAAAAGCGCAGCCCCGTATGAACAAGCAGGCTTTGTCCGGATCAAGGACGTTTCACTTGCATACGATTTCGCGAAAAGCTTTTTGTCGCGTTACGGTATCGGCAAATGCCAGCTTTACCTTACCGGCAGGAATCTCTTTACCCTCACCCGATTCGGCGGGATGGACCCCGAATTGAACGGACAGCGGAACATTCCGCTGCAAAAGGAGTATGTGATCGGCTTAAATCTTGATTTTTAATTGTAAACGCTTCATACGATAGCTCATGAAAAAGTTGCTAAACATTGTCGTTATTTCGACGGTCCTAGGGCTTACCGCAGGCTGCTCGCAGGGTTGGCTGGACGAAACGCCACCCCACTTGATCACCGCTGAAACCCTATATACAAATCTGGATGGATTCGAAGCCGGCCTGAATGGGCTATATTCACTGGTCAGGCGCGAGAGGGAAGCGGTTGACGGCGGCAGCAATAACCTGACTGCGATGATTGCGACCGTAGGAACGGACAATCTGGTCGCCCACAATTCAGCCTATATCGGCTCCATCACGCAAAACTGGAAAAGCCTGAATGTTTCCACCAACTCAGGCCTTTCAGGTGTTTTTCTGTGGCTATACAAAATCGTGAATGCCGCCAATACCATTATTAACCGGGCAGAAAACGGCGAAGGAATCGACTGGACCGGTGGCGGAGCAACCCCCGAACAGAACAAAAACCGGGTCCTTGCAGAAGCCAAGGCATTGCGCGCCTGGGCATACCGGCACTTGACGTTTTGCTGGGGCGATGTACCCCTGTCGCTGGAAGAAGCCCAGGGATCTGATATAAAAACGGACTGGGAACGTACGCCCCGGGCCGAAGTCCGCAACCATATGAAAGCAGACTGGTTGTTTGCCGAGCAATACCTATCCGCAGAACCTGCCATACGCGGAAAAATCAGTAAAGGCGCTGTCCAGCATTATCTTTCCGAATTATACCTGACGATAGGCAAGCCCGACAGCGCCTTGTATTGGGCCGACCAGTGCATCAACACCCCGGCATACCGACTGGTCACCGAAAGGTATGGGGTGAGAAGCACGGAACCCGGTTCCGCTTTCATGGATATGTTTTATGAAGGCAACTCGAACCGCGAGGAAGGCAATACCGAAGCCCTTTGGGTATGGCAGTGGGAGTATAACGTGGTAGGAGGCGGCGGGAGCCTGATGCGAAGGGAATACAGCAACACCAATTTCAACAACCAAATCAAAATCGGCGGCATCGCGCCGCTGCAATACACCGTGGAGCGGGGTGGCCGCGGAATCGCACGTGCCCTTCCGTCGCAATGGGCCATCAATCTGTACGAGCCCGGTGACGTCCGCGGTTCCAACGATGCCATTCGCAAGTATTATATCCTGAAGGATGCCATACAGAATGCGCCCGGCGAGGCCGACAGATTACCTTCCGGATACAACTACGGAGATACCGTCAAGTTGGATTGGTCGGAAGATCTGGTGTATACCACCAAGAGTTCCCGCAACGACTGGCCGTTTATCCGGAAATGGGATAACACCATTTCCGCCGACCTGCAAGCAACTTTACAGTATAACGACCAGGTGTATCTCCGGTTGGCTGAGACCTACCTGCTCAAAGCAGAGGCCCAGTTTAAACTGGGCGACAACACCGGGGCCGCAGAAACCATCAACATCATCCGGAGAAGAGCGCAGGCCCACGAAATATCGGCCGCCGATGTTACCCTGGATTTCATCGTGGACGAGCGCTCGCGGGAATTGATCACGGAAGAACACCGGCGTTATACCCTGATCCGGACGGGAAAATGGCTGGAGCGGGTGCAAGCCCACAACTTTGCCGGCGGAAACCAGACTGCCGCAGCGAGGGATACGCTGTATCCGATCCCCCAGGTTGTTATCGATGCCAATCTGACGAAAGAAATGCCACAGAACCCAGGTTTTTAGTCATGAAACGTAACCCTATCATTCTATCCGTCACGATCTGCCTGCAGGCGTTCTGCCTCCGTACGGAGGCCAACCAGATCGTGTATCCCTGGCGTGCCTGCCCGGCGGTTGCACCGGTAGGCAAATCCATCGACATTCTCTATGACAACCCGGCCGCACTGCCGGTAGACTCGGTCATCCTCTCCGGACCCTATAACCGGGTGGTCCTTTCCGCAGACACCGTCCAAAGCGGGCGGTTCGAATACGATTCCTTCACCCAAGCAGCGGTCGGTACGCTGATCCGGATTAGGATACCCGAGGGCACGCCCGAGGAACTGTACGACCTGATTGTCAAAAGCGGGGGTGAAACCAACGTCTCCCGGCGGTCGGTCAAGGTGCTCAAAGCCTTCCGCAACCCGCATCGCTTCATCCACATCAGCGATCCGCACATGTCGCGGCAATGGGTTGGCACGCCGGAAAATGGATACGCCAAGGAACTGGAACTGCTCGATCGGTTTATTGAAGTAGCAAACATCATCCATCCCGAATACATCATCGTCACCGGCGACATCATCCACGATTATACCCGTTTCGATGCCGACTCATTGGGCTGGGGCGGTGTCGTACGCTCCGGATTTAACCATCCGCCGCTGGCGGAAGAGAAATACAAGAATTTCTTTGAGGGAGCCCACGGATTTTCGGGCGTTTACGGATTCGATGCCCCGGTGTTCTCCATCCCCGGCAATCACGATTTCTACGGCCCCAAGGCCGATGACTACCCCGCCAAGGCGGCCCAGTGGAATCGGTTGATGGGCAAGCGTGTGTACGGCTTTTCCTACCTCGATACGCGCATCGTCGGCTCCGACGACTACCTGGGCGATCCTGTTGTCGATATCCCTGATCACGCGCCGATGTCGGGACTGCAGGGAAAACTGCTGGATAGCTTCCTGAACACTGAAGGACCCGGCAAGGTGCGTATCATGGCGCAGCACCGCCCCGACCGCGTGGACACCGCGTTCATGAACCGCCACCGGATCAACATCCTGCTCAATGGGCACAGCCACCGGCCCCACGAATCGCTTGTCGGCACCACACCCACGCTCAACATCCGGCCAGGTGCCGTCTGCCGGAGCGGGGAAATCGCCAACTGGGAAAAAATATTAGGTTTCTTTCGCCTGTTCACAGTCGATGGCGATACGTTTCACCATACGCCACCCCTCCGATTCTGCGAAAACCCGACCGCACCCTACGACCAGCTTCTGCTGAATTTGACACTGGAATTCAGCGAGGACAATACCGGGCGGTCAGCCGTCAACGAAGCGGTGCTAACCAACCGGTTTGACCTGGATCTGCCCGGTTGCCACATTCGGTTTGTCATGCCCAAAAACAAAGACGGGTATCGCGTGTCGGGCGGCGAGGTCTATCAAACCATCGAAAATTCGCGTGTCGTGGTGCTGGACGTCCGTGCCGATGTAAGCGCCAACAGCCGTAAAACGGTTACCGTTTCTGCTCACGGTACGCCGGCCGGTTAACCTGCAACTCCCGGTCCGGATTGATGCCGGACCGGGAATCAAGCCGTCATTCGACAGTTGATTCATCAATGTGTATAAAAATTCGTATCTTTACACCAAAGAACAAGTAGTATGCGTACCAATATTGAATTAGATGACAGCTTGATCAAACAAGCGTTAAAAATCAGTGGTTTCAAAACCAAAAAGGACATTGTCAATGAGGCTTTGAAGCAATACGTCGCTTCTTTAAAGCGTAGGCAGATTTTGACCGTTCGCGGAGCAGATACCTGGTCCGGAAATCTGGAAGACATGCGCAGCCTATGAACGAACCTTTACTGTTTGACACATCGATTTGGATAGATTTCCTGAACAAAAAAAAGTCGCCAGGCGCTGACTTACTGGAGCAAAGTATTCTTAACGATCGTCCAATTTATCTAACACCGACCATCCTTCAGGAAATCTTGCAAGGAATCCGGGACGATTCAACATACGAACGGATTAAAGATACGTTGTCGTATTTTAATGTGCTTGATCTACCCCAAATACAAGCGGCAATCGGGGCCGCCGACTTGTATCGCGCGCTCCGTAAAAAAGGTGCCACCATCCGGAAAAGTAACGATTGCTTAATTGCTTATTACGCGCTTGAATTCTCGATTACGTTGGTGCACAACGACGCGGATTTCGACCAAATTCAGCAGTACACCGATTTAAAAGTCATCCGCTAGCTTTTCCCTTTCATAAAATGCAGCACATCTTCCGGTTTTGCCTGTTCATGAACAATGGCCATCAATGCCCGCGTCATGCCTCCCGGGTCGGCATGCTGCACGACATTCCGGCCGTACACGATACCCTTCACCCCCTGTTGCATCAACGCATAGGTCCTTTCCAGTAGTTCGTTGTCGTCGGCACGGCCACCGCCCCTCACTAAAATGGGCACCGATCCGGCAACTTCCACGACTTTATGGTACTCCGTTACGTCTTCCGTCGGATCCGCCTTGATCAGGTCGGCACCCAATTCAACCGCTTGCCTCACCAGCGGGGTAATCAACCGGATGTTTCCATCCACCATGTACCCGCCCGCCTCGCTATTCGGACGGAACACCAGCGGTTCGATCATTAACGGTACGGCGTAGTAATCACACAGCGGTTTCAGCTTCAATATGTTCTGGATACACTGGTCGGTCACCTCCGGCGCACCCGGAATCCGGAAAAGGTTCACCACCACGCACGTGGCATCCAGCCGCACCGCCTGCAACACCGGATCCTCAATCATCCGGCTGTACAAAACATCCGGCAGATCGGGGCCGTACACATTCGCCACGTCCGTCCGCAGCACCAGCGAAGGCTTCATCTTTCCGGCAACCGACTGCAAATGGCGGGCCTGGCCGACGGTCAATTGGATCGCATCCGGACCCGCATCAATCAACACCTGCACCGATTTCTCGATATTTTCAATGCCGCCAAGAAACGTGTATTCATTGAAAAAGCCGTGGTCTATGGCCACATCGAAACATTTTCCGGAAACGGGATTAAACAACCTATTCAATCTGCTTTGCTTCATTTTCTATCGTTATTAAAGATTTACTTTCAATCTCAATTTTCAACTTTCAATTCTCAATTTTGGACTTTCAATTCTCAATTTTCAACTTTCAATTCTCAATTTTCAACTTTCACCTCTCAATTTCCCATTTATTTCCCCCAACCCTACCCGGTCCCCATCCCTTCGTTTACTCGCTTCCGCTGCCGCCATGAATGCATAAATCTCGAGGGTTTCTTCCGGGGTTACCGGCGGCTTCCCCGTCCGGAAGAACTCAACAATGGCCGCCACCAACAGGCCGTATCCTTCAAAAGGGCCGATGTCAGAAATGCCCTGGCTTCCATACACCGTTCCGCCGAAACCCATTTTACCTTGCCGCAATCCCCGGAACATGCCGACGCGACCGTCCCGCCACCGCCCCACCACGACATCACACCCGGGAGTATGTGTACAACTGACCCATTCGCATCCAGTTCCCAGGATGGTATACAGCGATTCCACACCGTGGATGCCATCCCAAAACAAATCCACGTGGGAAGCTTGCAGGGGCGCAGGGCCGTACGTCTCCGCACCGAATACCTGTCCGACGACCTTACCCAGGCGGATGTCCTGCGTACGCTTCACATAGCGCAGCGCGGACGAAGAAAATAGCGGTACCCCGTATTTCGCGGCTGTGTCAAAAATGGCCACCACCCCGGCCCAATCCGCTGCCAGGGGCTTATCGACAAATACGGGTTTCGCGGCCTTGAATACCGGCATCAGCTGTTCCAGGTGCGGACGCCCATCGTTGGTCAGCACCATCACCGCGTCCACCCGGTCCAGCACCGCCTCGATGGACTCCAAACGTTCCACGCCGTGGCCGGCCATCGTATCGCTGAATTCCGCCAGCTGTTCCGCCGGAAACTCAACGTCGGCATTCCCTTGCGGATGAAAAAAGGCCACCACCCGGCAATCGCGCAACCCTTCGCCCGGCGTATCCGCATTCAGTAGTTTGGTAAAATCCGCACTGTGAACGGACAACCCGATGATGCCAATCCTCATGCTTTTCCCATTTTACGGTCCATGCTATTTTACGTGCATGACTCCCCGCATCACAGGAGCATGCCCCGGAAACGTACAGACAAACGGATAGTCGCCCGGAGCCGTGGGTGCACGGAAGGACAGCACCTCCTTGGTATGCCCGTCCAACAAGCCGGTATGATGAAGCACCTTCCCGCTTTCCGGAACATACGCTTTCGCCAAGCCCTCCTCCTGCAGGTCAATGGCCAGTCCGGCAACCTCGTCGGCCGCACCGGGCGCCACAATCAACAGGTTGTGCTGCATCAGGTCCTGGTTGTCCAACGTCAGCTCAACCCGCTGGCCCGCCTTTACCGTAAATTCCGACACATCAAATTCCATCCTAACGGCCACGATGGTCAACGCAGCCGTTTCCTTCTCCCTAAAATCAAGCGCCGGTGCCGCAGCGGCTTTCCCTTTGGACGGCGTTTTCGCTGTTTCCTTGCCATGCCCCGCATGTGCAGCATCCGGCGTACCGGCCCTGCTGCTATCCCGGTCGGCCCAGAACGACTCGTAACCGATGCGGAATTCCATGCCCGGCACACCGGCCGGGTCGGGGGCCGCCAAATGCGACGCCCGCTCGCTCCAGAACCAAGCGACCTTCTGGGCCGCAATCCGTACGTGTTCCTCCGGCGACTTCAGCAATTCGACCAGCAGCTCGCGGTTAACGCGGTTATGCTGTTGGTGCAGCCACAGTACTTCGAGCAGTGGAAGCGCATTTTCCTTTTCCGACCGATCCAGTTTAGCGGCCCACGCCTGTGCCTTTTTGATCACCTCGTCGGAATTTCTGCCGCTCAGTTCCACCCGCGCCTGGTGGCGGATGTTGTCGTAGGGGTTCTTAAACAGTTCCAGCAGGTTTTCAACTGATTCGCCGTGCACACGGACGGCGGGCCCGATGGGTTTATTCTTGGCTGTAATCCGGTACACCCGCCCGTGGATCTGGTCACGGCTGGCATCCCGGAGGTTGTAGGGCGAGTGCGTGATCACGGCATTCTGCCAGTCGGCGAAGTACAGCGCCCCGTCAAGCCCTACGGCCCCGTCGCTGGGCCGGAAGTTCGGATCGCCCGTGTAATCCGGCGGCACCACCCGTGGTGCCGCTTCCGTGTGTGGGGTAAATGCCGGGTCATCGCCCGTAAACAAAAAGTTTCCGATTTCCGTACCTTCAACAACCCCCTGCGGCTTGTAATCCAGCCGATAGCGTTTCATCCCCTGAAATCCGATTACATTGTATACCAAGAAGTTATTCTGGTACTGCGCAGGGAGATTGGAGCTGGATATCAACTGATTTGACGTCAACGGCCGCACCGTCGGCTCAAACAACGGCCGCTTGGCAAACCTGCTGCTGTCGGTGGTGGAAGTCACCTTCCGGTCGTAGTACACCTGAAACGCCTTTCCCGTCGTCCCATCGGTAATGAACTGGTTGCCCCATTTATCGAAACTGATGCCGTGCGCATTGGGCGAATTTTCAACCACAAACGAAAAGTCGAACGTGCGCGGGTTCAAACGGTACAACCCCGGCGTCCCCGACTCATCGCTCTTGCGCCACGGCGTTTCCACATTTTCGAGGATAAATATCCCCCGTTGGTAATAAATATTCCCATCGGGGCCATAGATCAGGTTATTCGCCGTATGGTGGGTATCGTCCGATCCGATTCCGCCGAACAACCGCGTGCGCACGTCCGCCACCCCGTCGCCCGTCGTATCCTTCAGAAACAGGATGTCCGGGGCCGACACCACGATGACGCCATCGTTCCAGAACTCAAACCCCGTCGGGTGCGGCACAAACGCAAAGGTAGTCGCCTTATCCGCCACTCCGTCGTTGTCGGTGTCGGTCAGCGTCACCAACCGGTCGTTCATCGGCCGCATCGGTTCCCACTTCGGGTACGTCGCCCACGACGCCACCCAGACCTGCCCTTTCGTATCGATCTGCATCGCTACCGGTTTGGCGATTTCTGGAAACTCCTTCTCCGACGCAAACAGATTCACCTGCAGGTCGTCCGGAAAGGTCATCCTGTCGATGGCCTCCTCCGGGTCCACGTAGGTAACCTCCCGCGTGATGTGCGTGCCCACGATCAGCGGCTCCGGCACGTTGCTGTCGTCAATTTCGATGTCGTTGCCCTGCGCACGCGCCCACACCCGCTTGTCGCGATTTGCCGTCATCGTATCCAGCATCTGCAATTCCCGCTGCAGGGTTGCGTAGTTCCCATCCTGGATGGAGCGGGTCCCCCACACGTCGTTGCCGCTGATGGTCCGGTACCGGTGAAACCAGTACCCGTTTTTATCCACAACGGCGCTGCGCAGCGAGTCGATCGCCACCGGATCCATTTTTACCCGACTACCGAACGCCGTTTCAACAATGTAGCGCGCCACTTCCTCATTCCCCTTCTCGTTCAGATGCACCCCGTTCAGGGTGAGCGGCGTCTCCGAGTCTTCGTACATCTTCTGGGTAGCCGCAAACAAATCCACAAAAGGCACGTCTTTCTCTTTGGCAACGGCCGCCATGGCGTCCGTATACGCCTGTAACCGTACGTTGTTTTCCGATCCGTCGGGCAGGTTGGGCGTCTCCAGGTTTTCGTGGGCAATCGGCGAAAACAGCACGATGCGGGCTGTTTTCACCGAATCGTAGGGCTGTGCGCGGACGTGGTCGATCCAGCTGCCCAGTTGCTGCCGGAACTCTTCCGGCTTATTCTCAAACGACTCGTTGTAACCGAAGAACGCGAATATCACATTCGCCCGCATGTTTTTCAGGTGCGAATCGCTATCCCCAAACCCTTTGTGGGCACGCGGCCGGTAATGTACCTGATCGCCCGAGTACCCCAGGTTCCTGAACACCAGCTGGTCATCCGGATACGTTGCCTGAAGATACGTTTCCAACCACCCATCGTGCTGCATGCGCTCGGCCAGGGAATTCCCCACGATCGCAATCCGGTCGCCCTTTTCCAGCTTGAACGTCTGGTTGCCCGTACATCCGGCCATCACCACCGCCGCCAGTATCGCTGTTATTTTTATGATCCCATTCATTGCATCTGTATTTAGCGGTATCTGATCAATGCATTTCGATGGAACACGTACCAAACCCCGCCCGCAGAAAATTAAACTGGACGTTCGGGTGATCCGCCAGAACCGACATCGGCACCGACGTATCCGGCAGCTTATTCGAAATCATGTACGTGGTTAACCGCTGTCCGAAGGGATTGTCATGGGCACCGGCGTGCCAGATGGAAACCTTCTCCGACTGCCACGTTTCCTTCGGCCCCACGGTTACCGCCTGCGTCGGTATCATGGGCGCATTCCCGCCGCAATGCATCCGCGAGTTCTGCGCAATCGTAATCGGGTGAAGATCCAGCACCCGAGTTTCCAGTTTCTTATATTCCTCAACCGTCTGCGGCCGGTCGGCATAGGCGCCCACGCGCTGCGGCGGCTCGTTGAACGCCCAATGTTTCACGTCGCCCTGTCCCCCCTGCATAATCAAACACCGCGCTTTGGACCAGCTTTCGCGATACTCCCTCGTATCCACTTTCGGAAAATGGATGTTCGCTTCCGGCATGACCAGATCCTTGTGGATGCGGTTGTAGCATAGGTCGTTAAACGCCTTCTTGAATGAAAGCGGATGGCTAGCCGGAGCCTCCTTCCCATCGATCACCCATTCATCCATAGACCAGAAGTGGGCGTGTTTCAGGGAGATGCCCATCTCGTTCACGATACGGGCGACCAGGGGCAGCTGTTCAGTAGGCCCGATGGGCCCGCATAACCCCACGGGATTATCTTCCGTGGCCTGCATCCAGGTGGTCACATATTCCAACGCTTCGGCCAGGTAAAACTCCTCCACGGTATCAAAAAAAACAACCTTAAATCCCGGGCGCGACAAGTTCACCATATCTTCCGGCGTCATACTCGCTATTTTATCGGTCACGTCCTGCCCCAGATCCAGGGTTGTATAATCCCACCAATCCGGTGCTATTGAGCTTTTCTTACGCATAATCTTTGTTTTTTAGGTAAAATCCATTCAGTTCTTCTAACGGGTCATATCCAGGTTCGGAAAACCCGAAGTGCAGGTGCCTCCGCCAACCCTCCGCATGCTCGAATCGGCGCGACATGTTGCCGATGGCCAGCGAAAAGTCTTCCATGGCCTGCACATAGGAATTCATTTTCTGGCTATCCTCCAGCCAGTTCTGTTGGCTCTTATGTGCCGCCAAGGCCTGCCGTTTCACGGGCTGCACGGAAGTGGTATCGATAAACAGCTCCGGGATGACCGGTTGCCCCAACGGCGTCAGCAAACCGTGTGGCAACGCATGATAAACCGCGCAGTTCGTATTCGCGATGGCCGGGTAATCAGTCTTGAAATTCGGCACGCCGCGCACAAAAGCCGCCGTAACGGCCAACCGGCTCGTGTTCATGTGATCCTCCATGTAGTCTGACGGCGAATGCGTCAAAATAATCGCCGGTTTTACCTGACGGATCACGGCGGCCAGCTTCCTGAGCAGTTCCACCCCATAGAGAATCTCGAAATCGTTGCATATCGGCGGATGAAACGTCGCCTCCAGTATCCGGGTCGCGTGTTTGGCTTCCTCCATCCGGATCGCGGTGGTAGCCGCGGAATCGTGTTCGATACTCCCGCAGTTCCCCGTGGAAAGATTCAGGTAATGAATCGCATACCCCTGTTGTTTCAATAGCAGCAGGGTACCCGCCATCATGAATTCAATGTCATCCGGGTGTGCGGCAATTGCCATCGCTGTTTTCTGCATGCGATCGGTTTTTAGAGTTCAGTAAGCTGCAGTTTGACCACCTGGCCGGTTTTGACCGATTCATCGGCACCCATCACGATTTCCAGGCTGTTCAAGGCATCCTGCATGTGCCTGGTCAGATCGACGTCGTTCGCAATCGCGTCGTAAAAAAACTGCTGTTCCCGGTCGCAAAGCCCCTGGTGGTCCGGTTCATCCGTCAGGTCGATCGTGATGTCTTCTTTCGAAAACCGTTCGAACGCATCCAGGTCGGCATGATGCACCAACAACGATTCCGTTTTTGTGTGCGAGTCAATGGAACCCGATTTTCCCTTTCCACCCGCATCTTTTGCCACGATGGATACCGAACCTTTCGGGCCCACCACATCTTTCACAAAAAATGCCGTCTCGCTCATCATCGGCCCCCAGCCGGCCTCATACCAACCCACTGATCCGTCGTCAAAACGCAGCTGCATCTGGCCGTAGTTGTAACTATCCGCGGGCACCTCATCCGTCAGCTTTGCGCCGATGGCGTATACCTGGACCGGCTTTGCGCCTGCCATCTGGCACATCACATCGATGTAATGCACGCCGCAATCCACGATCGGGCTGAGGCAATTCATCAGGTTCCGGTGCAGCGTCCACATTTTGCCGTCGGCCTGCTGATTGAGGTTCATCCGCATCACCAGCGGTTTCCCCAGTCCGTGGCTCAGCTCGATGAACTTCTTCCACGACGGATGGTGGCGCAGGATATACCCCACCACCAGCCTCCTGTTGTGTTTGATGGCCGCCTGAACCATCCGGCGCGCCCCTTCCAGCGTATCGGCAATCGGTTTTTCCACGAATACGTGGCATCCCTTTTCAAACGCCATCAACGCATATTTTTCATGGGTATCCGGATACGTGGCAATGCTCACCGCATCCGGTTGGGTTTCGTTCAAAGCCGTTTCAAAATCATCAAATAACGGATACGCATTCCCGAGTTGTTCATTCAGCACCTCCTTGCTTTTGCCCCGGGACACCAACCCGCAGATTTCAAATTCATCCTTCATCGTGTGATACGCCACGGCATGAGAACTACCCATGTTCCCACAGCCCAACACCAAAACTTTTACCGGTTTCATCTTTTAGTTAATTAGTTAATCTTCTATTTACTGTGTTCGTTCTGTACTGTGTTCGTTCCTGTATATTGTATTCGCTACCGTTCACTGCGCCCGCTACCGTTCACTGTGCCCGCTACCGTTTACTGCGTTCGCTACCCTGCTAAAGGCTTCCCAATACCTCTTCCAGCCGCACCTTCGTTCCGCCCCTTTTCCGGCTCTCCTGCGCCGCCTCCATAAACGCGTAAATCTCCAGGGTTTCCTGCACGGGAACGGGAGGCCGCTTGCTCCGGAAAAACTCCACCACTTTTACCACCAGCGGCCGGTACCCCTCAAACGTCCCCAATGGGGTATTGGCCTCTTTTCCGAATACCGTACCCCCGTAATCCCGCCGCCCCTGGCGGATTCCCCGGAAGGTCCCCACCCGGTCGTGGTCCCAGAAACCCACCACCACGTCCTCGCCATCCGTATGATGGACATGCATCACTTCCTGACAGCCCGTTCCCATGACGGTATACAGCAGCTCGACGCCATGAATGCCGTACCAAAACAATTCCGTGTGGCTCTTTTCGGTGGGCGCCGGACTGTAGGTATAGGCGCCCAGCACCTGGCTCCGATCCACCCCCTGGGCACTTTTCAGGTACCGGAGGGACGACGACGAAAAAACCGGCACCCGGAAGGCCTTGGCCTGATCAAAAATCTCCACCACCCCTTTCAGGTCGGCGGCGACCGGCTTGTCGATAAACACCGGTTTCCCCGCCCTGAAAGTCGGCATCACCTGCTCCAGGTGCGGCCGGCCATCGTTCGTTTCAATCATCACCACATCCACCTGCCCCAGCAGTTCCTCCATGGAGCTTACGATTGCTACACCCATCTCCCGCACGTCCTGCTCAAACTTATCAAGCTGCTCCTTGGTAAAATCCACATCCGGATTTCCCGGCGGGTGATACAGAGCCGTCACGCGGCAACCCGCCAGATCCGCTGCTTTCTCCGGATCGTTCAGCAGCTGTGAAAACGCCGCGCTGTGTACGGCCAGGCCCACGATCCCGATCCGGATATCGCCCGGCTGGCCGCCAGCGATGGCCGGAAAGGCTGCGTTCCCCAACACACCCACCCCGGCACCGGTCAGCGCCAGATTCCGGACAAATTCCCTGCGGTTAATTGTATGCCCATTTACGTTTGCCATACCCTGCACTTTTATTTCCTTTAATCCCATTGATCAATCAATTCCCTCCTTTACCACCCCCAGGCAAACCCGGAATCCATCCCGGGAATCGGAGTAACTCACGCCGTGGAGCCCCAGCCGAACCGCGCAGCGGGCATTGCCCGGGACATCGAAGTAGTTGCCACCCTTGCACACGGGGCGATAATCCCCATCCGTAACCAGCAGTTCCTCGTGCCCCTCTTTCGGGTCAAAATGATCCAGCACAATCTCCCACACCCCCCCGCACATATCCGCCAATCCGAAGCCATTGCGGCCTTTTTCACCGAAATGGTCGACCGGAGATACGAATGCAAATCCATCGCTCCAGGGTGCCTTTGCCAGGGGCCACGTTTTATTCCTGCCCGGCAGGAAATCGATCGCGGAAATGTTCAGCCGTCCTTCGCCCTCACTCAGATCGTTGCCCCACCAGAAAAACGTGCTTTCCTGACCGCCCCGGGCGGCATACTCCCATTCCGCTTCCGTCGGCAGCCGGTACTCCATCCCTTCCGGAAGGCGGCCCGCATCCCGTTCCCGTTTGGTCAGCCATTCGCAGAAGGCCCGCCCATCGTTCCAGCTCACGCACACCACCGGATACACATTCCGCAAGGGAAACCCGAAATTCGGATCCCGCCAGCTCTTTCCTTCCATGGAAATCCAGGGATGCGGCGGCGCCTTGGCTGTAATCTTCCATTCGGGATCAAACACCTGCGTCTTTCCTCCCGGTTTCTCCGCATCCGTCACGTAACCCGTTTCTTCCACGAACCGCTTGAACTGCCCCACGCTGACCTCCGTCCGGCCCATCCAAAACCCGTCCTTCACCCGCATCAGGCGGGGCTGCTCCCCCTCGTACGATTCACGCTCCGTTCCCGGCGTTGCGCCCCCTTCAATGCCCGTCGCCCAGGCTTTTTCCTCCGGCGTGCTGCCCATTTTAAACGAACCCTCCGGGATAAAGACCACCTCAAGCGAAACCCCTTCGCCCAAGTCGATTTGCTTTGTACGTTGCGCCTGTAGGGAATTACCCATGCTCAAAAGGCCGGCTACCCCAAAAAGCGACCACAAAAAGGCTTTCTTCTTCATTGTCTGTTGTTTTATGTGACGGTGTCTCTTAATTATAACCCGGGTTCTGTTCCAAATTGGGGTTGATGTCAATTTCATACTGCGGGATGGGCAACAAGGCCATCGCCGGCGTAATGCTTCCCGTTTTGTTGATGACTTTGTAATGTCCCCGGTATTTTCCGGTCTTTTCCACGCTAAAGTCCGTGTAGTTATCCGGATCGTCCGTCAGCTTCATTCCATAGAATTGCCGGTTCATGACCTCCATGAAAATGCCCCACCTGCGGATGTCCATGTAGCGGATCAGCCGTTCCAGGCAAAATTCAACGCGCCGCTCCCTGCGCACAATTTCACGGAGTTTATCGCGATCGGTTTCGGTAACCGGCGGCATATTCACCTCCGCCCGGCCCCGCACCTGGTTAATCGTTTTATCCAGCAACGCCTGGTCAATGGCATCCCCGTTTTCAAGTTTGGATTCGAGGTAACTGAGCAGCACCTCCGCATATCGGATGAGGATAATATCGTCGCCCGATGACAGCTGATCGCCGGTATAATCTTCGGTGACGTATTTTTTCCATCCGTATCCCGTTGCCCCAATCAATGAAGCGATGCCACTGTTGGTCAGATCCGGATGCGCCAGGTACTTCTTCCCGCGGAAGACCGTGTATTCCGGCAGGAAAATGCTCGCATACAATCGCGGGTCGCGGTTGTCGTACGGATTTTCCGGATCGTAGTTCGGCGATTCCTCAATCGGCAGGCCGTCCGTCATCAAAAACGCATCGATCAGCCCCTGAAACGCATTGTCTTCCTGGTACCCCCCATAAAAATCCGGGTGGTATACCAGTTGATTCTGTGCGTTCCCGTACAGGCCCGCCACGCAATTGGTAGCCAGGATGATCTCACTGCTGTTTTCACCCGCCTCTTCAAACAGCGCCTTGTAGCGCGGGTCAATGCTATGGGCTTCCAAGTCGATGATCTCCTTGTAGGTTTCCGCCGCCTCCGCCCACCGTTCGTGGATCATCAGCAGCCGCCCCTTTACCGCCAGCGCCGCCGCCTTCAGAATCCGGCCCTTTTCATTTTCCGGCCGCGAGGCAGGCAGGTTCGGAGCCGCTGCGGTCAGTTCAGCAACGGTAAAATCCACGATTTCTTCCAACGCATTGCGGCGTTGGTTATTCGCCTCCTCGATGGACAGCACCTTGGTAATCAGCGGCACCCCGCCATACAGCACCGACAGATAGAAATACTCGTAGGCCCGCAGAAAGCGGACTTCCGCAATCAGCGCCTCTTTTCTCGCGGCATCCATTTCCACCCGTTCGATATTCTCAAGAAAGTAATTGGCCTTGAAAATCGTCCGGTACGCCCGCTGCCAGATGGCCTGGACCACCTGGACGTCGCCCGGCACCAGGTAGCCGCTGTAGATAACGCCAACGGCCCCGTTTTTATACCCCGAATCGTCGGTGGCGCTGGCCATGATCAGCAGCTCGTTGTTGTATGAATTATTGCCCACATTGCTGCCGTTATACACCCCGGTCAATGCCAGTATGGCATCCGATTCGGTATTCCAGAACGAGGCTTCCGACAACTCCGACAGCGGTTGTTCATCCAGCCAGTCCGGCTGGCACCCGGTTAAACCCACGGATAAGATCAACGAAAGGACCGCGAAGAAACTTATGTTTTTAGCTGTTTTCATAATCTGCGTACTTTTTGGTTAGAACTTGACGTTTATACCGGCCACATACAGTTTGGTCAGCGGGTAAAACAAGCCCGCTCCCCCCGTTTGCATCTCCGGATCCCAGCCGTCGTAATACTTGGTCAGGGTGAATAAGTTTTCACCGCTCACGTAGATGCGCACCCGGTTCAGAAACACGTTTTCCAGCCACTGCTGCGGCAACGTATAACCTAGCTGCACATTTTTGAGCCGAAGGAACGTCGCATCGCGGTACCAGTAGTCCACGTCGTTGGTCGAGTAGAAACCCGACGAGGTCAGGACCATTTTCGGGTAGGAAGCCCGTGGGTTCGGATTATCCACCGTCCACCGGTTCTCGTACGCTTCCCGTTGCACGTTGCTGTTGTTCTCCAACGGGAAAAAGAACTGCCCGATGTTGATCATGTCATTCCGTCCCCCTTCGCCCTGCAGCATGAGGTTGAAATCAAAGTTTTTGTACCCGCCATCCAAGGTAAATGAATAGGTGGTGATGGGAAGCGGCATCCCGATGATCGTCCGGTCGTAGCTCGAATTCACCACGCCGTCGGGTGTGCCATTCGGCCCCCCGATATCCACGAATTTGATACCGCCGGCATTCGCCAGGAATGAAAACGGCTGGGTGGCGTAATTCGCAACCTCCTCATCGCTCACGAACAACCCATCGCTCACGTACCCATAGGCACTCCCGATGGGATGCCCGACAAACAGCCCCCGGTTGATGTCGCGGTCAATTTCCGCCAATTTGGTTACCTTGTTGCGAACAATCGAAAAGACGGCAGACGCACCGTACGAGAAATCCCCCGTCCGGTTGCTGTATTTCACGTTAAAATCCCACCCGCGATTTTCAACCGAGCCGGCATTGGTAGCCGACGGCGTTGCCCCCAACAAATTGGACACCGACACATTATAGAGGATGTTTGACGTGTTCTTCACGAAATAATCCGCTGAAAAATCGATTTTCCCCTGAAACAGCGAGACGTCCATCCCCACATCCGTGATGGTGGTTGTTTCCCACGTAATCTCCTTGTTGGCGATGGTCGTTACCGCCCCACCGGCCGACAATTCACTTCCGAAGGGGTAGTTCTGTCCCAGCGCCACGAGGTCCTGATACGGATAATTTCCGATCGACTGGTTCCCCAGCTCGCCCCATGAGCCCCGGACTTTCCAGTCGGTCAGCCACGCCACGTCTTTCAGGAAACCCTCCTGCGAGATGCGCCATCCCGCAGAAAACGACGGGAACAATCCCCACCGGCGATCCTTCGGAAACCTCGACGACCCATCGTACCGGAAGTTCGCTTCGAAGAGGTATTTTTCGCGGAAGTTGTAATTCAGCCTTCCAAAATAGGAAGCCAGTGTATTCCGCGAAGCACTCCCGCCCTGGGTTCCGCGGGCCGTTGCGCCCGCATTGATTTCATAAATTTCGTTATTGGGAAACGCATCCCGGTACGCACTGATGTTTTTCGATTCATACGACTGCCCCGAAACGCCGCCAAGCAGGTGGAACGCGTGGTCGTTTATCACTTTATCATACTCAATGATGGACTGGAGCGTCAGGGCGTTGTTCTGCGACCACGACGTACTCAAACTGTTCAGGGTAATGCCATACGTGGGAGTGATGGGATAGGTGGCGACAAACCCCTTGTACTCGCCCATGCCTTGCGTATACCCGATTTGCCCCGTAATTTTCAGTCCCTCAATAATATCCCATACCACGCTCCCATTCGAGTACAGGTTCGTCCCGGCGTTCCGGATGAACGACTTGCTGTTCAGGTCGGCCTCCGGATGCAAGGTTTCATTCCGCCCCCAATACCCATCCGGTGTCGGGCCGGGCAGTGCGTTCGAATTCCGCATGGCCCCGCTCACAATCCCTGATAAACCCGCCCGGTTCGGCGACGAAGGTTCGTTGTTCTGGGATTTTGAACCCGCCAATTTCACGCTGAAATGCACGTTATCGCGGAGTTTGCCGTCCAAGTTTAGCCGGATGTTGTACTGATCGGCGCTGTTCTTTTTGATCAGCCCCTGTTGATCGTAATAACTGGCCGAAAACATGTACTGCGTTGCTTCGGTTCCGCCACGCAGGGAAATATCGTGTTTCGTCTGGATGCCGCTTCCCGAGCCGAACAAATAATCAATATGATCAAAATTCGGATAATCCGGATCCGTACCGTCCTTGAACTTCTGGATCTCCTCATCGGAGTACCGCTTCTGCTGCCCCATATTCAGGTACGTCTCGTTGACAATCTCCGCATATTCCCACGAGTTGACCATCTCGGGCACCATGGTTGGCGTCTGTTTGCCTACGTACGTGTTATAGCTGAATACCGGCTTCCCGGCGATACCCTTTTTCGTCACGATCAAAATCACGCCGTTGGCCGCCTTGGAACCGAAGATGGCCGCAGACGCCGCATCTTTCAGGATCGACACGCTTTCGATGTCGTTGGGATCGACCGCATCCACCGACGACTCAATCCCGTCCACCAGAACCAGCGGACTGTTGCCGGCGCCGCTGAACGTCCCCTGCCCCCGGATGATCAGCGAAGCCGAGTTGCTTCCCGGGTTTCCGGAGCCCTGCCTTACGGATATCCCGCTCATCTGCCCCTGCAGGGCGAGGCTCGACCGCGTCACCGTCCGTTTTTCCAGCTCCGCTGCGGACACCGATGCGACGGCCCCCGTCAGGTTTACCTTTTTCTGGGTACCGTATCCCACTACCACCACCTCCTCCAGGTCCTGCCCCGTCTGCGATAACCCTACGTGGATGGTAGAACGCCCATTGACCGGCACTTCCTGGCTGGCGTAGCCGACGAACGAGAACACCAGCACCGCCTCCCCATTCGGCACCTCGATCAGGTAATTCCCCTGCGCATCGGTTACGGTGCCCCGGTTGGTTCCTTTCACCTTCACGCTCACGCCCTCCAGGCCTTCCCCGCCGTCGCCGGTTGTCACGCGCCCCTGCACCGGAATCACCTGTCGCTTCACCAGCAGGGCTTTTTCTTTATCGGCCATTTTTTCCAGGTAGCGCGCCATCTTCTTCAACGATTCCAGGCCTTCCTCATCGTTTTTGTAGATGATGATGTACCGATTGCTGAAAAAACGGTAGGAAAGCTCCGTGCCTTTCAGGACGGCCGATACGGCTTCCTCCACGTTCCGGGCGCGTTTGGGCTCGTAACGCACCTTGATGTCCGAGACCAAGGTCTTGTCGAAAGTAAAGTACACATTGTAGCTCTTACTGATCTCCTCAACAGCCTCTATTAAAGACATTTGCCGGTTTGATTTGGCGGCATTTGCGTGGTTGACCGACCAAAATGTAACCAATAGGATTCCCAATAACCACCTTGGGCTTTGCTTTATTCTGTTCATATAATTAGGAGTTAGTTTTTTTGGGCGCTATTCCTTACGTATCACGTAGGTATCTTCATGTTCCGAGATTTTGATATCCATCGAGAGTTCCAGTGCCTCTTTCACCTGATTCCAATCCTTATAGGGCACGCCGAGGTACATGTGCCGGGAAAGGATGTCGTCATCCGCACACGTAAACTTCTTTCCGTAAATGGCCGTCAGCTTTTCAAGCACGTCCCGAAACTCTAGGTCCTTGAAGTTCAGCACCCCATCTTTCCAGGATGCCGCGCTGCTCATCGATTCGTCTGCGGTCTTGACCAGTTTTCCGTTCGCCGCATTGTAATCCACCTTCTCGCCCGGTTTCATCACGATCGCATCCGAACGCTCTCGGTCCACGTGTAATTTCACCTTCCCTTCATCCAGGTATACGGCGGTCTTCTGGTTCCGGCTATCCACATTAAAGGACGTTCCCACCACTTCCACCGATACGTCGCCGGTTTTCACCGTAAACGTCATGCCGCGCACGTGCTTGATGTCAAAAAACGCCTCACCCTTCAGGGTTACCTGCCGGGCTTCCTCGTCTTCCCAATCACGGTTCCAAGAAAATTCGCTATTGGCATTCAAGGTCACCACGCTTCCATCCGGCAAATTCACCTCCTTGATCTCTCCGAAGCCCGTTTTATACGTTACGTATTCCCCGGATGACCTACCAACGTAGAGCAGCGTGGCCGTTAGCATCACCAGCAACGATGCCGCTATGCTCCACTTCATCAGGCCTCTTCTTCCGGAAAAGAACGTCCGCTTGTTGGGCGAAGGCTCCTGTTCATCCTCTGCCACGGGGTCATCGCCAGGCAGGTTCCAATACCCTGTCAGCATTTCGTCCAGTTCGTCCTGTGCATCCGGCGCATTTAATCTTTTTAGAAACTCCTCGTACTCCGCTTTGGTCAGCGAGTCATTTCTGTATTTTTCCAGTAAAAAACTAAATCGTTTATTCTTATCCACGTGTGTCAATTTTAAAGATTACTAGGTATAACTGCGAAAGCCATTGATCAGACCAGTCCCCCATGTATTTTTTTAATCCTGTTTTTTTGTCCTGCATCGACAGCACACACCCGACATCCCACAGTACGGCACTTCCGGAACCGAAACCAAACCTTTCTTTTCCCGGCGCATACTCCTCGATTCGTATGGCATTAATTGGCCTTAATGCTTACTTGTTTTAAAGTTTAAAATTAGTTCCTAACAACCATTTAAGTCATCCATCAACTAAGCATAACTCTGAAACCTGATAATCAGACCAGTCCCAAACAAATTATTTTTATTTTCCATTGCTTTTCTAATATATATCCTTACATTAGCACAAAGGAGTCATCTCTCAAACAACCATTACATCCATCAAGCATCGATTAATGCATTTTGTAATTGTTTGAAGATGGAAAAGCAACTAAAAAACTATCGCGTAAGAATCTACCACTTTATGCTAAAATTTGTCAAAGATTCGGCATTGGCTGAGGATTTGACCCAGGATGTTATGCTTAAAATCTGGTTAAAAAAGGATAAGCTATCCAGTATGGAAGCCCTGGATTCCTATATTTTAGCCATGGCTAAAAACCACATTTTTGACCACTTCAAGAAACTAGCCAAAGAAAAATCGTATCAGAAAGAAGTCTGGCATCACTTACAAAACAGCGAAAACCGAACGGAAAGCAAATTAGCGACCGATGACATCCAGGGTCAGCTTGACGCCATTCTGCATGAACTCCCACCGCGGCAGCAGCAGATCTACGAACTCAATCACGACAAAGGGTTAAGCCTGCAGGAAATTGCCGACCAATTGAACATTGCCCCCAACACGGCCAAAAACCACCTTACACGGGCGCTGAAGGTCATCCGGTCGCAGATGAACCCCGAGTCGTTTCTATGGCTCGCCTGGCTGGGGCTGCTGCCCCTATAAGAAGCGGCATTACCTGATTTCCATGTTACTTGCCAAACAGGCTAGAATGCCGATCGGGATTTGGAATTGCTCGGCAATCGCTTGTCCGGTATCTCGGTTCCGGCGTTCTATCGGAGGTTGCCATCGACACCTTAGGAAATCAACCTGTGCAATACGATAATTGCAAGCGGAGGTAACGTCAAAATAAGTGAGTGCCTCTTTCCAGCCACCGGAATGGGATACGTTTCCAGGTCGCCACTGTTCAGTACGTTACTACCCCCGTATCGTAAATTGTCTGAATTAAGCAATTCGATGTATTTCCCCATTACTGGTACACCAATGCGGTAATTTTCCCTTACCATCGGCGTAAAATTGGCTATAAAAATCAGGCTATCTTCGCCGTCAAGCCCTTTGCGCAGCCACGTAATCACACTATTTACATGATCATTGATATCGAGCCATTCGAACCCCGCAGGTGCATAGTTTTGCTTGTAAAGCGCTGGTTGCTCTTGATAAAAGGCATTCAGATGCTTAACCCAACGTTGTATACCTTGATGGTTTGAATCCTCACATTCGTACCAGTCCAGGCTGTAATCGTGCCGCCATTCGTGTCGTTGCGCAAATTCGCCTCCCATAAAAATCGTTTTGCCGCCTGGGTGGCCATACATGTAACCGTAGAGCAGACGCAAATTGGCAAATTGCTGCCAGGTATCACCGGGCATTTTGTTGATTAACGAATGTTTCCCGTAGACCACCTCATCGTGCGAAAGCGGAAGCACAAACTTTTCGGCAAATGCATAAACCAAGCTAAACGTCAGCTGACTTTGATGGTGACCGCGGTAAAGCGGATCCTTCTGAAGGTAATCCAGCGTGTCGTGCATCCATCCCATCATCCATTTAAGATCGAAACCCAAACCGTTGCCGGTGGGTTGGGTGACGCCCGGCCACGCCGTTGATTCCTCAGCGATCGTAATCACACCGGGATGATGGTGATGTATGGCATCGTTTAGGTCCTTCAGGAAACTGATCGCCTCCAGATTTTCCCGGCCCCCGTATTCGTTGGGAATCCATTCACCCTCATTGCGTGAATAATCCAGGTAAAGCATGGAAGCTACCGCATCCACGCGCAGACCGTCAACATGATAGATATCGAGCCAGTACAAGGCATTTGATATCAAAAAAGCCCGGACTTCGTTTCGGCTGTAGTTGAAAATCAGACTCTGCCAGTCGGGATGAAAGCCTTTTCTTGGATCCGGATATTCATACAGATGCGTACCGTCAAAATAGCCTAAGCCGTGCTCATCCGTCGGGAAATGTGAAGGAACCCAATCCAGAATGACGCCGATGCCGGCCTGATGAAGCTGATCGATCAGGTACATGAAGTCCTGTGCTGATCCGTAACGGCTTGAAGGAGCAAAGTACCCTGTGATCTGATACCCCCAGGAACCATAAAACGGATGCTCCATGACGGGCATGAACTCGACATGGGTGAATTTCATTTCTTTGCAATAGGCAGTTAGTTCAACAGCCATCTCGCGGTAGGTCATATACCGTGCTTCGGTGCCTACCCGGCGCCAGGATCCAAGGTGTACCTCATAAATGGACAGTGGCTGCTCCAGCACGTTAGCTGAGTTTCGCTTTTCCAGCCAATCCTGGTCAGACCATGTATAGCTGATCGATGCTATCTTTGTAGCTGTCTGAGGCGGCGTTTCCCATTGATAACCGTAAGGATCGCCCTTATCTACCTGGTAGCCGTTATGCGATTCGATAAAATATTTATAGCCTTCCCCCAGACCGACACCAGCTAAAAACACTTCCCATATGCCGGAATTATCCCCCCGGATGCGCATCGGATGAAGGTAGCGGTTCCAGCCGTTAAAGTCGCCAATTACCGACACATACCTGGCGTTTGGTGCCCAAACAGCAAAGTATACTCCCGTTCTTCCCTCATGAGTGATCAGGTGCGATCCAAGCTTTTCATAGAGGCGGTAGTGCTTGCCTGCTTTAAACAACCCGATGTCAAAGTCGGTAAACAGTGAAAACCATTGGGTCGATCCGTGCGCCTGTTCGGCTATGCCGCCTGTCATTTCCATTTTCTTTGGTTATTGTTTTTGCTCAAGCCTGTGTTTCATCACAATCGATTTGATGCCCCGCAGCGGAACCAACACCCAGCCCGGCCGGTTATTGAGTTCATAAGTGAGCTCGTAAATCGCTTTTTGCATGACGAACGTCTGCAATAGGATGGCTAGGTCTCCCCTTTCCTTGGGGACGAAAGACGCACCTTGCGCATGCTCCAGATAAGCTCTCATGAAAAACCCAGACATATAATGATACCATTGTTCAATATGCGGCATGAGTTTATCCACGTCTTCAGGCCGGATCTGGTTGTCGAGAAGCAAGCTGCCGTATGCAGCGTAATGAAACGACCGGATCATGCCAGCTACGTCACGCAGCGGCGAATATTTTAGCCGTCTTTCGCTGTAACTCCGTGCCGGTTCGCCTTCAAAATCAAGGATAAAAAAGTCGTTGCCGGCGTACAACGTTTGCCCTAAGTGATAATCGCCATGGATACGTATTTTGGTGACATCGATCTTGTGGCTGTAAATCCTTTTCAGGATACCCAGTATATCTTCCTTCATGCCAAGCACCTCCTCGGCCTCCTTTCGTACAGCTTCGGGCAGCTTTTCGAGGTTTCGGCGCAGACTTTGAAAGGCAACCCGCACCGTCGATTGCAACGAGGCGAAAATGGATCGCTGGTAATGCAAAGAATACGCTTCGGGTTTGAACGCCGGATCATGGCGTTCTGAAGCGAGTGCTTCATGCATTTCGGCCGTACGCGTCCCTAAAAGGCTGACAAGCTCGGCCACCGGTGCCTTAAGCTTTTCTTGCTGTATTTCGGGAAGCTCTTCATAGGCTGCGGGCGCGGTAAGACTACCGATCAACTCACCCGGCCCGGAAGCGCTCGCGGTGGAGAGGAGTGCTTCATTGTAGTCGTTTAGCCGATCGAGCATGTACCCCCAGGCATCGCTGGCTCCAGTGACCATTTCCTGCATCATTCCCAGCACCATGCTCTCCCCTTTGAATTTCCACGTTATGGCACCTACGTAGTTAGGGACGTTGTTAAAACCGGCTTTCTGAGTGAGAAATTTTGTCAGCTCCACATCTGGGTTAATCGCGCGGTCTACCTTGCGGTATATTTTCAGAAAGAACCTGCCGTCATAGGTCAGTGACGTGTTACTCTGCTCACTGGTAAGTATCCTGGGTTTGGTTTCGGGATTTTCACGCACATGCACCTTCACCGCCCGGCTACCGGAAAACTCCAGCTCGCTGCCTGCCTGCGGCAGACTGTGTTTGCCGGCCATGCTTTTTAAGATCGCCTTTTGGAAGTCTATACCATATAGCGCGTCATATAAAATGCCTTCTTCGCCGTTGAGTATAACGTGGGCGATGACCGACTGCGGGCAGTTTGCATTCAGTCTGTAAGCCAACGGGCCTTTTGCAAACGCTACGGGCAACTGATACAGATCGGGCAAGCCTTCACGGTAGCTGACTTCCGTTAACAGGATGTACGTACTGTTTTCATCAAGCGGAACAGTGGCATGATCTACAATGCGGACGCTTTCCAACCCGCGGGCTTTGCCGCCAAACCAGCGTAGGCGCATCAAATAATCGGGTAACACCCCATTTGCGAGTTCTTCGAGTATCGCCCGGCTAGGCAGGTCTTTCCACCGCTCCAGCGTAATCGTACGCAGTTGGCTTTCACGTTCCATTTCCGGATGGGCCTTCTCCAGCAAAAAGGACTGGGTTCCGTACGGGCCTAATGTGACCAGATACGGGGCGTCCTCCCGAATGGAGGGGAAGCGGTTATGGCTTAGGATTTCGACGGGCACATATCCGCCGTATGTACTTAAGTCCAACTCAGCAGGCTGCGAAAATCGGGATAGATTATTGATAACCAGCATCGTCTGTTCTTCATACGTACGGGTGAATGCCAGTACCTTGGCGTTTTCGCTTTCCACAAATTTCATATCCCCACGGCTAAACGCTTTGTACCTTTTACGGATGCTGATCGCTCTTTTCATCCACCATAACAACGACGAGGTGTTGTTGGACTGCAATTCTACATTTACAGACTCATAGTGAAACTGCGGATCCAGGATCACCGGAAGGTACAGCTTCTGCGGATTGGCTTCCGAAAAACCGGCATTGCGGCCCGAGTGCCACTGCATGGGCGTACGCACGCCGTCCCGGTCTCCAAGGTAGAAGTTATCGCCCATACCGATCTCGTCTCCATAGTAAATGACGGGTGTGCCAGGTAAAGAAAACAAGAGGGTGTTGAGCAGTTCGACCTTCTTGCTGTTGTTTTCCAGTAGCGGCGCCAGGCGGTGCCTAATCCCCAAATTGATGCGTGCTTTGGGATCTTTTACGTAAACCTTGTACATGTAGTCGCGCTCCTCGTCCGTCACCATTTCCAAGGTCAATTCGTCGTGATTACGAAGAAATATCGCCCATTGGCAGGTTTCCGGTATTTCGGGCGTTTGGTCAAATATATCGGTGATGGGATATTTGTCTTCCATTTGAAGCGCCATGAACATGCGGGGCATTACCGGAAAATGGTAGTTCATTTGGCATTCATCGCCATTGCCGAAATAAGCAGCCGAATCTTCGGGCCACATATTCGCCTCCGCGAGCAGTAAGGTGCCGGGATAACGCTCATCGATATACTTCCGCAGCTCTTTGAGGAAGGCATGTGTCTCGGGCAAGTTTTCGCAATTGGTGCCGTCGCGTTCAAAGAGGTACGGTACAGCATCCAGCCGGAAACCGTCTACTCCCATCTTGCACCAATAATCTAATACCTTAAATACTTCCCGCTGTACTAGGGGGCTGTCATAATTCAGATCAGGCTGGTGAAAGAAAAAACGGTGCCAGTAATATTGTTGCGCAACGGGATCCCAGGTCCAGTTTGACGTTTCGAAATCCTGGAAGATGATACGCGCATCCTTGAATTGGTTTGGGTCATCGGTCCAGACGTAATAATTCCGTTTATCGGATCCTTTGGGCGCCTTCCGCGCTCGCTGAAACCAGGGATGTTGGTCGGAGGTATGGTTTATGACCAACTCGGTAATAACCTTCAGCCCCCTTCTATGTGCGGCGTTTAAAAACCGCTTGAATTGCTTAATGTCCCCGTACGACGGATTGATGGTGTAGTAATCAGCAATGTCATAGCCGTCATCACGCAGCGGCGATGGATAAAATGGCAGCAACCAAATTGCCGTCACACCCAGGTCCTGTAAGTAGTCGAGCTTCTCCATCAGCCCCTCGAAATCCCCTATGCCATCGCCGTTGCCATCGCGAAAAGCCTTGATGTGCAACTCATAGATAATGGCATCCTTATACCAATGTAACCGATCGTCCAGTATGTTAGTCATGGTTCTGCTCCTTTATAATCGTAAAGATATGCGCGGGCATCAGGTATGGATTTAATTCTACATAATTGAAATCACCGAACCATCGGTACTTACCGCCGCCCAATAAGTCGCTGACGATATAATGCTCGTCGTACCCGATGCCCAATTTGTCCATAGGAAGGCGTATATGCGCGCCCTGTGTATGGAAGACGTCCAGATTGACAACAATGGCGAGCTGATTGCCCGTGTTTGCGTCTGTTTTTATGTAGCAGAGAATCTGGTCGTTGCTCGTATCAGCGAACTGGATGTTCCAAGTAGACTGCAGGGCAGTGTTTTCACGCCGTATGCGGTTTAGCCGGGTGATAATGTCTCCAATACGCGTATATTGATCCCAATTCCAATGCTTGATTTCGTATTTCTCGTTGTCTATATACTCTTCTTTTGAGCCATGCGGCGTATTCATGCCGAATTCATAAACGGGACCATAAAGCCCATAATTTGACGATAACGTACCCGCAAGGATCACCCGCATAATGTGTGCGTTTTCGCCTCCATGGGTAAGTATCGGTGGCAGGATGTCGGGCGTGTTGGGCCAGAAATTCGGCCGGAAGTAATGACGCATTTCCGTGTGGACCAATTCGGTCATGTACTGCTCGATTTCCTGTTTGGTATTGCGCCAGGTAAAATAGGTATAGGACTGGTTGAAGCCAGCCTTGGCCAGTCGTTCCATAACGCGCGGACGGGTGAACGCTTCTGCCAGAAAGATCACTTCGGGGTGTTCGGCTCTCACCTCGCCAATCATCCATTGCCAGAAAGCGAACGCCTTGGTGTGGGGATTATCGATCCGGAACACTTTTATACCAGCACCCACCCAGTAATCAATAACACTTTTCAGCTCTTTCCACAAATTTTCCCAATCATCGGTCTCAAAATTGAAGGGCAGTATGTCTTCGTATTTCTTTGGTGGATTTTCAGCGAATTGCACCGTACCATCGGGCCGCCACGTAAACCATTGCGGGTGTTCTTTTACATAGGGATGATCGGGTGCGCATTGATAAGCGATGTCCATCGCGATTTCAATGCCATAGTCACCGGCGGCTTTAATCAACGCTTTGAAATCGTCGAACGTACCCAATTCCGGATGAATTGCTTTGTGACCACCCAGGCGATTTCCGATCGCCCATGGGGAACCGGGATCTCCGGGATTTGCTTTCAACGAATTGTTTTTTCCCTTGCGGTTCACTTCGCCAATGGGATGTATTGGCGGGAAATAAAGCACGTCAAAACCCATCTTAGCGATGTGAGGTAGCAGGTTTGCAACGTCATTAAAGGTGCCGTGGCGCTCTGCTTCAGGCGATGCAGACCGAGGAAACAGCTCATACCATGTGCTAAAGCCTGCCTTCTTTCGCTCAACCTCGATGCGGTACGTGGTCGGATACTCGGTAACGGCATCGCGATAGCGGTGCTTGTACATCACTGCCGCGACTTCTGGGTCATGGGCCAGAAACACGGCCTGCCCGGGATCGGTGCTCTCCTCCAGCTGCGCCGCCCAAGTATTGAGCCGCACCGCTTCTCTTTGGTTTGCAGACGCGGCATCCCGCAGTAGCCCGGCACCGATCAGCAAGTCGACCCCTATATCCTGGCCCGCCTCATATTTTTTTTTCAGCCCGTTCTTCCACGTGGTATAATGATCGACCCAAGCAGTCACCTTAAACGTATACGTTCCCTTTCGCTCAGCGCTGAAAGCGGTTTGCCAACGGTCATTGGTCACAAACCGCATCGGTAGCTCCCGCCACAACCGATCAGCGGCATGCCTGATGTATGCACTTGCCGCGATAACATCGTGCCCATCGCCGAATATATCCGCCGAAATGACGATATCATCCTCAACAATCGCCTTGGCGGGAAACCTCCCTTCTTCGACCTTTGGAGATACATTGGTAATAATTACTCTTTTTTTGCCATCTGGAGAAAGCATAGTTTATAGCAATGACCTTCTGTGACAACAAGGCATAGAGGTAGTTGTTTTGCTTATAGCAATTCGATGCGGGAAAATGGGAACGCGCGCAGCTACAGAGAATCTAGTTGTAATTTCGTTTTCCTATTGGAAATTCCTCCCTTTATGGAATACCCCTTCGGTGCCGGCCTCCTCGGCGCTTGCTAATCCCCGTAGCCAGCTGTTCAGGTTCGTGCAGTGCTGCACGATGAGGTGGATGACCTCGCCCTCGATCTGCAACTTGCCCGATACAAGCAGCAGCCGGGACTGGAGGATCTCGCGGCGGTATTTTTCGAACATCTTGCCCCAGACCACCAGGTTGGCAAACCCCGTTTCGTCTTCGATGGTTACGAACAATACGCCCTTGGCCGTGCCGGGCCGTTGGCGCACGGTAATCATGCCGCATACCTTGACGAACATCCCGTCCTGCATCGCAGCCAGCGAGCCCGCGGGCGTTACACGCAGCAGGTCCAATTTTTCCCGCAGGAAACTAACCGGGTGCGCTTTGATGGAAAGTGTCGTACTGGCGTAATCCTGCACCACGTGCTCGCCCGCCGTCATGAGCGGCAGCTCAATCTGGCCTTCCTTCGTACACTCCGGGGGCTGGCCTTCGAACAGGGCCATGGGCCGATCGGCCAGGGCCGATACCGCCCACAGCGCCTGCCGGCGGTCCAGCCCCAGCGAACGGAACGCATCCGCGTCGGCCAGCCGCTCTATGGCCGCCAGTGACACCCCGGCATCCACCAGTGCGGTAACCGTGGCGTACCCCCCAGCGGGGCGCGCATCGATCAGCACCTGCATGTCCTCCTCCCGCAAGCCCTTCACCTGCCGGAAACCGAGGCGCAGCGCGTGCAGGTCCTGCCCGAACTTGCCCTCCAGTGTGTGATCCCATTGCGAGTCATTTACGTCGACAGGCCGCACTTCCACCCCATGCTTGCGCGCGTCGATGACGATCTGGGCGGGCTGGTAGAATCCCATGGGCTGGCTGTTGAGCAGGGCGGCCGCAAAGATATCCGGGTAAAAACATTTCAGCCACGAGGAGACATACACCAGCAGGGCGAAGGATGCCGCATGGCTCTCCGGAAATCCATAGCTTCCGAACCCTTCGAGCTGCTTGAACACCCGGTTGGCGAATTCCTTCGTGTACCCCTTTTTCATCATGCCGTCCACCATCTTTTTATGAAAGGCGGAGACCTGTCCCTTGGCCTTAAACGTAGCCATGCTACGCCGGAGCCCGTCGGCTTCGGCGGCCGTGAATTCTGCCGCCACGATGGCGATTTCCATGGCCTGTTCCTGGAACAGCGGCACACCCAGCGTCTTTTGCAGGATTTCCTTTATTTCCTCCGAAGGGTACTCCACAAGTTCTTCCTTGTTACGCCGCCGCAGGTAGGGATGCACCATGTCGCCCTGGATCGGCCCCGGCCGCACGATGGCCACCTCGATCACCAGGTCGTAGAACTCCCGCGGCCGCAGGCGCGGCAGCATGGACATCTGTGCCCGGCTTTCGATCTGGAAGACCCCCAGCGTATCGGCCTGGCAGATCATGTCGTACACCCTTGGGTCGTCCTGGGGAACATTTGCCAGGGTCAGGTCCAGCCCGTAATGCCGTTTGGCCAGGTCGAACCCCTTGCGGATGCACGTCAGCATGC
The DNA here is from genome assembly GCF_042666505.1 of Parapedobacter sp. GCM10030251. Taxonomy (NCBI): domain Bacteria; kingdom Pseudomonadati; phylum Bacteroidota; class Sphingobacteriia; order Sphingobacteriales; family Sphingobacteriaceae; genus Parapedobacter; species Parapedobacter sp. GCM10030251. The sequence goes on along the minus strand of NZ_JBHTDN010000001.1, from coordinate 26,000 downwards.
CCAGCCCCAGCACGTCCACCTTCAGGAAGCCCAGCGCTTCGAGGTCATCCTTATTCCACTCCAGGTTGGTGCGGTCTTCCATGCGGGCGTTGATGATCGGGCACAGCTCGTGCAGGTTGCCCTGGGTGATGACGAAGCCACCCGTGTGCTGTCCGAGCTGGCGGGGGAAGCCCATGTACTGGTAGGTGAGCTCCAGTACCTTCCGCAGGTGCGGATCGTCGGCGTGGAACCCCTGCTGTGCCAACAGCTCCTCGTCGATGTAATCGTCCCAATGGCTGCTCACGGTACCGGCCAGGCGGCCCACGGCATCCACCGACAGCCCCATCGCTTTGCCCACGTCGCGCACCGCACCCTTGGAGCGCACCTGGGTAACCGTAGCGACGATGGCAGCCCGGTGGCGGCCGTATTTTTCATAGATGTACTGGATGACCTCCTCCCTCCTTTCGTGTTCAAAATCCACGTCGATATCAGGCGGTTCATCCCGCGCGTCAGACATGAACCGGGCAAACAGCAGCCGGAACTTGGCCGGATTGACCGACGTGATGCCGAGGCAGTAGCACACCGTTGAGTTGGCCGCGGATCCACGGCCCTGGCACAGGATGTCCCGCTCCCGCGCAAACCGCACGTAGTCATGAACCGTCAGGAAATACGAAGCATAGTTTTTCTTTTCAATGAAAGCCAGTTCCATCTCGATGGTCTCGCGGACTTTCTCCGGAATATCCCCATTGAACCGTTCCTTTGCCCCCTCCCAGGTCAGGCGGGCCAGTTCCTCCTGCGGGGTACGGCCCTCGGGCACCAGCTCCGTGGGATACACATATTCCAGCTCGTTGAGCGAAAAATCGCACGCTTCGGCGATGGCCTCCGCATTGCGGATGGCCTCCGGGTACTGCCGGAACAGGCGATCCATCTCTTCCGGTGGTTTGAGGTAGCGTTCCGCATTCGGATGCAGGCGGTACCCGGCGGTCTGGATGGTGCACTTTTCGCGGATGCAGGTCAGCACGTCCTGCAATTCACGGCGCTGGGGAATGTGGTAATGGATATCGTTCAGCGCCACCATGGGCATGTCCAATTGCCGGCAAAGCTGGTGAATCCGGAACAGCTTCTTGGCATCGTCGCCCGAATAGGTACGCACGGCCCCCAGGCAGAAATGGCTGCCCAATGCCTGGCGGTATTCGGTGATGTGGCGCACATAGTCTGCTTCCAGCTCAAACGTGGCCGTCAGGCCGTCGGGCGGCACGGCGATGAATTCCATGCCCTCCGCATGCTCGTATACATCCCCTTTATTCAGGTGGCATTGCCCTTTCTCCGCGCGGCGGTTGCCGATGGTCAGCAAGGTCGAAAGCCGTCCGTACGCTTCCCGGTCTTTCGGGTACGCGAGCAAACTCGGGCCGTCCAGCAAATCCAGCCGGCAGGCCGGTATCAGGCGGATGTTGTGCTTCTTTGCCGCCATATGTGCCCGCACGATGCCCGCAAAGCTGTTCCGGTCGGTCACCGCGATGGCTTTGTAGCCCAGCGCCGCTGCCTGCTCCATCAGCTCCTCCGGATGGGATGCCCCGCGCAGGAAGCTGAAATTTGTCGTCACCTGTAACTCCACGTATGCCATATCCTGGGGTACCGTTACGCAAAAAAACCATGCAGAAACCAACGCTGCGGGCGGTCGTTCCCGTAATGTCCCGAACGGTACAGCCAGTACCGGCGGCCTTGGTCATCCTCCACGTAATAATAATCCCGGTGTTCGCCCGGGTCCATCCACCACTCCCGTTCGATCCGTTCCGGCCCGTCGGCCTTTTTGATCGGATGCGCTTCGCCCCTATGCCGGAACAGCATGGGCGGGTAATCCGGTATGGGCGCCGTCACTTCAATCGGCTCCGGCACGGCCAGCAGGCGCGTGGGCCGCGGCCGGTCGCTTCTCCAGAAACTGGATGGCTTTTCCGTGATAAACGAAGCCTCCCGGAACGACCGTTCGGGCCAGTGGTGCTCGTCGGGCAGGTAGCGGTAAACCGCCTGGACGCTTGTACGGCCCTTGAGCCGGTCGATCAGTTCGGACAGCGCCGTATCTTCCAAGCCCGGCACGCCCCCCCACAGCGCTTCCTGCACCGGGTCGACCTCCTCCACCTTTCTCGCCTCCAGCACGAACAGTTCGATGCCCAGGGCGGGTTCGATGTCCGGCACCTTCAGCGCAAACAGTTTCATCAGGTGCGGCACGCTGGCCGTTGCGCGGCTCGTGGTAATGCCCACCTGTACCGTCTTGCCGTCCACGCGGCACCCCATCAGCGTGGCAATCCGCAGCCCTTTGCCTTCGCCCGACAACCGCCTGCAGAGCAACTCCAGCATGTTTTTGAGGGCAATTTCGATGCCCACCGCCGTACGGATGGGTTCCAGGCAAGGCAGCCGCTCCACATAGGGCGGCACCGGCCGCAGCGGGAGGATGGGTTCATCTTCGCGGCCCAATGCCTGCCGCAACCGCAGGGGCAGCCCTTCTCCGAAGCGCCTCCGGAGCGCCGACGATGGCATGTGCAGAAAACTGCCGATGGTGCGCAGGCCCAGTTTGTGCAGCCGGTCCACCACCCCCGGTTCCAGCCGCAGTGCCGCAGGCGGCAGCGGCATCAGCGCATCGGTTTCCCTGCCGGATTGCACGATGGGGTCCTTACCGAAACGGGCCACCGCCCAGGCCGCACCAATTGCCCCGGCGATGGCCATGCGTACATGGAACCCCCGTTTCCGTAATTTTGCTGTAATCTCATTTATGTAAGGCTTTTCCCCCTTCCACAGGTGGGCGCAGCCGCTGATGTCCAGGATCAGCCCATCGGGCAGGTCCACGGCCACGACGGGCGTATAGCGGATGCACCAAAGGCCGAGTATCCTCAGCAGCCTTTCGGCCAGCCCTTCCCTCGCATTGGCCACCTCCAACCCCGGAAGGCATGCCTTCGCATCGGCCACGACCATCCCGCGGGTCACGCCCTTTGCCTCGGCAGCGGCATTCGCCTCCGTGATGACCATCCGGCCGTGCACCGGGGTTGCCAGCACAAACGGTACGTTGCGCAATCCGGGCTGCCGAATCGCGTGCCGGTCCGTCGTCAGGTAGGGAAACCAGATCGATGCAAAGCGCTTTTCCATTTGATCAACTGATTTTCTGCATTTGGATGAACCTGCCCCGCGCCTGTTCTGTCGGCATAACCGGGACGAACCGGCCCTCCGACCATTCCAGTTGCCAGCAACCGGGGTTGCCATTGCGGACCTTCAGCAGCTCCACCTCCCACCTCGGAAAGCCCACACCCGGCAGGCCCTCCGCCAGAGCGCTCGGCAGCGACCGGATGCGCCAGCGTGCGGCACACGCAGTCGATCCGATTACGCGGGGCATACAACGCAGGATCAGTCCGCTGACCCGGCTTTTCTCCACGGCGAGCTGCAGGCGGCGCGACTGCACAAAATCCATTTCCTGCAATTCGGCTACCACGGCCGTCAGGCCGCTGCATTTGAGTGCTTCTTCGGTTGCCCACAGGACATCCCGCTCCCGTGCAATGTCCACAAAGATGATGCGGTCCGGCGAAACGCCGAACGCACGCACGGAAGGCGGAAACAGCAGCTTGGACGTGCTGATCCATAGACAGACCCCGTCGCTCCCCATCAGCCGGGAAAGCAGCCCGCCCATGAATCCGCTCGTGGCCGCACTCTCCTCACGGGATCTGCTGATGAACTCGTGGACACCGAAAGACGGGAATACCGCACCCGGAAATGCCTCTTCAACGGGCCCCAGTCCGACCCGTTCCGTATGACTTTCCGGCAGCGCAACCCCCTGCCAGCGCAGCAGGTCCTGCTTCAACCGATTAACCGTTTCGAGCTTGTTTTCCTTCTTCACCTCCATATTTCATCGGATTGGGGTATCAAAGGTAATACTAATATTTTTAGTATACAAGCCTTTCCTGAAAAAAGGCGGCGTCAACATAAATCCGTTTCAACTGTTAACTGCGGCCTCACCCTTCTGCTCGAAAAGCACACCCGTTTTCCGTATTGTCCGGGATGCCAGAAGCAACGGTGGACAAGCGCCGTCAACGCCCGATCCGAAGGATAAAAAAACTAGGTGAATTTTATTTGAAGTTTCGCAATAAAAGCCGTTGTTTGCAGTTTTATTTAATAACGTTCAAGCCGAATTGCGATCAAGATGAAAAAGAAAATTTTATACGCCGAGGATGACGGCGACATGCGGGAGATCGTCTCCGAATTTATGCAGTTTGAAGACTACGAAGTGATCACAGACAATGGCAAAACGATCGGAAAAAAACTGCAGCAGCATGCAGTCGGGCTGATTTTATTGGACGAGAACCTGACCTGGGGCTGGGGAAGCGATCTTTGCGTACTCCTGAAATCCGATGAGCAGACGGCCAGTATACCGGTGATCCTGATTTCGGCGATACCGAAGATCGATGAAATCGCGGAACGATGCGGTGCCGATGGCTACATTCGTAAACCGTTCGATATTTACGACGTTATTGACATGGTCAACGAGCATTATCGGGAGCCAGCGAAATCTTAATGTTAATGTATGATGACCAAAAAGCCTGAAGATGCCGCCCGTAGGTGGTATCTTCAGGCTTGATGAAAATTAACATCACATAATAACTGCCAAAAATGTGATTTTTTTCACATAATCGACAGTTAATCTGTGATCACATTTCGCCATTTAGGGCACCTGTATCGCATATCGCCGGCAGGCAATTTCTTCAGGCTTAAAGGAAATCTCGGCCGATTACCGGCGATTTCGCCATAGACGTTGCAACAGCCACGTCACTATAAAGCTCACCACGGCACCGATGGCGGCGAGTAGCGCCGTGCGCAGCATATCGTGCACACCCAACTGGCCGATCACACTCAATAGTGTTCCACCTGTGGTGCCGATACCAAGCTGCTGGTTAGTCTTCATCGCCTTCCCTCCTATCCTTCGCTGCACTTTCCACGGCTTCCAATACACCCAGTGCGAGCGCCAAGTATTTGGCTACCACGACGAGTTTGGGCGGCAGCTTCAACGGTGAGGCAATGACCAGCTGGCTCGCCACCGCGAGTCCTTCTTTGATTCGTTCGTAAATTGTCGGATTTCCCGCTTCGGGTAGGCCGACTGTTTCTTGATTTTCTTTCATCTCTTTGTTGTTTTCGGTAGTCGTTCTGGTTGCGCTTTGGATACGCAACGCAACTGGGAACGGGGGCGCAGTTAGCAAGCCCAACGGAACTGTAACGCTCGCTTTGCTCACGCCACTAGGTTCCTTGTGGACTTGCTAAGCTGCTTAGGGGAAGAAATAAGTGCCCACCGGAACTGTAACGCTCCCGTTGGTCACGTCACTAGGTTCCTTATGGACTTGCTAACCTACCCCCCACTGGTTTGCAACCAGTGCAGACACGGCCTAGGAGATCCTAGCGAAGCGACGGAGATCCAGACGTGGAGCACTGGTTGCAAACCAATACCCTATCATTACCCTGTTTAATCTCCTTCACCAACAGCGGATACACATATTTATACGCCGCGGCGGAGTGCAGCACACGGTAATCGTCATCCACCAGCTGCCAGTATGAACCGGTGAGCGGACAGCCTGCAGTTTGCGTATGATAATTGCCGATATGAATGAATACCAGGCTATAGTTCGGGATTTCGGTGATTTCGATCATGCCCTGATGCAGGCGTGGGTACCTCGGTGCATACCGGGTGTTCATGCCCGCCCATGAATTAAGTGACAGCCCGTATTCTCCTTCGGGAATGCACGTCAACCCGGGTATCTTCTCCGGCCGGATTGCATCTTCCAGCAGGTAGCAGGCAAAGAGGCCGCCTATGTACAAGTGGCTCAACGTACTGTTCTTCCCCTGGGCCACGCGAACGATTCGTATCTGTTCCATTTGTTTCGATCGTTGGATTAAAAAAAGCAGCGGGGTCTTCCCCACCCCGCTGCCTGAGCACCCTTACGGTTCAGGTTCCTCTGCTGGTTCCTCCGTGCCGGCCAATACCACCGTACCCGCATACTGGCTAATGGATTGCCGCGTACCCTCACGGTGACGCGCGAACACCCATACGTGGAACTCATGGCCGGCGAAAATTGCCGGAAGTTCCAGTTGCAGTGCTTCGTCCTGCCTTACGGCGGTGCGGTTGGTTGTGAACAACTGCTCGGTGCGATTGTACAACAGTACGAACACTTGATCGTCGAAGTACGAGCCCTTTACCTCATCGGGTTCAATCGGCTCCTCACTGAGGTCCATCCACGACAGCGATAACGTGTTCGGGGTTCCCGATGCCAAGGTAAGCCCCACGAGCTTTTCCATATTGCCCTGGCTCACGGATACCTTTTCGAAGTCGATCTCATAATCGGGATAATCGCCGATGATGGCCTGCGTGATGAACAATTGGAGCCCGCGGTTATACCCCGTGTTGTTGCCCCGCTGCTTGTCATTGAAACCCAGATTAAGTATCCACTTCATCGGTTGGAGGAAGGATACGGCCAGAGCAAACTTCGCCCGCTGTGCCAGCTGCGCTGGCGTAGCCGGCTTCTTGCTCGGTTTGGGCAAGCTGCGCATGTACGTAATGTGCCGCCAGCTGCTGCCTACGGTGTTGCCGATGGTTCCGGAAAAGGCGCCGTTGATTCCTTTTTTGAAAACTGCCATAATTAAAAAATTTTAAGCGTAAAAAAATCTGTTCGTTACTCCTCGAAAGCACTGTCATACCGGTATTCCGCTTTCTGGAAACAAACGTAGCACAGTCCGCACGCTGCTGAAATTTTTGGCACTCATTGGCACCGATTGGCACGAATTCGTGCCAATCGGTGCCATTTCTTCGACAGCTGTTCGACCCGTGGTCGACAACCGTTCGGGAACGCTTCGAGAATCCTTCGACCATCGTTCGACAGGGCTGCGACAACCCTTCGGTTATTCTTCGGCAACTACCCGAACAGCTGCCGGAACACCGTGCTAGAAATACCGAACCAACTGCGCACGAATCTGCTGCGAAGGTTAGATCCGGCCGCGGCGTTTGCTTTCCTTGAATTCTTTCTCCAGGTCGCTGGGGTAGAAAAAGTCCGGGCCTTCCCATTTGCGCGGCACCAGGTCGCCCGCGGCCACTTTGCGGAAGTACGAACGACGGCTGATGCCGAGGTAGTCCAATACGTCGGGTAGGTATAGTCTAGGTTCCTCGACGGGAAAAGTGCGCCGGATAAAGGCAACAAGTTCAGGCAGGTGTTTGGCCAATTGTTCGATCAAGCCGGTTTCAAGCAATGTCCTGGCTAATTCGTCGACGTTGGTAAGATGAAAATTTAGGTTACTGAGGTTATTATTCAGATTTTCTAATTGATTTTTCATGGGTTTGGTGTTTTGCACCATCTTCATGACAGGGACCCCATTCCGCGGCCGGGCGTATGCACACCGATTCAATACCGGGCAGATTGCCCACCCCACCGGGCCGCAGGATGCTGGCGGTGGATGGCTAGTTCATAATTGCTTAGGCAAATATACCCATTTACACGCGGTTTTCATACCCGATCATAATTTCGGTATAAAACCAGTCGCCCTCCTTCCAAGCGCGTAAGCAGTATCTCCCCGGATATGCGTACCGTAGCCGCTCATCCAGATTGGATAGCCCCGTTCCGCTGCCTTCGCGACCTTTTTGGATGCGGATGCGATTTTCGGAAGTGATCCAGAGGTTCCCTCCTACCAGGCGCACCCGTATAACGGCCGGTGCATCCGCCTGGTTGAGCACCGCGTAGCGTATCATATTTTCGGCCAGAGGCATTGCCACCATGGGAATGGTGCTGACGCCCGCCAGATCCGCTGGCTCAACTTCGAGTTGCCAGTTCAGTGCCGTACCGTAGCGGAGGCGTTGTATTTCGATCAGGCAGCGGATGCACTCGATTTCGTCGGCAAGTTTTACCGGCGCCTCGGGATCATTGCCACCGACATAAAATTGAACGACACGGACGGTATAATCCAGCGCCAGCTGCACATTGGCCTTCGACTCACGGCTAATGACGCTCAGCATCAGCAGGTGGGTATCCAACAGATGCGGGTCTAACTGTGCCCGCCGCCATGCCAGCCGTGCCTGCTGGATTTCCCGCCGGATTTTTCCGCGATTGGCGTACGGCGGGTAGATCCGCTCGATGATGAACGCGACCCAACTTGCCAGCAAGCTCAGCACATTAGGAAGTGTATACGGAGCAAAATTCCGTATGGACCCATCAACCAGCGAAAGCACGTCTTTCGGCGTAAAACCTTCCCAATCGATTTCGAGGTTACCAAACACCACGCTGATCACCAATGACAAGGCAACCATCACCACCAGGTTGGAGGCAATCACCAGCAGAACCCTTCCCCATTGCCAGCGCTCGTCCGAAACAACCAACGGCCACACCCACAGGAAATTGATGTAGAATGCGGGCATGCTGATCATCAAGGATACCCATACATCATCGCGATGGCTGGGATGCGCAGGGCGCACCGCGCCGTACCAGTAGAACAGGAAACCCAGGAAGGCCACCAAACATACGCGGAGGTGATACGCCCAACCAAACCGGTACCGTGCGGAAAAAAGCGTATCCATTTTAGCCCAACTTATGCTGTTTTATAAATTCCCGGAAGAGCGGCTGATAGGTGCGCTTTACGGCTTCATAACCACCCCACTTAAAATAGACCACCAGTTGGGGATCGACCTTCTCGATCGCATAGCGGGAAATGATGGTATTTCGGCTAATACGGATAAACCATCCCACTTCTCTGAGCCGGTGCAGAGTGGTCGACACCGTACCGTAAACCAGCAGGCGATCCTCCCTGCCCGCCACGATCATTGAGCCATATTTATCCCCGAACGATATTTTCATGATATCCCGAAGCTCCACGGAAACCCTGTTCTTGGAAATGCGATCGTAAACAAACAAAACATCCGCCGGCAGTGCTCCCTCGGACGCTTTCCGGTCTTCATGATCCAGTCGTTCCAACAACAGGGAAACCGCAGCGACATCAATGGGTTTGCGCAGGTAGTGCACCATAGACGCCGTCGTAAAGATTTCCGGCCCGTGGGTTTCCTTTTGCGTCAAGAAGACAAACAGGTTGCAACATCCCGCCAGCAGTCTATTGGCCTCATACCCATCTTTGCCAGGCATCAGGATATCGCAGAAAATCACATCCACATAACCGTGGCTTTCTATGTATTCAAGCGCTTCATCCGTACTGGAATACGTAGCGATAAGCAGGATGCGGGGCAAGCTCTTCAGCCGGAATCGGACGTCTTTATGCACGAAGGGATCATCGTCAATGAGGATGGCAGTTCTTTTCATATTGGGCAGTTTAGTGAAAAAAGAACCGCAAGATAGTAAATGTCAAAAACACCTCAAAATTGACCGGTTTTGACAGCTGTGACTCCATATAGGGAAAACTCAAGAGATTTTTGGCAAAAACAGGCCATTTTTCGCCGACATAAAGGATTCACATCATGAGACAAACACAGTTTAAATGGATTTCGTCCTGCGCTACAGGTGTCGTGGCGATGGCGTTCTACTTGGTATCGGGACTTCCGAATTCCAACAACACTTTTGATCGTACGGATACGGCTATCGCAAATCCGGACGCATTGGGTTCAGGCTTATTCAAACACGACCTATATTTCGGCGACGACCGCGATACGCTGAATAGCCTGGCGACGGAAGACCTCCAGTTGTTGGCCTACTACGGTGGATAGCTGATGAGCCGGAGCCTGTTTTACTTCTTTTTGGGTTGGCATTTTCTGTGCATCCTTGTTTACAACGTACGCAGTACGGCACGGGGATACGGCCAATTGGAAGGAGTGCCGGGCTCCGGCTATTTTCAGCATGCCGAACGCATTGCGAACACGGTTGCCTCGTTGATGCCCCTACGTGTCTTTGCCCGGTGCACCGGTACGGCCACCGGTTACGGCTTTTTTGCGCCGCAGGTGGGCAGTTCGTTCGTGTTGGAGGTGTCGCTATTGGATGGTCATGGCAGCGTGCTGGCAACCACCCGTACCCCGCCGTTGAAACGGGCGCATTCGCACTTGCGGTACCATAGCCTGCTGAACCGCATGCAACACTTACTTGAGGGCGATACGGGTGACGGTGCTGCGGTATCCCTCACGCTCCGGCAAGCCCGTGCCCTTGCCCACTGCCTTGCCCAGCGTATCGCAAGGCACGAATGGGGTATTCCTATGTCCGGCCGTATCCGATGTGTCGTACATTCCTATGCTTACCGCCAGCGGGCGTCCGTTTACCAAAAAGAAATTGATCCACTGCCTACGCTATGATCCAGCGATTTTTCTTCAATACCCTGCTGCACGCAGGCTGGCTACCTGTGTTCCGCTGTGGCATCGCTGTACTACTGTTGCTCACGGGTTTGCAATTGTGGCCGGATTTTGACCTGCTATACGGGCCCGACAGTATCCTTGACCACCGGTTGCTGCAATTGGGCGAAAACCGTCCACTGGCAATCGTGACCGATGGACCCATCGGGCGATGGCACCTTGCTGCCTATCTGGTCTGTTGTGCGCTTTTGGCTTTAGGTATCGCCACACGCATGGCCGCCTTGGGGCTTTGGCTGATTCACCAATGGCTATTTATGGCGCACCCCGCGTTCAGTTACGGCTTTGACTACTTGGCTTGCAGCGCGCTTTTCTATTGCGTCTGGTTTCCAATGGGCAATCCGGCAAGCCGTTGGGCTACGCCCTGTCTCCGCGTACTGCAGTTGCACCTCTGTCTTATTTATTTTTTCGGCGGTTTAGACAAAATACTCGGGCCAACCTGGCGCAACGGCGAGGCTTTGTGGAAAGCGTTGCACCTGCCCGAACTGACGGGTGCTCTACGGCCCGACGTGGCCTTCTTGGAGCCCTATCCCGAAGTGGTTGCCGTACTGGGCTGGGGAGTAATCCTGCTTGAAATTGGCTACCCGCTGTGTATCTGGCTGCATGCCACCCGGCGCATCTGGCTTGGGTCAATTATCGCGATGCATGCGGGCATTGCCGTTTTCCTTGGTTTGTACCATTTCAGCGCCCTGATGATCCTTTTCAATGTATCCGCTTTCCTTTTGCCCTACCGCAGACCCCCTCTTCCACTCGAGCAGATTGCTATCCCAATACCCAAATCGGCTACGGCCCTTTCCCGACGAGCGGACCCCTCGGCAGGAAATGGGTCTACAGCCTCCAAACCTAACGCCCAGCATGTATGATTCACTTATTTTCATGTACGGCGGACCTATCCGGCCGCCCTGAACCGCCAGACCATGAATCGGTTTATTGACTATTTCCACCAACGTATCCCGCTATCGGCTCCTGCCGAAGCCTTTCTACGGCGACACGGCCGGGTGATGGTTTACGACCGCCTTGCTTATTTTATGACGCCCGATGTACGCATGCCTTATTGGTGTGTGGTGTTGGACGGGTTGGCGTGCGGATACACGCTGGATGCCGATGGCCAACGGCACATCCGTTGGTTTGCCACGGAAATGCAGGGCTTTGCGGGCGTACGACACCTGTACACGCCCGAACAAGCCGAGCATTACATCCAGTTTACGGAAGTGACGACCATTTTATGCATTCGCGCGTCGCGTATGCGCGAGGGCAAGGAGCGCTTCACCGAGGTGAGCGAATTGCTACACTTGATGAATCAGCGCTATAAGGAAAGACAGGATAAGCTGGTGGGTGTATTGCAGCAGTCCTCGACCTACGGGAAATTTGCCGCATTTATGAACGATTTTCCGGAATTAGCCAAGCGGACCACACCGGATCAGCAGATAGATTTCATCAATGTTGGCCGCTCCCAGTTTTTCGAGGCAAGAAAACTGTGGTTGTCTAGAAAAAAATGAAAATAGTCCGATATCGGATTGTTCACCTCTGTGAATGGACCGTCCTTTGCTTTTATGAATACAGTAACACACGAAACACCGCACAGTATTCCGCTCGTCGTCCAGGCAATCGCTTATGTCGTTATTGCGCTTTCTGCAGAGCGACAGGTTGAGTCCTTCCCTATCCGAGCATCCGTTTACATACCCTGTTCGTGTCCTCCGAGCAATCAAGTACCTGTCTTGATTGCGGCTTTACGGAAAAAGAAAGATTGCGACCAAAAGGACGCACTACCGAGCCGGCCAGACCCGCGCGTCCTGAAATATCCGATCGGTATGGCACCAGAAGAACAAGAATCGGGAGGATATCGTTATGGCTAATCGATTGGCTGTACATATCTCCACGCACAACCGGAGAAATGCCTTGTTCCGGCGCAGGGCCGTGGGGAAAAGATTGGGGATGTTTCCGCGCCAGATACCGGAACATTCGCGGCGTGGTCAGCCGATGACCGACTAATAAGCAGTTATTTAACAAACAGTTATTTCAAACATTAAACGGTAAGCATTTCCGTATAGAAAAATGCCTTTTACGATTATGGAAAGGATAAAAAACATAATCTCTGGAGTACTGTCGGGTGCGGTACTTTTCATGGCGGTTCAGGTAAGTATTGCGGGGACGATCGTTCCAACGGAGGATGTCACAGGTATCGAAATAATCCAAACAGGCGAGCAGTGGATCGCCGTTAGCATTATCAATCCATCCAACCCGGAGACGGATGCCACGAACCAACGTGTGGAAGAAGAACCGGAGGAAACTGAGCCCAGTGGCGACTGCAGCACATTAAATACCGGCCAGATCTGCTCGGTAAAGCTCAATCTGAGCGCTGCGGATGAAGACGAGGTTCAGGACCTGATCGATCAACTCAATGACCCGATGCAACCCAATCCGACTATTCAGGACTTTCTGAATGCAGGTGCGACATACACCGGGCCGGGGAATTCCCCTGAGTATTCGCGTTTCGCGCCGTAGTCTGATTTTTTGCTAGGGAGATTCAACCCCCGTATGGCCAGTTGCCATGCGGGGGTTGTTTTATTTAGCGCGGATTCTGCTCGTACCCGCCCATTTCAATGGCTTCAATCGGAATGGGCCAAACGTAACGCGGATCGCCGGGTGGCAACTCAAAATTTAAGCTACCGAGGTCACGCCTCAATACCTTTTGGTACCTTTCCTCTTTATTCAACCGCTTTAAATCCTCCCACCGGGTTCCCCTCAAAACAAGCTGTTTGCGCCGTTCCTCCACCACCCAATCAAGTGCCTGTTGCGAATCTGTTGTTTCCAGATCGGCAAATCCCACTGTGCGGAAACGATGCTTACGTAACTGGTTAAGATCTGCCAATGCTTCTGAAGTATTTCCCAGATGGGCGGCGCATTCGGCACGCATCAGATAGACCTCATCTACGGCGAGACCGGTAAACAAGCTCAGGATACTGCTTCCGTCATAACTGCCTTTGTATTGAAAAGTACCGTCTTCCCTTGGTGTCCAAAAGGCCCGCAACCGAAGATCATCCGCAGCATAGCTCGCCAGAAGATTGGTATCCGCATTCATGTAATGGAAAGTGAGCAATAACAGATATGAGATGTTACCCGGACATGTCGCCATGAAAATCACTTCCGGGTTTCCTTCGCCGTATGCAGAAAAGGTGACGGGCTGGTCGAGATCCAGGCTATTATAATCCAACAACTGATCGTTTATCTCGAGGCAGCTGTTGGCATCGCTATATGCCCCCTCGTAATCACCCATCTGCAGCTTCGTCCGCGCGCGCAAGGCATAGACCGCAGCCTTGCTCGGCCGGAAGGACACCTCGGAGGTAGGTGGCAACAAGCCCTCGGCTTCCCGTAGATCGCTCAGTATCCGTTGGTACGTTTCTTCGAGCCTTGACCGGCCTATTTTTGCCGTCAGGTCCCCATCCAGGCGTAATGGAAGCCCCAGATCCTCAGCCGCTCCCTCGTCGGTATATGCCTTGCAAAAGAGCTGGGCTAGACTGTAATAATTGAATGCCCGGTGAAACAAAGCAGTTCCCTTAACCCTATCGGCCAATTGGCCGTCTCCCGGCCCCACTGAAATGCGCGCTATCCCATCCAATACAACATTGGCCCACAATATCCGGGCGTAAGCATTGTTCCAATCCAGCAGTGATGACTCTCCACCCTGAAAAATCTGCCGTTCCCAGGTATACGCCCGCTTCTGGTAATTGTAGTTTACTCCCTCCCGGAAGGAATGATAATCCGCTTCGGTTATATAGAACTCATCCGCACCGATAATACCCAGTGCGTGAGAGGAATTATTCATGTTGGTAGTATTGTCAAGCAACGACTGATAGTCAGTCAGGGTTTTCGGAATACGCTGGCGGATATCGGGCTTTATATCCAGGAAACCGGTTGTACAGGATAAAGCGGAAAACAGCACTGTGCAAGCAATTATTCGAGTTAAATTTTTCATGGTCATCTTCGTAAAATATCGTTAGAACATCGTCTGTATACCCAGGGCAAACCTGCGCGGTGCAGGATAATCCGCATTCGGATAGTCCGGATCCAGCCCGTTGTCATTTGCCCGCCAGAGTATACCGAGATTGCGGGCATAGCCGAACACTTTAATCTGCTGTATGCGGGCTCTCTTCAACCAATCGCCGGAAAAAGAATAACCGATGTTAACATCCTGCAACCGGATTACATCGCCCTTTGTGATCAGGGTTTCCGAATAGAGATAAGCCGACCCACCCAGGTCAGCGGTGGTGCTTTTTGCCGGCACCTGCGTGTGCATTTCGTCGCCCGGCTTTTGCCAGCGCTTAAAATAATCCATGTGATAGATATCACTGTATTCCTGCCCTGGTGCCAGAGACGGCCTTCGGAACACGTGCCCGGCTTTGAAACCGATCAGCGCGCTCATTTCGACACCTTTCCATGAAAATGTGTTCCTCAAGGAGCCGAACACCTTCGGGACGAGGCTCCCTACGTCAATGAGGTTTTCAATCGGGTAATTCAGGATGTAGCTGTCGTAATCGGTAGTTTGCTCACCATCCACGTAGACAATAGGCATGCCGTCCGTTGGGTCAAGCCCGTGCCAGGGCAATGCGTAGAGCACATCCACCGACTTCCCTTTTTCGGGAAGCCTCCTGTTCATGTAGTTGAGTGCCGATTGCTGTACCGGCCCATTGAAATGGGTAATTTCGTTCTGGCTGCCGCTGATCAGCAATGCGCTGTTCCAGGAGAAGGGACCGGTCAGGTTCCTGCTGTTCAGCATCACGTCCCAACCCGTCGTCCGCATGCTCCCATAATTCATCTTGTAGGCTGAGTTCAAGGATATCCCGGTCGTGGGATCCATCAGGTTATTGCCCAGCAGATCGCTTGCATGCTTTCGGTAATATTCGATACTCCCGCTTATCCGCCGATTGACAAGCGCCCAGTCCACCCCTAGATTCCATGTTTTTACCTGCTCCCACCGGAGGGACGGATTACCGGGGCTGCTTAACACCGCATTGTTCAACCCCGTGCGGCCATCCGTGCCGACGGAAATCGTCGGATAATAGCTCTGACTTTTATCGATATTGCCCGCACTGCCATACGTACTGCGTATCCGTAGGTAAGGAAGTCTTTTCATCCGGTAAAACGGCTCCTTGCTCACCTCCCAGCTTCCGCCGATGGACCACAGGGCGACGCCCCGCTGGTTGGTCTTTACGCCAAACAGATTGCTCCCGTCCCAACGGGCACTTCCCGTCAATGTATACCGTTGCAGGTACGAATAGCTTCCGTTGCCGAAGTAAGACAACGTCCGGTTGATAGACCGGGTAGGCGCATAGGTGTTATACGGAATCCGTGCGCGGCCGCTTGGCCGCACGGTGTAACGTGTGGTATAGTCGAGCACGCTGTTACCCGTCCAGAGATCTTTGTCATAGTCATAGATCCGCGCTCCCGGGCCAGTCTGCTGGATGCCCTGCGCAATATCCGCTCCGGCGAGCAACGCCAGGTCACCCGCGCGGCCCAGCTGACGGTTAAAGTTGGCCTGCAACCTGCCCGAGTGCGTTTCCGTTCCGCTGGTCGTACCGTGGTCAAGGATGGCGTTATAGGGGATCACCTGACTGCCATCCGCCTGAGTGAACCTGTTTATAAGATTACGCACGAAATAACTCTCTTTATCGTACAAACTAACGGAGGTACCCTCACCCAGCAGGTATTGGTAGGCCCCTACGAGCGTCAGCCCATTGATTACCTTGAAATTAGCCGATGCACCGAACCGCATGTCGCGGCTGTTGTTGCGATGATCCCGGAGATGGATTTCGTCCAACGGCCGGCTCACCCAGTCCAGCAGCCCGTTTGCTTCGGCCGCTTCATGATAGCTCATCCGGTAATCACTTACGATACTCCTCGGGTTGCCGTTTTCATCCACCAACCCTTCATAAATGGATGCCGTCCGCACATACCCGAACCCATTGCGGGTTTCATTCCGCCGGGTATAGGCAAACGTTCCGTTGACCTCCAAACGGGACCCAATTTTGAAACTATTCTGCAGGCTGATGCTCGCCCGATCGGTCAGGTTGCCGATATTACTCCCGTCATTTCTGTCGTAACCTCCCGAAATGGCGTAAGTATACCGCTCGCCGCCACCCCGGATGCCCAGCGAGTACTGCTGGTTTAACGCAGTCTGGTAAAGATAGTCGAGCGATTGCCTGCGCAGATCCGTATTCTGCATGTACGCTTGGGCTGCTTCGAACTCATCGGCGGTGATCAGCCCATCCCGCTGCTTGATCAGCAACTCCACATACGACGGAATGAAAATCTGGTCGTTCTCCTGATAGCCTCCCATTTCAAAACGCTCCCGCTGTATTTCCATAACCGTTGGTGCCGGAAGGCGGCTCTGGCTGTAAAACAAATCCGGTTTGGCGATAAAATTGAAGCTGCTGTTGAAGGAAATCCGTGTCGGCTGGCCATAACGTCCGCGTTTGGTGTTAATCACAATTACGCCGTTGCCCGCTCTCGCGCCCCATATACTGGCTGCCGCCGCATCCCTGAGCACCGTGATGTCTTCGACATCGTTCGGGTTGATGGCGGACAGGTCGCCCTCAAAGGGGAAGTTGTCTACCACGATCAATGGCGCCGAGTTCCCTTCGATGGTACTCAATCCGCGGATGCGGAGTTCCGGAGCACCGTCCACATTTTCCTCCGTCAGGTTACGCCGGTCGAAGAGCAGGCTATGGGTCATACCTTCCAGCCGCTCTAGAATGTCGGTGCTGACACTCCGGTTGAGCAGTGCATTGTCGATATGGGTAAAAGACCCGGTTGCCCGTTCCTGCGGGATGGTGTAATACCCTGTGCTCACCTCCACTTCCTGCAACGTATTCTCGTCGACCACCAACTGGACATTCAGTGGCGACCGTGTGGCGGCTGAAATCGGCACTTTCTGGGTTTTATAACCCACATGCCGGAAAATCAGAGTATCCGGCCGGGAAGGGAGCGGCAAACTGAACTGCCCCAGTTCGCCTACTCCGATGCCGGTCCGGGTGCTTTGCAACCGAATACTTGTTGCCGGAAGAGGCTCGCCCGACACATCGGTTACCGTGCCGGTGAGCCGCTGCTGAACCGGGTTTGCTTGGCAAATAATAGCGGTCGTGAGTAATGCGGCAATGCCTGCGGTTGTTTTGATTGATACTAGTTTGTGCATATTATGGATATTAGTGGTTGACTGATCTATTGTTAACGGGCGGTCTTTCGCTCACGTACAGCAACGGAATGCGATCCTCCTTCATGACCACCTTCAATCCGTATCGCCGTATCTCGCGATTTATCCTTTCCACCGTCCACCCCTCCGTCATCCCCTTGGGGATGTGGAAGCTCACCGGAAAGTCGGCTGCAATGCCTGTGCTGTCTACCAACGGAAGTACTTCTCCCCTAGTGCCGTTCCGGCAGGCAAGGGCGATGTTGCTGAGCAGGTGCGACGCGAACGGCATCTGCCTATTGACAATGGTTTCCTTGTCGCGGTCGGGCAAATCTTCCTCGTCCGACAAACGTGCGAGCGTGTTATCCATGCTGCCGATGCATTTCAATACCGGATACCGTCGTGGCGGCCCATTTTTGATCGCTGCCTCCAGGTTATATCGGCTGCCGAGGTAGGCATTCAAATCCTGCTGCACGATGCGGGCGGCGGCGTTCTCCGACAAATTCCTGGCAACGCGGCGAGTATAGCCATACAAATAAGCTTCCCGCCATTGCTGGATCCGCGTGTAATCATCCAGGTTACGCGCCTTGGCAACGCTGGGGGATTCTACCCGAAAGACGTCTTTCCGTTCCGGACCGATGTCCCATACCAGCGCCTCTTCCGGCGGAGTACCCGGCTGGATTTCGTCGGCAAAGGCCTGTAGCAGCAATTCATCCATGGTGAGGTTGCTGCAATAAAGGACCGTGGTGTCCGCGAGATGGGCGGTGGTGAGATACGTAGTTTTGTAATCCGGCACGTATCCACCGATTTTAGCGCCCCCTTGTTCATACCGGATCGTTGTGGGGCCGTTATCGCCGGTAAAAATCGGTCGGGCCGGATCAAGCGCGAGGCGCATTTCCGCTCGCAAGGGCATTGATGGTTGTTCACCATCCAGCACTTTTTCGATGTTTTCCCACGTTGCAAAACTGGACGGTGGTGTAGCGACTACTTTTCCATCCTTTATCCAGACCATGTTCTGAAAACCTTCGCCGGTGAACAGTTTTCTGAGCACGGTATCCGACACGATGGAGGTAAAGCCCCATTTGAAACGGTCGAACGTGTGCTTGGACGCTTCGGCACTTTGATAGGTAAAGGGAAAGACAACCCAGCGGTCGTCGCCCCTGGCGGCGCGTATACTGTCCAGCTTGTTGAGCGAGACCATGCAGGGCTTGCAGCCGTTGAACCAGAAATCCAGGATAACCAATTGGTCGCGGTAATCTTCCAAACGGATGTCCTGCATATGCCCGGTCAGCACATTGACCGAACGGTGTTTCATCCGATAAAACGAATCGGGCAGTGCATCACCCGGCCGGAAAACATCCTGCGAAGTGTTTACGGAAATCTGGCCCAATGCAGACAGGCAGGCCGATAGCATCGGCAAAAACAATTGTATTGATTTATAAGTCATGGATCTATCAGGGTTTTAAGTTAAGTTTCAGGTTTTCCAGGTGCAGCCGGGTCAGCGGATCGACATGACCCGGCTGCAATGCGTCAAGGCGGTCTGCCAGTACATCCTTTATCATTTTTATGATCAGGTAATTTTCATACGGCATCGTGGCTTCCAATTGGTTGAGGACGGCGACATAAGCCTGTTGGAGCCGGAGGATGTACCACGCATTGCCATCAGTGGTATCCGCTTCGGTAAAGATCATTTCCAGCATGTTCTGCAGCAGTTGCGTATCCCGTTTCGCCGCCAGATAGGTAAGCAGGATCGGAAGCTGCTCCCGTTGAAGCTTTCCGAGCTGTGTCGGGACATCAACTTCGGCCGTCCGTTCGCCACATGACACCAACCAATCCGGGCATTTAAAGAATTCAACCGCCAGAAATGCAAGCGCGGCGGCTTTCTTTTCATGCGGTCCATTAAACGCAACCACTGCATGGCGCACATAGTAGCTGTATTGCGATAATAACGCTTCGGTAATATCGGGGGCCGGTTCCTGATCACCGGGTGTGCCGGACAGAAAAATCCGGGCGTTCCGCTTCAGGTTCCGGATTCCGTAGCCAGCCGCTGCCACCGGATCGTCCCCCAGATCCTCAGCTTGGCAGCGCGGATCGTCCACCCGGCTCTGGTGCCCGTACCAAAGGTTCGGATCGGTCAGTTTTTCCGTTATCCATTCTTCATGGCCCTGTAGCCCGTATCCCCATTCGATTGCCCAATAATCATACGGGCCGAGACGTGGTACGATTCCAGAAAGCGGCACGTTGTCTTCCGGCTGGGCCACGTAATTCACACGCACGTAATCCATGATAGAAGGGCTGACAGGGTTTTCGGCCAGCCACTGGGGCTCACGCAGCCGTTCGACCGGTACGGTGGATGACGCGCCGAAGTTATGCAAGAGTCCCAGTACATGCCCCACCTCATGGGCAATGGTTTTCCGGATCATGGCTCCGATGAACGCCGTGTCCGTTTCGTTATTCTGCAGCGATCGCTGGTGCAGGGGTGCCATCACGTACCGCCATTGGATGATATTTTGGATGTGCCCATGGTGCCAAGCAATATGCGCGTTGAGTATCTCCCCGCTGCGGGGATCGGTGACGAGTTCAGTCGTCGCATTCCGAACGCGGCTCGGTTTATAACAGATCATCGGATAACGCGCATCGCCCACCATCCGGCTTTCCATTCCAGGGGGCACGCGTTCGCCATGGATGGCGTTTTTGAAGCCCGCCTGTTCAAAGGCGGGCTGCCAGTCGTTGATGCCCTGTATCATGTAGGGTACCCACGCTTCGGGCATAGCCGGATCAATGTAGATGACCAGCGGTTTGGCGGGTTCGACCGGTTCGCCCCGGAAATAGGCTTCCCGGTCTTCCGGACGTGGTTCCATGCGCCACCGTTTCACCATCCGCAGGCTTTGCTGCGGCGTATAGGCGTTACTGTAGTCTATCGCTGACTGCGTATAATACCCCACCCGGTGGTCGGGCTGCCGGATTTCATATGGTGTAGCGGGTAGTAGAAACCAAACCGCTCGCATACCCAACCGGACGGTTTCGCTGTTGTAGCTATAGGTTTTGATGCTGGTGGTTATCAGGTTGCTTTCGGTTACCTCCACACCCGAAATCGAGGAATGCTGCGGCTGCATGGCTCCTACCTTAAATTTGCGGCGCAGCGAACCGGAAAAGGTCATGATGGTATTGTCCCCGGACAGGAATTCCGTGGCATCCACCAGTGATCCGTCGTCTGATCCGTTGCGGCAAAGCACCGGAAAGCTGTGAAAGATGGGCAGAACATCAGCATTGGCAGGTAACACCAATTTACCATCATCAGCCTGAACCCGGTTTGAATAATCGAGCGGATATATGACGATGGCGTCACCCGATCCCCTATCGAACCGGAATAGGCTTTCATTCGCGAGATCGCCACTGAAACCGATGAAATTTAAGAATGGATCGAAAGGTTTGTCGCCCGCCCATCCCTTGGCTATCCGGTTTATCGTAAGGATATCGCGGCCAAGGAGTGAATCGGGAATCTCCAGATAGATCTTCCCTCCTACCTCATGCACGCCCAGCATGCCGTACTGGGATTTTGCATCGGAAGCAACAATTTCTGTAAATGATTTAATGCCCAACGACACAGGCCCCGAGGATTCGGGGCGCTGTGCGTGGGCTTCCAAACACATGATCGTTGCGACAGCCAACAGGCTGATATATTGTATGTAAGCGTGTTTAAGTTTATGTTTGGAAAGGACATATCCCTCCCCTATGTGCAAGATTCGCTTCATTTATTATCTAGTTTTTGGTAAAATTGGTTACAGGTGTCTATGTCTAAGATCAGACAGGACTTTTGATAAGATTCTGAAATAAACTTTTTTTCATAACTCGTTATTGGTTAACGAGTCTATTTAGATAGGTGTAGATTAACGGCAATGGCGTGGCATCCAACCTACCTGTCAATGAGGCCCTGAGAAGCCCTTGGAACGAGTAAGCGGACGCCACGCCATTGCTGACGGGCGTTTGTCCACTTATCGTCTTGTTCCAATCGAAATTCTCAGGTTTCATTGACAAGACTCATAAGTGCTACCACCTATAATGATGGAGCAAATCTATTGTTTAAATTCGCAAAGACAAATAATACTCCTCGAAAAAACCCATTACATCATATTAAAAAGTGGTTTTGTCGGCGAATAATTGTACCTTTACGTCAAAGATAAGAAACCAATTTCGCACAAGAAAACAGTAAAGTACCAGTAAAATACCAGTGGGTTTTAAGTATTATATCTATGAGTGTCGTATTTCAACAAGAAAGAAAAATAAAACAGGGAGAAGTTATAGCGAAGCTTCGTAGAATGCAGGGAATTAAACAAGAAGCGCTCGGTAAAATGTGTCCGAGCAATTTTTCTCAACAAAAAATTTCCGAGTTTGAAAGTCAGGTGGTTATTGACGAACCCACTCTTGAAGAGTTGGCCGAAGCTTTGGGCGTCACGGTAGAATTCATCAAGAATTTTAATGACGACAATGCGATTTATAATATTCAACATAATCATGATTTTAAGGAACATGCAGTTGCTCATCAAAATCATCAACCAATTTTCAATGAAAGTCCTAAACTGACCACTCTTTTAGAAAAACTTTTGGAAGACGACCAAACAAAAACGCAGGCCATTTTGGATTTGACTAGGGTTGTGAGTGATTTGGCTGAGGAGGTGAAGAAATTAAAAGGTTAAAGACACTTAATAGCGCGGGCTGTAATCTTTTCTAGCTTTGGTCTCCAGGACTGGCACAACCACTCCGCATTCTTTGAATGGGACGAGGATGTCCGCAAGGTGATCTACACCACCAACTCCATCGAAGGGATGTCGGTTGGCGAGCGTAATACACGCTTTCAGCAATCAAACCCCAATCTGCCATACATTTGCCGCTTGAATGTTTTTAGCCGGTTCACGTTTCGGTGATATCGGATCCGTTGCCAGAGTTGTATGCGGGGAATTCAGATAACTTCCTTCTTATCGAATAAACCTCTCTGACTTTTTTACCCCCCTATTGAGCCCCAAGAGGGTACCGGGGGCATTGATGCAAAGAAGCACTTGCGAGCTCTTCATAAACACTTGATAATCAAATAGACGATACCGGATTCGAACCGACGACTTCTTGCATGCCATGCAAAAGCTAAGCAATTTAAAATAGTATAAAATATCATAATACAAATTGATTGTTAGTACATTATGTATATAATAATTTAAAAACATCATTTAGTTTAAACTACTTTATACCGCCTTTGGAGGGTACTGGGAGGGTACTGGGGATATTTCGTTCAAAAAATAAGATACAGGCATTTTAATACAAAATTTAGATTCGTCTTTCTTTTAGTGTTTTTAGAATGCAGAGCGAAACATTGGTTTTGTGTGGTTCTACCTGCATAAAGCAATATTTCTATCTGGTGGCTATGAAGGCTAAGACCAAAGCTTTAGCCTCTTTTGTATCTCGTCAACTAAAGGTTTATTGTTTTGGAAAATGAAATTAGTTGCTACAAGCTGTTTTAATTTGTTAGCAGCATCTTTCTTTGTGAGGATGTTTGTCTCTACAAGCTTATCAAAAATCCAAATCATCCCGTGATATTCAATGTCTTTATTCTTCGCACAATTACGAACGGTTTTATCACTACTCAATACACAAGCATTTAGTTTATTGGCAACGTGTAAAACAGATTTATCTGTTTCAGATAAAGATTTTGGGTAAGATTCTGAATGGATTTGAAGAAAATCTTCTTCTGTAAGATTATGAACAATAAGCCTATCAACTGATTGATAGGCCTTTAAAACTTGTTGCTGTTCATCATACAATTCAAAATAGACAGCAGATGTCGTGTGTATCTCTAACTCAAGGTTGAAAAATGAGGTAACAAGACCTAAATCATACAGGTCTATAAAAATACAAGCATCTGTGACAGCAATTTTGATTTTCATTTCCTAAGCTAGGATTTGGCATATAAATTTTAATATTAAAACATCGGTTGATGTTCCTTTTTAAATTCAGCCAAAGACTGATTAGATAATGAAGCCGCTTTCGACATTGAAATCTGGTCTTCAATTAAAGCTCTAAACAAAAGTTGCTCAAAACGATTGCTTTCCTCTACTCCCTGATAGTCCACCGGTTCATCCACTTTCCAATTCATTTGCTTCATAAAGAAAAAGAATTGTTTAGTATAATGGTCGTTAATAATTCCGCAAGCTTTTGCTCTCATAACGATAGCCTGCATTGAAATACCATACTGCTTTTTGATGTTTCCTAATTCCAAAGTGGAAAGCTTATTACGATGTGCCCCTAACTCTGCTTTGATGGTTTCTTCCGGCAGTAACATTGCCCCTGAAAACTGATGGCATAAAGTTTCTTTTTCCCTTTCAGTTATATCACCAAACTTTAATAACAAGTGAGCGAGCTCGTGAAGTAAAGTAAATCGTATTCTGTCGGGCTTGTTTGCTTTTCTTACATTATATGCAACAACTGGAATGCTCCCATTAACGAAAGTTTGTAACCCATCGAAATCTTCGGCCACATCCAATTTTACAACCTTAATATTCTTGTCTTCTAAAAGCTCAACAATATTAAAAATCGGGCCTTTCCCTAAAAACCATTTTTCTCTTAAAATTTCAGCAGCTTTATTTACTTGTTTATATTCAGTAACTAAAGGGAAGTCCTTTAAAGGGTGCTCAAATTCATTCTGCAGCCCTAAAATCTCCTCCAATTCCAAATAACGTGAAATATATTCCTTAGTCTTTTCATTTATAATAGCCGCCTCCTTTTGTGGCATTTTATTAAGCTTTCTGTATTCGACATCACTTAGTTCCACTTTGGTAGTTCTGAAAAAGTAATCAGCGCTTACTTTTAAAGCCTTGCTAAGCATATTGATTTTTTCAGCATCGGGAATAACTTCTCCTTTCTCGTAACGATGCAATGCCTGACGAGATAACTTATTGTCTAATGCGTCAGCCAAATCTTGCAATGAAAATCCATTCATTAAACGGGCTGACTTAAAACGTTCTGCAAATACCGCCTTCATTTCCATTGTTGTTTGATTTTGATACTACAAAAATAACCACTTTGGTTGACAAATACAATATACAAATGTTAATTATCTAATTTAAAATGTAACTATGACATAATTTCAGTTATTTAACACAACTTCATTAAAGCCATTTTGTCACTTTTTGAGCAAAAACTGACAATTGACAAAATTGGTTGACAAAATTGTAATTTGGAATATATTTTGTAACTTTGTTTTTGGGTGCAAATAGGTGCATCTGTAATTTAAAACTATTAGAAATGGATAAAAGTATACATTTAGAGTCGGTAATTAAGACACATCAGATTACCAAAGAAAAAACACTTCTGGAGAAACATATCCAAAAGAAAAGTGAGGTTAAGAAAGCCTTGGAAGAAAAGTATGAAAGTGATGTGTATTCTCCGTTCAATTCGGGGTCTTATGCTAAGAACACGGCTATCAACACCAAATTTGATTTTGATTTGGTTTCGCCATTTAAGCGTAATGCTTTTGGTTCTAATGGTACACTAAAGGAAATGTATGAGAACGTTTACGATTTTCTTTACGAAAAATATAAGGACGTTGCCGAGGTCAAAAAGCAAAAGGTATCAATTGGCCTGGAGTTCTATGCCGATAGTGACGGTAATGTAATCAAGATAGATGTTGTACCGGGTAGAGAACTAAACCAAGACCAATACAAGGATGATGAAAATCTAAACCTGTATGTTTACTACAAATATGGCAATATAGATGCGGGTAGTGAAAGAATTAAAACCAATACCCGTTGTGCGGTTTGAGAGCGTTATAGTTTATGGTAGTTAAATTAACAAATAAGTTGTGCATTATACTGAAATTCAGTATATTAGAAAAGTTTCTCACATTTTTCTATATGCACAACTTAAAGACGAATTTCGAGAAGATACGGCGGATTTGCAAATCTGTTCTGTCAAAATACCTGTATGCCGACGGGAATCTGGAGCGTTACCGGAACAAACCCCGGATGAGTGACCTGGATATCATCGCCCTTTCCCTGACATCCGAAGCGCTCGGGATCGATTCGGAAAATTACCTGTACGGGAAGATAAAGAGCGACTATCCGCAGTATTTCAGCAATTTACCGGATAGGTCAAATTACAACAGGCGCAAACGCAGGATGCAGAAGTACATTCCGTGGGTGTCTGATTCCATCGCCCGGATTATCGACCCGGCAGCGGACCGGTATATCCTGGATTCCATACCCGTGCCGGTCTGCCAGCCCGTAAGAGCGAACCGCGCAGCCATCTGCAGGGAGGATCCCGGGGTGCATCCAAGCCGGGGATACCATGCCTCCCACCGTCTGCATTATTACGGGTTCAAGATGCAGCTGGTCATTTCCCGTTCGGGGGTTCCTGTTCATTTCGGTATTACGGCGGCTAACGTGCACGATGTCAATTATCTGCAATGGTTGAATGAAACGCAGCTTACCGACTGTG